>CAYSVK010000007.1:0-13796 GCA_964434455.1 uncultured Ferrimicrobium sp. | reverse complement strand
CCGCCTGCATCAGGAACCGGTTGAGCACCGTGCCGTAGTCGCCGTCGTAGTCGAAGCGGTTGATCAGTCGCTCATCGAGCGCGGTCTGTGGTGTCTGCGTTCCCCACACGATTCCCTGGTGCAAGTCAGTGATGCGCACGTTGTCGTTGTTGGCGTAGAACGCGAAGAGCAACTGGTCGAGCGTCTTGGTCATGTGGTACACCGAGCCGGGATTGGCCGGGTGCAGGATCTCGCGCGCCAGATCGCCATCGGGCGTCGGCACCTTGACGGTGAGGTAGCCCTCGGGAATCGGCGCCGAGCCGCTCCAGCCGTAGCCGTAAACGCCCATGGTGCCGAGGTGCACGACCGCGGTGTCAAGACCCAGCGCCACGATGGCGCAGAGCAAGTTGTGCGTTCCGCGCACGTTGTTGTCGACGGTGTAGCGCTTGGCGCGTGCCGAACGCATGGAGTACGGCGCGGCGCGCTGCTCGCCGAAGTGCACGACCGCGTCAGGTCGGACCGTGGCCAAGAGGTCGACGAGCTTGTCGTACTCCTGGGCGAGGTCCACGTTCTCGAATTTGATGGTCTTGCCGGAGACTTCGTTCCAGACTCGGAGCCGCTCGCCGATGGGACGAATCGGCGTCAAAGACTCGACCTCAAGTTCGATGTCAATGAAACGGCGCGAGAGGTTGTCGACGACGGTGACGTCGTGGCCGATGTCTGAGAGGTGCAGCGAGGTGGGCCAGCCGCAAAAGCCGTCACCGCCAAGTACGAGAACCTTCACGCCGAAACTCCTTCAATCGACCGGTCGCCCTCGAGCGGTCTGCTGTCGCTTCGCTACCCCTCGGATCTGGCGGTTCACGCCGGTGAGACGCTGAAAAGCGGGCTCAGTCTACCGAAGGGCCCCGCGGCCCTTGGGTTGGGTCGAACAGAGTTTCGTGTTAGCGCGCTGAGCGTCGACGAAGTTTCGGGCGCGCAAGAACGCTCGGATTCCATCCGCCATCTTCGGAGTTGACATTGGTGCCCGGTGGCACGATCGCGTCAATGGCGTCAAGAACATCCGCACTCAGTTTCACCTCGGGTGCGCCGAGCTGGCTCTCGAGTTGCTCCATGGTGCGCGGGCCGATGATCGCCGAACTGATCACCGGGTGCTCGAGCACGAACGCGAGCGCAAGGTCGATCATCGAGAGACCCGCCGAGTCGGCGAGTTCACCCAGTTTGGTGACGAGCTCCAACTTGGTCTGATTCGCCGGCAACGTGAGGTCATAGCGACCGGGGATGCGCGAGGCGCGACGGCTGGTGTTGTCCTTGCCGACTCCGAAGCGGCCCGACAGCCAGCCGCCGGCGAGTGGACTCCAGGGCAGCACGCCCATGCCGTACTTCTGACAGGTCGGCAGCACCGAGCGCTCAATGCCTCGTACCAGTAGTGAGTACGGCGGCTGCTCGGTCATGAAGCGCTCGCGGCCCCGACGCTCGGCGACCCATTGCGCCTCGACGATCTGCTCGGCCGGGAAGGTTGAACTACCGAAGGAACGGATCTTGCCGGCGTGCACCAGATCGCTCAACGCACCGAGCGTCTCATCGATGTCGACGGACTCATCGGGTCGGTGGATTTGGTACAGGTCGATGTAGTCGACGCCGAGACGGCGCAGCGAGTTGTCGCACTCCGCGATGATCCAGCGCCGCGAGTTGCCTTGCGCGTTCGGATCGTCACCCATCGTGCCGTGCACCTTGGTCGCGAGTACCACTCGGCTGCGGTCGACCTGTGCCAACGCCTTGCCCACGATGACTTCACTCTCGCCCTGTGAGTACACATCGGCGGTGTCGATGAAGTTGATGCCTGCGTCGAGCGCGCGGTGAATGATGCGAATTGATTCGTCGTGGTCCGGGTTGCCCCAGGCGCCGAACATCATGGCGCCGAGGCACAGCGGGCTGACTTTGATTCCGGTTTTGCCGAGCGAGTGGTAGTCCATTTTCGGGACGTTACCGCCCCGAGGTTGGGGCTCTACTGGCTCGTCAGCTGCGCCATCATCTGAGTCAAGGTCTCGACGTCGCTGGCTGGCGGAACAACGATGACCGCCGGCGTATTCAGTTGAGTGACGTGCATGGTGAGAGAGATCGCTGAGGCGACGCCGGACTTGGAGATCGTCCCGGAAAGTGAGATGCCAACCAGCTTGTGGTTGGAGTCAATAAAGACGTGCTCGGTGAACCCACCGAGATTGACTCCCGACAGCAACGACTGCGCGCGGGTGCCCAACTGTTGGAGACGCTGATTGAGGATCTTTTGTGTCGTCACGTTGGACATGTCCACGATGTACTCGTGCGCATTGCCAGAACCGAAACTGACTGAGCCAACGTCGGTCACCTTGGCACCGGATCGCAGCAGGTTGGCGAGACTCGACGCGGGATTAGTTGGACCCTTTCCGAATCCCGAACTGCCTGACCCCGACGTCGGAATCGAAATCCACGGGTGCGCCAAGTGCGACGAGATAATCGGCGGGTACTTCATGTACACCGACGTTCCGTCAAAGACCAGCTGGATTGTCCCGATCTTTGACAGGATCGGCGATCCAGAGAACTTGAAGTTCATCTGGCACGAGGCCTGACCCACCGCGCACAGACCGTCGCCGTGCATCAGCACGTTCTGCCCAGATATCGCCACCGCTTCGGTCATCGTGAAGCTGAACGATTTCGAACTGAGCGTGGACGACACCGCACTGCGCACGGCCAGCGCCGCCGACGCGCTCGGGCCGTTGCTTCCTGACAGCACAATGACGAGCACGATCGCAATCACGGCGGCAAGCGTCCCGCCGATCACGGTGCGTGCGTGCCCACTTCTCGACGGCGCCGAAACCGGCTCCGTCACGGCGTGCGCTTCGGGTGTTGACTCTCCCGAGTCACTGTGAACCGTCTCGTCAGCATCCACGGTCGCTCCTCTGGTTGTGCCTGACTGTACTGACCGATTCGTGCGTGTGCCGAGTGAACGGGCGCACGGTCCGTATCGTTACCAGTCGGGGGAGTTGATGAGCAGCAACATTCCAGCGCGCGCCAGCGATGGCGGATCTGAGCGCCTCGAGTTCTTCAGCGACGCCATCATGGCGATCGCCATCACCTTGCTCGTCATCGAGATTCCGAAACCCAACACGCACCACCGTTCGCTACTGGGCGCGCTCGGGCATCTGTGGCCGAGTTACGTCGCCTACGTCCTCAGCTTTTGCACCATCGGACTGATCTGGGTGGCGCACCACTCGTTGTTTCGTCGCATTGGTGACGTGGACCGCCAGCTGCTGCTGCTCAACCTCGGGTTGATGCTCTTTGTCGCGTTCCTGCCGTTTTCGACGTCCGTCTTGGCCCAGTACTCCTGGACCAGCCACGCCAACTCCTCGAGCTCGGTCGAGCTCTACAGCTGCAACATGCTGGCGATCGGCCTCGCGTTTCTCGCGCTCTGGGGATATCTCGCGAGCCACCGCGACCTCTTTATCGGCAAGGTGGAAAAGGGCTCGTTGCGCAGCTCCATTCGCCGATCAATGCTGGTGCCGGGCGCGTACGCGGTGACGTGTGCGCTGGCGTACGTCAACACCACGGTCTGTTACGCAATCTGGGGCGCGACGACGATCTACATCGCCTTTGGACCCGCCACGCGCAAGATCCCCGTCTGGGCTGACGGCACTTCGCGCACCCGGTCCACGTGAGTCGTCTTCGTCCTACGATTCGCGCGACGCAGGAGGGCTGATGGGCTTTGACCTGGCGGCGCTGCTCAACGAGCGCCGCGGCGAGAACTTTGAACTTCACGGGCGCTACGTGAATCCGCAGTTGGCCGGCGTGCTTAAGACCATTGGGTTCGAGCGGTTCTACGAGCGCGGCGAAGGTTGTTACCTCTACGACGACACCGGCGCGCAGTACTTCGATCTATTGAGCGGATTCGGAGTCTTCGCTCTCGGGCGCAGTCACCCGGTGCTGAAGCAAGCGCTGCACCAAGCAATTGACCTGGACCTGCCGAACATGGTGCAGATGGACTGCGCTTTGTTGCCGGGACTGCTCGCTGAGCAACTCGTCACGCGTAGCCACCGCGGAATCGAGCGCGTGTTTTTTTGCAACTCTGGCGCCGAATCGGTCGAAGCCGCCCTCAAATTCGCGCGCGCCGCGACCAAACGTCAACGGATCTTGTACTTCGCGCACGCTTATCACGGCCTCACGATGGGTGCATTAGCCGTCAACGGCTCCGCCGAATTCAAAGCGGGCTTCGGGCCACTCATGCCGGGCGCAACCGAAATCGAGTTCGGCGATCTCGACCAACTGCGCACTGAGCTCGAGCGCGGTGATGTGGCCGCACTCATCGCCGAACCAATTCAGGGCAAGGGCGTCTTTGAACTGCCCGCGGTCACCTGGCAAGCGATCGAGCGCGAACTACGAAGTCACGGCGCTCTGCTTATCGCCGATGAGGTCCAAACTGGCATTGGGCGCACCGGCGCGTTTTACGCCCACGAGCACTACGGGCTCACTCCCGACATCATCACGGTCTCTAAGGCGCTCTCGGGAGGCTTCATCCCGGTCGGCGCAATGCTCACGAGCGATCGGATCTACCGCTCGGTCTACAAATCACTCGACAAGGCGCTGGTGCACTCAACGACCTTTAAGGGCAACCAACTCGCGATGGTCGCCGGGCTCGCGACGTTGTCGGTGTTCGACGACGAGCAGATCGTGGTGCACTCGGCGGCGATGGGTGAGCTGTGGCACTCACGACTCGGGGAGCTCGCAGAGCGCCACGAGCTGCTGCACCACGTGCGCGGTCGGGGCCAGATGATCGGCGTGGTCTTTGGGGCACCACGCGCGCCTGCAGCGCGACGCCGCTTCATGTTGCTCGAGGCCACCCGGCCGGCAATGTTCTCTCAAACGTTGGTCGTGCCGTTGTTCTCAGAGTTCAAGATCCTCACTCAGGTCGCCGCTGACGGTCTGAACGTCATCAAGCTGCTGCCACCGCTCATCGCGGGTCCGCCCGAAATCGACCTGTTCGTCGACGCGCTCGACACTCTTCTCCGTCGCGCCGAATCCTCGAGCGGTTTCCTCGTCGACTTCGGACGCTCAATGGCCCGCGGAGCGCTTCGACGCCCCAAGCGGAAGAAGGACATCGTCGCGCGGTGAATCCTCGCCAGTTCGACATTCGTGCGGGCGACCCGGTGGTTGTCACCGGCGCGGCCGGCTTCATCGGTTCGGCCGTCACCCGCGCACTGCTCGCCCGCGGAGCGCACGTGACCGCCCTGCTTGAGCCTGGAGCGCCCGCGGGCAATCTGAACGGCCTCGGTGTTCACACGCGCGTCGCCGATATCACAGACCCCGCGGCACTTCGGGGGACATTTGACGGTGCGAGATTCGTCTTTCATCTCGCGGCGAAGTTCGGGTTCTGGCCGCCTGACTCTCGCGACTTTTACCGCGTGAACGTTGAGGGATCGATCAACGTCATCGAAGAGTGCCAACGCGCCCACGTCGAGCGGGTCTGCTACACGAGCTCGGTGGCGACGCTCGGACTGTGGCGCACGAAGGAGGGAGTGCCGTCGACGGAGACCAGTTACGCCGACGTGGTCCATCTCCACGGTAACTACAAGCAGACCAAGTACGTGGCCGAGCACGAGGTGCTGCGTTTGGCCGCGCTCGGTGCCCCCGTCGTCTTGGTGCAGCCGACCATGCCGCACGGACCGTTTGACCATCGCCCGACTCCGTCCGGCCAAGTAGTCCTCGACTACCTCAACGGCAAGATGCCCGGCTACGTCGATACCGCGATGAACGTCGCGCACGTGGACGATCTGGCGGAGGGTCACTTGCGCGCCCTCGAGTTCGGCCGCCAAGGGGCCAGCTACATCTGCGGTGGCGAGAACCTCACCATGGGCGAACTCTTAGCGATGCTGTCGTCAGTGACCGGATTGCCCGCCAGCGCACGGCGGTTCCCGTCGTTCCTGCCAATCGTCGCGGGAACGCTCAGCACATTTCTGGAGGGTCGCTTGCTTCGCCGCGCGCCGCGGGTGCCGCTCGAAGCCGCACAGATGGCGGCGACCACCATGACCTTTGACGACGCGCGCGCCCGCGAAGAACTCGGGTACGTCAGTCGTCCCGCGGCTCACGCGCTCTATGACTCCGCACGCTGGTTTTCTGAGAACGGCTACGTCACCGCGCCACGCGCCGCGCAACTACGTTGGCACGCTCCGATCTAGCTCGCGCTAGTTGATCGTCGCGACCAGCGCGCGCGAGTTGTTGTCGACCGCCACGCAACGCGTCGCGCTCGGGCAGCTGAGCGAATCAACGAAACTCGGCACGTCGGCGTTGATCCCGGTGTCCCAACTGTGACCGTTCCAGTCAAAGAGGGTTCCGGCTTCATCCGCCATGATGCACAGCGTCGTTGACGGGCAACTGATTGAGCTCACGCCACCGTTCGTCACGACGGTTGAGCTCACCGTCCAACTCGTGCCGCTAAAGGTCGAGATCCGCCCGTTGAACTCGCCGGCGAGACAGAGGTTCGCCGCCGGGCAGGCCACGCCGAAGACCACGGCGTTGTGGTGCAGTTCCGTCGGCGCACTCCAACTCGTGCCGTTGTAGGTAATGACGCTGCCGCCGTAGTCACCAGCCACGCACCGCGTCGCCGAGAAGCACGCGAGTGACGCCATGCCGTGACCTGAGGGATCGGCCGCTGTCAGTGAGGTCGTGCCGGTCCATTTCAGAATGTTGCCGAAGTCGTCACCGATGAAACAGAGGGAGACCTGCGGACAGGCGATCGCCGATAAGAACGCCTCGGGGTCGTTCAAAGTTTGCACCGACCACACGCCACCAGCCCACTGGTACAGACGAGTCATGCCGTCAACGGCGTAGCAGTGAGTGGCATTCGCGCAAGAGACCGAGAGCCAGCCGTCGGGGTCCAGTTCGTGCACCGGCGACCACGACGTGCCGTTGAATGTGGTCACGCCGCCGAAGTCGTCCGTCGCCATACAGAAAGTGGTCGTCGGGCAACTCACCGTGCTGAAGGCGTTGGTAATGGAGAACGGAATCGGTGCAGACCACGTCGCTGACGCGTACATCACGGCGTAGCCGTTGATCGACACTGCGGCGCAGTCCGCCGAACTGTCACACGCGATTGAGGTCAGCGGATCGCCCTGATCGATCGTGGCACCCGAGTCCCAGGATCCTGCGGTGCGAGTAAAGACGCGACCCTGGTCATCGACGAGAAAGCAGAGATTCGCCGTGACGCAGGTCACCGTGGTGGGAGTGGCTCCCGTCACCACCGCCGTTGGACCAGTCACCACGGAGAGTGTCGTCGTGGTCGTAAAGACGTGGCCGACGTCATCGACCATCATGCAGAAGCCGCTGGAGATGCACGAGACGCTCTGAAAGGCGTGAGTGCCGTCGATGGTGTCGATCCCTCCCCACCGCGCTTGGCCGTTAGCCACCGACAGCGGCACCGCGTTGCCCGAAAGATCAACCGCGAGGCACGTCGAGGCATTCGCGCAACTGACGCCGCTGATCACATTCGGCGAGGTCACAGTCGGGGCACTCCAGGTGAGCCCGTTGTACAGCAACGTGTCGCCCCCGTCGTCGCCCGCCACGCAGAACGTGGCGCTCACGCACGTGACGGCAGTCAGCACTTGTCCGGGATCCACTCCCGCGGGGATGCTCCAACTGTGTCCGTCGAAGTTGAGAGCGTGGCCCGCGTCATCGACCGCGACGCACATCGTGTCGGACGCACAACTGATCGCTTCGAGATTGCCGAATCCGTCAATGACCTTCGGCGTGCTCCAGAACGCTCCGTTGTAATACGAGACCGCCCCGCCATTGCCCACAGACGCGCAAAAGCTCGCCGTCGGACACGACACGGAATTAGCACCCGACCACGAGGGTTGCACCGGCGATGGACGCGTCCAGGTGACGACGTGCGCGTATGTGAAGGCGGGACCCGCAGTGAACGAGGAGTGCGACGTGGTCGTCACAATTGAGACGAGCACAGGTCCCACCGCGTGCGCCGGCGAGAGTGCAGTGATCTTGGTGGAGGACACCACGACAACGTGCGTCGCTGCCACCGCCCCGAAGTTGACCTTGGTCACGTGGCTGAATCCCGTGCCGGTGATGGTCACCGTGGTGCCACCCGACGGCGGACCGGCCGTCGGGTGGAGTGCGGTCACCTTCGGAGCCGTCACCGCGAAACTCGGCGCGGACCACATCAGAACTCCGGCCAGTACTAGGACGGGAACAGTCAGGATTCGAAAACGCACGACGCCTCCTCAGACCGCCTGAGGCTAGGACTGACTCCTCACCGAGAGCAGCCGACATAGAGGTCACAGAGATTCCACCCGGTTCGCTCTCCCGCGATCAGTCCGTTACACGCGTTCAGCACGGCGTGTGAATCACTCTGAGCCAGTACGGCATCACAGTCAACGCCGGCGTCTCGCACCCGTGACATCGACGACCCATTCACACGAGCACCACCAACGTCGGCTTCGTGATCACGCCCATCGGTAGCGCGTCCCACAAAGGCGATGTCGTCTCGACCATCGAGATACCGCGCTACGTGTGCGGCGAGGACTTGGCACCGGCCACCACGTCCGATTCCCGTTACTGAGACCGAGACCTCGCCGACCGCCACCACGCAGGTGCGAGGCGACTGAAGCGCGTCGCCGATCTGATTGGCGAGCTCGTGGACATTCGTCACGACGCGGTCGCCGAGTGAGACCACCTCATAGCCGAGCTGCAGCGCGCGACTCACGGCCGCGTCGTGAATGGCGCTCGGGCTCACCACCTCTGCATTGGTGCATGGTGCGGGCGTCGAATTGAGCTCGAATTCAATTCTGCGATTGCGAGCCACATCCAAACGATGTCGTACATCGCGCGGCAAGCTGGTCAATCGATCCAGGATCGTCGTGACTGACTCGAGGTCAATTCCACTGGAATATGTCGGACCGCTCGACACCCAGGCGGGACCGGTCACGACGTTGTCCGTCATCACCACGGCGCTGGCGGTGCCAGTTACGTGGTCCAGCAACGCTCCGGCGGCCACGCGGGAAAACGACGCGCGCACTCGATTCAACTCACCAATGTCAAGTCCCGTGCGGAGCGCGGCTCGCCACAACTGCGCGACGTCATCGGGTGCGACGGGTTCAAAGGTTGCCGCACAAAGACTCGATCCACCGCCGCTGATAGCAAACACCACGTGCGTCGCCTCGCTCTCGTGGAGGAACTCGATCACTCGGTCGGCTGCGCGAAAACTGCCCGCACCCGGCAGGGGATGATCACCAACGAGCACTTCAGCGTGCGGAGTGTGCTCGCGGGCGACATGTGCGCCATCGCCATCGGTCACAATCAACGTTCGACGTGCTCGCGGCATCTGCGAGACAGCCGCCTGCGCCATCTCCGGTGCGGCCTTGCCGATCGCCACGACGTCAACCTCGCGATCCGGCGAGGTGAGATGCCCAGAAATCAGTTCGTCCAGCACAAGTGATGTGCGCCAGCTCGACGCGATGTCGAGTGCGTGATCATCGACCGTGGACACCTCGTCGTTCTACCTGAGTCCTCTGGTACCGTCACGGCCCGAGCGCCAGGAGGACTGATGGCCGAGAAGGGTCCCTACTCCACTGAAGTCGGCGACATGTTCGCCGTTCACCACGCGATCCTCGGCGCACTCGACGCTGCGCCGGATCTCGTGACCAAGGCGGGAGCCGACCCGGAACGCGTTGCCACGATCAGCTCCTTTTACGACAATGTCCTTGAGTTCCTGCACGGACACCACAGCGGTGAGGACGAACTCATCTATCCCCTGCTCGAGCAGCGGTGCCCTGATCTCGACGACGTGCTTGAACGCATCGACGCGCAGCACACGTTGCTCTATGAACCGATGGATCGCGCGTGGGAGCTCATTTCGGCGTGGGCCGCGGCGCCCTCACAAGACGGCGCGGTTTCTGTCGTTGACGCCATCAACAAGATCAATGAAACCTTGCGTCCGCACCTCGCCGAAGAGGAGCAGACCGTCGTTCCTTTGGCTTCGCAGTGGCTCAGTCCTGAAGAGTGGGGACAGCTGCCCGGACACGCACTCGGCACGTTTCGCAAGGACAAGCCGTGGTTGGCGATGGGCCTCGTCCAAGAACAACTCACACCCGAGCAGCGCGCCGGCATGCTCGGAGGGATGCCCCCTGAGCTCCAATCTTTATGGTCGAACGACTGGGAACCTCAATTCCAGAGCTTCATCGCTGACGTTCGCCGATAAGACCGCGACTCAATGAAGGTTCCCCTCAACGTTCTTGACTTTCTTCGTCGTGCTGCGTTCGTACACCCCGAACGAGTGGCGATAGTCGACGAACCCGGCTCACCAGGTGGACTGGGATCAATTACCTACAGGTCAATGGCGGCTCGAGCGAACTGTCTCGCGAGCAAACTCGATGAACTCGGAGTGCCCATCGGTGGCCGCGTGGCGATTGTCAGTCCGAACAGCGCGAAATTCCTGATCTCCTACTTCGGCGTCAGCGGATATGGCCGGGTTCTCGTTCCGATCAACTACCGGCTCAACGCAGAGGAGATCGCCTACATCGTCGAACACTCTGGTTCAGAGGTCATTCTCTATGACCCCGAGATGACCGAAATCATCTCGACGATCAACGGCCCACGCACCGTGTGTTTGAACGGTGTTGACGACGCGGGATTCTTCGACGAGGAGAGCGGACGGCCGCCCGCGCGAGTGTGGGACGGCGATGAGGATGCGACGTGCTCGATCAACTACACCTCGGGCACCACTGCGCGCCCGAAAGGGGTGCAGCTGACGCATCGCAACTGCTGGATCAACGCCACCGTCTTCGGCTGGCACGTGACGGTGACCCAGGGTGACGTCCTCTTGCACACACTGCCGATGTTTCACGCCAACGGCTGGGGGATGCCGTACGCGGCAACGGCCATGGGAGTGCGTCACGTCGTGCAACGAAAGATTGATGGCGACAGCATCCTGGAGCGCGTTGCCGAGCACGGAGTGACGCTGCTCTGCTGCGCACCGGCCGTGATCGCCACCATCCTCGAGGCGGCCGTGAAGTTGAACGAGGGCGCAGAACCGATCCCGGGAGCAGGACGCACGCGCGCCGTGATTGCTGGAGCACCACCGCCACGGCGAACCATTGAACGTGTGGCATCCGAATTGAAATGGGAGTTCATCCAGATCTACGGACTCACTGAGACCTCTCCGCTCCTAACGATCAACCGAGCCATCGACGAATGGAGTGGACTCAGCGCGTCCGATCGCGCGAGTCGGCTTGGCCGCGCGGGAGTGCCAGCGGTGGGCGTCGAGATTGAGATCGACAGTGACGGCGAAGTATTGGCGCGGAGCAATCACGTGTTTGCCAGTTACTGGAACCAGCCCGATGAGACGGACAAGGCGTTAGCCGGCGGATGGTTCCATACCGGAGATGGTGGGGAACTCGACGGTCCCTACACCGTTATCACTGATCGCAAGAAAGACGTCATCATCTCGGGTGGCGAGAATGTCAGTTCGATCGAGGTGGAGGACTGTCTCTTCACGCATCCCGCAGTGGCTGAAGTAGCAGTCATCGGCGTGCCCGATGAAAAGTGGGGCGAGACGGTGAAGGCGCTCGTTGTTCTACGTCTCGGATTTGATGTCGCCGAAGATGAGTTGATTGAGCACTGCCGAACACACCTGGCACACTTCAAAGCACCTCGATCCGTCGAATTTCGAGACGCGCTCTCACGAACGGCAACGGGAAAACTCCAGAAGTTCAAACTCCGCGAGCCTTATTGGGAAGGTTTCAACAAACGCGTCAATTGATGCTGAGCGAAGAGTTACTTGGCAGCGTCCATGTCACTTCTCGTTAGGCCATTGGCAATTCGCTTCAGCGCCGACACCGTGCGATTGATCTTGTCGCGTGCGTGCGCTGCTTCCTCGCTTAGTCCCTCAAGTTCGTCCAGGTTCCATGCGTTGAGCGTGGGGCACACGACCTGGCTCACGTACTGCTCAGCATCAAAGATGCCCGCGTCGGCGATCACGCGTTCGAGGTTCGCGAAGTCAGGTATTCCCGTTCCCGGCATTCGAAAACCTCGCAGCTGGCGCGCTATTGCCACAACCATGTAACTGGGGTCGATCTCGATCGCCGCTGTCGCAAGGTCGCGGTAAAACGCGTGGTGAAGGCCCTCATCTCCCGCAATCTGCGACATGATCTTCTTGCCTCGCAGCGTGCGATCCAACGCTTGGCTCGTGTTGCGGTGTGCGACTTGAGTTGCGAGTTCCTGCAGGGCTACGTAGGCGAGTGTGTCCGCCAAACTTGGAGCCTGCGGGACGATTCCTGTTGACATCTGGACCATCCGCATGTCTTCGAGGTGCCAGGGATCAATCGCCCTCGTCGCGAGAATCCAGTCACGCATTGCAGCCGAGTGCCGCCATTCCTCAGCCGTCCATCGCCCCGACCATTCGTGGAGCGGATGATTCTTTGGGGCAAATCGCAGGAGCGTGTTGGTGTAGTACGGCAGATTGTCCTCGGTGAGGAGGTTGACTAAGAGTGCGGCTCGAACACCGTCCGGCAACGGATAGACGTTCGCGTCCCACTCGTCGCGTACGAAGTCGCTTGAGTGACTCCACGGGACGTCTTCGAATGGATACCACTGCTTCGCCACGCTGAGGTGTCGATCCAGAAGGCGGGATGTCGCCGGCGCTAATTCGTGAAGCAGAGCGAGGTCCCGTGCTTGATTGTCGCCGAACTCACTCATGTGCGGACCTGTGTCCTTCCACTAGTGGACCGGTGAGGCGCAAAAGACTCGCCCTTCAGAATGCGAAGAGCGCTCGACTGCAGGCTATGCGTCAGACAGCCTCCGGGCGAATCAGGCAACCGTCGCAACACCAGTTCATTCGACATTGGCAATGCTCAAAGCCGAAATTTGTGCGTATGCCCTGCCGTTTCTCGAAATCAGTCACCAATAAACCGCGCCGATCGAAGTCAACAATTGTTCGCTGGAACTTCTCAGCAATGAATGGTCGAGTGGCCCATCGAACATTTTGTTAACAGCGTGGCCGGTTTATGTCTCCCCGTCGCGGCGTGGAGGAGACTCGTCTAATCGTGTCAGCCACAAACTGACTGGAGATCGGCAGGATCCTGACGCCGTGATTTCTAGAGAAATCCCATCTCTTCTGTGAGCCAAATTGAAGAGGCGATAGGTTTCCGCACTAGAGCTCAAGCAATCTTCAAGGAGAGATATGACGATTCGCGGAGACTTCAAGATCTCAATTAATGCTTCACCGGAAGCAGTGTGGACATTTCTTGGCGACGTGTCACGTCATGTCGACTGGTCTCCCAAGCCGTATCGAGTTGCCCTTATTTCCGGTGACGCAAATTCGGTGGGAAGCAAGTACGAATCCTTCGGGTGGGTTCCAGGTGATAAAGACCATCGAAACGAATGCCAAATTGTTGAGTCTGTGCCGAACGCACGTCTCGTCCTCAACGCCATCGATCCCCAAGGAATCTTCAAAAACACCTATGTGTTGACGTCGTCGGGGAGTGCCACGATCGTTGACTACAGCTTGGAATTCCCAAAGCTCTCAGGCGTTACGGCGATATTGGCCCCGATTGCCTTTCCATTGGTGGGAAAAGCCGACATACGAAAGCGTCTCAATCTGCTCAAGGCGAAAGCGGAGTCGCTGGCCTAGGCAGCACCGCCAGACCCATCGCATCGATCATCCAAACACGATCGTTCAGATTCTTGACTTCTCACGCCTAAGGCGAGCAACGCCGCGCCAATACGATGACCTATCCCCCAAACCTCGGACACGCTTTATGAGAGTTTGGTCGTGAACTACC
>CAYSVK010000006.1:0-67184 GCA_964434455.1 uncultured Ferrimicrobium sp. | reverse complement strand
GACTTAACCCAACATCTCACGACACGAGCTGACGACAGCCATGCACCACCTGTGCTGGGCCCCGAAGGACACCGTATCTCTACGGCTTTTCCCAGCATGTCAAATCTAGGTAAGGTTTTTCGCGTTGCATCGAATTAAGCCACATGCTCCGCCGCTTGTGCGGGCCCCCGTCAATTCCTTTGAGTTTTAGCCTTGCGGCCGTACTCCCCAGGCGGGGCACTTAATGCGTTAGCTGCGGCGCGGAGACCGTTGAAAAGTCCCCACACCTAGTGCCCACCGTTTACGGCGTGGACTACCAGGGTATCTAATCCTGTTCGCTCCCCACGCTTTCGCTCCTCAGCGTCAGTATTGGCCCAGATCACCGCCTTCGCTACTGGTGTTCCTCCAGATATCTGCGCATTCCACCGCTACACCTGGAATTCCGTGATCCCCTACCAAACTCAAGTCACGACAGTTTCGGGTGGCTGCCCCAGGTTGAGCCTGGGGGTTTCACACCCGACTTATCGAACCGCCTACGAGCTCTTTACGCCCAATAAATCCGAATAACGCTTGCACCCTACGTATCACCGCGGCTGCTGGCACGTAGTTGGCCGGTGCTTCTTCTGCAGGTACCGTCACAATCGTTCCTGCCGAAAGAGGTTTACAACTCAGAAAGCCTTCGTCCCTCACGCGGCGTTGCTGCGTCAGGCTTTCGCCCATTGCGCAAGATTCCCTACTGCTGCCTCCCGTAGGAGTCTGGGCCGTGTCTCAGTCCCAGTGTGGCTGATCGTCCTCTCAGACCAGCTACCCGTCGGAGCCTTGGTAGGCCGTTACCCCACCAACAAGCTGATAGGCCGCGAGCCCCACCCGAAGCGAAAAAACTTTCTTCACTAAACCATGCGGTTCAGTGAAGGTATTCGGTATTAGCACCGGTTTCCCGGTGTTATCCCAAACTTCGGGGCAGGTTGCTCACGTGGTACTCACCCGTTCGCCACTAGATCTTCCGATGCATTGCTGCATCATGGATCCCGTTCGACTTGCATGTATTAAGCACGCCGCCAGCGTTCATTCTGAGCCAGGATCAAACTCTCCATCAAGATTTTGCTCCGCCGAAGCGGAAGCGAAATCAGAGAGCCGACTGGTTGACTCTAAGACCAGTCGACGACAACTCACCCACGGGGTGGGCTTACGAGTTGCCTACTGCATGTTTTTGACGTCCGACGCGATCAGTTAGAGCCGATCATCGTCGTCCGTACTGGCTTTTGGCTCTCGTTCTTCCGTTTTCAAGGAGCGGCGCCGCACACGCCTTGCGGCGGAGGTGCGGACGGACCTGTGCCACCGATTTCTCGGGGGCGCGTCACTCAGCAGAGCCGAGCGACAAGGTTGCCCACCCTAGCAGCGCGGTTCTCCGGGCCACTCGGGCCCAGCCGCCGTTTCTGCAGGGAAGACGAGTATAGCGGAACTAGACCTCGCGCACAGGTGCTCGGCCCGCTAATTCCAGCCGTGCGGTGACCTCCGCACGGGCGGCGACCAGCCGCTCTCGCTGCGCCTCGGCGACCAGCGGTCCCGCGCCACCTCGAGAGAGCCGACGCGCCAGTGCCGCCCCGGGCGCGAACAGCTCCATCGCCCCGGACAGTTCCACGTTTTCGGCAACAACGTCATGAAACGAGCGCCCACTTCGGACCGCGTCGCCGACCAGTGCCCCGACGCGTTCATGAGCGTCGCGAAATGCCACACCCTGGATTACGAGCCACTCGGCGAGATCAATTGCAACGAGCAGTTCGTCATTGGCCGCTCGAGCCGTGACCTCCGCGTTGAATTGCAGAGATCCCACGGCTCCCCCGAGTCCCGCGAGCACCAGCTTGATCTGACGAACAGCGTCAAAGAGAGGCTCCTTGTCCTCTTGGAGATCGCGGTTGTACGAGAGCGGCAAACCCTTAAGCGTCGCCAAGAGTCCGCTGAGGTGCCCTATGAATCGTCCTGCCTTGCCTCGCGCCAATTCGGCCACGTCGGCGTTCTTCTTATGCGGGAGCATTGACGAACCCGTCGTAAACGCATCTCCGAGCGTCGCGAATCCAAATTCGCTGGTCGTCCATAACACCAGCTCCTCACCGAAACGTGAACAGTGAACACCGATGAGCGAGATCACAAAGAGCGCTTCCGCAACAAAGTCGCGATCGCTTACTGCGTCGAGACTGTTGTCAAAGGCTCGAGTGAATCCGAGGTCACTCGCGGTTGCCACGGTGTCGAGCTCAAAACTGCTCCCGGCGAGAGCCCCCGCTCCCAATGGAGAGACCGACGTGCGCTCTAGTGCGTCCGAAATTCGATCGACATCGCGCAGCAGCGCCCAGCAGTGCGCGCGGAGATGGTGCGATGCCAAGACTGGCTGCGCACGCTGAAGATGGGTGTAACCGGGCAAGACGACGTCGTCGTTCTTCATTGCGACCTGATCTAACACCTCAATCAGCTGCAGAACTCTCGCGCCAATGTCTCGAAGCTGATCCAAGACAAACAGTCGCAGGGCTGTCGCCACCTGATCATTGCGACTGCGAGCAGTGTGCAACTTCGCACCGACCTCGCCAGCTAATTCGGTGATGCGGCGCTCGATCGCGGTGTGAATGTCCTCGTCCGTTGCGTGTCGTTCAAACGATCCGTCGGCGAACTCCGAGCCAACCTGTCTCAATGCCGCGAGTATGACGTCACCTTCGCCGGCACTGATAAGTCCCGCGCGCACGAGACCACGGACATGACCCTCACTGCCCTGCAAGTCATAGGGCCACAGGATCTGATCGAAGCTGAAGCTCTCGGACAGTTCGAAGAGCGACGCGGCCATTGACTCATCAAAGCGACCGTGCCAGAGCGTCATGAGGAAGAAGGTTCAGAACCGCGCGCCCCTTGACGCCGCGCCCACGTGGCAATGCCCAATCCCCAGAGCCGCACAAATCCTTCCGCGTCAGCGTGTCGAAAGGTGTCCGCGTCGTCGTACGTCGCAAGCCCGTGGTCATAAAGCGCCAGTGGACTGCGCCGGCCCACCACTCGCAGCACACCTGGGGCCTCCACGCGCAGTCGCACCTCACCGGTAACCGGGCGCTGCGATTCGAGGAAGAAAGCGTCGAGGGCTTCCTTGAGTGGCGAGAACCACATACCGTCATAGACCAACTCGGCCCAGCGGCCCTCGAGTCGCGCCTTCTCGTGGTGCACGTCACGTTCCAAGGTGAGATCTTCGAGGTCAGCGTGCGCCGTAATGATCGCCAGGGCGCCGGGGCATTCATAGACCTCTCGACTCTTGATGCCGACGCGACGGTTCTCGACCATGTCGAGACGACCAAAGCCGCGCGAACCAGCCAGTGAATTGACGGCGGTAATGAGGTTCGCGGCCGAGAGCGACGTGCCATCAAGCGATGTCGGAACGCCACTTTCAAACCCAATCGTGAATTCGACCGGAGAGGCGTCGGTCACTCGCGTGAGCGTGTACGGCTCATCGGGCGGGGCAGCCCAGGGATCTTCAATCGCCCCGCACTCAATCGCGCGACCCCACAGGTTCTCATCGATTGAATAGATCTTCTCTTTGGATGCCGTGATCGGAATCTCGTGTTTCTCGGCGTAATCCACCGAATCCGCACGCGTCATGCCCCAAAGGCGCGCCGGCGCCAGCACGTCGAGCTCTGGGGCGAGTGCCCGAGTCCCCACTTCGAAACGCACCTGGTCATTGCCTTTGCCGGTGCACCCGTGTGCGACGGCGGTGGCTTTAAACGCCCGCGCCTGCGCGACGAGGTGTCGCACAATGACGGGTCGCGACAGTGCGCTGACGAGCGGATACTTCCCCTCGTAACGCGCATTCGCGAAGATTGCCGGCACGCAGAACTGCTCGGCCATCTCATCGCGCGCGTCCACGACCACGCAGTCAATGGCGCCGGCCGCGACCGCGCGTGCGCGAATGGAGTCAAAGTTCTCGCCGCCTTGACCCACGTCGACGGCGACGCACACCACTTCGACGCCCCACTCTTCGATCATCCAGCGCACCGCGACGGAGGTATCTAGTCCCCCGCTGTAGGCCAAGACAACTCGCCGTGCCATCTACGCCCTCGCCCGTCTCGAGACGTCGAATTCACTGAGGCCCGCGAGATGGCGCAGCTCGGCGGCCATCTTGGTCCCACCCATCTCCTCGGTGGCGACGACCAAAATCGTGTCGTCACCGGCCACGGTGCCGAGCACGCCCGCGAGTGCGCTGCGGTCAAGGGCGCTCGCGACCACGTGCGCACAGCCCGGTGGCGTGCGCACGATCACGAGGTGTCCGGAGTTGGTAACACTGACTGCCCACTCACCGAGCATTCGGCGGAGATGATCCAGCGGCGCGGGACCGAGATTCGGCGTGAACGGCAAGGTCAGACGGCGAACTCCCTTGTCGTCGCGCGCTTTGACGACGCCGAGCTCTTGGAGATCGCGCGTCACCGTCGCCTGAGTCGCGTGGATTCCTTCATCCTCGAGCAACGTCACGAGCTGTGCTCCGGTCGGCACGGCGGCGTGCTCGAGGATCTCGACAATGCGGTGTTGGCGTTGGGCCTTGGTCATAGAACTCCGTCCTTCATCCAGCGCAGCACGCCGATCATCGAGCTAGTGCGGTGCTTCACCTGCTCCCACACGAGGCTGGCCGGCGAGTCGATGACGTCATCGGTCACTTCATCGCCGCGGTGAGCCGGCAGACAGTGCATAAAGACCGCGTCGCTCGCGGCCAGCGACATCACCGCGGCATCGACACGAAACGGCTCGAGAGTGCTTCGGCGTTCGTGAGCTTCGTCCTCGCTGCCCATTGACACCCAGGTGTCGGTGTAGATCGCCTGGACTCCCTCCGCCGCCGCGCGAGGATCGTCTGTGACCACCAAGGTGGCGCCGTCACGGGCGAATGAGGAGAGCCGATCCACTTCACTCTGATCAAATTGGTACTCCGTCGGAGCCGCAACTCGCATCGAGACTCCCAGGCGCAGCAGTGCCGTCGCCAGACTTCGCGTCATGTTGTTCGCATCACCCACGTACGCCACGGTCAGTCCGCGTAGACCGCTCACAACACCCTCGGCAAATCGGTCAGCCAGGGCCAGCACGTCAGCCACCGCTTGAGTGGGGTGCGAGTACCGACTGAGCAGGTTGATCAGACGAAGTTCACCGTTGGTTGCGGCGTGCATCCGTTCAAACACTCCGTGGTCTTTAACGCGCAATGCGGCAATCGAGCTCGTCTGCAGCAAAGTGCGAGCCACGTCCTCGGCGCACTCGCGCGAATCGAGTCCTACCTCGTCGCCGCTGAACATCGAGAGTCGGCCACCGAGACGCTGAACCGCGGCCACGCTCGAGGCGCGCGTGCGCAGACTCGGGAACTCAAAGACGAGCGCGACGCCAACGCCGCGCAACTCGTCGCCGGCCGGCACCGTCAATGCGCGGTCGTAGATGGTGGACAGGTCGTCGTCGCCTAACTGACCAATTGTGAGGAAGTCGGCCATCACGCCACCACCTGCGTACACGGCGCCGCTCCGTCAAGAACTTTCAGAAGCGATTGTTCGGCGTTGGCAATCACGACGCGCGACGCGCCGGCCGCCAACGCTGTTAGGGCGGCGGCCACTTTCGGACGCATTCCGTCGCGAATGGCGCCGCTCGCCATCAGCGCCATCGCTTCGGCGCGAGTGAGATGCGCTACCGCCGTGGCTGGATCTGAGGGGTCGGTTCGCACTTGGTCCACGTCGCTCAACAACACGAGCGCCACCGCATTCATGGCCGCGGCGACCGCGCCCGCGGCTTCGTCACCGTTGCAGTTGAGGAGTTGGCCCGCTCCGTCGGTGGCGATGGGATTAAGAACGACAACACCGTGGCGCAGTCGATCACTTACGACATTCGCATTGACGTCGAGCTTTTCGCCAACGAATTCGAGTGGCCCACCCGACGCGACAGCTCGCACGGCTTCACCGTCTGGTCCCGCGAGACCCGAAGCGCTCACGCCGCGAGCATTGAGCCCCGCGACGAGTCGCGCATTGATCTGCCCGAGGGCCATTGCCACGACATTGACCGTGGCGCGGTCACTCACCCTCAGTCCATCAACGAACTTCGACTCGATACCGAGGGCACTGAGAAGTTGGAGGATCTGCGGTCCCCCACCGTGCACGAGCACGACGTGTTCTCCGCGCGAGCGAATGGCAAGAAGATCAGGCGCCAGCGAATCGAGCACCGCGTCAATCTGGGAGTCGGACTCCAGCGAATGTCCGCCCACTTTGACGACCACGGTGCTCATGGCGTGATCCCGATGGTGGGCAGTCCACTGCCCTCGGGCCAGCCGAGCGCCAGGTTGATTGCTTGAATTGCTTGTCCGGCCGCGCCCTTCACCAAGTTGTCGATGGAACTCATAGCGATGAGCGTGTTGGTGCGTTCGTCAACGCGCGCCGAAACGAAGCAGAGATTGCTGCCGAGAGGATCCTTCAAGGTCGGCGGTTCATCGGTGACTTCGATGAACGGCTCATTGTCGTACGTGTGATGGAGTAACTCCATCGCGTCTTCGGTCGTGCGGCTCTCGGTGAGCTGGCCGTACGCGGTGACGAGCATGCCGCGGCTGACCGGAGCCAAGTGAGGGGTGAAGGTGACGCTTGCGTTGAGTTCTCGTTCAATCTCGATGGTGTGACGGTGAGTCAACAGCGAATACGCCTCGAGATTGCCGATCACCCGCGAAGCGTGTAACCGGTCGTTCAGTGCGCGGCCCGCCCCGCTGGTGCCGCTGAGGGCGTTCACGATCAAGTGCGAACGATCAAGCCATCCGGCGTCCACGAACGGTCCGAGCGCCAGTGCGCTGGCTGTCGGGTAACAGCCCGGAATCGCTAAGAGTGCTGCCCCATTGATGTCGGCTCGGTGGCGCTCGACGAGTCCGTACGCTGCTTCGCGCAGCAGCTCGGGATGACGATGTTCAAATCCGTACCATTGGGTGTAGTCGGCAGCATCTTTCAGCCGGTAGTCGGCGCCCAAGTCAATTACCAGTCGGCCCTCGGAGCGCAGCCAGTGCACGACGTCCTGGGACGCCCCGTGCGGCAGGGCACAAAAGATCAGTTCGACCGTGGCGACGTTGATGTCGTCAACGGACGAATAGGTCAACGTCGGGTACGCCTTGGCCAAGCTCGGAACGAACCACGCCACGTCGTCGCCGATGTGGTTCTCCGAGGAGGCAAAGCCCACCTCCATCTCGGGGTGTCCGGCGATGAGGCGCATCAGTTCGCTGCCCGCGTACCCTGACGCTCCCAGAACGGCAACTCTCATTCTGCAATTTTATGCAGTTGCCGGTGTAATATTGCAAGTCAAACGGGCGGGTGGCTGATGTCGAGACGTGGGTGGGTGATGTTTCTCACCATGAGCACGCTCTGGGGCATCCCGTACTTCATGATCCGCATCGCGGTGCGCCAACTCGATCCGGCCACCTTGGTTCTGGCCCGGACCCTGCCCGCCACGATCCTGCTCGTGCCAATCGCGCTGCGCCAAGGAGTCTTTTCGAGCCTGCGCGGCAAGTGGCATTGGCTCCTCGCCTACAGCGTTATTGAGTTCGGCGTGCCGTGGTTCTTCATGGGCAGTGCCGAGCGCCACCTCTCGAGTTCACTGACCGGACTGATGGTCGCGTGTGTGCCGCTGCTGGCCATCACGCTCACTCGACTGCTTCATCCGAACGACAAGATCCACGTGCGACGAATTATTGGTCTCGCCGTGGGCACCGTTGGCGTCATCTTGCTCGTTGGCCTCGACGTTCGCGGGAGTTCGTGGCTGTGGATTGCGGCGATGGGCATCGTGGTGATGGGCTACGCCACCGGACCAATGATCCTCGGGTTGCGTCTGCACGAAGCGTCCGGTCTCGCGGTGGTGGCGGCATCGGTGGCTGTGGTCGCGACGCTCTATCTGCCGTGGGGTGCAACCCACTGGCCGGCGCACGTGAAACTCGAAACGTGGCTCTGTGTCGCGGGACTCTCCATGCTCTGCACGGTGGCGGCGTTCTTGGTGTTCTTCGCTCTCATTCAAGAGGTCGGTCCCGCGCGCAGCGTCGTGGTCACCTACTTCAACACCGCCATCGCCGTGGTACTCGGCACGATTGGACTGCACGAGAGCTTGACCGCGGGCATCATCGCGGGATTTCCGTTGATTGTCGCGGGATCGTTCCTCGCGACCAGTTCAGCGAAGCCGGGCGCCGAGCAGCTCGCCAGCGCCGATGAGGCGCGCGCGAGCTGACGTGATCTCGTCGTCGCCCAACGTGCGATCCGGCGCACTCAGTCGCACGGCGTAAGCGAGACTGCGCTCACCGTCCGCGAGCGCGCCACCACGAAACGCGTCAAAGAAGGTCACGGATTCAACGAGAGGATCCGCCGCGCGCAGCGCCGCCGCGAGATCGCCGGAGTTCACCGCATCGGGCGTCACGAATGCGAGGTCCATCGTGGCCGGGGGAAAGCGGCTCGGCAACGCGAGTTCGCGAGCTCGGCGGGTCACCTTTAACTCATCGGCCAGCGCGGTGAGGTCAATTTCAATGAGTGCGACGCGACGATCTTCGCCCGCTGAGGGGACCAGCTCGGCCACGGTATAGGGATCAGCTTCACCGACGCGGCCGAACTCACATCCCGTGACACGATCAACGAGGACGGCGTGTCGTGAGGGATGCCAGCCCCGCGGCGCTTCAGCGGTGCGAATTGCGACGTCGGCCAGCCCGAGACGTGCCGAGATAATGGACCAGATCGCCACCGCGGTCGTGGCGTCGTCACCTTCGCGCGCCAACAGCACCGTCAAGAGTTCTCGCTCAGTCGGCAGGTCGATCTTTTCGGTGCCACCCACTCCCCCGCGTGAGGCTCGCGGTTCGCCTAACGCGCCGGGATGAGTGACAACGGTGCCGATCTCAAAGAACGCGACGTCGCCGCGACCGCGCTCGAGATTTCGTCCCCACGCGTCAATGAGATCGGCGGCCATCGAACCGCGCAGAACGTTCTCTTCATTCACTTGAGGGTTCGTGATGATGACGCGCAAAGGACTCGCGTCAAAGCGCGCGAACTGTTCGGCGGTCACGAAGCTGGGCGTCCACGCTTCGGTCAACCCGAGCCCAACCGCAATCTCGCGGATTCGACGGACAAAGCGCTGGTGCGTTCCGAGAGATCCCGGTCGCGTCCACATCGGTGTTCGACGAGACAGGCGGGCGTAGCTGTACAGGCGCGCGACTTCTTCGATGACGTCAGCGCGTCCCGCGATGCCGGTGCGGATGTCGGGACGGCGACCAGGTGCGGTCACGGTCAAGGTGTGACCACTCATGCGGACATCAAAGTCCAGCGCACTAAGCAGGTGCGCTGCGTCGGTGGCGTCAATCGGAGTGCCGAGTAATGCGCTGATCTGTTCATCGGTCACGGTCACCACCGACCGTTCCGGGGCGTGGCCGTGCACCACGATCGGATCAGCGAGCCACACGACATTGGGGCAGGTGACCTTCAAGATCTCGACGAAACGCGCCACGGCCCGTTCTGCCAGACCCGGATCAACGCCGCGCTCGAAGCGGCGTGACGCCTCAGTGCGCAGTCCCAACTTCTTCGAGGTGCGAGCAATCGACATTGAGTCAAAGTGCGCGGCTTCGAGAATGACTTCCGTCGTTTCCGCAGAGATCTCGCTGGCCGATCCGCCCATGACCCCGGCGATGCCGATGACGTGATCGTCACCGTCCACGATGACGCAGTCGACCCCTGTGTCGCCGAGTCCGCGTCCGGGCTCACCCAATGTGCGCACGACGCCGTCAAGGGTCGTCACCGTCTCGCCGGCTCGGGCCGCGCGCACACCGATGTGGTGGCCCGCAACTTTGGCGGCGTCGTACGGGTGAGTCGGCTGACCCAGTTCCAACATCACGTAGTTCGACGCGTCGACGACGTTGTTAATGGCGCGCATTCCCGACAACTCGAGACGTTGGCGCAACCAGCGGGGCGAGTCGGTCACGGTCACGTGCGCCAGCGCCGCGACAGTGATGCGACCACACAACTCGGGGGCGTCGTTGGCCGTGCTGGCGGCGCCACTGGTTGGCGCGGTGCCGTTCGGTGTCGCGATCGGCGGTTCTTGGATTTCGCCGTCGACGCGCGCGCAGTAGTCGCGCGCAATCCCTTCAATGCTCCAGGCGTCCGGTCGATTTCCCTCCGGCGAGATATCCAAGATCTCGTCGGCTGCGGTGCCGAGGAGGTCGGTCAGTTTCACGCCGGGCGCCGCACCGTCGTACTCATTGAGAATCATGAGGCCGCCCTGGTCGTCACCGAGCCCGAGTTCGCGCGCCGAACAGAGCATTCCGTGGGAGGTCACCCCGCGCATCGTGCGCTGGGTAATGACCATGCCGTCAGGCAGCGTGGCGCCGACGGGCGCGAGCGGCACGAGGTCGCCCGCCGCAAAGTTGGTGGCGCCGCAGACAATCTCCAGCTCAGTGGTGCCGTCGGAGACCTTGACGCGCCGGATTCGGTCAGCACCGGGGATTGCGTGCACTTCATCGACCTGCGCGACGACGACTGATTCAAGACCAGCCCCCACACGCTGGACGTCTTCGACCACCAAACCGAGATCGTCGAGCACGTCGCGCAACTGCGAGATCGCCACGTCGCCTTCGAGGAATTCGCGCAACCAGCTGTACGGGACCTTCACGCGATCTGCTCCAAGAACCGCACGTCGTTGTCGGTGAGCACTCGCATGTCAGCAATCTGGTGGCGCATCTGGGCGCAGCGGTCAATACCGAAGCCGAAGGCGAATCCGCTCCAGCGTTCAGGATCGACGTCGACCGCTTCAAACACCGCCGGATCGACCATTCCGCACCCGCCGAGTTCGATCCAGCCGGTCTGACTGCAGGTGCGACACCCTTCGCCTCGACAGATCGCACAGGTGATCTCGAATTCCGCTGATGGCTCGGTGAATGGGAAGAACGAGGGCCGCAGTCGCGAGGTAATGCCCTCACCGAAGTACGCCGTCGTGAAACTCTCAATCACTCCGGCCAGATCGGCAAAGGAGATCCCCTCGTCGACAACCAAGCCCTCGACTTGATGAAAGACCGGCAGGTGTCGAGCGTCGGGAGTTTCGCGTCGAAAGCACCGCCCGGGCATCACCGCGTAGATCGGCAGAGAGTTCGTGGCGACCGCCTCTTCGAGCAGGTGAATCTGAGTCGGCGACGTGTGGGTGCGCAACAGCACGGTTTCAGGTTCGCCCAACTCGATGTAAAAGGTGTCCCACATGCCGCGGGCCGGGTGCGCCGGTGGAATATTCAGCGCCTCGAAGTTGTACCAATCGGTCTCGACTTCGGGTCCTTCCGCGACGGTGAATCCCATCGCGACAAACACGTCCTCGAGTGATCGCTGGGTCGCCGCAATCAGGCCCTCGTGTCCCGCGCGCAGCGGCAGGCGCACATGGTCAACAACCACGTCACCGAGGTCCAGGCGGTCAGCTTCGAGTCGCTGGAGCCGAGCGAGTCGCACCAGTTCCTCGCGCTTGGTCTCCAGTGCGGCGGCCACTTCATCGCGCACTTCTTGGAGCGCCGCGCCCGCGCGACCGCGATCCATCGGGGGCAACGTCGCCAGTGAGCGCTGCAAAATGGAAAAGGAGGACTGCTTTCCGGCGAGTTCACGCTCCTTGGAACGAAGCTCCTCGAGAGTGCCGGCGGACGCAATGATCGCGAGAGATTGCTCTTTGGCGGCCTTCAGCCGGGCATGTTCAAACCGGCTCATGGTCTCTCGATGTTATTGGTTTCACTCGTGACATCGAGGTGGCGGTGGCGTCGTGTCGACTCGTACAACGCGATCGACGCGGCGACCGCCGCGTTGAGTGATTCGGCTCCCGACGTCATCGGCACCGTCGCGCGCTCGTCGCATTGCGCCACGTCCACGTCGCTCAGTCCGCGGCCCTCGTTGCCCACGATCAACATGACATCGCCGCGCAGAACACCGGAGTCGACGAGCCGTCCACCACGCGCCACGAGCGCGACGGTGCGCCGACCGTGCGCCGCAGTGAACGCGTCGTGCAGATCGCCAGCCGCAGCCACCGCCACGTGAAAGATGGCGCCGGCCGTCGCTCGCAGACACTTGGGATTGGTCGGATCCACTCCGCCGCCGCTTGCGACAACGCCTGAGGCTCCGAGAGCTTGCGCCGAGCGAATAATCGCGCCGAGATTCCCCGGATCAGAGATCTCGTGGGCGACGACGACCGTTCCATCGCGCGAAAGAACATCGAGCGCGACGAGGGGTGAACGGGCGACCGCGAGCATGCCCTGCGACGTGCGCGCGTCAGAGATCCGGTCCGAGACGCCATCGGCGAGCTCGATGACCTCAACGCCGACGTCGCGACACCTGGTGAGAATCAGCGCAAAGGTCTCCGCCCGCGACTCATCAACGAACACCGTGCGCAAGTGGCCGCGTCGAGCCAATGCTGCGACCACGAGATCGGGACCCTCAAGCGCGCACGCGACCTCGTCGCGGCGCACCGAGCGCTTCTCGAGCAGCCGGCGTAGGTGCCGGACGCGCTCATTGCTGGCGCTGAGACCCCGCGCCAGAATCGAACTACTTGGTGAGGGCGTCGTTCGCCTGACGCACTAAGGCGCCGAAGGCAACGTCGTCGTTGACGGCGAGATCGGCCAAGACTCGGCGGTCGACCTCAATACCCGCGGCGCTCAGTCCGGCGATGAACCGGCTGTAGCTCAGGCCGTGCGTGCGTGCTCCGGCGTTGATGCGCTGGATCCACAGCTTGCGGAACTCACCCTTGCGCGCGCGACGGTCGCGAAAGGCGTACACCCCGGCGTGCTGGACGGCCTGGTTGGCCGCGCGAAACGAACGGGACCGGTTGCCGTAGTAGCCCTTGGCCTCTTCGAGGATCGCCTTGTGGTGCTTTTTGGCGTTGACTGCTCGCTTGACTCGTGCCATGTCGTCTCCTTACCTACAGACCCATCATCTTTTTGACGCGCTTTTCTTGACCGGGGGCCAGATCACGGTCTCCCTCGAGCCGACGGGCGCGAACGGACCGCTTCGCCTCCATCAAGTGGCCACGAAATGCCTGACGCCGACGCAGCCGGCCGGTGCCGGTGATCTTGATGCGCTTTTTCGCGCGACTCTCACTCTTCATCTTGGGCATGACTGCTCTCCTCGCTAACGCCGACCGGCGCCTCGGTAATAACTCCGTTGGTCGATTCGATGCCCTCGGTCGCCGGGCGCGCTGGGCGCTGGCGACGGTCGGGACCGAGAACCATCGTCATGTTCTTGCCGTCGAGCTTGGCGGAGGATTCCACCTTGCCGAGTTCGCCCACGCGCTCGACGATCCGATCGAGGATCTTCTTGCCGAGTTCGGGGTGCGCGGACTCACGACCGCGAAACATGATGGTGACCTTGACCTTGTGACCTTCCGACAGGAACTTCTCCACGAGGCGGGTCTTGGTGCTGAAGTCCTGGTCCCCGATCTTCGGGCGGTACTTCATCTCCTTGACTCCGACGTTTTGGGATTTGCGGCGGGACTCTTTGGCGCGCTGGGCCTCGTCGAACTTGAACTTGCCGTAGTCCATGATGCGACAAACGGGTGGGTTCGCGGTCGGGGCGATCTCGACGAGATCTAGATCGAGGCTGCGCGCCAGAGCGAGCGCCTCGCGCGTCGTGACGACGCCGCGCTGCTCTCCTTCGTGGTCGATCAGTCGGATGGTCTCCACGCGAATGCGATCATTCACGCGGTGCTCACCGGGCACTGTGGCGATAACTGTCTCCTTTTTGGCACGACACGTGCGTGTCGCCACACCAAGCGGAACCAGTCGCCGGACCTGGCGCACCATCAGTGGCCAGGTGGGAACCGGCACGCCAGTTCCGCTTGCTGTGAATTGGCCCAGTACGTTAGCAGTCGTGTCGGACGAGTCGTTCTCTGACGACGGGGTGCTGAGCGAGGACGCGGTGCGCGCACTGCGCGCCACTCCACCGGACATCGTGGTGGCCAACCACGTCTTTCACCTCTTAGAGCTCGCGGCGGTGCATCTCTCGGCCGAACCCGCGCAACTCGAGTCCGCTCAACTGGTGATCGACGCGGTCAGCGGGCTGCTCGACTCGGTGGGTGATCGCTTGGGCGAACACTCGGCGCTCTTGGCCGAAGGACTCAGCCAAATGCAGATGGCCTTCGTGCGCCTGAGCGCCGATCAGCGCGAGTAGATCGCCGTGGCCTCGTCGCGGCCTTGTCGTCCAACTGAGATCTGAAACACGACGCGCGTCGCCACGTCGATCGATCTCGACCCATCGGCAATCTCGGTGCAGTGAAACGGATAGATACGACGATCGTCAGACTCGATCTCGCCGGTTCCCACCGCCTGGTCGAATTTCACGACTACTCCGGCGCTCACGGCTGCAGTGATCGATTCTTCGTGAGTTGCACCATTTCCAGTGCAGTGCGGGCGCACTCGGCTCCCTTGTTGGAATCATCCACCCCGCTGCGCGCCCGGGCCTGTTCGAGGGTGTTAGTCGTCAGCACTCCGAAGACCACGGGCCGTCCCGTGGCGAGCTGCACCTCTTGAAGTCCGCGAGCGCACTCCCCCGCGACGAAATCAAAGTGGGGGGTGTCTCCGCGCACGACAGCGCCGAGCGCAATCACCACGTCGGGCTGCGTCGCGCCGAGAATCATCGCGCGCGCGACGAGCGGAATCTCGAAAGCTCCCGGGACCCACGCCACCGTGATGTCAGCGCGATCAGTCCCCGCGTCACTGAGTGCCCGAAGCGCACCTTCCAAGAGGTCTTGGGTAATCGCGCCGTTAAAGCGCGCGCACACCAGCGCGACGCGCACTCCGCGCCCGTCTCCGCTGGCTTGGACGTAACTGCCGGCGAGACGAGCGAGTTCGTCGTCGCGCGCCGGATCCGCCGGCGCGAGATCACTGCCCGCCATCAAGTCCCTCAAGGAGATGACCCAAGCGCTCGCGCTTGGTGCGCAGGTAGTTGATGTTGAACTCAGTGGGACGGCTTTCCAGCGGCACCCGTTCCACGATGTTGAGTCCGAAGCCTTCGAGCCCGCCGTACTTGGCGGGGTTGTTGGTCATCACGCGCATGTTCGAGACGCCGAGGTCCACGAGGATCTGCGCCCCGATGCCGTACTCGCGCGAATCAATGGGTAGGCCCAACTCCAAGTTGGCCTCGACGGTGTCGCGTCCGTCCTCTTGTAACGCGTAGGCGCGGATCTTGTGGCCGAGGCCGATCCCACGGCCCTCTTGGCCCCGCAGATAAACCACAACACCGGCGCCCTCGGCAGCCACTTTGGCCAGTGCGGTGTGCAGTTGGGGGCCGCAGTCACAACGCAGCGAGCCAATGACGTCACCCGTCAAGCACTCTGAGTGCACGCGCACGAGCACGCTCTCTTGGGTGCTCAAGTCGCCGTAGACGAGCGCCATGTGCTGTTGGCCGTCGAGCACGTTCTCATAGACGTGCACTTCGAACTCACCGTGCTCCGTCGGCAGCGAGGCTCGTGCCACTCGACGGACCAATTTCTCAGTTCGACGACGGTAACGAATCAAGTCGGCAATCGAGATGATCGGCAAGTTGTGTTCGGCGGCGAACTGTTCGAGTTCAGGCAGTCGCGCCATTGAGGATTTGTCCGCGGTCACGATCTCACAAAGCACACCTGCGGGTACCTTGCCCGCGAGTCGACAGAGATCAACCGTCGCTTCAGTGTGTCCGGCGCGCTTGAGCACCCCGCCAGGTCGGTAGCGCAACGGAAAGATGTGCCCCGGTCGGTTGAGGTCACTCGGTCGGGTCTCGGGGTCAATGAGCGCGCGAATCGTGGCGGCGCGATCGTGGGCCGAGATGCCCGTGGTCGTGCCGTGGCGGTAGTCAACCGACACCGTAAAGGCGGTGCGCAGAGCCTCGGTATTGGCCACCACCATGAGCGGCAGATCGAGTTCGTCAGCTCGCGCGGGTTCGAGCGGGGCGCAGAACACGCCGGACGTGTGCGCGAGAAAAAACGCCATCGCCTCGGGCGTCACGTCCTCGGCGGCCATGATCAGGTCGCCCTCGTTCTCGCGATCTTCGTCGTCAACGACCACCACCATCCCGCCGGCGCGCACCGCTGCGATCGCCTCTTCAACTGTCGACAGAGCCATCAGACCTCCACGTCGATACGCACATCATCGCCGACTCGGCGCACGTCACTAACGCGACCTCGTCGCAGCGACGCCATCGTCGCGGTCCCGAGAGCGCTCAGCGCACCGCTCGTTTCCCGCGACCCCGCCCACGCCGGCGCCACGTACCACACGAATTTATTGACCAAATTGTCGGCAGCGAACACCGAGAGCGTTCTCGGTCCGCCTTCTACGAGCAGCTGCAGCACGCCGCGCTCACCTAATTCGTCGAGTATCGGTCCAAGATCGCCGTGTCGTTCAAGACACGGATGCACCTGCGCGGTCGCGGGCGCCGTGCCGAGCACCACGCGCAGTGGTTCAAAGGTGCCCGCTGCCGTGCGTGCCGTCAAGCGAGGGTCGTCACTGCGCACGGTGCCGGCCCCCACGAGAATTGCTTGGCTGTCGGCTCGCAACTCGTGCGCGTCCTCTCGAGCGCCTCGTGACGTAATCCACTGACTCGCGCCATCGGCCATCGCCACCACGCCATCAAGCGTGGCGGCCACTTTCGCCACGACGTAGGGACGGCCCGTGCGTCGATGCCACAGATACGGCGCTAATTCGGAAGCGACCGACTCAGCGCCGACGCCGAGCTCGACCGTGATGCCCGCATGTCGCAGCGCGGTCAGTCCCGATCCGCGAACGTGACTGTCGGGATCCTCGATGGCGACAACCACCCGCGTCACGCCCGCGGCGATGAGAGCATCGCTACACGCGGCGGTTCGACCCACGTGACTGCACGGTTCAAGGGTGACGTACGCGGTGGCGCCACGAGCCGTGCCGCCCGCGGCCTCAATTGCCACTACTTCGGCGTGTCGGTGTCCGGGTGCCTCGGTCGCACCAGTCGCGATCACCGTGCCGTTCGCGTCCACCAAGATGCAGCCCACCCACGGATTCGGAGGCGCGATTCGTCGACTCTCTCGCGACTTCTCTAGCGCCGCCTCCATGAAGGAGGCATCAGTGCTCATCGGGCCGGCTGCAGCGCCGCCTCTCGAAGGGACTTCGCCGCCTCGAGCGGTGCGGGACGGCCAAAAATTGCGCTGCCGGCCACGAGCACGTTCGCACCCGCCGCCACCGCAATCGGAGCCGTGGTTGGATCGATACCGCCGTCCACTTCGATGTCAAAGGCCAGCTGACGTTGCTCGCGAATCTCGCGAGCGCGACTGACTTTGGACATCACGTCGCCGATAAAGCTCTGGCCGCCAAAACCAGGAAACACGGTCATGAGCAGCAGCAGGTCGATCTGATCCAGGAATGGCTCGACGAGTTCGAGCGGCGCATCGGGGTTCGCGGCCAGCCCGACACGCAGTCCAAGTTCACGCATCTGGGAAATGTGCTGACTAGTTCGTCCGACCTCGACGTGCACAGTGCAACCATCAGCACCCGCCTTCGCGAACGATTCGAGGTATCGATCGGGTTCTTCGATCATCAAGTGACAGTCAAAGAACCGCGAACTGTGCGGTCGCAGCGACGTCAGTACCGCAGGACCGATCGTGAGATTCGGCACGAAGTGCCCGTCCATTACGTCGACGTGCAACCAATCGGTCTCACCGTCCACTTCACGCACCGCGTCGGCGAGGCGCGAGAAGTCCGCAGACAGCACCGACGGGGCGATGCGTAGTGAGCCAACGACCCCGGGGTCGATGCCGCTCACGACCGTCAGACTACGGGCGCACTCGGTGCGGACGGTTCCATTTGAGGGCAGTTCGCGCGCCCAATCCGTTGATCCACTCGCTGGCCGTCACCGCGCGTCGACCCGCCTCGCGCAACACGTCGAGTTCAAGCGATCCGTCACGCGTGCCGAGCACCACCCGACCGCCCTGGGTGAGCACCGTGCCGGCCGCGACGTGCTCGTGTTGAGCCTGCGCGCGTTCCACAATGATGCGGCGGCCGTCGATATCGGCGTTCGCGCGGCCAATTCGAACGATGCGAGCCAGTTCGTTCGCGGTGCGGTCTGGGTCGAGTTCTCGATCAGTTGGCGTGATCTTGTCCGCGTAGGTCGCGGCTCCGCTTTGAGGCTCCGGCACCAGTTCTGACCAATTCGCCAAAGAGTCGGTCAATAGCGTCGCGCCCATTTCTGCCAACTCATTCGTAAGAACCTCGGCACTCTTGTCATCAATGGTGGTTGTCCGACTGGCGTACAGCGGTCCGGTATCGAGGGTTTCTTCGAGCTGCATCACGCAGACGCCGGTCGTCTCGTCACCGGCCAAAATTGCTCGCTCGACGGGAGCCGCACCGCGCCAGCGAGGTAGCGCGCTGAAGTGAACGTTGACGTACGGAGTCGCCTCTAATGCTGCGCGACGAATCATCGCGCCGTAGGCGACGACGACGCCCAGCTCCGCGCCGCTGCTCGCCACATCGGCGACCGCAGTAGAAATCGGGAGGCCCAACTCGAGGGCGGCATCCTTTACGGCCGTCGGCACGAGCGCGCTGCCGCGGCCGCGACGTCGGTCCGGGGCGCTCACGACCACGGTGATCTCGTGTCCGGCAGCAACAAGAGCCGTGAGCGTCGGCACCGCCGCGGGCGGCGAGCCGAGAAACGCGAGGCGCACTAGTCGCCCAGCAGGGATCGCAGACCGTCGGGGTCGGGGCTCGCCTCATCGATCGCCCGCTGACGCAGCAGTTTCTTGGCCGCCTTCTTTTGGTCGTCATCAAGACGCTCGACGAGCAGCACGCCGTTTAAGTGGTCCATCTCGTGTTGAAAGATGCGACCCTCGAATTCGTCGGTCTCAATGGAGATCTCATTGCCGTTGAGGTCGTAGCCGACCAGATGAATTTGATTCGGTCGAGTAATCGCCCAGCTGAGCCCCGGCACGCTGAGGCACCCCTCTTCGTAGGTCCACTCCCCGTCGGACTCGACGATCTCGGGGTTGACAATGACGACGGGACCGTCGCCCTTGTCGTAGACGAACAACCGCTTTTGAATGCCGACTTGATTGGCGGCGAGGCCGACGCCCGGCGCCGCGTACATGGTCGTAATCATGGAGTCCGCCAACGAGGCGATTCGACCGTCAATCTCGGTGACTTCGAGCGTGCGCTGATTGAGAACCGGGTCGCCGTAGACCCGAATGGGCATCGTCGTCACGCGGCCAAACTACCGGCGTTAGATGACCGCAACTCGGAGCCGACCCGCGGGACGCTCGGTTACGGCGAGTCGATCCGCGAGAGTTTCGATGCGATCCGCGCGCACGACGTAGTGGTCGCCGGAGATCGAGATCGATAGAGCGCTGTCGGCCAGTCGGGCAATGAACTCGTGCGCCCCGTCGCCCGACACCTCCGCGCGCGCCGCGTACGGCGGCAGGTGCAGATCGCGCGCGTCGCGACATTCGTCATCACTAATCGCGTCGAACTGACCGGTCGTGATCGCCGACAACACGGCGTCATCGCCGCGGCGCGTTTGCAAGATCACTCGGCCGCGTCCGTCGCGGCGCGATCCAACGAGGCGAGACGCGCGGGCCACCGCCAAGATCGCGTCACGTCGCGCGCGTTCGCGCGGCGCGAGTAGGTACTGATCAAAGTCCGCGAAGATCACCACACCGGCCCGGCGAACGCGCTGCCACACCGCTTCGGTGCCGACCACGACGCGAGCGCTCGGGGTGCTGACCGATGACGACGCGGTGATTTCGGCCACGTTTTGACCGAGTTGGGCACCGACGTCGCGCGCGAGCGTCGTCACGCCGCTTCGCACTTTGCGCAATGCCAACGAGCCGCACGATCGGCAGAACAGAAGTCGAGCGCCGCCGTGCGCGGGGCACTCCAGATGACCGTCGCGTTCCTGTTCGGCCAAGCCGCACTGTTCGCATCGCGCCAACTCGCCGCATTCGCGACACGCAAAGAGACGTCCCGCGCCGAGACGTTGCAACAGGACCACTACCGCGATCGGCTCATCGCCGTCCAGGGCCTGGTGCGCTGCGGTCACCGACTCCGCGGCCAAAGCGCCGTCGTGGGGATCGCCGCGGCGTCGATCAACGACCTGCACGTTGCCCCAGCGAGCGAACTCGTCGTCAGCGACGCTCACGTGTCCGAACTGCTCAATGAGCGTGGGTGAAGGCAGCGGCGAACTCACCCACATGGGCGCACCGTCTCGTCGGCATCGCTCGGCGACCACCTCCGGCGCCCACCAAGTCGGTGACGCCTCGGAGCGATACGCCTCGTCGTCCGCGTCAATCACGACGGCCGCGGCGATGCGCGGTGTCGGGGCGAACGCCGCGCCGCGCGCGCCAACGATGACCGGCCAGCCCGCTCGTGCTTTCTCCCACTCGCTGGCCGAGGCGACGGCCAGCCCGCGCTGAGCGAGACGACCGAGCAGCCGCGTTGCCCACGCCTCGGTCGGCGCGAGCACCAACACGGAGCCGTCGCGGCCGTCGCTCGCCGCGTAGGCCGCAAGCACTAGTCCGAGCGGATCGATCGTCGGAGCAAGCCGCACGACACCTGAGGGCTGATCGAGCACCGAGGAGCGCGATTCGTCGCTGAGTGGCGTTTTTGCCGCAGCCGTTGGAAGGGCGCTGACGACACGCACCGGGGAGGCCGCGAGCAAGAAACGCGCAAGCGGCCCATCCCAACGCCACGCGCACCAACGCAAGAGCTCAATCAGCGCGGGAGGTGGACCGAGCCCGAGCCATTTGGCCAGGGGCTTTAGTTCACGCGACTCATCGTTACTGGACTCACCAACGACCCAACCGCGCACCGAGCGGCCGTGCAGATCCACACGGACCCGGTCGCCCACTGCGACACGCGAGGTGGCTTCAGTGACGAGATAATCGAACGGTCGCTCGAGCGGAGCGACCTCGGTGACGACCTGAACGGCTCGCGCCGCGGCCACCTAGCTCAGCGAGAGCGCGCTTTTAAGCGCGTCCACGCGTGAGGTCTGCTCCCAGGTAAAGCCGGCGTCGGAACGTCCGAAGTGTCCGTACGCCGCGGTCTTTTGGTAGATCGGCCGGCGCAGTTCCAATTCGGCGATGATCGCGGCCGGGCGCAGGTCAAAGATCTGTTCGACGGCCTTCGCGATCTGTTCGCGGTCGACTCGCTCGGTGCCGAAGGTTTCAATCAGCACCGACACCGGTCGCGCGACGCCGATGGCGTAAGCGACTTGCACTTCGCAGCGCGCCGCCGCTCCGGCGGCGACCACGTTTTTGGCGACCCAGCGCGCCGCGTACGCCGCGGAGCGGTCCACCTTGCTCGGGTCCTTGCCGCTGAAGGCTCCCCCGCCGTGGCGCGCCATGCCGCCGTAGGTGTCCACGATGATCTTGCGCCCGGTGAGTCCCGCGTCAGCGTGCGGTCCACCGAGCACGAACTTGCCGGACGGGTTGACGTAGATCTTGGCGTTCTTGCTGTCGAGCTCGGCGGGCAGCATCGGGTTAATGACGTGCTCGATCAGGTCCTGGCGGATCGTGGTCTGGCTGTCGTAGCCGTCTTCGTGCTGGGTGGAAATGAGCACGGTGTCCACGGCCACCGGTCGTCCGTCCTCGTAGACAATCGTGACTTGAGTCTTGCCGTCGGGGCGCAGGTAGGTCAGCTGGCCGCTGCGACGAACCTGCGCCAGGCGCATCGACAGCCGGTGCGCCAGCCAGATCGGCATCGGCATGAGGTCGTCGGTGTCATCGCAGGCGTAGCCGAACATCAGGCCCTGGTCGCCGGCGCCTTGTGAGTTGAGCGCGTCCTCGCCGCCGGCGCCGGTGCGCTGCTCAAAGGCGACGTCGACGCCCCCGGCAATGTCGGGACTCTGCTTGTCGAGAGTTACGAGCACCGCGCAGGTGTTCGCGTCGAACCCCTTGGCGCTGTCGTCATAGCCAATCTCGGCGATCGTGCGACGCGCAATGGAGTTGATGTCGACGATCGCGGAGGTCGTGATTTCTCCGGCGACGACACACAGTCCTGTCGTGAGCAACGTCTCACACGCCACGCGCGCGTTGGGATCCTGGGTGAGGATTGCGTCAAGGACCGAGTCAGAGACCTGGTCGGCAATCTTGTCGGGGTGACCTTCAGTGACGGACTCCGACGTAAACAGCGTGCGCGGGCTCATCAAACTCCTTGGCTGAGCGTCGAAGAAACGATAGTCAAGATCGCTTCGGCGATTGACTCCTTGGAACGCAACGAAATCGTCGTGACGGTGTCGTCGCGTTCAATCACGGACACTTCATTGGTGGGGTGTTCAAATCCCACCTGCGGGGCGGACACGTCGTTGACCACCAAGATGTCGCACCCCTTGCGACGGCGCTTTGCCATTCCTCGAGCGATGACGTCCTCAGTTTCCGCGGCGAATCCCACGATGACTTGACCGACTTCACGGCGGTTGACAAGTTCACAGAGGATGTCGAGCGTGGGTTCCAACTCAATCTCGGGAACGCCATTCTCCTTCTTTATCTTCTGCTTCACTGCGCGTGGCGCAAAGTCGGCGACGGCCGCGGCCTTGATCACGACATCAAACGTGGCACTGCGATCTAACACCGCTTCGGCCATCTCGTGGGCGGTGTTCACGCGGATCTCTTCGATCACTCGCGCCACGTCGAGGGCGAGTGGGCGCCGCGCCGCGGTCACCAACGTCACCGTGGCGCCGAGACGGGCGGCGACTTCTGCGATCGCGTGACCTTGGTGGCCCGAGGAGCGATTCGTAATCACGCGCACCGGATCGATTGGTTCGCGCGTTCCCCCCGCGGTCACGAGAACGCGCCGACCCGAGAGGATCCCGCGGGGCTGTTCAATCATCGATGCGACGATCTGAGCAATTTCCTCGGGTTCGCGGAGCCGACCCGCGCCGCTGTCGCCGCCAGCTAACGGCCCGTCGTCCGGTTCAAGCACCGAGGTCCCGCGCCGTCGCAGCACGGCGAGGTTCTCTTGCACTGACGGTTGCTCCCACATCTCGGTGTGCATCGCCGGACAGATGAGAACCGGGGCGCGCGAGGCGAGGATCGTTGCGGTCAACAGGTCGTCCGCTACGCCCGCGGCCAACCGCGCAATGAGGTGCGCTGTCGCGGGAGCCACCACGATGAGATCGGCTAACTGGCCGAGTCGCGTGTGCGGGATCGGCGTACTTGGGTCGTCGAACAGTGATGTGCGCGCCGGCTCACTCGCCAGAGCGGTAAAGGTCAGTGCACCGACGAATCGCGTGGCGTCGGGGGTGAGCACCGGCGCGACGTAGTAGCCGCGATCGCGGAGTTGACGCAGTAACTCGACTGCCTTGTAAGCGGCGATGCCGCCGGCAACGCCGAGAACAATGCGAGGTGTGGTGCCCCTAGGCGTCGAAGAGGTCATTCGACGCGATGAACTCGTCGAGCGAGGCGTCGCGTCGGGCCTGCTCTTTCGCCTCGGCCTCCAAGCGCTCGGCTTCGCGCTCCTCGGGGGTCGGACGGCGGACCTGCAACTTGCCCTCGTAGAGCTCCTCGAGAGCGAGCGAGAGTGACTTGTTCGACAGCGAGTTGACCTGCGGCGGAATGAGCGCGCCGTGGCCCTGACCGAGTCCGTTGTAGTACTCGTTGATCTCGCGCGCCCGCATGGCCGCCACGGCCACGAGGGTGAACTTCGAGCTCTCGGCGGACGCGAGTAACGGCTCGATCGGGGGATCGACGAGGGTGGGGCGCTCAGCGCTCAACGTGACTCCTTGGGAGGGTTCCCGACGGACTCATCGGGCCCATTAAGTATAGAGAGGATCTCGTCGACCGTTCGCTCGACATCCTCGTTCACCACCACGTGGTGCGCCACCGCCTTTCCGAGGGCGATCTCCTCTTCGCTCGCAGCCAATCGACGTTCGACGTGTTCAGTGGTGTCCCCGCGGCCCCTCAGACGCTCACGCAGGTGCTCGCTCGAAGGCGGTTCCAGCAAAATGACCGTCGCGTCCGGCTGGAGCGACAGGATGCTCGAGGCGCCTTGGACGTCGATCTCAAAGAGCACTCGTTGGCCTTGATCGATCCGGGGCAACGGACTGCCGTAAAGATTGCCGTGAAATTCGGCCCACTCCAGAAATTCGCCGCGCTCGATCGCTGCCTCAAAGCTGGCGCGATCCACGAACGTGTACTCATCGCCGCGCTCGCTGACACGTCGGGCCCGCGTGGTCCAACTGCGCGAGAGCCACAGCGACGGATCGCGCTCGACTAGTCGACGCGCAATTGTTCCTTTGCCGACGCCGCCCGGACCAATGAGCACAACGCTCGACCGCTCAGCGCACAAGGGCTCTGAACAGCTCCGCTCGTTGACGCGGGCCGAGTCCTCGAATCCGCCGACTCGACGCGATCGCCGCGGCGTTCATGATCTTCTTGGCTTTGACTTCACCAATGGCGGGCAGCGCACCAATGAGATCCGCGGCTCTCATCTGCGCCACACACTCTTCTTGCTCGGCCAACTCGAAAATCTCCTCGAGTGACAGGTCGCCCGACTTGATGAGGTTCTTGACTTCCGCGCGACGGCGGCGATTGGCGACGGCCAATTTTGACGCCGCGACACGTTGCTCTTGCGACAGCGATGGTGGTGTCGGCGGCACGCGCAGAAACTATCTCGTTTCACTGAAGGTCGCCGTCGGCGCGGGGCGCAGGAGCGTCGTCTCATCTCAGCGACCGCCACGCCGTGGCGGGTTCGAGCGCCTCTTAAATTGCGAGTGCCGCGACGAGATCGTCGCGCCAGCGCTGCACGGCGTCACGCAGTGCTCGTGGTTCAGGACCGGCGTCACCGATCGCGCGCGCCACGTTGGCGAGCACCGAGCCGGTCGGGCACCGTTCGAAGAGTCGCGCGACGTGCTCGGCGGAGGCGCCCTGAGCACCCACACCGGGCACGAGGTAGGGACCGCGCAGCTGCTCGAGCGCAAAGTGCGGACGCCCGCGAGTTGCGCCGACCACTGCGCCGACTCCACCGAGCCCGTCTGCGCTCTCATTGACCTCGGCAATGGCGCGCAAAAGGGCGTCTTCGACCAGTTCGCCGTTCGCGGTCGTGGCGTGCTGAATCTCGCGACCCTCCTCGTTGGAACTGGCGACGACAACGAACACGCCGCGTCCGGAGTGGCGCGTTCGTTCGATGAAGGGGTGCAGCGCCCCAAAGCCGAGGTAGGGATGCACGGTCACGGCGTCGGCCGCTAACGGCGAGTGCGGATCCATCCACGCTTCGGCGTAGCCGTCGTTGGTCGAGTCAATATCGCCGCGCTTGGCGTCAGCCACCACCAGAATTTCGGCGTCGCGCGCTTCGCTTATGAGGCGCTCGAGTACTCGAAATCCCACCGATCCGAACCGTTCGAAGTACGCGACCTGCGGTTTCACCGCTGCTGCGGCCCCGATGGCGGCGTGCAGCATCGTGAGCGCGGCGTATTCGAGGCCCACTTCGTCGTTGTCGCGGCCCCAGGCGCTTAACAGCCGTCGCGACGGGTCGATGCCGACGCACAACGGACCAACGTCGCGGATCCTCTCGCTCAATCGTTCAGCGAAATTCTGGTCCATGGGCCCTCCCCACTATGTCGGTGATCTGTGACGTCTGGTGCGCAGCCATCCAGCGCGCGAGGTCTCGCTGAATGCGCCACAGCGCGCGCGGGCGCGCCAACGCCGCGGTGCCGATCTCGACAGCGTGCGCGCCAGCCATCAACATGGCGACGACGTCGCGCGCCGATCGCACCCCGCCGACACCCACGACGGGGGTTGCGGGCAAGGCCGCGCAGACGTCGTAGACGGCACGCAGCGCGACCGGAAAGATCTCGACGCCGCTCACTCCCCCGCCGCCGCGCCCGAGCGTCGCGCGTCCGGTCTCGATGTCGAGGTACAGCCCCGTCAGCGTGTTGGCGACCACCAGCGCGCTCGCTCCGGCGCGCTCGGCCGCTTCGGCGACCTCTACGAGTTGTGGCGTCGTGGGACTGAGCTTCACCCACAGCGGCACTCCGGCGACCGCACTGGCCGTCACGACAGCGGCGGTCGCCTCGGCGGAGTGCGCAAACATCGCCGACCGGTCCTCGAGATTCGGGCAGCTGACATTGACTTCCAGCGCCGCAATTTGCGCGCCGGCCATCGCCGCGGCGGCGTCGGCGAATTCGGAGATGGTGCGGCCCCAGATCGAGCCAATCACTGTCGCGCCCCGTGACAACAGGGCCGGCAGATCGGTCTCCCGCCACGCCTTCACACCGGGTCCCGCGAGTCCGACGGAGTTGATCATGGAGATTCCCGCCGGCGACACCCGGGGCGCCGCGTTCCCGGGCCACGCGAAGCTCGCGAGAGATTTGGACACCACGGCACCGAGTTGAGAGAGCTCGCCGTAGCCCGCGAGTTCGTCGCCGTGACCCGCCGTACCCGACGCCGTGAGAATCGGGGAACGAAGAGTGACGGTGCCGACGTGCGTGGTGAGGTCGATCGAGCGCCTCACGCGTGAAGATCCTGCAGCGAGCGCACTCGCCACCCGTGTTCGAGCGTGTCCGCAATTCCGCGCGCGGCAGCGAGTCCCGCGGCCAAGGTGGTGAGACACGGCACCTTGTGAGTGACACATGCCGTACGAATGTGCGCACCGTCCGCGCGCGCGCCGCGACCCGACGGCGTATTGATCACCATTTGAATCTGCTCGCGGGCGATCAGCTGCACCGCGTCGTGCAGACCGTCATCGTTCTGCACTTTGCCCACCAATGTGGCGACGGCCACGTGATGCTCGTTCAACATTGCGGCGGTGCCCGCCGTGGCGGCGAGTAGAAAGCCGAGTTCGCGCAGATGGCGCGCGAGCTCGAGTCCTTGAACCTTGTCGCGATCGGCCAACGACAAGAACACCGTGCCCTCTCGCGGCAGTCGCGTTCCCGCGGCCAGTTGCGACTTGGCGAAGGCGATGCCGAAACTTTCACCAATGCCCATCACCTCACCGGTCGAGCGCATCTCGGGTCCGAGCACGGTGTCGACCGTCGGGAAACGACTGAAGGGCAGAACGGCTTCTTTCACGCTGACGTAGTTCGGCCAGGGCGTCGTCGCGGGCACCAGTCCGCTCTCGCGCATTGAGGCCAAGGAGTGCCCGAGCATCGCGCGCACCGCCACCTTCACCAGCTCCACGCCGGTGGCCTTGGCGACGAACGGAACCGTGCGCGACGCGCGGGGATTGGCCTCGAGCACAAAGACGTCGTCGCCCTTGACGGCGTACTGCACATTGATGAGTCCGACGACGTCCAGTGCGGCCGCGATGCGCTCGGTCAACTCAGTGATCGAGTCAATGATGCCGGCCGAGAGCGACTGCGGCGGCAGAGCGCAAGCCGAATCACCCGAGTGCACTCCGGCTTCTTCGACGTGCTCCATGACGCCCGCGACAAAGACGTCACCGGAGCTGTCACGCACCGCGTCCACGTCAACTTCGATGGCGTCTTCGAGGAACTTGTCAATGAGCACCGGGCGCTCGGCGCTCACGCCACCTTCGCGGGCGAGCGCTCCGTGCTCCTTTAAGAGATCGGTCATCGCGCTGGTGAGTGCTTCGTCGTCATAGACAATCTGCATCGCGCGACCGCCGAGGACGTAACTCGGCCGCACGAGCACCGGGTAGCCGATCCGTTGGGCGACCGCCAACGCGCCCTGCAGCGTTGTGGCGGTATCACCGGGTGGTTGCGCGACGCCGATCCGTTCGCAGATCTGGCTCCAGCGGGCGCGGTCCTCTGCGGCGTCAATCGAAGCGACCGGAGTGCCGAGCACCAATGACGGCTCGAGCGATTGGGCGAGCTTGAGCGGCGTTTGGCCGCCGAGCGCCACAATCACACCCGCCACGGCACCGCCGTCGATTGACGCGCGGCGTTCGGCGTCAATCACGGCGCCGACGTCTTCGGCGGTCAACGGCTCAAAGTAAAGCCGATCCGACGTCGAGTAGTCCGTCGAGACGGTCTCGGGGTTGCAGTTGATCATCACGGACTCGTAGCCGAGCTCGCGCAGCGCCAGTGAGGCGTGCACGCAGCAGTAGTCGAATTCGATGCCCTGGCCAATTCGGTTCGGTCCAGAACCGAGGATGATGACGCGCTGGCGAGAGCTGTGACGCACCTCGCTGTCGTCGTCGTGACTGGAGTAGTGATACGGCGTCGTCGCGTCAAACTCCGCGGCGCAAGTGTCGACGGTCTTAAAGACCGTGCGCACGCCCGCTCCTTCGCGCGCGGTGCGCACTGTTGTGACGTCGGTTCCCGTCAACGCCGACAGTTGGCCGTCGGAGTAGCCGAGCCGTTTGAGTTCGCGCCACTGCGGTGTCGTGATGTTCGCGACTGTCGCACCTCGCACGCCGGCCCCGGCGCGTTCGATGGATGCGAGTTCGCGCAGAAACCAGGGATCGATGCCGGTGCGGGCCGCGAGTTCGTCAACTGCCGCACCGCGCTCCAACATCGCGTGCAGCGCAAAGATGCGCTCCGGCGTGGCCACCTCACAGCGCGCCCACAGCTCGTCCAGCGAGAGGGACTCAAATTCGTTGGTGACCTCGCCGCCAAAACCCGCCCGGCCCTGCTCGAGAGAGCGCAGCGCCTTTTGCAGCGACTCGGCGAAGGTGCGACCAATCGCCATCACCTCACCGACCGACTGCATGCGCGTGCCCAAGCGGGCGTCAGCACCCGGCAGCTTCTCAAAGGCCCAGCGCGGCACCTTGGTCACGACGTAGTCAATGGAGGGCTCAAAACTCGCCGGCGTCGCCCGCGTGATGTCGTTCGGGATCTCGTCGAGGGTGTAGCCGACGGCCAGCCGGGCCGCGATCTTGGCGATCGGAAAACCGGTGGCCTTGGACGCGAGAGCGCTCGAGCGCGAGACGCGCGGGTTCATTTCGATAACGAGGCGCTCGCCCGTCGTCGGGTTCACGGCGAACTGCACATTGGAGCCGCCGGTTTCAACTCCGACGCGTCGCAACACCGCGAAGGCGTCGTCGCGCATCGCCTGGTACTCAACGTCAGAGAGTGTCTGGGCCGGAGCGACGGTGATCGAATCTCCCGTGTGCACACCCATGGGATCAAAGTTCTCAATCGAACAGACGACCACGCAATTGTCCTTGCGATCGCGCATCACTTCGAGTTCAAACTCTTTCCAGCCCGCGATTGAACGCTCCACCAAGATTTCGTGCACGGGCGAGGCGGCGAGACCCTCGCGCGCCAGCGCGACGAACTCCTCGGCGCTCGGCGCGATGCCGGTGCCTGCGCCGCCCAAGATGAAGCTCGGACGAACCATGACCGGAAAGCCAATCGTGCGCGCAATCTCAACGGCCTCATCCAGCGAGTGCGCGAACCCGCTCTCGGGAACGAGCAGTCCAATGTCGCCCATCGCCCGCTTGAACTGGTCGCGGTCTTCGGCGGTCGCGATGGCCTGCGGCGTCGCGCCGATCACCTCAACGCCGAAACTCTCGAGCACCCCGAGGCGCACCAAGTCCATGGTGAGGTTGAGCGCGGTTTGACCTCCGAGCGTTGGCAGCAGTGCGTCGGGGCGTTCGAGGGCGATGATGTCGCGAATGACGTCGACTTCCAGCGGCTCGATGTAGGTGGCGTCGGCGGTCGCGGGGTCCGTCATGATCGTCGCCGGATTGGAGTTCACGAGGACCACTCGGTACCCCTCGTGGCGTAAGACCTGGCAGGCCTGGGTCCCCGAGTAGTCGAACTCACACGCTTGGCCGATGACGATCGGACCCGATCCGATCACCAAGATCGACGAGATGTCGTTGCGCCGCGGCATCAGCGTGTCACGCGAGCGCCGTCACGCACGAGGTCGTCGAATCTCGAAAAGAGGTACCGCGCGTCATGGGGTCCCGGTGACGCCTCGGGGTGGTACTGGACAGAAAAGCACCGCTGCGCGGCGCTCGCCACGCCTTCAATCACTCCGTCGTTCAAGTTGACGTGCGTGACATCGACGCCCGGTAGTGAGTCCGCCGCCACCGCGTAGTTGTGGTTCTGCGCGGTGATCTCAATGCGACCGGTACTGAGATCCTTCACGGGGTGATTGCTGCCGTGATGTCCGAAGGGCAACTTGTAGGTCGTCGCGCCCAGCGCGGTGGCCAGCAGCTGGTGGCCGAGACAGATCCCAAAGATGGGATACCGCCCGAGCACACCCGAAATGACGTTGACTTCGTCGCGCAACGCCGCGGGGTCCCCGGGTCCGTTGCTGAGAAAGATCCCGTCGGGGGCCAGCTCGTCAATCTCGGCCACGGAGACCTTTGACGAAACGACGGTGACCTTGAAGCGCTGCGCGAGTTGACGGACCATCGAGGTCTTGATGCCGTAATCGATCGCCACGATGCGCGGTCCGTCGTCGCCCGCGTGATACGTCTCAGACGTTGACACCTCGCTCACGAGGTCACGGCCATCGGTACCCCGCGCGTGCGGCGCGCGGGCGGCCAACTCCTCAAGCGGTGCGGGACCAAAGACGCCAGCCAGCGCGCCGGCGGACCGCAGATGGCGAGTGAGACGGCGAGTGTCGACTCCCGTAATGACCGCCACACCGCGATCGGCGAGATAACTCTCAAGCGGCCCATCCGCGCGCCAACTACTCGGCAGTTCGACGAGATCGCGGCAGACCACCCCGTGACACCACGGGCGTGAGGACTCCTCATCGAGCGAATTCACGCCGTAGTTACCGAGGTGCGGATACGTAAACGCGATCACTTGCCCGGCGTAACTCGGGTCGGTGATGACCTCTTGGTATCCGCTCATCGCTGTGTTAAAGACGAACTCGCCTTCACTGATTCCTGAGTCCGGACGGTGCCCCGCCGCGAAACCCTCAAAGACCGTGCCGTCGGCGAGCACGATGTGAGACTTTTCGCGCGTCACGTCAGACTCCCGTCGCGCACTACGACGCGGCCGCGCACCACCAGCGCCCGCGTCGCGCCGATCATCGCTCGGCCCTGGTACGGCGTATTGAGTGACCGGCTCTGTAGCGCGGTCCGATCAACCACGTAGCGCTTCGCCGGATCAAAGATCACCACATTTGCGTCCTCACCGGCACGCATCTCTCCTCCGTGAGCGCTGTGTTGAACCCGTACGTCGTTGGCCCGCAGTTGTGCAATCGCCGCGGGGCGACGAGAGAGCACATCAAAGAACTGTGTCGGGCGCTCCGGACCGAGGAGCTCAACAACCACGCTGGCGGCGTGCTCGAGACCGAGCATGCCGGGCGGCGCTTCGTCAAAGGGCAGGTCCTTGTACTGCGGCGCGTGCGGGGCGTGATCGGTGGCCACGGCGTCGACGTCGCCGCGAATGACGGCGGCGCGCAGCGCATCGACGTCGCGTCGTGATCGAAGCGGTGGATGCACCTTGAACGTCGGGTCGTAGCCCTCACACGCGGACTCATCGAATTCCAGGTGATGCGGCGCCACTTCGCACGAGACCGGCAGCCCTTCTGATCGCGCGGCCGTGACCAGCGCGAGCGATCGAGCGGTCGAGAGATGCAAGAAGTGCAGCGCAGCTCCGGTGAGTCGCACCAGCTCGAGATCTCGCAGCACCATCAACTCTTCGCTGAGCGCCGGTCGTCCCCGCAGTCCCAGCTTCGAACTGAGCTCGCCCTCGTGCATCACCCCGCCGGCCGCGAGGTGCTCGTCTTCGCAGTGCTGGGCGAGGCGCACGCCGAGCGGCGCGGCGTAGGTCATGGCTCGACGCATCACCGACGGGTTCTGCACGCCGTTGCCATCGTCGGTGAAGAGCCGCACGCCGAGTTCGGCCATTTCGGCCATCGGCGCCAAATGCTCTCCGGCGCGTCCCACGGTGATGGCGCCCGCGACGGCTACCTCGACCGCCGCGCGTCGGCCTCGCTCGAGCACGTAGCTCGCCGTGATCACGCTGTCGATCGCCGGCTCAGTGTTCGGCATCGCCACAATGGCGCTGTAGCCACCGATGGCGGCGGCGCGCGCGCCGCTCTCGATTGTTTCGGCCTCTTCGCGGCCGGGCTCGCGCAGATGAGTGTGCAGATCCAAGAACCCTGGACCGACCCAGCAATCCGCCGCGTCGATCACCGTGGCGCCGGGCGGCGCCGCGATGGCGTCGGCGACCTCCACGATCACTCCATCGCGAACCAGCACATCGGCGCGCACCACTGAGTCGCGGGCGACGACGTGGCCGCCCGCGACGAGAATCGTCTCACTCATCGGCGTCGATCACCTCCGCACCCGAGAGGGCGAGGAACAGCACCGCCATGCGAACCGGGACACCGTGGGCCACTTGTCGTTCGACCAGCGACTGGGGCAAATCAGCCACGACGGAGTCGATCTCGACGCCCCGATTCATTGGGCCCGGGTGCGTGATGAGGGTGCTCGGCGCCAGTCGCGACGCCCGCTGCGCGGTCAGCCCGTGTGTGGCGGTGAACTCCGCGAGACTCGGCACGAAGGACCCGGTCCCCCGCTCACGTTGCAGTCGCAGTACGCCAACAACATCCGCCCAGCTCAGCGCCTCATCAAGATCGTCGACGACCTTGGCCGGCCACTGTTCAACGGCGTCGGGCAGCAAGGTGCCCGGCGCGCACAGTCGCACCTCAGCGCCGAGGGCGGTGTAGGCGTCGACATCACTGCGCGCGACTCGTGAGTGGCGAATGTCGCCCACGATCACGACGCGCAACCCGCCAAATAGATCAGCGCCACTCTCTCGAGCGCTCACGCCGTGTCGCTCGGCGAGCGCGCGGCGAACCGTGAAGACATCGAGCAAACCTTGCGTCGGGTGTTGGTGCTGGCCATCTCCGGCATTAATCACCCGGACATGCGGTACGAAGCGACTCACCTGGTGAGCCGCGCCGCTCGAACTGTGACGCAATACGACCGCGTCGATTCCGAGCGCGTCAATGGTCGCGATGGTGTCGCGCAGCGATTCGCCTTTTTTCACGCTGCTCGTCGCCACCGCGAGGCTGAGCACGTCGGCGCTCAGCCGTTTGGCGGCGGTTTCAAAGCTGAGCCGCGTTCTCGTCGACTCCTCAAAAAACAGCGACGCGACCACGCGGCCCTTCAGCGGCGGAACTTTGCGTACGGCGCGTTCGTTGACCTCAGCGAAGCTCTCCGCGAGGTCCAGCACCTCGAGAATGGCGTCACGGCTGACGTCTTCGAGAGTCAGCAGATCGCGGCCGGCCAGTGACGTGATCATTTGGCCACCAACGTTCCGATCGACACGCCATCAAGCGAGGCGTCAATGGCCTCTTCTCGCGACGTCGGCAAGTTCTTGCCGACATAGTCCGGCCGAATGGGCAGTTCGCGGTGTCCGCGATCGATCATCACGGCCAGTTGGATTGTTCGAGGACGACCCCAATCCGACAGGGCGTTGAGCGCAGCGCGAATCGTGCGTCCCGTAAAGAGGACATCGTCGACGAGGATCACGTCGCGCTCGGTGAGATCCACATCAATCGCGGTCTCGGCTGATTCGAGAACCGGATGCAGCGACAGATCGTCGCGGTAAAAGGCAACATCCAAAGTGCCGCGCTCCACGGGATTTCCGGTGATTTCAAGCAGGTCGCGACCGAGTCGATCGGCGAACGGCACACCACCGGTCTGCAACCCAATGAGAACGAGAGCGTCGGGTTCGTCGTGGTGCTCGACGATTTCATGAGCCATGCGCCGCACCGCGCGATCAACCTCGCGGGCATTGAGTAATTGAGCGCGGGGAACAAAGAGGGCCCCGCGCGGTCGCGCGTGACGGCGTTCTCTTTCGGCCACTTCTCCTCCGGTCGTACAGGCCTCACGGGACCTGCTTCACGACTGTCGGGAATCAATCCTACTGCGTGAAACGGGGGCGCGGGCGGGTGACTTCTAACCTCGCTCGTCGTGTCGTCGCCTCGTCCGCTTTGGCGGTTCCATCTCGGTCTCGCGCTGGCCGAAACCATCTGCGCGGGCGCGTTCAGCTTCGAACTGAGCCGAGCCGCGGGCGGCAATGCGCTCAGCTGGGCGTACGTCTTTGAATGGCCGCTCTTCGGCGGCTACGCGTTATTTATGTGGCGACAGCTCTGTCGAGAGGCTCGCGGCGAGCCGTCCCGTCCCCGTCGACGACTGCGAACCGAAACGTCCAGCGATGAGGCGATGAAGCGCTACAACGCGTACCTCGACGAGGTTCACCGCACCGATAGTTCTGGTTAGATCGCCTTCACCGTGTGCAGCGCACTGAGGAGCTCGGTCGCCGCGGACTGCTCACCGGCCCATCCCGGGGCCGGATCGTCCGGGATGAACGCCACCTCTTGACCGTGAGGATTGATGATGTAGACGTCGTCGCTGTGAATGCTCATCTTGTCGGTCGCCACCATTGACACTTGAATGGCAAAGCTCTCCCATACGGTCTGCATTTGAGCCAGCGAGCCCGTCACGAACTGAAAATGCTCGAGGCGGTTGAGTCCCTGCTTGGCCATGAAGGCACGCAGATCTGACGGCGTCTCGTGGAACGGATTGGCGGCAATCGCCACGAACGCCACGTGCTTTCGTTCGCTCGGACTCAATTTCGCCTGCACATCGAGCAGCTGGTGCGCCAGCAACGGACAGTCCGTCCAACACTTCGGATCGAGAAAGGTCAGAACCGTAAAACGGCCCGTCGTGGCGGGAATCGTCACTCGCTGGTTGTGCTGATTGGTCAGCGTGAAGGTGGGCGCCGGCGAATGGAACAACTGAAATGACTGTTTGTTTTGTGCGAGAAAAAGTGTTGTCTCCGCGGCGTCAGAGATGGGCGCCATGAGGAACGGGATGGTGGCCACAATCACCATGGCACCACCCAGTGCACCGAGAGCGATTCGGTACGGGGCAAAGTCGGTTCGTCGCGTGACCGAAGTTCGCTCCGTCAGCGTTCGGCGGACTGGGGACGCACACCAGGCCAGCGCCACAATTGGCACCATCGAATTGAGGTCAGTGGACAGTCCGCCGAAGACCGCCAGATCTTGAGCGACGAGCCAGATAAGCGCCGCGCCGATGTACAACGTGCGGAGCGGCCACACCACGTCGCGGCGCGCGGCGCGCCACAAACCAAACGACACCGCGGCCAGCCAAAAGATCACCACCAGATTGAGACCACCGCCCATGAGGGCGCCAAGCTCTCCTGAGTGTCGTACAACGGTTCGAATCAACCAGGGCTGCGCGGCTTGGGACATCTCGCGCGTCATTGCCGTCAATGGGTTAGTGGGCCCGCCGTGCCAAAAACCGTGGTCGGGCAGAGCTTGAACGACGGCGCCAAGAGCAAAGACGACACTGAGAAGTCGCAACGTGACTACCGAAAACGTGCGCGGAAACCAACGAGGTGGTCCGGCCAGCCACATTCCCGCGACGAAGTAGAACACCACTGCCCCGGGCCAACCAAACAGAATCGACGAGTCGGACGAGAACACGCCCCCTGCGGCGTTACCCACCAACCAGATCACGAATGCCCACACCATTGAAACCGCCGCGACGACTCGCAGGGTGGTCCCGCGCGTGGCGAGGAAGGCCGCGCCGAGTCCCATTTGAATCCATGCCGTCGCCGCGGCGAGCGCAATGGGGTGTCGGTTCCACACGCCGACTCCCGTAAAGACGACGGAGTGCAGCCACGTTGGTGAACCGTTGGCTGACGGAGCCACGATCTGATTGGCCAATCCGAGCGGCATCGAACTTTGCAGTTGCAGTGCGCCGTCAATCAGCCACAGGAATCCAAAGGACCAGCGCAGATAGGAGTGCGAGGGGACTTCGTGCACCGTGTTGGCTCGTCGTCGCCATACTGCGACGGAGGCAATTGCCGCCGCGATGAGCAGGACCCACCAACTCTGCACGTACAGCGCGTGGTGAAAAAGCTTGACAACTGAGGGATCGCTGAGGTTGACCTTGCGGTCACCGGGCATCAGCACCGATCACTCGAGATCGTTGACACACGCGCTCAGCACTCCGTTGACAAACGAAGGCGACGCGTCCGTGGAGTACGTCTTGGCCAACTCCACAGCCTCATCGAGCACGACGGCAATCGGCGGCGCATCAGGCAGTCGAAGTTCACACAGCGACATCGTCATGATGATGCGGTCAACGAGCGCCATGCGCTCAAGCGGCCAGTCGCGCGCGTGCCGACTCAGCGCGGCCTCCGCGTCGGCGCGGTGAGCTTCAACGGCCGCGAGAATCTCTGAGGTGTACGGATCGGGTACCAACGCCAAGTCGGCCACGATTTGCGCGGTGCTGCGTTGCTTCATCGCCTGTTCGTAGAGCAGCTCAAAGGCTCGCTCGCGCGCCAGGTGGCGCTCAGCGCCGCTCGCGCTCACTAGGCGCGCGTCAGATACTCGCCGGTGCGCGTGTCAACCTTGATGAGCTCGCCCGGTCCGACGAACAACGGGACCTGCGTGACGTAGCCCGTCTCGAGAGTCGCCGGCTTGCGCGCACCTGAGACGCGGTCGCCCTGAATACCCGGTTCGGTCTCGGCCACGACCAACTCGACTGACGCCGGCAGTTCCACCCCGATGATCTCGTCACCGTTCAGCATCAAGATCGCGGTGCCAGTCTCCTTGAGGAAGTTCGCGGCCGAGCCCAGGTTCTTGCTCGTGACGGGCACTTGCTCGTAGCTGGACTGGTCCATAAAGACGTAGTCCTCACCGTCGCGGTACAGGTACTGCATGTCGCGCTTGTCGATGATCGCTTGCTCGAGGCGCTCGTCGCTGCGATACGTGCGCTCAATCACCGCACCCGAGCGCGCGTTGCGCAACTTGGTGCGAACAAAGGCGCCGCCCTTGCCCGGCTTGACGTGCTGAAACTCCACGACCGTAAAGAGGTTGTCGTCGATTTTGAGCGTGATGCCGTTCTTGATGTCGTTACTAGAGATGGCGGGCATGAACCGCGGGCCTTTCGCGCGTTGGAGCGCGACGAGTCTAGGAGGAGAAAGTCATCACGCTTTAAGAAGTGCACGTACCGCGCGCGCTGCTAATAGATAACTCAGTCCCCCAAAGCCCGCGATAGTGCCGTTCACGACGCCCGCCAGCGTGCTCGTGTGGCGAAATCCCTCGCGCGCCGCCGGGTTGCTGAGGTGCACTTCGACCTTTGGACCTTCAAAGGTGTCCAACGCATCACGCAACGCCCATGAGGTATGCGACAGCGCGCCAGCGTTAATCACGATGGCGGCGTCGCGACCACGCGCCGCGTGCACCGCTTCAATGAGCTCGGACTCCGAATTGGTCTGGATGTGTCGAACGTCCAACTTCACCGCATCACGAAACGTGGCGACGTGTTCGTCCAACGTCGCAGTGCCGTAGATCGCGGGCGCTCGAGTACCGAGCAAGTCGAGATTTGGTCCAGACAACAACAAGACGGTGCTGGTCACGACTCTCCCTTGAACTCTTCGAGGACCGCGCGCACCGTACTCGCGGCCACGTCGGTGACGACCTCGAAGCCGGCGGCGCCCGCCAGGACGAACGTCAATGAGTGGTGCGCCTTTTTGTCGCGACCCATCGTGCGCACGAGGCTGGAAATGTCAACACCATCGGGCATCCGCGTCGGCAAGGAGAACTCGGCCAGCACCTCATCGTGGGCGGCCACCGCGTCGTCGCCCACCCGACCGAGCGCGCGCGCGAGACGAACCGCGAACGCGAGGCCAATCGCAACGGCCTCGCCGTGTCGCAGATCCAGTCGATGGCCGTTGACCGTATGCACCTCGAGCGCGTGCGCAAGCGTGTGGCCGTAGTTGAGCAGCGCGCGCATGCCGCCTTCGCGCTCATCGGCGCTGACAATGGCCGCCTTAAGGCGAACCGCGGCGCCAATCCACTCGAGCTCGTTCGCCGCCCGCAACTCCGCGGCGGTGCGCGATGCAAGTAGCCAACACTTGGCCACTTCGCCGAGGCCGCATCGGCGTTCACGCTCCGGCAGTGTCGCGAGAGCGTCGAGGTCACAGAGCACGCCGAGCGGTTGGTGAAACGAGCCGATCATGTTCTTGCCCGAGGCGAGATTGACCGCCGTCTTTCCGCCAATGGCGGCATCAACCTGAGCGACCAGCGACGTGGCAACGTGGATAACGGCGACACCGCGCTGATAGATCGCTGCGGCGAAACCCGCCACGTCGTTCGTCGCTCCGCCGCCCACCGAGATCACCACGTCTTGGCGCGATAGGCCCAACGAACTGAACTCTCCCGCTAGCTGCTCAACCACCTCGAGCCGCTTGGCTCGCTCGCCGTCGGGCACGGTGACCACGCTCCAGGGAATCTCCATCGAGAAGTCAAACCACGGTTCGCGCTGCAACGCCACCGGAGCCACCACCAGGGCCAACTTGGCGTGCGGAGCGCGACGGCGTACCAGTTCGTTGAGTCGGCGTCGAGCGCCATGCTCAATGACGACGTCGTAGCCGCGTTCGGCGAGCTCGACGGGCACAATCATGCGGACCACTCTCCCACCGAGGCCAGCACTGACTCCACGACGTCGTCGATCGGCGCCTCGGCATCAACGATCCCATCGGCGATCTCGGCGTAGAGCGGATCACGCACGGCCGAGAGATGTTGCAGGGCCTTCGCGGCGTCGCCGTCAAGCAGTGGACGATCCGTTGAACTCACGCGGGTCAGCAATGTGGCGGGGTCCGCGCGGAGCCAGACAACGCGTTCGGGGCGCAACCAATCAAGTCCCGCCCGGGTCGACACAACACCACCCCCGGTCGCCACGACCGCATCGAGCGTCAAGGCGCGCGCCAACGCCTCGAGTTCGAGAATTCGAAACTGCGTCTCACCGACGTCGCGCAACAGTTGCCCGGCGGGTTTGTGGTGTCGACGCAACATCTCTTCATCGGTGTCAATGAACGGCACGCCGAGTTGCTTGGCCACTTCGCGAGCCACCGTCGTCTTGCCGGCGCCGGGCAAGCCGACGAGCACGACGCGGGCCACGGCTACCTCGCCGCGCTGGGGGTCTCGCCGAGGTGAGTGACGTAGGCCGCGGCGTTGCGCTCGAACTCCGCGAGCGAGTCGCCTCCGAACTTGCGCTGCGCCTCATTCGCGAGCACCAGAGCCATCATCGACTCGCAGATCACTCCGAGCGCCGGGACCGCAGTCACGTCGGTGCGCTCGCGAAATGAGAGGGCGCTTTGTTTGGTGTCGACATCGACGGTTTCGAGCACGGGACGATTGAGCGTCGCCAGTGGCTTCATCGACACCTTGGCGATCAGAGTCGATCCGGTCGTGATGCCGCCTTCGAGTCCGCCCGCGTGATCGCTGTGGCGCACGTAGCCCGCCGTGCGCGTCGCGGAGTCGTCGTAGTAGATCGCGTCGTGGGCGATTGATCCACGCTGGGTCGCCTGAAGTAACCCGTCACCAATCTCGACGACTTTCACCGCCTGAATACTCATTAACGCCTGGGCGAGCAAGCCGTCGAGCTTGCGGTCCCAGTGCACGTGGCTGCCCAGTCCGACCGGCACGTTGTAGCCAATGACCTCAACGGTGCCGCCGAGGGAATCTCCGTCCTTCGCCGCCGCCTTGATCTCGGCAATCATCGCGGCGGCTCCCTCGGCGTCAAAGCACCGAACTTCAGAGTCATCCACCGCCGCGAGATCGCTCATTAGGGGACGCGCTCCCGATGCCGCCGCGGTCCCAATGCGCGTGACGTGGCTCACGATCTGCACATCGAGCGACGCCAGCAGCGCTTTGGCCAATGTGCCAGCAGCAACCCGTGCCGCAGTCTCGCGTGCACTCGAGCGCTCTAAAACATCGCGCGCATCATCAAAGCCGTACTTCAGCATCCCCGCCAAGTCGGCGTGGCCCGGCCGAGGCTGAGTCAAACGGCGCTCGGGAGATCCCGGCTCGGCCGACATCTCTTGTTCCCACTTAGGCCACTCGGTGTTGGCAATCTCGATGGCGACAGGCGAGCCGAGCGTCCGACCGTGTCGGACGCCGCCAACGAGGGTGACCTCATCACGTTCAAAGCGCATTCGCGGCCCGCGTCCGTAGCCGAGTCGGCGGCGCGCGAGCTCATCAGCGACGGCCTCGGCGGAGATCTGTAACCCCGCGGGCAGTCCTTCGACAATGACCACGAGTGCTCGGCCGTGGCTCTCCCCCGCCGTGAGGAAGCGAATCATTGAGAAAGGTTACGCCGGGTGGCGGCGCAGTGAGTTAGTCGCGCGCGTAGTACGGATTGTCACCGAGCGCGTGATCGGTGACATCGATGACGCCGACCAACTCGGGAATCTCCTCACGCAATGTCGTTTCGATGCCTTGTGAGAGCGTCATGCGACTCATTGCGCATCCTTGACATCCACCTGACAGCCGGACGAACGCGACGAGTTTTTCGTCGTCGAGTGCGACGAGATCGGCCCGGCCGCCGTGACCGGCGATCGACGGATTGATGTACTGATCGATGACCTCAATGGCGCGCTGGGCGAGATCGCCCGACAGTCCCTTGGCCAAGACCTCGGCGGGCACGCCCGGATTCGCCTCTTCGGGAGTCGGCTGATTGGGATTTACGAGCACCAGGCCGCCACCGCGCTCTTCGGAGAACTCAAGCCGCGCCCCGCGCAGCTTGTCGATGCTGACCGCGGGAATGACGATGGTGAGATCGTCGTCGCGCTGCAAGATGGCGTCAGTGGGAGCATCGGCAATATCGGAGAAGTACAGGTCGTAGTGATAGGTCCCGGCGCGAACACCGACGACCTCGACGAAGAGGGCCAGTGCGCTGGCGTCGCCCTCGGCGCGCAGCGCATCGAGCACGACTTGACGAGCCTCGCTCGTCAGTGAGAGGGCCTCGTCGGCACTAATCGTCATCAATGTCAGTGTACGGGCGAGTTTCGCTCGTTGTCACCCGCTAGGTTCGCCCTCCGTGGCAAAGGTCCCCGCTGACGGGCACGAGTGGTTCAGCTTCGAAGACGAAGAGCGAGAGCAGACGTGGCTCTTTGACGTCACCTTTCTTGAGAGCAACTGGCACTGCATTTACGGCAACGGCTGTCAGGGTGTGCTCACCGGACCGGCCGAAGATCTCGTGCAAGGGTGCTGCAGTTACGGGGCGCACTTTGTGGACGAGAAGGATCGTCGCCGCGTCGAGCGCGCCGCCAAACGGCTGACCGATGACCAGTGGCAGTTTCGCGCCAAGGGCAAAGACGGCACCACCCGCGTGAAGCCCAACGGTGAAATCGTCACCAAGTTGGTAAAGAACGCCTGCATCTTCTTGAACCGTCCGGACTTTCACCGCGGACCGGGGTGCGCACTGCACGTGTTGGCGATCGACACTGAGGAGAGCTACATCCCACTCAAGCCAGCAGTCTGCTGGCAACTCCCGTTACGACTCGAGGAGGAAGCGGACGACCGCGGCCACATCACCACGACGATCTCCCAGTGGAACCGTAAGCATTGGGGCGCGGGCGGGGCGGACTTTCACTGGTGGTGCACCGAGGCGCCCGAAGCGTTCACGTCAAAGAGTCGCGTCGTGGACACAATGCGCGAGGAATTGGTCGCCATGGTCGGCCAAACCGCTTACGACCGTCTCAACGCCTACTTAGAACAGCGTCGCCGCCAACCGGCCGGCACGCGCCTCGCGCACCCGGTGGTGCGCAAGCGTAAGTAACTACCCTTCGGCGGCCAGCGGATCGTCCTCTGTGGAGGCGGGACGCGGCAAGCTGCCGAGAATCTCCTCGTAGCGATCCTCTTCAGCCAGGCACCACTCCGCGTGAATGTCCTCGGGCTCTGCGCCGCACTCTTCGCACTGGGTGGCTCGCGGACCGGTCGAACGCTTTAGCTCGCGGGCTTCGACGAATCGGCGGTGTCGGCCTTTTTTCACGTCTGCTCCTCACTGGGCGCACCATCGCACCCGGCGTCGCCTCGTCGCGAGCCGCAGGTGACCATCTTACCTGCGGCCCTGAATTCGATGTCCGCCATAGCATTCGCGTGTGAGCGAGGGCTTTGATCCCAACGAGATGGTGACGCGGTTTCGCGCGCGCGCCGACGCGGTGCGTCGCCGTTCGGTGCCACCCGTTGAAGGTCCCGAGCGACAGATGTTTATTGAAGCGGCGCGCATCGACTTTCAAGATTTTGCGATGATCGGCGACGCCACGGCCACGTTGAACGACGGAATTCTTCGCCTCGAGATCGACCTGCGTCCCCCAGAGGCTCAGCGTCCGTAGTTAAAACGAGTGTCCTGGACGCTGAGCGCCCGGGCGATGTGCGCTGATGCCGGACCTTCCAGCACGCTCGGGTCAGCCGCGACGTGGCTCACGGATAACAGCCACAGTTGGTGATCGCCGAGCTCGCGCACGTGCTCGCACGAGCCGATAAGGACCGCGAGGGCGTCCGCGAGCGCGGGTGCACTCTCGCCCTCGCGCACGGCTGCGTACCCCGCCACGTACTCGACGCCGTCGCGCTGCTCGTGTTCGAGCTCTGGCTTCACGAATCGACGCACCAGCTCGCGGTGCGCGTCGTCGATCAAGCTGATCGACGCTACTGCGCGCGCCGCCAGATTGTGAGCGGAGCGCGAAGAGCCCTCCACGGAGACGGCGACACGTGTTGGCTCATTGCTCACCGGCGTTAACCACGACACCGTCATGAAGTGCGCCGAGCCGTCGTCGTTGATCGTGCCGAGGACCGCGAGGGCGTTCGGCACCGCCCAGAGCACCCGCCGGCGCAGGTCGTCGCGCCCCTCGACGGACTGGATTTCTTCGATCACGAGGTCGAGCTCGCGACCATCAGGCGCAGCGCGCCGAGGCGCAGCTGAATGATCGCGCGATCGAGATACTGAGCCGAGTTCGCGAACTGACGTTCCGTTGTCGCCGAGTAACAGATCGTGGCTCCCGCCCCCAGCAGGTCATAGGCGCGGCGCAGCAACTGGTTGGCTTGGTCATCTGGTGATGGCAGCGAAGAGTTCGCGGCCTTGGCATCATCGAGCAGCACCGCGCACGCGGTGTGGCGCGCCAAGGCCGAGCGCGCGGGCACGAGCACGCTGCGCGCGTGCGCGACATCCCCACGCAGAGTGCGCTGAGCGGACGAGAAGTTGCTCTGAGTTCTCCACTGGCGCACGGCCGTCTCCGCACTGACGGTGCCGCACGCGGCGAGCACCAGCGCGGCCACCAGCACGCCGGCCGCTTGTTTCACGAGACGACGAAGAGGTGGCTCTGTCGCCGACCGCGGCGCAGCACCACGTAGCGACCGTGCAGCGCGTGTTCGAGAGAGACCGACGTACCGGGCTCTACGCGCACGTTGTTGACGTACACGCCGCCTTGATCGAGGAACCGGCGCGCTTCGCCGAGGGAACTGGCGAGCTCTCCGCGCACGAGCAGCGGAGCCGCGTCGATACCCGCGGCGAGTTCGTCGCGTCCGACGGTCGAGCTCGGGGCGTCTCCGACGACGTCGAGCAACGTGCGCTCATCAAGATCGCGAATCGACTCATGAAAGAGCGCCTCGCCGGCCCGCTCGGCCGATCGGGCGGCGTCCTCGCCGTGAACGAGCGACACGACTGACTGGGCGAGCGCGCGCTGGGCGCGTCGTTGCTCGGGCGCGGTCGCGGTGGCGCGATCTAGTTCGAGGATCTCCTCTTCGCTCAGGAACGTGAAGAGTCGCAGCAGAGATCCGCTAATTGCATCTTCGGCGTTGAGAAGAAACTGGTGCAGTTGAAACGGCGACGTCAATGACGCATCGAGCCAGACGTTCTCATTGCCGCCCTCGGACTTGCCGAATTTGCTCCCGTCGCTCTTGGTGAGCAGCGGTGTCGTGAGTCCGTACGCGGAGGCACCAGCGACTCTTCGCACGAGCTCTACGCCTGAGACGATGTTGCCCCACTGATCAGATCCGCCGATCTGCACCGTGCAGCCCTGATCGAAGTGGAGGCGCAAAAAGTCGTACGCCTGCAGCAGTGAGTAGCTGAATTCGGTAAAGGAGAGCCCGGTGTCGGTGCGTTCCAGTCGACTGCGCACCGACTCCTTGGCAATCATCTGGTTGACGGTGAAGTGCTTGCCCACGTCGCGCAAAAAGTCCGTTAACGGAATCGTCGTCAGCCACGCCGAGTTGTCCAACAAGAGTGCACGGCTCTCGCCCGCGGCGTCACTGAAGTCAAGGAAGCGACCCAACTGTTCGCGGATCCCCGTCAGATTGGCTTCCAACTGCTCCATGGTGAGCAGCGGGCGCTCGGTGTCTTTAAAGCTCGGGTCGCCGATCAGTCCCGTGCCGCCACCGGCGAGCGCGATCGGTCGGTTTCCCGCCAACTGCAGGCGCCGCAACGTGAGGGCTTGGATGAGGTGACCGAGGTGCAACGACGGTGCCGTCGGATCAAATCCGGCATACACCGTCACTCCGCCCGCCGCGAGCCGGTCAATCAGACCGGCGTCAGTGACTTGGTGCACGAGGCCGCGAAAGGCCAACTCGTGGGGCAGATTCATGTGTGGAGTCTAGAAGTGGTCCTTCGTTAGAGCGGAAGTCGCGACGACGGAAAGTGCACCTGGAGCCACGTCACGAGGTGCGCCCATAGACCGGACACTTCAAGGACGCCGATGGCGATGAGCATGACGCCGCCGATCGTGCTGACGGCGCGTCGGTGACGTTTAAGAACCCCGAGCGTGCGCGCCGCCCACTCGCTCGCAAGCGCCACCACCATGAACGGCACACCAAGTCCGAGGCAATAAAACAGCGCCAGGATCGATCCCTTGAGTGCGGTGGCGTGCGCGCTCTGGGCGGCGAGATTGAGAATCGCTTGCAACGTTGGTCCAAGACACGGCGTCCACCCGAGCGAAAAGAGAAAGCCGAGACCGACGGCCCCGAGCAGCGTCGCGGGCGGTAGTCGGTGGATTCGTCGGTCGCGCTGCAGCGACTTGATGGGTAGCCATCCCGCAAAGAACAGTCCCATCGCAATCGTGAGGGCGCCGAGACCAATGGCCCACGGCCTCGAGTCGGCGTGCAGGTGCGCGCCAAGTTCGCCGAAGAGCGCACCCTCCAAGATGAACACCACCGAAAAACCGAGTGTGAAACAAAGGGCGCCGGTGACGGCGCGCCCGCGCTGGGTCGGCGTGTCGATGAGTCCCACTTCTCCTGAGAGAAACGCCAAGTAGCCCGGCACGAGCGGCAGCACACACGGCGAGGCGAACGAAATGAAGCCAGCAGCCAGAGCCACGGGAATCGCCGCGAGGAGCGACGACGGAATTGCCGCGATCACGAGAGACGCTCGAGCGCCGCCTCCGCGATCATCGCGTTCAGCTCGTCGTGAAGCACCACGTTGTCGCTGCGATCGGCGACGTCGGCCACGATGACGCTCAACCCGGTGCCGTTCAAGCTGTCGCGAATCTGCTGGCGCAGCTCTTGGTTGGTTAGCACGCGAACAGCACGGTGACCGAACGCCGTGGCAACCGTGACGAGGTCGTGGTTACGAGGCGTGCCGAACAGTCGTTCAAAGGTCGAGGCGGTCACCGAGCCAGCCTGTGGCAGGAAGTTAAAAATCCCTCCACCCCGGTTGTCGGCGACCACCAACGCGCACGGCGCTGCAGAAGAAGTTCCGTCAACGAGCGCCGAGACGTCGTGCAAAAAGGTCACATCGCCAATCAGTCCGATGGCGCCGCGGCGTGAGGAAACGCCCAGCACGGTGGAGACCACTCCATCGATGCCGTTGGCGCCCCGATTGGCGTACGTGGCGCTGCGGCGCGGGTCGGCGAACCACTCAACATCTCGCACGGGCATCGACGAACCGATTACTAACGGCGTGGCACTCGACGTACTCGCGGTCACCACCGAACGCGCCAATGTCGGCTCGCTCAGTTGAATGTGATCGCCGTCAAGCAGCGTGAGAACGCCCCGGGCGCCCTCGACCGCACGCTGCCACGCGTCGGCGAACTCCGAATCGGCTTTGGTATCGAATGCAGCTGGCGCTCCCGGCGGAACGGTGATAACTCGCGCGATCATCCCGTCGGGGTCCGCGACGCTGTGGGTCGATTCGATGGCCACGATGGGCGTTGCCCATTCGCGAAGGCGCTGGGCGAGCACCTTGGACGCTGGTGTCCCGCCAGCGCGCACGACGATGTCGGGTCGAAGTTCGGACGCCACGCGGTGATCGCGCAACAGCGGATCAACGAACGGTGTGGCGCCGACACAGGTCGCATCACCGGCGACGATCCATCCCAAATCGTTCGCGGAATTCACGAGCGACGGGTCCGCACCTGGACCAGCGACCAGCATCGGGCGCCGCCCCGTCACCTCGACGGCTACTTCTTTTAGTTGGGACGAGAGCGTGTCGATCCACGGTGCGCCGTTGGCGCGACCTTCAGTGACCTCGGTGGTGGCGTCGTCCAACGGATCAGTGAAGGCGACATTTAAATGAACGGGACCAGGACGTGGTCCGCTCGCGGCGTGAAACGCGCGAGCCGCGAGTGGGCGCCAGCTCAGCGCCACTTCTTCGCGCGCGACGCCGGGCTCTTCGTAGCGCCGAACCGCGGTAGAGAACAGTTCGCGTTGGCGAATGGTCTGAGGCGCGCCGACTCCGTGCAGCTCATTGGGCCGATCCGCGGTCACGACAAGTAGCGGCACGTTGGCGAGGTCGGCTTCGATCACGGCCGCGTGAAGCTCAGCGGCGGCGGTTCCGCTCGTGACGAGCACGATGGTCGGCACGCCACTTGCAAGGGCGACACCCAGCGCGTAAAACGCCGCCGAGCGCTCATCGATGCGCACCACGCAGCGGAGCTCCTCCCGGGCCATGAGCGCGAGCGCGAGCGGGGTGGAGCGCGAACCCGGACAGATCACCGCGTCGCGCACGCCGCAACGAACCCATTCGTCAACGACCGTGGCGACGAATCGGGCCTGTGTCGTTGCGACGCTCGGTACGCTCACGCTCAGTGTCACTTTCCGCCGCGGACCCGGTCCCCGGCACTCCGTTGTGGTGGCTTCACGGCTTCACTCAAAGCGCGCACTCCGCGCATCGATTCCGCGACATTCTTGCAGTCGATCGCCAACTGCCCGCCCTCGATCTCCCGCGGCACGGAGCGAATCGAGAGGTGGGCGGGTCACTCGACGAGATCGCGACGTGGGTGTGGGGCCAGATTGGCGATGGCTCGGTCGATCTCGGCGGATACTCCTTTGGCGCGCGAATTGCGCTGCACGTTGCCTTACAACGCCCCGAGCAGGTCCGTCGACTCGTGCTGTTGTCAGGGACCCGCGGAATCAAGGACGACTCACTGCGTTCGGCCCGAATCGAGCGCGACCGAGATCTGGCTGACCGCATCGAAGAGATTGGCGCGGAGAGTTTCATCGACGAATGGATGAGCCAGCCAATGTTCGCCGAACTTGCACCGGACGAGGACGAACGCCAGGCCCGGGCGGGACAGGACGCGCACGCGCTGGCACAATCCTTGCGCGAAGCGGGAACCGGCATTCAGCGGTACCTCGGCGATGAGCTCAGCGCGCTCAGTTGTCCGGTGCTCGTTCTCGCAGGAGTGACCGACGTTCGCTTTGCGCGAGAGGCGAGCGAGATTGCACGCTCGGTGCCTCAGGGCGCTGTCACGCTCATTGCCGGCGCCGGCCACGCCGCTCACATCCGCCAGCCGACGCAGTGTGCGGCGATCGTGAACTCGTTTCTCGCCTAGCGCGTCAGCCACAGCGTGGCAACGAGTGTGGCGCCGAGAATCAGCTGGGCTCGCGCCGCCGCTGACAACATCGGCAACAACTCACGTCCAGCTCGCGCGGAGTTCGCGAGCGACAGCACCGGTATGTAAATGACGGCAACGATCACTGCGGCGTACCAATGAGTCCCGAGACCGGCACCAGCCGCCGCCACGACGGCGAAGAGCACTACAAGCGACACGGAACGACGTCGACCGAGTCGGGACGCCAACGTCTTTTTTCCCGCGGCTCGGTCGCCATCAATGTCGCGCAGGTTGTTGGCTTCCAGCAGTTGACATGCCGCAGCGCCGACCGCCACGGCGAGCCACCACCCCGACGTACTGAGTGTTCGGTGCTGAACGAACTGTGTACCGAGTGTCGCGACGCCGCCGAAATACACCATGACGAACAACTCACCGAGACCGATGTACCCGTACGGACGAGGTCCGCCGGTATAGAACCACCCCGCGAGGATTGCGCTCGCGCCAATCACGATGAGCCACCACGAACTGCGCGCGGCGAGCAGGGCCCCCACACCGGCCGCCACGGCGTAGGCAATCAACGCCGCGCGACGAACGTGAGCGGCCGCCACGTGGCGTGACGCGGTGAGCCGAAATGGACCTGCGCGAACTTCATCTGTCCCGCGAACACCATCGGAGTAGTCGTTGGCGTAGTTGGTGCCCACTTGCAACGCGAGTGACACCGCGGCCGCCAGCGCCGTGTTCAGCCAATTGATCGTGGCTGGACGCACCGCCGATGCCCCCACCGCGACGGGCACGATGGCTGCGGGCCAGGTGCGCGGGCGAGCCGCCGCGAGCCACGGACGGCGCGGAACCGCCGAGGTCAAGGGCGCTTCGGGAATTTGGAGAAGTCCGGTGCGCGGTGCTCGACGAAGGCGTTGCGTCCTTCTTGGCCCTCTTCAGACATGTAAAACAGCATCGTCGCGTCACCGGCGAGTTGCTGCACGCCCGCGAGACCATCGTCGGCGGCATTAAAGCCCGCTTTCAACATGCGCAGCGCGATTGGACTGAGCGTGAGGATCTGGCGACACCACGCAACGGTCTCGCGCTCAAGGTCGTCAAGTGGCACGACGGTATTAACGAGTCCCCACTCGAGCGCGGTGGCGGCGTCGTACTGGCGACACAAGAACCACACTTCTTTGGCTCGCTTTAACCCAATCGTGCGTGCGAGCAGAGACGAGCCGTATCCGCCGTCAAAGGATCCAACCTTGGGACCGGTTTGGCCAAAACGTGCGTTGTCCGCGGCAATGGAGAGATCACAGACCAAGTGCAAGATGTGCCCGCCGCCGATGGCGTACCCAGCGATTGACGCGATCACCGGCTTAGGTAGACGACGGATCTGGATCTGGAGATCCAGCACGTTCAGTCGACCAATTCCCTGGCGCGCCACCTCGTCGTCACCGAGATAGCCGTCATCGCCGCGAATCTTCTGGTCGCCACCCGAGCAGAACGCGTCGGGGCCGGCACCGGTAAGCACCACGACGCCGACCGACGTGTCATCGCGCGCACGTTCAAAGGCGTGGCTCAGTTCAAACAGCGTCGGTGGTCGAAACGCGTTGCGTCGCTCGGGACGATTAATCGTTAGACGAGCAATGCCGTCAGCGACTTCGTAGATGATGTCGGAGTAGTCACCAACGCGAGTCCACTGAGGCAGCGCCAGCGCGCGGAACTGCTCAACGGGGTCAATTGGCGGACCGGAGATCACGGTGTCAGGCACGGCGGCCACGCTAACGGCCACTCGCGGTTACACCGGAGCCAAGACCGGACCGAGTTCCACGCGACCGCCGACACGATTCTCGTGCGCCAGAAGTCGTTCGTGCAGTTCAGCGCGAATACTCGCGAGCGCCGGATCATTGAATCGGTTCACTCGCTGCAACGGATCATCGGCGAGGTCGTAGAGCTCACCTTCGGTTCCGTCGTGCATGTACCCAGGTCGGTACTCGGTGTAGAGGTGCTCGCGAGTCACGACTGAACGCACGTGGACATCGATGCCGAACAGCGCGGAGTCCCACTCGGTGAACGATGCGTCGGGGGCGTCTGCGTCGTCGCTCAGGGGCAACGGGCCGGCTTCAGTCCACGCGGGTGCCTCGCGACCGGCAATTGCTGCGAACGTCGCGGCGAGCGACACAAGATTGACCGGAGCGCAGACTACACCGGGTGTCACCCCAGCGCTCGGCGCCGGACGCCAGATGAGTGGAAGTCGCATCAGCGAATCGACGTGGTACGGACCCTTAAAGAGCAATCCGTAGTCGCCTTGTAGTTCGCCGTGATCCGTCGTCATCACGACATCGAGTTCGCTCCCCCACCCGCGAGCGTCAATCGCCGCGAGCACGCGGCCAATGGCCTCGTCGATCAACTCGACTTCCACGGCGTTCAGTGCATTGACTTCTCGCACTTGATCGGCGGTCATTGTCGCCGGTACCCATTTCGCTGGCGCTTCGTAGTTCGACACGACGCGCCCGTCGTACCACGCACGCCAGTGTCGAGCCTTTTGATCCAGAATCGCTTCGCGGTCACTCGCGCGCTCGGGATAGTTCGCCGGCAGTGCCACGTCGCGCCACGGCACGCGAGCCCGTTCGGCAGCGGGCGGATCCCACGGATGATGCGGATCGGGAAAGCTCATCCAACAAAAGAAGTCGTCGTCGCTGCTGAGTGAGTTCAGCCACGCCACAGTGCGATCCGCCACCCAATCGGTGTGGTACCACTCGCGCGGAATCGGATTCACCTTCACTTGGGGTGCGCCGGTGTCGCCGCCGCCTTCGGCAGAAACGTTGAGATCGCCATCAAGTACCGGGAAGAACCCTCCGAGCGCTTCAGGGTGCTCGCGCACGATGTAGCGCGCGTAGTGCAGCGGTCCCATGGCCGAGTGCGTGGCCATCTCCATGTGATCAAACCCGCGGTGCGGCCCGCGCCGACCGTCAAACCACGGCTGTTCCACGGTCGGGACGCCGAGATTGGCGAGCGAGTTCTCGGCGAATCGACCAAAGGGATCCAAGAACGGCTCAAAGTGCGCCTTGCCGATAAGCGCCGTGCGATACCCGGCGTCGTGGAGCTCTTCGGCGATGGAAGGTGCATCAATCGCCAGTGGCACGCCATTCATCCACGCACCGTGACGCGAGGGGAACTGACCAGTGAGCATGGAGGCGCGCGACGGCATGCACACAACGGAGCTCGGTTGACAGCGCGTGTAGCGCACCCCATCGCGAGCGAGTCGGTCGGCGACGGGCGTGCGCGAGAGCTGACCGCCGTTGCAGCCCAATGTGTCGTAGCGCTGCTGGTCGGTCGTAATGAACAGAATCTTGCGCCCCATCAACTCACCGCCACAGTCCGCTCGCTGGCCAGCTGTTCAATACGTTCCAGCGCGCCGTAGGTCCCCCCGCCGATTACGAGAGCCATGACGTCGGGTTCGGCTGTCGTTGAGTACACGCACAACGAGTCGTTCTCGCCTAGCTCGATGACATCGATCGTGCCCAGATGAAAGCGGTACAGCGGCGCAGTGACCCGGTACTGAAACCGTCGCTGCAGGTCATCGACGGTCATGATCTCTTCGGGCATCGAGATTCCGCTCGCCAAAGTGATCGTGCGCTGGGTGCCCTCCACGGTGCAACTGACGACGCCCGGGAACCACTCGGGAATGGACTCAGGGCGTCGAACAATCGACCACACCACGTCGGCCGGGGCCGCGATGCGCCGTTCGTACCGGATCGTCGCCACGGGGTCCTCTCACGCCTCGATGAACTCACAGTGTGGCACCTATGGTGACGACGTGGCCGACCTCGTCGCGCTCGACTTGGACCTGGGACCGTCGCTACTGCGCGAGATCCGCCGGGCTCACGATCACGATCGTGCCGTGTGCGTTCTTGATCGCCGCGTCAGCGCCGAGCGCCAGCGAGAACTGCTCGGCACGCTCGCTCCGACGCACATCGTCGACGACGACGGTGAACGAACCCTCAGTGGCGGGCGCCCGGTCGAGTCTGGCGACGGACTCGTCATGTTGACCTCGGGAACCAGTGGTCCACCGCGAGCCGCCGTACTCACGTGGCGGGCGGTCATCGCCAGCGCCGAAATGACGTCGGCGGAGTTGTATCGAGGTCGACCCTCACGCTGGCTCGCGTGCTTGCCCGCGTGCCACATCGGCGGATTCGCAGTGTTGGCGCGGGCGGCATTTACCGACGACTCGGTGATCTTTGGCGATCCCACCGATCGCGAAGAGCCAGTTCGCGGCGGCGCGACGCACATTGCGCTCGTGCGCACGCAGTACGTGCGCAGCAACTTTGACGCCTACCGCGTCGTGCTCCTCGGCGGAGGCAAACCGCCGAGCGAACTCTCACGCAACGTCGTGACGACGTGGGGAATGACTGAAACCGGATCAGGTGTGGTTTACAACGGACGAGTACTGCCCGGCGTGGACGTGGCGGTCACTGACGGTGAACTTCTCGTTCGCTCTCCGACGTTGCTGCGCTGCTACCGCGACGGGACTGATCCGCTGGTGGTAGGTCCCGATGGGCGATCGGGCTGGCTGCGCACCGGGGACCTCGGCGCGATGAACGGCGGCGTCGTCACCGTCTTTGGTCGGCGCGAGTACGTGATCAACACCGGCGGCGAAAAAGTATGGCCCGAAGACGTCGAAGAGTTGTGTCGCAAGGTCGACGGCGTGAGCGACGTCGCGGTCATTGGCGTTGAGGACCCCGAGTGGGGTCAGCGCGTTGTTGCACTCGTTTGCAGTGACGTCGCACCCGAAGCGCTACGCGTGCAGTTCGCCGGCATTGTCGGGGCGTCACTCGGTCCGTGGGCACAGCCCAAGGACGTGATCTCCGTCAGTGCCATCCCGCGCACCGAGTCGGGCAAGATTCGCCGCAGCGAGTTGAGCTCACTCGCACGCGAACGCGCGGGGGCGCACAGCCTCTAGACGACGCCGCCGCTCGATCGCAACGTCGAGCCGCCATCAACGACCAGTGTCTGACCGGTCATCCACGCCGACGCGCTCGACACTAAGAACAGGGCCACGGTGCCGATGTCGTCGGGTTCGCCGATGCGCCCGAGCGGAATGTTGGCAGCGACCGCCGCCTCGCGCGTCTCCCAGAGAGTGCGCGCTAACTCGGTGCGCACGAGACCGGGCGCAATGCCATTGACGCGCACCGTCGGCGCGAGCTCGCGCGCGAACTGCGCCGTCAGATGAATGACGGCCGCCTTGGTCGTGTTGTACCACCCGATACCCGGCTCGGGACGCAGTCCACCGATTGAGGAGACGTTCACGATCGCTCCGCCGCGTTCGCGCATTGACGCGTGCCACGCGGCTCGCGTATTGGTCACGATCGAGGCCTGGTTGATCTCGTAGGTCTTTTGCATCCTCGCGTCGTCAATATCCACCAGCGGACCCATGTAGGGGTTAGTTCCGGCGTTGTTCACCAAGATGTCCACGGAGCCAAAGAGCTCCACCACGCGCGCCATCAATGCGTCGGCGTCCGCACTTCGCCCGACGTGGGCGACCACGGTGGCGACCTGGTCGGACCACTGCGACAAGGTCGCGGCCGCTTCGGCGAGATTGTCGGCGCTGCGAGACGACAACACGACGTTGGCACCAGCCTCCACGTAGCGTCGCGCGATTCCGAGTCCGATGCCGCGGCTCGCTCCAGTCACGACGGCGGTCTTGCCCTTCAGCGTCAGTTCCATGGCGCGCGACCTTACGCCCACTGCGCCAAACGTTCCAAGGTGCGATGCCCAATGCCGAGATAACTCGGCCGGTCGGTTCGTCCCACCGCGACGAACATCACTGCGAAGTGCGCCGCCCACCCCGCCGCCCGCAGTCGCATCGCCTCGTCGGCACCGTACTGATCGAGAGCGGCCACAACATCGATGCCATCGAGCATGAACAAGCCCGCTAAGTCCGTGGCGGGATCCCCCGCGCACATGTCGCCAAAATCAATGATGCCGCTCAGACGGCCCTCATCGACCAGCAGATTCGCGGGGTGCGGGTCGCCGTGAATCAACGTGCGTTCGCTCGGCGCTGGTGCGCTCATTGCTCGTTCGAGCACCGAGAGAGCCGAAGCGCCGTCGATCACGTCGCCCAACTGGTCGATCTGTTCGCGCGCAAACGGAGCGCGGTCACTGAGCGGCACGCCGCGAAACGGATTGACGGGCATCTCATTGGTGGCAGGTACGTGCAGCGCCGAGAAGAACGAGGCGAACTGTTCTCCCGCCGACTCGCTCAACGGACCAGCCTCATCACCGGGCACCCCACGTAAGTACGGCACGACTGTCCAGCGCCACGGATAGTTCGCGGTCGGTTCACCCACGAACTCGGCGACCGGCACGCGTAGGGGTAGATCGCCGGCCACCTTTGCGAGCCAGGTCACTTCATTCTCCAAGAGGGCTGCACCGATCTCGCGACGCGGCAATCGGACGAGACGCTCGGTTCCGAGCCGAAAGATCAGGTTGTCCCACCCTTCGGCCAATGGCGTGATCTCTTGGTCGGCGAACTGCGGCGCCTGGCTGCTCACCAACTGGTGGACGTCTTCGATCGTGAGCGACACTTCCGCGGGCGGCATCTTCACTGTGGTCGTCCCGTCGTTACTCTCGTCGCGATGACCCCGGTGAGCACAACGCAGAGTTTCCCCGATGAGCGTTCAGTGCTCGTGGCGTACCTCGACGATTTCCGTTCTGAGCTCCTCGAGCGCCTCGCGGGCGCCCCGGAGTCCTGGCGCCAGGCGCGACCGCTTCGCTCAGAGTGGACCGTGCTGGAACTGGCGTGGCACCTGCGATGCGTCGAACGGCGCTGGCTTGAGTGGGGATTTCTCGGTTTCGATGTGGGCGAACCGTGGATTGACTGGCACGACAAGCGTTGGCACGTGCCTGACGAGATGACGGCCGATGAGGTCGTGGACTCATTGAAGTCGCAGGGCGACACGACCCGCAGCATCATTAACGCCCACGCACTCGACGAGGTCGGCCAGCCGAGCGAACGGTGGGAGGGCGACAACCCCCCGGCTCTTCGACGAATCTTGTTGCACCTCATCCAGGAGTACGCGCGACACCTCGGTCACCTCGACGTTGTGCTGGAGCTGCTCGACGCGAACGGAGCCTCGTGAGAAAGCAGTACAACTTTTGGCCCAGCGACAATGGCTATGACGCCTGGGACGTCGATCGGCTGGTCGAGCTCAGCGCGACGTTTCCCGTGCGCGACGTGCCGCTGAGCGAGATCTGGGAGATCGACACGGTCTACTGGGGCGGCGACGGCGTGCCGTTAACAGTCCGCGAGATTGCCGACCACGTCAAGCTGGTGGGAGAAGTTGATCTCCAGTACCCAATCATCCTCGCCTCCGACGGTCGAGTGATGGATGGCATGCATCGCATTGTGCGCGCGCTGCTCGAAGGGCGCGACACCATCTCAGCGCGCCAGTTCGTGGAGATGCCACCGCCGGACTTTCACAACATTCAGCCCAGCGACTTGCCGTATCCCGAGCAGTGACGCGACTGCGCGATCTCGGCGACGCGGTCGTCTCGCCGTACCTGCTCTCACACGTCGACAACCCCGTCGAGTGGCACCGCTGGGACGATGATGCGCTCGAACTCGCGCGCGAGCGCGATGTGCCGATCGTCTTATCGATTGGCTACTCGGCGTGTCACTGGTGCCACGTCATGGCTCACGAGAGCTTCGAGAACGACGAGATCGCCCGTCAAATGAATGACGGCTTCGTCTCGATCAAAGTCGACCGAGAAGAGCGTCCTGATCTGGACGCGCTCTACATGGCCGCGACGCAGGCCACGACGGGCCACGGCGGCTGGCCGATGACCGTCTTTCTCTGCCCCGACGGACGCCCGTTTTACGCCGGCACCTACTTCCCTCCGACCGACCGACACGGTCAACCGGGCTTTAGTCGCCTGCTCAGCGCCATGTCAGACGCGTGGCGTACCCAGCGAACCGCCGTCTTCGAGCAGGCCGAGCAGATCGAACGCGCGATCATCGGCGAAGTTCGCGTGATCGATCACTTCACTCCAGAAACGCCGACGAGGTCGTGGCGCGAGCTCAATGACCACCTGGTTGCCGAGCTGGTGCAGCGCGCCGATCCGCTCGGTGGCTTCGGCCCGGCGCCGAAGTTTCCCCGACCGAGCTACATCCGCGCGCTGATGTGGAGCGCCGAACCGTCGGCGCGCTCGGTCGCACAGTTGACGTTGGATCAGATGAGCCGTCAAGGGATGTATGACCACCTCGAGGGCGGCTTTGCTCGCTACAGCGTCGACGCGCAGTGGCACGTGCCGCACTTCGAAAAGATGCTCTCCGATCAGGCCCTGCTCGCGCGGTGCTACCTCGACGCCGACACGGCCGCGGGCGGAAGCACCGTGTGGCGCGACGTGGCGTTGCACACGCTGCGCTTCGTTGTTGACCGCCTCCGGCTCGATCACGGATTCGCGGCCGCGCTCGACGCCGATACGACCAACGGCGAGGGCGCGCACGTCGTCTTCACGCGCAGCGAGATCAATGACGCTCTGGCCGTCGAGAACCTGACGTCATTTACCGACGCGGTCTGTGCGCGGTATCGCATTGAAGTTGAGGGCGATATTGAGGGCCGATCCATTCTGCGCCTCGCGGACGGCGAACCATTTGTCGCCCCCGCGGAGTTGGTCCCGGCGCTGTCGGCGGTTCTCGCCGCGCGCCGTCGACGGCCACAACCAGCTCGCGACGACAAGGTGATCCTCGAGTGGAACGCGATGATGTGCGATTCGCTGCTGCGCAGCGGCGATGACGAGTTGTCGAAGGTGGGAGCTGAGATTCTGTCCTCGATCTGCGCGTCACATCAGGTGCGCGGACAGTGGACTCGCACGGGAGTGGAAGGCACTTGGGCCACCGCGTCTGATCTGGCGTGGCTGATTGAGGCGCTGGTCACCGCCTTTGAGCACTCCGGCGATGACCAGTGGCTGATCACTGCGACGCGAGTGGCCGGTGACCTGCTCGAGGGGTTCTGGGACGGTGACATTCCCACTGTGTCTGAGCCGCACCGCGGTGGCGGACTGTTCAGCTCGCATTCGAAAGCCACTGATCTCATCCTGCGACCGAAGGAGATCTTCGACGGGGCCACGCCTTCCGCGCACGCGGTGGCGACACGCGCACTCGCCCGTCTCGGTCTCATCACCGCTGACGGCGATCTGTTGGCGGTGGCGGAACGGCTGGTTGCCGTCGCGGGCCCACTGCTCAGCGAGCACGCCATGGCCGTACCGGACCTGCTCGACGCGTTCAGTTATCTCGACGAACGTCGCGAAGTCGTCGTGCCCGGTGACGTAACGCCCTTCGCGCCGGTCCTACGCTCTCGCCTCGTGCCCGGCGCAGTCACAGTGACCGGTCGCGGGACCTCGCCGCTGCTCGTTGATCGACGCGAGGGCGCTGCCTATCTCTGTCAGCGGTCCGTGTGCGCGGTGCCGGCGACGAACCCCGATGAGCTCGCTCATCAACTCGACGCCTTGGTTGCGCGCTGATGGCCGCGTTTCGTCGCGGCGCGGTGGCGGCCGAAACCCGTCGATACGTTCGTTCACTGCCGCGCACAGACCGACTTGAACTGCGCCCCGGCGCCACCAGCGTCGGATTGGTGCTCGGCTCCACGCGCGAGGACACCACGGTCGTTGAGCTCACCAGTCGCACCATTGTTCGCTGGCGCGTGCCGTGGCCCGAGGGTGCGGACACGGACCTCGCGCTCTTTGACGTCGTCGAGGTCACCTTGGCCGAGGATCTCGAGACCGATGACTTAGCCCAGCCCGACGCCGTCACCGTGTCGACGCTGCCGCGTCAGATTGGCAAATTGCGCGGCTGGCGCGTGCGAGAGATCCTCACCCAACTGCAAACGCCATCGGACGGTCCGCTCTTTGGCTTTCGTGGACCGAGCGCGCCGTACTGGGAGTTCCGCGGCGAACGACCGAGCGTGGCACTCATTGTCGCGGACCGCGGACCGCAGTTACTTCGTCGCTTCGAGGACAACTCGACGTGGGTGCGCTTTGGGTGGGATCGCGACGACGTCTGGCTGCTCTGCGAGGACCCCGCCGCGACGCGCGCTCTCGACGTTGCGCGACGTCACACCCTGAGCGGCAAGGACCTCGCCCTCGCGTTGGGGTTTCGTCCGACGTACGTGCTCACGACGCTCAGTCGACCGATCATGGGCCACTGCTACAAGATCTGCACGGGGCTATTGCCCCGGACCTGAGTTACTTGGGTAGCTGACCCTTAGCCAGCGCCTCGGCCATGGCCCAGCCAAAGACCACGAGACGCTCACCCTTTTCGGCCTTCACCGAACGGAACGCGTCCTCGGCGCCGGCCGGAACTGCCGCCTTGGCCGCGACATAGTCGAGGCCACCCACCGGGCGGCCGTCGTCAATCGCCATGATGAAGGTCTTGTCGTCGATCGACTTTTCCGAGCCGAAGCGCTTGGCGAGTCGTCGTCCCCACGCGCGGTCTTCGCCGGTCGGCTTGTAGTTCGGGCGCGGCACGACGTCTTCTAGTCCGAGAAACGCGCGGTAGCCGTCAGGGGTCGTCAGTCGCACACCGAGCAGCACGTCTTCGTCCGGGAACGCCAGCAGCGCCCGGCGGAACTGGTCGTGAATCAGGGCGCGCAGCGTCTGGTCGCTCTTTGAGTTGCGGTCCACCAGCGCGACGCCGATGAGCAGCGACGGCGTGCCGCCGATTCGCTCGAGCGTGCAAAACGAGTAGCCACGCAGCTTCGCGTTCTCGCGCGCATGGCTCACGAGGACCCACTTGTCCTTCTGCTCCGTGAGGAACGCCAAGTCGAAATACGGGGCGCGACCGAGGCACAAATCGGTCATTTCCAGTAGTTCGGCCTCGGAGAGAGCGGTTGTGTCCTTCGTCGTCACCGTCATCGCCATAGGTGACCATTCTACGAGACTCTGTGACCCCCGAATCCCGGGCGGTCCGTCACGACGTTCTGGCCGAACTGGTGGCGGAGTTCCGCGACCACGGTGTCGGGGTTCACTGTGAACTCGTCGCCGAGCTTGAAGGCTCGTCCCCCGGCGTCGGTTTCGACCACCACGGGGACTGGACCGCGGTTCGCCGCGAGGATTCCCTTGAGCGTGCGAATCGTCTCCGGCGTCAGTTTTTGGGACTCCAGCCGCACGCGCAGCACCTCGTCCTCAGACGGACCGAGTTGGGGACGCGAAATCGAGGTGGCAGTAAAGCGCACCGCGTCGTCGCGCTTTTCAATGCGGCCCTTGATCACGACAATCGAGTCACGCTCGAGCGCACCACCCGCGGACTGAAAGGCCTTCGCGAACACCATGGTTTCGAGTGATCCGCCGAGGTCCTCAACCACAACGCGCGCAAACGTCTCTCCGCGCCGCGAGGTGCGGACCTGGACTTCAGCGAGGATGCCGCCGATCGTAAAGAAGTCCCCTCGCTCGCCGACCTCTTCGGCGCGTTCGCGCGCGTCAGCGAGCGTGCCGTCAGTCAAACGGCGCAGCTGGGGCTCGACGCCCAGCAACGGATGATCGCTCACGTACAGCCCGAGCATCTCGCGCTCAAAGGCCAGACGCGTCGACTTGTCGTATTCGAGGTCGGGCACGTCAATGGTCGTGCCCTCCCAGTCATCGCCCGGTCCGTTGTCCGACATCGCGGCAAAGAGCGTCGACACCCCGACGGCCAAATCCCGGCGTCGATCGAGAGTCCGCTCGACGAGCTCGTCCACGATGAGACCCATGCCCTGGCGCGGCACATTCAGCGAGTCGAACGCGCCCGCCTTGATGAGTGACTCCATCGACCGTTTATTGAGCACGGTCGGGTCCACGCGCCGCACGAAGTCGTAGATCGAGGTGAACGGTCCCGCAGCGTCGCGCTCGGCGACAATTTTTTCGACGAGAGCGGAGCCGACATTGCGCACCGCGGCCAATCCGAAGTTGATCGTGCGTTCGAGAGTCAGCGACGGGCTGAAGTCGGCCACGGACTCATTGACGTCCGGCACGCGCACGGTGATGCCATGAGAGCGACACTCCGAGAGATACGCCGCGGTCTTGTCCTTGTCGTCTTTGAAGCTCGTGAGTAGCGCCGCGAAGTACTCGACCGGATAGTGGATCTTGAGCCACGCGTTTTGGTACGCGATGAGCGCGTACCCGTAGGCGTGCGGTTTGTTAAAGGCGTAGTCCGCGAACGGTTCGATCTTGTCAAAGAGAGATTCGGCGAGTTGCAGCGAGTAGCCGTTGCGCAATGCGCCCTCAATGAATTTGCTGCGCTCGGCGACGATCATTTCGCGGATCTTCTTGCCGCACGCTTTGCGCAGGTTGTCGGCCTCGGTCATCGAGTAACCGGCAATGCGCTGGGCCACGCGCATGATGTCTTCTTGGTAGATCATCAGGCCGTAGGTGCCATCGAGCACGTCTTCTAAGTCGGGGTGGTCATAAGTGACGGCCTGGCGGTGGTTCTTGCGATCGGCGTAGTGGTTGTGGACGTTTTCGCCCATCGGGCCGGGTCGGTACAGCGCCACGAGCGCGGCGATGTCGTCAAAAGAAGTCGGTCCGAGCTTGCGCATCAACGCGCGCATCGGCGCGCCCTCTAATTGAAAGACGCCCATCGAATCGCCGCGGCGCAACATGGCGTACACCGCGTCGTCGTTGAGGTCCACGTGGTCGATGTCGATGCGCACCTCGTGGCGCGCCTCAATGAGATCGAGAGTTCGCTCGATGATCGCGAGATTGCGCAGACCGAGAAAGTCCATCTTGAGCAGCCCGAGTTCCTCGATGGCGTGCATCTCGTACTGCGTGACGATCGGCGCGTCGTCAATTGAGCCGCCCGGACCGGGCTTTCGCTGAACCGGGACGTACTGCATGATCGGGTCTTTGGTGATGACGACAGCGGCGGCGTGAATGCCGTCCTGGCGCCGCTTGTCAACAAAGCCCAGTGCGACGTCAACGGTCTTTCTCACGTCGTCGTCGGTCTCGTACATGTCGCGCAGCTCGCCGGCTTCGCCGTAGCGGTCCTCAAAGCCCGGCGTGCGCGTAAGGCACGCGGCGAGCGGCACGTCTTTGCCCATGACGAGCGACGGCATGGCTTTGGCAATACGGTCCCCGACGCTCGGGGCAAATCCGAGCACCCGCGCGGCGTCACGCACCGCGGCGCGAGCCTTAATCGTCGAGAAGGTCACAATCTGGGCAACGTGATCGCTGCCGTAACGCTCGGCGGCGTAGCGAATCATCTCGGAACGGTACCGCTCGTCAAAGTCCATGTCGATGTCGGGCATCTGTTTGCGGCCCGGATTCAGGAACCGCTCAAAGATCAGTCCGTAGCGGATGGGATCAATGTCCACGATCTGCAGGCAGTACGCGATGCAGCACGCGGCCGCTGATCCTCGTCCGGGACCAACGCGGATCCCGGACTCGCGCGCGTGTCGCAAGAGGTCCCAGACCACCAAGAAGTAGTCGGCGAACTCCATGTTCTGTACGACGGTGAGCTCGTAGTCGAGTCGCTCGCGCACTGTGTCGGGCAGCGGGTCGCCGTAGCGCAGCCGTGCGCCGGCGTAAGTGAGGTGCCGGAGATACGCGTTGGCTTGCTCAACGTGCGTTTCGCCGGCGAACTCTTTGGGAATCGGAAACTCCGGCAACGCGTCGTTGTCAAACGAGATCTCCGCAGTAGCGCGCTCTGCGACGAGCAGAGTGTTGTCGCACGCCTCAGGCAGCTCGCGAAAGAGGTAGCGCATTTCCGCCGCGCTCTTTAAGTAGTGCTCGTGCGTGTGGAATCGAAAGCGCTGCGGGTCGCTCACGAGCGAACCGGTGCCGATGCACAACAAGGCGTCGTGCATCTCTGCGTCGTCGTGTCGCACGTAGTGCAGGTCGTTGGTCGCGAGCAGCGGGGCGTCAAGCGTGCGAGCGATCTCAACTAATTGCGGGTTGGTCTTTACCTGCTCAGGCTGACCGTGGTCCTGCAGCTCAATAAAGAAGTTGTCGCGACCGAAAATGCTCTGGAGACGCCCCGCGAGCTCGGTCGCCTTTAACAGATCGTCCTGAAGCAACGCCTGCAGCACGACGCCGCCGAGGCAGCCCGAGGTGGCGATAAGCCCTTCGGAGTACCGCTCGAGCAACTCCCAGTCCAGGCGGGGCTTGTAGTAGTAGCCCTCGAGGTACGCGAGCGAGGACGCTTTAATCAGGTTTGCGTAGCCGGTCGTTGTCTCTGCGAACAACGTCAAGTGGTGGTACAGCTTCGAACCGCCATCGACGTCGCCGCCGGTGTCGTCGATCTTGCCGCGACGTACTGGTCGATCAAAGCGCGACGACGCCGCCATGTACGCCTCAAGTCCGAGAACCGGCGTCAGTCCACGTGCGCGACACGCTTGGTAGAACTCGATCGCGCCGTAGAGGTTGCCGTGATCGGTGATGCCAATCGCGCGCTGACCATCGGCCACGACTGCATCGAGCAGCTCGCCAACACGCGCCGCCCCATCGAGCATCGAGTACTCGGTGTGGGTGTGCAGGTGGACGAATTCGTTCGAACTGATCGCAGCCTCCCGGTGGCGTTCCCGCCTACTTTGCCCCACCGCCGTGGTCTCACGGTGACTTCGCGACGCTCGCGCGCCGCGGTGGTCGGCCAGAGTACGAGGGCGGCTGTGACAGTCCGTCAGCGCCGGCCAGACAGTTACCCTGAGGGGTGAGATGAGCGAGCACAGCGACCCCGGATCGGTCACCGTTTCCCCGAGCGAGGTGCTGCCGCCAGGTTCACCATCTAACGCGGACGGCGAGGAGAACACCGACTTCATCAGTCAGCCGGCCAAGGTGATGCGCATCGGCTCAATGGTGAAGTCGCTGCTTGACGAAGCGCGCTCCGCCCCCCTCGACGAAGCTGGGCGCACCCGTTTGCGCGAGATCTACGAAACTTCCGTGCACGAACTGAGCGGCGCACTATCCAAAGACCTGGGCGACGAACTCGCGCGAGTGTCGATTCCCTTTACAGCACCGGTGCCCAGCGAATCGGAGCTGCGAGTGGCGCAAGCCCAACTCGTCGGATGGTTAGAGGGACTGTTTCACGGCATCCAAGCGTCGATCTTCGCCCAGCAGGCCGCGGCGCAAGCCCAACTCCAAGAGATGCGCAACCGCACGTTGGCCCCCGGGGCCGAGCCCGAAGGGGCGCGCTCGGGCACCTACCTCTGAGCGTCAATTCCCCACCCCGAGGTTCGCTACAACCCCGAGTACCCTCGCACTCAATGCGCACCGTCGCGCCGCCACAACCGTGAGGGTCTCAACCCGCGGGGATTACGCCTGTCGGGCCCTCGTCAGTCTGGCGTTACAGATTGACCAGGACACCCCCCAATCGGTACGCGACGTGGCGGCACGAACGGGACTCCCCCAGCCCTACCTCGAGCAGATCCTGCTGACGCTGAAAGGCGCCGGACTGGTGCGCTCCAAACGGGGGGTGGGCGGTGGTTACGTCCTCGCGCGCACGCCCGAAACAATCACCCTGGCCGAGATCGTCTCGGCCGTTGACGGACCCATCACCGCCGGCGACTTCGGCGAACCTCACCGCGACGGGGCTTGTGACCATGAGGGCCAGTGCGTCCTGCTGGGAATCTGGGCTGAAGTGGGCGATCACATGCGGGAGCACTTGTCGGGTTTCACGCTCTCTGACGTGGTCGCCCAGGCTCGCGGATCGCGCGCAATCGCCCGGTAATGCCCAACGCTCGCTGCGCCGTCGCGTAGACTGGCACTCTCAGCGATTGATTGCTGGACAACGAGGTTACTTTGTAGTAACTTAGGTAGACGGCGATATTGTTAATAGCAGTTGGGGGCGACGCCTAGAGCGTGACGGAGGAGCGATTGTGACTGTTCAGAAGCGAGCCGCGGCAAATACGTCGGACATGCTCGGACTCCTATTGCGGGACCTTGATCGGTACCCGATGCCGAACTACGACGAGCAAGTCGAGTTGGCCAAGCGCGTCGCTGCGGGCGACGAAGAAGCGAAGAAGCAAATGGTCGCGGCGAACCTGCGACTCGTTCTTCACTGGGCGCGTCGCTACCAAGACCGTGGCGTCGAAATGGTTGACCTCGTTCAAGAGGGAACCTTCGGACTCTTGCGCGCCGTCGAGAAGTTCGACTGGGAGCGCGGCTTTAAGTTCTCGACGTACGCCACGTGGTGGATCCGTCAAGCCCTCCAGCGCGCCGTGCAACAACACGGTCGCACGATTCGCATTCCGCTCGAAGTCGGCGAGCAGCTCCAGCGTCTTGAGGCGACGACCGCCGAGTTGACGTCTCTGTTTGGACGCAAGCCGACCGACGAAGAGTTGACTGAGGCGACGGGTCTCAGCAAGGCCGAGCGTCGCAACCTTGAAGGTCTAGCTGGCGTAACGGCGAGCCTGGACCAGCCGGCGAGTTCGGACAGCGCCACGACGCTCGGCGATCTTGTTGCGCCGAGTCCGGACGACTGGGTCGCCACGCTCGAGCAGAACATGGTCGACGAGCAATTGCACTCGGCGCTAAATCAGTTGACCGAGTTGCAGCGTGACGTGCTGACGCTGCGCTTCGGTCTCAACGGCGGTACGCCGATGTCGCTGCAGGCGACCGCGAACAAGATGGACATCGGAGTCCGTCGAGTTCGTCGTGCCGAAGAAGAGGCGCTCGAAATCCTGCGCGACGACTCAGCGGTTCTCGCCGCGCGAGAGGTCGCCTAGCTCCACTCGGTGCCCCAGCGCCGCGACGAGGTCGTCCGGCAATGCGCTCACCGCACTCACGGCTCCTCCGCGGACGTCGTGGAACTCCAGGCGCGCCGCGTGCAAGAAGAGTCGCTCCTCTTCGAGCCGTCGATCGCGGCGGTGTCCGTAGCGGGTGTCGTTGACCACGGGGTGACCAATCGCGGCGAGGTGCACCCGAATCTGGTGGGTGCGGCCCGTTTCGAGCGTGACCACTAACAGAGTGCAGCGAGGCGCGTCGAGTCGCTCGAGCACGGAGTATCCGGTGCGCGCGGCTCGTCCGTCATCGCGCACGACCATCAACGTCGGGGTGCGACTCGATCGACCAATCGGCGCGTCCACAACTCCGCGCTCCTCGTCCACGTGGCCGTCGACGAGAGCGAGATAGGTGCGGTGCATCGAACGGTCCTCGAGTTGCGCACTGAGCGCGTGAAAGCCCGCCGGGGTGCGCGCCACCGCGAGAAGCCCACTCGTGCCCTTGTCGAGGCGGTGCACGATCCCCGGACGCACGGGGTCACAGAGTCCGTCTTCGACCAGTCGAGCAATCTCGGGATAGCGCGCCAGGAGTCCCGCCACCAACGTGTGGTGGCGCTGACCGGCCCCGGGATGAACGACCACCCCCGCCGCCTTATCGACGACCACGAAGTCGACGTCCTCTGTCACCACGTTGACCTCGACGTTCGGATCTGGCTCGACCGAACCGTCATCAACGGGTGGCAGCACGACATCGAGCTGCTGACCCTCTACGAGCGCTACCGAGCCCTTCAACACGACGCGACCGTCCAGTCGCGCGGCCCCACTTTCAACCAGCGCGGTGGCGACCGAGCGGCTGAGTCCCGTCAACGTCGAAATCGCTCGATCAATACGAACGCCGTCAAGCGACGCGGGCACCACCAGATCGAGCGCGTCGTCGTCGCTCATTTGGCGAGAATACGGTGACCGAGCAGCGCCACCACGCCGAGCACGACAATTCCCGCGGTGATGGCCGCATCCGCGAGGTTAAACAGCGAAAAGCTCGAGACCGCAATGAAGTCCGTCACGTGGTGGTGAGCCGAGCTCACTCGATCAATGAGGTTTGACGCTCCCCCGCCGAGCAGCAGTCCGAATCCCGCTTTGGCGCCCGGGGTGTAGGTGAAACAACAACAGACCGCCACCACGACGAGTGCGGCGATTGACAGCGTCGCGGCCAACGTCGGTACGCCGCGCGCCCACGAGAAGGAGAATCCCGAGTTGTACGCGAGGCGCAGCCAGATCGGTCCCACAACGTGGCGTGCGTGGTGCGCCAACGCATGACGCGCCCAACTCTTCGTCGAGAGATCAAGCGCCGCGACCAGCGCGGCGACAATCAGCGGGTCGCGAGCGCGCGCTAGACGATGGAGCGACACGCGGCGCACGTAAACGCCGGGACCTGGTAGCGGAGGCGGTCCTTCGGAATCCGCTCGTAGCACTCGTCGCACCGCCCGTAGCTGCCGTCACCCACGCGGGTGAGCGCCACGTCGATCTCATCGACCTTCAGCCGCAGTCGCTGCGCCATTTCCTTTAACTGGTCGCGCGCCACATCGCTCGCTACGCCCGAGCCGTCCTCATCGTCATATTCGAGGCGCTCGCGGTCCACCAACATCTCGTCGGCCTGGGCTTCGGACAGCTCGATCTGACCGGACGCCACCTGGCGCTCGGCGATGAGCAGCTCGCGTAGCTCATCGAGGAACGGCTGGTCGTCGGCGTACGGCTTGGAGTGACGCTTTTTGTCGAGCGACTCTTGGCGGCGAATCTCTTCGGCCTCCTTGCGGGCCTTGCGCTTTAGCTCTTCGGCGTTTAACCGCTCGAACTCGCGCTGGCGCTTGAGTTTCTCGGCCTCTTGCTGCTTGCGCTTGGCGTCGATCTCGGCGGCCTTGCGCTTGGTCTCCTTCTCCTTGGCCATCGCCTTGTCACGGGCGGCCTTGTCGCGCGCAGCTTTGGCGGCGGCAGCGGCGCGGGCGCGCTCGCGCTGGGCCTTGTCGCGGGCGGCGGCCTTGGCCTTGGCCTCACGCTCGCGCAATGCCTTGGCGGCGGCGGCGGCCTTCACCCGTTCGCGTTGGAGCCGGTCGCGCTCGGCCGCTTTGGCTTTGGCGTCGCGCTCGCGCTGGGCTGCTTTGGCCTTGGCTTCACGGTCGCGCTGAGCGGCCTTGGCTTTGGCGTCGCGGTCTCGCTGAGCTTTGGCGGCGGCAGCGGCGCGGGCGCGCTCGGCGGCCACCTTGGCCGCGGCGGCTTTCTTTTGTGCCGGCGTCAACACCTTGGCGGGCGCCTTCTTCGCCGGGGCGGGCTTTTTGGCGACCTTTTTCACCGCCTTTTTCGCCGACTTCGGCGCGGGACGCGACGAGGCGGCCTTCTTCACGGACTTTTTGGTCGATTTGGTCGCCGACGGCGCCATTTCTAACTCCTCACTGCGAGCGGAAGGCCGCTCAGGTCGCGGCGACGCTAGCAGTCAGAAGTTTGATTACGGCCGACCGTCCGGATCGAAGTTGAGCGCTTGACCGATTGTCTGACCGCCGCGCGGCGGCGCGGGCGGCGGCAACGTCGGGGTTGCTGACGCTGGTGCGGTCGATGCGCTCGCCGGTGGCGGGGTTGGTGTCACGATTGGCGCGACGGACGCCGGCTCGCTCGGACGCTCAATGGCCGGCGCCACGGGAGCTGCGCGCAGTGCGCCGCCTTCGGGCAGGTGCTCTTCAACCCAGCGCAGAAACTCGGTCAACTGCGTGCGCAGGCGCACGCGCTCTTGATCGACTTGACGGGCCAAACGCTCCACGTCCTCGCTCAAGCGCTGCTTAAGTCCATTGAGGCGCGTCACTTCGTCCTGCGCCCGACTTTGGGCTTCGGCCACGATCTCTCGCGCGCGCTCTTGGGCGGCAACCGTCAGCTCCTTGGCCTTCACTTCAGCGTCGCGCTGGGTCTGGTCCACGAACTGCTGAGCCAGCGCGATCATTTTGGTGACCTGCTCGGGTGCACCGACCGCCGCCGCGACCGGCGCGGGGGCCGGGGCGGGTACGGCCGCAACCGCGGTGGCCGGGGCGGCTGC
>CAYSVK010000005.1:66760-68911 GCA_964434455.1 uncultured Ferrimicrobium sp. | reverse complement strand
CACCCCCGAGCGGAATACGAGTTCACTCGTCGCCGTCCGGGGCCGTGGTCCCCGCGATTCACAAGCCGATCAAGGTGACCGGCTGATCATTCAGTCGTTGAGGGGCCCTGGCTGACACTCCGCGTCAGCCAGGGCCCCTTTTCGTTCGACCTCACGATTCAGAGCTCCGCGTTCGAGTAAAACTCTCAGCTCTCACGTTGAGGGCGCTGATGTGCCCTCAATACGAGATCCAGCGGGCTGCGCGGATTCGTTACAACTCCGAGATGACGTGTCAACGCCGCGTCGATGTAAGTACGAAGACGTCAATCCGAAAACGTTGCAGCGTCAGGTGATTGACACATTTCGATCGGTGTCGCACTGCAAAACGTGGCTGAATTCGGTCTATTCGGAGTCATCGGGCTCAAATTTCAACTGCAATCCGAATTTCTACGTCAGTAAAGTGACACACTTTCGCGAGATGTTCACGAGGTGTCAGTAAAAAGAAACGACCGTTGGAAGGCGTGAAGCGGGGAGAACAGATCCCCGCGTCGCCCAATGGAGTCCGGGGAGGACTAGCAAATCTCGCTCAGAATTGAGCGACAACACAATGAATGGAACTCGATATATGTCGGTAACTCGAGAGTCACACAGCTTCGCCATCACGCGTCTCGGGAGGGTCCTTGTCGGGGCCGCCACGACGCTGACGGCAATCGTTGGATTGCAGTTCGGATTGTCCTCTGTGGCATCCGCCGGATCAATCTCAACGTACGCCCAGTGCTCGAACAACGTGGGATTCGGTTATTCGGGTCTCTGCAACTGGATCAACGGCAACCTCAATAGTGGGAACTCGGACTACACCGAGGGCGACTCCACACCGCAGCAGTTGGAGATGACGGGATTTGCTCCCGGCTCAACTCACACGGTCACCATTGACTACCAGTCGACCAAGACGGGCGGACACGCCTATGACTTTCTGACCGACTTCAACTCGTCGGAAACCTGGATCACGTTGGCGGACCGTTGCACGGGCATCACCGGGTGCACGACAGCCGCCGAAACCAGCCTGCTCATTCCGTACGACCCGAACTTCCCTCACGCTTACGAGGATGAGATCGCGTCGCGGCACTTCATCATGCGCGGTGGAACGCTCAACTCGGCCACCGCTCCGGCGATTACCTCGGGTTCGTACGCCACCACCAGCACGACTGAAACAGTGGTCACGTTTACGGTCGCGAGCTCTGGCTCTATGTGCTCCGGCGGCACGTGTGGAGTGGCGATGTGGTGGGGAGCGCACGTCGGCACGGAAGTTGACTGGGGCGTCGGCAACGGCGCGGCCAACATCAGCGGATCGCCGTATCACGTGATCGTGGCGCAAGTTGACGGCTCAGCGGTCGGCAACCGTGACAACCAGATGGCCGCGACGACGCTCGGTGCATCGCCCGCGATCACCATCACCAAGTCGTCGGTGCCGACCAGCTACTCCACGGCCGGCACGACCATTACGTACAACTACCTCGTCAAGAACACGGGGAACGCGGATCTCTGGCAAGTGGGTGTGACTGACCCCATGTCCGGGCTCTCGGCGGTGACCTGTCCATCGAGCTCGTTGCAGATAGGTGTCTCTGAGACCTGCACCGCGACGTACGTAACAACGGCTGCCGATGTGACTGCCGGTTCGGTGAGCAATACCGGCACCGCAACTGGATACTCGGCTGCCGACACAAAAGTGACGGCAACTTCATCATTGACCGTTCCTGGTCCGGCAAATCCCAGCCTCACCATCGTGAAGTCGGCTCTGCCGACCACGATCAGCTCGGCTGGTGCAACGATCACCTACACGTTTACGGTCACCAACACCGGCAACGTGACCCTCACGGGCGTCGGAGTGAATGACACGCCGACCGCGCCGGCGGGTGCGCTCACCACTGGTCCAACCTGCCTGGCGACAACGCTCGCCCCGGCGGCACAAACCACCTGCACCGCCACTTACAAGACGACCCAGACCGACATCGACAACGGCTCGGTGAAGGACTCGGCCACGGCCAGCGGCACACCGCCCAGCGGACCCGCGGTGACTTCGCCGCCGAGTTCGGCGACGGTCGCTGTGACGCAGAGTGCCAGCCTCACCATCGTGAAGTCGGCTCTGCCGACCACGATCAGCTCGGCTGGTGC
>CAYSVK010000005.1:0-66660 GCA_964434455.1 uncultured Ferrimicrobium sp. | reverse complement strand
GCCAGCCGCCGAGCGGTCCGCCGATCAGCAGCCCGCCCTCCGGCGTGACCGTGAACGTGAATCAAACCCCGTCGATGACGATTGTGAAGTCCGCGCTGCCGACCACGGTCTCTGCAGTCGGCACCACGATTCACTACAGCTTCGTCGTGACCAACACCGGCAACGTGACGCTCACCAACGTGGCCGTCAACGACAGCCAGACCGCGCCGGCGAGTGCGCTCGCCAGCGGTCCGAGCTGTCCGAGCACGACGCTCGCGCCGAACGCCTTTGAGACCTGCACCGCGACCTACGTCGTGACCCAGGCCGATCTCGACAACGGCTCGATCGCCGACAGTGCCACCTCGAGTGGCCAGCCGCCGAGCGGTCCGCCGATCAGCAGCCCGCCCTCCGGCGTGACCGTGAAGGCCACTCAGCATCCTGCAATCTCGATCTTGACCACTGCGGGCTTGGCGTACTACTCAAAGTCGGGCACACTGATTCCGTATTACTTCCTCGTGACCAACACCGGCAACGTCACGCTTCACAACGTGACCGTGACGAGCAATCTGAAGGGTCTGTCCAAGATCAGCTGTCCAAAGACAACCTTGAGTGTTGCGGAGGCAATGACCTGCACCGCGACCTACTTCACAACACGTCATGACTTGACGGCGGGGAAGGTAAACAATGTGGCAATCGCAACCGGTAAGGGCTCGAACGGCTCGGGCGCAAAGTCACAGCCCTCGGGCGCGATCGTTCCGGCAATTCACAAGCATGTTCATGTCACAGGATGAGATCAGCTTGGCTGTCCTACTGGCAGCCAAGCTGTTCGGATCTTCGCAAAGGGAGACAGCATGGCGTTGAGTTCTAGAAGCAAAATCGGTGGATTCGTTGCTGCGATTGCGATCGTCGCGGCGGCCGCAGCTTGGGCTGGGGTGTCGCTGTCATCGTCTTCGACATCGTCGACTTCATCGTCGACAACCACAACGCTGAAGTTTGACATCAAACACAACGCACGAAGTGATGTGTCCTTTACGCCGTGCAAGAACTCGAATGGCGCCTGGGTGCTCAACGGAGCTTTGATTAATTCCCAAAGTTATTCACGCAAATATCAGATCATCGTGGACTTCGTGACGACGGCTGGCGCCACCGTTGAGGACTCTGCGGTCGTCGAAGTTGACAACGTGGCCCCGGGCGAGCGCCGGCAGTGGTCAGCCACCGGTGCCCACGGGGTTTCGGGGATTTCGTGTGTTGTGCGAAACGTTCAAGCTGTTGCGGCATCGTGATCTCGTCACAAGGTTGTAACGCGGTGTAACAGTTTCGTTAGTGAAATCACGTCGATGCGATATGTATCGTGATTCTCAAGTCGGTGCAAAGCAATTGCGCCGTCCTGGGAGTCAGTGATGTCGGCAACTGCGATCAAAATTCTTACCGTCGCTTCGAGCGGTTCATTCGCCATGATCGGGGCGGCGGCCCTTCTGGTTCGGCATGTGCGCGAACAAGCGGCGCACTTGCAGTTGACTGTCAAGGCGTCGCCTACGGATCTGATTAAGGCTCGCAAATCAACGGACGCGATTGCGGTTATTCACAATCCAGTGCCGGCCGCCAGTCCGGTCGCTGAGAAGTCAAGTTCACATCAAGCACTTGAGAGTGACGAAATCTCCAAAGGCTTCTCGCCTGCGATTTCGGGAAGTGCCGAACAATTGAAGTGGATGAAGACGGGTTCTGAGGCCGTTGCGACCAACATTCACAAAGCCCGTGTGGTTCTCGACGACATGGAAGTCAAGGTAAATGACGCGCTGTCTGGCGCCAAAGAGTGGGTGGAGGAGCCTGTGGCTGAAAAGGCAGTTGTCTCATCGCTAACTGATGCTGACGAGGACGAGCGTCCGATGGGAATTGACGGATCTGCTCGAGAGGGCGATTCTCCAGCACTGTGGATCGTTGATTCAACCCCAGTAACGCCTCAGACAAAGAACCCTGCTCCCACCGCTGTCCCCGCATCGGGCTGGAGCTGGGGGAGTGACGAATCAGAAGTGCCGGAAACGACGGGAGCAGGTTCGCTCTCCGTCTTGACGGCCAAGAAGAGTGCGCTCGCCCTAGAAACTGAAAAGCCCAATCTGGAATTAGTGCGTCCCGCAGCCGTTGGCGCATCCTCGCTGACGCTAGTTTCGTCTCCGGCAACGACTGAAGTTGAAGTTGACGAGAGCGCGAATGCGGAGCGCGAGGTCATTCGCATCTTGGTTCGGATCGACGAGAACGGCGTTCAGCAAATCACGACCGTCGCTCAAGGCGACGAGAACCGTGACTGGGTGAACGCCAAAGCAAGTTCTTCGTCGGAGAAGAAGAGTAAGAAGAACAAGAAGGGCAAGAAGAAGTAGCCCGACATCTCACGTGATGCGGAGCGTCTCTTCGGGCGAAGTGCGAACTAAAACGATGGTCGCTCCGCACGCCAAGATGAGCGCCAGTAGGCCGCCAGCAATTACTGCGGGCGAGGCGACAAATCGCTCCGAATAAAGCCCGAGACCAAGCGCGATACTCACAATCGGGTCAATTGTGACGATGAACGGCAACGAATTCCGCAGCGGTCCGACGTGAAGCGCTGATTGCTCGAGCAATAGTCCAGCCAATCCTCCGGCCATGAATGCGTACAGAGTCCACGACTTTGCGAGTCCGCTCCAACCGTGAGTCGTTAGAACGTTGGTTGCGGCTTTGATAAATGTGGCCTCAAGCGCCCATGACAACGAAGTCGCGATCGCGAGCAAACAAGCCTTGACCGCGGGCGTGCGGCCCACGCTGGTGGCAACGAGCGATCCGATCCCGACCGAGATCATCGCTACGCTCACCTCCCACTGTGTGGACGTTGGTGGATGAACTGCTGATCGAGGCGACGTGGCGACAATAAAGAGGGCCAAACTGACCGCGGACACTGATGCCGACAGCCACGTAATGCGCGAAATCGATTGGCGGAGCCAGAGCCTTCGCAAGATCAAAGCGAAGACGAGTTCGCTCATGAGAACTGGCTGGACAGTTGAGATCGGACCGAAGTGCAGCGCCAACGACTGACTAACGAGCGAGCCGATCAGGCCGATCCATCCGAGAAGCCATAAGGGATGACGAACAATGCGACCGATGGTCTGTTTCAGAGAGATCTGATCGCGAGCCGAAAAGCTCGCGATGTGCTGGGACGTCACGGCGAACGCGTTGACCAGCGCCGTGCAGGCTGCGAAGCCGATGGCCAACATGCGCTGGAGATTAACGACCGCTCTTCACGAAAACGTTCTTTGCTTCAGTCTCTGCCCGAGGACGCTCCCTAGTATTCGCACGACTCCAAGAAAAGGAGACACGTATGGCCAAGACTGTCGCCGACCATCTGGCCGCGATCAACGACGTTGGTTATTCCATTGTTGAGGACGCGGTGCCGATTTCGTTCATCGATGAACTGGTCGACACCGTTGAACGCTTGGAGCGCGAGCTAGGTATTGGTACGTCGACGAATCGCTTCGAGGGATTCAGCACGACACGGATCTACAACCTTCTGGCTCACGGAGCTCCATTTACCGGGATTCCGATAATGCCGTCGATTCTTTCGATTTGCGAAGGCGTGCTCGATGAAGGACTTCTCGTCTCATCGCTGTCGTCCATCGCCATCGGTCCTGGTGAACAGGCGCAACCGATTCACGCCGACGATCAGGTGATCGGACTCGCCAAGCCGCACAAAGCCGTCGTCTGCAACACAATGTGGGCGCTCACCGATTTCACCGACGAGAACGGTGCGACTCGACTCATTCCTGGCAGCCATCTCGCCGACCATTCTCCGGATTTGCGTCAGAGCTACGACACGATTCCCGCAGAGATGAGCAAAGGTTCAGTACTGGTGTGGCACGGCAGCCTGTGGCACGGCGGCGGAGCCAATCGCACAGACGCTCGTCGGATCGGTGTTGCCATGAACTACTGCGCGGGTTTTATTCGCCAGCAGGAAAATCAACAACTCGGACTCTCGCCCGAGACGTTGCGAGCGATGCCTCCTCGACTTCAAGAACTCGTCGGACTAGGGATCTACCGAGGTCTCATCGGTCACATCGACAAACACTCGGCGCGCGATCTGCTCGGCACATCGGGAACCGATTCAATGATTTGGGACTACGCCAGCCAGACATAGTCGCTAGGCGCAAAGAGAAAGATCGAGCTGGAGTTGGGCTCTCTTGTCAATGGCAGCCGAAGTTTGATCTACGGGCGGGTCCGTCAGATTCTGCATTGAGGGAAGTTCACTAGCAATCTGAGCGTTGGTACCAAGAGACGGCCACTGCGGAGCGAGCGGAGCGAAGTTCGTGGCGGTGTGCGCCACTGCGCCAGAGGTCGAGGGGAGTGCATACGTCGCCGACAGGATCGCGAGGCACATCTCGTCGCTGGAGCCGTCCGCCCACATCACGTAGCGAGGCGGCAGGTTCTTGAGGAAGGGGAGCGAACCGCGCAGCAGTGGGTTATACGTGCAGGACACCGACAAAGTGTCGCCTGAGTGCACGGCGATCGGCGATGACATTGCGTAACTGCGCTGGTAATGAAAGTCGTACGCCGTCGGTGGCAGAAGCGTCACCTGCCCCGGTGTACCCGGATTGAGCGTTACCGTCATCGTGAGACCGAGGAGGTGCATGTGCGGCGTGACGGCCCAGATGTACTGCGTCGGACCAGCGTTTCGATACACCGGCTGGGTGCAACTGGATGTATTCCCAGGAGTCACCGTGCCCGCGTGGCAGAGGATCTCGAGTAAGCCGACGAAATTCCTGGCACCAGAGCCGAAGCGGCGTCCGATGTCATTGAGTGAGGCAGACCGGATGCACAAAGTTCCGGTAACTCCAGTCGGGCACGGAACGTCAATCGCGGACGGATAAAGATCAGTGTGGATCGGTACGAGCGTTGACGTTGCGGCGTCGACGGTCGTCAGTGTCACTTTCGTGCGGTCCGGCCAGTGGCCCTGGAGCAAGTTGTAGTGCATCTGCAGCACGATCAGGCTGCCTCTCGGCAACGGAACACCCGTACCTGCTGGCTCAACGCTGACGTTGTGCCCCGGTCCCCAGCCAGCCAGCCACGGAGTTTGGCCAAGATCAGCGACTGAAGTCCCAGAGAGCGGTGATCCGAAACAGGTCCAGCCTCGCCCGCTGTTGTCCAAGGTCCGAGCGGCAGCGGCTTGTGATGGGCTGATGTAATAGAGGATTGCGTGGTGATCCTCTTTAAGGACTCCGGGCGCGAACACGGTCTTAACGATCATTTGGTTGCTCGACACTCGAGGATTGAGCAGCGAGCAGTGGTACAGGTCGTGGCCGCCCTTCGGGGCAATCGGGTTGTACGCCTGAGGAAGTTCCAGCATGTAACTGTGCGTGGCGTTCGACTGACGCACTGATGCCGAGGCAACAAGTGTCTGGGATACCACCACTCCCGACAGCACGAGAAGTGAAGAAATGGCAATGGCGGCCGGCGTGCGCTTCATACGCATTGACTCCCCCCGAAGTGGCGTTCGATAGAGGTTAGGTCACCGTGAAGTATTGCCAGGTCTCACGCCAGTTTCAGGTCGTCTCTGTTGGAGAGGTTTCGGGCGAGCTGACCCACGGCCGCTTCACGATCGCCCACGTCACTACGGCCAGTCCGAGCACTGACACCAGCGACCAACCCAGCTCGGTTGTTCCAAGTCCTGCGTACTTAAGTCCCGACGCCAGGATCGCAAATGTGATCACGGGTCGGATCCACGAGTCGGGGGCCCGTGAAGAGAAGTAAGCACCAACCACCACGGCAGGGACGCATCCAACGATGAGCGAGAGGGTCACCGAAAACTCAATGTGACCAAAAGCCAACGCCCCCAGTGCCGCGGCAGCAGTGAGGGGCACCGCTTGGGCCAGATCGGTTCCAACCAGGCGCTTCGCGCTGATCTGAGGGTAGAGAAACAGCAACAGGACAATCATTAAAGATCCCGAGCCGACCGACGTCAGCCCCACAACGACACCACCGATGCATCCGATCACGACTGTTTGGACGGGTCGAACTTTCAGAGTCTGAATGTCAGCACTTCGTTCGCCTCCACGACGATCGAGAACCGCACGCAAGATCATTGCGGCGGCCCCAACGAGCAGTGCGCCACCTAAAACGTGTTGGACGATTGATTCCGACGAACTGGAATTTCCCAGTTGGTGCAAAATGAATGCGCCGGCGAACGCTGCAGGCACTGAGCCGAACATCATCCAACCAACGAGCTTGAAGTTGACTGTGCCTTGGCGCAAGTGAATAAAGGCACCAAACGGTCGCATCACTACCGCGGCCACGAGATCGCTGGAAATTGCTGTCGATGGCTTGACGCCGAAGATGAGAATCAACATCGGCGTCATGAGCGCTCCACCCCCAGCACCCGTCATGCCAACCAGCAGGCCGATCACCGAACTGCCAAGTACGACATAGGGATCGAGATGCACGGTGCCTCCCGGCGTGACGTGGGATCGAGTTGAAGTTGGAGGCGAATCTAGGTCAGACAACGTGGGTTACTCGTCGGTATAGATCGCTCGCCAGTTTGAAATATCGTCGTAACACAATTGTCATATTGAGGACAAATATCGAGATGACAATGTAGTTACGATTATTCAATTGACCATCGAAAAGTGGGAGTTTTACCAGCAGTGGCAACGAATTCTGCGTATTGAGGTTGGGATGAAAACCGCTGGCTTTTTACACTTGACAAGGCGTAGAGTTCTCTCCGATTACCTATGCGGAGTAGGTGGTCACGATGTCACCGAAGGATCGCCGAAATCGATCCAGCGGGGAGTTGGGCCCTGTGGGAGGGGCTCAAATAGCTCTCGGCTTGGACTGGATTTAGTGGCCCGGGGTGGACGCCGTTACGCGACTCCGCCCGAGGCATGGAGGTCACGGTGAAGCGAGAGGAAAGTCAAGAGAACTACGACATCGTAGTTTCCGTTGATTCCGTCGACACTGAGGGCTACGAGATCGTCGGCACTCGTCAAATTGAGGACGGGTTGTACGAGGTGATCCTGGCCAAATCGCCAGATCGACCCGAAACGGTGCGTCCCGCAGCAACTGCGGATCGCCAGAGCGCATCGATCTCCGAGTCAGAACTCGACGCTGAGCTCTCCGACGCTGCCAAATCATCGATCGCCGACACGTTGCAGGTGATCAGCGACTCACTTGACGCCACCGAGCACACCGTCGATGGGGGATTCACGCCCGAGGAGCTAAATGGACTCCCCGAGATCGAGGATTTGGCGGACATCGTGCATCTCAATGTCGCGCCTCAGAACACGATTGGATCAGTCGTTGACGCAGGTTCGATCGAGACCGCTGAAACTGTCGAAGACGAGCAACCTGTCGAGCTGGTCAACCCACCGCAGGTTCTCGACGTCGTCGAACCGTTGATCGAGGCCAGTCCGATCGAAGACGAGCAGAAGCCAGCAGAAAAGAGAGGACTTAAGGGACGATTCTCGCGAAAGAGCGATGAGCAGTCAAAGTCAGATCCTGTGGCGTTGGTTCGTCCGCCTACCACTGCACCGCGCCCGCGCATCGAGATTGATCCAAAAACTGGTCGCCCAGTTCACGATCCTTCCAAGCCCATCGTCGATGCCCGACCCAAGTCCACAATCGCCGACGCCGAGGGTGACACCAAGTCGGGGCGCAAGTCCCGATTCGGAAAGGACTCGGCCGAGAGTCGGACGGAGACTCGCCCGGCGTCAGAATTCCTCGATTCGCTGGTTGCAGAAAATGTCGTGACTGCTGCTCAGCTGGATCAAGCGTTCGAACGCGCCACCAAGACGACCAAGACGATGTTCGAGGCACTGGACGATCTGGGCATCCTGAGCGAGGAGCAGCTGTCATCGCAGGTGTCGCGGTTCTACCGCCTGCCGATCTGCGACCTGCCGCACGAGGAACTTGAGCCAGATGCGCTCGACCTCGTTCCCGAGAAGATTGCTCGCGAGCACATGGTCTTTCCGATTCAGGTCTCCCCTGATGGTCTGTACGTCGGTGTGATGGAGCCGAGCGAGAAGCTCGCTGGCTTGCTCTCGCAGGCGAGCGGCCACACGATCACCATGGCCATTGCGCGCGCTAGCGACATTCGCTGGGCCATCGATAGCAACTACCACGCACTGGCTGGTGTCGCCGAGCTGGTTGAAGAGTTCGAAGCCGACGACAATCCTCGGCGTCGCGAGGTCAAGACGACGTCAACCCTCGATCAGCAGGCCGACAACGCCCCGATTGTCCAGGTAGTGAATCGCATCCTGTCTCAAGCGATGCGTGATGGGGCCTCTGACATTCACATCGAGCCCGCCGACGACATTGTTCGCGTTCGTAACCGAGTCGATGGCGTGTTGAAGGTCGTGTTGGTGCTGCCTTCGGCGATGGGACTCGGACTCGTCAGTCGCATCAAAATCATGGCGGACATGAACATTGTGGAGCGACGTCGCCCGCAAGACGGCAAGTTCACCGCTGTCGTCGACGGCAAAGAGATCGACGTTCGCGTCGCCACGGTGGCAACGATCTGGGGCGAGACCTGCGTTATGCGAGTTCTCGACAAGACCCGTTCGGTCATCACTATTGACGAGCTGGGTATGGCACCCGATACGCACGCGACCTACTCCAAGATGATTCGCAGTCCGTTCGGCATGGTGCTCTGTGTCGGACCAACGGGCAGCGGAAAGACGACAACTCTCTACGCATCACTCACCGAAATCAGCGACGTGGCGCGCAATGTCATGACGATTGAGGACCCCGTTGAGTACGTGTTCCCATCGATTAACCAGATTCAAACCAACGAGCAGGCGGGACTTACATTTGCGACTGGTCTGAAGTCGATTCTGCGACAGGACTCCGACGTCGTTCTCGTGGGTGAGATCCGTGATGTCGAGACGGCGCAGATCGCCGTTCAGTCAACGCTGACGGGCCACTTCGTGCTCTCATCACTGCACGCCACCGATGCGATCAGCGCACTCACCCGATTCATTGACATGGGTATTGAGTCGTTCCTGATTGCGTCTTCGGTGATTGCGATTGTCGGACAACGTTTGGTTCGCCGACTCTGCACGGCTTGCAAAGTGCCGTACACGCCGTCCGATGAGGAGATGGCGTTCTACAACCGTGGTGGCGGTCCGAAGAAGGACGTTTTCTACCACGGTGCTGGTTGCAACTTCTGCGGCCACACGGGCTACAAGGACCGCATCGGTGTTTACGAATTGCTGCAGATGACCCCTGAGCTCAAGCGACTCATCGTCGGATTTGCTACCGAAGATGAATTGCGCGACATGGCTCGCAAGCAGGGCATGCGAACCATGCAAGACGAGGCGATAGCGTTGGTCGCGAAAGACCTGACGACGTCCGCTGAGGTGGTTCGAAGCATCTACTCGGTATAAATCGGAGGAATGAATGCCGAAGTTCTCGTACACCGCCCTCGATCAAGACGGCACCCGGATCTCTGGGGTTGAGACTGCACCGGACTTAGCCGGTGCGCGCTCGGTACTTGCCGAAAAGGGACTTCGTCCTCTCAGGGTCAACGAGAAATCGTCGCTGCTCAAACTTGAGATCACGCCGGAGAAGGTGCCGCGCGAAGAAGTCATGCACTTCTCACGACAGCTGGGCGTATTTATCAAGGCTGGTATTCCGATTATGGAAGCCCTAGGGATTATGGCCCAGGAAACGAGCGAGAAGTCGTTTCGCAAGATCATCCTCGAGATGATCGACGCGATTTATGACGGCGAGACGTTCGCTGCTGCGGCGGCTTCTCACCCTCAGGCGTTCCCGAACTATTACATCGGAATTCTGCGGTCCGCAGAACTGACAGGAAACCTGGACTCGGTTCTCAATCAACTTGCCGATTACATGGAACGTGACATTGACGCCAAGTCGAAATTCACTGGCGCAATGATCTACCCGGGTGTCGTGCTCGGCATGGCGGTCGTGGTCGTCCTGATTCTGTCAGTCTTCGTTCTGCCTCGCTTCGAGAAGTTCTTCAAATCGTTCCACGCAAAGCTGCCCCTACCCACGCGAATGATGCTCAGCATGTCCAGCTTCGTGAGCACGTATTGGTGGGCGATCATGGTTGTGATTGTGGGTGGGATCGCTGGTTTCATTACCATGCGAAAGAACCCCAATGGACGCGCCAAGCAAGACTCCATTTTGTTGCGCTTGCCAGTATTGGGAGACCTAGTCCAAACTTCAATTATCGAGCGAATCTGCCGAGTCTTGGCGTCGATGATCGATACGGGCGTTCCGCTTCCTGAAGCCATGTCTGTCGCGGCCGAGACATCCAACAACGCTGTGTATCGCGCCGGTCTCGATCACATCCGTGAGCAGATGCTTGAAGGCAAAGGATTGGCTGGACCGCTGTCAGAGACCGGGCTATTTCCCGGAGCGGCGCACCAGATGTTTCGTGTTGGTGAAGAGACCGGAACTTTGAACGAGCAAATGGAAACGGCGGCGAACTATTACTACCGTGAACTCGACATCAAAATTAAACACTTCACGTCGCTATTCGAGCCCGCCGTCATCATTATGGTGGGAGTGATTGTCGGTTTCGTCGCAGTTGCACTGGTGTCGGCGATGTATGGCATTTACAGCCAAGTTCACGCATAACTCACTGGGAACTCTTCGAGCTATTGGAGTGAAAATGATTAGGAGTAGCGCTCGTCGGCGCGAAACACCGGTCGGGCTGAAGCTGACCTTCGCCAAAATTCAAGCCAGGGCTCGAGGTGAGGAGTCCGGGTTTACCTTGGTCGAGTTGCTGATTGTCACTGTCGTGACCCCTCTCGTCATTGGCGCACTTGCCGTGATGCTGCTGGCGGTACTTCGAACGCAAGGAAGTGTGTCGAATCGAATCAACGGGGCCGTCGATGCGCAACTCACGTCGGCTGGTTTCGTTCACGACGTTCAGGGAGCAGACTTTCTTTCCACCTCTACGACATTGGGTTGCGGCTCGACGGGTACGTCACTTCTCGACTTGAAGTCGCAAGGCAACCAAATTGTTGTCTCTTACAACGTGGTCCAACAAGGATCGCAATACAACTTGATTCGCTTCGGTTGTACGGGTGGCTCAACAACGACTCCATCGACGCAATATCGAGTCGCGAGTGATATCCCTTCCAATCAGGTTGCTCTAGTGACGTGCTCTGCGACGATTACCTGTACGTACTCGACCGGTTGGATTGCGACGGCCGGAATTAAACAGGTGTATCTCTCAGTTAGCGAGCCGACAACCGGTGCGACCTATTCGGTAACGATGACACCTCGTGAGTGGAACTCGCATAGTGCCGGTCTGTCGATTAACCCGTTTCCGATCACACCACTGGAGCTTTTTGGAACCAGTTCATGTTTGCCGGGAGGTGGTCCCGCGGTATTGACGATGTCAAATAGTTCAACGATTACGGCGGGCAACGGCTCCGCTGGTATCCAAGTCTCGTCGAGTTGCAATGGATCAGTATCGCTTTCTGGACAAGCCACCATTGCCGCGGCGTACTTGAGTGTTGGGGATACAACACCATCTGGTTCGGTGACGTCCACCAAGCAAAATGTCTATCCAACGCCGACATACTCAGCGCCTCCAGGTGACCCGCTGGCCTCGCTCCTTACAACTCCAACGTGGCCATCGACATCGGGCAACGGATCCTGTTCAGGCAGTTTGAACGTGGTGTGTACTCCGGGAACTTACGACCACTCACCAACGATCGCGAGCAACGTCAACACCGTGAACTTCAACCCCGGTAATTACATCTTCAATGAGCAGCTTTCTCTGTCCTCGAACGCTTCGTACACCTTCCAGTCCGGTACGTATGAGTTCAAGAAGGGCCTCAACATGTCAAACAGTTCCAATATCCGTTTCGATACGGGTACATATATTTTCGAAAGTTCGGATACGAGCCTCAATTTCTCGAACAATTCGAATATCGTGAGCGGCCCAGGTGGAGTTTTCTTTTACGTCGCGTCCGGAGCGGCCTCTTTTAGCAACAGTGTCACTGTGTCATTGTCAGGCGAGGTGGCGAATTACGGCGTATCCATTTGGGATGCCGCGGCAAATGGAACGACGAATCCACTTACTCTCGGCGGACACAGCACTGCGGCCGACGCTTACGGCGGTGTGTACGTGCCGAATGGAGAAATCATCACGGGAAATAACTCGTCGTTTTCGGCAGCCTTTATGTTGGCAAATACTTTGTCGTTGACCGGCTCCACGTTGATCAGTGTTGGTTAGCGAAGCTCGCCGAGATCACGACAGATCGGAACGCGGCGACACTCTGATTGAGGTCCTGATTGCTTTGACTGTTGTTGCAATCACGGGCCTCACATTGCTAACGGCCTTTGGCACCGCGATTGCGGCCTCCAGCCAGCACAAGAGTCTGGCCAATATCTACACACTTTTGCGTAGTTACGCCGAAGTAGAGACGTTCCAGATACAGCTTCAACCAAGCCCTTTGTACTCGTCCTGTGCGACTTCATACACGTTAAGTAATGCTCCAGCGATTCCTACTGGATACACGATCACTACATCCTCAATCCAGTACTGGAACGGAACGTCATTTGCGTCAACTTGTACAAGCGGCTCAACAAAGCCTCAATTAGTGACATTGCACGCGACTGGCCCAAACGGCCAAAGCGGCAATCTCTCATTCGCCGTCTCGAACTACGCCTACACGTCGATTTCGACAAGCGCTCCAACGTTTACGAGCGGTGCCAGTGACACAGTGCTCGCAGGAGCCGCGTTCACGTACACCATTTCAGCATCCGGAACACCAGCGCCTACGATTTCAGAGTCAGGAGCGCTTCCAAGTGGGGTGACGTTCACGAATAACGGGAATGGAACCGCAACGTTGGCTGGCACATCATCGGTCGCAGCGGGAACTTATTCATTCACATTGACTGCATCGAACTCTGCGGGGTCGCCCGATACGCAGGTATTTCTCCTCAACGTGGATACGACGCCGGTATTCACGAGTAGCTCGTCAACGTCATGGTCAAGTAAGAACGCAACTTTCACGGTTTCAGCAACAAGTACTCCTACGCCAAGTTTGGCGGTGCTTTCAACGCTGCCGATTGGCGTGTCATTCATTGACAACGGAAATGGTACGGGAACGCTTAAGAACAGCAACTCGTCAACCCCTGGCGTGTATTCGATTACGTTCCAGGCAAATAACGGCCCATTTAACGCTACTCAATCGTTCACCCTCACAATCACATGAATCACACCGCCATATTTGACCGAGTACTAGGCGCAGCTCGTCGCAACAGTGATCCAGACATGTCACCTCAATCGAAAGATGCTGGCAGCTCGCTCATTCTCGCGATCTTCTTTCTATTTGCAACTGGTCTGGTCGTACTGGCGTTGGTTTCGTGGTCAGGTAACAGCCTCGTTGACACGTTGAAGCTCAATAACGATTCGTCTCTCGAATACACCTCCGGCAGTGCGGTTCAAATTGAAATTCAGACCCTGCGATATGCGTATCAGGACGCGACGTCGTCGGCTTACAACTGCTCGCCAGGTGGGGGGGCGTCGTACACGCTGAACAACACATCGGTCTCGGTGTATTGCTCAATTGTGCACAATCCGGACAGCGCAACGACCAGAGTCGTCACCATGTATGTCTGTTCGTCGTCGACGTCGCAGTCTTCTTGCGTATCAAATCCTTACCTTCAGGCCGTCGTTACGTTCGATGACTACAACCAGGCTGACGTCGATCAATGCACATCAAGTTCAGTGCAATCAACGTGCGGAACCGCCATGGCAATTACAAGTTGGATCATCGTATAAAACGCACCAAGACTGTGTGCTGGAGATAACGAGACACATGTCATGCAAAAAAATGTGCATGTGAACCATTGTTGCGAGTGAATGAACTCGTAGTTCGACACAACATTGCAATGTTTTGGAAGAACAAATCCTTGGACTCGAAATAGAGCGTCGGTATAGTAAACGCTTGAAACACAGACCATTTGGTCGCAACACAAAGAGTTCCGGCCCGAGTGTCGGTGAAAGGCAGGAAGTTCAGAATGGTGAAGTACTTGAAAGATTTGCTTGAGCGGAAGGCTCAGAAGGACGACGAGGGTTTCACCCTTATTGAACTTTTGATCGTCATCGTTGTGCTCGGCATCTTGGCCGCGGTCGTTGTCTTCGCTCTGGCGAACGTCAACCACAACGCCAAGTCGTCGGCTTGCACCGCGGACGCCAAGACCATTGAGACCGCAGTTGGCACGTACAACGCGCAGTTCACGCCCTCGATTACTACTGAGGTGTCGGGAACGGCCGCTGGCAACGTGAACCCTGGAACGCCGGCGAGCTACTCGACCGCGACTCAGGCGGCGCTGCTGCTCAACAACGGTCTTGTGAAGAGCTGGCCAGGTTCAAGTAACGGTTACGCGATCAGCCTCTCAACCACGAAGGCTGGCGATGTTTCCGTGTATGTGCCAGCGACGAGTGCGTCTCCAGTTGACTTTGAGTCGGAGACTTCGTCAACTGGTTGCAACACTGCATCGCTGTAGAAAAACTGTTTAGCAGCGAGGGCTGCGAGGGTCGGATGCGTCCGATTCTCGCAGCCCTTGTTTTCATTAGGGGCCAAATTCTTCCCACAACGAGTTCGATGTCGTACCTCATCGCTTCATTTACAATGTGTTAGCAACATGACAATTGTGCAATAGGCAGGTCAAGAATCAATGTTCAATAGAGACCCGCGTATGACGATTCTTAGAAATTCCCAACTTTCCATTGACGAGATCAGTAAATTCGTTCCGACTTGATGTTCGTTCAACTGAGCGATCTGCGCCCCCGCCATTAAGTCCTCGTATTAGTTCCGGCCCGAGTGTCGGTGAAAGGCAGGAAAGCCCGAATGGTGAAGTACTTGAAAGAACTGCTTCAGCGAAAGGCTCAGAAGGACGACGAGGGTTTCACCCTTATTGAACTTTTGATCGTCATCGTTGTGCTCGGCATCTTGGCCGCGGTCGTTGTCTTCGCTCTGGCGAACGTCAACCACAACGCCAAGTCGTCGGCTTGCACCGCGGACGCCAAGACCATTGAGACCGCAGTTGGCACGTACAACGCGCAGTTCACGCCCTCGATTACTACCGAGGTGTCGGGAACGGCCGCTGGCAACGTGAACCCTGGTACACCGGCGAGCTACTCGACCGCGACCCAGGCGGCGCTGCTGCTCAGCAACGGTCTTGTGAAGAGCTGGCCGGGTTCAAGTAACGGTTACGCGATCAGCCTCTCGACCACGAAGGCTGGCGATGTATCCGTGTACGTGCCAGCGACGAGTGCGTCTCCAGTTGACTTTGAGTCGGAGACTTCCTCGACTGGTTGCAACGACGCCGCGCTGTAAGTAATTCGCCCGAGGGCCCTCGTCGCCAGCTGTTTTGGTGACGGGGGCCCTCTTGCATGTCTGAACAGTTGTGTTTCAAAACCTTGCCATCATGTGACAAGACGGATTTGGTCGTTACATTTGTCTTGTCTAACCAACATTGGGAAATCGTGTCGAACAATCTAATGACTAGATCCCCAGAAGTGGGTGACGACGACGGATTCACTTTGATCGAACTTCTGATCGTGATCGTCGTCCTTGGCATTTTGGCGGCCGTCGTTGTATTCGCGTTGGCCAACGTCAATAGCAATGCGCGTCAGACCTCCTGCATTGCCGATGCCAAGACCGTGGAAACGGCGGTCGGTGCGTTCAACGCGCAGTTGACTCCAGCGATCGGTGTAGAGACCACAGGAACGTCCGCCGGTGACATCACTGTCGGTACCCCACAGACGTACCCGGCGGGAACTCAGGCCCAATTACTGCTCACGAACAATTACCTCAAGAGCTGGCCGATGTATACGAATGGATACGCAGTCAGCCTCTCAACGACGGTCGCGGGCGACGTCTCGATCTATGTGCCGGCCACATCGCTGTCGCCCACTGACTACGAACACGAGAGTTCCAGCACCGGTTGTAACAACTCGGCGATCTGATCGCGATTGACTGGAATTACCCAAAAGCAACGGTCATGGTCGGTAACGTCAGAGCGACTGATGATTCACATCAATCGGGCTGCTCGGCGTTGAGAGCCCGGAAGGACTAACTCGTGCCAGGGCAAGCCAACCTCGAAGTGATTGAAGAGTGGCTTCAGCTGCTTTGGGATCGCAAGGGATCTGACTTGCTCTTAGTTGGAGGTTCGCCGCCTCGAGTTCGAATCGACGGCGCGTTACGTCCCGTCCCTGGCGCCCCGGTACTGGCTGGGCCCAAGATTGAAACGTTCGTTCGTTCGCTGCTCAACGAGGAGTTAACCGACGTCTTTGAAGAGCAACGCGACGTGGACTTCGCCATTTCGTGGGGGGACCGCGCTCGACTGCGGTGCTCCGCCTTTACCCAGAAGGGCGAATGCGCCCTCGCCATGCGTCTCATCCCGATTCGGATCCCGAACTTCGATCAGTTGGGCTTCCCCGAAGTCATGGCGTACGTCGCGAACTTGCCGCAGGGATTCGTACTCGTCACTGGTCCGACCGGTTCAGGTAAGTCGACCACCCTTGCGGCCATCATCGACAGGATCAATCAGTCGCGATCCGTCAATATCCTCACCATTGAAGACCCCATTGAGTACATGCACACTCACTCGGAGTCCGCGATCCTGCAGCGTGAGGTGGGCTTTGACAGCCCCAGCTTTGACCGAGCATTGCGATCGGCTCTGCGCGAAGACCCCGACGTTCTGCTTATCGGTGAAATGCGCGACGTTGAATCGATGCAGATTGCCCTCACGATGGCCGAGACGGGCCACCTCGTCTTTGCGACTCTGCACACGAACGACGCCACACAGACTGTGGACCGCATCATCAACGCGTTCCCCGTCGGTCGACAAGAGATGATCCGGACGCAGCTCGCGGCGTCACTCGCGGCGGTCATCTCTCAACGTTTGGTCCCGCGCGTGGGCGGCGGGATGGTCGCGGCGTTCGAAATCCTCGTCGCTTCCGGATCGGTGCGCAATCTCATTCGAGAGGGTCGATCAAATCAGCTGCTCAACATCATGCGTACCAACAAGGCCATGGGCATGCAGACACTCGAGTCCTGCCTCGTCGAGCTGGTTCTCGCGGGCACGATAAGTGAAGAAGAAGCAATCGGCCACTCGTCGCGGCCCGATGAGATCCAACGCGGGCTCGACCAGGCCAGGGGCATCAAGCGATAGCGCGACATTATGACCACCTCCCAGCGCGCGGAGATGCCGTACAAACTGATCGCGGGTGTTATCCCGGTGGCGCCGGGGTGGCTGCTGGTTAGCGCTCGACTGAAGGGCGCGACGTTCGCTCCAGACTTCCCGAAGATCTTTACCGACGTTCACGACATCATTCACCGCCGACCGTCGTACGCGATGGTGGCGATTAACGCTCCGATTGGCGGGATCGATGACGCTCTGGCCGATCAGCGCACCTGCGATGTCGATGCGGCGCAGCTGACAACGCGACCAACCGGCAAGCTGCGCTGGGGCAAGCATCCGCCCCGTCTCGACCCCGACGATCCACTTCCGAAAAAGGGCAAGCGGCCGTACCTCGCGGAGCGGTACCGCGAGCTCGGCGAACAGATGGCGCCGTATCTGCAGCGCACCGTGTGTGAAGCGCTGCCCGAACTCTCCTTTTTCCAACTGGGTGGCGAACGACCACTGAGCTCCAAGCCCCGCAGCGATGAGGGCTACGAGCAGCGTCGTCAACTTCTCGTCAAAGTTCCTGGAGTCGGGAGGATTCTCGACTTTCAACTCGACGGAGTCGATCGATTCCAGTTTCTTGAAGGTGCCGCGATTTTGTGGTCGGCTCGGCGAATTAGTGCACGCGCTGGCCGGCGCGTACCGACTGAGTCGCCCGAGTGGGACGAGCGGGGATTACGGATCGAAATTCTGCGTTAGATGATGTGAAGGGGTGCGAGGAGTGGCTGACCGAAATAGAAGGCCACCGCGGTGCCGAGCGCGAGAAACACTCCGTACGGCACGGGGGTCTTGGCGGTGATCTTCTTTGTCGCGATTAGCACCATGGCGCTCACTAAGCCGATGAAGTTGGCAAAGAGGAATCCCAACACTGCGTAGCCCCACGCCAGCCAGCCGAGCGCGAGACCGAGCACCAGTGCGAAACGCACGTCGCCGAATCCGAGCAGCCGGGGAGAGATCACGTTGATCACCAGGAACATGCCGCTCCATACCAAGGCACAACAGACGCCGATGTAGAGGCGGCGCCAGTCGTCCTGCTGTGCACTGGCGGCGACCAATCCAATAGCAACGATGGACAGGTGAACCCACACGGTGTTCTTTGGGAGGCGCAGATGCTCAGCGTCAATCAACGCGAGCGCGAGCGCGCCGCCGAACAGTGCGCAGAAAGCCGGGACTGCCCAACTGTGACCGAGTCGCGCTTCGACACCGACAAAGAGGACGGCGGCGGCGAGCTCGACGGCGGGGTAGCGCATCGAGATGGGCGCCCGACAGTGACGGCACTTGCCGCGCAGGATCAACCAGCTCACCACGGGAATGTTGTCGAAACCGCGGATCGGGTTCTGGCAGTTGGGACAGGCGGACGGGGGAGAGATGATCGACAGTTTTCGCGGGACTCGATAGATCACGACGTTCAAAAATGAGCCGATGACGAGTCCGAAGACCGCGCAGACGAGATAGAGCGCGACGGTCACGACAGTGGCGCGAACGCCGTCTCGAGTAGCGGCGTCACGCGGTCGCGGTGAACGTCAGGGCATCACGGCCAAGCGCGCGCCCGGCCAGAACGCCCAATTCATCAATGGCTTTATCGGACTCGGTGCGACGATGTTTCGCGCGGTCAATACCGTTTTTTTGAATCACCCACGCAATCACGCGCTGTCCGCTAGTGAGAGTGACGATGAGCAGTCGATCCGGTTTCATAGAGGCAATATCGCCCCAGGCGATCATCTGGTCGCCGCGAAACGGATTGGCAATGAACAGTCCTTCGGGACGGGCTTCCACTCTCGCGTGTCCGATCACTCGGTACAACAGCGTTCCGCCGATGATCACGTAGAAGAAGCCGACGATGACGGGGGAGGCTCGATAGAAGTTCGAGCTGCTTGAGTCGATGGAACGCACAAGGAGACTTTCAAAGAACACGTAGAAGAAACTGAACGCGCTCAAGCCCCAAATGGCCTCCGAGCGCGGACGGCGCCACGTGCGCCAGATCGTCACCATGAAAAAACGGTAGTGGTGGCGGTGAGGTACTTCATTGATACGTAACCGACCCGCCGCACACCGACGCTGATACGATTTTGTCGTGCGTTGAGATCTCGAAGTCGCCAGAGTCCTTGTACCCCTCGCGACCCGGAGAGTCCGCATGGCGCATTCGCGCACCCCTTCAACCTCATCACCTCTCGTCACCCTTGAGGCCCGTCACGTCCATGTGGAGTTCGGTGGCACCCCGGTTCTGACGGATCTCTCGGTCCAAATTCGACCGGGATCTCGCGTGGGAATCATTGGCCCAAATGGAGTCGGAAAGTCCACGCTCCTCGCCGTTCTTGCGGGGCGCCTCACACCAATCTCCGGATCGGTCACTGTCGATCCGCCTCGTGCGACGATCGGCGTTCTCGCCCAAGAACTAGTGAGCGCCGCACTAGTCAACGATCACGTGAACGCCGTGACCGGTGTCAGTGATGCCACCGCCGAGTTGGCGAACGCGGCTGAGGAGCTGAGCCTCGGCCAACACGGTGCGGAGGACCGCTACGACTTGGCGCTCTCTCGTTACGAGTCCCTCGGAGCCGCTGATCTCGATATTCGATGCCGCGCGATCCTGGCCGAATTGGCTCTGGCGCCCAGCGTCATGGAGCGATCTCTCGACGCGCTCTCGGGAGGGGAGCGGGCCAAGATTGCCCTCGCCGCAATTGAGTTGTCGCGCTTTGACGTGGCGCTGCTCGACGAACCGACCAACGATTTGGACTTCGCCGGACTCGAACGTCTCGAACGGTGGATTCTTGGACGCGCTGGTGCGACGGTGATCGTGTCGCATGATCGGGCGTTGCTCGAAAGGTGCGTTGACTCGGTGCTGGAAATCGACGAGCACACGCACAGTGCGCACTTATTCAACGGAGGGTGGGAGGCGTTCCTCGCCGAGCGAGCCACGCGGCGACGTCTGGCCGAAGAGCGCTACGAGGTCTACGAAGCCCGTCGACGAGAACTATCGGAGCGCGCCGAACGAGAGCGTCAGTGGGCGACGGTGGGCGTGGCCAAGGAGAAGAAGCGACCTCGGGATCACGATGTCGCGCAGCGTGACTTTCGCATCAATCGCACCGAGAGGTTGGCGAGCCGGGCGCGGCGGACCGAACGAGCCCTCGAAGCGCTCGACGTGGTGGAGAAGCCGCGAGAACCATGGCAACTCCAGTACTCAATCGGACAGAGTGAACGATCAGGTGATGTCGTCGCGCAGTTGCGCCGTGCAATGGTGGATCGTGGTCAGTTTCAACTTGGTCCCGTCGATCTCGTCGTGACGTGGGCCGATCGAGTGGCGCTGGTGGGTCCCAACGGCGCCGGCAAGACCACGCTCATTGGCGCGCTACTCGAAGAGATTCACCTTGACGCCGGCGAACAGAGTCTCGGACCCAGCGTGAAGATTGGCCGGCTGGGTCAGCAGCGTCGAACGTTGTTCAGCTCGGCGACTCTCGCAAATGAGGTGCAACGTCTCACCTCATGGACGCAGTCAGAGTCACGAACATTGCTCGCCAAATTCGGCCTCTACGCCGATCACGTCACGCGACCGACCGCCACGTTGTCGCCGGGCGAGCGCACGCGGGCCGAGCTTGCGATCTTCCAGGCGATCGGCGTCAACTTTCTGGTGCTCGATGAGCCAACGAACCACTTGGATCTGCCGGCAATTGAGCAACTCGAATCGGCGATTGAGGAGTACCGGGGGACCTTGTTGGTTGTCAGCCACGACCGCCGACTACTGCAGGCAATCAGTTTCACGCGCCGTTGGACAATTGACGCGGGAATCGTTACCGACGAATAGGAACTGGCTTTAGCTCACAGGATCGTTGAGGAACGATGCGGCGGCGATGATCTGCACCAAACGGCGCTCGGCCGCCTCCATGGTGGTGAGTCCGGCGTCAATTCCGACTACCAAACCGAGAATGGCGTTCAGCACACTCAAGATGGAGGCGTACACGTCATCAGAGTTGAAACCTCGTGATATCAGTGGTCGGGCCCAGGCGTTTTCGAGGTTCGCGAGAATCGCGCGTCGTAGCGGAGAACTTTCTCCGGCGCTCTCGGCGTTGTTGTTAATTGCGTACAACCCGATGATGGCGCAGCTGACCGGTATCGACAGGTAGTGCCGGGCGCGCTGTTGGAGGTACCCAATGAGCTGGTCACCTTCGGGCAGCCCCGCGTTGCTGTCGTGCATGAACTCACTCATGGTGGACGTGTAGAGCTCGGCCAATATTGAATTGAGATCTGGAAATATTTCGTACAGCCACTGACGAGAGACGCCGGATCGTGTGGCGATGGCCGTCAGCGTCAACTTCGCAATACCCCCGCTGCGTACCAGTTCACTCGTCGCCTGCATGATGCTGGCGACGCGCTCATCGTGAGGGAGGTGGGTATTGGTCATCGTTCTGGTGTGGTCATGTCCATGGATCAACCGGCCGCACCGGCTGATGAGACGGTTTTGATCCTATGTCTCACGAACGCGCAACTGCGGATTTCGCCTTCATAGATGGCGTGATGACTTCCACATGGATACACGCTCATTCGTCCTCCCCGTGTTTGAAGTTGGCACTCCGTAAACTTCGCGGTGATGGACGACGCTCCGTCGCGTTGGTCAACCTTTGATCTGCGCATCCGTGACTGGATGCTCGGAACAGTTGTGGTGGCTGCCGCGCTCATCTCTCAGCTCTTGGCGCGTGCGGGTTCCGTCAACTTCGATGCCACGTCGGTCAGTGACGCGACTCTCATTCGCAACCCTCAACTGCTGCCGTTGCGCCTGCTGCGACAAAATCTCGTCGACAACCTCGCGCACCTGCATATCCAACCGCCGTTGTTCAATTTGGCCACCGCGGGCCTCATTCGCCTCGACCCCGCCAGTCGCGCCGATTGGGTATCGGCGTTCAACATCGGAATGGCCTGTCTCTTGGCCGCTAGTGCCTACTTCTTGCTCCGAGAGCTCGAAATCAATCGGTGGATCGCCCTCGGCGTCGTGGGGCTGTTCGTCATCGCTAATCCGCTGGTGTTCTTTGAAGCGACGCAGTACTCGCTGGTGCTGCCCAGCGCCACGATCATCACCACGATGGCGTGGCTGGGCGCCCGCTGGATCCGCACCAGTGCGCTGTGGCCGGGCCTCGTCTATGGACTGCTCGGCGCCATCCTCATTTTGAGCAATGACTTCTTTCAGGTGTACCTCGTGGCGATCGCGACATTGGCGCTCGTCGCCAGTCTCGGGCATCGGTGGCGCCAGGCGATCTTGTCGTTGCTCGTGCCGACGTTGCTCGTCGGCACCTGGTATCTCAATGACCTGTTTCAGTTCAACGATCTGACGACCGCCAGCGCCATCGGCCAAACGCTCGCGAACACCACCGTGAGTTCTGACTCGGTGAGCGATATCTCTCAGCTCATTACCTCGAGCCAACTCTCAAGGCTCTCGGCGATTCCACCCGCGAGTTGTCTCAGTTCATTCGGGTCGCTCGGCTTTACACACCGCACCAAGGTGATCACGCTTGACTTGAAGCGAAAGTCCGGCTGCTACAGCGCCGCGACCGCGCACTGCTGTCCGAACTACAACGCTAAGGCGTACCTCGACATCTCACGGCGCTACACCAGTGACGATCTGAAATGGATCCAAAAGCGGCCTGGTCGTTTCATTGCGAACCTCGGACATGGGTTAATCGCCTGGAACATTCCGTATCTCGAACCGACGATTACTGACGCGTCGCAGTGGCACATGGGTGACTACGCGGCGTTCTACGAGCACATGTTTGGACTGCAGCCTTCGTCGGCACTTGCACCGGGCATCACGGTGAACGCCGCACCATCGCCGTCGTCAATTTCATTCACAATGTTGATCGAGGCGATCGCGAGTCTCGTGTTGCTGCCGCTGGTTCTGCGCTGGAAGCGCCGATTTCTTACGCGAGCCCAGCGCGGAATTGCGTGGTGGATGTGGATGTTCTCGGTGGGTGCACTGTTGACGACGATGGTCTTTGGTGACGGCACCGGGTCATTGTGGCGCGATGAGCTGGGTGCGATTCCGTTAGCGAGCGCGGTCATCGCGATTGCGTGGCTCTTTAAGCGCACTGAAGAGATGAAACCGCTGGATGTTGACGACCGTTTTTTCATGCGTGAGTAGTGGTGAGGTCTTGATCATCGTGTCGTCTCGATGCATCAAATCAGTCGAAAATCACTACGGTGTTATTCACCTCGCGCCATGTGAAATTGCTGCGAAGCTCAGTCACCACCACAGTTTCAATCTGAACAGTGCGTAAAGGGCAGGAAACCGAGCAATAACGTTTGGGTTGCTCTAAAAGCGGGCAAGCCAGTTGATTAGAATTCGACCTTTCGTCCGCCCGGAGCCTGCGTGAACAACATCGATTCGATTGCCATTGTCGGCTCGGGCGTCGTCGGGTTGGCCACTGGCCAGGCTCTGTCCTCGCTCGGACACGACGTTGTCTACGTCGATGTCTCCGCGGCACGACGTGAGCAGTTGCTCGCGATGGGTCTCAACTGCGCTCCAACCTTGGAGTTGGGCCGAGAGTCGACGGTCATTTTCGTTGCTGTACCCACCCCGTCGAACGGCGATGAGTACGACTTGTCAATTCTCGATGCCGCCATGGAGGACGTCGGGCGAGCTTTGGCGGAGTCCGATGCCCGCCATGTGGTGGCGACCCGGTCAACGGTCCCGCCGCTGACGGCCGAACGGCGCGTTACTCCAATTCTGGAGCGCACCTCGGGCAAGCGCGAGGGTGAGGGCTTTGATGTGGCCTCAGCCCCGGAGTTCTTACGCCAGGCGACCGCACTCATGGACGCCATGAATCCCACGATGACCGTTGTGGGGGCGCGAAACACCTCCGTGCGCGATCGGATCATGAAACTGTTTGCGCCGCTCGGCGGCGAGCACCGGGCATTTGACGACCCGGCGACCACCGAGATGATCAAGATCGTCCACAACTGCTATAACGCCGCGAAGATCAGTTTCTTCAATGAGATTCACTCGATTGCCACCGCGAGTGGCCTCTCTTCAGGCGAAGTCATCGAGGTCGTGGTTCGCTCAGCGGAGGCTCAGCGCAATCCTGATTACGGAACTCGCGGCGGCTACGCCTACGGAGGCGCATGCCTTCCAAAGGACATGGATGGACTCATCGGCTTCGCGACGTCAATCGACGTCGAGGTGCCACTGCTCAACGCCGTTCGGCAGGTGAATGACACACTGGAAAAACTCAGCGCGAACTAATGGGCCGAGTAGTTCTAGTTCTTTGGCTGTACCCCTTCATCGAATTCGTCTGGATGACGATCGGTCTCTCCCGAGCCGTCCATAACAAGAAGCACATCGGCGAATCCGGTGCCACTGAAGCCATCATTCAGATCACGACAATCGGCAACTACGAAAGCGTCAACGAAATCATCAAGGCGGTTCGTGACTACGACTTGCCGTTTCCGTACGAATTTTGGGTGGTTGTAGAACCTGGTGTCGACAATCACTACGTCGGGGCCGACCAAGTAATTGAAGTGCCAGCCGACTTTGAATGCCTCGCGTCATATAAGGCTCGCGCTCAGGAGTATTCGAGGCGGCTGCGCCAGGTTCGCGGCCAAGATCGCTATGACGTCAAGATCGTGATGCTTGACGACGACTCTCTTCCTACGCGTGAATACTTCATATCCGTTTTTGGCGCTGATTACGACATATGCGAAGGAGTGCTGACTCCGCGACGCGGTTATGGCCGATTTCTTACTCACTGCGATGACTTGCGCACATTCAGTTGTTTGGTCGTTTGCTCTTTCTGGCAAGGAATCGGTCATCCGATTTGGGTACATGGAGAGGGATTGTGTTTACGAGGATCGGCTGAATCCATCGTGACTTGGAACTTCCCAGTTATTGCGTCGGAAGATTTCACGATTGGGCAGAATGCCGTCGAAATGGGACTGACGTGGGGCTTCGTGTGGGACTACGTTCAAGTGACCTCACCATTCACGTGGGCCGATTTCAAGAAACAACGCCGCCGATGGATTTGGGGAAATATTTATGCCCTTCGACACGGTCTGATTCCGCCGTTAGCGACTGGAATCGCTACTGCGCGTTGGATTCTTGGAGCAATAACAGAATTCCTCGTCACGGTGGCACTTTTCTTAGTGCCCTTCGGTATCTGGCACCCTTCGAAAGCTCTCCAATTGATTCTTTATGTCTCGTTGGTTATGTGGGTTGGAACCTTTGCCGCTTCTTGCTGGATCGGCTCAAAAGAAGAGAATGTTTCTCTTCGCACTCGAGTCAAAAATACGGCGGTTGGCACTTTGTTAGCGCCGATCACGTCCTTTGTTACTAGCTACGTATTAGTTATCAGTATTTTTAAGGGCGACCCGAAGAAGTTCGAAGTCATTCAAAAGCACCGCACACCAGTTAGTGCATAGTCGTGGCGGAGACAGGGGAGGCGGCTAAAACGCCCAAATTAAGTCAAGGGCGACTCCGAACAAGTTCTCAACTTACGGTTTACGTAGTCATGATCATGATTGTTGTATTCATGACATGGCTTCAATTTGGATTTTCGACTCCGACGCTGATCTTGGATTCCTATGGGCAAGTTCCGCGTGCCCCTTTCGTTAGTTCATCTACGCCTGACACATTGGCGATTGAAGGACTGGCCCCGAATACAAAAGCTGTAAATGAATTTGTCGCTAAACCACAATCCTCTGTCCGAGCGATTGTTGTGTTTGATGGTCTAGTAGATCTCTATGCGGGGGGAATTCTCCAAAAGAACATCGTTGTTACGGATTCGACGACAACGACCATGTCCAAGCTTGTAAGTGAGATTCACGACACAGCATGGATCAGCGAGTTCTCCCCAGGTGTCTTCGAACTCAAGGCTGCATTGATTTTTCAACCGGGCATCGGCCTTCTGGCGACTTCGCCAGCAACAAAGTCAATCTTGATGAAGGATCAGCCAAGTGTGTTCCTAATGCTAAACGGGCCATCGACATCACGACTCAGCGGTGTCCGCGTCGATACTTACGATCGCCCTCGCCACTGGCTCGGCGCACTTCATCCGCGACCATTTGTACTGTTTCTCGGCGATGCAATCGCAACCATTGACCACTCGACGTTTGCAAACCTCGGATGGGACTGGTTGGATTCGTACGGTCTTACATTCTTTAACGTCACTTCAGGGAGTGTGACTAACTCACTCGTCGAACACAATTTCATAGGTTTCTACTGTCAGCAAACAGTAAATTTCACAGTGGCCAATAGCCACTTTCTGCGCAGCTACCTGTACGGCCTAGACCCGCACACGGACTCTTCGCATCTCACGATCCGTGACAATTTTGCAGAATTCAACGCTGCCCACGGCATCATTTTCTCGGTGCACGTCCGCGACAGTTTCGTCGATCGCAATGTGTCTAAGTACAACGGTGAATCTGGAATAGTCATGGACGCTCGATCAACCGGAAATACCATTTCACATAACATTGTGCAGTTCAATCGCGGAGACGGAATTGATCTCACGCGCGGATCTCACGGCAGCAAAGTCATTGGAAATACGGTGACCCACAATCGAGTCGGATTGTTTGTCGCGGAAGCAAGCGATCCAAAAGTTGTGAAGTCGAACGTCTTTAAACACAATGTTCTTACTTCGGAAGGATACGTTGTCGACTCAACCCAAAACTCGGTAGAGCTGCGCGACGACGGGATGCGTCTTATTCCGCCCCACAAATGGTCGTGGATTTTCAAATTGGTCCTCTGGCCATTTTGTGCCGTACTTCTTGCGGTTGTACTGATCGTCCGGAGAGTCGAACTTAAACGGCTCGGGCGTCGTTTTCCAATTGAAGGGGCTGTCCCTCCAAGCGATCTGAAGAAATCGATCGGTCGGTATCGCTTTCACGTACTGCAACTCAATCGTGCCAGTGACAGTTCAAGGCCGATCACCGTCCTTCCGCCGCTCGTGTTCATTGGTCCCCCGTCGACACAGCTCGACGTTGTCTCTCATGTAGTCGATTCGAGAGTCCCACGCGAAATTGAGTACGACGAGAGTGGAACCGCCGGGACTTCGAATGCCACAGTCGGGCCGAAATTATGGTGGCGCCGACGAATCGAGCACGTTGACGATCAGTTTGTTTACGACGAGTAAACGCAGCGATACATGTCATCGAGTTTTACTTCTGTCCAGCTGGTAGATGCATTTGGTTCAATAATCCTGAATGCCAAAGTGAAGATCTCAGAACTACAATTGGCGTTTGCCAAGGGAGGGCTGTCGTGTCACCAATGAAGTCGTTGCGCATAGGTTTTTCGATCGCGGCCGTACTCGCGGCGGTCTGCGTGCCGATTGCAGCGTCAGCGGTAACGTCCAAATCGACGACAGTCGTCATCATTCCTGGCGGTCCCCAAAAGGGGATTGATGTCAGGTGGTCATATTTTCCCGAATCCCAGGGATTACTGGATACCCAGGCGACAACGACGTTCAGTTACATTAAGTCACTCGGGGCTAACAGCACGGCGTTGTCTTTCAACATCTATGTGCACGGTTCGACTTCGAACAGCGTGACTACCGGGAAAGACACGCCGCCACCAGCAATATTTCAGCGTGTTGTTCAGCGCGCTCACAATTCTGGATTATTTGTGCTGATCCGACCGCTAGTAGAAGAAGTCAATCCAAGTCAAGCTTGGAGAGGTGCCATTCATCCAACGAACCCAAGACTTTGGCTTACCAACTACATGAATGTGCTCAAGCCGTATCTCATTGCGGCTCAAACCGCGGGTGCAAATGAATTTGCTCTTGCGGTCGAGCTTCAGACACTTGAAGGATCGCAGCTTTGGGCTTCCATGGTTGTCCCCTTCTTCAAGACGTATTTCAAGGGTTACCTGATGATGAATCCCGCGTGGCAGAGCCTTGGAATGCAGGCGCAGAAGACGGCAACTTACGGTCTGGATTCGTGGCGACCAATCAATCTTCCAGACTCAGCAAGTGTTGCCCAACTCACGACAGCTTGGGGCAAGTTACTTGGTAGTGATTTAATGCCCGTGAATACAAACCAGATTTATCTAGCCGAAATTGGAATCGCGGCACAAGCACATGCCTATACGTATCCCAGTAAGACCAATTGGGGAACACCAATCATTCCGGCTATTCAGCAGAAGTGGTTCCAAGCCGCATGCAACTTCTACCACCTGCACCACTTCTTGGGTATTTACTTTTGGTCCATCAACTTCAGCAAGGGTCCGCAGACGAGGACTATTGGCGGGCAGCCAAGTGACTTCCAAGGTCTAGGCACTGCCGTTATCAAGAGTTGCTTCGCCAGCTGATTCGCTCATTGAGAGGTTGGGATCGCTGCCCGATTGGCTTTCCCTGCCATGATTCAGGTATTCAAATTTCAACCAAGATGATGCGGACTTAGTTAAATGAGCGCGATCGTAGATGGTCAGACTTCTGCATTTGACCAGAACACCTCTTCAATTGTCATTCGTAGTTTCCGACCGGATGTGGAGGGGATGCGCGCCGTAGCGATAATCACGGTGTTCTTGTATCACTTCAAACTGCCTCCTTTTACGGGCGGGTACGTAGGTGTCGACGTCTTCTTTGTGATCTCAGGATTCGTGATCACTCAGATGATGCTGCGCGAAAGGAGCCGAGGGAAAGGGACGTCGCTTCCAGATTTTTATGCCCGCCGGATCCGCCGCATCCTTCCGGGCGCGACGGTTGTTCTGGTATTCACCGCAATTGCTTCGTTCCTAATTCTCGGGAGTACTTCGGGCCACAACGTCGCAATCGATGCGCGAGATGCTGCGATTTTTTTTGCCAACGTGCATTTTGCCCATTCGGCTGGTAACTACTTGCTCCAGTCAGCACCATCATCTCCGCTACTTCACTTCTGGTCTTTATCAATTGAGGAGCAGTTCTATTTCGTCTGGCCCGCACTCTTTGTCTTGATCGCGATGCTTGCGCATTCCGTTTCTCATCGACTGAAACTCGTCTGCGTACTTGCCGTCATCGCAGTTGCAAGTTATTGGTTGAGTGCAACGATGACTGTAAACAATCCAGCTTCGGCGTATTACTCGTCATTCGTTCGTGCTGGAGAGTTGGCTCTAGGGGCATTCGTCGCCTGCGCCATGCCGTGGCTTCTTCGAGTTGAGCGCGTGACTGCGATCATCTGCGCCTGGCTCGGCTTGGCTGCCGTTCTGATCGCAGCAGTTTCTTTTAGCGACTCAACATCATTTCCCGGTACCGCAGTATTACTCCCGACATTGGGGACCGCCGCCGTAATTGCGTTTGGTGGAGTCCGTCAAAGATTCGGTCCAGAAGCGGTACTTGCTTATAGGCCGGTGGTGGCAGTTGGTGCACTGTCGTATTCGCTATATCTTTGGCATTGGCCCGTATATGCCATTGCAACTGAACGGCTTGGACACACTGCGTCTTGGCCCTGGCGTGTGTTTTTGCTCTTAGTCGCAGCAATATTGGCAGTATCTAGTTACCAGTTCATCGAGAACCCTATTCGACGTCGCGGAATTTTTGTTTCCAGCCGTCGAGCAACGTATCTCTTGGCGTTAGGTCTTCTGATTTTATCGATTGGAACCACAACCGCCATATCGGCCGCCTCAAATCCATCGGCGAAAGCTAGTTTCTCGCAAAAAGATTTGGGTTCGACCAAGAAACTCAGCGAACTAGATCGTCTAATTATTCAGGGAACCAAAACGAAGACACTTCCGTCGTTGGTCGTTCCGCCATCGAGTCTTTATCTGGAGTTTCCCGCTGCCAACACACCTTGCCTCATCCCGTTTACAGCAACGACCGCAATACCTGGGCGTCCAGTTCAATGCGCCTACGGAGACTTAACGTCGACTCGACTTGTCGTTCTCTATGGGGACTCGCATGCCACGATGTGGCTGCCTCCGCTAATCACAATTGCGAAGGAAGAGCATTTTAAAATCGAACTTGTCGCTAGAGCCGCGTGCCAGATCGCGGACATTGAAATGTGGGACTACCCAGCAAATGCACCTGGCGTTGGTTGCTACCAATTTCACAGCTGGGCAGTTAACTACATTAATTCGCTTCAACCCGCCTTCATTATTGGCGCTGACAATCCCTCTGCCGTTCGATATGCGAATTACCTGCCCATCACAGTGAACGCCTACGCCAATGGACTTTCGAAAACATTGCACGAGCTCTACCCGTCGAGCGCTCGATTCATTATGATCTCGCCGAATCCACTTCCGAACATTGACCCTGCAACGTGTCTGGAAACGAATTCAAGCAATATTCAAGCTTGCACGACGAAATACAAGGTTGCGCGAGAAAGAGAATTCTTTCCAGCAATTTCGCAAGGTGTCGCTAAGGGCGGCGGCCGACTGATCCGTTTGGACGATTGGTTTTGTACTAAATCCAAGTGCCCAATGGTGGTAAATCACACGATCGTGTACTTCGACCAGAATCACATTAGCCAGCATTACGCATTGCAATTAACCAACCTCTTGAAAGCGGCGCTTGCCAAGCAAGGCTTGTCGTAATTTTCGCTTAAGCGTTACGCTGTCTGAAGTTATTTCCCAGCTTTGTGATCTATGTGGGCCGCCCGGGTCTCGATCCCGGCACCTTGGGATTAAAAGTCCCCTGCTCTTCCCGATGAGCTAGCGGCCCAACCGCCCAAACTTATGTTTAGGGGTGAGCAATCTTACGACGAAGCAACCGAGTGACTTGCGCAATTGAGGGCCTGCTGATATTCGGTCACTAATGCAGAACTACTCTCAATAGGTGCGAAAACTCGTCGTCGCACCGTTTCTGGCAGTCGCTTGCATCGCTGCATCCTCGATGGCGCAATCAGTTGTCTCGCATCCACGACTCGTGCCGGCGTCGACGACCGAGCTCGGAATTGCCGTCTATCTGAGTGACGCTGCTCCACTGGCCGACGGCCCCGAAATTGCCCTCGCTCATCAGGTATTTGGGTATGTGAAATCTCTCGACGCGAATTCAGTCTCCATTAACTTTCCGTTCTATGAAGTAGGGCAAACGCCGACGAATGGTCAGATGACGGCCAGCGCGGTGCAATCAGGAAGTGGAACCCCGTCGGTCCAGCTCCTGGCATCGTTCGTGCGTGTCGCCCAACAAGATGGTTTGACTGTTCAGCTGCGCCCACTCTTGAGTGAAGAAGGAGACTCAATTTCTCAGGCATTTGGTTGGAGGGGAGCGATCGCCCCCGCCAACGTCAATGCGTGGTTCCAGAGTTACTGGACCTGGCTTCGTCCGTACCTGGTTATGGCCCGAACTACTGGAGTTGGATCGTTCAGTATCGGCGCCGAGCTGAGCAGTCTCTTGCCGTACGCCACTAACTGGATCCAGCTCATTCACCGGGCCCAGTCCGTTTACGGACCCAACGTGATCTATTCAAATGCTCACGCTGCGTTACTCACCGTGCCGAGTACCCGTCTCGGCTTTGATGCGTACTTTTCAGTCACGCCGCCGACCGGCACCACGGTGAATCAAAGCAATGCGATATCGATCTTCACGAACGGAATCCAAAACGGATTTGTTACCGACAGATTCCCCGCGACGTTCCGAACAACTCGAATCGAGGAAGTAGGAATCGCCGCAGTGCGGGGAGCCTGGCAGTTCCCGAATGTCTCGTTGTATCCCGCAGGCACACCAATTGTCAGATGGGTGCAAGCCGATTGGTACACGGCGACTTGCAACGTCGCCAAATCCCTTCACATGCACGGTCTCTATTTCTGGGGTGTGGGATTTAACTACTTCAGCCCCTCGTACAACGCCGATGTCGGTGCCAACAGCTTTCGATTTCAGGGAACGATCTCTGAGACAGCGATCAAGTCATGTTTCGACAGTTTCTAACCTTGCGCAGACTGAAGGCTGCGAGTGCCGGAGTAATCGCGGTCGCCTTGACGGCCACTCTCACCGTCTCTTCGTCAGCTCTTTCCAACGTGGCCCCCACAGTTCATTCGATCGTGGTCACGCCGACCACATTGAGCCAGTTCGGCGGGACCATCACCATCACGGCCACCGTGGCGCACGCCACATCATGCAAAGTCAGTACGACGCCAGCGCTCATTGGCCTGCCGTTGCGCTTCTCCTGTTCCAGCGGAACCTTCACTCGGTCATTTTCCGTTCCTGCGAATCTGGGCCCCGCAATCTCGTATCGCGTGACCTTCACCGCGAACGGAACCCAATCGGTGTCGGGATACCGCACGGTTCATCAGGTGGCAGTGGATGCCCCGGTGCCACAATCGTGGTCGTTCAGCGCTTCACTTGGACCGGTGACCGGTTCGCCCAGCACGATCGCGTGTCCGACGGTCACGTTCTGCCAGATCGGCGACTCTGCGGGCCGCATCTTCACCGTGGGCGCGACAACCACTATCTCTCGACCGTCGTCGCAAGTGATCACGTCAATTTCATGTGCCGGCTCAGGTTTCTGCTTCGGCGTTGATGGTGCTGGCGGGGCAACGCGTTTCAACGGCAGTTCGTGGAGCGTCTCGACGTCGATTGACTTAGCGGCGCTCGTGGCCGTGTCCTGTCCGACGACGACGTGGTGTCTCGCTGCGGATGCCAACGGGGCAGTGTCGAGTTGGAATGGTGCGTCGTGGTCGACATGGCAGTTAGTTGACTCGTCGGCCGCGCCCACCGCAATCAGCTGTGCGTCAGCGACGTCGTGCATCGTCGTTGACGGCGCTGGACACGCCATACGCCTCAGCGGATCGGTGTGGAGCTCGCCTATCACCGTGAGTTCGGCGGGTCTGGACAGTGTGAGCTGTGTGTCGTCGACATCGTGCGTCGCCGTCGATGACGGCGGGGGAATGGTCACATTGAATGGCGCAACGTGGAGTCCTCGCGTCGTCATCGATCCGTCGAGCGCGTTGATCTCGGTGTCGTGCTCGGTCGGACTGCACTGTCTCGCCGTTGACGATCACGCCAACTCCGTCACTCTGGCCTCGGGGACTTGGAGCGCGCCGACCTCGATCGGTTTTGGGCTCACAGAGATGACGGGTGTCGCATGTTCATCATCCACGCGGTGTGCGGCGATTGATAGTCAAGGAGACCTCATTAATTGGACCTCGTCGGGATGGGGCACGACGACTCCGATCGGCATCACACTGGGAACGACCTCTTCGATCTCGTGTGCCTCCGCGGCCAGCTGCGTCCTGGTGACGTCCGGTGGGTATGTCGAGCAGTGGAACGGAACGTCGTGGTCCACTCCTGCCAACAGTGGTGCCTCCAACTTGAACACGGTGTCGTGCGTCACTGGGCTATGCGTGGCCGGTGGGGACGGCGGTTCCTACGTCGTGCGACACGGCGCAACGTGGTCGAGCGTTCACCACTTGGGCGCCAGCACGAGTGGGTTCGCCGGCGTGTCGTGCGTCTCAGCCACCTTCTGTCTGGCCGGTATGCAGAACGGCGACGTGGCGACGTACAACGGCACCTCGTGGTCGGCGCTGACCGCTCTGGCGCCAACCAATAATCGAGGCATGAGCGGAGTGTCGTGCGTCACTAGTTCGTTCTGCGCGCTGATTGATCATGCGGGAGTGGAGTATCTCTGGTTCTCGCCGAGTCACATCATCACGAAGCACATCGATGGACTCGGCGGGGATCTCAACGCCGTGAGTTGCTCATCAACGACGCGCTGCATGGCGGTGGACAACTCCGGCTACGTGATCTACACGCACCACACCTCGGCGTGGCTCTATACGGTGCCGAAACAGATTGACGTGAACTACGGACTGAGCTCAGTGAGTTGCCCGCAGTCCTTTTACTGCATCGCGACTGATCAGAACGGCCGAGAAGTTCCGTGGCTCGCCAACACGTGGGGCAAGCCCGTGCAGATCAACGGTGCCGGTCCCCTGGCGGCGATCTCATGCACGTCCGACGGTGTGTGCGTGTCAGCCGATATCCGTAACAACGCCGTGATCGGTCATCTGCGTTGATCTCAGTACTCTCTGCAGCGTGAGTGACGACGCGATTGTTCGCGCCAGCCGGGTTCTAGACGGCGTGACTGAGGCTCTCGCTCGACTGGCCAACGGCCGCTACCGGACGTGCGATGTGTGCAACCAATCGATCGATGACGATCTCTTGGTCAATGATCCGCTGCGCACCACCTGCGCCGCGCACCCTCAGCTGGGCTGAGTTCGACTTACTTCTTGGTCGCCCAGAAGATTTCGGCGACCTGATCGATCTCGGCTAACAGGCGATCCGCCACGGCCACATCGTTCGTCTTCTTCGCCTCGCCGGCCGACTTCGTCGCCTTCCAGAACAGATCGTGCAGGTTCGGGTGCGCCGCGAGGTGCTCGGGCTTGAAGTAGTCAGTCCACAGCACCCACAGGTGGTGCTTCACGAGGTCGCAGCGCTCCTCTTTGATGGCGGTTGCGCGGACCTTGAAGTCGCCGTCGGAGCTGGCGTTGTACTTCTCCATGCACGCCTTCACCGACTGGGCCTCGATCTTGGCCTGGGCCGGGTCATAGACGCCGCAGGGCAGGTCGCAGTGCGCGTGGGCAATCACCTTGCTGCCGAAACGCTCGATCAATCGGTCAACAGTGTTCATTCGTCCTCCAAAGTCGTCCGGCGAGCACCCTACTTGTGACCTCGCCGTAGCGTTCGGCTGTGGCGGCGCTGTCGTGGTTCGTGCGTCGAGCGGTCATTGAGGGCCACTCCATGGAACCGACGTTGCTGCCCGGCGAGGTGGTCACCGCGTGGCGGCGTTTTCGCCGGCTGCGCGTAGGTGACGTCGTGGTCGTGCTCGATCCCCGCGATTCTGATCGCTGGATTGTTAAACGGTGCCACGCACTGAGCGGCGGATTCGTTGAGCTGCGCGGGGACCGCGCAGAGGCTTCGACGGACTCTCGCGAGTTTGGCCCGCTGCGCGCGCGAGATGTCCACTATGTCGTCTCGCCCCGCTTCCTCGTTATGGACCACGCGCGACGTACCATCGAGTGATGGCCGAGTCGAGAACCCCACGACTGCTCGATCTCGGTGCCTTCATTCACGAGCAGCGCGCCAACGCGCAGATGTCACTGCGTCGCTTGGGTGAAATGGCCGGAGTATCGAACGTCTATCTCAGTCAGATCGAAAGTGGACTGAAGCGTCCGAGCGCCGACATCCTGCAGAAGATCGCGAAGGCGTTATCGGTCTCGGCCGAGACCTTGTACGTGCACGCGGGGATCCTCGATGAGGATCGCCACTCCTCAACGGAGGCCGCGATCATGTCAGACCCGCGACTGAGCGACCCGCAACGCCAAGCGCTACTCACGGTGCTGCGCAGCTTTCTCGCCGACAACGCCGCTGAACGCGACGCGGCGAGCGCCGAGGTCTCGTGAGCGATCCACGACCGCACGAGCACTGCGCGCAGTGTGGTTTCGATGGCGCCACCTACGACAACGACGCATTGCTCGCGGCGCTTGAGAGTCTCGAGCCGCGGTGGCGGGAACTACTGAGCGGTGCCGGCAAAGATTTACGGCGCCGGCCCGCTCCCGAGGTCTGGTCGGCGATTGAGTACGCGGCGCACAGTCGCGACATCACGGCACTTCATCAGTTCGGCGTGAAAGAAGCGCTGCTCATGGCCGAAGCCGATTACGGCAATCTTCAAGGCGACGAACTTATTGAGGCGGCGGCCGCGACCTACGCGGAACTTGATCCTGATGTCGTCCTTGATGCTCTCGGACGCGGCGCGGCGATGATGGTCAGCGCGGCGAAGACTGCGGGCGAAACGATGTGGGGCTTCGGCGTGACCGTGAATGGAACGCGCATGGACGTGCGCGCACTAATGGAGCACGCGCTGCACGATTCGGTGCATCACCTCGACGATGTGCAGCGAGGATTGGCACAACTGCACGCCAGCTAGCCCCTGGCCACCTGTCAGAGGCGGCCCGTAGACTCGCGCGGTGGCTCGCGTAGCCGTTCTCTCGTACCACACCTCACCTCTGGCCCAAGCGGGCACAGGCGACGGTGGCGGCATGAACGTCTACGTCCGCGAACTCTCTAGTGCGCTCGCGCGCCTCGGTCACGACGTTGAAGTATTCACGCGCCGTGATGACGCATCGCTGCGTCACGCCGTAGAAGTCGAGCCGGGCTTTTCGGTGCGCCACGTCGCCGCGGGACCGTCTCGAGCGCTCACCCGCGAAGAACTGCCGCAGTTCATCGACCAATTCGCCGACGCGGTTGCCGCGCGGTTTCGGTGCGCCGGAGCGCCCGACGCGATTCACGCCAACTACTGGCTCAGTGGAACGGCGGGACATCGCCTGAAGCACGAGTTCGACGTGCCCTTAATTACGACCTTTCACACCCTGGAGCTCGTAAAGGCGTCGACCTTTGAAGCTGAGTCACCCGAACGAGCCGAAGAGGAGTCCAAGGTCATCGGCTGTTCGGACGCGGTGCTCGCGAGTTGTGACGTGGAGGCCGACCAGATCGTGTCGCACTACGGGGCAGATCCCGCACGGGTGCACGTGGTGCCACTCGGTGTCGAGCACGCCTTCTTCGCGCCGGGACATCGTCCGCAAGCCCGTCTTGCTCTCGGCTTTGATCCGTCGATTCCGCTCCTGGTCTACGCCGGACGACTCCAGGCGTTAAAGGGCGTCGATCTCGCACTCGAGACCCTCATTGAGCTGCACCGCCGCGATGTCGCGGCGCATCTGGCGATCATTGGTGGACCGAGCGGACCGAGCGGATTCGCCATGCTCGACTCGCTGCACCGCCGCGCCTGTGATGCGCACGTCGTCGGTGCTGTGAGCTTCATTGCACCTCAGCCCCACGAACTACTCTCCACGTGGCTGCGCGCGGCAGACGCCACGCTGGTGCCGAGCCGGGCGGAAAGTTTTGGACTCGCGGCTCTTGAGTCGATGGCGTGCGGCACTCCAGTGATTGCGAGCGCGGTCGGTGGTCTCACCTCGCTGGTGACTGACGGCGAGACCGGACGACTACTCGAGTCGCGCCGACCTGAAGAGTGGGCCGACGCGGTGAGCTGGGCGCTCGACGAGCGTCGCTCGACGTTGCTGTCGACGAATGCGGTGCTCCAAGCGCGCGAGTACACGTGGCGGGCCGCCGGCACCGCGGTTGCGGGTCTCATCGGCGAACTGTCGACTTCACAGCTCGTTAGCTGTCCGTGAGCTCGACGCCGATCGCCGACTCCGGCGCGGCGGCCCGACTCGATGCCACTTTGCGCGAGTGGTCCCAGTCGTGGTTTGACTCTGGATCCCTCGTCGCGCTCGAAACGACGGGCGCGCCCGACGAGCGAGGACTGCATCACTGGCTGTTGCGTTTTGCCGGGGAAGAAAAAGAGTTCGTCACGGTGTGGCTGACGCTGCGCCAACGAACGGTTCACGTTGAAGCCCAGGTCATGCCCGCGCCCGAAGAAAACGTGGAAGCGGTGCTCCGCTACCTGCTCGCGAAGAACGCCGATCTGTACGAACTGCACTTCGCACTCGGACCCGAAGCGGCGATCTATCTCGTGGGTCGGGTGCCCGTGGGAGAGCTAGACGGGGCCCGACTCGACGAGCTGTGCGGCGCGGCGCTGCACTACATCGACGAGTTCTATCCAACCGCCATGAGCCTCGGACTGCCGAAGTGGTATCGCCGTCGACGAAAGAGCGCGACCAAGGCCTGAGTAACGTTTCGCTATGGGTTACGACCTCGCGATCATCGGTGGTGGTCGCATCGGAGCCGCGCTCGCGCGCGGGCTGCTCGATGCAAACTTCTGCGCCGCGGATCGACTCGTGGTCTACGAAGTCTCAGCCGAACGTCGCGCCGAGATCGCCCCGACTCTGCCCGGCGTCGCCGTACTGGCCGCGATGGAACTGGAGCACATCAGCGAATCGACCGGCGCAGTCCTGTGTGTCAAGCCCGATCAGGCCGAGCCCGCCGCGCGAGTCGCCGGCGCGTGCGGAGTCTCTCGACTGCTGTCGATCGTGGCGGGGATGTCAACCAGTCGACTCGAGGCGGTCATGACTCAACCAGTCGCCGTCGTGCGCGCGATGCCCAACACCCCCGTGCTGGTGCGGCGCGGAGCGAGTGCGATTGCCGGCGGCGCGCATGTCACTAAAGAGGATCTCGACTGGGCTGAGTCGGTGCTTGGCTCACTCGGCGTCGTCGTGCGCGTGGCCGAACGCCATCTCGATGCGGTGACGGGACTCAGCGGCTCGATGCCCGCGTACCTCTACCTCGTGGTCGAAGCGCTGACCGAGGCGGGGGTCCACCAGGGGCTCACCCGCGAGTTGGCTCGCGAACTGGTGGTGGCGACGTTCGCCGGTTCGGGCGCACTGCTCGAGGCCAGTGGGGCGACCCCCGAAGAGTTGCGCAGCCAGGTCACCTCGCCGGGTGGCACGACCGCGGCCGGGCTCAGAATGCTGGAAAGTCGCGCGGTCCGCGCTGCGTTCTTAGAGGCCGTTGCAGCGGCGACTGAGCGCAGTCGGCAGTTGGGTCGCTGATCGTTCACTAGGTTTTTGCGTGGTGGCCCCCCGCACACACCGCACTGAGCAGATTCCCGAGCCCACGGTGGCTCGCCTACCCATCTACCAACGCATCGTGATCGAGTGGCAGCGGCGCGGCAATGAGCGCATCGATTCACCGACGCTCGGACGACTCGCCGGTGTCGCACCAGCGACCGTGCGGCGCGATCTGAGCTTTCTCGGACCGGTGGGAACGCGCGGCTCGGGTTACGAAGTCGACGTGCTCGCGGCACACATTTCCGAGGCGCTCGGCGCGGACCGGGTCTATGACATCGTCGTCGTGGGCATTGGAAACCTCGGACGCGCCCTCGTGAACTCCGCCAACTTTTTGATCTCCGGGGCGCGCCTCGCGGGTCTCTACGACGTGAACCCGAAAGTGATCGGCACGAAGGTGAACGGCATCACCGTCGAAGATTTCATGGGTCCGCTAAAGCCCGCGACGATCGGCGTGCTCTGCGTGCCAATGAGTGAAGCTCAAAGTGCCGCCGACCGTTTAGTCGAGAGCGACATTCATGCGATCCTCAACTTCGCGCCGCAAGTGATCTCAACACCGATCGGCACCGCCGTGCGCTACGTCGATGTCTCGATCGAACTGCAGATCCTCGCGTACCACCTCACTAACGGCACCGGTCCGCTCGGCGGCGGCGTAATTCACACGCTCGGCATCTCCCGTCCGATGCGCCCGCTCAGCGCCTAGGCGGCGACATGTCGTATCTCTCCGTCGGTATCGACCACGAACACGCCGGCCTCGATCTGCTCGAGCGCTGCAGTGTGCTCGAAGCCGAGTGGGGCAAGGTGCTGAGCGCGCTGCTCAGCAACGCCAACATCAACGAAGCGGTGTTCGTCTCGACCTGCTTGCGCACCGAGGTGTACGCCTCGATTGATCGGTTCCATGGTGCCGTCGACGAAATCACCGCCACGTTGGCCCAGGCAACCGGCGTGCCCATCGACGATCTAAAGGACCGACTCACGATCCACTTTGATCGCGGAGTCGCCGGTCACCTCTTCGCCGTGGCGTCCGGGCTGCGCTCAGCCGTGCCCGGTGAGCACGAAGTGCTCGGCCAGTTGCGCCGGGCGCTCGAGCGCGCCGATGAGGAACACGCGGTGGGGCCCGAATTGGCCGAACTTTTTCGCCGCGCACTCGCCGCCGGTCGCCGAGTTCGGCACGAAACGTCCATCGCGCGCGGAACAACGAGCTTCGCGCACGCCACGGTCGAAATGGCGCGCGGAGAATTAGGAGATCGATTCGAAGACGCCGGCGCGGTGGTCATTGGCGCCGGACAACTCGCCGCCGGGATTGTGCGCGCCTTGCGCGACGCGCGACCGGCTCCGGCGCGAATCACGGTGCTCAATCGCACCGCGGAACGTGCGGGCCACCTCGTTGAAGCGATGGGCGACGAACGCGTGAGTGCCGGAGGATTAGAGGACATCCCCGCGGCGCTGCACGGTGCGTCCTTGCTCGTGTCTGCCATTGAGTCGCCCGAGCCGGTTGTGCGCCGCGCGCACTTGGGTGATCGCACGGCGCCTTTGCTCGTCATCGATCTCGGCATGCCCCGCGTGGTCGATCGTGACGTCGAGGGCGCCTCGTTGGTGACGCGACTGGACATATCGCATCTGCGCGACGTGGTGGAGCGCACCTTGAGCGAACGTCACGATTCGATCGCCGCCGCCGAGGCGATTGTCGATGAAGAAGTGGAGCGGTTTCAACAGGAAGTGCGCAGCCGAGGTGCCGCCGCGATCGTGAGTGATCTGCGCGAGCGGCTCGAGCAGTTGCGCGTCGGCGAGATGGAGCGGCGCCGCTCGGAGTTCGGGGCACTGAGCGCCGAAGAGATCGAGCGGATCGAATCACTCACCCGTTCGATCGTGGCCAAGATCGCCCATGCGCCGACGGTGGCCCTAAAGGAAGCGTCAGGAACCGATCGCGGCCAGCGACTCACTGAGGCGACGCGCACCCTCTTCGAGCTGTGAGCGCCCTGCGCCTGGCGACACGACGGTCGCCACTGGCGCTCGCGCAAGCTGAACTCGTCGCCGCCAAGTTGGCCGCCTGCGGTCAGAACTGTGAGTTGGTGCTGATCGAGACGCACGCCGATCAGCGAACCGATCTGCCGCTCAGCGAACTCGGCGGTCAGGGCGCCTTCGTCGTCGAGGTGCAACGCCGCGTCCTTGCGGGTGATGCAGATCTCGCGGTGCACTCGGCCAAGGACCTGCCCGGCGAGAGCGCGTCCGGACTCGTGATCGCGGCAGCTCCCGAACGCGCGGATCCCCGCGACGTGATTGTGGGGCGCGCATTGGCGGGACTTGGACCCGGAGCCACCGTCGCCACGGGGTCAGCCCGTCGAAGAGCGTTGTTGTTGTCGGTACGACCAGACCTAAATGTCGTGGGGCTGCGCGGCAACATGGCCACTCGCCTGGCCGCCGCGGGACGTGATGGCGTTCATTCGATCGTCGCCGCGCGCGCCGCCTTGGAGCGGCTCGGTCTCTTGGACCGCGTCGCAGAAGTCCTCGACGTGGAGTGGTTCACTCCTCAGGTCGGCCAAGGAACGATTGCCGTGGAAGCCCGAGAGGATGACGAGCGCGCCTGTGAGGCTGCGACGCAGATCGATGACCTGACCGTGCACGCCGCGCTCTTAAGCGAACGGGCATTCTTGATCGAGCTCGGCGGAGGGTGCAGTCTCCCGCTCGGGGCGCACGCGACGGTGAGCGACGGTGAGGTGCACCTGCGCGCGATGGTGGCATCGCCCGACGGTTCGACGGTGTTGCGCGCGGAAGGACATTCGAGCGACGGAGTGGCGTTGGGCACATCGCTGGCACGCGAACTGCGCGACGAGCGTGGGGGAGCGCACCTCGAGGGTTGGGCGTGAGCGCGATCGTGGTGCTGACCCGGGAAGCGGGTCGCAATGAGGAGCTCCTCCACGCACTCGTCGGTGAAGCCCGCGTGTTGGAAATTCCTGCGACCCGCACGATTGAGCGAGCGCCCTCAGAGGTGGCGTCCGCGATTGCTCTGGCGTGTCAGGACGGCGCCGTTCGGACGGTGGCCGTGACGTCGGCGCGCGCCGCCGCGGCTGCGGCACTGGCACTTTCCACGCTCCCCGCTCACACGGCGGTCGTGGCTATTGGCGAAGCGACTGCCGACGCGCTGCGACGCGTGACAAACCGCGAGCCGTTGGTGGGCACGGGCGGCGCCGAGCTGCTTGCCGAGCTCATTGAAGAGGGACCGGTCTTGGTCCTTGGCGCCCGCGAGATGCGCCCCGAACTGTTTGAGGCGCTCGCGCGTCGAGATCTTGAAACTCGCCACGTCGCGGTCTATGAGACGCGCTCTCTTCACTTCGACGAGGCGCAAAGTTCCGCGCTACGACACGCCGACGCGATTGTCGTGCACGCGCCGTCGGCGTGGCACGCGCTCTCCGCGCACGTCGCGACAACGACGACGATTGTCGCGGTGGGCGAGACGACGGCGGGCGAAGTGCGCGCCACGCATCACAACGTGGTGGTCGCGCGAGAGTTCGACCTCGTAGGTGCAGTGCGCGTCGCGCTGGCCGCTCGCCCGGGGACCCATAGTTAGACCCCAATAGGCTGAGGGCATGTTTCCGGCCGAGCGTCCGCGCCGGTTGCGCCGCACGGCGGCGCTTCGACGATTGGTGGCAGAAACCGAGATTCGCCCGTCGGATCTCGTACTGCCGCTTTTTGTCGCTGAAGCAGTGAGCGCGCCGCGAGAGATCGCGTCACTGCCCGGACAGTTTCAACACACAGTGAGTTCGTTAGTCGATGAAGCCAAAGCGGCGCTCGCCGCCGGAGTGGGCGGCGTGATTCTGTTCGGGGTTCCGGCGACCAAGGACGCAGTCGGCTCGGGCGCGTACGACGAGAACGGCATTGCCCAGGTGGCACTGCGCGCGCTGCGCGATGCGCTCGGGGACTCCCTGGTCGTAATGGCGGATCTCTGTCTCGACGAATACACCACGCATGGCCATTGCGGAGTGCTGCGCCGTGACGGCTCTGTCGACAATGACGCAACCCTTGAGCTCTACGCACGCACCGCCGTCGCTCAGGCTCGCGCAGGTGCTCAAATCGTGGCGCCGAGCGGAATGATGGACGGCCAAGTCGCGGCCATTCGACGCGGGCTCGATGAGGCCGGTTTCACCGAGACGGCGATCCTCGCTTACGCCGCCAAGTACGCCAGCGCGCTGTACGGACCGTTTCGCGACGCGGTACAAGTCTCTATCGCCGACGGCGGGGATCGTCGCGGGTACCAACAGGACCCGTCGAATCGACGTGAGAGCTGGCGCGAGGCGCGGCTCGATGTCGATGAGGGTGCCGACATCGTGATGGTGAAGCCGGCCATGACCAATCTCGATGTCCTCAGCGACTTGCGCGAACAGCTCGACGTGCCGCTGTGCGCGTATCACGTGAGCGGCGAGTACTCAATGATTCGCGCCGCCGCAGAACGAGGCTGGATTGACGGTCCGGCCGTGGCACTCGAGCAGTTGACGGCGATCAAGCGCGCCGGCGCCGATTTCGTTCTCACCTACTTCGCCCGCGAGATCGCCGAAACTCTCGCGTCGTGACGGCCACCAACGAGGAGTACTTCGCGCGCGCCCTCGCGGTGATCCCCGGGGGAGTGGACTCGCCGGTTCGCAGCTTCGCCTCGGTGGGCGGGACTCCTTACACCGTCGCCTCCGGTTCGGGCGCGTGGGTGACGGACGTTGAAGGTCACCGCTACATCGATTACGTCCAGTCCTACGGCGCGTCGATCCTCGGACACGCCCACCCCGAAGTGGTGGAGGCGATTGTTCGAGCCGCCGCGCTCGGGACAACCTTTGGAGCGCCGACTCCGGGTGAGGTGGAACTGGCCGAACTGATCGTCGAGCGGGTGCCCGGTCTTGATCAAGTGCGGTTTGTCTCGTCGGGCACCGAGGCTGCCATGAGCGCGGTGCGACTCGCGCGCGGCGCCACCGGGCGTTCCACCATCGTGAAGTTTGACGGTTGCTACCACGGCCACAGCGATGCGTTGCTCGTGGCGGGCGGCAGTGGCGTCGCCCAGCTTGGCCTGCCTGGTTCGGCCGGCGTGACCGTGGGCGCGGTCAGCGACACCCGCGTCGCTCGCTACAACGACGTGCCCACGCTCGATGACTCGGTCGCCGCGGTGATTGTCGAGCCGGTGGCCGCGAACATGAATCTCGTCGCGCCGCAGCCGGGATTTCTCGAGGGGATCCGCCGCGAGTGCGACCGCGTCGGCGCACTTTTGATCTTTGACGAAGTCATCACGGGTTTTCGCTTAGCTGTAGGCGGCGCCGCGGAGCGCTTTGGAGTGACGCCGGATTTGTGGTGTTTCGGCAAAGTGATTGGCGGAGGAATGCCCGTCGGAGCCTTTGGCGGACGACGCGACGTGATGGAGCAGTTGGCCCCGCGCGGTGCCGTCTACCAAGCCGGCACGTTGTCAGGGAATCCGGTGGCGATGGCCGCCGGCGCTGCGGTACTGCGCCAGTTGAACGCTGAGTCGTTCGCACTGCTCGAAAAGCAGGTGGCCGCGTTTGCCGACGAACTCGCGGCGGCCATCTCTGACTCCGGTCTCGTCGCCCCAACCCCGCGGGTGGGTCCACTCGTCGGACTGTTTCTCAGTTCCACGAACGCCGCTGCGCCTACGGAGTTCAACGGAGCTCGCGCGCTCGCCGGTAACGGTCTATATCCCGCGTTCTTTCATGCCATGTTGCGACGCGGCGTGGCACTTGCGCCCGGAGCGTACGAGATCATGTTCCCGTCGCTCGCTCACGGCGCTGACGAATACGAACGAACGATTAACGCGGCGCGCGAGAGCGCTCGAGAGGTGGCGCACCAGTGACACAGATTCGCCGGTTCAACGGCTGGACCATCAATCCGACCTTCGTCGTCAACAGTGCGTCTCGACCGGTCTCACTGGCGATCGACGACTCTCGTCTGACCCAGTGGATCGGCGAACCCGCGTCGGTGTGGCAGACGCCGTTGACAGAAGTACGCAACCTCGAGTTGCAAGTGGGACGACGTCGTCTGGTGCTGCGCGCGACGATTGCCGGCACGCGCTACACGTGGCGCACGACGCGCGAGGAACATCACGACGAATTCATCGAACTCGTGCGCAACAAAGGCGGACGGATTATTCGTCCGCATCGCGCTCGCACCGCCTCGGTTCTGACGACCGCCGCCGTGCTCCTCATCGCGTCCGGCGCCTCGATCGTCAGTTGGCTGACGTCGTCGAATCAGCCGTCGGCGTCCGAACTCGGCAAGGTCAACGTGCAACGCACGGACCTGCCAGGTGGGTGGCATATCGCCAACACCGGCCTCGCGGCTCTGCTCGCCGGACCGGCCTACAAGACCTACACCTTTAATACGGTGCCGCCCAAGCTCACGGGAATGGCCAAGAAACTCACCAACGCGGTGGTCGGAAACTACGAGCGGTGTATGGGAGTGGACTCCGCGCACGACCGCCTCTTCGGCAGCGGGGGAGAGGCCCCGGTGCTGCAAGTGAGCGGTGACGGCTACGCCACCACCACGTACGGCGGCGCGGAGATCGCGTCGTCGGTGCAGTTCTACTCATCGCGCGCGAAAGTCCAACGCGACATCAACAACTACTCGTCGCCAAAATTTGGTCGGTGCTACGCGCAGTACAACGCGCAGTCCATCAACGGCATTGTGCGCAACTCCGTCGCCGCGGCGAATGTGAAGTTCGCCACCACGAACTACGCCCCGTTCACTCTCGCTCACGGCTTTCGCCGCGGCGGCATGGCCACGATCACGTTGCCCGGCGCGGGCGGCACCGTCTCCATCTTGAGCGTGTTCGTCGCCGTGGGCCAAGAAGAGGGATATTTCTTCGCCGTGTCGGGACACTGGCCGAAGGATCAAGGCGTCGTGCTCGAAGCGCTCAGTGCGCTGCTCGCGCGCATGGGTGGCGCGGGCAGCTCGTCGGCGGCGTAACTAGGCGGCCGAAGCCTCGTCGTCGCGCGTGAGCAGTTCGTAGAGCTGCTCGGGCACTTTGTCGGCCAGCGAGACGAGGGCGCGATAGCCAATCTCTGGAGCGCCCGCCGACCCGTTGGTCATGAGGTTGGACATGATCGGCAGCAGCGTGCGCATCACGGGCTTGACCTTCATGCCGAGCCCGACGCAGGCGGCGAGAACGTCGGGATTTGAAATCAGCCGCACGAACGCGCGCGCCACCTTGTAGTAGTCGCCGTAGGCGTGCTGGAGCAGTTCCTCGTACTCGGCGAGCCGCGTGCGGTCCTTACTGAGCAGAGCCGCGCCGATCACCGACGCGGCGAGCCGGCCGGTTTCGTACCCGTAGGCGATCCCCTCGCCGTTAAAGGGGTTCACCGATCCTGCGGCATCACCTATTAATAAGGTGTTGGCGCCGCGACGTGGACCGGTGGCGAGCCCCATGGGCAGGCGACCACCCGTGGGTGCGCCACAACTGGTCGAGTCGTTCAGCCCCCACTCGTCTCCCACTTGGGCGACGAAGTACTCCTGGAGTTTCGTGGTGTTCACGCCCTTCCACGCCCGGTCCGTTGAGAGCAGGCCAACGCCGACGTTCACCCGGCCATCGCCCAGCGGGAAGATCCACCCGTAGCCCGGCACCACTTCGCCGCGCGGATCGCGAATATCGAGGTGCGAGTCAATCCACGGTTCGGCGTGGCGATCACTGGTGAAGTAGCCGCGCAACGCCATACCCATGGGCCACTCGCGGTTGCGCACGGCGCCCAATTCTCTCCCGATGCGCGAGTTCTGACCGTCCGCGACGATCACATAGTTCGCGGTGATCTCCACGAGCCGTTCGGAGTGTTTGTCTTTGACCACCACTCCGCGGGCACCGCGCAGTTCTCCCTCTTCTCCGTCACGAGCATCGAGCACCGCGATCGCCTCGGTTCCCGACAGCACCGTGGCGCCCGCCGCGCGTGCGCGCTCGGCGACGAGTCCGTCAAGACTGAAGCGAGTAATCGTGTAGCCGTAGTCGGGGAATCCGGGCGCGCTCGGCCATTTCATGTCGACGCTGCCGCCGAAGCCAAACGCCCGAAGCCCCTGGTACTTATGCCCGTGCGCGGCGACCTCGGACTCAAGTCCCATGTCCGCTAACTGGCGCACCGCGCGCGGAGTGAGGCCGTCACCGCAGGTCTTTTCGCGCGGAAAGTTCTTCTTCTCAATGAGCGCGACATTCCAACCCGCGCGGGCCAGCCAGTAGGCACACGCCGAGCCACTCGGACCGGCTCCAACGATCACTGCATCGAAGTGCGAGGCCGTCGCCGCGCCATCTGATTCGTGCAGCATCTGACAACACTACGGGGCGCGTTGCGCGAGCTCTCCTTGTCAGAAACCCTTGTGGTGTCTGGTAGAAATGACAGACGTGGACCAGTACCTCCCCTTACTGGGCCTGCTCATCCTGGGCGTGATCTTCGCCTCGGCGTCCTTTGTGGCGTCGGGTCTGCTCGCGCCGAGAAAGCGCCCGACTGACGCCAAGCTCGCCCCGTACGAGTGTGGCATTGTGCCCGAGATTGAGCCGCCGCAGCGGTTCCCGGTGCGCTTTTATCTCGTGGCGATGATCTTTGTGATCTTCGACATTGAGATTGTCTTTATGTACCCCTTTGCCGTGGTGTTTCGCCAGCTCGGCGCCTTCGGGCTCGTGGAAGTCGGCATCTTCAGCGCCACCGTGTTCGCAGCGCTGCTCTTCTTGGTCTCTGAGGGCGCACTGTCGTGGGGTCCGATCAAGCGCTTGACGGCGGCGATGCCCGATCGGACGACCAACTCGACGATTGCGCGCATCACCGCGCGGGACTCTGAGGCCGCGTAGTCGTGGCGCTCGAGGACATCTCGCACAACTTTCTCACCGGCAAGGTCGAGGACCTCGTGCGCTGGGCCCGTCGCGCGTCAGTGTGGCCGGCGAGTTTCGGTCTGGCGTGCTGCGCGATCGAGATGATGGCGGCTGGCGCAGCGGACTTCGACCTCGCGCGCTTTGGCATGGAGGTCTTTCGCAACTCTCCGCGCCAGGCCGACCTCATGATCGTGGCGGGTCGCGTCAGCCAAAAGATGGCCCCGGTGCTGCGTCAGGTCTACGACCAGATGATGGAGCCCAAGTGGGTCATCGCCATGGGGGTGTGCGCCTCAACCGGTGGCATGTTCAACAACTACGCGATCGTGCAAGGGGTGGACCAGATCGTTCCGGTTGATGTGTACGCGCCGGGGTGCCCGCCGAGTCCTGAGACGTTGATCCACGCGATCTTGACCCTCCACGAACAGATCCGCACCGGCGAGATCATGAAGCGGCGCGGACAGGCGACGTCGGTGAGCGCGCAGAGTTCGGCGAGTCCGTGGACTCCGGAGGTGCCCGTTGCGGTGCGCCTCGGCACGCCATCGTGATCGCGCTACCCCCCGGAGCGCCCGACGCTGTCGCGGTCGCTGACGGACTCGATACCGCGGTCAGCTGCTTTCCGACGCGCGCGCAGTACCGCGCGCTCGTGGCGGCGTTTCGTGCGGACGGCTTTGAGATGTGCGTTGATCTGTGCGCGGTGGACTACCTAACGCACCCGGGACGCGCATTGCCCGCGGGCGTTACGGCCGAACGGTTCGAAGTCGTCGTCAACTTGTTGAGTCTGAGCAAGAAGCTCCGCGCTCGAGTCCGCGTGCAGGTGCCCGAGAGTGACTCAAGCGTCGACTCGCTCTATGACCTCTACCCCGGAACCGAAGCAATGGAACGCGAGGCGTTCGATCTCTTCGGGGTCGTCTTTTCGCACCATCCCGATCTCAGCCGGATCCTCATGCCCGAAGAGTGGGAGGGCCACCCGCTGCGCAAGGACTACGGCGTGGGCCGCGTGCCCGTGCAGTTCAAAGAAGCGCCGGGTCCGCGATGAGCGACACCGTGCGCACCGTGGAGCGAGACGCCGCGCTCGTCGCCGAGACGTCTGAGGGCGCGCAGGAGCTGCACCGTCGCGAGGCCACCCGGCCCGACGAGTTACGCCGCGAAGTGGGCGCGGTGCTGCGCCTCGGGGACCGCACTCTTGACCCGTCCAATATCGATGTCGAGCGGCGCGACGACGAGACGATGATCATCAATATGGGGCCAAGCCACCCCAGTACGCACGGGGTGCTGCGCCTCATGCTCGAGCTCGACGGCGAAGTGGTGCTGCGCACGAAGCCCGTCATTGGGTACCTGCACACCGGCATGGAAAAGACTGGCGAGGAGCTCAGTTACGTCCAAGGCGCAACCAACGTCACGCGCATGGACTACCTGAGTCCGATTAATAACGAGCTCTGCTTTTCAATGGCCGTCGAAAAGCTCCTCGACATCGAAGTGCCGGAGCGCGCGATCTGGATTCGCATGATGATGAGCGAAATCAATCGCGTGTCGAGCCACCTGGTGTGGATGGCGACCAACGGCATGGACCTCGGCAGTACGTCGATGATGATCTACGGGCTTCGCGAACGAGAACTGATCCTGGCGTTCTTTGAGAAGACCGCGGGACTTCGACTCAATCTCAACTACGTGCGGCCCGGCGGTGTGGCCGCGGACCTGCCCGACGGCTGGCGCGACGACGTGACCGTCATCTGCGACACGATCGAGGCGCGCACCTATGAGTACGACGAATTGCTGACTGGCCAACCGATCTTTCGCGAGCGCATGGTCGGAGTCGCCACGATGAGCGCCGAGGAGGCGATTGCCCTCGGGGTGACCGGTCCGCTGCTGCGTTCGACCGGCGTGCCGTGGGACCTCCGTCGCTCGATGCCGTACCTGCGTTACAACGAAGTCGAGTTCGATGTCATCGTCGGCACCTACGGCGACAACTTCGACCGTTTCGCAATCCGTCTGAACGAAATTCGCGAGTCGATCAAGATCGTGCGCCAGTGCGTGGAGATGATGCCGAAGGGTGACTACCGCACCCAGGACCCCAAAATCACCCCGCCGCCGCGCTCGCGCATCGACGAATCGATGGAAGCACTCATTCACCACTTCAAGTTGTTCACCGAGGGGTTTCACGTGCCGACCGGCGAGGTGTACTCCGCCGTGGAGTCTCCACGCGGCGAACTCGGCTGTTACATCGTGTCGGATGGTGGACCGAAGCCGTACCGAATCCACGTGCGCGCGCCGAGCTTCGTGAACCTTCAGGCTGTGCCGCTGTTGATGCGCGGTGGCCTCATGAGCGACACGATCACTGTGGTCTCAACAGTGGACCCGGTGATGGGCGAGGTGGACCGATGAGCCATCTGCGCCCTGACTTGCGCCAACGAGCCGAAGAGACCGTCGCGCTGTATCCCCGAGCCCGTTCGGCGATGCTGCCGTTGCTGCACCTCGTGCAAGAACAAGACGGACACTTAAGTGATGCCGGCATGGCCGAAGTAGCCGAACTGACCGGGACTTCGCCCGCCGAAGTGCGCGGAACGGCGTCGTTTTACGACATGTTCCACCTCGAACCGGTCGGCCGCTATGTGGTGGGGATCTGCACCAACATTGCGTGCCTGCTCGCCGGCGGAGAAGAGCTGATCGCTCACGCCTCGAGCACTCTCGGTTGCAGCGTCGGGTCCACCAGCACCGACGGGATGTTCACGCTCGAAGAGACCGAGTGTCTCGCGGACTGTCACATCGCGCCGTGCGTGCAGGTCAATCACCGCTTCGTGCGGACAACAACTCCCGATGGTTTTGACGCCCTGATTGGCGACCTGCGTGCGGGGCGTCGCAGCGATGAGATTCCCGAGCACGGCACGCTGGTGCGCGTGCGACGAAACGGGGGACTGCGCGTGTCCGCGGATCGAGTGAGCACAGAGCGCGCCACCGCGCGCGCGGCGAGGGATGAGCGCCTAGCTCACGAGGCGAAGTAGTGGCCGTTCTCACCGCACCCAAGATCGTCTCGTCACGCGCCGAGTTCGCTGACAGCCACACACTGGTCCGCCACCTCGCGACCGGTGGCTACGAAGGTTTGCGCCGAGCGCTCACGATGAATCCCGAAGCGGTGGCGGCCGAGGTCGATGCCGCGAGCCTGCTCGGTCGCGGTGGCGCTGGGTTTCCAGCAGGACGCAAGTGGTCGATGCTGCGCAAGGCACCGGTGAGTTACTTGGTCATCAATGGCGATGAGTCCGAGCCCGCGACGTTTAAGGACCACTATCTCGTGGAGCGCGAGCCGCACCAGCTGGTTGAAGGCGTGACGATCGCGGCGTACGCGCTGCAAGTCAACTGCGCGTACATCTTTGTGCGCGGCGAGTTCGCCCTGGGCCTTGAGCGGGTGCAAACGGCCGTCAACGACGCGTACGAGCAAGGTGCTCTTGGCACTGACATCTTCGGCTCAGGCTTTTCGCTCGACATCGTGGTTCACCCTGGCGCGGGCGCGTACATCTGCGGCGAGGAGACCTCGCTCATCGAAGCGCTCGAAGGCAAGCGGGGCTTTCCGCGCATCAAGCCGCCGTACTTTCCGGCGGCTGTCGGTCTTTACGGCCAGCCCACCGTCGTGAACAACGTCGAGACCATGAGCAATCTGCCCTGGATCGTCCAGCACGGCGGCGCGGCATTCGCGGCGTTAGGCCAAGGACGCTCGACCGGTACGCGCCTCTTTGCGCTGAGTGGGCGCGTCAAGAACCCCGGGATGTTCGAGTTAGAGATGGTGAAGAACACATTTCGTGACCTCATCTATGACCCCGCGCTCGGAAACGGCATCATCGACGATCGACCACTCAAGGCGTTCATCCCTGGAGGCGTCTCGGCGCCCTGGTTCGGGCCCGAGCACCTCGACGTGCCGCTCGGTCAGGACGAAGTCGCCGAACTTCACTCCATGCTCGGATCCGGATCCATCGTGGTATTCGATGACACGACCTGCGTCGTGCGCGCGGCGTGGCGAATCACCAAATTTTTCTCGCGCGAGTCGTGCGGTCAGTGCACGCCGTGCCGCGAAGGTTCCGGGTGGCTCGAGCGCATCATGTTCCGGCTCGAACGCGGCGGCGGTCGCAAGGCGGATCTCGACCTCTTGATCGATTTGTGCGACAACATTGCGCCCGGACTGGGTTGGCCGCCGCAACAAACGACGATCTGCGTGCTCGGCAGTTCGATTCCGAGTTCGATTCACTCCGCGGTCACGATGTTCCGTGATGAGTTCTTGGCGCACATTGCTAACGACGGGTGCACCCATGTCTGATGTCGTCACCACACCACCCGTGACCACTGAAGTCACGGTCACGATCAACGGTCGTGAGATACTCGCCACCAAAGGTGAGCTGCTCATTGAAGTGGCCGAGCGAGCGGGCACCTTCGTGCCGCGCTTTTGTTATCACCCGCGCATGGAGCCGGTGGGGGTGTGCCGGATGTGCCTCGTCGAAGTTGATGGCCCGCGCGGACCGACGTTGCAACCCGCGTGCTTTATCGGCGTCACCGATCACATGGTCGTAGATACCGACTCCGACAAAGTGAAGAAGGCTCAAGACGGCGTGCTGGAGTTTTTGCTCGCCAATCACCCGCTCGACTGCCCAGTGTGCGACAAGGGCGGCGAGTGTCCGCTGCAGGACCAAACTTTGGCGCACGGTTCAGGTGAAACGCGCTTCATCGAGGAGAAGCGCCACTTCGCCAAGCCAATTCCGATCGGTGAGCTCGTGTTGCTGGACCGCGAGCGGTGCATTCAGTGCGCGCGCTGCACGCGCTTTGCCGCTGAAGTGTCCGGCGAAGCGTCGATTGATTTCGCGGGCCGCGGTGAAATGCTCGAAGTCGCACCGTTTCCGAGCGAGCCGTTTGATTCGGTCTTCGCGGGCAACACAGTTCAGATCTGTCCCGTGGGGGCGCTGACCGCCACGCCCTACCGATTCGCCGCGCGGCCGTGGGATCTCGAACAGGTCGAATCGAGTTGCACGACGTGTGCGGTGCAATGCCGCGTCGCGGTGCAGTCCTCTGCCGGTCGGCTGAGCCGAGTGCTCGGTGTTGACTCCGAGCCGGTCAATCACGGCTGGCTGTGCGACAAGGGTCGCTACGTCATTGAGTCCGTCGACGCCGAGCACACGACGGGGGAGTGGAGCGATCCCGCGACCCGGATCACTGAACCGCTGATTCGTGAGGACGGTCGACTGGTCGCCACCAGTTGGGGACGAGCGCTCGCGCGCGCCGCGGAGATCTTGGGATCAGCGTCGAGCACACCGCACGGCGTCGGCGTCATTGGAGGAGCTCAGCTCACCAACGAGGGCGCGTTCGCGTGGGAACGCGTGGCGCGCCAGGTGCTGCGCACCGACAACATCGACGCCCAGTACGGCGACGGCATCGACGGAGCACTGATTGCCAGCCTGCCGCGAGCGACGATCGACGACGCGGCGCACGCTCGGGTGGTCGTCACTCTCGCCGGTGATTTGCGCGAAGAGCTGCCCATCCTCTTTCTCCGGTTGCGCGAAGCTCTGGTGAAGCACCGCACTCAGTTAGTCGAGCTCGCCACGTCGGCGAGCGCGCTGCGTTCACTCGCTACCGTGTCTCTGCCGACGCGACCGGGCGAGGCGCACCTCGTGGCGCGCGCGCTGGCCCTCGGTGACAACTCGTACGCGTCGCTCGCGACGCATCCGGCGGGCGCGGGATTTGGCCCGGAGGAACTCGATCGAGCGAAGGCCCTCATTGGCCCGGACGGCGACGGTGTGGTGTTCGTCGTGGGTCGGCCGAATCAGGCCGAGGCCGCGAGCATCATCGAGTACGCCGTGCGCACGTTGGCATTTCACTTCTCCAAGGCGACATTCCTGCCAGCTCTGCGCCGCGCCAATGTGATGGGCGCGATTGACATGGGTCTCGCGCCGGGTCTGCGCCCCGGCCGCACCTCGGCCGCCGCCGAGTATCGCGCCGGTGTGGATACGACTCCGAGCACCGGACGAAGCACGCTCACGCAGTTAAACGCGATGGCCGCCGGCGAACAGCGTGCCTTGTTGCTGCTCGGCGGACTCCTTAGCGGCAATGTCGCAGATCACACGCTCGTGGAACGTGCGTTAAGCGCAGCCAAGGTGGTCGCCGTTACTGGTCACGGTGGGGCCGACCTGGCGCGCGTTGACGTCGTTCTGCCGTCCTCGGTGGCGCACGAGCGAATTGGGACGATCACCAACATCGAAGGACGCGTCACCGCCGTCGAAGCCAAGCTGGTGGCCCCGGGATCGGCCTGGAACGACGTCGCCATCGCCGCTGAGTTGGCCGAGGCGCTTGGACTACCGCTTGGTCTTGAGTCAGACGAGGCCGCGTCTCGAGCCATTGAGTCCACGACCGGGTATCCCGCCGCCTCGGTTCTCGCGTCACGGTCAAGCGATGGCGTGGTCGTTGGTCGCGTGAGTGACGCGGCACCTCGTCGTGCGCTGGACCCCATCGCATTTCCCGGCATCAAGGCCGTCGACGTCGTGGGACCCGTGCCGCGCGCCGGTGCGATGGCCGAGGAACTCTCGCCGCGCGGACCGAGACCCGCACCGGTGATCTCCTCGGACGTGACCGCGCCCTCGATTTCGTCGATTCCGCTCGCTGATGCGTACTCCTTACGCGTTGTGGCCACGCGCGCCCTCTATGACCGAGGTGCCGGCGTGAGCGCCACGCCCGCGTTGGCACCTCTCGTGGCGCCCACCGTGATTGCAGCCAATCCCTACGACCTCGATCGACTGGGCGTGACCACCGGTGACTCGGTGCGGATGCTTAGTGCGCGCGGCACCGCCACCGTGGCGGTGCGCGCGGACCGCGCCGTGACCCGCGGCACCGCGGAGGTCCGCGTTAACTCGCTCGACGCGTCGGGGACGGATCTCGTGGGCACGCTCATTGTCGACGCCGACGCCAATGTGGTGGAAATTCGCTTGGAGAGCCTGTGAGTTCGCTGCTCGCCGCGGGCGACTCACTCTTTAGCCACGGCGTGACCTGGGCGGTCGTAATCATCGTCGTGATCAAAGTGCTCGTGGCCTTCGCCGCGTTGATGGGCTCGGTGATCTTGATGATCTGGTTCGAGCGCAAGTTGATCAGCGACATGCAGAGCCGGATTGGCCCCGAGCGCTGGGGTCCGTTTGGACTGCTGCAGACATTGGCGGACGGCATCAAGTTGTTCTTTAAGGAGGACCTGGTGCCGGCGCAGGCCGACCGCGTGGTCTTCAAGCTCGCGCCGTACCTCGCTTTGGTGCCAGCGCTCGTGACCTTCGCCATCGTGCCGGTCGGTGGCGCGGTCACCGTCGCGCACCACACCTTCTTGTTGCAGGTCGCCGACCCACCGATTGGCATCCTGTTGTTGCTCGCGATGTCCGGCATCTCGGTCTACGGCGTGATGTTGGCGGGCTGGAGCAGCGGATCGAAGTACCCGCTGCTCAGTTCAGTGCGCGCCAGCGCCCAAATGATCAGCTACGAGGCGGCCCTCGGCATGACGATCGTGACCGTCGTGCTCGCCACAGGTTCGCTGTCGACGCACGCGATCGTGAGCGCTCAGAGCCACGGGTTTTGGCACTGGAACGTGATCCACCTCGGCGTGGTGCCCTTCGTCGTCTTTTTGATCGCGATCACCGCCGAGTTGAACCGTCCACCCTTTGACGTGGTGGAGGCCGAGAGCGAACTCGTGGGTGGCTTTCACACCGAGTACTCCTCGATCCGCTTCGCGCTGTTCTTTCTGGCCGAGTTCATGAACACCATCACGATGTCCGCGGTGATGGTGACGTTGTTCTTCGGCGGTCCAGCGGGTTGGGTGCCCAACATTGCGCACATCCGCTGGGTCTTTCCGATCCTGTGGTTCCTCGCCAAGACGATTGTCTTCGCGTTTTGTTACGTCTGGTTCCGCGCGGCGCTGCCGCGACTGCGTTACGACCAACTGATGAGCTTCGGCTGGAAGCGATTGATCCCGGTCAGTTTGGCGTGGGTGCTCATTGTCGCGGGCTTTCTCATCTCGCCGCGGTGGGGGTTTGCGACGGCCGCCGTCGTGCTCTTTGCGTCACTGGGTCTCACGCGCGCGTTTGAGATCGGTGCCGGCCGCGAAAGAGGACCAGGCGCGGTGCTACCCGATGTCGGCGTGCGGCCGATCGATCCGAGCGCGCTACGTCGCCCGAGCGGCGAGGAGAGCTGATGGCGCGCAACCCCTTCAGCTTCTTTGGCGGCTTCAAGTTGACCTTCGCGCACCTCACGCGCCCGACGGTCACCTCCAGTTACCCCGCGGTCAAGCGCCCGAAGCAGCCGCGCCAGCACGGCCGTCATGTGCTGAATCGCTACGAGGACGGCATGGAGAAGTGCATTGGCTGCGAGTTGTGCGCGGGAGTGTGCCCGGCTGACTGCATCTACGTGCGCGGACTGGATAATCCGCCCGATCACCCCGTCAGTCCCGGCGAGCGCTACGGCTACGTCTACGAGATCAACTACTTGCGCTGCATCCACTGCGACCTGTGCGTTGAAGCGTGTCCGACTGAGGCGATTACCGAGTCCAAGCTGTTCGAGTTTTCCTTTACCAACCGCGCGGACGCGATTTACACGAAGGCCGAGTTGCTCGTCGATGACGACGGCAACCCGCAACGGCTGCCGTGGGAGGACTGGCGCGAGGGCGAAACGGCGATGACCTCGGGCTGGATGCGCGCGACCTCGCCATCGGGCGCCGCGGAGTACGAGGGCGTTATCCAGTGGTCCGGGGACCTCGGCGTTGGAGTGCGCCAAGGTGAAGGGGGCCAAAGCGAGCACCGCGACGACGCGGCCACCGGCACGAAGTCACTGCGCGAAGCGTTCTCGGCGCACCTGGAGCCCGAGGACGTGCCGCTCGCGATGAAGGGCGCCTCTGGTGCGTTCCTCAAAGTTCGCGACAAGCTGCCCAAGGCGCTCGCGGACCGCATTTCAAAGTGGGTGGCACCGTGATCGGCGTGGCGCGCACCATTCCCGACGTCGCGACGTTCGTCGTCGCGACGCTCATGATCATCCTCGGGGCCCTCGGGGTCATCGCCGCGCGCAATCCAGTGCACAGTGCGCTCAGTTTGATCGTGACGTTCTTCGGGATCGCCATCAGCTTCATCGAACTCGGCGCGCACTTTCTCGCCGCGGTCGAGATCATCGTCTACGCCGGCGCCATCGTGGTGCTCTTTCTCTTTGTCATCATGTTCCTCGGCGTCGACAAGTCCGATGACGTGACGATTGAACCGCTCGTCGGCCAGCGACCCTTGGCGTTCGCGGGCGTCGTCATCCTCGTCGGCGGCATCGTGACGATGCTCGCGCACGGCCACTGGGTCACCGGAGCACCCTCGGCGGCGAGCGGCGGCACCCCACTCAAAGGTGGCGCCGCCAACATCAAGGAGCTCGGCTCCGCCGTCTTTACGACGTATCTCTACGCCTTCGAAATCACCGCGGCGCTGCTCATCATCGCGGTCGTCGGCGCCGTCATGCTCGCGCGCAAGGAGCGTCCGGTCGTGGCCACCGACGAGGTCGTCCAGTGACGCTTCTGCTTCTCATCGTCGCCCTCGCGGGCGTGGCCGTACCGACCCATTCCTCTTCGTCGACGTATGGGCCGGGGTATCAGAGTTTCACGATGACCAGTTCGGGCGGTCACACGAGTTCGTGGTTGATCGTGCTGGTGTCGATCGTGGCCGTCGGAATGGTTCTCACCGACGCGGTGTTCATTCTTCGACGTCGTAGTGCCCGAACCGAACGGGAGACCTGGTGACGATTCCCACCAGTTGGTTCCTCGTTGTTGGCGCGCTGCTTTTCGGCATCGGCGCGTTCGGGCTCCTCACGCGCCGCAGCGCGCTCATCATGTTCATGTGCGTTGAACTGATGCTCAATGCGGTCAATCTCACCTTCGTCGCGTTCGCGCGCGATCTGAGCGACATCGGCGGCCAGGCGGCCGTGTTCTTCGTGCTGGTCGTCGCGGCGGCCGAAGTGACCGTGGGCCTCGGCATCGTGGTCGCAGTGTTCCGCCGTCGCAGTTCCACGTCGGTGGACGGGCTCTCGGAGTTAAAGGGCTGAGATGAGTCACGCCGCCCTCCTCGTCGTCCTGTTGCCCCTCGTCGGCTTTGTTGTTCAGCTCATCTTGGGCAAGACGGCCAAGGAGCCCACGACCGGGTGGATCGCGACGGTCGCGGTCGCGGCCAGCTTCGTTGCCGCGGTGGTCACGTTTGTGACGTTGCTGCACCAGTCGAGCCGCGAGGTCACGGTCAATCTCTTTGACTGGCTGAGCGTCGGCTCCTTGCACGTGCACGTCGCGCTGCTCGTCGACCCGTTGTCGGTGACGATGTGCCTCTTTATTACTGGGATCTCGGCGCTCATTCACCTGTACTCCATCGGCTACATGCACGGTGAGCGCGATTACACCAAGTTCTTCATCTACCTAAACCTGTTCGTCTTCTCGATGCTTCTGCTGGTACTCGCGAACAGCCTGCTCGTGACGTTCATTGGGTGGGAGGGCGTCGGCGTCTGCTCGTACTGGCTCGTCAGCTACTACTTCAACAAGGAGAGCGCGGCGTCCGCCGGCAAGAAGGCGTTCATTTACAACCGCGTCGGCGACCTCGGCTTACTGCTCGCCATGTTCCTCATCTTTCACACGACGGGGACGCTCGACTATCTCGGGATCTTCCATCACGCCTCGTGGTTCACACCGACGATCACCACCATGACCGCGCTGGCCCTTTTGCTCGCGGCCACCGGCAAATGCGCCCAGATTCCCCTCTTTAACTGGTTGCCCGACGCGATGGAGGGCCCAACTCCAGTCTCCGCGCTGATCCACGCGGCGACCATGGTGACTGCCGGCGTCTATCTGCTCGTGCGCATGAGCCCGATTGTCGCGCTCAGTTCGAGCGCCACCTGGACGATCGCAATCGTGGGCGGTGTCACCGCGTTCGTCGCTGCGACGATCGCCACCGCGCAACGCGACATCAAAAAGGTCCTGGCGTTTTCGACGGTGAGCCAGATCGGCTACATGGTGATGGCGGTCGGCTGCAAGGCGTACGCGGCGGCGATCTTCTTGATGGTGGCCCACGCCTTCTTTAAGGCGCTGTTGTTCCTCGGTTCGGGTTCGGTGATCCACGCGCTGAACGGTGAGCAGGATCTCGAAAAGATGGGCGGGCTCGCGAAGTACTTGCCGCTGACGTTCCCGACCTTCCTCGTGGGTTGGTTGGCCATTTCGGGGATTCCGCCGTTCGCGGGATTTTGGTCCAAGGGCGACGTGCTGACGAGCACGTACCAGTTCTCTAAACCGCTGTGGGCGCTCGGCGTGTTGACCGCGGTGCTCACTGCGTACTACATGAGTCGACTGTTCGTTTTGACATTCCGGGGTCAAGAGCGATTCCGCGAAGTCACCGCCCAACACGATCCGCACGAGTCGCCGTGGGTCATGACGGTGCCGCTGGTGGTCCTCGCGGTGCTCAGCTTCGCGGGCGGAGTGCTCGATCTGCCGTGGGTGCACCACGACTCGATCGCGGGGTTTCTCACCAAGCTCGTTCCGCCCTTTGGGGGAGCGGGCTACGCCGTGCCGGGTGTGGCCAGCTCCACGGCGCAGTGGGTGCTCTCGGGCGTCGACATTGTGGCCGCGATTCTTGGGCTGCTCGCCGCCTTCAGTCTCTGGCGCACGACGTCACCGTGGCCGACGCGACTCGAATCTCCCTTCCTCGCACGCGTGTGGCACTGGGACGATGCCTATGACGCGGTGCTGGCGCGTCCGTTGACCTCAGCGGCGCAGTTCACGAGCAATGTCGTCGAGCCCAAGGTGATTGACGGCGCCGTGGTCGGTGTCGGCACCCTGATTCGGCGCAGTGCGGACGGGGTGCGCAAGATTCAGAGCGGGTTCTTGCGCCACTACGCCCTCGCGAACGTGCTGGGCATGGCCACGCTCATCGTCTTCTTGCTCATGAGGTCGTGGTGATGCATACCTACTGGTGGCTGAACGCCCTCATACTGATTCCCCTCGCGGGCGCAGCGGGCGTGCTCGCCACGCGCAAGTCGCCACGCACCTCCATGCTCGTGGCGGGACTCGCTTCAATCGTGGAGCTCGTCGTCGCGCTGGTCGTCGCCGGCCTCTATCAGTGGCGGGGTCACTCCGGCGGAGTTCTCAATCTGCACAACCTCGGGTCGCTCAAGACCTCGAGCAGTTCGATTGACTTCGTGCATCGCGTGGTCTGGGCGCGATCCTTCGGTCTCGCCTATGACGTGGGCGCCGACGCGATCTCGTTGCTGCTCGTGATTCTCAGTGCGCTCGTGGTGGCGCTGGCGATCTTTGGCGCTCGCGAGCGTCGCAGCGAGCCGGCGTATCAGGCGTGGATGCTCATGCTGCTGAGTGCGCTCGTGGGCGCCTTTGTGTCGCGCGATCTGTTGTTGTTCTTCTTGTTCTTTGAACTGACCTTGGTGCCCAGTTACTTCCTCATTGCCGGGTGGGGCCGATCGGATCGCGCCCGGGCGGCGCTCAAGTTCTTCGTGTACACGCTGGTCGGCTCGGGGTTTCTTCTCGTCGGCATCATCTATTTGGGCCTCGCTGCGTCGCACCACTTCTCGATTCCTCTCAACTTCAGCTACTTAACGCTGCAGTTTGAGGCCGCGGCGCTCAGCCACAGCGCCGTCGTGTTGGTCTTTGTGGCGTTCGCGCTGGCCTTTGCGGTGAAGTCACCGATTTGGCCGTTGCACACGTGGTCGCCGCTGGCCTACGAGCAGGCGCCGACCGGGGGATCAATGGTGCTCTCGGCGCTGCTCGCCAAACTCGGCACGTACGGGCTACTGCGCTTCTGCGTGCTGATGCTGCCCGAAGCACTGAAGTCGGTCCAGCCGTATCTCATGACCTTGGCGGTGATCTCGATCCTGTACGGCTCGGGTCTCGCGGCGATGAGCAAGGACCTCAAGCGACTGGTCGCGTACTCGTCGCTGGCCCAGGTGGGATTTATCACTCTCGGCGTGATGTCGGGCTCCACCATCGCCACGGCTGGCGCAGTGCTGTTGATGTTCAACCACGGCGTCATCACTGCCGGACTGTTCTTGCTCGTGGGATCGATCGAGCGGCGGCGGGGCACGACGGAGATCTCAGCTCTGCGCGGTTTGCAGCGCCCGGCGCCGGTGCTCGCGGCGGTCTTCACCGTCGTGATGATGGCGTCCATAGGACTGCCCGGACTGAGCGGCTTCGTGAGCGAGTTCTTGGTACTGCTCGGCACCTTTAATACCCATCGCTGGTGGGCGGTCGTCGCGGCGACCGGTGTGATCTTCGCGGCGCTCTATTTGCTTTGGGCGTACCAGCGGGTGTTTCACGGCGAGGCTCGCGAAGCGGACACTCTCACTCACGACTTAGATCTGTGCGAACGGTGGGTGCTCGTGCCGATCGTGGCGCTCGTCATCGTGCTCGGTGTCGTGCCCAAGCCGGTGCTCGATCGATTGAACCCCACGGTCAACCAGAACGTGGCCGTCGTGGTGCACGAGATCGGTCGATGACGTGCTGACGCTGCCCTCCGTTCACTATCTGGCGATCCTGCCTGAACTGTTGGTTCTCGGTGGATCGCTGGCTCTGCTCGTCGTCGCGGCGCTGACGCGGAACCGACTGAGTGTGCTCGCGGGAACGACCGTCACGGTGTCGGTCGCGCTCGCTGCGCTTGTGACGTGCTTTTTCCAGTGGCACGACGTCATGGCGCACGGGCCGGGCACGACGCTTGACTTCGCGGTGGCCCAAGACGGATTCTCCGTCATTGCCACCGGCGCCATTGCGGTGGGCATCATTCTTTCGGCTCTGGTTGCGCACGACTGGCAGCGCCGTGAGTCCGTCGTCGGCGTGGAGTACCCCGTCCTGGCGCTCGCCGCGGCGTCCGGGGCAATGGTGATGGCGCAGGCCAACGATCTCATTGTCATCTTCCTCGGACTCGAGATTCTCTCGATCGGCCTCTACGTCCTCGTCGCCTTTGATCGCCACCGAGCCGCGAGTTCGGAGGCCGCGCTCAAGTACTTCCTGCTCGGCGGATTCGCGTCGGCGGTCTTCGTCTACGGCGCCGCGCTGACTTATGGCGCCACGGGTTCAACGACGCTGACGTCAATCGCCACGTATCTCTCGAAGAATGTCCTGTTGCACAACGGGGTCCTCTTGGCCGGACTCGGTTTGCTCACGGTGGGATTCGCCTTCAAGATCGCCGCGGTGCCGTTTCATCTCTGGTCGCCCGACGTCTATGAGGGCGCGCCCACGCCGGTCACCGGCTACATGGCGGCCATCGTGAAGGTCGGGGCGTTCGCCGCGTTCTTGCGGGTGTTGGCTTCGGCTCTGCACTCAGAGATCACGACGTGGCGCCCCATTATCTGGGTGCTGGTCGCCCTCACGACGGTGATCGGGGCCTCGCTCGCATTGGTCCAGCGCAACGTGAAGCGACTGCTCGCGTACTCCTCGATCTCACAAGCTGGCTTCATGCTGCTCGGACTGTGGTCGGGCAGCACTCGCGGCGTCGCGGGGACGCTCTATTACGTGATGACGTACGCCCCGCTCGTCATCGCCACGTTCGCGATTGTGACCTTGGTGGGCGGCACAGGCGACGAGAACCATTCGCTCGAGACGTACCGCGGACTGGCCCGCCGACAGCCCTGGCTCGGCGGGGCGCTGGCGTTGCTGCTCCTCGCGCAATCGGGCGCACCATTTACCACCGGCTTCTTCGCCAAATTCTCAGTGCTGGCGGCCGCGGTTGATGCCGGCGGCGTTCCCCTAACGGCGCTGGCCATGGTCGCGGCGGCCATTGGGGCGTTCTTCTATCTCCGCCTCGTCGTGTCGTTGTACTCCGACGGCGCCGACAGCGCGACTCGAGTGTCGGTGCCGTGGGCGTCGAGCTCGGTCATCGCCCTCGGCGCGACGAGCGCCGTGGTCTTTGGCGTATGGGTCGCACCGTTGGCGGACCTCGCGCGTCACGGCACGTTCCTCTTTCTGCCGTGAGCACCGTCGCTCTCGCGACGTGCGGCGTCGAGCGGACCGATCCAGATGAGGAGATCCTCTTGCGCGCGCTGCGCGAAAACGGCGTTGACGCGCAGTGGAGGTCGTGGGACGACGTCTCAGTTGATTGGTCGAACTACGAGCTCGTGGTCATCCGCTCGACCTGGAACTACGTCGGTGCGCGAGATCAGTTTCTCTCGTGGACGCGCTCGTTGCGCCGCGTGGAGAACCCGACCGAGGTTCTCGAAGAGAACACCGACAAGCACTACCTCGGGCGACTGCGGGACGCGGGCATTGCGATTATCCCCACGACGTTTTGTGATGTGGGGTCGGCCCCGGCGTTTCCGGACTCCGACTTTGTAGTCAAACCTGCGGTCGGGGCGGGATCGATCGACGCCAGCCGCTACCGCGCCGACGAGGTGAACGCCGCGAGGCTGCACGTGACGGCGCTGCACGATCAGGGTCGAGACGTCGTTATTCAGCCGTACGTGTCCAACGTCGATCGCGACGGCGAACTCGCACTCGTGCACGTAGGTGGGCAGTTCGCTCACGCGATGCGCAAGGGCGCCTTGCTCAATACTCCCCAGCTCGATCGAAGCCACCTCTTCATGGTGGAACAGCTGTCCAACGCCGATGCCCCCGCTGACGCGATTGAGTTCGCGCGTGACGTCTTTGACGCTGCGGGGTACGGCCCCTTGCTCTACGGACGAGTTGACGCGGTCAAGTGGGACGGGCAGTGGGCGTTGATGGAACTCGAAGTGACCGAGCCCTCGTTGTTTCTCAGCTTTCACCCACCGACGGCTCAGAGGTTGGCGCAGGAGGTATCGCGGCTAATCGATTCGCGTCAATCCGATTGACGGTTGGAGAGAGCGCGGTCGCCACTTCAGTGAGCAGAATCAGCGCACCCATTCCCGCGAAGTAGCCGCGTATGCCGAACGCCTGAATCATTAATCCCGCTACTGATAGTCCAACCGGTGTCAGGGCCAGTGACAAGAACCAGTCCACCGAACTGACCCGACCCATCAACTCGGTTGGAACTTCGGCCTGCAACATCGTCTCCCAGATCGTGTTTCCCATCAGCAGAGTGGGCGACATCAAGAACGGGATGATGAAGATCATGTAGACGTTGACCGCGCTCGCCAAGGCGAAGGCGCCGAACGTGGAGAGGATCCACCATCCCCACATGGCCCGCACTCGACGGCGCGGCGCGGGACGAGAACCGATGACGATCGCGCCCAGCGCTCCAGCAATTCCCGACGCCGCCATGACCAGTCCGACGTAGATCTTGGGCGCGTGCAGCGTGTGACGGATAAAGGCGGGCAAGAAAGTGAAAAGAGGTGTGAACAGCAACCCATTGCCGAAAGTGACCACGACCAGTGTGGTCCACATCCACGGAGTTCGACGCACGTACGTCATCCCCTCGCGGATGTCTTTGGTCATGGGTGTCTTTTCGACGCGCACGGGCTTGGGCGTTGGTTTCATGAGGGCGAGCGCGGTCGCGCTGATGACGAAGGTCATCGCGTCGACTCCGAGCGCCCATCCCGGACTCGCGATGTAAATGAGTGCTCCGATGCTCGGTCCGAGGAAGTTGCCGAGCAGGTTGTTGGTGAGGGGCCGCATCGCAGCCATTGCCGGAAGCATTTCCGCTTCGACGATCTGAGGGACGAGCGCAGTTGACGCAGGAAAGAAGACTGCGTCGAACGCCCCGAAGAGCACCGACATGACGACGAGTTCCCAATAGTGAAGGTGACCGGTGGCGGTCAGCACCGCAATGCCACCGATGATGAGCGCTCGCGTCGAGTCGCTAATCAACATGAGGGTCTTGCGCGAGAAGCGATCGACGATAACTCCGCCAAACAGCACGAAGACCACCATCGGGACCATTCGAGCGGCCCCGAACAGCCCGATGAGTGAAAGGTGCTTGCGTACGAGGCTTAGGACCAGCAGATTCAGCGACACTGCGGCGACGCCGTCGCCAAATGACGAGATGGCCTGCCCGCTGATGAGGAGCGCGGCTTCTCGATGTTGAAAGACGCGCACCATTGCGCGACGTGAGGACACGCTGACTCCTTTAGGGAAGCCGAGCGTACCGAGCGATACGGTGGAAGCGACCTAATCTGCCGATTGGTCAAGGGGGATCCTGAACATGCTTATCGGTATCGGCGTCGCCGTACTTGTTGTCGTCCTGCTCATTTGGAAGTCGATCACGACGGTCGATCAGGCCCACGTCGGAGTCGTCACGATGTTCGGCAAGTACCGGCGAGTGATGAACCCCGGTCTGAACTTTCTGGTTCCCTTCGTTCAGAAGGTGATCTCCAAAGTTCCGGTACAGAACCAGACCAGTCAGTTGCGGTTCTCGGCCATCACCGGTGACCAGGCGGCAGTGCACTTCACGGCGACGATCATCTTCGCGGTCAATGACCACTCGCCCGAAACGATTCAGAAGGTCACCTTCAAATTCATCAATCTCGCGGCGTTCACCACCGCGATGACGTCCGCTGTTGAAGCGTCCGTTCGTGAGTTCGTCGCCACCAAGAAGCAAGCGGAGGTGCTCGGGCTGCGTACTGAAATCGCGCATCACGCCAAGGACTCGCTCAATGAGCAGCTGTCGACGTGGGGTTACGGACTTGTCGACCTCGCGATCAACGACATTGCGTTCGACACGGCGGTCATGGAGTCAATGAGCCGGGTTGTCGCCGCAACCAACGCCCAGCGCGCCGCGGAGTTCGAAGGTCAGGCGCTGCTCATCACGCGGACCAAGCAGGCCGAGGCCGAAGGAGCCTTTATCCGCATCGCCGCAGAGAATGAGGCCACTGCCGCGCGTCTTCGTGGTGAGGGACTCGCTGCATTCCGCCGAGCACTGGCGCAAGGCATCTCTGAGTCAGCCGACGTGCTCGAATCGCGCGGAATCAGCCCGGACATCCTGACTTTCACGTTGTGGACCGAGACGCTGCACGATGTCGTCAAGGACGGCAAGGGCAACATGATCTTCCTGGACGGCAACATCGCGACGATGGATGCGGCGTTGCGTCGACTGCAGGGAATGTTGACCTCCAATCGAGAGCATCTCGATGTGTCAGCCAGCGCGACAACCACCACGGGCGGAGGGATGCCGCCGGCGAATCAGCCGATGAACCCGGGCGACAAGAAGTAGTTCTCCGTCGATTTAGCGAAGCGGCGACGTCCAGTTCGTGATGTCGGCGCCGACCGCCTCAGTCGTGTGCTGGGGTAGTCCCGAGAGTGTCGCGAAGCTCGGCCACTCATCAATGGCGGCCAGTACGTCACGAATGACCTGCACCGCGCCCGGAATCTGAAAACGGTCGGCTACCTCCATCAAGTCACGACGATTGATCGCATCGCGAGCGCCGTTCACCGCCATGAGATGCTCACGAGTCCACTCACTTGTTGGTGAAAAGGCGTGAGTGACGTCGTGGGCCGGTGAGAGGGCCCATCGTCCGTCGCGCGACATCGTGAACGCGAAGTTCTTGGAGTGGTCGTCGCAGTTAGCCGCCGCGACGTTAAAGCACATCCGACGAAACGCCTCAACCCGAGCGTCGTCGTCGAGCCCGAGCCGCTCAATCGCTATGAAGAGCTGGGCGTAGTCGTTCGCGCCGATCTGCTTGAAGTCCACCTGATCGAGGGCACACAGCGTCTGCACGTGGACTTTGTCGCCCGAGATCGTTCGATCAAATCGGCGAGTCATGAAGTGGGCGCGACCCGCTTCTTCCAGTAGTCGGCATTCCGACATCTCAATGCCCGCCGCTTGTGCCATCAAGAAGTACGCATACTCAATACGCCCGTAGTTTCCGGTGCGTCCGAGATCTGCGTACTGATCAACGCCGTCGATCTTTAAGAGCCACGATTCAAAACCGGGGTCGCACGGAACCTGGCCCGATCGCAGTTCTCCCGTTGTGGGATTAAGCGCCACCACGGCCTTGGCCCGCGCACCGCCGGCAGATGTGCCGACCGCGATCAGGTGCCGGATGGCGGTCGTGGCGGACTCTTCGGCGTCGACGTGCTCGCTGAGCGCACTGCGAGCCGCCATGACGAGTTCGGACAGCTCAATCGCCGTCGCGCGGCGCACGCGTGGACCTCGGAGCGGCCGGTACTCGAGCGCACCCATGCCGCGACCACCGAGATAAGCGAGTCGATCAAGCGAAGTGATCTGTTCGGGACGAAAACCCTCGTTGGCGAGGTACGCCGTGGTCAGCGCTTTGCCAAAGGCGTCTGGCAGCGAATCGGTCATACACCCGGGGGGCCGTTTGTAAGGGGTCGATGGAG
>CAYSVK010000004.1:0-262475 GCA_964434455.1 uncultured Ferrimicrobium sp. | reverse complement strand
CTTGTCGGGTAAGTTCCGACCTGCACGAATGGCGTAACGACTTCCCAACTGTCTCAACTACAGACCCGGCGAAATTGAAGTACGAGTAAAGATGCTCGTTAGCTGCATCAGGACGGAAAGACCCCGTGCACCTTTACTACAACTTGATGTTGGGTTTTGGTTCTATTTGTGTAGGATAGGTGGGAGACTTTGAAGCATTGGCGCTAGCCAGTGTGGAGTCAACGTTGAAATACCACCCTTTTAGTGCCGGAGCCCTAACCTCGGTCCGTAATCCGGATCAGGAACAGCGTCAGGCGGGTAGTTTGACTGGGGCGGTCGCCTCCTAAAATGTAACGGAGGCGCCCAAAGGTTCCCTCAAGCTGGTTGGCAATCAGCTGTTGAGTGCAATGACACAAGGGAGCTTGACTGCGAGACTTACAGGTCGAGCAGGTACGAAAGTAGGGCATAGTGATCCGGCGGTCGCTTGTGGAAGCGCCGTCGCTCAACGGATAAAAGGTACGCCGGGGATAACAGGCTTATCTTCCCCAAGAGTCCATATCGACGGGAAGGTTTGGCACCTCGATGTCGGCTCGTCGCATCCTGGGGCTGAAGCCGGTCCCAAGGGTTGGGCTGTTCGCCCATTAAAGCGGTACGCGAGCTGGGTTCAGAACGTCGTGAGACAGTTCGGTCCCTATCCGATGCAGCCGAAGGAGATTTGAGAAAGGTTGTCCCTAGTACGAGAGGACCGGGACGAACGCAGCTCTCGTGTGTCAGTTGTCCTGCCAAGGGCATGGCTGATTTGCGACCTGCGGGTGGGATAAGCGCTGAAAGCATCTAAGTGCGAAGCCCGTTTCAAGATGAGATCTCCCACTGGATAACCAGGTAAGGCCCGTGGCCAGACGACCACGTTGATAGGCCGGAAGTGTGCGTGCGGTAACGCATTGAGCTGACCGGTACTAATCGGCCGAGGGCTTGGAGTTAGATGATCGTGCTCGTTCTAGAACGCTCAGAGAGCCGGCTTGCCGGTTCGGACCCGTTGGGGTCGAGCGCACAGTTTCCGGTGGTTTTGGCGGTGGGGTCATACCCGTTCCCATTCCGAACACGGCAGTCAAGCCCACCAGCGCCGATGGTACTTGGGGGTTCCCCCCTGGGAGAGTAGGTCGCCGCCGGGATTTCGACTCAAAAGGGGTCCGAGAAATCGGGCCCCTTTTGTGATTTCTGGCCACATTCGAGCTGACTCAAAGATCGTATTCCACTGAATTTGGATCTCACACATAATCGCAATTGCACAGTTCAATTGGCGCAGTTATATCAAGCGGAAACCGAGCTTCTCTTTCTCAATTGACGCAAAGTTCAACTGTGTTTCTCCTACAACAAAGCTCGGTCAGACCTGTTGGTAGGCGTACTCCTCAAGTTCGCGATACGACTCCATCACGCTGGGGTCAAAGAATGGGAAGAGTTGCGAGAGAAAGACCCCTCCGCGCGTACGAGCTCGATCGACCCAGAAGTGGGTGTTGGCGATGCCCGCCCACGACAGAGCGCCCGCGGCGCGTCCGGCGGAGTGCGGTCCTTCGTTGCGCGCGCCAATGAGACTCCACGTTGATTTTGCTTCCGCACTCAATGACACGTCGACGGTCAGTCCGGGCTCCATCGAGACCCATCCGGGGGCGTCTAGATCGGCGATGTGATTCGACAGCATCAGATCAACGGTGGACTCTTGGAGGATTTGCGTCCCACGCAATGTGCCGCCGCCAAGGTGCATGTCAATGAATCTGAGGTAGTCCTCCGCAGTGGAGTACATCCCTGCACCGGCGACAACAAACTCAGGGTCTTCTTCAATCGCAACGGGCAGATCGATGAACGAACCGTCAGCGCGGGCTGCGACGCAGGCCGTGCGAGCTCGTTGTTCTGATGTTCGGACGTAGGTCGTATCGACCATTCCCAGCGGACGACAGATGTTCTCTTGAACAAAGTCGTTCAGTCGTTGACCTGATGCCGCCTCAACGAGACGACCCGCCCAGTCGATCCCGAGGCCGTAGATCCACGTGGTACCCGGATCAGCAACGAGGGGCATCTCGAAGGCTCGTCGCCGACCCGCCATCATGTTGGCGTCCTCGACCACACCGTGATAGCGCTGCATGTCGGCCGAATTGAAGCTGTAGGCAAAGCCTGATGTGTGATTCAACAGATTTCGAAGAGTGATGACGGCCCGCGCGGGCCGAAGCAGTGGTTGGCCGTCGTCGCTGAATCCGTCCAGAACTTGAACGCGACCGAGGTAGTCGTCCCATTTAGCCGCCGGCTCATCGAGATCTAAGACACCGCGTTCCACCAGTTGCATTGACGCTACGGCCGTAATGGGTTTGGACATTGAAGCGATCCAAAAGATGGTGTCGTTACTCATCGGCGACGTGGCCGTCGCTTGACCGGCCGCAGCTATGTCGTGGTGTTCACCATTGGTCGTGCCGACAACGACGCCGCGGATCTGTTTCGTGACGACAGCGCGCGTCGCAAGATCAGTGAGTGACATAACACCTCCCAGTTCTCGCGAGAGTACCGATCATCACAACTGAGCGCGGGCCGAAGAAGCCAACACCGCGCACCCGTAGGATTCATCAATGCCTGGACGCCGTTTTGAGGATGAGGAGCGTCCCGCGCGAAAGGGCAGCGACGCGCGTCCCCCGCGACGGAGTCCCTCGGGTCCGCGGACGTTCCGTGAAGGCAATCGCCCGGCGCCCCCCCGCCCCGGCAGCGGAAGCGCTCCGCGACCCGAAGGCCGTGATCGACGGTTCTCGAACTCCGACGGGCGTCCGCCGCGGAGAACTGACGACCGTCCCCGAGGTCCTCGCGCGCCAGCGGGCGACCGCTCCGATCGACGACCCACGAGTTCAAGATCAGACGACCGTCCCCGTGGTCCTCGCGCGCCAGCAGGCGATCGTTTCGATCGACGACCCACGGGTTCAAGATCAAACGACCGCCCCCGCGGACCTCGCGCATCCGGAGACGAGCGCTCCGACCGAAGTTTCACGGGTTCAAGATCGGACGGTCCGTCGCGTCCTCGCTCTCCCCGTTCGGCAGGCCCTGCACCGCGACCCGGTGGAACGCGCGACGGAAGGCGAGATGATCGTTCAGGTGCGAGCGCCCGGGGCCCACGCCCCGCGTCGCCGACGCGCCGTGATCGACCGCCACGTGGCGATTCAGACTTCCCACGGTCCGGTACGGGAGACCGTGATCGCAGTTCACGACCTCCGCGTCGCGAAGAGGGCACCATTCGTCGAGAGTGGTCTTCATCTCCGCGGCGCACCGATGGCGCACCGCGCACTCGGGCCGACGCACCGCGCACTCGGGCCGACGCACCGCGCACTGACCGACCGCGCACTGACCGACCGCGCACTGACCGACCGCGCACTGACCGACCACGCACTGACCGACCGCGCCGCGACGACCGCGCAGTGGGGGATAGTCGAGCGCCGCGTGATGGTCGAGGTCGCCCGCCGTCGAACCGCGAGTCGTATCGGGGTCGGCCGAGCACGGGTGGTCGCGATCGGCGCCGCGATGACGAAGCGATCAGTCCCGATGAACAGGCTCGACGTCGTGATGTGGCGAAATCCAAGGAGCTGGGTTGGGGTTCCGTCGCGCGCAAAGGTGCGGGGAATCTGCGCAGTGAAGGCGCCACGATGGACAAGCCGAAGCCGCGGCCGCGTCCGGAACCAGCCGCGCCGTGGCAGCGGGTCGAGTCATCTCGTCCCGCTCGAACAGAGCGTGATGAACGCTCAACGCGACGAGAGTTTGTGCTGCCCGCTGATGTCCAAACTGAAGTTCGCCGGACCGCTCAGGTAACGGCATACCGACGCGAAAAACTGATCGAGCATCTCACTCGCGCCGCCGAGGCGTACAACCGGCACCGCTACGAGGAGTCGCTGAGATTGGCCTCCACCGTGTCTGAAGTTGTTCCCGGTGTGGCAGCGGTGCGCGAACTCGCCGGAATCGCCGCTTACCGAGCGGAACGGTGGCCGATTGCGCGGACTCATTTGCGCGCGTACTTCGAGCTGTCAGGAGATCCCGAGCACCAACCACTCGTCATGGACTGTGAGCGCGCGACTCGTCGAGTTCGTGCGGTGGAGACGACGTACGCCGCCACGATGACAGCGGAACCGACCCCCGATGTGGCGGCCGAGGCTCGCATTGTTCTCGCGAGCACGTACGCCGACGTTCGACGGTTTCAGGACGCGATCGAATTACTGGAGGCGGCCGGGGCGTCAAAGAAACTGCGCAACCCCTCCTTTCGACATGTGCGGCTCTGGTACACCCTCGGCGACGTCTTGGATCGTGCGGGAGACCGCATCGGCGCGCGTGAGATGTTCGCGCGGGTGGCGCTCGCCGACCCCGATGCGTACGACGTGAGTGCTCGCCTCGAAGACCTCGGGTTTGAAAAGCCTTCCAAGAATCGCAAACGACGTCGCGATCCCGTCTCTATTAAGAAGACGGCGCCCTAGGTAAAACGGCGAACTTACGCTGGCGACATGTGTGACACGGTCGCCGCGATCACGGCTGACGGTGCGATCTTTGCGAAGAACTCGGACCGCGAAGCCAATGAGGCGCAATCTCTGGAATGGATTCCGGCGCTGACGCACGATGTCGGCGAGGTCGTTCGCGCGACCCACGTGACGCTGGCCCAGGTTGCCGCGACACGAGCCGCAATCATCAGCCGACCGTGGTGGATGTTCGGCGCCGAGATGGGCGTGAACGACGCCGGTGTTGCGATTGGCAACGAGGCCGTCTACACCACCGAGCCGTACGAGGACACCGGACTGCTGGGCATGGACATTGTGCGATTGGTGCTCGAGCGAGCCGGCACCGCCCACGAGGCCGTCGGGGTCATCGTTGATCTCATTGAACGAGTCGGCCAAGGTGGAGCCTGCAGCGTGACACGGCCCGACTTCACGTACCACAACAGCTTTCTGGTCGTGGACGCGACCGCCGTGATTGTGGTGGAGTCGGCCGGTCGATATGTGGCCACCGAGGAAGTTCGTTCTGGCGTGCGCGCGATCTCTAACGGTCTAACGATCCCGGACTTCGCTGAGAAGTTCGCGGATCGGCGCAAGGACCGCGCCGTGTCGTGTGAAGTTCGACGACATCTCACAGAAAGCGATCTCACCGAACGGCTCAGCCGGGATGGTGCCTTGGCGGCACTCCGAGACCACGGAGGCACACCCGCCCCGAGGTGGCATCCGCTGTTTGGGTCAATGCACGCTCCGTGCGTTCATGCCGGGGGACTGATGACGAGTTCTCAGACCGTCGGGTCACTCGTCGTCGAACTCAATGGGAGCACTTCTGCGTGGGCGACGGCGACCTCGTCACCGTGTCTTAGTGCCTTTAAGCCCGTTGCGATTGACGAACCCGTCGATCTCGGACCGATCGGCGGAGAGTTCGACGCCGACTCGTACTGGTGGCGTCACGAACAGCGACATCGTCAGGCACTTCGGCGTGGCGATGCGTACTTTGCAGATATGCGCGCCGAGATTCACGCTCTCGAGACGCGATTTGCCACAGAAAACCTCACGTCATCGGAGTGTTTTGAGCTGGCCGAACAGCTGGTCGAGCGGGGCGATGGTGAGGGTGACGTGCGACCTCGTTACGTCGCGACGCAGTGGGCTCGACTGAACAAAGACGCCCAGATGCCCTAGGAGGTCATCCCTCCCAGTCCTACCAGCGCGCGGGCGTGTTCGATCTCGCCCATGTGGCGCAGTCCGTGTTGGTAGATCCAGCACTCAATTGCGTCGGAGCGTCGAATCCCGCTCTCACCGCCGACTCGTGCCGAAAACGTGCTCGCAATTCCTGGTGGATACGGTGATCCAATCACCACGTCTTCCAGTGAAGTTGGGTCGAGTTCGGCGAGGAACCGCTCGGTGGTGGCGAACACCAGAGCCTGGAACTCGCGAAATGCCTCGTAGTTCCCGATTCGCTGGTGCACCATTTCATCCACCGTTTTCTCTTTGCCGTGATTGGCGATCGCGAGACCCATCCGGGTGGCCCACTCGTCGCTGAACAACGGCATCGACCCTCCGAGGAACACCGGCGCGCCGTCCTCGATGAGCAACATGTGAACCAACGAGAACGCGATGGGCAATACGCCATCGCGCTCGACGTAGTTCACCTGTTCGGCGCTCATCGTCGAACAGGCGTCTTCGTACAGCGAGTGCATCGCTCGCATGCGGCGCTGCAGGGAGTGAAGGTGCTCAATACTCACGGCAACAGTCTGTCTCGTCGATCTCCAAGAGCTCGAAGAGTGCGGCGATAGCCTTCAATGGTGGACATCACCGATCTGTTAGGCGAAGACGCGGCGTCACTACTCGGCCATGTGGCGACGGCATTTCCGAAAGAACTCCTGGTGGCACCAGGACCGAACTTTCTCGATGAGGTGTTCTGCCAGAGCGACCGCACCCCGTCGGTACTGCGCAGTCTCGGCGCGTTGTACAACCACGGACGACTCGGCGGTACGGGGTACTTGTCGATTCTGCCGGTCGATCAAGGCATCGAGCATTCGGCTGCGGCGAGTTTTGCCAAGAACCCCATCTACTTCGATCCAGCCAAGTTGTGTGATCTCGCTCTCGCCTCAGACTGCAGTGCCATCGCCACCACGCTCGGCACGCTCGGCGCCGTCTCGCGCCGCTACGTGCACAAGATCCCGTTCATCGTGAAGCTCAATCACAATGACTTCTTGCACTACCCGAACAGCTACGACCAAGTCATGTTCGCCTCGGTGCGCCAGGCGGCGGACTTAGGCGCCGTCGGGGTGGGCGCGACGATCTACTTCGGCTCACCGGAGTCCGATCGCCAGCTGCAGGAGGTCTCGGCCGCATTCGCCGAAGCGCACCGACTCGGTCTCTTTACGGTGCTGTGGACGTACCTACGCAATTCGGCGTTCAAGACCGCTGAGGCCGACTACCACCTCAGTGCTGATTTGACCGGCCAGGCGAACCACTTGGGCGTCACCATCGGCGCCGACATCATCAAGCAGAAGCAGGCCGAGAACAACGGCGGCTACAACGCCATCAACTTCGGCAAGACCGACAAGCGGGTTTACGACGAACTGACGACGACGCACCCCATTGACCTCACCCGCTGGCAAGTGGCCAACTGTTACGCCGGGCGCATCGGTCTTATCAATTCGGGTGGCGAGTCCAAGGGCGCGAGCGACCTCGCCCAAGCGGTGCGCACGGCCGTGATCAATAAGCGCGCGGGCGGACAAGGACTCATCGTCGGGCGGAAGGCGTTTCAGCGTCCGATGGACGAGGGCGCCGCACTGGTGCACGCCATTCAGGACGTGTTCTTGGATGACTCCATCACCATTGCCTAAGCCAATTGTCATTGATCTCTCAGTAGTCTGAGATCAGAAACAGGACGGCCCCCATGACCAAGATCGAGCAGACACCCCTTGATTCGGTCGTCCTGCGATTTGCCGGCGACTCGGGCGACGGCATGCAGCTCACCGGGGAGCGCTTCACGTCCGTGTCCGCTCTCTTTGGCAACGACCTAGCGACACTGCCTGACTTTCCCGCCGAGATCCGCGCGCCGGCCGGCACGTTGGCCGGTGTCAGTTCCTTTCAGGTTCAGATCTCCAACTACGACATCACGACGGCCGGCGACACCCCGAACGTGCTCGTCGCGATGAACCCTGCGGGCCTGAAGGCCAACGTGGGGCTCTTAGAGCGCGGCGCCACGCTGATTGTGAACGTGGACTCCTTTGATGAGCGCAGCTTGGCCAAAGCGGGGTATCACGAGAATCCGTTGACCGACGGGACTTTGGGCCAGTTCACGGTGTACGAGGTCCCAATGACCACGATCACCACCGAAGTGTGCAAAGAGGCGGGCGTCAAGCCGCGAGACGCGGAGCGCAGCAAGAACTTCTTCGCGCTTGGACTCGTGAGTTGGCTCTACAGCCGACCGACCGAGTCAACCACCACCTGGATTGAAACGAGGTTCGCCAAGTCGCCGCTGGTGATGGAGGCGAACCTGCGCGCCTATCGCGCGGGCTACGACTTCGGTGAGACCGCCGAACTGTTTGACGCGCGCTACGAAGTCGCCAGCGCGCCGTTCGCGCCGGGCGAGTACGCCAACATCACCGGCAACACGGCGCTCAGCTGGGGATTGATCACCGCGGCGCAGAAGGCCAGCCTGCCGCTCTTTCTCGGTAGTTACCCGATTACGCCGGCGAGTGACATCCTCCACGAACTGAGCAAGCACAAGCAGTTCGGCGTGCGGACCTTTCAAGCCGAAGACGAGATTGCCGGCGTGGCGTCCGCGCTCGGGGCCAGCTACGGCGGAGCACTTGGGGTCACCACGACGAGCGGACCGGGACTCGATCTAAAGAGCGAGGCCATTGGACTGGCCGTGGCGTTGGAGTTGCCGCTGCTCATCATCGACGTGCAGCGCGGCGGACCGTCAACGGGACTGCCCACCAAAGTGGAGCAAGCCGATTTGCTGCACGCCATGTTTGGCCGTCACGGCGAGAGTCCGGTGCCGATCGTGGCGGCGCTGACTCCCGGAGACTGCTTCTATGCAGCGATCGAGGCAGTGCGCATCGCGGTGACGTATCGCACGCCGGTCATCTTGCTGTCGGACGCCTACCTCGCCAACGGCACCGAGCCGTGGCCGATCCCGAATCTCGACGACATCGCGTCGCTTGAGCCCGGTTTTGCCACCGCGCCCAATCACACGTCCGATGACGGCGCTCAGAGTTTCTGGCCGTATTTGCGCGACAGTGAGACATTGGCGCGACCGTGGGCGCCGCCGGGCATGCCGGGCCTCGAGCACCGCATCGGTGGACTCGAGAAGGCCGACGGGACCGGCAACGTCAGCTACGACGGACTGAACCACGAGCGGATGACCCACCTGCGCGCCGAGAAGGTGGCGCGCATTGCGGACTCGATTCCGGACCTCGACGTCGATGACCCCGATGGTGACGGCGAGATCTTGGTGTTGGGCTGGGGTGGCACCTACGGCGCGATCATCGCCGGCGTCATCCGCGCCCGGGCGCGCGGCCGCAAGGTCGCTCACGCCCAACTGCGTCACCTCAATCCCTTCCCGCGCAACCTCGGCGACGTGCTGCGGCGCTACCCGAAGGTGCTGGTGCCCGAGCTCAATTTGGGCCAACTCACGAAATTGGTCCGTGCCGAATTCCTGGTTGACGCGAAGGTTCTGAGCAAGGTGCAGTGCGTTCCGCTGCGCGCCAGTGAAGTCGACGCGGGCATCGAAGCAACGCTGCAGGAGGGCTGATGACAACGAGCATCCCGGTGACGACCCGCAAGGACTGGACGAGCGATCAAGAGGTTCGGTGGTGCCCCGGATGCGGCGACTACTCAATCCTGGCGGCACTGCAGATGTTGATGCCCGAACTCGGGGTGCGCCGCGAGTCGACGGTGTTCGTCTCGGGTATTGGCTGTGCGGCCCGGTTCCCTTATTACATGAATACGTATGGGATCCACACAATTCACGGACGGGCTCCAGCGATCGCCACCGGGCTCGCCATGGCGCGTCCCGATCTGACGGTGTTCGTGATTACCGGAGACGGCGACTCGCTCTCTATTGGCGGCAATCACCTCATTCACGCCCTGCGCCGCAACGTCAACATCAAGATCCTGCTGTTCAACAACCGCATCTACGGCTTGACCAAGGGCCAGTACTCACCGACGAGTGAAACGGGCAAAGTCACCAAATCCACGCCAATCGGCTCGGTGGATCGACCGTTTGATCCCATCGCCCTGGCTCTCGGGGCCGAGGCGACATTCGTTGCACGCACCCACGACATGGACCGCGCGCACATGCAAGAGATGTTCCGTCGCGCCCACGCGCACCAAGGCGCCGCGCTCGTTGAGGTGTACCAAAACTGCAACGTGTTTAACGACGCGGCCTTTGAGGACATCACCGGCAAAGAGAACCGCGCCTCCATGCTCATCAATCTGCGCCACGGCGAGCCGATTCGCTTCGGCACGGACGGTGAGCTCGCCGTCGTGCGCAACCCTGACGGTTCGATGCGCACCGAACGGGTCACCGAGGACGACGAGTACCAGGTGCTCACCCACGACGAGCACGCCGCGGATCCCGCGCACGCCTTCGCCCTCGCGCGCCTCACGCACTCGGATCACGAGCCGACCCCCATGGGCGTCTTTCGCGACGTGGTGGCGCCCGAGTACGGAGAACAGGTCAGTGCGCAGATCGCCCAGGCGCAGATGGACAAGGGCCTCGGAGACCTCGCCAAGCTGTTCCGCTCGAACGGCTCGTGGACGGTCAGCTAGCCCCATCGCGCGGCTGGGCCACCGTGCCCAACGCCGTGACGGCGGTGCGACTGGCGTTTATTCCGTATTTCGTTGTCCTGGCGACAACGACCAATCACTGGGCCGCCGCCGGGTGGCTGCTCGGCGTGCTCGGTGCGACCGACTGGGTGGACGGATTCCTCGCTCGCCGACTGAACCAAACCAGCGAGATCGGCAAGATTCTCGATCCCGTCGCTGACCGACTGCTCGTCATCAGCGGCATCATCACGGTGGCGGCGCTGGGAGCGGTGCCTTGGTGGTTCGCTGCGCTGACCTTGGCGCGTGAAGTACTGGTCTCTGCGGTGACCTTGGTGCTGGCGGCACTCGGCGCCGCGCGCATCGACGTGTTGTGGTGGGGCAAGGTCTCGACGTTCGCCCTGATGACGGCGTACCCGTGGTTCCTTATTACCAGTAACCCGCACGGTGCGCCGCGCGAGCAGTGGCAAGTCATCATTCGCAACATCGACTGGGGAATTGGTCTGTTTGGCCTAACGCTCGCGTGGATTGTGCTCGGCGGCTACGTGAAGCCCGCGCTGGAAGCGCTGCGTCGGGGACGAGCCGCTCGCACGGCCAAGTAGATTCGCTCCCCGTGAAAATCCCGGCGGACCTTAAGTACTCAACTGATCACGAATGGGCCGAACGCGCCAGCGACGGCGTGCGCGTCGGGATCACCGATTACGCCCAAGACGCCCTCGGCGACGTGGTCTTTGTGGATCTGCCCGAGGTTGGCGCGACCGTCGCCGCCGGAGCGTCACTCGGCGAAGTCGAATCGACCAAGTCGGTCTCTGAGATCTACGCTCCGGTCACCGGCACGGTGGTCGCGGTCAATGACGCGCTGCGTGACGCACCGGAAAACGTGAACGCTGATCCCTACGGCGCGGGTTGGATCTGCGTCATCGCGGTGAGTGACGAGTCGAGTTACGACGCGTTGCTCGACGCCGCCGCGTACGGCGCGCTTACCAACTCCTGACTTCGGCTCGCCTCACTAACAATGGGTACTGTGACGGCCGTGACCTGTCGTCGCTGCGGCGAAATTCTGAACGCCAACGCGAACTTCTGCTGGTCCTGCGGAGCACCGCAACACGACTCGAGTTCACCGGAGACCATTGCCGTGCCGGTCGTCAGCGCCAGCGAACGGCTCGATCCGAATGCGTCGAGCGAACCAGCGCATCGACACCAGGACCAATTGGTTATCGCCGCGGGATCACTGGCCGGCACGAGATTTGAACTCACCAACGAGATTGTGACGGTCGGCCGTCACGAAGCGAGCGATGTGTTACTTGACGACGTCTCGGTCAGCCGTCATCACGGAATTTTCACGCGCACCGCGAGCGGTCGCTACACCGTGCGTGACCTCAACTCGCTGAACGGGACCTACGTCAATGGGGCGCGAGTCGATGAAACGACGCTGCACTCCGGCGACGAAGTCCAAATCGGCAAGTTCAAACTGATCTTCTGGGGTGCCCAGTCGTGACGAATAACACCGGCCGACTGCGCATTGGCGAGGTCCACGCGCTGTTGCGCGCGGAGTTCCCGGGCATCGAGCTCTCCAAGATCCGCTACTACGAAGAAAAAGGTCTGGTCTGTCCGAACCGTTCACGCAAGGGGTACCGGCTCTACTCGGATCGTGACGTCGCGTGTCTGCGAGAAGCGTTCCGTTTGGCTCAACAAGAGTTCGTTCCGCTGCGCGTGATTCGCCAGCGACTGATCGAGCAGGGCCTGCTCGACGACGCTCCCGTCACCTCCATTGCCGCACGTCGCGCCGCGCACGAAGTGGCGAGCAACATCGTTGCGATGCGCGTACCCGAGCGCGATGAACGCGACGAGGAGGCCGTGCCAACCCCGAGTGCGCCGGCCGAAGTCACGGTCGTTAACTTCGGCTCGACCGCCGCACGCTTTAGCGAGCTCGATTTTCTCGCGGCCAGTCAGCTGCGCTCGGACCAACTCGCTGAACTGCGCCGCTTCGGACTGCTCGCGCCGCGCGAGCTCGCGGGCCAGAGCATTTACGACGAGGGCGATCTCATCGTCGCCCGTCGCGCGCGCGCCCTTATTGAACGCGGCGTCGAGGTGCGCCACCTGCAGCCCCTCAAGCGAATCGTGGAACGCCAAGTTGATCTGCTGCACGATCTCACCGCGCCGTTGCGGCTCTCGGGCGAACGCCGGGGTGCGGATCCAATAGCGGAGACGCGCGCGATCAACGACGAACTCGCGGCGTTGCGCACGGCGCTCATGACCCGTGCGCTGCAGGAGTATTTCGGCCACTAGCGCCCGTCGGTGTAATCCAGGCGAGGTCTATCCTGAATTCATGGTCGAAGTGGTGCTGCGTGCGGTTCGCGTGGACGTGGGTTCGGCCACTCCGCTCCTGCTCTTAGAAGAGGTGAACGGCTCGCGGGTTCTGCCGGTCTTCATCGGGGCGCCCGAGGCAACGGCCATTGCCTACGCGCTGCAGCACGTGGAAACGCCACGGCCAATGACTCACGACCTGCTCGGGCACCTCATTGAGGCGCTGGGCGCCCGGCTGTTTGCCGTAGAAGTCACCGAACTGATCGAGAACACGTACCACGCCGCGCTGCGGCTGCTGACCGACGGTGGGGAGGTCCTCGTCTCCGCGCGACCGAGCGACGCAATTGCGCTCGCCTTGCGGGTGGGCGCGCCGATCCTCGTCAATGATGAGCTCATGGCCGCCGAAGGTCGTCAGATGGATCTCTCCGAGGATGCTGACGAAGAGATCGACGCCGAGATCGACGAGGCCGAGCTCGTCGACCAAATGCGGGCCTTCCTCGACACGGTCAATCCCGACGACTTCGACGCGTGAAGGGCGTGCTCACCGTCCTCGTCGTAGTTGCGGTGGGAGTGGCGGGGTTCCTCGCCGCCAAGGCGACCAACCCCTCAAGTACGACGTCGAGCACGTTTCACGTCACCACGACGACCTCGTCCACCAGCACGACGAGCTCGAATGTCGCCGCGTGCGCGGGGGTGCACTTCTCCGCGGCGGTCGCCACGGGTCAAGGTGCCGCTGGGCACGTGTTCACGTCGGTGACTTTGACCAATCACGGAGCGACTTGCTCCACTAACGGCTGGCCCACCGTGACCGTCGCTGACGCGTCAGGCAAGTCCATCAACGTCCACGTGGTTCAAGACGGCTCGTTTTTCAACTCGCCAGGTCACGTGCCACTGAGCCCAGGAGCAATCACCGTGCCGAGTGGCGCGAGTGCGACCTTCGCGCTCGCGTACGGCGATGTGGGCTCAGGCGGATGTGCTCCCGTCGCCACCATGCACATCGGGCTGCCGAACGATATCGGTGGTTCCGCCACGATTAGTACGGACGTAAGCAGCTTGCAGATCAACTGCAGCAGCGACCTCGTCGTGAGTCCGATCTACCGCTAGAGCGACGGGTCCACCAACCATCGTCCGCGCGTTAAACCGCGCCGAATGACCTCGAGGGCCTCGGGTACTTCTGACAGCGAGATGGTGCGCTCCACGAGCCGGTCTTCATCGCCGGCGATCTGTGCGATCCTCGCCCAGACCTGATCACGCTCGCTCGTTGGTGCCTCGACCGCGTCAATGCCAACGAGACGGATCGCCCGCGTAATAAAGGGGTAGACGGTGCCCGCGAGCTCCGCTCCGGCCACGAGACCGCTCGCGGCGACGGTCGCGCCGTAGCGCAGGGATCGCAAAATCGCGGTGAGCGCCGCACCGCCCACGCAGTCGATCGCCCCGGCCCACCGTTCGGTACCGAGGACGCGATCCGGGCGATCGTCGATGTCGTCGCGACCAATCACCTCACCCGCACCGAGTGCGAGCAGCCAGTCACGGTGTTCGGGGGAGCCACTCGACGCGGTGACCCCGTGGCCGTGTTGTTGTAAGTAGTGAACTGCCAGAGAGCCGACGCCGCCGGACGCACCGGTCACGAGCACCGGTCCGTCGAGGGGCCGTTCCTCGAGCGCCAGCACGCTGGCCATCGCGGTGTAGCCCGCCAGTCCGTGAATCATCGCTTGGCGAGCGTCAAGCCCGGCCGGTAGTGCGGTGACGTAGCGCCCTGGCACAGCCAATTGTTCGGCGAAGCCTCCATCGCGCCCGACGCCAATGGAACCGCCGAAGGCAATCACGGGGTCGCCGGGAGCGAACTGCGCGACCCGACTGGAACGAACGACTCCGGCCGCCTCGACTCCGAGCACCAAATCGTCGGTCCGGCGGACCCGCGAACGGGGATCGGCCACGAGTGCGTCCTTGAAGTTGAGCGCGCTCATGGCGACATCAATGACAACCTCATCGTCACTGAGTTGCCGCGAGCCGACCGAGACGCTGAGCCCGTCATCGGTCGCCGCAGCGATCAACGCACGCACCTTGTGACTGTACGTGCCGACTTATCGTGCTGCGGTGCTCGAAGACTTGGCAGTGCCGTGAGCGACGCCATTGATCGAGTGAGCCAGCGGCGCCGGCGACGCGACCTCGGAGAGTTCGACGGGGCGTTGCACTTTTTGGAGAGCTCGCCACACGACGGTCTCACTCGCTTGTCGCGCTTCGAGAAAGACGCGGTGACCGTCGTGTGCGACGAGCCGCTCGGCTCGAGACTGAACGGTTACGGGGCGCCGTCATGGACGGCAATGACGCGCGACACGGTGCTGGCGGCAACCGGCCGTGATGCCGAGCTCGTCGTCATTTTGGGTGGCAAGGTCGTTCAGCGCTTCGATCTTGAAGGCGACGCGGTGGGATACCTGCGGCGACTGACGACGACGTCGGCCCTCGTGCTTCTGGATCGTGGCCGCGACGGTGGCCGCAGTGTCATCGAGTTCCATCTTGATGGCACTCACAACATCGTGTGGCACACACGAGATCTCGCCGGGGACCTCGTGGTTGATAGTGACACGCAGTCGGCCGCGTGGACGACGTGGCCGATCGGCACGATGCCGTGGAGTGACGCCACCCTCATTCGTGCGCGACGAGAGGGATCCTTGTGGCTCACCACGCACGGTGCGGTGCGCGGAGTTGGACAGTTGACGTATATCGACGGCCGACTGTGGTGGAGCGTTCCAGTGGGGGAGTGGACGTTGCCCGTCGCCGAGGGAGAACACGTCGAGGTGCCCGACGAGTTGTTAGGCGAGTACCGCTCGGACTGGTGCTTCGGTCGATCGTGGATGGCTCCCACATCGCAAGGGGTCGTTCTCGCGGCGGTGCGCCACTCGCGATCCTTCACGGTGCACATCAACGACTCAACGGTGACCGCCCTCGCAAACAGTCCCCGATACCTCAATGAACTGTGTACGGTCGACGGACGTTGCTTTGCGCTCGGATCGGATGGCTCAAGTCCCGATCAACTATTCGAACTCGCCGGCGAGTCGTGGATCCGACTGAACTCTGGCGCCGCGAGCTCCTCGCTCGTTCCAGAGTGGAGATCGTCTCGTCGTGGCGTGCCCTACATCTGGTGGGTCCAACCCCACTCGGTGCCCACCGGCGTCATCGTGCGCATCCACGGAGGACCGACGGCGTACGCGTCAATGGAGTGCGACAGCGTTACCCAACTGCTCTGCTCCTACGGCTTTGCGGTCGCCGAGGTGGACTATCGAGGTTCGACGAGCTACGGGCGCAGTTACCGCGACGCGTTAAATGGGCACTGGGGTGCGTATGACGTCGACGATGTGGCGGACGTCATCTCTCACCTCGTGGACCTCGACGAGACCGCGGCACTCGGCGTGTTCGTGCGTGGGACTAGCGCGGGCGGTCGCACCGCGTTGCAGCTGTCTACTCATCCACACGTGCGCGGCGTCGTTCTCGTGAATCCCGCGCTCGATCTGGCCGCCTTGGAACGCACGACCGTGGAGTTCGAGGTCGGCTACGTACTGGCTCTCGTTGGCGCGCCGTCTCTCGAAGAGCTGGAGCGTCGTCCCTCAGTGGTGTCGCAACTCCAAGGAGTCACCGCCTCCATCCTGGTGATCCAGGGCGAACGTGATGACGTCGTTCCGGCCGAAACAACAAGAGCGACCGTGAATGAACTGCGCGAGCGGGGCTGTGAAGTCACCTACGTCGAGTTGCCGGGCGAACGGCACTCGATTCGTACGCCCGACAATGTGCGACGCGCTTTTCTGAGTGAACTCAACTTTTACGCCGCGTTAGTGGGACCACGAACTCGCTAGCGCGCACGGCGAGTTGCGGATCAAGCTCGAGGCTCAGTGATCGCGATCGGCGTCGGTACACTGCCCATGAGTGGCCGTGCTTGAGAGCGATCAGCAGACCGTTCCGGCGCCCGCTTCCTGGCGCCCGACGTTGCTGCGGGGAGACGCGCTGCTGTACGCGGTCTCGGCGATCTTCTCTCTGCTCATGGGAGTGTTCTCGAGTCAGCAGGCGCAGTGGCATTGGGGATATCTCACCGTCGGTCCGTACGTTGCCGCCGCGGTGCTCGCGCTCATCGGCACGCGGCAGAAACGGGTGTCGACGCGCCGCTGGAGAGAAGCGATTGTCGCGGTCACCTTTCTCGGAGTCGTCGCCGCGCCGCTGGCACTAGAGATCCACTGGCGCCAAGCCCAACCTGAAACCTTTGTCATCTCCGGAGCGGGATCAGATGAGTCCAAGGGACAGTCGCCGTACCACCAGGTGCACTGTCACGCGCACCACTGCGTCGCGGTCAAAAAGGGCGTGCCGATCTTTGAGTCGTTCTTTCCGTATTTCCCTTTGATGGGGATCTTCGGATTCCCTTCGGCGTTCTCGCACCAAGAGACCGGATTCTCTGACGCCCGCGTGGCCATGACGTTCTTCACGGTCCTGATGATGGCGATCGCGCTGGCGCTGCTAAGAGCCCCGCCGGAGTCCAAATTGCGAGTAGCGCAGGTCCTCGTCGTGCTTCCCACCGGCGCGTTGTTCTTGACCACCGGCGGCGACGACATGCCGATCCTCGCGCTCTGTTTGTTGTCGCTCGTCTTGATTCAACGACGAGCCACGTTGCGTACCGGCACGGCGCTCGGTCTGGCCGCCGCCATGAAGTTGACCGCGTGGCCGTTTGCGTTAGCCGTGATGGCGGTGGCGCGCGAGCGCAGCGGCCAACGCGCGTGGGGACGGCTCCTCGTGACAATGGGAGTGATCTTCACGGTCACGGTCGTGCCGTACGTCATCCGCTCGCCGCACGCGTTCGTCGAAAACGTCTTCTCGTTTCCCCTCGGGCTCGCGGGAGTATCCTCGCCCGCTGCGAGTCCACTGCCGGGGCACTTGTTGACCCTGTGGTGGCCGCCGCTACGTCACGTCTTGTTACCCACGGTCTTTGTGGTGGGCGGATTCTTCCTCGTGCGTTACCTACGTCGCTCGTGGCCGATCGATCTCGTGCGCGCACTCAAGATCGTGGCCATCATTTTTGCAGCGGTGATCTGTGCGGCGACGGCCACTCGGCTGGGCTACGTCATCTATCCGCTCAACTTCTGGCTGTGGGCGCACCTCATCGCGCCGTACGTCCAGGACGAACTCGCCCCGCCGGCTCAGGTCAGCGCGTCGTCCTGATAGAGCCGGAGCGTCCACGTGGCTGAGGACGCCGCGTGCGAGTTGATGGTCACGCCGAGAATCCAGTTGAAGGTGTCGGATCCGCCGCGGCTAAAGAGCATCTGTTCGCCGCCACCGTGGGCGCTGGCCTGCGTGGAGAACAGCTGCCACTTCATGGCGGTGAGCTCATTGCGATAAAAGCCCAACACGAGACTCTGCGAGTGCGCCGTACTCAGACGACGAGAACAGTCGTACGCCGATCCGATCATCGACACTGACCCGTGGCCAATGGTCCCCTTCGGCACGATGAGTGCAGCCGCAATGTCTTTGGGGGGCAGACCGTTGGTGCGACAGCCCTCCAGAACGGCGCTGTGCGGATCAACCGTGAGACCACCCGCGATGAACACGGTGCTGGGGGTCGGTGCGACTCCGGAATCAAAGATCACGTTGATGAGAATGAACACTCCGAGCATCACGATGGCCGCAATGAGCACGGTGGCGGCGGGCTTGATGCTGGTGGTCGTTGTGAGCGGGGGACGAGGCACCGACTGATCAGACATCAGCACCCCATCCGAGGTGATCAATTGGACCGTGTCCGCGTCCGAGTCGCCACGACACCGCGCCACTGAGGGCATCAAAGACGAACTGCTTGGCCACGCGCACGGCCTCCTCGGGCTCGTCGCCGAGGGCGAGTCGCGCCGCAATGGCCGCGGCGAGCGAACATCCGGTGCCGTGGTCGTTCGATGTGTCGACGCGCTCTTGTTCAAGAACGAGCACTCCATGTGGCCCTACGAGAACGTCCGGTGCGCTGGCGGAAGTGATGCCGGACTCCAGGGCGTGGCCGCCCTTTACGAGTGCGTAGGTGGCACCTAGGGCCCGCAGTTGTTCGGCAACCTCAATCATCGCCTCGCGCGAGCGCAGCGACTCGACGCCGACCCCCGCGAGCACGGCCGCCTCACGAAGATTCGGCGTCACAATGAGCGCCCGGGGAATCAGTTCCTCGCGATACGCCCGAACGCCGCCCTCTTCCATCAGCGAATGTCCGCTCGAGGAGACGAGGACCGGATCAACGACGAGGTGACCTAACCGACCTTCTCGCGCCAGGGCGCCGACGACGCTCACCGTCGCCGGTCGAGCGAGCATGCCTGTCTTGGTCGCGGTCACGGAGATGTCAGAGGTCACTGTTTCAACTTGCGCTCTCACCATCTCGGCCTCTAGTGCGCACACCGCGGTGACTTCATGGGTGTTCTGCGCCGTTACCGCTGTCAAGGCCACGGTGCCGTGTACTCCCAAGGCGGCGAAAGTGCGTAGGTCGGCTTCGATACCGGCGCCGCCACCGCTGTCAGATCCCGCGATCGTAAGAACCGCGACTGGCATGAAGGCGACACTAACGGCGCGAGAAATTCGACGAAAAGTACGATGGATCAAGTGACCGACGGTCTCAACATTGGTTCGCTTCATGTGACCTCGCGTCTCGTCATGGGCACGGGCGGCATGCGTTCGATGATCACTCTCGAGTCCGCACTTCGCGCAAGTGAGTGCGAGGTCGCCACGGTGGCGCTGCGCCGCGTCTCGCCCAACGTCGATGGTTCGATCTACGACCTAGTCACCCGTCTTGGTATTCACCTGCTGCCCAATACTGCGGGGTGCTACTCCGTGAGCGAAGCGATCGGCATCGCCGAGGCGTCGCGCGAAGCGTTCGAAACGACTCGCGTCAAGCTCGAGGTGATCGGCGATGAGCGCACGTTGTTGCCTGACCCGATCGCCACGGTGGAAGCCGCCGATGAATTGACGCGCCGAGGGTTTGAAGTGTGGGCCTACACCAATGACGACTTAGTGGTCGCCGAGCGACTCGAACAAGCCGGATGCGTGGCGGTGATGCCGTTGGGTTCACCCATCGGGTCTGGCTTAGGGGTGCGCAACCCTCACGCCATCGCGCTCATCTGCGAGCGACTGCAAGTCCCGGTTCTGCTGGACGCCGGCGTGGGCACCGCGTCAGACGCCGCCCTCGCGATGGAGCTCGGCTGTGCCGGCGTGCTCGCCGCGTCCGCGATTAACCGCGCGCTGGATCCCGCGTTGATGGCCGCCGCGATCCGCGACGGGGTGCGCGCTGGTTACAGTGCGGTTACAGCCGGGCGAATTGCCCCGCGTTTGTACGCCGAAGCGTCAACCAGTGCACTCGGAATGCCAAATCTCCTTGTGGAAGAGCGAAACGCGTAACTACACTTTTGCAAGCGCGAACGTCGCGTGAACAACCTTGGTCGGAAGGACGTTCAACATGGATCAGGTAATTACCTCGGGGTTCTCGGGCCCGACGGTCTGTCGACTCACTGGAGTCACCTACCGCCAGCTCGACTACTGGGCCCGCACGGAGCTCGTGACGCCGTCAGTCACCGCCGCACGCGGCAGTGGCTCTAAGCGCCAGTACTCCTACAGCGACCTCGTCGAAGTAAAGGTCATCAAGTCACTGCTGGACGCGGGAGTGTCGCTCTCGCGCACCCGTCAGGCCGTGGACTGCCTGCGCACCTCGCTCGGCGCTGATCTCGCCTCGGCGAGTTTGATTCTGAGTGGCACCAAGACCGTGATGGCCCACAGCAACGGCGAAATCGTGGACCTGCTGCGCGGCGGTCAAGGCGTTTTCAATGTGGTGCCCCTCGCCGGTGTGGTGGCCGAGCTCGACTCGATCCTCGCCGAGCGCGATCACGAGATGCACCTGGCTCACACAATCTCGGCGTAAAGCGGCGCGCCAACTCGGCGCGCCCACGAACGCCTAAACGGCCACCGACCGCCGTTTAGGGTGTACGCCCGTGAGCGAGGATCGGCGGCCGTATCTCTACGACCTCCACCTCCAGCTCGGAGCCAAGATCGTCCCCTTCGGGGGATGGGCGATGCCCCTGCAGTACGCGGGCGGCACGGTGGCCGAACATCTGGCGTGCCGCAGCGACGCAGTCGTCTTTGACGTCAGCCACCTCGGCACTGTGCGCGTCATCGGTCCAGCGTTGGACCAACTCCAAAGCTCGCTGTCCAACGATTTGCGCAAGGTCGCTCCCGGCCGCGCGCAGTACACCCACTTGCTGAATGACGCCGGGGGAGTTGAAGACGACATCATCGTCTGGTGGATCAGTAAGAACGAATTTGACGTGATGCCCAACGCGTCCAACACGTCGCGCGTGCTGAACGCCATTGGCGGCAGCGACGTCACGGCGCAGCGGTGCGTCTTAGCCGTGCAAGGTCCGCGCGCTCGCGAACGGGTGTCAACGCTATGGCCCGACTGGGCGCAGGTGCCGCGATTCTCAGTTGGCCAATTCGAACTCGACGGCGTCGAAGTGCGAGTCGCGGGCACGGGCTACACCGGCGAGGACGGCATCGAGATTGCGGTTTCCAATGAGCGGGCCGAAGAGGTCCTGACCCGTCTTACCAATGCGGGCGTGGTGCCCGCCGGGCTCGGGGCGCGCGACACACTGCGCTTAGAAGCCGCCCTTCCACTGCACGGTCACGAGTTGTCGCCCACGATCACTCCGCTCGAGGCACGCCTCGGCTGGGTCATTGGGTGGGACAAGGGTGAGTTCAAAGGTCGCGCCGCCCTTGAGGCACAACGCGAGCGCGGCGTTGAGCGGCTGCTCTTTGGGGTGCGAGCTGACGGACGCAATCCGTTGCGCGAGGGTGCGGAGGTCGTGGTAGGCGGCGAACCACGCGGGACGTTGACGTCGGGCAACTACTCACCAGTGCTCGGACACGGAATCGGCCTTGGACTGCTGGACGCCAAAGTGCAGCGCGGCGAGCGCGCCACGGTGAGCCTGCGCGGACGAGAGATTGAGGGCGAGGTCGTGCGCACCCCCTTCGTTACGAAGGCGGCGTAGGTGGCTGACTACATTCCGCACACCGAAGCCGACACGGCCGCCATGTTGCAGTTTCTCGGACTGCGAACACTCGACGAACTGTTCAGTCACATTCCCGCGGCCGTGCGCCTGGCTGGTGGACTCGATCTCAACGACGGGCTGAGCGAACCCGATGTCGCCGCGGAGCTCGCGCGCCTGACTGCCAACAATCGCGCCACGACATCCGAACTCACGTGCTTTGCCGGAGCGGGCGCGTACGACCACGAAGTGCCGCCGGTCGTGCGCGCACTGGCGGGGCGTTCCGAGTTCGTCACTGCGTACACGCCGTACCAGCCCGAAGTGGCTCAAGGAGTGCTGCAGGCGATCTTTGAGTACCAGACGATGATCGCGCGACTGAGCGGTCTGCCGATCGCGAATGCCTCGCTCTACGACGGAGCCACCGCGCTCGTCGAGGGTGTGAACATGGCCGTTGGGGCGACCAAGTGCGAGCGGCTGCTCATTTCAGCCGGTGTGCACCCGCACTGGCGAGCTGTCGTTACGACATTTGCGCGGGGAACGGGTCACGAGGTCGTCACCGTCGCGCTGCGCGATGGCGTGACGGACTGGAACTCGGTCCCTGACGGTCCGGCGGGCGCGGTGGTCGTGGCGTACCCCAACTACCTCGGGGTGGTTGAAGATCTCACGGCGGCCCGTTCGTTAGCGAACGACCGCGGAGCGCTGTTGGTGGCCGCAACTGACCCCATTGCTGCCGGAGTCTTAAAGACCGTCGGTTCGTGGGGTGCGGACGTCATGGTGGGAGAGGGCCAACCGCTCGGTACTGCGCTGGCTTTCGGCGGTCCCTACCTCGGCCTCTTCGCGTGCGCGGAGAGCCAGGTGCGTCGACTCCCGGGGCGACTCGTGGGTGAGACGCGCGACACTGAAGGACGACGCGCGTTCGTCACGACATTGCGTGCGCGCGAACAGGACATCCGTCGCGAGAAGGCCACGAGCAATGTCTGCACCAATCAGACGTTGATGGCGGTCACGGCCGCGGTACAGCTCGGCTACCTCGGTACCGCGGGACTTCGCGAAGTCGCGACGAGGTGCGCCCAGGGCGCGCACTACGCCTTCGACCAACTGGTCGCCATTGACGGAGTGGAACCGCTACACACATCTCCCTTCTTGCGCGAGTTCGCCGTACGCACGCCGCAGCCAGCTGACCTCGTGCTGGAACGACTCGTCGGAGAGGGATTCCTCGGCGGACTGTCGGTCAACTCGCTGACTGGTGGAGCTGATCTCTCCGTCGCCGACAGTGACATCGATCACGCGATCGTGATTGCCGTGACCGAAAAGCGCACGCGTGAAGAGATTGACCAGCTGGCCGCAGCCTTCGCCAAGGCGGTGAGCTCGTGACGCCCGTCGGCGCCGGACAGGCGACATCGGCGCCGCTGCTCGGGCGCAGCGCCGAACCAACGCTGTTTGAACTCTCTGCACCGGGTCGTCGGGCGTTCCAGTTGCGCACTACCGGCGTCCCTAAACGTTCGCTTAGTTCACTGGTTCCCGCCGAACACTTGGCCGAGCAGCCGGTTCCGCTGGCCGAAGTTTCTGAGCGCGACCTCGTGGCGCACTTCACCCGGCTATCGCACCGTCAGTTCTCGGTCGATCTCGGTGCGTACCCGCTCGGCTCGTGCACCATGAAGTACAACCCGAAGTTCTGTGACGCCGTGGCCGCAGATCCCGGATTTAATTCCGTGCACCCTGGAGCACCGGCCGCCCTCACTCAGGGGTGGCTCGAACTGCTGGTCGGACTGGAAGAACGACTGTGCGCGATCACCGGCATGGCGGAAGCCACCTTGCAACCCGCCGCCGGCGCGGCTGGGGAACTCACGGGTCTGTTGTTGATGCGTGCGTATCACGAGTCCCGCGGCGACGTTCGTCGTCGGATCATCATTCCGGACTCCGCTCACGGCACCAACCCGGCGTCGGTCACGCTGGGCGGCTACGAAGTCACAACAGTGCCGAGCGATGAGCGCGGTCTCGTGGACCTCGCCGCGTTGCGCAAGGTGCTCGGACCTGATGTCGCGGGCATCATGCTCACCAATCCGAACACGGTCGGACTCTTTGAAGAGGAGATCACCGAGATTGCGGCGGCCATTCACGAAGTCGGCGGCTTGCTGTACTACGACGGCGCCAATCTGAACGCGATTCTCGGAGTCGTGCGTCCAGGCGACATGGGATTTGACATCGTGCACATGAACCTGCACAAGACCTTCGCCACACCGCACGGCGGCGGTGGACCGGGGGCGGGCCCCGTGGCGGTCTCAGAACGTCTGGTGCAGTTCTTGCCGGGTCCAAAGCCTGCTCGTGGTGCGGCGGGCTTTGAGTGGGTCACGCCCGAGCGATCCATTGGTCGCGTGCACGGATGGCACGGCAACGCGATGGTTCTCGCTCGCGCTTTTGCCTACATTGACGTGCACGGACGCGACGGACTGCTGCGCGTCGCCCAACATGCCGTGCTCAACGCCAACTGGCTCAGGGTTCGTCTGAGTGGATCGTTTCCCGCGGCCTACGACCGCACCTGCATGCACGAGTGCGTCCTGCAGGCGACTCCGCTGAAGTCTCAGTACGGCGTGCGGGCACTCGACGTCGCCAAGGGCCTCCTCGAAGAGGGCTTTCACGCGCCGACGGTGTACTTCCCATTGATCGTGGACGAAGCGTTGATGTTTGAGCCGACTGAAACCGAAAGTCCCGAAACGCTCGAAGCGCTCGCTGAGTCCCTCGAGCGAATCGCGCATCGCGCCGCCATCGACCCCGAGGGCCTGCACTCCGCTCCGCAGACGACACCAGTGTCGCGAGTCGATGAGGCGCTGGCCGCGCGCAAACTGATTCCGACCGAAGACGCGGCGGATCGCTAACTACGCGCCCGCGGGAATCGTTCCGCCGTGGTGGATGTACTCAAGGATTTGAACCACTTGGCTCATCTCGCTATTGCTCAGCAGCTGGTTGAGTTCAAAGCTGGTCGTGGGAGCAATAACGCGAACCACGCTCGGGTACTGCAGGGTGATCACGGCTGATCCGGTAAAGCCGTCGCTGGTCAGATAGTCGAGAAATCGCGTTGGACCCTGCGTCGACACATCCACTTGGGCAATCGGATTGGAGCTGGTGCGCGAGAACTTCGGAATGAATCCCGTGGCGTGCGGGAAGGTGCCGTCGACCTTGCTCTGTCCGTGCGGCAGCACGCCGGCGTTGTTGATCTCGCTCAGCAGCGGAAATCCGTGAAGCGCATAGGGGAATGTGAACAGCGAGAAGAGGTGGCGGTTGTCGCGCACCCAGTGGTTGAGTACCAATGTGGAGAGCAGGTTGCCCAACGAGTTCGGATGCGGCGTCTGGGCGAGCTCGTTCTTGGCGATCGTTAGATAGCCCTCGCGCAATCGGTAGTACCAATCTCCGTGGACGCGGACAAAGTCAACTCCACCCCAACTGCCCGTGACATTGCCGGACTTGGTTACCGTGAACGTGCCTGACGAGTTGTACGGATCAACCGAGCGGTCGTACGCGCCGATGTAGGTGACCGCCGACTGACGTCCCAAAAAGGTCAGCGCCTTCTGGACGTATCGGGGCAAGGTGCTCGCGGGCTTGCCGCCACCGCATCCCGACAGTGCGGTCGCCGCAATCGTGAGGGCGACAGTGAGCGCTCCAACGCGACGAATCACGACGCGAAACCTATCGGTGCGACGAGTCGCGCAACGTGCGACCGCCCGCAAAGGTCGTACCGACCGAGCGGAAGTAGCCACCGATGATCTCGCGCGGCGCGATCTTGCGGAGCTCCTCGGTGGGTGAGTCGAAGAGCTCGATAGTGGCCGAGCCCCGCCACACCGGGCCGAGTTCCACGTTGACGCCCGACATAGTCACGACCTCATCGAGGGAGTCGCGGCCGTCGAGTTCGATGCCCGGAAACCAGCGGTGGTGCAGCATCGGGTGCCCGTTGACAAAGCCGTTGGATTCACCGAGCGATTCCAACGTGACCGTGGCTTCGGCCAATCGCCGGTCACTAGCGGCCAGCGTCATGCCGAATCGCCCTCCTGGTTCTAAGCGCGGGCCAGCGCGTCCGACCGTGATCGGACGCGTCTGGTGGACCGACCCGATCTTTTTGGGATAGCCCTGCAGGTACCCGCGCACGAGAGAGAAGTCCTTGTCGACCCAAATGAACAGGCACCGGCTGTAGAGCACGCCGTCGTAGCGACAACGCACAACGACGAACGCTTCGCGGTACTGCGAGCGCACGGGGTCGAGAAGCTCACTGCCGTCATCGCCACAGCTTTGCCAATCGGCCCAGATGAAGGCCACTGCCCCGGGGTCCTCGTCGTCGTGGGCGAGGTGAACATCATCGGGCAGCAGTTTGCGAATCTCGCCGGGATCGGTGCGGTACTCGACCGTTAACAGATCACCCGAGTAGTGCCAAGGCGTTGGCGGCAGCAGCGACGCCTCACCGGTGCTCGTGCGGGGAAACGGCACACCCCGAACGCTCATGAGGTCCATCCGGTACTCGGCCGATCGAACCACAGGTGGATCTGTCCCGTGCCAATCGCGTTTTCGTACTCCGAGTAGCGCCGCGCGGGTGCGTGGCAACGTTCTCCGCCGAGCGCAGCGGCCATTGTGAGGTAGTGCCCGAAGCGCGCTTCGGGTCGAAAGGTCGCGAAATTCGGCATCTCGCTCAGCACTTGGGCGTGATCGCCGCGCTCGAGCGCATCGATCACTCGTTGGTCGGCCGCGGCAGCCTCCGGCGAAAAGATGTTCTCGATGTCCGCGGACTCCTTGTCGCGCACGTCGCGCAGAGTGTGGAACGTGTGGCTCAGAGCGCCGGACGCGATGATCACCACTCGGAGATGGGACTGCTCAACCGCCTGGGCGATCACGTGGCCAACAGTGGCGAAGTCCACGGGCGCCGATGTCTGACAAACGCTCAGTGACACCCACGCCTCAGGACCTTGGAGGAACGGCAAGAAGTTGACAGTGGCATAGGTCACCGGCAGGTGTTCGTTGTCGATCGGGGTGATCCAGCAGTTCGGTGTCGCCGCGGCAATCTCGCCCACTAAGTGCGCGAACTCCGGACATCCGGGCATGTTGTAGGGCACACTCGACATGCCGCGCGGCAGTTCTTCAGACGTAAAGAATCCCAGTCGTCGCGCCGCAGAAGTAATGACGAACTCGACCGTCGTGAACCAGTGGCTGTCGACCACCAGGACAAGATCGGGCTTCAGGTGGTCAAAGACCTCGAGGCGCAACTGATGAAGACCCGAGTGCAGGGTGCTCTCGCGCCCGTTATTTAACTCGCGACGGATGGCGTCGGGCAGCACGATGGTGGGCACGTGCGCCAGAAGTCCGGCGCCGACGATCTCACCCACGAGTGGAGTCTTGCCGGATCTGAAGCGCCTGGAGGTCTGAGTAGAAATCAAGTGCGTAGTCGCCGCCTTCACGGCCGATTCCACTGATACCCATCCCGCCGAACGGAGCCGTGAGATCGCGCACCAGGTACGAATTAACCCAAACGGTCCCGGCGCGCACGGCGGCGCCAACGCGTTGGGCCCGATCTGCACTTCCGGTGTAAATCACGCCTGACAGTCCGTACTCGGTGCCGTTGGCCAGCGCGATGGCTTCGTTGTCGGTGGCGAAACGCTGAATCGTGAGGACGGGACCGAACACTTCACGTTGGACGATCTCGTGAGTCGGATCACTCGGCGCAATCAGCGTCGGCTCGTACCAGAGCCCCCCGTCGCGAGCGACGTGTCCGCCGAGGAGGATCTCGTCGCCGGCCGCCCGCGCGCGATCCACGAACCCCGCCACCCGCGCTAGATGCTCGGGATGGATCAGGGGCGAGACCGTCGTCTCTGAATCGCGGCTGTCGCCGAGAACGTGACGCTTCGTAGCGACCCGGAATCGCTCGAGAAATGTGTCGTAGACCGAGTCATGAATCAGCAGTCGGGTGCCGGCGAGGCAGACCTGACCCGAGTCGTCGTACATCCCCGCCGCCTTGTCGGCAGCGGCGTCGATGTCGGCGTCGTCAAAGACAATGAACGGCCCTTTGCCGCCGAGCTCGGCCGTGAACGGCACGAGATTGTGCGCGGCGGCCACGCCAATGAGCCGACCGGTCTCAGGAGAGCCCGTAAATGAGATCCGCCGCACCCGAGCGTCATGAACGAGCGCGGCGCCGACCTCTTCACCGGGGCCCTGGACGAGATTGAACACGCCGGGGGGAAACCCGGCCTCGTCGACCAGATCCATGAGGAGCGAGCAGCTGAGGGGGGACCACTCGGCGGGCTTAAGGACGACAGTGTTGCCTGCGGCCAGCGCCGGCGCGCATTTCCACGTGGACAACATGAAGGGGGCATTCCACGGAGTGATGACGACGGTCGGACCAGCCGGATGACGCAAGACGGTGTTGTTCGTGCCGTTGGATTCCCATTCTCGTGGCGCGTAGTTCTCGGCCAACTCGGCGTAGGCGCGAAAGTTGCGCGCTCCGCGTGCGATGACCCGAAGTCGCAGGCTCTCTTCGAGCATCGCCATGTCGAGACATTCGACGTGGGCAATGCGATCCACGTTGGCGTCAATCAGATCAGCGAGCCGTTTTAAGTACGCCGCGCGCGCGGACGGTTCACGTGCCGCCCACGCCGGAAATGCGGTGACCGCAGCCGACACCGCGGCGTTCGCTTCGCTGGCACCGCCTCGTGCGATATCGGCCAACTTCCACGACCAGTCGAGAGGCGAACGGTCTTCAAAGGTCTGCGACGAGCTCACGCGGACGCCGTTAATGAAATGGTCGGGGCTGACGTCAACTCCGTCGACCTTGATGCGCGTCTCGCTCACGAAGTCACTCGGGGCAAGACCTCGGGAGGAACCAGCTGAGATCGATCGGTCGCCACCGGTCGGCGTTGACCGCGAAACTCCCACTCGCCGCCAAAGGCGGTCGAGAGGACTTCTTCAGTGGCGGTCGGTTGCGCACCGACTTGTGTCGATACTCCCTCGGGAGAACTCACGACCACATTTGACAGAGCTCCAAGTCCCTCGACCTCGACGGTAACGACGTCGCCCGGCTCAACCGGTCGCGAGATTGCCGGCGTGCCCGACAAGATCACGTCGCCAGGCACGAGCGTGATGAGACGCGCCAAGTCGGCCACGAGGTAGTGCATATCCCAGGCCATTTCGTCGGTCGAACCGTCTTGGCGCACCGATCCATTGACCAAAGTGCGCATTGATTTACCGCGAAAGTCCCAATCGGTCACTAGACCCGGCCCCAACGGACAGAGTGTGTCGGCACCTTTGACGCGCAACATTGAGCCGGCGTCGGTATCGCGAAAGTCGTGTAGTCCAAAGTCGTTGGCGATCGTGTAACCGGCGATGTACGAAGCGGCGTCCTCGTAGCGAATGTTGCGCGCCGTGCGCCCAATAACGATGGCGACTTCGCCCTCGTAGTTCAAGTAGTGGCAGTTCGCCGGGCGCACCACGGCGCCGCCGTGTGCGTTCAGTGCCGAGATCGGCTTGTGAAAGTACGTCGGGGCCGGCGGCAGATCTACGCCGAACTCGCGGACTCGCGAGACGTGATTGAGATGGCAACAGAGAATCTTGGACGGCGACACCGGGGGCAGGTGAGTCGCGTCGGACGCCAGAACTGAGCGACCATCACGGGCCACCAACCGGTGCCCTTCAGCGACGACATCGGTCGCGACACCGTCGAGCAGCACTCGGCGGAACTCCATCACACCTCATTGTTTGATCGAGTTGAAACGACGCACTCACATTACAAAGACCGTCGAGAGATCTCGCAGATCATCGTGGTACGTTCGGCCGAAATCGAAAGGACAACGATGTCAGATTCGTTCAGCCGCGTCCGTGTGCTGTGGCCCGACCACCTCGGTTTAGCTCGAGGCAAGTACGTGCCCGCGTCACTGGCTGACAAAGGTGTGCGGCACTGCACCGGCTTGTGGGCACTCGGCTACGACCGCGGCATGACGCCCGAGACGCCCGGGTCCCACTGGAACGAGGGCTTGCCCGATCTCGAGGCCACTTTCGAGATGTCCGAGCTACGCCCGGGCTGGGAGCCCGGTACTCGCGTGGTGGTGGCCGACCTGGTACGTGAAGGCGAGCCGGTCGCCGTGTCGCCGCGCGCGGCGCTTCGTCGAGCAATCACCGACTGGAAACAGATGGGTTACGACGTTTACGCCGGCATTGAGTACGAGGCGTACCTCTACGAGCCCGATGGCGCCGGCGGGTGGCGCCCCCTCGACACACCCGGAGCTTTCGTCTACGGCACGGGACCCTCGGTCGATCCCCACGGCCTCATCGACTCCATTTGGACGGCGTGTGAGGGAGCGGATATTCCCCTCGAGTCGGTCAATTCGGAGTACGACACGCCGCAGTTCGAGTTCACCCTCCGCTACAGCGATGCGCTGAGGGCCGCCGACGACGCGTTCTTGTTCAAAGTGCTGGCGCGCGAGGTAGCGCACCGTCAAGGTCTGATGCTCACGTTCATGGGCAAGCCGATTGAGAACAAGAGCGGATCAGGTCTGCACCTCAATCTGTCGATGCGTGACTCCACCGGCCACAACGCCGTGAATGACGCGAATGCCGAGGACGGACTGAGCGAGTTGGCTCGGTACGCAATCGCCGGAATGATGGAGCACCATCGCGCGTTGGCCGGAATTTGTGCCCCGACAGTCAACGCCTACAAACGACTGCGTCCAGCGACGCTGTCGGGCTACTGGGCAAACTGGGGATACGACCACCGCGGCGCCACCGTGCGCATTCCGCCGGATCGCGGCGAAGCAGCTCGGTTGGAACACCGCTTGTCCGATGGGGGAGCGCCGGTGCACGTTGCGATGGCGGCAGTGCTGCAAGCCGCGCGACTCGGCGTGGACAACAAGTTGACGCTGCAACCCGCCGAGAAGGGAAACGGACTCGACACCATCGATGCAACCATCGGAGTGCCCGCCAACCTCGGTGAGGCTCTCGACGTACTGGAAGCTGACAGCGAGTTAGTCGCGGCGCTGGGGTCAGAGATTGTGGCTCAGCACGTGGCGGTCAAGCGAACTGAGTGGGAGCGATTCAACTCGGCAACTACCGATTGGGAACTTCGCGAGTATCTGCCGTTCCTGTAAAGCAATGAGTTCGTCAGCAATTCAAACACAAGATCTGACTACTGACGCGACCATTTCATGAGTCAAAGTGAGAGCGATGAGGTTCACACCGACATTGGCCCAACGACAGTTGACCTGCAATTGACTCCCTGGATGAAATCGCGCACCGCCATAATCGGCATTGCGTTGGCAGTTGTTGCAATCGGAGGTGCTTTCACTGGAGTGCTCACGCAAGAGTCGACACCGCAATTTGCGTCAGCGAGATCTCTGGCATTGGCATACATCCAAAATTTCTCCCATCGCAATTTCAGGGCCGTTGTGAGTGAAGTAGATCCTCGGGAGCGAGAGAGACTCCAGCGGTACCTTTTTCCAGTACTGCGCACTTCAAAAATCCGCATTGATTTCACCGGGAAGACTGGAAACGTCAAGGTCTATCCCGATGGTCTTGCCGTTTCGCTGATCGGAACGATCTGTACTTCACAAACAGTTCAGGGACCGAAGCGCTGCGATTTCAATCAAAATCAAGACACCAAGAAACAAGTCTGGACCGTCAATGAGCGCCAACTCCGAGGAAGGCTTTTCGTTTGGATTGGTCTATTGCCGTCGGAACTCAAAGCATTGAGAGCAAGGAGTGGTGGCTAGATCCAGTCAACGGAGATCGGGAGTCGTTTGATGCCGCTAATGAAGTTGGAACGGAACCGTTCGGCTTCGCCGTCAGATGTGATGCGCGACCACGAGTTCGCCATCTCTTCGAACATGACTCGTAATTCGAGTCGTGCGAGATGAGCACCCAGACAGAGATGCGGACTGTGGAGACCAAATGTGACGTGGTCGTTGGGGTTGCGAGCAAAGTTGAATTCGTAGGGCTCGCTGAAGTGCTCATCGTCATAGTTGGCCGAGATGTACCAAAGTGCGACCTTGTCCCCGGATTTCATCTTTTGTCCGCGTAGTTCGACATCGTCGGTCAGCGTGCGGCGAAAGTGCATCGTGGTACTGGCCACGCGAAGAACCTCTTCGACCACGCTCTTGCGGCCCGCGAGATCGAGCGTGGGAATCAGGGAGAAGACGTCAGGATGATCAATGAACGTCTGAACGCCAGCGGCGAGGGAGTAACGCGTCGTGTCGTTGCCTGCGGCGACCATCAACGTGAAGAAATTCTTGAGCGCGAGATCTTCGAGCGTTTCTCCATCCGACGTCGGCGCGAGGAGTGCTGACAAAACATCCATCGTCGGTGTAATCCGACGCGACTCCATCGCCTGCGTCGCGTACTCAAACAGTTCAATCGCCACTGGACTGCGAAACGGGAGTAGTCGGTACTCAGATGTGTCGCTTTGATCAACGACGAAGTCGGTGAAGTCGGGATCAGTGTTGCCGATTAATGCGTCGCCCCTGCGCACCAACCAATCGAGGTCCTCGTCGGGAAGTCCGAGGATTCGTCCCAACATTCTCATTGGGAGCTCGCGGGCCACGAGACGGACGAAGTCGAATCGTGGTGCACGCTCGAGCCGATTTAGAACGTCGCGGGCGATGTCGCGAATCGCTTCTTCGTACTCGGCGACCGAACGGGGCGAAAACGGGCGACTCACCAGACGTCGAAGCCTCGTGTGATCAGGCGGATCCATCTCCATCAAGGTTCGGCGTGCTTCAGTTTCCTCGGGAGTCATATCTTCGAGGCGAATTCCCTGTGCACTCGAGAACAACTCCGTATGGCGACTGGCATAAAGAACGTCGTCGTACTTCGTCAAACTCCAAAATCCTCGGCCACCGTCTGGTTCCGGCGTCCACGACACCGGATCGTCGCGGCGCAGTCGAGCAAATGTGGCGTGCGGCACGCCAGCGACGTAGGTGTCATGACTCGTGATGTCCGCGTGCTCGGCGATGTTGGTCACGTCGCGGGAGTGTAGGACTGATTGCGAGCGAAGAAGTGACTCGTGTGCTGCAGTGTCGAGATGGAGTGGAGCGCGGACATTGAGTTGGCCGGCGGACTCGGACGGTTGCGCCCACTGACGATCAACGACGCTGATCTCCATCTGGCCGGTGAAGACGACGAGATGGCTCGCTTTCTCTCCGGAGGCGTGAGCACCATGGAGACCGTGCAGAACTATTTGAATGATCGAGAAGCCCACTGGGCGACCGGAGGGCCCGTTTATGGATTTGGCATTGAGAATGCCGTGGGCGAGCTGGTGGGCGTGACGGAACTGGCCACTGACTTTCAGCGATTCGAAGGACTAAAGAGTGGCGAGGCCAATCTCAGTTACGGCATCTATCCCTGGGCGCGACGACAAGGATTCGCCACGGCGGCCGTCATCGCGATGTCGGAGTTCGCACGGCGAGTAGGCGTGCGCCGCATCGTGATTCGCATCAACAACGAGAACGAGTCATCGCTCAAAGTGGCTCGCCGTGCGGGTTACCAAGAGGTAGGGACCGTTGTCAATGAACGGTGGGGCACGTTGCGCGTCTTTCACGAACCACTCACCAACACATGAGATGGTGACGCCTTTACTGTCTCGTTTCGATCGTCAAAGAGGTGTGGAATACTGAACCGCAATGGCTGATGCCGCGGCTCGCAACGATGAGAGCGCTGATGGAGACATCGAAGAAGGTCTGTTCGGAGAGGGCTATCCGGTCGGTCTTCCGGTCTTCGCTCCTGAAGTACAGCCCCATCTGCGCAATCGACGCAAAGTCAACATTCCCTCGCAGCTGCAGAGCTTCAAAGACCAGATCCACTTCAAGCCCGCACACGGTCGCTGGCGCATTGGCAAGGACTTGATCGGTCTGATTCGACGCGGTCACGGCACCGAATCCGACGAGTCGTATCAGGACAAGTTGAGCCGCGAGGCCAAGGGCGGCAAGATCGAGTCTTCGACGTACGGTCTCGGCAACGTCTCGGGTAACCCCGTGGTGCTCTTCGCCATGAACTGGGATTTCTTCGCAGGTTCACTGGGAGTCATCTCCGGCGAGAAGTTCCAAGCCGCGGCGGAATTGGCGATCAGTCGCCAACTGCCGCTGGTCAGCGTCTACGCCTCGAGCGGAGTACGCCAGCACGAGAACTTTGCGGGACTGACGCAGATGACGCGCATGGTCGAGGCGATACGTCTCTACAAGGAGAAAGTTGCGCGGCCCCACGTCGCGGTGCTGCTCGGCAACGTGTGGGGCGGAGTTTCGGCGTCGGCGGTGCCGAACGCTGACTTCATCGTCGCGACGTCGGGCACAAACTTCGGATTTGCGGGACCCAATGTGATCGAGGCGTTTGAAGGCGCCGCGATTCCCCGCGATGCCCAAAGCGCCGAGTCCAATCTCGTGGACCGCAACATTGACGTCGTCATCAGAGACGTCGATGAACTCGTGCACTTCTTAGGCGAGCTGTTCGCGGTCACTCAAGTGCCCGAAAAGACCCAGGCACTGACCGCCGAGACGCCGGTCATGGTGAGAAATGTCGCGGCGCCGGGGCAACGTCGCATCTTTAATTTCGGCCTCTCGGGACTTCACGGTCCGGGATTTGACACCATGCAAGGCGCAATCGTGTCGCCGACACCGAAGTCGCTGACCGACATCACGAATGTCGCTGATCGACTGGTTGAGCAGTTCCAGGATCTGATCTCTGACGCCAATCGCGTGGACTTGGACTTTCTGGTCCAAAACGGCTTCACGCGATGCGCACCGATCTACAACCACATCCAAGAAGGTGACACCAAGATCTATCCCGCCATTTGCGCGGCCATCGCGACGATTGGGGCTCAGCCGTTCCTCATTGTGGGTACGCAACCATCCTTTCGCCACGTGGGTGACTCAGTGATGAAGCGACCGGCGAACCCGGCGCCGGAGGATTTCGCGTTCATGGACCGCATCCTCGATGTAGGTGCTCGCCTCCAGCTTCCGGCGCTGTTCATCACCGACACTCTCGGCGCGAAACCGACGCTGGAAAGTGAGCGCCGCGGCCAGTCGCGCGCCATCGCGCAACTCATCTACAAGGGCATCAACTATCCGCACGTGGTGCTGAGTCTCGTGACCGGCGCACTTGGCAGTGGGGGAGGGCTCGCGACCACGCCGATGGCCGACCACGTGATGATGCTTGAGCGCGCCATGGCGTTTGTGGCTGAACCTCGCTCGGCCGCGTCCATTCTCTACAAGACGCCGAATCCGACTCACGAACAGATCAAGACCACGCTCTCCACAATGCGGTCCACCGCTCGAGATCAGCTGGAGCTGGGCCTCATTGATGAGATCGTGCCCGAAGACCCGAGTCCGTACGCCACGGTCGAGAGCATTCACCGCGCGGTACTCGCCGCGTACGTGTCGCTGTCGCAGCTGAGTGAACGCCGGCTGCGCGCTCGTCGCCACGAGCGGATCCAGAATTTGCGCGCCTTTCCAATCGTGTACGAGTCGTAGGGGACCATCTCCCTACGATGATCTGATGGCCAAGCCGCTCATTGGCATCTCCGGGCGCCGTTGGCCCGCGAAGGTCCTTGGCTCGCGTGTGCCAGGTGCCATGAAAGATGTCACCTTCGACCTGCATTTCACGGACTATCCGAAGTCAGTCGCGGCCGCCGGCGGCGTGCCGATTGAACTGACTCGCGACGCTGATGTCGATGAAGTCCTAGATCACCTGGACGGACTTGTGATTACCGGGGGCGCTGACGTTGAGCCCAGTCGTTACAGCGCAGATCCACATCCAGAATTAGGACCGGTCGAACCGGATCGCGATGAGTGGGAGTTGGCCCTCATCACTGGTGCTCGCGCCCGATCAATCCCGGTACTCGCTGTCTGTCGTGGACTCCAACTCGTCAATGTGCTCTACGGCGGAACACTCGTCCAGCACGTCGAGGTCGATGAGGGCGCCGGACATCCTGCGTGGGAAAAACCCGGACACGAACCAGCCCACGAGGTCTCCACAGTGGCGGGAACCACAGCGTCATCGATCTACCCGGACAACTTTGGCGTCAACTCCCTGCATCACCAGACCGTCGATCGATTGGGCGAAGGTTTGACCGTCGGGGCCGTCGCTCCTGACGGCGTGATCGAGTCACTGGAATCAGACGACGGTGGTCTCTTTGCGGTGCAGTGGCACCCTGAACTGATGGCCAAGCCCGACCCGTCGTTTCGTTGGCTGGTGGCCCAAGCGGAGGCCCGCGTCGTCTCAGTGTGAATGCTTGACACTCGGTAACCGACTCCGTACGGTGACGAGAGAGCGGGCGCCCTAAACGCCCGCTGAGCACGGGGGGAACGATGTCCGACCAGCCGGTTCCGCGCCTCGGTGGGCGCGTCAAACTCAAGTTGCACGACGCGGTCGCGCAATCAGTGGGCCTCATGGGTCCCGTGTTCTCCATTGCGTTCCTCGTCCCCCTGGTCGTGGGAATCACGTCCGCGACAGGCAAAGGGGCCGGCACGGCCGCCGCGTTATCCGTCGTCATCGCCGGAGTTGGTGTTCTCGGACTCGGCTGGATTGTGGCGGCGTACGCCCGCAAGATTCACTCCGCTGGGTCGCTCTACGACTACGTCACCGACGGTCTGGGTGGACGCGTGGGCGCCGCGTCGGGCTGGCTGTACTACCTCGGCGTGTTGGCGTTAGGGGCCGCCATCTTGCCGATGATCGGTGGCACGATCCGCGACACCATCGCGGGGGAGTGGAATGTCAACCCTTTACCGCAATCGGTGTGGGATCTCTTCCTATTGATCCTGGTCGGCGCAGTGCTGTTTATGGGAGTCGCCCTCTCCACGCGTCTACAGCTGGTGCTGGCTTTGACGTCGGTCATAGTCGTTCTGGTTTTTTCGATCTATGTGATCTTTAAGAGCCACGGACTGAGCCACGTGGCGCAGGGATTTAAGACCTCGGGGTCGTCGACGGGATTTTCAGGCGTGATGTTCGGAGTGCTCTACGGCGTCTTGCTCTTTACGGGATTCGAAACCTCGGCCAACCTGGGTGAAGAGACCGAGCACCCGCGGCGCGACATTCCGCGAGCAGTGCTCTACTCCGTCCTGGCTATCGGCGTCTTTTACGTAATTGGCACGTTCGCCCAAGTCGCCGGGTTCCACTTCTCTCTCTCCAACATGCAGAGCGCCGCAGCGAACCCGCTCTTCGCCCTCGGCTCACCGGGTGCCAGCGGAGGATTTGGTGGCGTGTGGATCAGACGCCTGCTGGAGCTGGTCGTGATCTTTGACATGATCGCCGTGCTCGTCGGCTGTTCGGTGTCGGCATCACGAGGAATCTTCGCTCTGGCGAGAGACCGACGTCTGCCGCACTCGTTGTCGTCGGTGACTCCTCGCGCGACCCCAATGGCGGGCAGCGTGGTTGTTCTCGGTGCCTACGTCGTGTCGATCCTGCTTACGATCTTGACCTCGGTGTGGACGCTGCCGGGACTGCCCGGATCGCTGCACTACATATCCGTATTTAGCTTTCTTTCGACGTTCGGTGGATTCGCACTGGCGATGATCTATGTCTTGATGTGTGTGGGAGCAATCTTTGGTTTACGCGATACTCCACGAACTTGGACGGTGTGGCTGGCTGCCGCTGTGGGGATCGCGGTCACGGGAGGCGCAATCTTCGGAGCGATTTACAAAGTGCCTCACCCCACGGTGTGGGCGCCGTACGCGGCTCTCATCATCTTTGCGGTCTGTGTTGCTTCGGCGTTCATCAGACACGCGATGAGTCCGCTCGTCACTACCTTTGCGGGACTCAACGCGGTCGAGCAGGACGCTCAAAAGCTCTAACTAGGAAGTGAGGGCGCCTCCGCCGAGTCGCTGACCGAGCCAGAACGAACCAACCGCACCGAGCGCGGTGCCCACAATCAACAACACTGCTCGCATCCGGTGTCCGTCCGTGTACAGCAGGGTGGGAATGGCGAGCGCCGAGGAGAACGTCGTAAAGCCGCCGCAAAATCCTGTGAGCGCGTCGCGATTAATTGTGCTCGCGTGACTTGACCAGCTTGTGTGACTCCTCGCAAAGAACCAACCCGCAATGGCACATCCGAGCAAGTTGACGAGCATTGTCGCAAACGGTCGGAACTTGAGAACCCACCGCTCGACACCCTCTTCGATACCCCAGCGCAGCACGCACCCAACGGCACCCAACAGAACTACGAGCGCCATCGTCGTCCGATCCACCAACCCGCGCACGCCGCGATCACTCCAGCGATCACAGCGCTCGCGAGTAACAGCCATCCCGATCCCGCCGAGGAAGAGTTGAGGATCGAGATGGATTGCGCCAGGGCGGAGTACGACGTCAAACCGCCGAGCAGCCCTGTGATAACCGCCAGGCGAGCGATGTCATCAGGTGACCGGTGATACAGCGGTCCCGCGAGAACAAACGCGGCGATCAAAACTCCAAGAGTGTTGATTACCAATAGCCACCACGGAACCAATCTCCACGGTTGATGGCAGACCCCGAATGTTCGATCAGAGAGTGGGGCGTATCCGATCCAAGAGCACATCGTCGGCGCAGAAGTCGTGAGTTCGGCACGAATCCACGTGCCGACGGCTCCACCGATCGCTACGGCAATGAGGGGGCGAACCAAGCGAAACGGAGGGAGGGCGATCGCTTCGTCGCTCATAACACCATCGTAGAAAGAAGTGTGACGTACTCAAGAGTTTGGAAGTCGCTGAGTAACGTTTGTTAGATGTCATTGCGCAGTCGGCACCTCGCTGGTCTCGATGGTGTCCGCGCACTCGCCGTTGTGAGCGTCATCGTGTACCACCTCGGTTTTGGTTGGGCGAGAGGCGGCTTTCTCGGTGTGGACCTGTTCTTCGTCCTCTCCGGATTCCTGATCACGTCGTTGCTCCTCGAGGAGCGCATCGAGACGGGACGTCTGGCGCTAGTTGAGTTCTGGCGTCGACGGGCGCGACGTCTGTTGCCGGCGCTGTTCGTGATGCTCATCGTCGTGATGGCGGTCCCGCTACTTGCTAGTCGACTCGGACACCAATCCGCCGTCGCCTCCATTGACGTCACCCAGTTGCGGGGCTTCGGATTCGCCAGCTTCTTCTACTACGCGAACTGGTTCGCCATTAGCTCGGGCCATTCGTACTTTGCCGCGCTGGCGTCGCCTTCTCCGTTGGCTCACACGTGGTCACTGGCAATCGAGGAGCAGTTCTACGTTTTGTGGCCCTTGCTGACGGTTGGACTGATTGCCGGGGGAGTGACGCAACACCGTCGCCGGGGACTGTGGATTTCCACCACCATTGCCGTGATCTCGACCGTGTTGATGGCGGTTCTGTACGACCCAGCGTCGTCCTCCAGCGCAAACTTCGTCTACAACGCCACGTTCACCCGCCTGTTCGATCTTGCGACTGGTGCGGCATTGGCGTGGTGGGTGGTCGATCGACCTGTCGTGAGCAGTAAGAAATGGGCACCCGATCTTCTCGGCGCGCTGGCCCTGCTCGGATTCGCCGTGGCCCTTGTGACGGCGGGGGACAGCAGCGGGGTGCCCCAGCAGTTCATGTTCCGCGGCGGGTTCCTGTTGTGTGCCATCGCAGCGGCGGTCTTGTTGTGGTCGGTACGCAACGAGACGTCGTTCGTCGCTCGATTTTTCGCGCTAAGGCCGCTCCGAGCAATCGGCCGCGTCAGTTACGGTCTCTACCTCTGGCATTGGCCCGTGATCATCTTCGTAACGCCGGGATCGGTGGGAATTGCCGGCAAAAAATTGCTGCTGCTTCGAATCGTTCTCATGGTCGTCGCGACCTATGCGAGTTACATCCTCCTCGAGAAGCCGATCCGCGAACGTCGGTGGAGCGTGCCGTGGCGTCGGGGAATCGCCGGTGGGGGATCTATTGCGGCGCTGGCCTCGGTGATCGTGTTCACGACTCCGAGCCTTTTCCCGACTGCCTCATTCGCCTCTCAAGTGAACCGCTACGCCCCTAGTCCTGTGATGGCGTTGCAGTCCGGAGTCGTGGGCTCGCTACCTAATGGTTGGGTAGCCGCGGGTCACTTCTCAAGGTCCAATCCCATATTCGTATTGGTGCTGGGGGACTCATTGCCCTACGTGTCGCGCGGCGGTCTGATCGCCGCACTCGGCTCTCTCGATCACGTGGTAATCCGAGTGATCGCCTTTCCTCACCTCGGAATGCAGAATCCCGTCTTCCGCCATTACTTCTTGACCCGGATACGACAGATAAAACCTCAGATCATCATCTACGAGGACTTCGCAGATCAGCACTTCGCTGCGACAGACCCCATTGACTTCCACTCGACCTTTAGCGCATTCATCAACTCGGCCCGCTCGCTTGGCGTTCAGAGCTTCGTCATTGCGACTATTCCTCCCCACGGCGTCGCGAACTACGCGCAGTGGACTCCGGCCTACGCCCGGACGCAACTACAGCAGTGGCGACTCGATGCGAGGACCTGGCAGCGGGCAGTCGATGACATCTCCGGCCATATCGGACCCGGTGTTGCCGTCCTCCCAACGGGCAAGGTGCTTGAGCTCCGTGGCAAATACTCCAATTGGCTCCCGCCGATGAATCAACTCTCCAGCCCGAAGTCGACGTGGGCCCGAGTGCGGATGAGTGACGGCATTCACATGTGCCCGATTGGCACGGAGGTGTTCGCTAGCACCCTCATTGCCGACCTATCGCAACTTCTCTCAATTCCATCAACTGGAGTTCGTTGGTGGGAGAGTAAGCACCTGTCGGAGGTCGTACCAGGGGTCCCTCCGAATGCGTGTCCCAATGACCATCCCTAGCCATCGTCGTTGTCAACATCAAGATTTGGAGCCTGCAGACTCAAAAGGTCGGAACTCGAGAAGTTCGGAGTGAAATGACTGCAAATCCCGAGAGTGGGCGTATCCGTGGGCTACCGGGTTTCGGATTCTTGATCTTTCTCGGAATCTTCGCACTGGTGTTTGTGCTCGCTTTGACTCTGATTCACCCTCGACCCGGCTTGGGCGCGCTCCAAAGGAGCGACTGGTCAACTCGCGATGAGTTGCAGGCATTGGCGTGTCCAACGACTCAATCATGCGTGGCGGTCGGGACAACTGGATTTGGGCAAGACGCTGGCACTCCAGTAATTGTTGAGCAAATCAATAATCGATGGCGCATCGTTCAAGAGTTGACCAAGGGGACACCCGGGTCCAACTCGGGTTTTGCGACTGTCTCATGCGCCGCAGCTGGTGAGTGCCTGGCAGCCTTTTCGAGGCCCAATTCTCCGACGTTTGCCGTGGTTCAACATCGAGGCCAGTGGAGTCGACCGATCTCCGTACCGTGGCCAACATCACGGGGGGCAGCATCGAACGGCCTGACGAGAACTGCGTGTTCACTTCGAGGATTTTGTTGGATATTCGAGTGGTCGACCGTGTTCGGGCCGAATTCGACGGATCCACACTCTCTCGCAATTGGCGAGTTGAACGGTAAGTGGCAGAACGCTGTGCTTCTTGGTTCAAAATTTCCAACGGCCAGTAATACTGATTCGGTCGTCGAGGACGTCTCTTGTTGGTCCCATTCTTCGTGCACCGTTTATGGCTACTTCCACTCTCGCGATCGAAAGATCAGCGGCGACTTTGTTCAGACGGAGACAAACGGGCGGTGGGGAATCAGCCAAATCGTCCCCGACGTTCCCAACGGCGTGTGGGCGCCCATCAACTACACCGACTTTTCCTGTACGTCGATGGGTAACTGCCTCTTGGGGGGCTTCCTCGAACTGCCTCATCAACGGATCGTGGGAGCGATCGATCAGGAGGTAGACGGTAAGTGGACTGCGCGATCAGCGGGAATCGGCACCAAGCCCGGAGTGGTCGAATCAGACGTCAACGAAGTCGCGTGTCCCTCGCCAAATCTGTGCGTCGCAGCAGGACTGGCGACCTTTAAGGACCATGTGGCGCATCTATTTGTACAGACCGAGTCTCACGGCCACTGGAGCCCAGCGCACATTCTGAGCGTGAATATTGACTTTGGGTACTACTCGGCGTCACTCTCATGTGCAACCACCAATGAGTGTTACGTCGTCGGCAAGAGCTATCTACACGGCCCAACTGGCGGCGCCAGGAACAATCCTCCGTCGCAATCGTTTGTTGTGGCGTACTCGCACTCTCAGTGGACGGCGCCACGACTGTTCAATCTTGGTGGAGATCCAACGAAATCCAACTTTCTGTGGCGCCTGGCGTGTGATTCGAACATGTGCGAGTCACTAGGACTCATCGAACTGACGGCGCAGCACTACCAATCGGTGCTGTTTAGGTTCCCGACATCTACGAGTCGGATCAACAAGTGACGTGAGGAGTTCGCCGGTCTACGCGTAACTTGACATAACGTACATTATCGGCGCTTTTAAGGGCACCGACAACTCAACTCGTTATGCGAAATTGCTGTTGCAAGTTCGCGACGAATACGTCGAGCAATTCAGTTATCGACCGTTTGATTCAGCGACCGGTGCAGCGACTCTACCTGAGGGCTTGGTGCCAGGTGAGTTGATCGCAGTGAAGGTCTTTCAGAAGGCAAAGGCGTTCACGTATCAGAGCGGCCCGAAGGCGGGCGCGAACGGCACGATGATCTCGAACGACGTGATCGTCGTGCATCGACTCGACGAGTTTGCTCTGCGACTCACACACATGGAAGTGCCAGCGTTCACTGCTCCAAGCGCGGCGTAGGTGTGCTTGGTCTGTACGGGGCCGGTGCGAAGTGAAACTCGCACTGACGTTGATTCCCGTCGTGTACACGACGCTCGTGCTCGTGGTCGGTTGGTTTTGCTGGCGGCGCGTGAGAAAGCACTTGGGGAACTGGCGCGAGCGCGTGGCGGCGTTCCATCGCTACGAGGCGAGCCAGGAGAGCTCTCAGGAGGTGCAGAACACGAACGTGCAGGTGTTCGCACCGAACGTGATTGTGGGCTCGACAGTGGATGGTGGCGCTCTTGAGTCTGGTCACCATCGCCTTTTACTGCCTGCTGCTGTTCAACACCGGCTTAATCGCGGGTTTGCTGTGGACCAAGTAGCGATCGATCAGCGCGAGCACGCGGAGGTGCGTCGTGAAGATTCGTAGCACTCGACGGAAGTTCCAGATCGTGCTGAATTGGATGATCGTCCTCGGCGTCGTGCGGTTGCTCGTGGATCTGCACGCACAAGGTGAGCCGTACTGGGCAGGAGTGCTCGCGGTGTATGCGGTGTGGTGCTTCATCTTCGCCACCGTGTGGAACGTGCGATTCATTTTGCGAGTGCGTCGGTTGTTGGTGACTCAGAAGGCGGCGGCGAAGTCGAGCGAGGTGAGCGATGGGTGACCGTGCGCGGATGTGTCGCGGTTGCGGCGAGGTGCGCGAGACGGAGGGTGTCGAGGCGCTGTTCACGTCGCTGGGCGAGGTGCCGGTTGCGGTGCGACTGCAGCTGTGCGAGGCGTGTCGCGTGCCGTTGCTGTTGGCGGCGGGCGGGTTGTCGCCGCAGGTGGTGCCGCTGTGACCTCGTCGATCGTGGCGGCGATGGTTGTGTTCAGCGTGGGCGGCTTTTCGCTGGGCGCGGTGTTCGGGTTGCTGAGAAGGGTGTTCGGCAGTGATTCCTGACCAGCTCTCCCCCGCCTGGGCTGACGGAGCCGCGCAGTGGCTCATTGGGGGGTTGTTCACGAGCGTGTACCACACGTTTTTGACGGTCGGGATTTTGGTCGTGGGTGTGATGACTCTCGTTCACTACCTGCGCAAGTCGGGACGGATAGCCAAGAAAGGAGAAAGCTCATGATGCAGAAGCTCAAGGACCTGTTGGGTCGTACCAGCGTGCGGGCGGGCGTGCTTGCGGGCACGGTCGCCGGTGGCGTGCTGGCGGCGAGTGCGGCCGGTGCAACCGGACCGGACTACACGACCACGACAGGCGAGGTCGCGGACTTCACGACGTACGCGCCGATTGTGGTCGGTTTCGTCGCCGCGGGAATCCTGATGGTCATTGCCGTGACGCTCGTGAACTCGGGCGGCGGGGTGCTGATCTCGTGGATTCGTCGCGTCTTCAAGTCGGCGAAGCCGTCGAAGTAGGCGCGAGGTCGTGAGTGGGGCGACTAAGGGTCGCCGCTCACGTTCACCCTGGGGGGGTGAGTCCTTCCGAGGCTCACTCCCCCAGGTCGTGTAATGGACAAGGAGAGCAGTGAAGAAGTTCTTTGCAGGTCTGGCGATTGCCACCGTGTGGGTCGGGCCGTTCGTGATTGGTGCGGCGAGGGCCGGAGCTGATACACCAAGCACGACGAGCTGCACGGCGGAGGCGGCAGCGGGCACGACGTACACGAACCTCAGTCAGCTCTCGGCGTTCGGTCTGAGTTGCACGGGCTTGCCAGGCGGAGTCGGCGCGGTGGTGGGGCGAGTCGACGAGGCGTTCGGAGTGTTCGCGAGTTCGACGAACTTGGCGATCGCGTTTCGAATCTTCGATCAGGGCAATGGTCAGTTGCCCAGCACCGTTCGATTTGAGTGCACGTCGACGACGTGCATCGCGGACGTCGACGGTGTGTCGATCGTGACGATGGCGAAGATTGTGACGGGGCCGTGCACGCAGTTGGTGTCGAGTTGCGTGGCCACCAATGGGCACGTCGAGCTCTACGGACCTGGACCGTATCCGAGCGGCAACGTCTTCAACGCGACGAACAATTTGACTTGCGCGAGTTCGACGGATTGCGGGCAGGCGTACTTCACGGATGATTGGCCGCCGTCGGTGGGTATTCCGACGACAGCGAGTTTGACGAGCGCTCTAAGCGGTGGCGCAGACGCGGTCGATGCGATTCAGGCGGCGGGGCTGGTCGTTGTGACCGGCACGGCGGTGCTGGTGATCGGTGGCGATCAGTTGGTGGCGTGGATTCGACGGGCGTTCGGCGCGGCGCGGAGACAGTCATGAAGAAGTGGCTAGCGGAGTGGGGCGCGGTGACGGTGGCGCTGTTGATCATCGTGATGGCGGCGAGCGTGCGGATGGCAGGAGCCGACACGTTGTACGTGGAGGGTCAGGCAACGGCGCCGAAATGCGCGGTGACGTTCACGGGCACGGCGCCGACGATGCCAGCGGCGAACGGCATTACGGATGGTTGGCTGTTGGGCTGGTCGGCGACGTGTCAGACGTTGTCGACGACGTCAGATTCACTCACGTTGTACCTGTACGTGCCGGTGGGGTCGGCGGTGTATGCGCTGCCCTTCTGGTTGCCGTCGACGACGGATTGCAGCGGTAAGTGCACGATCGTGGGAACGTCGAGTGGCACGGTCGGTACAGAGCCGACGTGCACGGGCTCGAGCGTGAACAGCGGGAGCTTCACGGTCGGGTTCGGGCATTGCGATCACATCCAAGTGGAGTCAGGTCCGCTGTTCCCTGGCTACGCGTACGGCAGTTCGTCGGGTGCCGCGAACAACTGCTCGACGGCGGGCGAGATTGCGGTTGCAAGTGGCAGTTACACGACCGGCAAGTGTTTTCAGACGCCGAAAGTCGGGCCGGTTAGCAATAACTCGGGTACGAGTCTGACGACGGGCGCGTGCGACCTCGTGTACCGAACGGGCATCAACGACACGACAGCCGACGGCACGAGCTCGTACAACTTCACGTTCAGTTGGGACGGCACGCCGTCACCAACGGTGCTGGTGGCCGACATGGGCAACGGTGCGGACGTGGTCGTGCACGGGAAGTCATTTGGTGACGCGAGTCAGCAGATCACTCCCACGAGCTCACCGCAGGTAGTGAGCATCACGCCACCGACAGGGACCAACCCGAGTCAGGTTGTGTTCTGGTGCTACCAGAGCACGGTCGGGTGGGTCAGTTGGGGTGATGCGCTCGGCGGCGGCAACATCGGCGCAGGCGCGTCGGTGCCAGGGTGCAGTGTCCTGCAGTGGTACTACCCCGACAACCTCGGCAATGAGAGCGACGGTCAGCCGAGTCAGTTCACGCTGGTGTTCAACGCGGGGTCGGGCGCAAATAGCGCGGAGATCGTGGCGAACCCAAACGATGGTGGTAGCGGGACCGTGACGCACCTCGGTAAGAGCTTCCAGGGCGACTCGGCATTCAAGGCGGTGTCGAACTCGAACGGCGATCAAGTAGTGATCGACGTGACGACGAAGGCGGGTTCGACGAATAATCCTGACTTCTGGTGCTACAACAAAGTGACCGCCGCGTGGGTCGACTTGGGCACGGTGGCGACGGAGGGGACAGCAGGCATCCTCTCGGGAGGCTGCTTCGATCTCGGCAAGACGTTCGCGAATTCGGGAATGAGTTTGACGGACCCAGTGAGTTGGGTGACGGGCCTGGCGAAAGACGCAGTGGGCGTCGGCCAGTGGCTGGTCATCCCGTGTTCGTCCAACGTGCACCAATTCGAGGCGCAATTCGGTCTGACCTCGACGCCGGACAGCAGCTCGTCAGTGGGTGTCACGCAGTGGCTAGGCGGAATGGGCCGAACGGTGCTGATGATGCCCGCGAGCGCGGTTGACACGATGAAGGCGGCGGCGGATGGCTCCGGCGACTGTCCGATACCTGGAATAAATCTCGGAGCGCTCGGCCACTCCGAGATCTCAGCGAACTTCTGTCAGGGCATCACGGCAGCGGGCACGGCCTCGGGAACCTCGACGTGGTGGACGCACGCAATGCAGATCGAAACGGCGCTCACGGTGCTGTTCATGGTCTGGTGTGTGTATCAGGCAATGGCGCGGTTGTTGTCGTGATCGGCAACGTAGTTCTCGGCTTGCTCTCAGCGATCGCGTCAGCGATCGACTCAGTTATTCCCCACGTGCCCTGGCCGTCGTTCCTCGACGGCAGCGACCCGCTCGGTGGCATTGCGACATTCTTCGGTGGCCTCTTTCGGCCACTCGTCCCGTACGTCCCAATTGATCTGTGGCTCACGATCATTCACGATGGCTTCTTGTTCTTGCCCGCAGTAGCGGGCTGGGTTGTCTTTGAGTGGGTGTGGCGGCACGTCACGGACCTCATCCCGTGAAATTCAGTCTCAAGCACTACGTACCGTACGTAGTGGGTATCGGAATTGTGGCGATTTTGCTCGGCTTTGCATTGTGGATTATCGGTCACGCACTGCATCGCAAGCAGTCGAAAAGAGAGATGGACGCGTACGGCATGTACGGGGTCCTGGGCCGATTCGGTGCGGGGAAGACGTATTTCATGACTTGGTATGGCGTGAGAGCGCTGAAGGCCGGTCGCAAAGTGTTCGCCAATTACTCGGTAATGGTGCCACTTCCGAATGGAGAAGAAGGACCCTCGACTCTCTTTGCCAGGCGAGTGACTAACTGGACTGAAGTGATTAATGCGGGACGCGGTGCGTTGATATTGCTCGATGAAGCGGACTTGTGGTGGGAATCGTCCGATTGGAAAGCACCAAAAGAGGTGTCTGCGTTCTGCAAACAAATACGTAAAGAAGATATGACGCTGTTCTGGTCGAGCCAGGACGACAATTTCGTTAGCAAGAAGCTGCGACGACTAACGAACGCCTACTGGATTGGCGAATCAATGGGTGGGGGCCACAACTACACGATGTACGCGGCTGAGAATTTTGATCGACCCTCAATGCGGCAAAAGATCGCTAAGCAATTCCTTTTCCGAACGGACGAAATCATGAGCTCGTACGACACGCGCGAGATCGTTCAGCCCGTCACCGAGTGGGGTGGCGATTCCAAAGGCCAGTACGCAAATTCGGCTTAAGACAAGCGGCCAGCGCGACCGAGTCGCGAGGCACGAGCGATTTCGGTGCGCGGCCGCGCGTGCCGGGGGGCTGGGGGTGTCCCCCAGTGCAAGCGCTGTTCATCAACCCATCGATCATCGGAGAAGCCCAGGTGGAGAGCTCAGGCAGTCGGAACCTCGCGGTCCCCTCCCCCGTTACCGGCAAGCAGTTCATTGCTGAGAGTGAGGCGCTGGGTGGCAAGAGATGCCAGAGCAGCGTCAGTTTTGCGGCCGCCTGCTTCGAACCATCGCTGAAGTCCTTGGCGGGTCATGTAAAGGCGGCGGGCCATTTGTGCCCAAGAGAACCCGAGCTCGCGGCCGCGTTTGAGGGCTTCGTAAAGCTCGACGTCGGTTTCCCAGCGCTTACGTCGAACGTTGTCGATCGCAGTCCAGGCAACACGGCGGTGGTAGTCGTCTTTGGTGAATTGCACGTCCATATAGGCTCCTTGTCGAAGGGTGCACGAATTGTAGCAGAAAAGGCAGCGGATGTTGCCGTCTGAGGCCAGTCGACGGCGGGTCGGCGAGGCGACACCATTACTTGATATATCTACACTTTCCAAAGAAATCTTCCCCGATCAGGGAAGATTCGTGGTCACGAACTGGGTCGGCTGTGCCGAGAGCAGCATCGCTCTGAGGCTGGACGAAAAAGTCGCGAATCGGCGGGTGATTGCACGTCAGCAGAATCGCGAAAAGCGAGTGAAGCGGGCTGAGCGCGAGGGCATCCCACAGTGGATGCTCGACCTGAGGTACCAGGAGGTCGACCGCGAGACGGGTGAGCTCGTGACAGTGAACCCGCGTGAGCGGTGGAAGGAGTCGGCGCTGTCGCGGTCGAAGACGCGAATTCGGCGCTACGCGCTTGTGAATGAACTCGGGTTGATGATGACACTGACGTTCGCGATCGAACCTCGGTTCGATCAGATCGACTACATGCTGCAAAAATTTTGGCAGCGGTGGCGCTACAAGACGGGCGAGTCATTGCCCGCGTACTTCGTAGTGCCGGAGTTCGGCACGAAGTACGGACGACTCCACCTCCATGTCGGAATTGGTGACTGGTGGGTGCGGCAAAAGTGGGTGGAGGTGTGTGTCGAGTGCGCGCACGCGAACCTGAGAGCGAAGCGATTCAACCTGGCACCGAAGGGGTCCAACTGCATGGGTTGTTTGTGGGGTCACGGCTTTGTCGGTGCACCACGAGTGCTCGGTGACTACGCCGAAGCCAGTGCGTACTGCTCGAAGTACCTGGCAGAGGACCTTGACCACACAAAGGTGTTTGGTCGTCAGTCGTATCGGGTGGCGAAAGGGTTCGCCCCACGAGCAGTGAGTCACGAAGTGGAATCGTTGCAACAGGCTGTGGAGTTGATGCGTTCGTTTACGGGCGATGAAGTTGAGTGGGCGTTCACGTCAAGTGATCGACCAGAATTGAAACTGACTCCCTCACTGTCAGTGAGGGCTGTGCGCGACAAAGGAGTGAAGTATGTCTGAGCAGAGACCGAAGCAGTGGAGCGAGCTCGTCGAGCACCTGCTGTGTGTCCAGTGCGGTGAACGTGACTTCACGGGAACCGAAGCGGGCGCGAAGTGCCCAGCGTGTGGCTCAGATGACGTAGTCGGGTGCGGGCCGGTCGACGTTACGGACCTTGATTCGATTCGGTAGTGGTGGCGGTGTGCTTGAGGAGTGAACCGAGTGCGGCAATCAGAGTGGCCGTGACGAGGTAGAGCAGCACCGATACGACCCACACGGTGTGTAGCCAGCCTGCAGTGTTGGCGAGTTGGTGTGGAGCGAGGTGGTCGGTGACGAGCACCCAGGCGACTAGCAGTGGTGCGGTCGAAAGTTGTACGGCAAGACCGAACGCGCGGAGTGCGGGGTTGGTTTTCAAGTTGGTGGTCGCGGTCGTGAGCGTACGGGTCGGCTGGGGTCAATGCTGGGTGTCACGCTGGATTGGGGCTCGTCGTCGCGAGCGTCGATCATCTCGGTGACAGTCGAGATCGGCAGCGGTCGCGTCGAGCGAGTGTGTTTGTACTTTTCTCGCCAGACGCCGAGGTACCGATAGGTTGATGATCGATCGGGTTTGGTGTCGAGTTCACCGGCGAGGCGGACCAGGCGGCGCGTGTCTTCGATGTTAAGGAGCTGTCGGTCGTGGGCTCGGACGATCTCTTTGCGGAGGAGGGCGGTCTCGCGGTGCAGCTGCTCGCCACGGCGCTCCAGGGCGTCGAACGTGACCCAGTCAGTCCTGACGGGTGAGCGCATTCCGTCCTAGTTCTGGCACGAAATAAAGCCTAGAACCCCTTATTTTGTCCGTGTTTTACATATCCACTACGAAGTAGCAGATGGCGGCTACGGTGCTCGTTCAGCGGTAAATGTCCGCAAAATACTGACAGGAGATTCCGTCGTGGAAGTGGGAACGCACATTATCGGCGGTCAGGACCCGAAAGCCCTTACACCGTATGGAACTCGATGCGGTACACCAAGGTGTCGTCGCGAATCGGACCCGAGTGAGCCGCTCGTGTCCGCAGTGCCTCCAGATCGCTCTCTCCGCTGCGATTGAGATCGTCGCGAGTGATGCCTGCGAAGGGAATGAGTTCGATGGAATCGATGCAAATGGAACCGTCGCCCACGCGGTAGACACCGCCCGCTTTGACTTGCGGGCGCTGCCAGTACCGGATCGTCACCGTGATGTCTCCCGAGAGAACTAAAGGTCGTAGCTCCGGGCTGAATTGCACGCGCGATCTACCGGGCGTTCATCCGGCCGACTTGGCCCATTGGGTGTGAAGTTGTGCGAGGGTTTCGGAGCGACGCAGTCATTGGCCCAGTTTCTAACTGACGTAGAGGCAAAACGGATGTCCATCGGGATCAGCCAGGACGCGGACCTTTCGTTGAGGCTGATGTTCCAGTAGATCGGCCCCAAGAGTCTGCGCGTGGGCGACTGCTGCATCGAGATCGCTCACCTCAAAATCCAGATGCATCATCATCTGTTGTTCCCCCAGCGCATTGGGCCAAACGGGCGTGACGTAGCCCTCCGAGAATTGAAAACTCAGGTACGCGACTCCATCTGGCGGGCCGATTACTACGAAGTTCGGTTCTGAATTGACGATCGGCCAGCCGAGCACAGAGCTGTAGAAGTTTCCAAGGCGTATCGGATCGGGGGAGTCGAGGACTATCCCCCACCAATCGTGTCGATCGTCGCGACTGGTCTCATTGGTTCCGTTACGACGGCCGTGAAGTGCCAACGCTCACTCCCCCGCAGCTGGTGTGTGACCTAGTAACGACACTCGAAAGGGCCTAAGTTCACCTCGAGCGACTCCAGCGATGATTGCGGGGTCGTTCTCCATGAAACTGCGCGCGTCCAACTCATCGGTCGCCGTGAAGACGACAATGCCGGTGTTGTGGGGTCCCAACGTCGGTCCGGCGAGCAGCAGTCGTCCAGCAGTGTGGTGATTGCGGAGATACTCAAAGTGCTGGGAGAAGGCTTCGGCCTCGTTCTCGGTCATTGTGTCCGCAAAATGTTCTCGCGGTGCGTGGAGGAAGTAGATCCATTCGCCCACCCGTTCACTCTGTCACTCCGACGGTCTCAATGAAGGGCCATAATTTCACCTTGTGGGCTCGGCGAATTCCGGACCGTACAAATGGAGAGTTATTTGGGGCACACTTCTGCGGCCGGGTTATGCCCAAGAGATTGTTGAAGCATTTGACGTTGACGAGGCACTCAATATTGCAGCAGGTCTTCGCCCGGAATTGAAGAAACCTCGTATTGCCTTTCTCGTTACATCGAACGATCCATTTCGGTAGCGATACAGTCATCGATCAAATGAGTCGCACAGTTAGAAGACCTTTGACGTGTCGTGTTGAAGTCACAAATAGCGGCATGAGCGTCAACTGACCGACCGTGAATCTTTATGACGCGATAGGTGTCGATTCTTCAGCGCCTGCTGGGCTGATTTCGGGTAAGCGCGACATGTATCTCAATGCGGTCGCCGCTGGCCAGAAATTCGACTCGTCACAGACAACTTTGTTATCGAATGCGTATTCTGCGCTCGCCGTTCCGCGAAGTCGCGCGCTATATGACGAATGGCTCCGCGCCGCAATCGGAAGTGGGTTAAAGCGAGCGGACTCCTCGTCGCCGGTAAATGAGGATGTGGCGATTGCTGGACTTCTGCAGCAGGTTGAGCGACTCGCTCATCGGGCAGCTCGACGCCGAGTCGTGGCATATCGATGGGTCTTTGCGTCGCTGGTCTATGTTGCCGCCCTGATCGTGACGATTGAAATCGAATCATCATCCGGTTGGGCCTTTGCTCCCTTCTATCCGCTGTTTGTTCTTGGTGGAATTACTGCGAGTGTGCTTGGGCAGTCGTGGACAATGAAGTCTCAAGTTCGAGACGCTGAAAAATTGGTCTGTAGAGGTAAGCCATTTCGCGCCATTCGCCACGAGATGCGGAGGACGCATCTGTTTTGACGCAGGATTCAAATAGCGCTCGACGCACGTTCGTCAAACGTCATGGCCAAAGTGGCTTTGCCCACGCGTACCGACGCTTCTATCGCCCTTGGACGATGAGCGCACTCCCCTACACTTCGACCTCGTGAGCGACCTATTCAGCATTGCAAACAAAGTTGCATTAGTTACCGGTGGCAGCCGCGGCATCGGCGAGATGATTGCGCGAGGTTTTATTGACGGCGGAGCCAAGGTCTACATCTCGTCCCGCAAAGCCGATGTTTGCGAAGCCCTGGCAGCCGAGTTAAGTCAGCACGGCACGTGCATCGCAATCCCCGCTGATCTGTCAAAAGAATCCGAGTGTCAGAGGTTGGCCGACGAGATTGGGCGTCGAGAAGATCATTTGGACATCCTCGTGAACAATGCCGGCGCGACGTGGGGCGCTCCCATGGCCGACTACGACGAGACGGCCTTTGAGCGCGTGTTTGCCCTAAATGTGAAGGGTGTCTTTCACCTAACCAAGTTTCTGCGCCCACTACTGGAGGCCAAAGCCTCCGCTGACGAACCGAGCCGCGTGATCAACATCGGTTCGATTGACGGAATTCATGTGCCAGCGATGGAGACATACGCGTATTCAGCGTCAAAGGCTGCGGTGCACCAACTGACTCGACACTTGGCGAAGGCCATGGCGCCCAAAGTCACGGTTAACGCCATTGCCCCGGGACCGTTTGAGTCAAAGATGATGAAAGCCACTCTCGAGGCGTTTGGAGATCAGATCGCCAAAGGCGCGCCGCTGAAGCGAATTGGTCGGCCCGACGACATGGCTGGCGCTGCAGTCTTCTTGTCGTCACGCGCCGGTGCGTACGTCACTGGTGCTGTGATTCCCGTCGACGGCGGTATTGCAACTGTCGGTTAGCTCGGCGCGTTGCCGAGAGTGGCCCAGATGGTCATCGCCGCATTGCTGCGGATGATCTTGATCTTCACGCGGTCGCCGGCTTTGTGCGTGCGAATCGTCTGAGTTACTTGCGTGGCGGTCGTGATCTTCGTTGATCCGATCGACACGATGATGTCGCCCTGCTTAAGACCCGCGCTGTCAGCCGCACTATTGGGAACAACCGCGAGCACCAAAGCTCCCGAGGTAGTCGTGAAGCCGTAGGAATGAGCGAGTGCGGGAGTAAGAGTCGAGATCTCGACGCCCAGGTAGGCACCGGACGAACTAACCGTGCCGCCCTTTAACAGACTTGGCAGCAGCGTACGAATTTCAGAAACGGGGATCGCGAAGCCAATGTTTTGAGCTGAGGTGCCATCAGGCAGAGTGCCGGCTACCGCAGTGTTCATGCCGACAACTTGACCCTCGGCATCCAGCAGCGGTCCTCCCGAGTTGCCGGGATTGATGGCGGCGTCGGTCTGAATCATGTTGTGCAAGGTTTCTGAAGAGTTGCCATCACTCGCCGAGACTGTTCGACCGAGTGCGGAAACGATGCCGGCGGTCACCGTTGGGGTCCCCGCAGCGAGGCCGAGCGCGTTGCCAATCGCCACGACTGAATCTCCGGTCACGAGCTTGTCCGAGTTGCCGAGCGTGACGGTGGGCAGGTCTTTCAGACCTTCGGCGCGGATGAGCGCGACATCCTCGCTCGGATCCGTGCCCACCAGAGTGGCCGGAATCGCGGTCGTTGACCCAGAGCGCGTAATCGTGATCGTGCCGCCATTGAGCGCGGCGGCAATGACGTGATTGTTGGTGACGATCAGGCCGTTACTTGAGAGGATCATCCCGGTGCCCTGATCCTCTGAGACATCGTTGCGTACATCGATTGACACCACCGACGGCGTGACTGAGCCGACCAGATGCGGGATCGTCAAGCCGCTCGAGAGAATCTGGCCGGTCGGCGACGAATTCGATGACTTGATTTCGTAGGTGTTCTTGCCCGTCGAATTGTGGCTGAAGATACGACCGGCAAATCCACCCACGAGTGCGGCAACGACAATGACCACGGCTACCTGCCAAGTCGCACGGCGCGTGTTCATGGACGAAGTCGTCGTCTTCGGAATTGGTCGAGGTGCTTGGGGCGTGGGCCACGATGCGCTCTGCGGCGGAGAGATCAGCGTGGTCGACGTTGGTTCGGCGACGGCGTCACTGGGCGCGGGGGCGGCCGATTCACTTGGTGTGAGTGGTTCATTCGGTCCGTGGGAGGGAGGCGACACGGGCGCTCCGGCCGCGTTCACCACCCAACTACGAGGTGCAGTTACTGGCGCGTCATTTGAACCGGCCGTCTCATCAGACATAGCGACATGCTACGGACGGGTCCTAAGAGGATTCTGAAAATGATTCAGAAAAAGCCACAAATGAGCGCGGTTAGAGTAGACGGGCCATGTCGCGCCGTTTAGACATTGAAATCACGAGTGTGAACGGCGGCACGGCGACGTGGCGCGCCGCTGGAGCACGTCAGCCCAAAGGTGTCCTCGATGTCGCACTGACGTCGAGTCCCGTGAGTGTTGGCGGAATCTTCCGCGCCGAGATCGAACAGTTCATGGAGGGCGTCGAGGTTCTCTCTCTCGCCCCCGCTAAGGCAGCGTCGCCGCTTGACCCCCGCAATGAGCGCATTGCAATCCTGGCGCCGGAACCGAAGGGACCAGAGATCAAGGTCAGTTACGCGCCGAAGGGCCGCGGACGACGCGACGACACGGATCGGCCTCGCGCTCCGCGTCGCGACCGCGCCTCCGGACCAAGTGCCGAGCGTCCCACTCGCCCGGCCCGTACCGCCGATGGTGCCGGTCGTGCGCCCCGACCCGGCCGCGACCGCAGTTCGTCGCGTCGAGCGTCAATTTCCACCGAGACCGACGCCGAGAAGCGAACGGCCGCTCGTCGCGGTGACCGTCGCAGCGAAGGTCGCAGTGAAGGCCGTGGACCGCGCGGTGCATCTCGGCCGGGTTCCTACGCCGCTCCCCCGGTCACGACGACCTTTCGCAACGCCTTCTTGGCGACGCTGTCACCTGAGCAGCTCCCCGTCGCCGAGCAGTTGCTGCGAGGCGGGATGCCGGCTGTTCGCCAAGCCGTCGCCGAACAGAACAAGAACGCCACCGCGCAAGGGCGCCCGACCATCAGCGCGGAGGTCATCGACCGCATCGCTGAAGAGTTGCTCGGTCGCTCCACCCTCGCGTACTGGAAGGATCGAGCGGCCGGCGCGGCGGGACTCGGCAAGGAGCTCCGACTTCGCGATCTTCGAGCCGTCGTGACGTCCGCAAAGACGGTGACGCTTGACGACGAAGCTCGCGCGCAACTCAAAGAGTTGCAGGCGTCGCTGACGACCCGAGTTGACGCGCTGCGCGTCGAGTGGACGGCAAAGCTCGAGAAGGCGCTCGACTCCGGCGATGTCATCGAAGCGCTGAAGCTGACCGCTCGCACGCCCGAGCCCTCGACCCGCGTGAGCGCAGAGGCTGCCGCCAAGATCGTGGCGATGGCGTCAGCGGCATTGACCTCAACGACGGACCCGACTCAATGGCAGCGCATCATCTTCGCAGCGGTCGAGTCGCCAGTACGACGATTGATCAAGCCTGAAGGTATTCCCAACGACGAGGCGTGTCGTCAACTGGCGACTACCAACGCGGGATCAATTCCTGAGTTGGCCAAACTCCTCGGTATGCGGGTGCCACCACCGCCGACGCCGACCAAGCCCGCACGACCGGTGCGCCGCAGTGCGACTAGTCGCGGCTCATCGTCAGGCGCCGGGTCTTAAAGCCCGCCTCTTCGTACAGTCGTTTCATCGCACGGTCCCCGGGCAGAGCCCAGGTGTCGGTGATCACATGGTTCGAAGCAGAGATCGCCGCGAGCATTGATCGCGCCCGTCCCGCGCGACGGTGACTCGTCGCTACGTAGATCCCGAGCAGCGTTAACTGCTCGTCGCCGTACGCGAGTGCCACTGCGACGAACTCCCCGGACTCCTCGAGCGCGAAGAGCGAGCCTCGATGAGCGAGCGTTCGTAGTAGTGATTCGGTGTCGCTTGATCCAACGAGACGGTGCGCCTCGCGCAGTAGAGCCGCTCCACCGCGGTGGGCCACGAGATCAGCCAGAGCCCTTTCAACGAGCTGGTGGACCGTCGAAGGTACCTCGGGACCAACGACGGTCAGGGTCACGACGTTGAGGCGCCCAGAGCCGCCAGAATCGTTTTGCGACGTCGAGTAGCGGATTCGTACGCCAAGACCTCGGCTCGCTCGGTCACGCTGAGTCCGCTGAGGAGCGGGATGATCTGGGACGCCGACAGATTCACATAGTCCGGGACGCACTCAGGAGCTAAGTGAACGACCGGAGTTTCAACGTCGGCAGCGGGAGCTTCAGACGTTGGCGGCGTGGCAGCCGACTTGAGATTCTGGGCCGCTGTCAGCACGGTGAGTTCGCCGACCGCTCGGGCCTGCCGCAACTCTCGCTGGAGCCGTTCAGAAATCTCGATGACGCGCGGATCGGTTAGAGCCCGAGCGCCAATAGCAGTCAGAGCGTTGGCAATGCGGTCCAAGGAGCGCCTCAGCGCTTCGAGGGAGTCCTCGTCAGACACAGTCCCTACAGAGCATGCGGTCGCGATCGGCCAATTGGCTGATCTTCTTGAGCAGTCGACATGACTTGCAGCGGAACTCATCGTCCTGTTTGGGCAGCACCGACTCGGTGACTTCGGATTTGTCTTCGGGCTCAGGCGGGGCGTCCTCGTCGTCGTCGGCCTCGGTGGTGAGCCGCATGGTTTCGGCCAATACCTCGTCAAGGGCCAATTCGACGTCGTGATCGAGCTGCAGATCGTCCTCGTCATCGGCCGGCGTTTCGACCTCGGCGGCCGATTCGTCTTCGTCTCCCACTTCGTCGTCATCGTCTTCAGCGGCGGCGTCCACCTCCGTCGCGGCATCAACATCTTCGTCATCGAGCTCGGCTGGCTCAATTTCGCCCTCGGCGTCAATGTCCTCGGAGTCAAATCCCTCTGCGAGATCTTCCTCGTCAAAAATTTCGTCGCCGTCGCTGTCGTCTGCCATTGCAATCCTTCAATTGAGCGGGTGCAGCATAGACCCCGATTGCTCAATGTCAACGGACTATTTGTGGCGCAGAAATGCCCTATTTCGTCGTGAGTCTCGCCCGTTCGGCGTTGCGCTCCGCATTGAGACGTTCGAGGTCAACATCAGAGAAATCGACGTACTTCATTGAATCGGCCACCATACGGTGATTCGCGGTCTCGCGAATCAGTCGATGCATCTCTTGAGCGACGCGTCGATACGACGGATGTCCTTGAGGACCCGAGCGCAGTTCAATGAGGTGCATCGCCTCGCGCGCGTTCATTTGGATCACGTAGCGAATGCGAAAGGCCAGCGCCACGGCGTACTGGGCTTGGTGGGGCAGATCCTTGCGCAACGTCTCGTACAGGTCCTGGCTGCGCAGCAGGCTGGCGACGTATTCGGCAGTAAGACCCGACTCACCGATGAGCTCAGGCACCTCAAAGTTGAGATCGGTGCTCAGGGGCTGCCACTCAATCGTCGCCAATCGATGACGCTGGAGGTCGCGAAACGCGCCGTAGTCCGTCACCAACTCGAATCGGTACGACGTTCGTTCGAAGGCTCGCCCGGGCTTGTGGCGACGATTGGTGCGGTCTCCGACGTAGGCATCAAAGAGCGCCCGGCGCTGCTCACTGTCAAGTGTTGCGACGATTCGCGCGGCGTGATCGTGAGAGAGCGCCCCGTTGGCGAACATGATCGCCTCAAGGATGCGCGACTCGCCCTCGGGATCGAAGTCAATGAGGCGTATCTCGTCATCCTCGATGATGTCGCGCGCGCCGCCGGACAGTGAGTTGACGATCTCGCTCGCCGCTGATTTGGTGTCGCCGAGGTACTGGCTCCAGCGCACGCCGCGATCAGCCACTTCGACGCGCCGCAAGAACGACGGGATGACTTTGCTCAGCTCGGTCAGCATTAACTCGGAGTAGTGGCGTACTTCACGTAATGGATGCGCACGCATGCGCAGCAGAAGGGCCTCGTAGCCCTGCCCGGAGCCGTAGATGCCGACGCTGCTGAGGGCGCTGGCGGGTAACAGTCCGCGAATGGCGTCGAGCACCTTGGCTCGAATGGCCTGGCGGTAGACGAAGTCGGTATCTTCGGGCGTCTTGGGGAACTTGGTGGCGAGCCATTCGGTGAGCCGGGGCAGCAAGTCGGCGTACGTATCGAACATGCGATCCATCTCGCCGACGTAGCGGGCGCCAAAACGCGACTCCAAAATGTCCTGGTCTCGGTAAAAACGGTAGTGACCGTTGCTGAGTCGCTTGTCGTAGCCGAGGTATCGCGTGGACTGTTCGAGGTAGCTCATGAGGCGACCCCACTCAAGAACTTTGGTGAGGACGTTGCTCGCTTGTTCGCACGCGAGGTGCACGCCTCCGAGCTGAGCGACGGAGTCGTCGCCGTACTCGTAGAAGATCTTGTGGTACAGCTCATCGGCGTGGCCGATGCCCACGGTCGCATCGAGCTCCACGTCGCCGGTGAGATCGAGATCTCCGACGAACTCATCGAGAAAGAGCCGTCGTAGACCCTTGTTGGATCGTGAGTAGCGCGCAAAGAGCGCACCCTTGACGACCTCGGGGAGGTTCACTAAGGCAAAAACCGGACCGTCGAGATTGGTGAAGTATTTGCGCAGCACCTCGGTCTCCTCGGACGAAAACTCCTCGGCGACGTACTGGTGCATGGGACTCAAAATCTAGGTGTCGACCTCGTCAAATGGTGGGATTACGGAGGCCCCCGCCACCACGCTGCGCAGTACGAGATCGGTGGCTTCGCGAGCCGTGGCGGCGACGGACCCGAGGTGCGTCAACCGGCCAATTTGCTCGCAGAGATCCCCCACCTGCTTGACGTGGCGGACGAAATCACCGGGTGAGGTCAGCCCCACCGAGACGTCGGCCAGATCGAGCGTGGCGTGCAGAGTCGCCCCGCGCGCCCACGCGGCGACGACCGGTGCCAGTCCCGCGTCAGGTTCACGACTCGTTCGAACATCGTGACGCGACTCGACCTCCGAGACGAATGCATACGTGGCGTGGACGACCGATGCGCGTTCGGCGATGTCGGCTCTTCGACCTTCGCCGAGGCGATCGTTGCGCACGCGCTTGGCCTTGGTCGGCGTATGGCGGTGCGGTCCCGGGCGCGCCGGACGGCGCGCTTCGTAGACGAACAACGACACAATGGCCGCGAGCGTGCTCGGCTCAGCGTCTTCGAGCACGCCGCTACGAATCGTTTCGGCGACGACCAAATCACATTCGTGATACAGGGAACGTAGAACGTGGCCGGCGTCGGTCAAGCGCCAGCCGTCGATATAGCCGAGTTCGTCCAGCACACCTCGGCGCATCGCGAACTGATCAACGAGCGAGCGACGAGACTTCGACACGCGACGATCGGCTTCAAATTGCGCGTACGAACGACAAAGAATCTCCTCAGCGGTCTTCGCGTCGAATTGGTAGATCAAGTTGGTCGTGAGGTTGTAGGTCGGACGAAACGAACTGTGCAGCTCCGGCGCCGGTGACGTGGCGATGCGGGCGATGTCGAGCATCGACGTGCCGTTTTGGAAGCAGACCACGGCGTGGCCCTCGTCGTCGAGTCCCCGACGCCCGGCACGTCCCGTCAGCTGCGCGAAATCTCCACTGGTCAACAGCCGTCGTCCGAGGTCGCTCTGTTTGGTGAAGCGTTCAATCACGACGGAGCGAGCGGGCATGTTGACGCCGAGTGCCAAGGTTTCCGTGGCGAACACCACGCCGAGCCAGCCGCGTTCGAAGCACTGTTCGACGATCTCTCGAAATGCCGGCACCATTCCGGCGTGGTGTGCCGCAATCCCCCGTTCCAACGAGTCGCTGAACGTGTGAAACTCCAGAGCCTTCAGGTCGTCAGCGCTAATGCCACTCACCCGTGCGGTCGCTAGTTCGCGGATCTGTCGTCGTTGCTCGGGTGAGCTGAACAGCAGTCCGTCGCGGGTGACTTGGGACACCGCGTCATCGCAGGCGGCTCGCGAAAAGATGAACACGATGGCGGGAAGTAAATCGTCGCCGTCAAGGCTGCGCAGCAGGTCACTTCGCCGTGGTGCGCGAAACGGCGGCGGTGGTGCGCTCGACTTGGATCCGTGCCACTTGGGACCGGGTCGGAACTTCCGAGTCGCTCGCTGTTGATTGTCCACGCGTCGAGCGGCGTCGGCCAATCTCCCGTCGTCGAGCAGGTCCAAGAGTTCGGGTCGCTCTTCGGCGCGGCGTTGGAGAGCAACGTGATTGTGCAACCGGATGGGCCGTGTCGATTCGACGACGACGTCCGTCGGACCACGAACCGAACTGAGCCACTCACCGACAAAGGGCGCATTTGACACTGTGGCGGACAGCGCGACGAACTGCACTGACGCTGGGGTGAGCACGATGACTTCCTCCCAGACTCCTCCGCGGAAGGGGTCTTGCAGGTAGTGGACCTCGTCTAGGACGACCAATCCCAATCGTTCCACCTGACGGGATTCGGTGAGCAGCATGTTGCGCAGCACTTCAGTGGTCATCACGACGATGGGCGCATCGCGTTCGATCGAGACGTCGCCGGTGAGAAGTCCGACCTGTCCGAGCCCGAAGCGCCCGCACAGTTCGTGGTACTTCTGGTTCGACAGTGCCTTTAACGGTGTGGTGTAGAAGCTGCGCTGACCGAGACTCTGCTGCCGCTCAATGGCGTAGGTGGCCACGAGGGTCTTGCCGGACCCGGTCGGTGCGCTGACGAGCACACTTCGCCCGGCGTCAACGGCGTCAAGGGAACGGTGTTGAAAGTCGTCAAGGGCGAAACCGAGTGTCGATTCGAAACGTTCGCGCAGCGGCGCGGTCACCGACGGAACAGTTTTCCGACAGCAATTGACCCGAAGTAAAAGATGATGAGCGGCACCATGAGAACCATCATCGAGAACGGATCGCCGCTCGGGGTAAAGACTCCTGACGCGACCACAATCGCTCCGACGGCGACACGCCAGTGTTTGAGCAACGTGGCCGGCGTGACCGCCCCGGCCAACTGCAGGCTCACGAGGAGTACCGGGAACTCAAAGGTGATGCCAAAGGCAGCCATCATCAGCGTGACCAGACTGAGGTACTGATTGGGCTGGTAGTGGGCTTGGAGCTCCGGACCGCCGATCGCCTGCAAGAAACGAAGCGCGTGTCCAAAGCTGTAAAAGGCCATCGCGCAGCCGGCTACAAAGAAGATCACTGACGCCACGACGAAGGGAATTGCGTAGCGCCGCTCACGCTGCTTGAGCCCCGGCGTGATGAATCGCCAGATCTCAAAGAACACGACCGGCGACGCCAGCACCAGTCCGCCGAAGAAACCGATCTTGATGCGCAATGAGAGTCCGTCGAGCGGGCCCAACACGAGGAATTTGCAGTTGTGCGGGTCGAGGTTGCAGTACGGATGCTGGAGCCAACTAAGTATGTGCGAGTAGAAGACGAACGCGATCACTGCGCCGAGCAGGATCGCGGCAAAGCTGATGAGTAGTCGCTTTCGTGCTTCGGCTAAGTGCTCGGCGATGGTCATGCCGGACGCGGCGCGCTGGGCGTTTCGAGTGAGCGTCGCCATATGGGGAACTAGTTCAGCGACGGGTCAGCGACGGAGGGCTGAGGTCGAACGGCGGGCGGTGGTGCAACAGGCGGCTCCTCAGGCTCTTCAGCCACGATCGGTGGTCCATCTTCGGCGTACACCGTGGGTGCTTCGGGTCCCTCGGGACTGTCACTGGAAAGATCTCCTCGATTCACGCGATCGGCCAATGAGTTGAGGAGATTGACCGGGCTGCGCGCGATGCGAACTATGTCGGCACTGGTCGGTAGATCGGGGACAACCTCTCGGACTTCGGACTCAATGCGTTCTTGAACTGAGCGAAGTCCCTTCCACGCCGCTCCGAGCTGTCGGGCGACCTGAGGCAACTTGTCGGGTCCGAACAGAACCAAGATCACCGCGACGATGATCATGATTTTGATGGGACTCAGGTTGAACACGCGGCAATTGTACGGCTCGCCCTAGGACCGCTCCCCTACAGGAACGAGAAACGCGAAAGCGGCCAGACGCGCATAAACACCTTGCCGACGATGAGACTCCGTTTGATCGGACCCCAGTAGCGACTGTCGCACGACGAACCGTGGTTATCACCCATCATGAAGTACTCGTCTTTCGGCACAGTGATGGGATCAATGGGCGTGCCGAGTGGTTCGGTGTGCGACCACGTCTCGTGCAACGCTCGACCGTTGATGTAGATCGTGTTGCCCTTCGAGGTGAGGCGATCACCGGGTAAGCCAATCACTCTCTTAACGAGATCATTGACCTCGGCGCCGCCGCAGTCTTCGCGCGGGGGTCGGCGAAATACCACGATGTCGCCTCGATGAATGGTGCCCCACTCCACACTGAGCTTTGAGACCACAATGCGATCACCTACCTGCAAGGTCGGAATCATGGAACCTGACGGAATAAAGAAGGTCTGCACGACGTTGGCGCGCAGCACGAGCGCGAGCACCAACGCCAGGGCGACAACCGTGATCCACTCGATCAGCGTGCGAATCGGGTGACGAGGTTTCGTCGGTGTTGGAACGTTGGCGGAACCGTCGTCGATTGTTGAATCGACGGCCACTAATCGAGGCTATCGCGACGACTTGCTTGAACCTCTCAGAGCGAGTTGAGCAACCGGTCGAAGCGGTCGTCGTGGCTGCGAAACGGATCCTTCAGCATCAACGTCCGCTGCAGTTGATCGTTGAGCTTGAGATGGACCCAGTCCACGGTGAAGTCACGGTTCTTCTCGTTCGCACGCTTGACGAATGCACCGCGCATTCGTGCTCGCGTGGACTGCGGCGGAGTGGTCGTCGCCGTGGCAATGGCGTCCTCCGTGACCATTCGCTCGATCTGTCCCTTTCGCTCCAGGCGATAGAACAAACCGCGATCCCGATTGGTGTCGTGATAGAGCAGGTCGATCATGTTCACCTTCGGGTGCGTGATCGCCAGATTCTCACGTTGGCGAAGTTGCTCCACTAATCGGTACTTCGCGACCCAGTCGACTTCGCGATAGAGCTCGAGGGGGTCCTTGCGCAACTGAGTCAGGACCTGGCGCCACATCGACACGGCTTGTTGGAGGTCGTTTGGCAAGTGTCGTGACTGAACAAAGGTTTCGGCGCGATCACAGAGATCCTCTTGAAGTTCGAGGGCCGTCAGTTCTCGACCGTTTTGCAGGCGAATCGGCCGCTCACTGAAGAGGTCGGTCGAGACTTCGCGCAACGCGTTCATCGGTTGCGCCAACGTGTAGTCGCGCAGAATCGTGGTGCGATCCTCGACCATGGAGAGCACCACGGCCATCGTTCCGGTCTTCAGAAACGTCGCGAACTCGCTCATGTTGGAGTCGCCGATAATCACGTGCAGACGGCGGTACTTTTCGGGATCAGCGTGAGGCTCATCGCGCGTGTTGATGATCGGACGGCTGCGCGTCGTGGCGGACGAGATCGTCTCCCAGATCACCTCGGCGCGTTGCGACAGCGAATAGTGCGTGCCGCGGTTAGTTGTGACGATGCGACCGGCCCCCGCGAAGATCTGCCGGGTGATGAGAAACGGAATGGTGAGCTGTTCGTGGCGCGAGAGGTCCTCGTCGCGTTCAGTGCAGTAGTTCTCGTGGCATCCGTAGGAGTTACCGGCCGAGTCGCTGTTGTTCTTAAAGAGAAAGATCTCGCCCTTCACGCCCTCGGCGTCGAGCTGTTGCTGGGCGTAGTCGACGAGTCCCTGCAGAATCGATTCGCCCGCTTTGTCCTGCGCCACGAGGTCATAGAGGTTGTCGCACTCCGCGGTGGCGTATTCGGGGTGACTGCCCACATCGAGGTAGAGCCGGCTGCCGTTTTCCAGAAAGACGTTGGACGACCGGCCCCACGCCACGACTTTGCGAAAGAGGAAGCGAGAGACCTCGTCAGGGCTGAGCCGGCGCTGACCGCGAAAGGTAAAAGTGACGCCGTACTCGGTCTCGATGCCGACGATGCGACGCTCCACAGCGGAGAGTTTTAACCGAGCAGGTCGGCGACCGCGCCATCCTCCAGGCGCGTAAAGGTCCGTCGCGCGCCGCGATCCTCAAGAATTGCGACCTCGAGATCGGCGACGCCAATGGTGCGATCAGGTCCGCTGAGGGCGCTGGCGGCCTGCTTCAAGGTGTTCGCCAGATCAGCGTTGCCCTCTTCGGCGGTCGCGAATCGCTCCTTGATGGTTTCAGCGTCACCACCGAGAACCGCGAATCGCTGCTCATCGGTGATCGTGCCTTCATACGCCAAGTGAAAGAGCTTGGTCGGTCGGTGATGGCTGCCGAGCTGGGCCACGAGAATCTCAATTTCGAGCGGCTTGGAACCTTCGGTGAACATCGCTCCGAGGTACTGCGCGTAGTAGTTGGCCAGAGCTCGCGCGTCGACGTCCTCGCGCGCGTACGTGTACCCCATCGAGTCGGCCCACCGAATGCCCGCTTCGCGGAGGCGGTCGAACTCGTTGTACTTGCCCACGCCCGCAAAGGCGATGCGGTCGTAGATCTCCGAGATCTTGTTGAGACTGGCGGAGGGATTCTCGGCCACGAGCAGCACGCCCTGGTCGTAGATCGCAGCCACCATCGAGCGGCCGCGCGCGATGCCCTTTTGGGCGAACTCCGCACGATCCTTGATGAGTTGTTCGGGCGATACGTAAAAGGGCATCGTCATCGCAGTGACGACCCCGCTCGTCCGCCGCTGGCGGCGCGTCGCTCATTGATCTCGCGGAATTTCGCCTCCGAGCGTTCGGCCGATAGCTCGGTGAATCCGTCGGAGGTCACCGTCACGATCATGGGATAGATGTTGCGCACGAAGTCCGGTCCGCCCGTGGCCGGGTCGTTGTCACCAGCTTCATAGACCGCGAGGGCCGCGAGATCGATGCCCTCCTCAAGAGTGAGGTTCGTGCGAAAGCCGAGGCGCAGAGCGCTCTCCGCGAACGGCGAGCCCGAACCAATGGTCGTGAAGTCGTCGCGCTCGTAACAGCCGCCCGCGCCGTCGTACTCAAAGACTCGGCCGAGCTGTCGGGTGGTGTCAAAGCCCGCGAGCAGGGGCAGCACCAAGAAGGGTGTCGTCAAATTGTTGCGCTGGATGAGCGGCGACAGGTAGTTGGCCTTGCCCTCAAGACTGAGCACGGCGTCGGTCATCTTCTCGTAGTGCTCGAAGCTCAATTGAATGAGGCGAATGAACTCCATTCCGAGTGCGGCCGAACCCGAGATCGCAATGGCGGTGAAGCGATCCGCCGCTTCGATCTTGCGCACGTCGCGGCTGGCGATGTAGCTGCCTGTGGCCCGGCGGTCGCCGACGAGGACCACTCCCCCTTCGCAGCGCAGGGCCACCACCGTGGTGGCGTGGACAAAATCATCAATTCGCGGGGCGGACACGACGCGCTCGCCCATCTGATGCAGCAACCGATCAAAAGAGGGTCCCGGGTCGTCGCCGACCGAGAACAGCGGCAGCCCCATTGACTACTCGCCGCCCTTTTGGACGTAGTTGCGCACGAACTCTTCGGCGTTGTCTTCGAGGACCTCGTCAATCTCGTCCAAGAGATCGTCGAGGTCAGCCTTGATCTGGTCGCCCTTGGTCGAATCGACTTCGACGTCGGCAATCTCTTCGGTCTTGCGCTCAGTGCGCTGCCGACGGACCTGTTCCTGCTCGCTCATTGACGCTCCACGCTACGAACCCAATTCATCTAAGAGTTCTTTAGCCGATGAACACCGGTCGAGTAGTGCACCGGTTAATTCAGCCGTTCCTCGTAGTGGATCCATCATAGGAACGCGGTGCAGTGGGCCGACGCCGAGATCAAAGACGACCGAATCCCAGTTGGCCGCGGCGATGTTGTCCGAGTACTTGGCGATGCAACGACCGCGGAAGTACGCGCGCGTGGTGTGCGGCGGCTCATTGAGCGCACCGAGTGAGTCAGCGGTTGTTACGAGCTGGCGCAAGTTCGCACGTGCGGCCAAGGACTTGTCGGGTCGTACGTCGTGGTACTGCAGATCGATCGCCCGTAGGCGCAGATTGTCGTCGCGCAGATCGTGGCGCTCTTGATAGCCGCGAACGAGGCGATGTTTGGCGACCCAGTCAACGCGGTCCGCCACTGAATCGGGGTCATCGCGAACCCCATCGAGCATCTCGCGCCACTGGGTCAGCACTTCGCGCACTTCGTCCTCGGGGGCCACGAGCGCCACGTCGGCGCTGTCGGCGAACTGGTTCGCCAGATGCCAGAGCACGTCTTGGTAGTCCCACGCAGTGCGGGTCACGTCATCTTCACCGTCAACGGCCACGGTGCCGCTGATATCGGCCGAGTACGCCCGCACCGCCCGCACTGGGTGGCGCGGGATTGCCGGAAAGACCTCGGGGCCGCGCTGTTCGAGCACGGCGAGCAAGAGCGAAGTTGATCCGAGTTTCACGAGAGTGGCGGTCTGGCTCATGTTGGCGTCGCCGATGATCACGTGGAGCCGACGGAACCGCTCGGGATCTCCATGAGGTTCGTCGCGGGTGTTCACGATCGGTCGCTTGAGCGTGGTTTCGAGCCCCACGACTTCCTCAAAGAACTCAGCGCGCTGGCTGAGCTGAAACGTCGGCCCGAGCGCGTGGCCCGCTTCGGTCTCCGCGCCAACTTTGCCCGCGCCACAGATCAGTTGGCGACTGATGAGATGAGGGATCATCGCGCGCACGATGGCGTCAAAGGGCACCTGGCGATCAACGAGGTAGTTCTCGTGACATCCGTAGGAGTTGCCCTTGCCGTCGGAGTTGTTCTTGTGCACGACGATTGGAGTGTGCGGCTGGTTCAGCTCGTTGGCCGCTCGCGCGGCGCGACGCAGGACTTCTTCACCGGCCACGTCAAAGAGCACCGCTTCGCGCGGCGTGCGACATTCCGGCGAGGAGTACTCCGGATGAGCGTGATCGACGTAAAAGCGCGCGCCGTTGGGCAGCACGGTGTTCGCGAGATGGGTTTCCACGATCGGTGCGAGGGAGGTCAATGCTGGAAACCCGCGCGCGTCGTGTCCAGGCATCTCATCTTCAAAGTCCCAGTTCACGTGACTGCGGCCCGGTTGGGCGTACGCGTTGACGATGAGGCTGGACGCGGTGATCTGATCGTGGTCGGGTCCACCGAGAATGCCGTACTCGGTCTCGATGCCGAGAACTTTGGGTGTCACCATGGAATTAGAGGTACTGGCCGGTTCCCACGTACTCGATGGAGCGTCCGCCGGTCGGCTCCTCGCTCGGCTGATTCACGAGGGTGCGAATAAAGACAATCCGCTCGCCCTTCTTGCCCGAGATGCGCGCCCAGTCGTCCGGGTTGGTGGTGTTCGGTAGGTCCTCGTTCTCGTGGTACTCCTGGCGAATCGACGCCAACAGGTCCTCGAGGCGAATGCCGCGACCTTCCTGGGCAATCTCGCGCTTGACCGCGAGCTTCTTGGCGCGTCGCACGATGTTTTCGATCATGGCGCCGCTCGCGAAATCCTTGTAGTAGAGGATTTCCTTGTCGCCGCCGGCGTAGGTGACCTCTAAGAAGCGGTTCTCGTCGTCGACGAGGTACATCTCGGCCACGGTCTTTTCGATCATGACGCGAATGGCCTTTTCGGCGTCTCCCCCGCCGAGCTCGCGCACTTCGGAGTCGTCGATCGGCAAGTTGTGGTGCAGGTACCGCGCAAAGACCTGTGCGGCCGCCTCCTCGTCGGGGCGCTCGATCTTGATCTTCACGTCGAGTCGACCGGGGCGCAAAATGGCGGGGTCGATGAGGTCTTCGCGGTTGGTGGCGCCGATCACGATGACGTCGCGCAGGGACTCAACGCCATCAATCTCGGCCAGCAACTGCGGCACGATCGTGCTCTCCATGTCCGAGCTGATCCCTGAGCCGCGCGTGCGAAAGAGGCTGTCCATTTCGTCGAAGAACACGATGACCGGCACACCCTCTTCGGCCTTTTCGCGCGCACGCTCAAAGACCAGGCGAATCTGGCGCTCGGTTTCACCGACGTATTTGTTGAGCAGCTCGGGTCCCTTGATGTTCAAGAAGTAGCTGCGCACGTTGGCGTTGCCGGTGAGTTGAGAGACCTTGGCCGCCAAAGAGTTCGCGACCGCCTTCGCAATCAGGGTCTTGCCGCACCCCGGCGGACCGTAAAGCAAGATGCCCTTCGGCGCGGGTAGTTCGTAGTCCGCGAACAGTCGTCGGTGCAGGTATGGCAGTTCCACTGCGTCGGTGATCGCCTCAATTTGGCGATCGAGTCCCCCGACGTCGGCGTAGGAGATGTCGGGGACTTCTTCTAAGACGAGGTCCTCAACCTCCTGGCGGGCCAATTTCTCAATCAGCAGATTGCTGCGGCCGTCAAAGAGCAGAGCGTCCCCGGCGCGTAGGTGCAGACCGTCAAGCGCGTCGCTGCGCTCCACGACGCGCTCTTCGTCGCCGCGACCGCTAATCATGACGCGACGGCCGTCGAGCACCTCTTTGACTGACACCACCTCGCCTTGACCGTCAGCGTCACGGATGGCGATCACGGTGAACGCTTCATTCAGCACGACTTCGTTGCCGCGACTGACCATTCCCGGATCGATCGCCGGGTGCAGCGCCACGCGCATTTTGCGGCCCGACGCGAAGATGTCGACTGTCCCGTCGCCGTTGAAGTCCAAGAAGGTGCCGTAGACCGAGGGCGGTTGGGTGAGCTTGTCGACTTCCTCGCGCAGCGCAGCGACCTGCTCGCGGGTCTGTTGAATGGTGATGGTCAACTTTTCGTTGTTGCTGCGCGCCTGGGTGAGCTGACCGCGAGCCTCCAGGAGTTGCTCTTCGAGCAGTTCGACACGGGACGGGAACTCCTCACCGCGTCGGCGCAGTGCGTCAAGATCATCCAGCGCTCGACGCAACTCACCTTGGAGCTGCTCGTACTCTTCGGGTGTTGGCGTGCTCGATTCGGCCATGAGCCCACCATAGTGAAGGGCTTTCGTTCAATCGCGGTCGGCGATTTGGCAGTTCTGGACCACTAAAGTCGAGTTTTCATTCGAGCGCGGAAGGGCCGAGATGAAGGTGTGGATCGACCAAGATCTCTGCACGGGCGATGGCCTGTGCGAAGAGATCGCGCCGGCCGTGTTCACGCTGCTCGACGACGGCCTCGCCTACGTCAAAGAGGGCGCGTCGATTAAGAACGAGCCGGGTGGGTCTGCGGGCATGGCTGACGTACCCGCCGAGCTCGAAGATGCGGTGACCGAGGCCTCCGAAGAGTGCCCCGGCGAGTGCATCTTCATCGAAAAGGAGTAGTTACTCCCCGAACGGTCGGGCCAACCGGCGCGCCGTCGTGATGAATCCCGTGTGCGCCACCATGCGATGGTCCGGCCGCACCGAACGCTCCTCAATGTGCCAGGTGCGCCGCAGCACCTCCACCGTTTCGGCCAACCCGAAGGCGTGTCGGCGCAACGTCTCTCGCAAAAGTTGGGTCTGATTGATGGTGGGCAAGTAACTCAGAAAGATTCCGCCGGGTCGCAGCGCCGCTTCGGCGTGCGCCACGACCTTGGAAGGCTCGGGCATGTCGAGCAGGATCCGATCAAGCCCGCGCTCTTCAATGTCGAGTGTGACGTCGCGAATCTCGACGTCGTACGAGACGTGGTCGCCGAGCATGGCGCGCACGTTCTCGCGAGCACGTTCGGCAAAGTCCTCGCGGATCTCGTACCCCTTGACCAACGCTCCGGCCCGCAAAATGGTCATCGAGAGCGCCCCGCTGCCAACACCGGCTTCGAGCACCCGCATGCCCGGTCCAATGTCGGCGGCCATGAGAATCGCCCCGAGGTCCTTCGGGTAGATCACTTGCGCACCCCGCGGCATTTTGAGGACCACGTCGCTCAGCGTTGGACGCAGCACTAAGAATTCGCGTCCCGTCGATCCAGCGACGATGTCGCCCTCGTTGGCTCCGATCACCTGATCGTGTTGGACGATGCCCGAATGGGTGTGAAAACTCGCCCCGGGGCGTAGCGCCACCAGGTAGCGCCGATCTTTGCCGTCAATGAGCATCACGCGCTCGCCGGCGCGCAACAGCGATTCGCTCACTCCACCGTCCCGTCGGAGCTGACGACCTCGACGGTGTCAGATCCACGAAGTGTGAAGGTCTTCGACGCCACCTTGTCGCCGCGTCGATCGAGCGCCGAGACGAGCGCCAGGGCCGCGAGCACGAACCACCAGAGCTTGCCGCCGACTTTGCGCGCGCGTCGGTACGCAAACGCCATCGCCATGGAGAACACCTTGCCGGTCACTTCGAGCGCCGAACCTCGACGTAGGTCTTGCGACGCCGACCGCGTCGACGTCCCCAGACAAACGCGACGAGCGCGCCGAGAATTCCGACGGCGGCTCCCGTCATCTTCGCGGGTCCCTTCGCGTCATCGGTGGCTTGACCCACCGAACCGAATAGTCGTCGCGCAGCGGATTCGAGTTCCTTTCGAGTGGGCGTCTGTTCGCGTTCGGCCATTAGTGGTCCTTCTTCGGGGCGGGCAAACGTCGTTTGGCCGGTCCAGCGGCGATGCGCAGCCCTGCGAGCCCGGCGACGGCAATGCCGAGCAACGCGACAATGACGTACGGCAGCCAGCTGAGATGCCCGTGGAACCAAGTGGTTTCGGTCTGCATCAGGCGCAACAGGCCAATGAGCGCGAGCAACGTGCCGAGTCCCACGAAGATCGAACCGAGACAGCCAAACGCCGCGAATCGCCCGAGGTCCTTAACCGGTTGAACCGTCTCTTCTTTGACGTACTGCGTCGTGAGGCGCGTCAGCTCTTCGATGTCGCGGCGAATCGGGTTCTGGTCAAACAGTGCGCGAAAGCGGCCGGCCACCGCCCAAGGATACCGAGCGAACCTACGTGCGATCTTTGGCGATGTAGGTCGATGAGGCCGTAGCGATCAATCGGTCCTCGTCGTCGTGCACCGTCGCCTCCACGAAGATGACGGTCGCCCCGCTTTCGATTACCCGCGCCGTACAGCGCAGGGTCGAACCCACCTTGGCGCTGCGCACGAAGCTGACCTTCATCTCGGCATTGGCCACTCGCGCGCGACGACCCTCGAGCGACGTCACCGCGCTCGCGCCCATTGAGCTGTCGAGCATCGCGGCGATGAAACCGCCCTGGATCACTCCCCCGGGATTGGCGAAACGCTCGTCGGCGCGCATCTGCCACGTGGTCGTGCCCGGCACTGATTTGTCCGTACAGATGAGACCCAGCGTGAGGTCACAGTTCGGCGGCACTTGGAGCCCCACGCGGCCACAGTACTGAGGCGCAGTGCTCAATTAACAAAGTCGCGCTCACTAACGTGACCGTCGATGGCGGCGACGACTTACGCGGGCGCGACCGCGCTCGAAGATGCGGCCGTCCGCCAGGTGATCGCGCTGGCGATGGACGCCCCGGCCAAAGCCCGGTCCGGACATTCCGGCACCGCGATGGCCCTCGCGCCGCTTGGCGTCACGTTGTTCTCGCGCATCATGCGCCACGACGCCCGTGACCCCACGTGGCCGGATCGCGATCGGTTCATTCTCAGTTGCGGACACGCGTCGATCTTGCAGTACGCGCTCGCCAACTGTTTTGGCTACGGAGTCGAGCGCACAGACCTCGAATCGTTTCGCCAGGCGCACAGTCGCACTCCTGGACATCCCGAGGCCGGCACGACACCCACCGTCGAAGTCACTACGGGACCGCTCGGTCAAGGATTTGCCAATGGCGTCGGAATGGCGATCGCCGAACGCATCTTGCGCGCCCAGTACGGCGAGGCGCTGGTTGATCACCGCACGTGGGTGATCGCGAGCGACGGCTGCATTGAAGAGGGCATCAGTCACGAAGCAGCGTCGCTCGCCGGATTCCTCGGCCTTGATCGCCTCACCGTCTTTTACGACGAGAACCACATCACGATTGACGGACCAAGCGAGTTAGCCCTGAACGACGACACCGCCGGTCGCTTTCGCGCGTACGGCTGGCACGTGATTGAACTCGGTGAGCGCGCGAACGATCTCGACGCGATTGAGACAGCGTGCCGCGAAGCCATGGCCGAGATCACTCGTCCCTCGCTGATCATTGTGCGCAGCCATATCGGTGCGCCAAGTTCGTCCATGACCGATACGCGTGAGGCCCACGGTGTTCCGTTCTCAGCCGATGCCATCGCCGAAGTAAAGAGTCTCATCGGCGTCGACTCCGCGCCGTTCGCGATTGACGATGAGCTCGGCGAGCGATTCTTAGAGGCGCGGGTAGACGCGCACCACGAGCGACGGCTGTGGGAGTCGCGTCTCGCGGCGGCCGCCTCACGCGGTGACGCGTTGCTGCGACAACTTCGCGTGGGCGGAGTGGACACGCGAGCGGAGCCACCAGCGAGCTACGACGCGGGCACCAGTGTCGCGACTCGCAAGGCGTTACAACGTGCGCTCGAGTCACTGAGCGCGAACGCGCCGGGACTCGTCGCCGGGTCAGCGGACCTCACCGACAACACCGGAGTGCTCCTGACCGGCACGGTCGCTCACACGGCTCAGACCCCCGAGGGCCGCCAGATCTACTACGGCGTACGCGAACACGCGATGGGTGCGGTCATGGTGGGAATGGCCCGGCACGGCGGAGTTCGTCCCCTCGGATCCACGTTCTTTGTCTTTAGTGACTACGAACGACCAGCGATCCGTTTGGCGGCGCTGTCAGAGTCACCGGTCCTGTTTGTCTTCACCCACGATTCAGTTGGCGTCGGCGAGGACGGTCCCACGCACCAACCGATTGAGCATCTCGCGTCGTTGCGCGCTATCCCGAACTTGCACGTCGTTCGTCCGAGCGACGCTAACGAGACGTTGTTGTTGCTCCATGACTTGCTCACCGCCCCGCAGATGGCGCCAACCGCTCTGATTCTCACCCGACAGGACATTCCCGTCCTATCACCAAGTGACCAGGCCGCATCGGTGCTCGGAAGCCGACGAGGCGGCTACGTGCTGCGCGAGCATGACGACGCACGTTTCACTCTGGTAGCAACGGGGTCAGAAGTTTCGGTCTGTCTTTCGGCGAGCGACCAACTGGCCGAACGAGGCGTGATGACCCGCGTCGTGGCACTGCCGTGTTGGACCTGTTTTGAGGATCAGCCGGCGGACTACCGCCGCGACGTGCTGCGTCGCGACATTCCCTCGCTCTCGCTCGAAGCGGCTTCCACCCTCGGCTGGCACCGTTACGTCGACCAGCCCCTCGGCATCGACACATTCGGGCTGTCGGCGCCCGGGCCGTTTGTCTTTGACTACTTCAACATCACGTCGCAGGCGGTCATTAACCATGTCCTTGACCAACTAGGTCTGTCGTGACCTCGCTCGACGCCCTCTATATCGAGCACGGCCAAAGCCCCTGGATCGACAATTTGCGGCGCGACTGGCTAAAAGACGGGACGCTGCAGTCTTTAATTGACGATGGCGTGAGAGGTGTGACCTCAAACCCTTCGATCTTCGCCAAAGCGCTTGCGACCTCCACGCAGTACGACGCCGACGTCGCAGCGAGTGAACTGCACGGCGCCGAGGCAGTCTTTGAAGCACTCGCTGTTGCCGACGTGCGCGATGCCTGTGACGTGCTCGCAGGTGTCCATGACGCGTCGCGTCGAGAGTTGGCCGCGGGCACGCGGCGGTACTTGGACGGCTTTGTGTCGCTTGAAGTCTCCCCACGCCTCGCGTACGACGCCGCCGCGACGACCGCGGCGGCGAAGCGACTGGCCGCCGCGGTCGGGCGACCCAACCTCATGGTGAAGATTCCCGCGACCGTCGCGGGACTCGCGTCGATTACCTCGGTGCTCAGTGAGGGAATCAACGTCAACGTGACCCTGATTTTCTCGCTCGAGCGCTACGCCCAAGTTATGGACGCGTATGTGTCGGGGGTCGTCGGTGCCCTGCGCGCAGAACGCGACGTCTCTCAGCTCTCCTCGGTGGCGTCCTTTTTCGTGTCGCGCGTGGACACCGCGGCCGACCCTCAACTCGAACAGCATCCCGAGCTGCGCGGCCGAGGGGCCAACGCCCAGGTAGCCGAGGCCTACGAAATGTTTCGGCAGCGATTTGATCGTGAGGATGCTCGCGAATTACTAAGCGCCGGGGCCCAGGTGCAACGTCCGCTGTGGGCGTCAACCTCGACCAAGAACCCGTCGTACCACGACTTGTTGTATGTCGAGCCGCTCATCGCCGACGAGACAGTGAACACCATGCCCGACGCGACTCTCGCGTCCTTCATCGATCACGGCAGGCTGGACGCCGATGGGATTTCCCGCGATGAGGTACGCCACGCGATGCGTCAGACACTGAAGGAACTGAGTGCGGCAATTGACGTTCACGCGCTGACCGATCAGCTGGAGCGCGACGGCGTGGCCGCGTTCGAATCGTCGTACGAAGAGTTGCTGCAGACAGTTACGTCGAAGCTGGCTCCGTGAACGAGCTGGCGAGCGACGCGGCGCGGCGCCTGGCGCGCGGTGATGTGCGCTTCGTGGTGGGTGGGGACGGACCGACCCGCGACGGATGGATAAATCACTACGGAGAGTTGACCGACCGCGTGGCCGCTCTGCAGGACACGTGGTTTGTTCGTCGAGCGCCTCGTCATGAACACACGTTGTTGATTGCGATGGGTGGATCCAGTTCGGGCTCGGCCATGCTCGCTGGCGCTCTTGGAGGTAACCGACTATCGATTCTTGACACGTCGAATCCCGACACGATTGCGTCAACGACCTTTGACGGAGTCAACGTCCTCGTTGGCTCCAAGTCGGGTTCCACCATTGAAACCGTCGCCGCAATGGCGTGGGCTTTAGGGCACGGACTGGATCCGCGTGATTTGACGGTATTGACCGACGCGGGCACGTCGCTTGAGGAACTGGCGCGCTCGCTCGGTGCGGCCGTGATTCATGGCGATCCCAACTGCGGTGGTCGGTATTCGGCGCTCGGACCGTTCGGACTTCTCCCGGCCCTGGCCGGAGGAGTAAACGGAACCGAGATCGTCGAGTCCGCGGGTGAAGGTCTTGAGCCCGACGAGCTGGTGCAGTGGTTCTTGGATGCCGTTAATGCCGTGAGCGACCACGATCAACTCCTCACTTTGGATCTCGGTGGTCCCCCCACGACGATGTCGCGCGAACTGTGGCTCGAGCAACTCGTGGCCGAGTCCACGGGCAAGGAAGGTCGCGGTGTCCTGCCAACGGTGGGCCACGCTTCGGTCGCTAAAGCCACGCTGCCCGAACGCGCCACATTTGCGCGCGACATCTTCCGCTGGCACGTTCAGACTGTCGGATACGCCTTTGAATTAGATGTCAATCCGTTTGATCAACCAGATGTCGAAGACGCCAAACACCGCACATTCGCGAATCTGCAGTCGCCCACTCCGTGGAGTTCATCGACAACCATCACGCCACACGATCTCGAATTACTCGACGCAGCGACGTACGTCACGATTCAGCTCTTTGGACCCACGGAACTCGAATCGCGACTGGAGGCGCTGCGCGTGCAGTGCAGCTCGCGATGGCCGATCGTCACCGCCGGACTCGGACCGCGCTTTATGCATTCGTCTGGACAACTGCACAAGGGCGGACCTGCGGGCGTCGTGAGCGTGCAACTGGTCATTCGGCCACAAAGCGAGCCGATCCGCATTCCAGGTCGTGGCTACTCATTTCACGATCTGCATGTGGCCCAGGCCCGAGCGGACGCCGCCGCGCTGCGCGCACGAGACCGCCACGTGATCGAGCTGTACGTCGAGTCGATGGATGAGGCGGATCAGTTACTGGGGGCACTGCCTACGATGGCGCGATGAGCGCCCCGGGTCTGCTCGGGGAGCGACTCGAGTGGCTGGAACTTCGAGCCCGCGATCTCGCTCCGCTGGCGTACGCGCGCGCCCGAGAGTTGTTTGGTTCGGTGGTGACGTATTCGCCGAAGGTGTTCATTCCTCTCACCAAACTCTGTCGCGATCGCTGCGGGTACTGCACGTTTGCTCAAGCGCCCGCTCGGGTCGCGTCGCCCTATCTCGACATCGATGAGGTGCTCGAGATTGCCCGCGCGGGCGCCGCCGCCGGATGCCGCGAGGCACTGTTCACGCTGGGTGAGCGGCCCGAACTTCGCTATGAAGAGGCGGCGCGCTGGCTCGCCGATCGCGGATACGCCTCAACGGTGGACTATCTCGTCGACGCGTGCCGCGCCGTGGTGAGCGAGACGGGTCTGCTCCCCCACGCCAACGCGGGGGCGCTTTACGCCGACGAGCTCGCTCGACTGCGCACGGTGTCAGCGTCGCAGGGAATGATGATCGAGACCCTGGCGGACCTCGAAGCTCATCGACTGGCACCCGACAAGAGTCAAGAGCGTCGTCTCGGCACTCTGCACTCGGCGGGCGAACTTGCCATCCCGTTTACGACCGGGATTCTCGTCGGAATCGGTGAGAGTCGGGCCGACCGCGTCGACGCACTCGAGGCCATTGCTGCCGCTCACCGACAGCACGGCCACGTCCAAGAAGTGATCGTGCAGAACTTCTTGCCGAAACCGCGAACCGCCATGGCCGCGTGGCCCGCGGCGAGCGATGAGGAGTTCCACTGGACAATTGCGATTGCCCGCTTGATCCTGCCGGACGATATTCACCTGCAGGCGCCGCCCAATCTCTCTGACGAGCCGGCGCGATTGCTGCAGTTCGGTATCGACGACTTCGGCGGGATTTCTCCAGTCACGGCCGATCACGTCAATCCCGAGCGAGCGTGGCCCGCAATTGAGACATTGGCGAATGAGGTGGACGCAACGGGTCTCACCTTGGTTCCGCGATTGACGATCTATCCCGAATGGGCGTCACAGTCCGAACGGTTCGTCGCCGAGGAGATGCGAGCGGCAGTTCTGGCGCAGTCCGATGGAGAGTCGCGCGCGCGCGACGGTCTTTGGTGCGCCGGCGGTGACGTGAATCCTGACGTCCTCGTCCCACGCCGCAGCCACACCGATTCGGTCTCGTCACTGCTGCGGCGCTATCACCCGGGCTACGAATTCGACCGCGACGAGCTGGTGACTCTCTTTAGCGCTCGAGGTGGCGATGTCCACGCGATCGGCGAGCTAGCTGACGACATCCGGCGGCAACTGGTGGGCGACGAGGTGACCTTCGTCGTGAATCGCAACATCAACTACACCAACGTCTGCACCTTTAAGTGCCGGTTCTGCGCTTTCTCTAAGGGTCCGCTGTCGCTCAACTTGCGGGGCGACCCGTATCTGCTCACTTTGGACGAAATCAGTGAGCGAGTGCGCGAAGCCGAAGCGCGCGGCGCTACTGAGGTGTGCTTACAGGGTGGCATCCATCCGAACTTTGACGGCGACTACTACGTCGACGTCGTCGCCGCGGTCAAGGCGGGGTCACCGACGATCCACGTGCACGCCTTCAGCGCGCTCGAGGTCTTTGAGGGCGCACGTCGCTTGGGAGTGGGCCTCGAGGAGTATCTCGCTCGGTTGCGCGATGCAGGTCTCAAGACCTTGCCCGGAACGGCTGCGGAGATCTTGCACGATCCCGTGCGCGAAATTCTCTGTCCCGACAAGATCACCAGCCAGCAATGGCTCGACGTGCACCGCGCCGCGCACTCGGTTGGTCTTCGCTCCAACGTCACAATCATGTTCGGCGCGGTCGAGCGCTATGCCAGCTGGGCCGAGCACCTCATCGTGACTCGGGAACTGCAAAAAGAGACCGGCGGATTCACGGAGTTCGTGCCCTTGGCGTTCATCCACATGGCCACTCCCCTCTTCTTGCGCGGTCGGGCGCGCCGCGGACCGACCTTTCGCGAGGCGTACCTGATGCACGCGGTCGGACGGCTCCACTACGCCACGTTCATCAACAACATTCAAACCAGTTGGGTGAAGATGGGTGTGGAGGGCTCACGCGTTCTATTGCGCGCCGGCGTCAATGACATTGGTGGCACGTTGATGGACGAGAACATTTCGCGAGCGGCGGGTGCGTCGCACGGCCAAGAGATGGATCGACACGAGATGGCAGCGCTGGTGGCGCCGCTTGGTCGACCACTGCGCCAACGCACCACGCTCTACGAGACGCTGTGACCGCCGCTCCCGAGGTCGACGCACTCCTCGCGGCGATCCTGGCCGATCGGCCGCAGAGCCGTCAGCGTCGCGAGTTGCTGCGCAGCTTGCTGGAGAAAGTCGTCGTGCTGGCCGATCAAGATCCCGAGACGCTGGATCTGAAAATCGCTGAAGCCGCGCTCGCGGAGCTCGTCGAAGCGTTCGAAGTCTTTGGCCCGTATCGCGGCGTGCGCAAGGTCACGATCTTCGGGTCAGCGCGCACGCCGGAGAGTTCAACGCTCTATCAAATGGCTCACGATTTCGCCCAAGGCATTGCGGATCAGGGGTGGATGGTGGTCACCGGGGCGGGTCCCGGCATCATGGCCGCCGGCATTGAGGGAGCCGGCCGGGAACGCGCGTTCGGCGTGAACATCCAGTTGCCCTTTGAGCAGGGCGCCAACGAGTTCATCATCGACGACGACAAGTTGATCGAGATGCGCTACTTCTTTACTCGCAAGGTCATGTTGACGAAGGAGTCCTCGGCGTTCGCAGTCTTTCCCGGCGGATTCGGAACGCTCGACGAGTGCTTCGAACTGCTCACGCTGCTGCAGACCGGCAAAGCCATGCCCGCGCCCCTCGTGTTGTTGGACGCGCCCGACGGCGACTACTGGTCCAGTTGGCTGGCTTTCATCGACGACAAAGTGGCCGGACAGGGATACGTCAGCCGCAGCGACGAGACGTTCTTTTCTTTCGCGCGTTCAGCGGAAGAAGCCGTCGCTCTCGTGCGCAACTTCTATCTCAACTACCACTCGCTGCGTATGGTCGGCGATCGGGTGGTGCTGCGGCTGCACCACGGTCCCACTGACGCGCAGTTAGAGGAAGCCAACGAGCGATACGGCGCCATGGTCACCGAAGGTCGCATCGAACGAAGTGAACCCCTTGGGCCGGAACGATCCTCGGGAGACTCGCTTAACTTGGAGCGTCTCGTGTGGCGCTTTGATCGGCGCAGCTACGGACTGTTGCGCCAGCTGATCAATGACGTGAACGGCTGGGTGATGGACTAGTCGTCGCTCGCGCCGTTGAGGGTCGCGCGCGCCTTCACGATCGATCGGCGCGCGCGAGAGAGTCGCTTTTCGAGGTTCAACGCGGCGGTGGAATCCTCGGAGCGACTCTGAGTGCGCAGGGCGTCAAGGATCATGTCGCCGAGACGTTCCTCGATTGCGCGCAGCTCGTCAAGGAGCGAGTCGAGTTCTCCGGACTCCATCAGGCGAACGTGGTGACGTCGAGTTCGCCCTTGGCGTACTGGGCGCGCAGCACCTTCTTGTCGAACTTGCCGACGCTGGTCTTCGGCACGGCGTCAATGAACGTCCAACGTTCGGGGATCCACCACCGCGCGACGCGCGGACCGAGGTACTCGCGCAGCATTTCAGCGGAGACCGTGGCGCCGGGCTTGGGCACGACACAGCACAACGGACGCTCCTGCCACCGTTCGTCGGGCACCGCCACGACGGCCGCCTCAAAGACGTCGGGATGGCTCATCACCTCGTTTTCGAGCTCCACCGAGCTGATCCACTCTCCGCCGGATTTGATGACGTCTTTCGTGCGGTCCGAGATCACCATGAATCCCTCGGGGTCAAGCGAACCCACGTCTCCAGTGCGCAGCCATCCGTCACGGAACTTTTCGGGATCATCGACGCCGAAGTACGACCCCGTGATCCACGGACCGCGGATCTCAAATTCGCCCACTGCTTCGCCGTCGCGCGGCAGCACGGTTCCGTCCTCGGCGACGGTGCGCAACTGCACCCCGGCGACGACGCGTCCGGCCTTCACTTGGTAGTCGACCTCTTTATCTTCAGGAGTTCCAGTCGGCGGGATCGACACCGCGGCCAGCGGACTGGTTTCGGTCATCCCCCAGCCCTGGATCAACTTCAGGCCGTGGCGTTCGCGGAACACCTCGATCATGACGCGAGGCACCGCTGAGCCTCCCGCGACGATCGTGCGCAAGCTCGAGAGATCCGCCGTCGGGTCTTCGGCGGTGACCCGCAACACGTCGTTCCACACCGTGGGCACGCCCAACGCCACCGTCGGACGCAGTTCGCGAATGGTCTTCACCAACGGATCGCCCTGAAGGTACATCTGCGGAAGGATCATTTCGGCGCCGGCCAAAAACGCGGTGTAGGCGCAACCCCAGGCATTGACGTGGAACATCGGCACAACAAGCAGCACCCGGTCGGCCTCACTCAGCGCCAGGCTGTTGGCGGTCGTGGACGCCAGCGAGTGCAGCCACGTCGAGCGGTGTGAGTACACGACGCCCTTCGGGTTGCCGGTCGTGCCCGACGTGTAACACATCGCCGCCGCGGAGCGCTCGTCGAGCTCGGGCCAGTTAAAGCCCGGCGCCTCGGCCCCGACGAGTTCCTCGTAGTCGAGCGTGGGACCGAGCAGCGATTTGTCGCCGTCGCCGTTCACGATGATGTGGCGGACGTTGGGCAATTGATCGCGGATCTTGGCGAAGATCGGTATGAGCGATCCGTCAACGATGATCACTTGGTCGTCGGCGTGATTGACGATGTAGGCCAACTGCTCGGGGAACAGTCGAATGTTGAGCGTGTGCAGCACGGCGCCCATGCACGGCACCGCGATGTAGCTCTCCATGTGAGCCTGGTTGTTCCACATGAAGGTGCCGACTCGATCGCCGGGCCTCACGCCCAGTTTGGTCAGTGCCTTGGCCAGTCGCTCGGCTCGCTTCGAGATCTCCAAGAAGGTCGCCGACGTCGTGCCCTCGGGCGTCAAGGTGAAGACCTTCTTGCCGCTGTAGAGCCATTCACCGTGTCGAACGATGGAACTGATCAGGAGCGGGACGTCCTGCATGGTGGAGTCCATGTGACCCCCTTTCGTGAGCGTCGCGATGCTACAGAACGAGTTAGAGATCCCAGAGCGTTTGGTAGGGGCGCAGCGGCGCGGGCAGCTCGGAGTCGCCACCGAGGTAGCGATCAACCGCCGCGGCCGCGGAACGACCCTCCGCGATCGCCCACACGATGAGGCTCTGTCCGCGCACAGCGTCGCCGCACGCGAATACCGCAGCGCCGTCATCGGTCGTCACGCACCGCCACTGGTCATTGACCGCGAATGTGTCACGAGCGGTCGTGGCGAGTTCACTGCACCACGACGTCTCTGGACCAACGAATCCCGCGGCGATGAGAACGAGCTCGGCAGGAATCTCACGCACCGGGGCGTTTTCGTCCCCGAAGCGACGCAACTGCAGAGATCGAACCCGCCCGGAACTGTCACCGAGGAACCCCACCGTTTCCGCGGAGTATTCGCGCTCGCCACCCTCTTCGTGAGCGCTCGTGACTTTGTAGAGCAGGGGCATTGTCGGCCACGGCTGGGTGGCTGGTCGATGTTCAGGGGGACGCGGCATGATCTCGAGCTGCGTCACGGACGCGGCCCGTTGACGGTGCGCCGTGCCGAGACAGTCCGCGCCGGTGTCTCCCCCACCGAGGATCACGACGTGGCGGTCCGTCGCACTCAGATCGTCGGGCATCGGAGCCTGGTTCAGTGCGGCGACATTGGACGCCGTGAGGTACTCCATGGCGGGCACGATGCCCGCCAGATCGCGACCCGGAACGACCAGCTCTCGGGGACGCGTCGAACCGAGCGCCAAGACCACGGCATCGAACTGACTTCGGAGATCGGCGAGAGTGATCGTGCGACCAATCTCAACGCCGGGGCGAAACGTGACGCCCTCGGCGGTCATCTGGTCGAGTCGACGATCGAGAACGGACTTCTCCATCTTGAACTCGGGAATGCCAAATCGAAGCAAGCCACCGATGGCGCTGTGTCGTTCATAGACCACGACGTCGTGTCCTGCGCGCGCCAGCTGTTGGGCCGCGGCGAGTCCGGCGGGACCAGAACCAACGACAGCGACTGATCGTCCGCTGCGATTTATCGCAGGACGCGGCCCGATGCGATTTTCGCGATACGCGCGCTCGATGATCTCGTACTCAATCCGTTCGATCGTGACGGGGTTTTCGGACAGATTGAGGACGCACGCCGACTCACACGGCGCCGGACAGAGCCGCCCGGTGAACTCCGGAAAGTTGTTGGTGGCGTGAAGTCGCTCGAGGGCTTCGAGGTAGTCGTCGCGATACACCTGGTCGTTCCATTCGGGAATCAAATTGCCGAGCGGGCACGCTTGGTGACAGAACGGGATGCCGCAGTCCATGCACCGTCCGGCTTGCTCGCGCGTAATCTCCGCCGGTTGATCGAGGTACACCTCGGACCAGTCACGCAGACGCAACTCCACCGGGCGGCGGGTCGGTGCGTGACGTTCCCACTCAAGAAAACCGGTGGTCTTACCCATGGCGCACCGCGGTCGCGCGTTGGAACTCGACGCTCTCAATGCGCACGATGTCCATGCGCGTTGTGGACCAGTGCGCCAGCAGATCGCGCGCTCTCGCCGAGTTGGTGGCCGTGACGTAACGCTCCAACAGTCCGTGCAGCCACTGGTCATCGTTCGCGTCAAGTAGGTCGACGTCGAACTCTCCTGCGCTGAGTCGACTCGACAGTGTGCCGTCGGGATCGTGCCAATAGATCGAACCGCCCGACATGCCCGCCGCCAGATTGCGTCCCACTGGACCGAGGATGACAACGCGGCCGCCCGTCATGTACTCGCACGCGTGGTCGCCGGTGCCCTCTACGACGATGGTTGCTCCGGAGTTGCGCACCCCCAGCCGTTCGCCGACGACGCCGTGCAAAAACAGCTCGCCGCCGGTGGCGCCGTAGCCGATGACGTTGCCGGCGATGACCTGCGTGGAGGGATCGAAGCGAACCCCACTCGGTGCGCGCACCGTGATGCGACCGCCCGAGAGACCCTTGCCGACGTAGTCGTTGGCATCTCCTTCTAACTCGATCGTGATGCCGCGTGGCAAGAACGCCCCCAGACTCTGACCCGCCGAACCCACGAGGGCCAACGTGATCGCGTCGTCGGCGGCGAAGTCGGCCCCAAACCGGCGCACCAGTTCGGAACCGGTCAGTGTGCCCACCGCCCGATCGGTGTTGTGGATCTCGCCGTCATAACGAAACGGTTGTCCCGCGCCGAGCGCCACCATGGCTTCGTCTAAGAACTTCCAGTCCAGCGCCGCGTCTAGTCCGTGGTCTTGGTCTTGGTCTCGGCGATGTTGGCGGTGTTCGAGATCGGGAGGGTCAAGTAGTGAGCTGAGGCGGAAAGTTCCCGCGAGGGCCGCAGCGTCATCACTAATGGCCAACAGATCGGTCCGGCCAATCGCCTCATCAAGCGAACGAAGCCCGAGCGACGCGAGCAGTTCTCGCACCTCTTCGGCCAAGAATTCAAAGAAGGTCTCCACGAACTCCGGGGATCCGGTGAACCGTCGACGAAGTTCGGGATTCTGGGTGGCGATGCCGACCGGACACGTGTCGAGATGACAGACCCGCATCATCACGCACCCCGACACCACGAGCGGCGCGGTCGCGAAACCGAACTCTTCAGCTCCAAGCAACGCAGCAACCATGACGTCGCGGCCGGTCTTTAACTGACCATCAACCTGCACCACGATGCGGTCACGCAGTCCGTTGGCGACCAAGGTCTGTTGGGTCTCAGCCAGACCTAACTCCCACGGCGTGCCCGCGTGCTTGAGCGACGTGAGCGGGGCCGCCCCAGTTCCGCCGTCGTGGCCCGAGATGAGAACGACATCGGCGTGCGCTTTGGCCACGCCCGCGGCGACGGTGCCGACCCCGCTCTCAGAGACGAGCTTGACGTGGATTCGAGCGTGGCGGTTCGCTGACTTCAAGTCGTAAATGAGCTGCGCGATGTCCTCGATGGAGTAGATGTCGTGATGCGGCGGGGGCGAGATCAGACCCACACCCGGTGTGGAGTGTCGCGTGGCGGCGATCCAGGGATAGACCTTCGTGCCGGGCAGTTGGCCGCCTTCGCCGGGCTTGGCGCCTTGGGCGATCTTGATTTGCAGGTCGTCGGCGTTTACGAGGTACTCGGTCGTGACGCCGAATCGGCCCGAAGCGATCTGCTTGATCGCGGAACGTCGATTCATCTGTGGATCGCTCGTGTCGTAGCGATCGGCGTCTTCGCCGCCTTCACCGGTATTTGACTTACCACCTAAGCGATTCATTGCAATCGCGAGCGTCTCGTGCGCCTCGGCGGAGATTGAGCCGTACGACATCGCCCCGGTGGAGAACCTCGCGATGATCGAACGCGCCGATTCGACTTCCTCCAGTGGCACCGGGGCGCTGGCTGGAACCAAGGTGAGCAGGCTGCGCAACGTGGCGCGGTTCTGGCTTTGATCGTTCACGAGCGTCGTGTACTCGCGAAAGATGTCCATGCGCTTGGCCCGGGTGGCGTGCTGCAACTTGAAAACCGTTCGCGGGTTAAAGAGGTGCACCTCTCCGTCGCGACGCCACTGGTACTCGCCCTTGTTGCTCAGTCGTTCCGTCGAGTGTTCTCCGTACGCCGTGGCGTGGCGGCGCAGCACGCTGCGGGCCAACTCTTCAAAGCCGGCTCCGCCGACCCGAGAGACCACGTCGGGAAAGCAGCGCGACATGACATCGTCGCCGAGGCCCACGGCTTCAAAGAGCTGTGAACCGATGTAACTCGCGACGGTGGAGACACCCATCTTGGACATCACTTTGAGGATGCCCTTTGTGAGTGCCTTCGCGTAGCGGTAACGAGCGTCCTCCGATGACGTTGCCCCGATCTCGCCGCGCGTCACGAGGTCGTCAATCGTGTCAAAGGCCAGATAGGGCGAGAACGCCGATGCGCCAAATCCGAGCAGGAGTGCGCCGTGGTGCACCTCTCGCGCGTCGGCGGATTCAACGAGCAGCGCGACGCGCGCGCGCAATCGCTCGCTCACCAATCGGTTGTGCACCGCGGCGGTAGCGAGCAAGCTCGGAATGGGCGCGCGCGTGGCCGACGTGTTGCGGTCCGACAGGATGATGAAGCTCGCCCCGCCGCGGACCGCGTCCAACACGCGCTCTTCGAGCTCGTCGAGACCTTGTTGCAGCGCCGCGCCGGGGTGATCGGTGACGTCAAAGAGACCGTCGACCGCCACTGTGGCGAAGTCGCCGGAAGTCGACGTCTCGTCGATGTAGCGGAGTTTGGCGAGTTCGTCGAGCGATAGCACGGGACTCGCCAAGACGACCTGACGACAGTGCTGTGCCCCGGGCGTCAATAGATCGCTCTGTGGACCAATGGCCACGCGCACCGAAGTGACCAGTTCTTCACGAATCGCGTCGAGCGGCGGATTCGTGACCTGGGCGAACTGTTGGCTGAAGAAGTCGTATAGAGGGTGGTCGCGTCGAGAGAGCGCGGCGAGAGCGGTGTCAGAACCCATTGAGCCGATCGGCTCATCACCCGCAGTGGCCATCGGCGTGATGATGAGGCGAAGGTCCTCATCGCTATAGCCGAACAGCTGTTGGTGCCGAACCACCGTGGCGTGCTCAGGCACCAACATCGCGCGACGCTCCAGATCGTTGAGCGAAACCTGACCCGCGTCCAACCACTCGCCGTAGGGCGCGGCCGAACTGAGCGACTCTTTGATCTCCGCGTCGTCGACGATCCGACCGGCCACCGTGTCGACCAAGAACATGCGCCCGGGTTGCAGCCGGCCCTTGCGCAAGATCTCGGTCGGTTCAATGGGCAGGACTCCGACTTCGCTGGCGAAGATGACGCGCCGATCAACCGTTTCGCAGAACCTTGCCGGGCGCAGACCGTTGCGGTCTAGTACGGCGCCCACCACGTCGCCGTTGCAAAAGGTGACCGACGCGGGACCGTCCCACGCTTCCATCAAGGCGGAGTGGTAACGGTAGAAGTCGCGACGTTGAGGGTCCATGTCACTGGACCGTTCCCACGCTTCGGGAATCAACATGAGGATCGACTGCGGCAACGTTCGTCCCGCGACGTGCAGCAGTTCGGCCACTTCATCAAAACTGGCCGAGTCGCTCATTGCTGGGGTTGCCACTGGAGTGACGTCGTCGAGCGGAAAGCCGAGTGACGAGTCCTCGATTAGATCTTCTCGGGCCCGCATCCAGTGACGATTGGAACGGATGGTGTTGATTTCGCCGTTATGGGCAATGAGCCGAAACGGCTGAGCCAGCGGCCAACTCGGAAAGGTATTGGTCGAGAACCGACTGTGAACGAGCGCGATTGATGTGCTGAGGCGCGGGTCGCCCAGGTCGATGAAGTAGGTCCGCAGCTGCGTCGAGGTCAACATGCCTTTGAGGATCAAAGTGCGGCTCGAGCAGCTCGACGCGTACCACGACGTCGCGGCGGTCACGAGCCGCCGGTAGCGCCACAGCGCGAGTTCCACGTTCCCAACTGACGCAGATGGATCGCTCGGGACCAAGAACTGCATCCACTGGTCGGGCTCACTGGCGCGCGCGGCCGCTCCGAGCATTGAGCCATCGGTGGGAATCGGTCGCCACCCACGGTGTTCCAGTCCGCACCGAATAGCGATCTGGCTCACCGCGTCAGTCGTGGCCTCACATTTGGTACCACGAGGGGTCATCCACACCGCGACGGCGAACCGGCCCCCTTCGAGCGTGATGCCGGCGTCAGAGGCCACGGATCGTAGGAACGTCTCCGGAAATGCGAGCAGGATCCCGGCGCCGTCGCCCGAACTCGGATCCGCGCCGCTCGCTCCGCGGTGCTCGAGGCTCTCCAAAATCGTGAGGGCGTCCTCGACGATTGAGTGTGAGGGCTTGCGATCGAGGTGCGCGATCATGCCCACGCCGCACGAATCGTGCTCGAAGCCGAGTGAGTGAAGTGGCGCTTTCATGGTCGTCGTCTGGGACGACGTTGGCCCACCACAACTCTACTGGAGCGGGGAGTTTTCGTGAGCCGCCATACATTTGACACGTGTCGACTCTCGATTACGACGTCGTCGTCGTCGGTGGCGGCATCGTTGGTCTTGCGAGTGCGTTCGGACTCTCTCGATCCGATCGCCGAGTCGCTCTCATTGATTCTCAGCCGGGCGCCGGCTGCTCGCGCGCCGCGGCTGGCATGCTGGCTCCGAGTGCGGAGAGCGCCCCCGAACATGAGGTATTCACCCGTCAGTGCGTGGCAGCCCTTCATGAGTGGACCAATTTCGCCATGGAGATTGCCGAGGCGAGCGGGCATCCGTCGTCCCTCGAATCACCTGGGAGTCTGTTCATAGGTGTTGACGGTTCGGATCGTCACGACATTGAGCGGTACTTCGCCTTCGCGCACCGCTTCGGAATATCCGCGGAGTCAGTCACGCGCGACTCGCGAGCCGATCTCTTTGAGGGCGTTACTCCTCGCGTGAGTTCGGCTCGCTTCGCAGCAGCGGAGTCGTTTGTCTCTCCCGACGAGACTTTGAGTTCCCTCAAAGAGGCACTGTCCCATCGAGGTGTGAAAATCATCGAGGACCGGGTGATGTCCGTAGACGCCCCGGGGACCGCTGTTCTCACCGAAGCGCGGGGCGCCACGGTTCGAAGTGCGGCGGCCATCATCGCCACGGGCTACCAGTCAGTGCCCTTGGCCGTGCTCGATCGATTCGGCGCGCCATTGCGACCGGTGCGCGGTGTCACTCTCCATCTCACGGGACCCGTCGAGGGCCACCCGCCGATGATCCGCGCCCTGATTAATGGACGCTCGGTGTACATCATCCGCCGTTCAGGGGGTCAGGTCATTGTCGGTGCAACCAGTGACGAGGATTCGCTCGGGGTCGTCGACGCTCGTGCAGTTCGCACCCTGCTCTCAGACGCCGCGCTGGTGTGGCCCGCCATTGACGACTGCCAGTTCGTGGAAGCTCGAGTTGGGTTGAGACCAGTGGCCAGCGACACTCAGCCGTTCTTTCTCGAGGGCGTCAACGGTCGAATTGCGTGGTCGTCGGGCCATTTTCGACACGGATACCTGTGGGCACCACATTCGGCGGCCCGAGCGGCCGAATTCGCGAACAAGGTGGTGCCGTGCGCGTGAACGGACGCGATGTCGCGTACACCGCAACAACGATTCGCGACATCCTCATCGAGGAGAACATTTCGCCACGCGGTATTGCGGTGGCGATTAACGGGGCCGTCGTTCCCAGGTCAGAGTGGGATGACCACCATGTGCGTGACAGTGACGATGTGGAAATCCTCGCCGCCGCCGCAGGAGGTTGACACTTCACTGCGAGAAGTCATCGCGATGTGAGTCGTCAACTAGGTTGGACCGCTCACGGGCTGTGGCGCAGCTTGGTTAGCGCGCTTGACTGGGGGTCAAGAGGTCCCGGGTTCAAATCCCGGCAGCCCGACCACGCGAAGACGCGTCCACTTTCAAGGGGCGCGGTCGACCGACTAGACGCCAAACACGCACGAACTGGTGGCGTTGGACCATTCCGATTGAATTTCAAAGGCGGTTCCGCCCAAGAGCACCACGGATTCGGGGGCGGTTTCACACTTGTCGCCGATTTCGAGACCGTTGCGGTCGAGCCAAGCGGATCCGGGTTTGGGATCCGTCACTGCTTCCATGAACTCGTGCGCCGTTGAGTCTTGCAGCGAACGCGTTGCGTTACTCCACGGAGTGACTCCGACTGCCGGCGCGAGACATCCGGCGACGTTTGAGGTGTTGGGCAGGTATCCCACCTGAATTGGCACCGAACCCACCGTGGCCTGATCGTGCCAAGCGCAGTAGTTCTTCACCGGATTGTTGCTGGTGTAGACGAGATAGATGGCATTGCGAGTGAGATTTGCTGATCCGATCACCTTTGCCACTTCATTGGCCAGGGCTTGGACGTTGGGAGCGGACTTGGGAGGCGCGCTCGGATCAAACAGTGAACCGCCAAATGAAGTTGCCGTAGCGCCCGCGCCGCGTTGGTACTGATCGGCAATCGCCAAATACGACGAGTTTGCCAGTCCATTCAGCTCGGCCTCAATGCCGCTTCGCAGATCAGCCGGAAAGCTCGAGGAGGGACCCCAAAACAGCGCATACGTCGTTGAGGAAAGCAGCACGGGGCCACCTCGATCGAGCAGCAGACCGGCCGATTTCGTGTTGGCGCCCACATTCTTGGCGTGACTCCACGAATGTGACGAGCTCTGCGAGAACGACGCGACGATGAGAAGTCCCGCGACGATAAGCAGTGGTGTCACTCGTCGCATGGCGTCTCTCCCGTTTCGTTCGCGTTAGAGCGTACGCCGACATGACTCGCTCATCCGTCGCGACAGCAGCGGCGTTTGTAGTGCAATGACGCGGACCTACACGACTGTGATTAGGTTTCCGCTGTTCGCGTTGCGGGCAATGAGGATCAGGGTTTGACGGTCAGTCAGGCCCGGGGAGAGTTCCAATGTCACTTCGTCGATCGCTTCGTACGTCCGCCGTGGCCGCACTGTCGTGCGTGTCACTGGTGGCCCTCGCCACCTCGTCAGCGTCAGCCAGCGTCACCCCGCCGTCGGTGTCGCCAGTAGCGAGCTATCCGCTCGTCGCCGGACAGTCGGGTCCTCTCGGCGCCATCGCGATCGCTGAGGCCGTCCCGGGTCAAATTCACGTCGGAACTGTGTTCACGTATCAATTCTCTGACGCAACGAGCGGCGCCACCTTGCACTTCGCCAGCGCGGCGACCGTGTCGGGAACCAACGGACTTTCGGCGACCGTGGCGTTGGCGAGTTCCAATGTGGTCGGCACTCCCCTCCTGAACGAAATGAAGGTCACGATCACGGCGGCGTCGAGCGCGAGTGCGTTTCCGGGTGTGCTGACGTTGGCCGGCTTGAACGCCGCGACTGATGGCGGAGCCGCACTGGGGGCGGACCACGTGGCGGTGTCGGACACCCAGAGCGTCCTTGGTGGTCCCGTGACGGTGTCCGATGCAACGCTCGTGTCGGCGGCTGCGCTTCAGGCTCCCTACTCCGCGCTCGCGACCCCAACAATTTTGCCGACCGACACCAATCAAGCGATTGGTGACGTATTGATTACTGAACCGGCGAAGAGTTACTTCCACACCGGTGACGTGATCACTCTGACCATTCGCGACGCCAACGGCAGCGCGGACACCGTTGGACTCGCGTCGACGCCGTACGCCGCGGGCGGTTCCATGACCGTCGCTGTGAGCGGGATCAACGGACCAACAGTGCAGTTGAACGACACGTCATTTCTCGTGACCGTGACCTCGGGCGACCCGTCTCAAGGTTCGGCCTCGACAATCACGGTGTCCAACCTCGTGGTCAACACGGCAGAAGCACCGCTCGGCGCCGTCATGATGTCGGCCATCGTGACCTCTGGTCCCGACGCGGGCATCGACTTGATCGTGCCCGGCGCCGTCGCAATTGCCACCGTTGGCGGTAACACCACCACCATTGCCAATGGGCAGCCAACTCTGGCGTTGTCAACGACCGCTCAGCTCGCGGGAAATCTCTCGATTTCTGCGACACCGGGTTCGATCGCCACCGGTGACACCCTCTCCGTGCAAATTCAAACGACCGGTGTCACGTTCTCCAGCGCCACGCCTCCGATCATGTCCATTACGAGTGGTTCCGTTGTCGTGGCCAACGCCGCGGGAACGATCGATGTGACCGGGACCATCGCGAGTTGGAAGGTCACCAACGGCGCCACCTTGTTCAGTGGCCTCACCATTGGTCCGATCTACTACGACGTCAGTGGAGCAGCCACGGCCGGTCAAGCGGTGTCCGTCGCAGTGTCGGCTCAAGCGGGCAGCGCGTTTACGTCCCAGATCGTCGCTAACGCCGTACTCAAGTCGACCTCGAGTATCGGACAGTTCGTCGTGCCGTCGGCCTCCGTGCCTACGTCGTCGGTGTCGCCGTTTGTCGGTGCTCCCATTTCCTTCATTGAGCCAAGTAGCGCCGCCACGCCCGTGGGCTCGGTGATCGCGATCATCAGTCCCTACGCGACTCAGATTGCGGCGTATCGCACGACATTTGCCGCAGTCCCCACGGCGTCAGCCACCAACGGACTCACCCTCAGCGCGGGCCACGTCAACTCCACGGCCATCGTGATCGCCACGCCGCAGGGCACGATCACCGCCCCGGCACAAACGGTCGCCACTTTCACCGTCACCGGCGCGTCCAGTGCCGCCAGCACGGTCACGATCAATGCACCGAGCTTCTCGCTCGGAGACCTCGTTCAACCCGGCGCTCTCGTGGTTCAAGGAATCCTCGAGTCGTCCGGGGCACTGTCGAGCTCCCTCGGGGGCAATCAAGTCGTCGATCTCGTGAGCGGTCGCGGACTTGGATCTTCCCCGGCATCAACGCCACCGACGGCCAGCTTCACCCAGTTCCCGCCGAGCAGCGCGCCCACCAACCGGGCCACATTTGCGTTTACTGCGGACCAGAGTGACGTCACATTTGCCTGTGCGCTCGACACCGTCGTGGTCTCACTGAAGTGTCCCTCACCGATTACTTTGCCGAGCCTCACTGAGGGCAGCCACACCTTCGTGGTGCAGGCTTTTAACGCCGCCGGCTTTGCCGGACCGACGGCCAGTTACACCTGGACCGTCGATACTCAAGCTCCCACGGCCGTCGTGGCGGCCCCGACCAGTGTGAGCGGTCCCGTAACGGTCACCTTCAGTGAGCCGGTCATCGGGATTGGCGCATCGAGCGCCACGTTGTCAATTGTTCCGGCGAGCGGGCCGGCCGTTGCGGTAGCGACGACGCTGACCTGTACGACGGCGCTGGCGGTCTCAGAATCGTGCTCGACGCTCACGACGTACGTTTCGCTCAGCATTCAACCCACCGCCGCTCTCGTGCCCGGTGAGCACTACGAACTCGTGCTCAATCCGCTCGCGGCGTCACCGCTCATTACTGATGGAGCCACAAATGCGCTGGCGATCACGACCGTGGACTTTCGCGGGTCCTTAAAGATCGACCAGAACTCGCCGATCGTGATCGTGCATTGGCGTGCGGTTCCGGCCGCGAGCGCGCCGGGCGGCAGCTACACGGTGGAGCACAGTGCGGGTGCCACGGCAGCGATCTCGTTCACAGGGACGTCAGTCACCTGGAAGACGATGACTGGTCCAAGCTTCGGCCGAGCCTCGGTCGCCATTGACCACGTGGTCGTTGGTCAGGTCAACAACTTCTCGCCGGCGGTTCACGCCAACGTTGCACACACCTACAGCGGTCTAGTCGCGGGTGTGCACACCATCGTTGTGACGGTTCTGGGCTCTAAGGGCGCCCCCGCCGCGACAGACACCCTGGTCGCCATCGGGTCGTTCACCGTGAACGCTGTCGTTACCCCATCGTCGTCCCCACTCGTCATCTACAGCTGGCACGTTGCAAACGCCGCCGCGGCCACCTCAGGTAGCTACACGACGAGCGATGAGCGCAGTTCGACGACCTCACTCACGTTCCGCGGAACTGCGGTGACCTGGGTGACGGTGAGCGGTCCGAGCATGGGACGCGCGACGATTTACATCGACGGCGTCAAGCGCGCGACCGTCGATAACTTCAGCGCGGCCACGCACTATCGCGTCCTTAGAACCGTGAGTGGACTTACCGACGCTGAGCACACGATTCGCATCGTGGTCACTGGAGAGAAGAACGCTCTCTCCAAGGGAACTGCCGTCGCGGACGATGGATTCGCAGTCTTGTAGGGGTCAATAGATCTCAGCCCGGGCGATGACGCCGCCCGGGCTGAGATCGTGACTACTTGCGGGTGATTGGAATCTTGGTCGACGTTGTCGACATCTCGTTCACGATGGGCACGCGCACCTCAAGGATCCCGTCTCGATACGTCGCGGTGATTGCCGATGTGTCGACTCCCGTAGGAATCGGCAACGTTCGGGTGAACTCGCCGTAGTGAAACTCGGAGCGGTGCGCCCCGTGATCCTTGGACTGCTCGGTGCGCTCTCGCTTCGCGGTGATGTGCAACTTGCCGTCCAGAATCCAGATGTCAATGTCGTGGTCTGGGTCAAATCCCGGCAGTTCGGCACGCACGGTGACGATGTCGTCCTCGCGCAACTCTTCGACCTTCATCCAATTGTCCGTGTCGACCCCGAAGTCGAGCCACCGGCGCAAACGATCCGGCAACTCGAGGTCTAAGGGGTCCCACTTGGTCATGGTGACCATGGACACCTCCTCCACTATGGATGTCTCTGCGACTCCATTAGTGACCGTACGGCGGCGCAACTTCGCCCACTCGGGTCAAAAGTCACTCTCGAATCGTCTCTTCACCCACGATCAGTCGTGGACCCGAGGGCCACTCGAAGTAGCGCCAGGTCCAGTTCAAGACCACGCGTAAGCGATTACGAAATCCAATGAGATAGAAGAGGTGAAGGACCAACCAGGCAATCCAGCCCACGGTGCCGGTGACGGTTGATCCGTTAGGCAGTTTCGTGACGGCGGCACGCCGTCCGATCGTGGCCATGATGCCCTTATCGCGATAGCGAAACGGAGTCGTGGGCGCGCCCGTCAACGACGCCACAATTTGTCGACCTACGTGGCGGCCGCTTTGAATCGCCACCGGCGCCAACTGGGGACAGAACCCGGCCGATCGACCGTCGGGGATCGCCGCCACATCGCCCGCCGCCCAGAGCCCCGGGATACTCCGTACTGCGAGATCGCGATCGACGTCAATGCGGCCATTGGCCAGTCGAGGCACTCCCACGAGCTCCAACGAAGTTCGCGCGGTCAGTCCCCCGGCCCACACCACCACGGACGATGGCATCGTTGAGCCGTCGGTGAACTCAAGATGATCTGCGTGGACCTCGCGGACGGCTTTCTGCAAAATCGTGTCAATGCCGCGACTGGCGAGCACGCGGCGCGCGTACGAGTCGATTCGATCGGGGAATGCCAGCAGCAACCGTTCGGCTTGGTCCACCACGGTGATGGAGATCTGTTCTCGTTGAGCGCGAATGCCATCTCGACGAAGAGAGACATCCACGAGTTCGGCAATCGCTCCCGCGGTCTCCACCCCAGTCGGGCCACCGCCGATCACAGCCACCGACAGTGACGCGCCGTCACGATCAAGGGTCTCAATTGCCCGCAGAAGGCGATTGCGCAGCTGACGTGCGTCATCGAGGGTGTACAGCGGCGCGGCGTATTCGCGTGCTCCTGGAATGTCGTAGAACGTCGCCGCGCAGCCCGACGTGATGACCGCGTGGTCGTAGTTCACGATCTCGTTGTTCTCGAGAGTCACGGTCTTGGCAGCTGCGTCGAGAGTTGTGACGGCGTGGTGGACGACTCGCACGGTCGGCCAACGCCGAAAGACTGTGCGCAGCGGGTAAGCCACGTCAGCAGGTTCGAGACCTGCCGTCGCGACCTGATCGAGCAGCGGAGAAAACGTGTGAAAGTTGTGCTGATCGATCAGCGTGACGTTGACTGCGTGGCGGGCCAGTTCTCGAGTGGCGTTCAGTCCGGCGAACCCGCCGCCGAGTACAACGACGTGCGGGGACCCGCTCGGCATCTCCCCCCGCGACCGAACCGGTCGTGGCACTCATCCAGCGTACGGCGACTCACTCGCCGTACGCGCTTACGGAGTGGATGACTGACAGGCCGCCGTACCGCAGAGATTTGGAATGACACCGGTCGTAAGGAACGTGGAGAGTTGGGTGAGCAAAAAGGCGTTCCCTCGACCAAAGCCGTGCGGATCCGCGCCGTACGCCGGACCAGCTGGTGGCAGGTTGGTGTCGGGTGGCGCAGGCGTGCCGTAGTCCCACAGCACGAGACCAGCCCCGCCAACCGGCACACTCTGATTGAGCGAGCCAATTCCCCACAGCGGAGTCACCTCCACCGGCGAGCGCGCCGCGCCGCCCATGAAACTGGGATTAAACGCCGGCAGGTGAGCCTTCGCTCCGAGCGTGCGCGAGAGCATTTCGGTACCCCAATTGCTCACCTGATGGTCGCCGTAGTTCATGATGATGAAGACCTTCTTTACCGGAATTCCGGTGTAGGGGTGACTCACGAGGTGCTGGGCGTACCCCTCGTTCTCGCCGCGGTCCCAGAGAATCTGGGCGAGCTGCAACACGACCTGCTGGTCAACGCTGTTGGGGTACGCGGGGTCAAAGATGCTCTCGAACTCGCTCCAGTCCACCGAACGGTTCAACAAGAGGCCGCCGTAGTCCATGCCCGGCACACCGAGAATGACCTTGGTCCACTCCGAGCTAAGGGCGCTCACTGCGCCACCCATGATGCCGCCCTGGCTGTATCCCATGTACGTGCACTTGTGCAGTTGGAACAGCGGGTGACCGGAGCCGTCTTGGAACGCCGCGTTCTGAGCAAACCCGGCCGGCGAGTTCAACAGTCGACCGAGCAGCTGAAAGTTGACGAAACCTTGGAGCATGTGGTCGACCTGACCGTGAAAGCCACTCATATCGCCGAGGTTCGCTGCGACGTCTAAGACATCGCTCGAGGACATCCCGACCCAGTCAGTGGCGCAACCCGCCATGTTCTTGGCCAACGCGGCGGAGAAGCTCCCGCCTTCGACTTCGCCCGCCGAGCCCAACAGGCCGTGGCCGTACACCGTCGGTAGCGCCGGACCGTTAATGGAGATTGTGGAGGGCAGCACACAGATGAAGTTGGCGGTCCACACTTTGGTGCCGTTGATTTTGGGCAGGCCGGTGGTGGTCGTCACCATCGAGCTGTACGGCGTGGTGTCCTTCAAAAAGAGCGGCGAACTAAAGGTGCCGTGGACGTCGCGCACGCCGCCGCTCGTGGTCACTGAGGTCACGGTGAACTTGGGCGCGTAGTTGCCCACCGGCATGACCATGGACCCCTGAAGCGACATGTGATTGGAATTGATCCACTGCAACATGTCCTTGCGCATCGTGAGTCCGGGTGTCGAGAGATTCTTCGCGCTGGCCACAGTGAAGTCCCAGGCGATGTAGGGAATGCTCGAACCGATCACCGGCTGCAAGAAGTGGTGCATCACGTAACTGAGGTGCCGAAGCCGCGACGAACTGGCTGAGGTGGCGTTCCAGGCGCTCACAGTGCTTGAGAGCGGCGGAATCACCGCGTTCGACGTGTCGTGGAGGTTGCGCAGCACGACGGCATAGTGGTGACCTTCGAGCAGCGACGTGGCGGGGTGCACGAGCAACATCTGCACGCTCGGATCTGTGGCCTGTGCGTCGAGTTCACCGAAGTACGGCACCCGCTTACCCGTCGCCTCGTCCACGATGACCACCGGTGCACTTGGCTGCAGCGAACTGGCGATGTCGGTTGACGGCGCTATAGCGGAGTTCGTCGTTGAGAGGTTGGGGACGTACAGCATGATCATCGAACCCGGCGAAAAGCCGTCGTTGTGGTCAATCCACTTCGGGTTGACGTGCACATTGGTCTTGTTTGCGGGCGTCATGGCACTGGTCAGAGCGAGTTGGCGCCCCGTGGCGCTGGTCAGTTTCGGCACCGTAAAGGCGTCATTGGGCCACGGCAGCAAGCAGTCGTGGCCAACGGGCGCGGAGATCAAGATGTCACAGCCCACGACGTGTGCATCACCATTGACGACAGCCCCCGCGGGACTGGCGACCAGACCGATCAAGGACGCGGCCACCAAGGTCACCGCTCCGATTGAGGCGTGAATCTTCCTCATTGTTTCCCCCTCACTCTGACGCGAAACTACTGCGCAGCGCATCGAACGCCGAACCGCGCACGGTCACTCATCAAATCGCCCTCAACGAACTCTCGGGTACGGCCACGTGGAAAGTCAGCGATTGCTAAATCGAAAATCGCCGAATTGACGGTCACTGTCACGAGTCAAATCAAGCAGTTGTCGCCGGTGACCAAGCGAGAGAGTGCGGTGCTAAGTTCACTACTCGGTTCAAATTTCACGGTCACGGACGTGCAACACGGGTCGCGGAATTGGGGTGGGGATGCCCCGATAATCCGCCGTGCTGGCCGTACCATGGAGTTGAGCTTCAAGGTGGCAAGTCAAGGAGGAGTCTTGTGCCGACGAAGTACGAATATTTGGTAATCAACCTCGACCGGCGAGAACTGCCGAGCGACGTCACTGAGTCTGAGCAGATGTCGAGCATTCTCAATCGCCACGGCGCGCGAGGATGGCAACTCGATCGGTTCTGGGACTCCGACGACGGCAACGTGCGGTTCTTCTTGCTGCGCAAGGACACGACGAAGGCTCTCGAGCCCGAACGGAAGATCGTTAGCTTCTAATTCGACGCGCAGTACCCCGTCGAATTAGCGAGCTCGTCCCCTCCGACGGGCTCAGTCGAGTCGGCGCAACTCTCGGTGATACCTCGCGGTGTTGGCGACGTACACCGCCGCAGACGCTTCGATCATCGCCTTGCTGCTCTGGTTCTCTTTGATCTTGGCGGGTACGCCGACCGCGAGTGCGTTTTCGGGCACCACGAAGTTGTTCGTGACGACACATCCCGCCGCAACCGTGGCACCGGTATGTACGTGCGCGTGATGCAAAACCACTGAACCCGATCCCACGAGCGCGCCATCGTGAATCACGCACCCTTCGAGGTGCGCGATGTGACCTACCACGCAATCTGATCCCACGATCGTTGGAAACTCGGCAACCGCGTGAACGACCGCGCCGTCTTGAATCGAGGTGCGCTCACCCACGATGATCGTGCCGTAGTCACCGCGCAGCACCGCGCCCGGCCAGACCGAGGACTGCGCGCCGATGCGTACGTCGCCAATCACTGTGGCGTCGGGATGCACGAACGCTTCAGGATGGATTTGCGGCGTGCGATCGCCAAGGGCGTAGAGGGCCATGTCGCTCCTAGTGGGCTCAGTGGGCGAGCCACGAAACTAGTTGGTAGATCCGCCAGATCACGTAGATGATCGTCGCCACGATAAAGAAGCGCCAACTCCACGGCAGTGGCCCGCGAGCCTCTTCGGTAAGTGACGCCCCGCAGTGGGCGCACACTGGCTCAGACGAACTCAGCTCGCACTCGTCGCACCAGTACTCCATCAGTCCGCGCGCACACGGATGCGAATGGGCGTCGTACCGAGATCAAACCGTTCGCGCAACGACCGCTCGACGTAACGCAGATACGTGGGCGCGAGTCGTCCCGAGCAGAACAGCGTGAACGTCGGAGGTTCGATGGCGCCCTGGACCGCGTAGCGAATTCGTCCGGTGGGAGACGGTTGGTGAATCTGCAGATCGCGAACAGCACGATTCAACGTGCCCGTGGGAATGCGTTGGGTGAAGTCCTCCGCTGCCGCGCGAAGGGCCGGCAGGATCTTGTGCACTCCCCGACGCGATGTGGCCGTGGTCTTAATGACCGGCGCATCCGCGAGAAAGCTGAGTTTGTCGGCAACCGTCGCCAGCACGCGGTCGCGCTCCTCAGCCGGTATCAGTTCCCACTTGTTCAAGATCACGACCGCGGGACAACCCGCGGCGCCGATTCGTTCGGCGAGGCGCTGGTCTTGTCCGGTGGCACCGACAGTTGCATCGATCACGAGCAGCGCAAGGTCTGATCGATCAAGCGCCTCCAAACTCCGAAGTACTGAGTACGACTCGGTGCCGAACTCGGTTTTCGCGCGCCGACGCATGCCCGCGGTGTCAACAAAACGGACCGGTCCTTCGGGTGTCTCAATCACGGTGTCAATGGCGTCGCGGGTTGTGCCCGGCATATCGTGCACAACCGCTCGTTCTTCTCCGATCAACGCGTTGAACAAGGTGGACTTGCCGACGTTGGGTCGGCCCACGATGGCGACTCGCAGTGCCCCGTCGTCGTCGGGGACGCCTTCGGCAGCACGGGCTGCCTCTAAGTGGTCCACGATGGCGTCGAGTAGTTCGCCCGCACCGCGACCGTGCAGGGCCGAGACGCCGACAGGGTCGCCCAGTCCGAGAGCCAAGAAGTCCCACACGGCCGCCTCGTGAGCATCCGCGTCAACCTTGTTGGCGACGAGCAGCACCGGTCGATCAGCGCGTCGAATCCAGCGCGCCGCTTCGGCGTCTTCACCCGAGATACCCACCGACGCATCGACCACAAACAACACGAGATCGGCGTCCGCGAGCGCCTTAACCGCTTGTTGGGACACCTTGGATGCCAGCTCGTCGCCGGTGGCGAGCCACCCGCCGGTGTCCACGACCGTGAATTCGCGCCCGCGCCACTCAACGGGCACTTCTTTGCGGTCACGGGTGACTCCGGGATGCTCTTCAACGACCGCGATGCGCCGTCCAGCGAGACGGTTGACCAGCGAACTCTTGCCGACATTCGGTCGACCGACGACGACCACGGTCGGGCTCATGAGCGGTGTTCGCTGACGGAGCCATCGAGACGTTCGCGCAATGCGACGCCGGTCGTGGGAACGACTTCGACGTGTCGCGGGAGATCGTCAAGAGACAGTCCATCGATGAACCGACCTTCCGATAAGCAAACGTCGGGCAGCAGCACCGTGCGAGAGCCGTCAATCTGCTCGAGGTGCCGAGCAATGTCGGCGCCAGCCAAGAGGCCCGCCACCTTGATATTGCCGCCGAAGAACTGATTTCGGACCGCGGCGACTTCGACATCGCTGCGTCCCACGTGAGCCAGAAGATCTCGCAGGATGGGCTCGGCGTACTCGCCGGTGAGGACCGTGAGACGTTGGGAGTCCCCGCTGGTCTCGGCGCTCGATCGGTCGGCGCGATATCCCCACGCCGGTGCACCGTCAACGGACTGGAAGAACCCAGTGCCCAAGGACGCCATGGCGTGGCGATTCGTGAAACTCGCCGAGAATGCGGCGACCAGGCCCACGCCATTTTCAGCTTCGTCTAAGGAGTCGTAGCGGTGCGCACTCGGACAGGGCCGATTCGCCACGAGATAGAACTCGTCACTGGCGTAGATCATTCGTCGAGAGAGCAGCGCCGCAGCGAGTACTTGGAACTCATCAACGAGGTCGATGACCGCACCAGCTTCAGACGCGGTGTGCGGTCGCATCGTGGCTTCAGTTGAAAAGTCACTCACTCCCAATGGCACGACTGCGATGGAGCGCAGGGCGGAGAACTGACTGAGCACATCTTCGAGGGTGCGCTCGAGCGCCGCGCCGTCATTGACGCCCGGGCACACCACGACCTGTCCGTGAACGTCGACTCCCGCATCTAAGAGGACGCGCAACCACCTGAGACTCGTGGCGCCGCGTTCGTTGCGCAACATCGACGCGCGAAGTTCGGGATCTGTGGTGTGAATGGAGACATAGAGCGGCGAGAGGCGCTCGTCGATCACCCGCTCGAGATCAAATTCCGTGAACCGCGTCAGCGTGGTGTAGTTGCCGTAGAGGAACGACAGCCGAAAGTCGTCGTCCTTGACGTACAAGCTCCGACGCAGCCCCTTGGGCAATTGATAGATGAAGCAAAAACTGCAGTGGTTGTCACAGGTGCGAATCCGATCAAAAACCGCCGAATCCACTGTGATGCCGAGACGCTCGCCGACGGGTTTCTTGATGACGACGTGACGACGACGCTCGCCGTCGGCCAGTTCCAAATCAACGGTGTCACCGTCGATGAGTTGCTGATATTCGATGATGTCGGACGGTTCACGCCCATTGACAGCAATGAGATGTTCGCCGACCAGCACACCGCTGAGACCAGCTGGCGAGTCGAGAGCGACCGAAGAGATGCGGACGCCCGACACAGAGGGATTCTAGGGGTCCTCGTCTAAAGGATCGAAGGCGAACACCCGTAGTGTGAGTTCGTGGCGGTTGACCGCGTTCTACTCGCCTCACCGCGCGGCTTTTGTGCGGGAGTTGAAAAGGCTATTAAGGCCCTCGATTGGATGACGCGCATCTTCGAACCTCCGGTGTACTGCTACCACGAGATCGTGCACAACCGATTCGTGGTGGAACATTTTCGTCGCCTCGGCGTGATCTTCATTGACGATGTCGCCGACGTCCCCTCGGGGGCACCCGTGATGCTGAGCGCGCACGGCTCACCACCCGAAGTGGTCGACGCGGCGCGGCGCGCTGGTGGTGCGGTCATTGACGCGGTCTGCCCACTCGTGACCAAGGTCCACCACGAGCTGCGGGTCCGAGCGCGCAAGGGCTACACCGTTCTTTACGTCGGTCATGAGGGCCACGAAGAGGCGGTCGGCACCATGGCCGTCGCGCCCGAAGCGGTCCGGCTGATCCAAACAACCGACGACATCGATGCCGTCGCCGCCGATAACCGTCCAAAGGCGCTGTTGAGCCAGACGACCCTCAGCCAGGACGAGTGGCAGGGACTGCGTGAGTACGCCGCTGAGAGATTTCCCGATCTCTGGATGCCGAACCGTTCAGACCTCTGTTTTGCCACGACCAATCGCCAAGCTGCTTTGAAAGCGATTGCTTCACGGGCGGACGCCGTGATTGTGATCGGATCGGCAAACTCGTCGAACACGGTGGCCCTCGCGAGCGTCGCCGCAGCCGAATGCGACAAGGTGATCCGACTCAACAGTGCGGACGAACTTCCGGCCGATTTGTCGGGCACGGTCGCTGTGACTGCGGGCGCGTCGGCACCTGAGTCACTGGTCAACGACGTTCTTCGCGCGCTTGATCCTCTCCACGGCGTCGAAATCGACGCCGTCACGGTGGAGGACGAGTACTTCCCGCCGCCCCCGGAGCTACGTGAGACGTTGCGCGCACTCGCGGCAATGGTCGACAACGCCCTTGATACGCCGGGATTGACCGAAGAGCCGTCGGCCACCGATCGTCACTACAGCGCGGCCATGGTCCTCGAGCCGGTTCTTTGAGCGCCGCTCCACCGAGTGACGAAGACGATCAACTAGTTTTGACAGGGATTTTCGGCCTCGACCCGTCGTCGAGGGAGATCCCTGGCCGTCGGTCGAAAAGGAGCGTGCAGTGGCAACAGTCGACCTCGAGAAGCGCCGACTCGCCGGACTGCGCAGCTACGCCATAAATCAGGCCCTGGCCCGCCTCGACGCCGAGCGCCCGGGATTTAAGCCAGAGCCGCTCGTCGTGCTGTTCTGCGCGTACGAGGAGGAGGGCAACATCGGCCACGTCCTCGACAAGATGCCCGCCTCGGTCGACGGCCACAGCTACACGACGCTTGTCGTCGTAGACGGCGGCAGCGACCGTACGGCCGAGATCTGCCGCAGTTACCCCGACGTGGTGGTCATCGAATTCCCCACCAACCTCGGTCACGGCGTTGCCCTCCAGGTCGGGTACCGCTACTGCATTGATCGCGGAGCGAAGTACATCGTCACCATTGACGCCGATGGCCAGAACGATCCGATCGAGATCCCGCAGCTCCTCGCCGATGTCGTCGCGGACAAGAGCGACTTCGTCGTGGCCAGTCGTCGCCTCGGCGTTGACAACACCTCGGACCGATTCCGCAAACTCGGAGTCAACTTCTTCAGCTTCATCATGAACCGCATGACCGGTTCTCACCTCACCGACACGTCCAACGGGTACCGGGCTCTACGGGTCTCGATGCTCGCGGACGTGGTGGATCGCCTGCAACAAGAGCAGTACCAGACAGCGGAGTTGCTGATTACCTGTCTCAAGCGCGGTTGGCGCGTGAGCGAGGTCCCGACCAACTGGTATCCGCGCCACAGCGGCACCACGAAGAAGGGAAAAAACTGGCTCTTCGGGTACCGCTACGCCAAGGTGGTCTTTTCCACGTGGTGGCGCGAGCGCTAGGCGCTCAGCGACTCATTGCTTCGGCGTAGACCTTTTCGAGGGCAACTCGCAGTTCCTCAGTCGCCGCACTGATCGCCGAGCGTGCCGGACGACCGTCGCCACTGACGGGTGCAAGCGGCGCTCCAATGACGACGCTCACTTTGACCGGTCGAGGAAATTTGGATCCGCGCGGCATGGCTCGCTCGGTGTGGCCAATACCGATCGGCACAATGGGCGCCCCGCACTTGGCCGCAACATAGACCGCGCCATCGTGCAGCGGGCCGACGGCGTCACCTTCTTGACGAGTGCCTTCGGGAAAGATCACCAGTGGCAGTCCACGCTCGAGGACTGATTGAGCGAGACGAAGCGACTCTCGATCAGCGGTTCCGCGCTTCACCGGGAAGGCACCCATCGTCGAGACGAGCCAGTTGAGCCCCGGCACTTTGAAGATCGAGTCCTTCGCCATAAAGAACGCCTTGCGTTTGGTCATAAAGACGGTGAACGCAAAGTCGATGTTGGAGCGATGAATCGGGGCCAACACCACGGGGCCTTCTTGAGGCACATTGTCCAACCCGATAACCGTCGGGCGGAACATGATCCGCCACGCGCCCACGACGATGGCGCGAAAGATGCGATAGCCCACAGTTTTGCGCGGGCGAATCTCTATGTCGACGGCGCCAGCCACCCGAGGATCTCCTCTACGACGTCCTCCACTGATCGACCCGTCGTATCCACCATCTTGGCATCGTCGGCAATGCGCAGCGGCGACGTGTCGCGGCCGGTGTCGATCTCGTCGCGGCGACGAACCGAGTGCGCGCCCTCGTCGCCCCGACGACGGGCCCTTTCGTCCTCGCTGGCCGTCAGAAACACTTTGAGCCTCGCATCGGGAAACACCACGGTGGTGATGTCGCGCCCTTCGACAACAACTCCCGCTGGATGCTGTTGAGCGAATCTCTGCTGCTGCTGGACCAACGCCCGCCGGACGCGAGCGAGAGCTGCCACGTGCGACACGCCGGCGTTGACGTTCGGAGTCCGAAGTGAGTCCGTGACATCCTCGCCGTTGAGCGTGACGACGGGCAGGGTCTCAATCTGGCTCGCTTCGGCGAGTTCACCGATGAGGTCGTCATCGTCCAGATTGAGTCCGGCTCGCTGGGCGGCGAGCGTCACCGCGCGATACATCGCACCGGTGTCCAAGAAGCTCCAGCCCAGCCGTGCGGCCAACGATCGAGCAACCGTGGACTTGCCTGAGCCCACCGGTCCGTCAATAGCAATGACGTTGGTCATTGCGTTAGTCCCGCCAACTCATCGAAGAACGTCGGGTAACTGGAGCTGACGTGCTCCGCGCCGTCGAGGGTGCCACCGGACCCGGCGGTCGCGGCCACCGCGGCCGCCATCACCATGCGGTGATCGTTGGGCGCGTGGTAATGAAACGGTCGAAAGGCGCGAGACGATCCGACCCCGGCGATCACGAGGTCATCTCCGTCCTCGAGGGCGGTTGCGCCCAGCGCGCGGATGAGTTCCACCGTCTCAGCCAGGCGATTCGACTCCTTCACTCGAAGTTCGGCCACGTCAGTGAACCGAGATTCGCCATCCGCGGCAGCGGCCGCCACGGCCAGCACGGGAACTTCGTCGAGCGATGGAATCTCACGTGACTCAACGGTCGTGGCCCTGAGTGACGCGCTCGTCACGGTGATCGTCACTTCGTCGGCTGACACGTCTCGAGTGATTTCTGCGCCCATCCGCTCTAAGACCGAGAGAAACCCCGTGCGCTCCGCACTGTCGTAGAGGTCGACAATGGTCAGTTCGGCATTCGGATGAATGGCGGCGAGAACCGCAAAGAACGCCGCCTGGGAGGGATCCGCCGGGACTGTCCACCGCGTCGCCACAGGACGGCCCGGGTCGATGACCACGGTTCGACCGCTTGCGGAGCTCTGAACAGAAAGCGTGATGCCCGCACGCTGCAGCATCTCTTCGGTCGTGGCTCGGGTTCTCGTCGCCTCGTGAACCGTCGTTGGTCCATCACCGCTCAAGGCCGCGAAGAGCACCGCGGATTTCACCTGGGCGCTTGGCACCGGTACGTCGTACGTGATCGCCCGCAACGATCCTGGAGATCGACTGACCGACAGCGGTGCCGTGACTCGATCGCCGTGACCAACAATGTGGATGCCCATCAATGACAGTGGTGCGGCCACGCGGTCCATTGGACGCCGGCTGAGTGACTCGTCACCGATTAGCCGATTCGTGCCAACGACTGATCCGAGTAGGCCGCACAGGAGCCTCATTGTTGTCCCCGAATTTTCGCAGTCGAGTTCGTGCTCAGCCGACATCAGGCCCTCAGCGGGACCAGTGACCTCCAGTGTCCTATCGACCTCAGTAATCTGCGCTCCGAGCTGGGACATGATGCGCGCAGTAGCGCGGACATCTAGTCCCTCGGAGCAGCCGTGAATCGTCGAGGTGCCGCTGGACAGCGCCGAAATCATGAGTGCGCGATGCGACGTGCTCTTGTCACCGGGCGGTCGAACTGTTCCGCGGAGTTTTTGCGCGGCCGTGAGCGCAACCCTCACGTCGACTCATCTCGAGAGACGCGGTACCCACGGGCTTCAAGTGAGGTGACGAACTCGTTTTCCTGAGTGGCCGCAACTGCGAGCAACAAGACGCCCGGTTGGCCCTCCACGCTGTGGGCGATTTCGATGTCGTAGATATTTACGCCCATCTCGCTCGCCAATGTCGTGACGTCCGCAAGGACGCCCGGGCGGTCCGGCACCGGAATTCGCAAATGGGCCAGGTCGTCGCTCGGCACGGCGCGACCGGGCAGATCTCGTCGGGCGCGCGAGGCCGATCGAAGATCCGCGAGCAGCTCATCACGTCGATCATCGTTAATCGCGCGCTCGAGCGCCGCCAGTCGTTCGCGCAAGCTGCGCAACGCACCAACGACGGCAGCCTTATTCTGCAGCAAGACGTCCGGCCATATGGCGGGATCGCCCGCCGAGACTCGGGTCATATCGCGGAATCCGCCCGCGGCGAGTTGGAGCAATGCGGCATCGCTCGCCGCCACGACGGACGCTTCATTCATGAGGGCGCCCGCGACCAGATGAGGAACGTGACTCGCCATCGCCACGAGCCGATCGTGAGTTTCATGATCGAGGGCGATGACGTTGGCGTCGAGACTTCGCAAAATGGAGTGGAGTCGGCTGTACGCGTCGCTCTCGGTGCGAGCGGTTGGTGTGAGCACCCACGTGCATCCGGTAAAGAGATCCGCGCGAGCACCGTCGAGACCACGTAATTCGGAACCGGCCATGGGGTGTCCGCCAATGAATCGAGAGTCGGCCACTGCGTCAACAATTGAGCCTTTGATTCCGGCCACGTCCGTCACAACCGTCTGTGGACCGACGCGGTCGAGCGCGTCGAGTGCGGCGCTCACCACTGCATGGCTCGGCGTCGCAATGATGACGAGGGCAACATCGCGATCAAGCGCGGTTCCCTCAATGACGCTCATGTCGAGCGCGTGCTGCTCATTGAGTGGTTCGGCATCGCTGCCGGTGACCGACCAGCCATTTCGGCCCAGTGACAGGGCGACCGAACCGCCGATCAGCCCGAGTCCGACGACGTGCGCGCGTCGCTCACTCGGGGAGGTCATCGCGAAGGCCCTGGGCTCCGTGCAGGTACGTGTGGCGGATCTTGCTGCGCTTGGTGTTCGAATACACCTGAATCATCACGCGGACGCACTTGGGCGTGGCGCCGCGAACATCGATTTCGGTTGCGCAGATGAGGGGTATATCGCCAAATCCAACTTCCCTTGCGGCGGTCGCGGGAAAGACTGAACGAAGATCCGGCGTCGCGGTGAAGAACGCACTGATGATGTCGTCGTGATCGAGTTGGTTGCGCTTCATGAGCTCACGCAGTAGCTCTTGCACCCGCTGGTAGATCGCCGGAGCGGTGTCTTCTTCAACGGTCGTAGCGCCACGAATCGCCCGAACTTTTTTGGCGCTCATGACGGAATCGTACTGTCCTCGTCCACGGACTCTCCGACCGCCGTCATCAAGGCACGCACCTCGTTCACGCTGAGTGCACGACTTTGGCCCGGCGCGAGTGTCGCGTCATTGATCGGACCGATGCGAGTGCGCACGAGTCGCTGCACGTCGTGACCGATGGCCGCGCACATGCGTCGCACCTGTCGATTGCGTCCTTCGTGGATCACGATGCGCAGCAGTCCTTCAGATACTCGGGTGACCTGGGCGGGCGCGGTCACGCCATCATCGAGCTCCACTCCCTCTCGGAGACGTCGCAGTTGGCCCGGCGTCGGGTCCCCGTCAACACGTACGAGGTACTCCTTGGTTACCCCGCTGCTCGGATGGGTCACTAGGTGCGCCAGTCGGCCATCGTTCGTCAGCAGGAGCAAACCTTCGGTGTCCATGTCCAAGCGCCCGACCGGAAAAATGCGCGCCGTCGAGGAAACCAGAGACAGCACGGTCGGGCGCCCTTGGGGGTCATCAGCCGTCGTCACGACGCCGGCCGGCTTATTGAGCAGGTAGTACACGTGACTCGGCGCAGTGGGCGCCAACTTTCCGTCGACTCGAATCTCACTGATCTCGGGATCCACGCGATTGCCGAGCTCGGCCACCCGTCCGTCGATGGTCACGCGCCGCGCGGCGATTAACTCCTCGCACGCACGGCGTGACCCAAATCCCGCTCGCGCGAGCGCCTTTTGCAGGCGCTCGCCACCGTCCACTTACTCCTCGCCGAGCGCGGCCGGACTGAACAACTGCTCCGCCAATTCATGGGCAACCTCGACCGGGGCGAGAAAGGACTCGATGGCGGGCAGTTCATCGAGCGACGCGAGTCCCAATCGGTCAAGGAAGGCTTCGCTGGTGGCGTAGAGAATCGCCTGACCGGGGCCGTCGGCACGCCCACACTCATAGATGTAGCCGCGCTGTTCGAGAAGACGCACGACGCCATCGACGTTGACGCCACGTAACGCGGAGATCTGCACACGACTGACCGGTTGGCGGTACGCGACGATGGCCAAAGTCTCGAGCGCCGCCGCGGAGAGCCGGTGGCTGACGTCACGGTTAGCGAAACGCGCAACCCATTCGGCGACGTCAGGCGAACTCTGCATCACCCAACCACTCGCGAGTTCGCTGATGACAAAACCCCGTCGACCCTCGAGGTACTCCACGCGCAACGCTCGCAGCTCCTGGGTCACGGTTTCAGTTGCTTCGCCCACGACGTCAGCGAGTTCCGCGGCACTGATGGGCTCTAAGGCGACCGTCAACATTGCCTCGAGCTTTTGCGCCAATGAGTGCTCAGCCCTCATAGAAGTCCACGAGTCCGATCTCGAGTTGGCGTTCCGATTCGATCCACTCAATTGAGAGATCCCCGAACGTCGTGCCCTGGCCGAGTTCGACGTGACCGAGCTTGCACAACTCAAGCAGAGCCAAGAAGTGCACGATCACATCAATGCGCGTCGCTAATCCTGCGGTGAGCTCTCGAAAACTCATCTTGCCGAGTGCCGGCAGTCGGGCCGAGAGGGTGAGCACGGTTTCGGCCACCGTGACGGCGTCCACGGTGACGTGGTGGAGCCGAACTTCGGCGACCGGCTTTTCTTCAATGCCCCGCAGGTACGCCTCGGCGAGGTGGCCAACGGTCACACCGGCCAACAGATCCGGCGGCTCAGCCACAAATCCCGAGTCCAGGCCCGCGAGGCGCGGATGGCTCCGCGCGGCGCGTTCAAAGAGACCGGCGAAGGCGTCGCTGAGGGCCGCGTAGGCGCGAAGCTCTAAGAGTCGCGCGAGTAAGACGTCGCGCTCCTCCCAGCCGACGAACTCTTCGTCGCCTTCGAGCTCGTCACGGCCGGGCAGCAATCGCTGACTCTTTAGCTCCAGCAAAATCGCGGCGATCAGCAAGAACTCGCTGAGTTCGTCGAGATCGAGACGGTCTCGTTGTTCTTTGACCACCGCCACGTAGGCATCGACGACTGGACCGAGCGGCACTTCGAGGATGTCGAGATCGTGAGCGCCAATCAACTGCAAGAGCAACTCGATCGGTCCGGAAAATACCGGCGTCGTCACGACGAAGGCCACGGCTCACAACTTAGTGAACCAAGAAGATTTACTGAGTGCTCGCCTATGCTCGATAGATGCGAGTCCTCTCAGGAATCAAGCCATCGGGCTCGATTCATCTGGGCAACTACTTGGGTGCACTGCGCCAGTGGGCCGCCGAACAGAACTCCGAGTCGTTCTTCGCCGTCGTCGATCTGCACGCACTGACGCTGCCCATCGAACCTGATGAGGTGCGCCAACAGACGTTGTCCACGGCCGCCGCTCTCCTTGCGGTGGGCATCGATCCGAGCCGCTCCACGCTGTTTCTCCAAAGTGCCGTGCCTCAGCACACGCGGCTCGCCTGGCTGCTCGAGTGCGTTTCGAGTTACGGCGAGCTTCGGCGAATGACTCAGTTCAAGGACAAGGCGGGAGAACAGGGAGCCCACCGCGTGGGGTTCTTCACCTACCCGGTGCTCATGGCGGCCGACATCTTGCTCTATGACGCCGAGCTTGTACCGGTCGGTGACGACCAGCGCCAGCACCTCGAGCTAGCCCGGACGATCGCCGAACGGTTCAACGCCCGCTATGGCGAGACCTTTGTCGTGCCCGACGGGTTAATTCCGAAGGCCGGCGCGCGCGTGATGGACCTCCAAAATCCGCTCAAGAAGATGTCAAAGTCTGAGACCAGCCCCCTTGGCACGATCGGACTCTTTGACTCCCCCGACGAGATTGACCGCAAGGTAAAGCGCGCCGTCACCGACGTTGACGGCGAGATGCGTCTTGATCGACGTCACAAGCCGGGACTAACCAATTTGGTAGAGATCCTCGCTGCGCTCACCGGTGAGAGCCCGAAGAAAGTCGTCGCTCGATTTACTCAATACGGTCCGCTCAAGGCCGAGTTGAGCGAACGGCTCATTGAGACTCTGACACCGATCCGCGAGCATCACTCAGCGCTCATGGCTGATCCAGCCGAGATCATGTTGCAGTTTGAGCGGGGGTCGGCTCACGCACGCGACGTGGCTCAACCGGTCTATGAACGCGCGGCGCGCGCCATGGGAATCGTCGGTTAGACGAGCAGGTTCGTCCACCAGCTGACGAGGTCACCCGAGAAATTTTTGCCAATTGACGTGGTCCACAACAACACAAAGATGATCACCAGCGTCACCGGAAAGGCCCGAGCACGAAGTTCGAAGTAAGTGCGCAGATGTTTGCGCGGGACCAGACGTTCAACAACCGCGGATCCGTCAAAGGGCGGAATCGGAATCATGTTGAAGACTGCCAGGATCAAATTGATCGCTCCGAAAAGCATGAAAAACAGCATCAGATTCGTAGGGAAAATCTCATTGACAATCAACGGTTGACCGTTGTGCACCAAGAACTCTGTGACGATCCACGCGATCCCGGACAAGATGATGTTGGTGCCCGGTCCCGCGAGCGATACCAGAACGCTTTGATTCCGCGGTTTGCGCAGTCGATTCACGTTAACTGGAACGGGCTTGGCGTAGCCAAAGACCGGCAAGTGCGTGAGCGCCAACAGGAGAGGCATCAGCACCGTTCCCACCGGATCGATGTGCGCGATGGGATTGAGCGTGAGCCGCCCTTGAGCGCGAGCAGTGGGATCACCACATTTGTCAGCGACAAACCCGTGTGCCACTTCGTGCAACACGATCGATGGAACCACGGCGATGAGTTCACACACTTCAATACGATTCATTCGTCCTCAATCGTGTGCGCGGGGATGCGCGTCAGCGTACGCGGAGCGCAACGACGTGAGCGACACCGCGGTGTAGATCTGGGTCGTCGCGATTGAGGAGTGACCCAACAACTCCTGAACGACTCGGACATCGGCACCGTTGTCCAGCATGTGAGTCGCACAACTGTGTCGAAAAACGTGCGCGCTCAGATGAGCCGCGGGAATCGCAGCGGCGGCGGCTCGTGAGCGAATAATCAGGTCAACTCCCTGCCGGCTCAGTCGACTTCCGCGGTGATTCAAAAAGAGCGCGGAGCCTGACTTCTCGTTGGCCAGCTCTCCTCTACCACTCGGCTCTAAATAGCTCCTCAACGCATCGATCACCGACTGACCCAAGGGAACGAGACGCTGTTTGGAACCCTTGCCCGTCAAGAGCACGAGCTCTTCGCGAAAGTCCAGATTCTGGAGTTCGACATTGGTGACTTCACTAACGCGGGCGCCGGTTCCGTAGAGGAATTCGAGAAGTGCGCGGTCTCGTCGATCAATGGCCGTAGAACCGTTGACGGAGTCAATCAGGCGATTCATCGTCGCTACCGGAAGTGGCTTGGGCAATGAAGCTGGGCGACGAGCCCCGATGACGCCTTGGGTCGCGTCATTGTCGACGACGGCCTCATCTTTTAGGTATCGCAACACTCCCCTCAGCGCGGCCAAGCGACGCCGCACGGTCGCCGGAGCGGCACCCTTAGAGGCGAGGTCGACGAGATACGCCTCAACGTCTTTCGGTCGAGTCGAGGCGAGTGAGCGCTTTCGATCATGGAGCCACGTGGTGACATCGGCGAGATCACGTCGATACGAGGCGACGGTGGTAGCGCTACGTCCCCGCTCAACGACCAGCCATCGCAGGTAGTCGTCGACGTAGTCGATGTCCTTCACGGGACGTACGAAGTGACGTACCAATTGAGCGCGAGCAACGTCGAGGCTTCCATTAAGTCACGGCGACTGAGCAACTCGAGGATCTCGTCCCGAGTGAGCCAGTGCACCTCTGAGGCGAGCTCCTCGGGACCATCTTGCCGGCGATCCACTGAGTGAAGTTCGGTCGCCAGATAGACGTTGGTTGTTTGGTCGGTCCAACCACGAGAGTTCATGTAGCGAAACAGCTCAGTGACTCTCTCCGCTCGAACGCCCATTTCTTCCATCAGTTCGCGACGGGCAGTGTCAATCGGCGACTCACCATCAATGTCTCGTGTTCCGGCGGGCAACTCCCAATTGACATCGTCGAAGGTCGCCCGATATTGGCGCAAGATGCCGACGCGACCATTCTCGTCAACGGCCAAGACCGCCACGGCCCCGGCATGAGTGACTACGTCGCGCTCAAAGGTCTGTGTGCCGTCGCTCACCACGCGACGCTCAACGTCAAAGACGAACGATGAGAAGACCTCGGTGGACGATTCGACGTGAAAGGAGCGACTCAACGAGTGGCGCTCAGAATCTCTTCAGAGATGATGTGAGGTTCGCGGCCCTCGGCGCGCTGCACGGCTGCGCCAATCAGTCCGTCAAAGAGCGGGTGCGGCCGATCGGGACGCGATTTGAATTCGGGATGGGCTTGGGTGCCCACGTAGTACGGATGAGACGTCAACTCCACGAACTCGACGAGCCGTCCGTCGGGCGAACTGCCGGTACAGGCCAGACCGGCGTCTTCAAACTCACTCTTGAATCTCGAATTGAATTCGTAGCGGTGACGATGACGCTCTGAAACCACCGTCGTCCCATACAACTCGGCCACTGTGGACCCGGGGGTCAGCATTGCCGGGTACGCCCCGAGTCGCATGGTGCCACCCATATCCACCACGTCGTGCTGCTCGACCATGAGCGCAATCACCGGGGCACTAGTTGAAGAGTCGAATTCGGTTGAGTTCGCGTCACGGTGCTGAAGAACCTCGCGCGCAAACTCAATCACCATGACTTGAAGCCCGAGACACAGTCCGAGGAGCGGAATGCCGTTTTCTCGACAGATGGTCGCTGCCGCGATCATTCCCTCAATGCCCCGCTCCCCGAACCCGCCGGGGATGATGACGCCGTCGAGGGCGCGCAGATCGTCTTCACCAATCAGCTGGGGAACGCGTTCGGCGTCCATCCAGACAATCTCGGTGCTGGCGCCGTGCGCGAATCCTGCGTGACGAATCGACTCGGCCACCGACAAATACGCATCGGGCATCGAGACGTACTTGCCCACGACACCAATGCGTAGACGGCGTCTCGTGGAGTGAACGCGGCGCACGACCTCTTCCCACGACTCGAGGTCAATCGGCGTGTCGTGCACATCAAGATCCAGGGTCTCGCACACGATCGTGTCGAGTCCTTCTTCGTGCAAGGTCAATGGAATGTCGTAAATGCTCGGCGCGTCAACTGCCGAAATGACTGCGTTGATCGGCACGTCGCACAGCAGCGAGATCTTGCGTTTGAGCGTGTCGGAGATCTCCTGGTCGGAGCGACAGACGATGACGTCTGGTTGGATGCCGCGCGAGCGCAATTCGGTGACCGAGTGCTGGGTGGGTTTGGTCTTCTGCTCGCCCGACGGAGCCAAATACGGCACCAGCGTCAAGTGGACGTAGCAGACGTTTCCACGGCCCGCGTCGCGCCGGTACTGACGAATCGCCTCGAGGAACGGCACAATTTCAATGTCGCCGACGGTGCCGCCAATCTCCACAATGACGACATCGGCGCCCAAAGTTCCGAGGCGTCGGATGCGGTCCTTGATCTCGTCAGTCACGTGAGGAATGACCTGCACGGTCTTTCCGAGATAGTCCCCTCGGCGCTCTTTGGCGATCACGTTGGAGTAGATCGATCCCGTTGTGGTGTTCGACATCTTGGTGAGCGACTCGTCGATGAACCGCTCGTAGTGGCCGAGGTCAAGGTCAGTTTCGCCGCCGTCGTCGGTGACGAACACTTCACCGTGCTCTCCGGGGTTCATCGTGCCGGGATCGACGTTTAAGTACGGATCGAGCTTGCACATCGTCACGCGAAGGCCGCGACTCTTAAGTAATCGGCCGAGCGATGAGGCCGTAAGACCCTTTCCCAGTGAACTGGACACGCCGCCAGTTACGAAAACGAATTTGGTCTGCCCGTGCTCATTTGCCACGGGATACCAGTGTACTGGGCCACTGTCTCACGACACGTGATTCACGACGCATTAAGCAGTGCCGTGGCGAGAGCCCGCGACTCACTGCGACCGGTTCCGCCAGACAGCATGCGGCTGAGCTCGTCAACCCGGGACTCGCCGTCGACTTTGCGCACGGTGATTTCGGGACGATCACGACCGTCGTGTCGCTCGACGACGAAATGGTGAGCGGCCCGAGCGGCAATGGTCGCAAGGTGCGAGACGACGATGACTTGCTGGGTCTGGGCTAGTTCCGCCAGACACTCCCCGATCTGTTCGGCCGTCGCTCCCCCGATGCCCGCGTCAATTTCGTCGTAGATCGCCACCGTGCTGTCGCGACGACCAACCAGTGACATCGCGAGCAACAGTCGACTGAGCTCGCCGCCGCTCGCCATCTCCGCCACGCCACCGAGCTCCATCGACGGACTTGAGGAGTACAAAAACGTCACCGTCGAACCGTCATCACCTGAGACTGTGGTGTCGAAACGTGAACCGCCCAGCGCGACGCGAGGCAGTTGATCGCTGACCGCCCGACTGAATGTGGCCGCCGCGGACTCCCGTTGGCCCCGGAGCTCAGCCGACAGAACCGCTTCAGCGGCTCGCAGTTCGTCCATTCGCAGATCGGCGACCGCCAATCGGTCACGGTCTCGTTCTCGGTCCGCCAACTCCTGGCGCAGCTCGGCCGCGCGAGAAATCGCTGATTCCAGCGTGCCCCCGTGCTTGCGAGCGAGAGCTTGCAGTTCGGATACTCGGTGCTCAAGTGCGTCGGATCGGCTGGCATCGAGATCGGTCTCCTCGAGGACGGTGCGCAGCTCAGCCGTCAGTTCTCGCGCCCGAGCGAGAATCTCGTCGAACGCCCGGCGAGTCTCTCCAGCGTGCAGGGACTCCGGAACCCGTCGACTAATTGACGCCCACCTGGTCATCACGGCGTTTTCATCGTCACCATCGAGTTCCGTCACAGCCGCAGCCAGATCAATCGATCGCTCGCGCAAGGTGGTGAGATCGGTTAGCTCTTCGACGGTGCGGCGCAGTTCGTCCCCGTCAAGCGGCGCCACCTGCTCGAATTCGGTCAGTTGATAGCTCAAGAACTCGATCTCGCGCTCTCGACTGGCCGAGTCACCGCCTTGAGCGGCCAACAGATCGGTCAATTCGCGCAGTTCTCCACGAACTTCGACCAGTGCGTGATCGTCAATCGAACCGAACTCATCGATGAGTCTCAGGGCCTCACGCCGCGAGCGCAGCCGCACGGAGTCGTGCTGGCCGTAGATCGTGACGAGATTTTCCGCGTGCGCCACGAGAGAGTCCGCGCTCGCGGGCTCCCCGTTAATGCTGGCGCGTAGTCGACCAGCGTCATCGGCCGTGCGACGAAGCGCAATTTCGCGGTCCTCGGTGGCAAAGACCGCGACCGCCACGGTGCCCGCGCGCGCCGCGGATCGACTGTCGCGTTCACCTAAAGCCAACTGCAGCGCGCCCAGCAGAATCGTCTTGCCGGCGCCGGTTTCACCGGTGAGCACGTTGAGACCGGAGCCGAAATCGATGCTGACCTCGTCGATCGGGCCAATCTGCTTGCCGTACAGCGAGAGCAGCTCGCTATCCGGCATGGCCCTCGCGCAAACTCGCGCGCAGTCGGGCGCCGAGAGTGACCGACTCCGCCACGATCACTTTCACGCTCCTTGGATCTCGAGCGACATCGATGCACTGGCCCACCGCCAACTGACCGATCTGGGCCCCGTCAGCCACAACGGCCGCAGGCCGATCGAGGACCTCCAAGCGAATGGGCTGGCTGGCGCCCACCACGATGGAGCGATCAATCGTGAAGTGCGGCGCGATGGGCGTAATGACCAGCGCATCGAGCTCGGGGCTAAGCACCGGGCCGCCGGCTGAAAAGTTGTAGGCCGTCGAGCCAGTCGCGGTCGCCACCAAGACGCCGTCCGCCGAGTAGGTGAGGAACTCGCCTCCGTCGATGACGGTGCGCACCCGCACCATGTGGCCCGGTTGGCTGCGCTCTAGAACCACTTCATTTAGGGCGAACTCGTCGATTCCCGCGTCCGTCGATCTGACCCGTAACGCCACACGCTCTTCCACCTCGTAGTCGCCGTCAAGTACGCGAGCAATCTCGTCATGCAGCGATTCCGGCGGCACCGAGAGCAAGAACCCGACGCGACCCAAATTCACACCCAGGACGCGAGCGTCACCGGTGTGCGCGAGTCGGGCCGCGCGCAAAAACGTGCCGTCGCCACCAAGACTCACTACCAAGGTCGCGGGATCAACTGTGGCCTGGCGATCCACTGGCAAGACCCGTAGGGACGTCTCGACCTTTTCAGTCAGACTCTGCGCAACGTCACGCGCGAGCTCGAGTGCGTCCGGGCGATTCTCAAAGGCCACCAAGACGACGCGTTGGACGCGAGTGGACATTGTCCGTGAGGCTAGCGACGAGGGCATCGACCTCGCGATTACGCGCAACCTTCGTGCGGCAATGGCGCTCCGCCGTTGCGTGACACGTAGATGCCGAAGATGATGAGCCAGATCGTCTCGGGATAGGCGGCGAGCCGCTCCATCACACCGGCACCCAGACCAAAGTACCGATGACACGCGAAACAGACGGCGGCCAGCAGTGACGCCGAACCCCACATCAACATGAAGCGGCGAAGATGACCGGGCAACGTCAAGGACCAGCCGAGCAGCACGATGGCGATATTGGCCACCGCGATCGAAAGACCCGCGCCGACGAAGTGCATCGTGTGGTTGGAGTTCTCCGGAAAGATCCCCACCAACGCCGCGCCCACGCCGGCGACGCCGATGAGCGTAAATCCGGTCGCAGCGACCACCCTTTCGGTTCCGTTTCGTTCGTGAAACTCCCAGAACAACAAAAGCGCCCCACTCGCCATCACCACTCCGAGAAAGACGAAGGCGATGTTCATGAGCCAACTGCGCGGCGAACAGATATATCCCGCGTGGTAGATGCCGCACGCCGTGTTGCCGAGATCGCTGATGGTGTTGTTCACCATGCTGTAGGGAGGGTTCCACACCCACGCCACGATGACTTGGGTGACGAAGTACAGCGAACTCAAGATCCAAATAATCGGACCAAGCCACGGATACCGCGCTTGAAACGACTGAACCCGTGCGACTGCCCCAGACGCCATCTGGTTCCCTTCGCTGGTGTTGACATCTCTGCGGACGATACGGCCGCGCTGTCATCGTGTCACGGTGCGCTGTCCTGAGAGGACATGGGCGAATTACGTCGTCGCCGAACCTCTCGTGACGTCCGCAATGCGTTGCAGATCCCACGCGTGGTGCAGCGAATCGTGCAGATTGCCTCGCAGAACATCGGCAGCCTTCTGAACGCCGCGTACCCGATGCGGCAAGTCGACATCCGCTCGGCGCGCCTCATCGAAAATCGCGAGGTAGCTCGGCACGACTACGTCCAGGGACCACAGCGCGCTCTCGAGCGGAATAGCGGCATACAGGCGCAGCTCGGCGAGTTCGTCTTGACTCGGCTGTTCAAACAGATACGGTCCCGACCGCGCGGCGCCGGCCATCCGTTCGCCGTGCATACGCAGGTTGTCCGCCACGTGCAACACGTAGCTTGACGCGTTCCAGGTGAGATCGGGGTGTCGAGCCTTCCCGGTGAGCCCAGTAAGGATCGAGCGATACTTCGCCGGCACATCAGACATCTCGCCCCGCATCGACTCGACTTCAAGCTGCCACGAGTAGCCACAACTGCGACACGGGTCGCCGTAGAAGTCGATTTGCGCTTGACTCACGAGCCCTCCCTAGTGCGCGAAGAACTTTATGGAGCGCCAACGCGGCCCGCGCGTGCGCCTTAAGCGTGCGCGGTCAGCAACGCTGTCTGAAGCGGGATTCCCGCGTCGGAAATCGACGCCGAAAATGACCCGGACGTAGCAGGAGCCGTCGCCGAAACGTGTCCGGCACCGTTGGCATCAAGCAACGCCGAATAGGTCGCTGCACCAATTTGCACGCGGGCGACAGAATTCCTGATGCCGCCAAGAAACGACACCGAAAATGGCACTCCCTGGGTCACGGACGAGGGCACACTGACTGACGCCACGGCGACCCTCGTCGGAACTGAGGTGTACGAAACCCCGTACCCGACGTAGCTGGCCCAAAGCGTGAGAGGTCCCGGCGTGAGATCCGCCACGTGAAAGAGACATTCCCCAAACGGATTCGGAAAACACGTCATGGTTCTCTCACCGATATGGACCACCACAGTGCTGTGCGGAAAGATTCCTTCGCTGTCGGAGACGACGCCACTCAATTGAATTTCAGGTGAGTTGGATGTCAATACCACCGGCTGAAGCGCCTGGACGTGTAGCGGTCCCGACGGTACGGGAATCACGAATTCGGCGTCACTCGGTACGGAGAGTCCAAAGCGATTCTTCGCCTGAGTCCAAACTGAGTACACATGATGGTTGCGGAGCCCGAAGATCTTGCAGTTCGGTTCGTAGTACTGAGGGGCCGAACAGGTGTGAGTCGACAATCCGTCCGAGATGGTGATGAGGTAGCTCGTGACGGGGGCGCCGCCGGCGAACAAGGGCGGGTGCTGGTACGTCCAGACCATGCCGGAACGTTCGAGACCCGAGATGTGTTGAACCGCAAAGGGAACCGTCGGACCGCAGTTGGTCATGAACGACGACGACGCGAGATCGCCCTGACCATCGCTCACAACGAACCGATGTGTCCCAAAGGCGACCGAACTCCACGACTCAGCGCCGCCTAACGGCAGCGAAGTCGACGACCACGTCACCCCCTGGCTGGACAGGGCGAGTTGAGCGGACGAACCCTGAGAATCGCCGACTCCGACGTAGGTATGGCACCCAAAGGCAGCATCAGAGAACTGCTGGGGCGATCCGTAATGCCGAAGCGCCCACACGGCGGCCTTGACGGTGGTCGCCATCGTCCCGGTCCCCGATCCGTCGAACGCGACGAAATTACCGTCGCCGTATGCCACCGATCCCCAAATAAGACCACTGCTCGGCGTGAGATAGAACGCCCATTGGTGAGCGTTGGTGCTGTCAATCGTGTCCCCGTGCACGTTGTCCACTGCGACGAATCGACCGTTGCCGTAGGACACCCCAGTGAAATTGTCGCGAGGACGCCGAAACGTCATCGACCAGTCCGACCCGTTCGATGAGGTCATCACGGTTCCGTTGTCGCCGACCATGACGAACTGCCCCGCACCAAATGCAACGGCGTGCCACATTGACACCGTCCCGGGCACCGCTACCCAGTGAATGCCATCGAGCGAGGTGGCGACTCCGGGTGAATGCACTCCATTGCTGGAATTCGCCACGGCTACAAAACGTCCGTTGCCGAAGGTGATCGAAGTCCACGTTGACATTGGACTTGTGTCGTTTTGCCACGAACTGAGATCGGTAGAACTCGAACTGTGAGCCGACTGATCAAGTAGAACCCATCGACCGGCGCCGTATCCCACAGCTGTCCACAAGCGTGCCGGGACGGGACCAGTCAGCGTGTTCCACGTTGGCCCAGAGTTAGTGGCCGACGCGGTGTCCAAAGTCCACGGCGCGGCCATGATCACGATCGCCAGAGCCGCTAGACCTCGCGAAAGTGATCTCAAGTAAGAGATCGGACGTGATCTGATCTAACAATTCCAGCAAAGTTCGCCCGAGCAATCCAGCATCACGAGTGACAACTGGGTGACGATCTCACACGGTGCTACGACTCGACTCGAAGTTCTTGTGCTCGACATTGAGCAATTAATGCGCAGAGTCCCGGAGCTCTTCAATCAAGACGAGTTCGACGAAACGAGGTGAACAAGCGCGTTCAACCCGCGGCCTCAAAAGTCGATCCGAGCCAGCAGTTCGTGTCCGTACGGCTCTTCATAGCCCGGGTTGTAATACGAAATCACCAGTGAGTTTGTCGAGGACAGTTCAGGGTGGTACACGAAAGCTCGACAGTGATTGAAGGTCACAGAACGACACGGAATCGTCGCGGAGATCAGCGGCGCAAAGGGACCAGTTGCGCTGGGTGCTGTGGCGATCATGATGAGACCAGTGATGCCACTCTGATTAACTGCGACAAATCCATGCGCTCGGTCTCGAGTGACGGACATGAATCCGTTACTCCAGTTAAACCCGGGCACCGTGGAGACCGGGACAGGTGCGTAATTCGCCTGATTCATCAGTGAGGCGCGCGAAAGACCTGTCGTTAGCTCTTGTAATTGCGGAGTGCACGTCGGAGGTGAGCCGCTCGGACAGGTAACTGCCCAATACATCGAGACTTTGGTGCCGTTGAGGACCGGAGATCCCAGCGTGAAGTCTCGAGGCAAAGAGCGCCCGTCAATCTGCGGCGGGTAGACGTCATTCGGTCCCGCCACGATCTGTCGGGTCTCGATGTCGATGACCATGTAGCCAAACCCTTCGACCGTGAAGTACGAAGGTGGTACGACACACGCGGTGTGATAGGTCACAAAGACGAGTCGACCGCCATGGAGAAGAACCGCGCCCGACGCCCAACGAGCTTGCCACGCTGCCCCAAAGACTCGAAGACACGCGCGACCAGATCCGTCTGACATGTACGCGTTTTGGGGCTGCGGTACAAATCGTGTGGGCATGAAGACGCCGCCCAAAGGACCACCAGTTTGGAACTCACGGAGCGGATCGAGCCGGGTGAGTCTCCTGATGGCAGTCGTTCCAGCGCTGCTGCCAGAGATGTCTCGTTCCTTCCAGGGGGAACTTCGATTGACGCGTGTGGAAACGATGGTGTCGCCGAAAACCCACAAGTCCTGTCCATTAGGCAACGCCACACTCAATCCGTCGTCGCGGTCATAGACCCGATTATTCGTCTCGGCGACTCCAAGCACCGGGCCCAACACAGTGACTCGAGGAGTCACGTGGGTCACTGCGGAGGACGAGTGAGTCGAGACCCCGAGTGCGCCAATGATTGCAGTGATGGCCGCCCAGAGACCGATGCTCCTCAATTGGATCACCGACTTCGACAGAATCTCAGCGAGAACACTGCCTCATTATGGGCACTTCGAAGACCTCGTCAGGTTGGCCGGCAGATGAATGGGCCGACCAAGTCCGCGCTACGAGTGGTTCTGGGTCTGCTGGTAGCAAGCAATGTCGTACTCCGAGACGGCGTGCGAGTTACCAGAGTGCAGCGATCCCGTGCCGGGACTTCCCGCGTAGTGAGACGCTGCGTTCGCGAATCCGGGAGTCCCGAATCCATTCGGCTGTGACGTTGATCCGGGTGTTCCGCACGCAACCCCGTTGGGATTTGCTGTGCCGGGCTGACCCGATCCGGCCGGGTTCGACGCAGCGAGGGCAGGCGACGACAAGATCAGCACCGTTATCGGGGCCAGCAGAATTACCCTCCAACTTGAACGAATCATGCGATTTCCTCCTAATTGTTCGAGCTTTCAATTGCGCTCTCCAATAGGGATTACGAGTTTCAAACAGAGTTGGATTGGATATCTCAATGAATCGACAATTTCAATGCACTGGCCAGGCTCTTTTGCGGAGTGAAGTGCAGACGAAAGATATTCGACTTAGACGCGACACCGTAGAGAGGGTGGTGGTGGAAGAGTTGAGCCTCCACAAATTTCGATGATTAATCAGTCGGAATGCATCGATCCACCGCGGATCGATGCATCAATGTTAGATCGACTCCGCCGATACCTCCCGGGCCACCGAAATGAAAATCTTGTTGCTCTCGTTCTGTTGTCGTCACCTGGAACCACGCTATCCAGGTCGCGGGTGGTTCCCTCGAGCCGGGGAAATCGAGAGTGCGGGGAGCTAATGGGCCAATGATCAACATCGCAAATCTTGAATGCGGACCAAGATTGATTCTCGAAATGATTCGGTTCCGGTAACGAAGGGTCACCCTCTCGGGAAATCTTGACATTTCGGAACCTGTTGCCACGTGTGGCATACGACCGCATGAGACAAACTCGCCGCGCACGACTCCGAACACATGGCCGTCTGGCACCCATTGGTGCAGCTGCACATCGGAATACGAATACGCAATGACCATTACTCGCACTGGGGGCTGAACGAGTGTCATCGAGGCCGCTTCTTGCAACAGCGAAGTCCTTTGAGCGCCATCAAAACCAAGTCCGACAGAACCTGCGATGACTGCTAAAGACGCAATTGCAAGTAGAGGATTCTTCACACGTACCTTGCCATCGACGATCAGATACTCATCCTCTAACGAATCTGAACCAGATCTCAACAGGCAAAACTATCGGAGCAGCATTGGTGTCGAAGGCGGGACTTGAACCCGCACGCTCTTACGAGCACCAGCCCCTCAAGCTGGCGCGTCTGCCTATTCCGCCACTTCGACCGGGACGAAAATTGTAGTCGGCGATTTTCAGGGAGTTGCTGTGTTGGGCGACACCACTCCCCATGTTGAAATCTCGTCGACGAATCCCACCAACGAAATGCTGCCGTAGACGCCGGCCACGTCATTCGACCACGTCTGGAGTGAAGGTAGCGAGAACAATGGCCGTATCCACGATTGTGACGAAATCTGCTGGTCGACATCTCGCCACGTGGGAATCGCGTCGGTGGGATTGAACGTTTGTTGCGCCGAGACGTACCACTGATCGATCAAAGTCGATCTCCAGCCCAAGTCGTAGCCACCGGCGAATGAACGCGACGTCCAGTTGCGAGCGTTCAAGGAAGTGGTGGGGCTCAAGATTTCGGTCGCAATTGCGACGTCAGCGCGACCGTGCGCAGCCGTTGCCACTGCCGCGCGATCGCTGTCTGAGTTGATCGTCGTGGCGAGGATCCCGCGGCGCTGCCAAGTCGAGACAACTGTCGCCGCAACAGCGTGATCGAGCGCACTTGGCCCCACCGCCACCGTGGCGCGCAGCAATGTGCCAGTTGGACTGACCCAGTGAACGTGCGCAACGTGGAAACCTGCGGCGAGGAGAGCAGGCGCGGCACACGAAAGACAGTCCTGATCGGTCGACGTGGGAATTGACGTCGACTCCGCAAGTCCGGCCTGAGCGAATGGACCCAAGCCGACTTGGCCGGGGTAGTACTTCTGACCTTGGGTAAAGAGGACTGACGCCCCGGGGGACTGTGCGTAGGTCAGCGGACCAATGAACTCGTTCACCAAATGTTGCCGGTCAAGCGACCAGGACAGGAACTGGCGAACGGCGAGCTGATTCGTCAACCAACGGTGCGGCGAATATCCAACGACCACCACCCGGTCAGACGAGCCGATGTGCCCGTCCAGTGACGGCATATTGGTCACGTGAGTGAGCTCGAGTGGCGACATGGCGAGCCGATAATCAACAAAATGACGCTTCGGGAACCGCAATGGATCAAGGTTGGTCTTGATTCGTACGGTGCTGAAGCGCGGCTCGGCGCCCTTCCACGTCGTCGAGAGTTCCAACGTGGCTGAGCTCGGGTTGATGGCTACTAGCCGATACGGACCGAGACTGGGCCGTGACGGCAGTGAGTCCAGCGTGCACGCCGCAGGAGCATCGCGCTCTTCCATGTCGCGAAAGAGCAGCGCCCAATCTGCGTACGGTCTCGAGAAAACCACGGTCAGTTTGTCCAGCGTGGTGTTGGGCGTGAGGGTGCCAATGGCGCGATAGCCGTCAGCGAGCGAGTTGTCCGCGTCGAGAGATCGGTGGTACCACGCCAGTAGGTCCAGGGCGTCGAACTGTTCGCCGTTGGACCACGTCCAGGTGGTGTCAAGGGTGTAGACGACAGTCTGCGGCGTGAGTGACGTGAGCTCGGCCCCCGTGACCGGTCCATTGGCACCCACCAAATTGCCGGCGGTGTCATTGAGAAACGCCGACGGGCGCACCAGGTCCAAAATGGCACGGAGTGAGTCGTTGGCACCACTGCCGTAGTACGAGCAGCCGGTAATCGGACCGGGAATCGACAACGTGAGGGTCGGCGACGACGGAACCTTCGTGGCTGAGGCTGTGGGCGCGAGTGCGAGTGCGCTGAGTGCGGCAAGCCCGACGAGGGCCGCCACCGCCCCCCTACTGGAGGCGAAGATCAAGCGCGAAAGTCGCGAAGGTAAAGACCAGCGCCACGGCGATGGTCACGCGGTCGAGATTTCGCTCCACCACGGTCGAACCTTGGGCCACGGCGCCCATCGATCCTCCGAGCAGGTCTGACAGTCCCCCGCCTCGGCCCGAGTGCATAAGCACGAGGAAGATCAGCGCGATGGCGCTTACAACCTCAAGAGCGATGATGAACCAGGTCAGCACCCGGAAACCTCCAAAATCCGACGATTCACGCTAGCAGTCGTGCATCGCCATCACGATGCGGACGAACTCCTCGGCGTTAAGACTCGCCCCACCCACCAAGAATCCGTCCACGTCGCCATTCATTGCGATCTCGGGCGCGCTGGACGCCTTCACTGAACCGCCGTAGAGCACTGGCGACGACTGCAGTGCGACCGGCAGCGCCGATCGGATGAGTTCGGTCATCTCGGCGATCTGTCCCGAGTCGGCATTGAGACCCGTGCCGATCGCCCAGATCGGTTCGTACGCGACGACCAACGATCCGCCGTGCGACGCCAATGCCGCATGGAGTTGAGCGCGCACGTGATCGAGGTGTCCACGCCGCTCGCGCACCTCAATGGATTCACCGACACAGAGAATTGGCGTCAGCCCCGCCGAAGTGGCGGCCGCCACCGTGGCCGCCACTAATTCGTCATCCATCCCGTAGTGCTCTCGTCGTTCAGAGTGACCCACGAGCACGTGAGTCACCCCAAGTCGTCGCAGCATCGCGGCGGAGATCTCACCGGTATGCGCGCCTGACTCGTATCGACTGACGTGTTGGGCGCCGACGAGCAGATCGAGATGATCAGCGCCCACCACTGAAGTCACCGAGCGCAGATCGGTAAATGGAGGGATCACCATCACGTCCACGCCGGCGTGGTCGTGGGCTCGCAGCATCACCCCGAGCTGTTGAATCAAGTGAGTGGCCTCAACGTGGTCCAGGTTCATCTTCCAGTTGCCCGCAACGAGGGGGCGAGCGTCACTCATGCGCCGTCGTTCCACGGACTCGTGCGCAGCGCGCGCAGTCCCGGTAGATCGCCGAGCTCGAGCAACTCCAAACTCGCTCCTCCACCAGTCGAGACGAAACTCATCTGTTCGCTCAGACCCAACTGGGCCACCGCAGCGGCCGAGTCACCTCCACCGACAATTGTTTCGCCGGCACAGTTCGCAACTGCCTGAGCCAACACCGTTGTGCCTGCGGCGAAGCGCGGATCCTCGAACACGCCCATCGGTCCATTCCAGAGAACCGTCGCGGCCGAGGCGATTAACTCCGCGAACTGCGCCGCGCTGGCTGAATCAATGTCGAGACCCACGTGACCGTCGGGAATTGCGGAACTGAACTCCATGGCGGCGGCCTCACCGCCCGCTCCAAACGGTTCGCCCGTCGCGAGTCCCAGCGCCCCCGTCGGAACGTGAACGCGTCCGGTCGCGAGCAGTTCGCGGCACTCGTCCACTTTGGAACGATCGACGAGCGAATCGCCGACAGCGCGACCCTGCGCCAGCCAGAACGTGAAGGCCATGGCGCCGCCGATGATCACCGCGTCGGCTTGCTCAACCAAGCGCCGAGTGATGGCGAGTTTGTCGGCCACCTTCGCGCCACCAACAATCGCGACGAACGGCCGGGCGGGACCCTCAAAAACGGAGAGCAACGTGGACACTTCGGTCGTGAGATTCGGACCAGCCGCGCTCGGCAGGTACATCGGCGGGGCCATGACCGAGGCGTGCGCGCGGTGCGAAACGCCGAAGGCCTCATTGACGTAGTAGTCGAAGCCCTTCACGAGCAACCGGCCGAACTCGTCGTCGTTGTGCTCCTCGCCCGGATCAAAGCGGAGGTTCTCCATCAGTTCGACCCCGGGACAGAGGGTCTCGAGGGCCCCGCGAACCGGCTCAACGGTGTAACGGGGATCAAAGCGGCCGTCGGGACGCCCGAGGTGCGTACAGGCCACGACGTGGGCGTCTCGTTCGAGCAGGGCCTGCAACGCCGGCAGAGACGCCCGGATCCGAAAGTCGTCGCTCACGACTCGCCGGCCGTCGCGCTGCGCGATTGGCGTGTTCATGTCCACGCGCACGAGCACTCGGCTCCCGCTCAGGGAGCCCCAACGATCAATCTGGGGCAGCTGCAAGGTGGAACTAACGCCCCACCAACACGGCGAGATCGACAAGACGGTTCGAGTACCCCCACTCGTTGTCGTACCAGCCGAAGACCTTCACCAAACTCGAGTCGTCGTCAATCGGTTGCACCATCGTCATCAGTGAGTCAAAGGTGCAACTGGCGGGCGTACCCACGATGTCACTCGAGACAATCGGGTCCGTGCAGTAGGTCAGCACCCGTCCCATTGGGCCGGCGGCGGCGGCGGCGAACGCTTCGTTCACCTCGTTGATCGTGGTGGCGCGCGTGATGGCGGTGAAATCGGTAATCGAACCATCGGGCACCGGCACGCGCAAACTCGTGCCATCGAGGCGTCCCTTCATGGCGGAGAGCACCAAACTGGTCGCGCGCGCGGCGCCGGTGGCGGTGGGCACGATGTTGTTCGCCGCGGCGCGGGCCCGTCGCGGATCGTTGTGCGTCAGGTCCAGCAGATTCTGGTCGTTGGTGAAGGCGTGGACCGTCGTCATGAGACCGGTGCGTACTCCCAACGCGTCGTCGAGCACTTTGACCATCGGCACGAAGCAGTTGGTGGTGCACGACGCATTGGAAACTACGAAGTGGCGGCTGGGGTCGTATTCGTCGTCGTTGACACCAATGACGAAAGTGGCGTCGGCGTCACCGGAAGGGGCCGAAATGATGACGCGCCGCGCCCCGGCGGTCAGGTGCTCGGCGGCACCGTCACGGCTGGTGTAGCGCCCCGTCGACTCAATGACCACATCTACGCCCAGTGAACCCCACGGGAGTTTCGTCGGTTCACGCTCGGCCACCATCGCAATGGATCGGCCGCCGACCCGCAAGACGTCGCCCTCGTGGCTGATTGGTTCCGCCAATCGACCGTGGGTTGAATCGAACTTCAAGAGATGGGCATTCATCGCCGGAGCAGCCAAGTCATTGAGAGCCACGACCTCGATCTGGTCGTTCTCGAGGGCGGCGCGAAGGAACAGTCGTCCGATTCGGCCGAATCCGTTAATGCCCACCTTGATCGTCATCGTGCGCCTCCCGAGCGACAATCCATCATGCCACCAGTCCCTCGAGGCACTTGGCCAACAGTGCGGCGTCGTGGACTCGCTCATTGCGACCGGTTAACTCAGCCGTGACCACTCCTTTGGACGGCCCGTGATTCGACACGGTGCTGCTCGTCGCGACGACGACATCATCGATGCCAACGCCGTGACGCGTCAGGGCGTCGCAGTGATCAGCGAGTGAATATCCGGTTGTTTCGGGCTCCTGGGGATGCAGATTGGCCACGTACACCCGTCGCGCACTGGTGGTACGCAATGCGTCAGTGATGCCGGGCACGACACACGCGGCGAGCACGCTGGTGTACAGCGAGCCCGGGCCAATGACCACGAGGTCGGCGTGGAGAATCGCCGCCACGGCGCTGAGCGGCGCTCGCACCGTCGTGGGCTCGGTCGCTACCGCGTGAATCGATCGTGACGCCCCCACTTCGGTCTGACCCTCGGTGCGCCCGTCGCCCGTGCCCGCCACAAGTGTGACGGCCGCACTCGAGGCGGGCAGAACGATCCCGGTCACGCCGAGCAGCTGGGCGATGTCACGCACCGAGCCCTCGAGTCGTCCCGTGGCGTCAATCAGTCCAGCGAGCAGCAGATTGCCGAGCGCGTGTCCGGCCAGATCGCCCGATCGAAACCGGTGTTCCAGATGAGCCGTCAGCGGATTGGCGGGATCGGCCAACGCCGCCAGACATTTGCGAAGGTCGCCGACCGCGGCGACATCCAACATTTCGCGCAGTCGGCCCGACGAACCGCCGTCATCGGCCACCGAGACCACCGCCGTGACGTCAGCGGTCAGTTCACGCAGCGCCCGCAATGTGACGGCCGTGCCGTGGCCGCCGCCGATCGCGACGGCCTTCATCGATCGATGTCGCGGTGAAAGACCGCCACTGGAACGTCGAGGCGCCGCGCCACCTCTTCGGCGATCGCCACCGAACGATGCCGTCCGCCCGTGCACCCAATCGCAATCGACAGATACGACTTGCCTTCGTGGGCGAAAGCGGGAATCTGCCAGTTGAGCAGTCCCGTCACGTCATTTAAGAAATGTTGGGCGTCGGACTGCTCTAAGACGTAAGTCGCCACGGACTCTTCAAGCCCCGAGTGAGGACGCAGTTCGTCGACCCAGTGCGGATTCGGCAAGAAACGCACGTCAAAGACGATGTCCACGTCGCGCGGGATCCCATTGGAGTATCCGAAACTGACGAGCGAGACCCGCATGGCGCCCGTGCCATCTTGATCTTGAAAGACCTCGGCGATGCGGCCGCGAAGTTGGTTCGAATTCAGCGAGCCAGTCTCAATCACCAGATCGGCGCTCTGTCGGATGGATTGAAAATGGTGTCGTTCGTTCGCGATCGACTCGGCTACCGAGCTACCGGGAAACGGGTGACGTCGCCGCGTGCCCTCAAAGCGACGAATCAAGACGTCATCCGGTGCGTCGAGAAACAGGACCTTGGCGCTGCGGTGCTGCGCGCGCAGTTCGGTCACGACCGCGAGGAACTTGTCGGCCTCGAATCGGCCCGATCGCCCGACCACGAAGGCCACGCCGACGAACTCCGATGAGCCCGACGCGGCGAGGTCGCTCACGCGCGGAATGAGGTCCACCGGCAGGTTGTCGATCACGAACCACCCGAGGTCATCAAGGGACGCCGAGACGGTGGAGCGGCCCGCACCGGACATCCCGGTGACCAGCAGAATCTCATTCACCGACTGGATTCTCCTTCGTTAGCCGAGGGCTCCCCGACGGGTGCAGTCGATCGTAGATGGCGCGCGCGACGGCCTTGCGCACACAGTGCGCCACGTAGATCTCCTCCAGCGTGGCGTGGCGCAACGCGTCGAGCGAACCGAACGCCTCCATCAATTTGCGCTCCCCCTCGGGACCGAGTCCAGGAATGTCGTCGAGCACCGAGCGCACCATGGCGCGCCCACGCTTGGTGCGATGAAAGGAGATGGCGAAGCGGTGCGCCTCATCGCGCACCCGCTGCACGAGGTACAGCGACTCGCTGGCCCGCTCGAGCGCGATCGGCTCGGCGACGCCCGGGCGGTAGAGCAACTCTTCGCGTTTGGCCAGAGCGGCGAACTGCACCTCGTCGCCCAGTCCGAGTTCGTCCCGCGCGGCGAGCGCGGCGTTCAGCTGCGGCACTCCCCCGTCAATGATGATGAGGTCGGCGTCGTGAAACTTGCTCGTCGCGCCGTTCTCACCCCAATGTTCGAGGCGCCGGCGGACCACCTCGTGCATGGCGCCCACGTCGTCGTTGCCGAGCACCGAGCGGACGTTGAAGTGGCGGTACGCGGACTTCTTGGCCAAGCCGTCGTCAAAGACCACCATCGATCCGACGTAGTTCGTGCCCTGCAGATGACTCATGTCAAAGCACTCGATCCGGTACGGCGGCTCGCGCAGTCCGAGTCGGCGGCCGAGTTCCTCAAGGGCCCGAGCCCGCACGTTGTGGTCGTGTTCACGGCGCAACGAGTCCGCCCGCAACACCTCGGCCGCATCGGCGTCGGCCATGGCGAGTACGTCTCGGCGTTTGCCGCGCTGCGGCGTTATCAGCGTCACCGCCGATCCGCGGATCTGCGACAGCGCGTCGGCCACGAGGGTCGAACTAGCGACTTCAGAGACGAGGACGGTTCGAGGGACATCGGCTGATTCGGAGTAGAAGACGCCCACGGCTCGCTCGAGGATCGCCTGAGCGTTCTCGTCGATGCCGAGATCGAGCAGCACCGAGTTGCGCCCGACCACCCGCCCGTGACGGACTCGAAACTGCGCCGCGGCACCGCGCGATCCCGAGATGGAGACCGCAATGGCGTCGAGTTCGGTCCGCTCGTCGAGCACCACGCGCTGGATCGCCGCGGCGGACTCGAGCGCGGTGAGTCCGTCGCGCACTCGCGCGGCGCGCTCGTAGTCACGCGCTTCACTGGCGTCGACCATCTGAGCTTCCAGCCGAGCGCGCAGATCGTCGACGCGACCTTCAAAAAACGCGCCAAAGTCGGCCACCATCGCCTCGTAACGAGCGGCATCCACCTCGCCCACGCACGGCGCCGAGCACTTGCCGACGTCAAAGAGCAAACACGGCCGACCGCGACGGCGATGGTCGTCGAATTTGGCGTTGGTGCAACTGCGGAGCGGATACGCCTGCAACAGCTCGTCGATCGTGCGCTTGAGATAGCGCACGTGGGTGAATGGTCCGTAGTAGTTGACGCCCGCCACGTGAGCCGACCGAGTCGTGTAGGGCCGCGGCCACTCGCTGCGACAGTCAATCGCGAGGTACGGAAAACTCTTGTCGTCCTTTAAGCGCATGTTGTAGCGGGGTTGGTGCGTCTTGATCAGTTCGTTTTCGAGCAACAGAGCGTCGGCGTCTGACGGGGTCACCACCCACTCGAGCGAAGTCGCGTCCACCATGAGCGCCGCGGTCTTGAAATCGAGACTGTCGAGCGGAGCGAAGTAGTTCGACAGCCGCTGCGACAGCGAGCGGGCCTTGCCGACGTAGATCACGTGGTCGCGGGAGTTGCGAAACAGGTAACAACCGGGTCCCTCCGGAATACCCGGCGGGCGATTCAACATCAGCGTCGACGCGGCGTGGGTCGTTTCTTCAGCACCTCAGCCAGCACGTCACCGGTGGCGGTACCGGACTTGGCGACCATCTCCGGGGTGCCTTCCGCCACGACGAGGCCGCCGCGGCGTCCCCCTTCAGGGCCGAGGTCAATGATCCAGTCGGCCGTTTTGATTACATCGAGATTGTGCTCGATCACGAGCACGGTGTTGCCTTGGTCGACGAGGCGGTGCAGAACCTGGAGGAGACGGTTGACGTCTTCGAAGTGCAGCCCGGTCGTCGGCTCGTCGAGCACGTAGAGCGTGTGGCCCGTCGGGCGCCGCGATAGCTCGGTGGCGAGTTTCACGCGCTGGGCTTCACCACCCGACAGTGTGGGGGCGGGCTGCCCGAGGCGCACATAGCCGAGTCCGACGTCGTTGAGGCTCTCGATCTGTCGAAGAATCGACGGCTGGCGCTCGAAGAATCCGAGCGCCTCGGCGATGGGCATGTCGAGCACCTCGGCAATTGATTTGCCCCGGTACAGAACCTCGAGCGTCTCGCGGTTGTATCGCGAGCCTTGACAGGTCTCGCAGTTGACGTAGACGTCAGGCAGAAAGTGCATTTCGATCTTGAGCGTGCCGTCGCCCGAGCACGCCTCGCACCGTCCGCCCTTCACATTGAAGCTAAAGCGGCCCTGTTGATAGCCGCGGACCTTGGACTCCTGGGTTTCGGAGAACAGTTTGCGGATCTTGTCGAACACTCCGGTATAGGTCGCGGGATTGGACCGCGGCGTGCGCCCGATCGGCTGCTGATCGACCGCCACGATCTTGTCGATGTGCTTCACGCCCACGAGGGCGTCGTGCTCGAGCACAGTCGTTTTGGCACCGTTGATCTGTCTCTGCAGGGACGACAGCAGGATTCCGTTGATCAGCGAGCTCTTGCCTGATCCACTCACGCCGGTCACCGCGACGAATCCGCCGAGCGGCACGGTCACGTCAATATTTCTCAGGTTGTGAGCGCGGGCACCGCGAATAGTCAGTGACGTGCCGTTGCCCATTCGACGGCTGGCCGGGATCTCGATCCGTCGACGGCCCGAGAGGTACTGGCCCGTGACGGAATGTTCATTGGCCAGCAGCGCATTGAACTTGCCGGCGTGCACTACTCGGCCGCCGTGCTCGCCGGCCCCGGGACCAATGTCGACGATGTAATCGGCACTGCGCACGGTCTCCTCGTCGTGCTCAACGACGATGACCGAGTTGCCAAGATTGCGCAGCCGCTCAAGGGTTGAAATCAACCGCTTGTTGTCGCGTTGGTGCAGGCCAATCGACGGTTCGTCAAGGACGTAGAGCACGCCGACGAGATGACTGCCGATCTGGCTCGCCAGTCGGATCCGCTGTGCCTCGCCGCCCGACAAAGTTGCCGAGGCGCGCGAGAGCGTCAGGTAGTCCAAGCCGACATCCATCAAGAAGCCGAGGCGCTCGAGAATCTCCTTATTGACTTGGTTGGCGATCGTGGCGTCGCGTTTGGAGAGCTGCAGTCCCTTAAAGAACTCAATCGCGTCGTCGATTGTGTCGTCGCAGACCTCGGCGATGTTGCGACCGCCGACTTTGACTGCCAGCACTTCGGGTTTGAGCCGTCGTCCGCCACAGGATCGGCACTCGACCTCGCGCATGTACTGCTCGGCCTGCTCGCGCGTCCAGTCACCCTCGGCTTCGTTGTGTTTGCGCTCGAGCCACGCGACAATGCCACCGAAGGTGGTGTCGTACGTGCGGGTCTTGCCATACCGGTTGCGGTACTTCACCGGGACCGAGCGGTCCCCCACTCCATCAAGGACCAGCTTGCGATCCTTCGCCTTCAGTTTTTTCCACGGCGTCTCCATCGAGAATCCGCCCAGGGCGGCGACCCCTTCAATGGTGCGTTCGAAGTACTTGAATCTCACGCCACCCCACGGCGCGAGCGCTCCCTCGGCCAAAGAGAGCGTCTCGTCGGGCACCACCAGTTCGGGGTCGACCTCAAAGCGCGTTCCGAGTCCCGAGCAGGTCGGACACGCCCCGTACGGCGAGTTAAAGGAGAACTCGCGCGGCGCGAGTTCCGAGAAGCTCAACTGACACTTCGAGCACGCCAGCAGTTCGGAGAAGGACTCGACGGTGTTGGCGTCGTTCCACAAGACGCCGACGATTCCGTGAGTCAATTTGAGCGACGCCTCGACCGACTCGGTCAAGCGTTGGCGGCTGGAGGACCGCACCGTCAATCGATCGACCACGACTTCAATCGTGTGAATCTCGTATCGCTCCAATTTGACGTCAGCGCGTTCGGCGAGTTCAACGACCGTGCCGTCGATACGCACGCGAGAGAATCCCTGACTGGCCAGCTCATCAAGCAGCGTGGAGTACTCACCTTTTCGTCCCTGTACCACCGGCGCGAGCACTAGAAACTTCGCGCCGTCCTCGCGCGAGAGAATTTGATCGACAATTTGTTGGGGAGTCTGTCGACTGACCGGATCACCGCAGTTCGGACAGTGCGGGATCCCAATACGTGCAAAGAGGAGGCGCAGATAGTCGTAGACCTCGGTGATCGTGCCGACTGTCGAGCGCGGGTTTCGCGACGCAGTCTTTTGGTCGATCGAGATCGCCGGCGAGAGACCTTCAATGAAGTCGACGTCCGGCTTGTCCATCTGGCCCAGAAACTGGCGGGCGTAGGCCGAGAGGCTCTCCACGTAGCGCCGTTGGCCCTCGGCATAGATGGTGTCAAACGCCAGCGAGCTCTTACCGGAGCCCGACAGCCCCGTGAACACCACCAGTTGGTCCCGCGGAATCTCTAATGAGAGGTTCTTCAGGTTGTGGACACGGGCGCCTTGGACGCGAATCGTCGACGCCACGGGCGCAGGCTACAAGTCAGATGTAACAGGACTTTCGGCGTCGAGCGCCTGGGCTTGCAGCTCGTGCAGCACGTCGCGCAATGCGGCCGCCTCCTCGAAGCGCAAAGCCGCCGCGGCCGCCAGCATCTCCTCTTCGATCCGCTTCATCTCGAGCGAAAGATCATCAATGGCACGGTCGGCGCGAATTTCCATGGCCTTGCTCGGCGTTGTGCGCGAACTGGAGCTGCGTAGGCGGCTGAGAATGTCCGCGACATTCTTCGTCACCGTCGCCGGGCTGATGTTGTGTTCCTTGTTGTGCGCCTCTTGGGCCACCCGACGGCGCTCGGTGACCGCGATCGCCTCGCGCATCGAGTCCGTGACGGTATCGGCGTACAGGACTGCCTCGCCGTTGGCGTTGCGCGCAGCGCGACCGATCGTTTGAATCAGTGCGCTGGTGGAGCGGAGAAATCCCTCTTTGTCGGCGTCGAGAATCGCCACGAGCGAGACCTCGGGTAGGTCCAGGCCCTCGCGCAACAGATTGATGCCGACGACAACATCGAATTCGCCGAGCCGAAGGCCCCGCAAGATCTCGATGCGCTCAATCGTGTCGATGTCGCTGTGTAGGTAGCGGACCTTGACCTGGCGTTTGGCGAGGTAGTTCGTCAGATCCTCGGCCATTCGCTTGGTGAGCGTGGTCACGAGCACCCGTTCGTTGCGCGCCACCACTAACTCAATGCGTCGGCGCAGATCGTCAATCTGATTGCGAGTTGGGACAATGGTGACAATCGGATCGAGCAGCCCAGTCGGACGAATGACCTGTTCGACCATCTGGTCGGAGTGTTCGCGTTCAAATGGCCCCGGCGTGGCCGACACAAAGACGAACTGCGGCACGAGGTCCATGAATTCGTCAAAGTTGAGCGGCCGGTTATCCATCGCGCTCGGCAAACGGAACCCGTGCTCCACCAGCACCTCTTTGCGCGATCGGTCGCCGGCGTACTGACCGCGTACTTGCGGCACCGCGACGTGGGACTCGTCGACGACCACGAGATAGTCCGACGGGAAGTAGTCCAGCAGCGTGAACGGGCGTTCGCCGGCCGATCGACCATCGAGGTGTGCGGAGTAGTTCTCGATTCCCGCGCAGCTGCCGGTCTGTTCAATCATCTCGAGGTCGTGTTCGGTGCGCGAGCGAAGTCGCTGCGCTTCAAGCAGTTTGTTCTCACGCTGAAACGTCGCGAGGCGCACTTGCAATTCCGCTTCAATGCTCTTTACGGCGCGCTGCAGAGTCTCTTCGCCGGTGGCGTAGTGCGACGCGGCAAAGACGGTTACCTCGGTGACGTCGCCGCGCTGCTCCTGCGTCGTGGGATTGAAGTACGTGATCTTTTCCAGCTCCTCGCCGAAGAAGCTGAGACGCACCGCCTCACTGGAGTACGCGGGTTGCAGCTCCATGGTGTCGCCCTTGACCCGAAAACTGCCGCGCGTGACGAGCAAGTCGTTGCGCGAATACTGCATCTCGATGAGTCGGCGCAGCAGCGCGCGCTGCTCGACCACGTCGCCGACCGCGAGGTGCAGCATCCGCTCGGCGTACTCGCGAGGATTGCCGAGGCCGTAGATGCAGCTCACGGACGCGACGACCACGGTGTCGCGTCGCGTGAGCAACGCTGACGTGGCGGCGTGGCGGAGTCGATCGATCTCCTCATTTATGGACGAGTCTTTTTCGATGTAGGTGTCCGTGCGGGGCAGGTACGCCTCGGGTTGGTAGTAGTCGTAGTAGGAGACGAAGAACTCGACACGGTTGTTTGGCAGCATCTCCTTTAGTTCGGAGGCCAACTGCGCGGCGAGCGATTTATTCGGCTCTAAGACCAGCGTCGGTCGCTGAACGCGCTCGATCATCCACGCGATCGTCGCGGTCTTGCCCGAACCGGTGATGCCCTCCAATGTCTGATACCGGAGTCCGCCTTCGACACCCGAAGCCAGCGTGGCAATGGCGGTCGGCTGATCACCCTGCGGGGAGAACGGCGTAACGACTTCGAACTCAGGCACCAAGCCACCCTCGACGCGCGAGCAGTTGGTCGACCGCGCCGATCAGCTGATCGAGGGTCCCCGAGTTATCCAATACTTCGTCACTCAAGGCGTGACGCTCGTCGTTGGAGATCTGATTGGCGATCCTCGCCTGTGCGTCCGATTCGCTAAAACCTCGGTACGACACCAAACGGCGCACCGCTTCTTCGGGGGGAATTGAGACGCACCACACTTCGTGGAGGCGCAACAGGTCCCGGTGCATCGGACGGAACAGCGGAATCGCCACTGCGACAACACGTTCTTCAGGGGCGGCGAAGGCTTGCTCGGCCATTTCCGCCCCGATGGCGGCGTGCGTGATGTGGTTGAGCCGGCGCAGCGCGGCCGGGTCGTGAAAGACCACTTGGGCCACGAACTGGCGATCCAGTTCGCCGTCCGGCCCCAACACCGCGTCCCCGAAGGCATCGCGCAACGCCTGCCAGGTGGAACGACCGGCGCGCACCACGTCGCGAGCAATCTCGTCGGCGTCGACAATGAGTGCGCCCCGGGCATTCAAATGATCGGTGACCGAGGACTTGCCCGAACCGATTCCACCGATGACGGCAATGCGTGGCACGCGGTCACGGTAGTGACTGGGTCCTTTATGCCACTTTGTCCATCGGTAGATTGGCCCTCGTGAGCATCGCGACGTCGGTTTCGCGAGCCGTGCGACGCGAGCGACTTCCCTTCCGGGCCGACACGTGGCTCATCGCCGTGCTGGCGTACGTTCCACTACTTCTCACCCGGCACGGGCTCCTCGCCGACGACACCAAGGTGTACCTGTACTTCAATCCCTCGAAGCTGCTCTCCTCAGCCGCGTCGATGTGGAACCCGGACGTTGGATTTGGCACGGTCACCCACCAAAACATTGGGTACCTGTTCCCGATGGGACCGTATTACTGGGCCGCAAAGTCGCTGACAATTCCCATTTGGGTCGCCCAGCGGTTCTGGATGGGCTCGCTGCTGTTCCTCGCCGCGCTCGGGGTGCGCAAGTGCGCCCAAGAGATGGGCCTCAGCCGGTGGGCGGGCTGGGTGGCCGCCGTGCCGTACATGTTGAGCCCGTTCATCCTCGTCAATCTCGACCGGACCTCGGCGATTCTCATGCCCTGGGCTGGCCTCGGCTGGATGATGCTCTTCGTCATCCGCGCCGCGCGGCGCAACGACTGGCGATATCCAGCACTCTTCGCGCTGGTCGTCGCACTGACCGGCGGCGTCAACGCCACGAGCATCCTGCTTGTCGGCATCGCACCGGCGATCTACCTCATCCACGGCGCCTTAACCAAAGAGTTCACGTGGCGCCGCGCGTTCGCCGTCTCCGTGCGCATTTCAGCCTTGAGCCTGCTCGTCAGCCTCTGGTGGCTAGCAGGGCTATGGGCCGAGGGCAAATACGGCCTCGACATCCTGCGATTCACCGAATCCTTCGCGACGGTGACCTCAACGTCGTCGGCCAGCGAGGTGTTCCGGGGTCTCGGCTACTGGTACTTCTACGGACGCGACGGACTGCAGCCCTGGACCGTGCCGGCGCTGTCGTACATGAAGGGCCAAATCGTCCCCGCGGCCAGCTACGTCGCCCCCCTCGTCGGCTTCGTCGCCGCGTTGGTGATCAAGTGGCGCTATCGCGCGTGGGCCGTGGCTACGGCGCTCGTGGGCGTCATCATCGCGGTCGGTTCGTATCCGCTCAACTCGCCCACGCCGATCGGTCAGCTCTACAAGTGGCTGGCGGAACACACGCGGCTGGCTTTGGCGTTGCGATCGACCAACCGCGTGCTGCCCGTGGTCATCCTCGCGCTGGCACTGCTCGCCGCCGCCGCGTTTGACGCCGCGCGCACGCTGCGACCGCGCCTGAGCTGGGTGAGCGCCGTCGTCTTTGTGGCGCTCGTCTGTGCGGCGATGAGTCCACTCTTTGAGCGCACGGCGATCGCGAGCAATCTCACGCTGCCCGAGAAGCTGCCGAGCTACGTCACGCACACCGCATCGGTGCTCAACCGTTCGTCGAGCACCTCGTCGGTGCTGGGACTGCCGGGGCTCGACTTCGCCTACTACCGCTACGGCACGTTTAACGATCCAATCTGGCCCGCGATCATGAATCGACCGTGGATCTCGTCACAGATCCAGCTGCAAGGTCAGCCCGCGAGCATCAACTTGATTCGCGCCCTCGACGGTCCGCTGCAAAACGGCATTGCCGACGCGTCCTCGATTGCCCCCATCGCGCGTCTGTTCGGTGCGAGCTCGGTGCTGTTGCAGCTCAATGACCAGTACGAACGATTTGGCACGCCGACGCCCGCCTACCTCGCGCAACTGTTTCGCCCGACCCCAAGCGGCCTGCACTTGGTCGGCACCTACGGACCACGTACGACGATCAACGCGGTCGATGGACCGTTCATTGACGAGCAGCTCTTTGGCCTGCCCCCGCACTTTCAGTGGCCGCGTTCTTTGGCGATCTACGCCGTCAATGGCGCCCGCACCCTCGTCAGAGTCGAGTCGCCCCAGTCGCCGATGGTCGTCGCCGGCGACGGCGAAGGACTCGTCTCGATGGCCCAGCTGGGGCTGTTGGATCATGCCCGCGCCATCTTCTTTGACGGGTCACTGTCCGCGCGCCGAGTCCACCAACTCGCCACGACGCCTGGTGCGTGGCTCGTCATCACCGATTCGAATCAGCGACGCCAGGACACCTTCGGCACGCTGCGCGCCACCCAGGGTTACGTCCAGCAACTGAACGAAGTGCCACTCGTCGTCAATCCGCAAGAAGAGCCGCTACCGACATTCCCGCACGAGCCCGCGGCGGCCCAAACGACCGCTCTCATGAGTGCGTTGAAGTCCATTGGCGCCTCCTCGTACGGCAACGTCATTACCAATGACCCCGAGAACCAACCGTTCGAAGCGGTCGACGGACTTCTGAACACCGCGTGGCAGGTCTCGAGTTTCTCTCCCGCGATCGGTCAGTACTTGCAGATGACCGCCACCCGGCGCGTGGCCATTACCCAGCTGCACTTCGTGCAACCCCAGACCAACACGCAGAACCGGCGCATCACCTCGGTGGGCATCTCAATTGACGGTGGCCCTCAAATCGTGCGGACCTTGACGGAGGCGTCGGTTGGTCCCGGCGGTCAGAACGTGTCCATTCCGGTGACCCGCGGACGCACCATTCGCATCACGATCCTTGATGACAGTGACCACGACCACAACTTGGCCCAAGCCAGCGGGGTGGGTTTTGCGGAAGTGAATGTTGCCGGGTTTGGTCCCGCGACGCGCGGACTGTTGCTGCCGACGACGCTGATGGCGCGGGCGGGTTCCGCGGCGAAGGTCGATCAGATCTCAATTGTGCTCGAGCGGCTCCGCGCCGCCACCGTGCCGCCGCGTCTTGATCCCGAACTGAGCATGCTGCGCTACGTCGACTTGCCGTACTCACGTGTCATCACGTTGAGCGGATTCGCCAATGTGAACCCCGCGGTGTCGACTGCCGGACTCACGTCACTGCTCGGACGGCACCCCGGCGCGGGGCTCTCGCTGCTGTCGGCGTCGAGTTCGTCCGCCCTCGGTGCGATGACGGCGACCGCCTGGGACGCCTTTGACGGTGACCCGTCAACGGCATGGCAGTCCGGTTTCCGACGAGGTGCGGGTGAGTGGGTCTCTGAGACACTCACGCACTCAACAACCGTCTCGCACTTCGATCTGTCAATTGTGAATGACGGCTTTCACCAGATCCCGACGCAGATGACCATCTCGAACGGCCGAACCACCGAGAAATTCACTGTCCCTGCCACGTTGGCGCCGGTCGGCACACCGCTCAACAGCACCCAGACGTTTCACATCACCGTGCCGCCGATCAGCGGATCGACCTTCACCTATCAGATCACTGCGTTCCGCGCGGTCTCGGTCACCGATCGCGTGTCGGGTGGACCGACTAATCCGAGCTTCGGGATCGCCACCATTTCGCTGCCCGGGGTCAGCGCCCCGGTGACGCCGGCCAATCTCCGCGGCACTTGTCGCAGCGACTTGGTGTCCATTGACGGCCACCCGATCTCAGTGCGCGTGGTGGGCTCGACGGCTGACGCCATGGCGCAACGTCGCCTGGCCATTGAGCCGTGCGGTGCGCCGCTCACGTTGCCGAGCGGACGCCACGCGATCAGCACGGCGATTGGCTACCTCAGCGGATTTAACGTCAACGAACTCGTTCTTCACTCCAAGGCGGTCCAGCCCACTCCGTTCGTCACCGTTCAGAGTCGAAGTGCGCACTGGTACGGACGAACCGTGGTGCGCTCGAGCGTGAACGCGGCCGACGCCGGCCAGTGGGTCGTCTTTGGTCAGTCGTTCGCGCCGGGGTGGCACGCCCGACTCGGTGGTGTGGATCTCGGACCGCCGACGTTGATCGACGGAGCGTCGATGGGTTGGAAACTGCCGCGAACCTTGGCGCGCGACACGCCCTTGGCCTTTATTTGGGAACCCCAGCGCATCATCACCGACGCCACGCTGCTCTCAATCGCCGGGTTGGTACTTGTGTTGTTGATCTCGTTGTTTGACTGGCCGCGCGGTCGTCGACGTGATGAGGGACGAACTGGGCGCGATCCCGAGCTCGCACCGACGTGGTCAGTTGGCCCCTGGCAGATCCGAACCCGGCGCGCGACGACCTACGCGCTCGCCGTCGCGGTCTCGCTGGCTGTCTCGTGGTACGCGGTGGTGCCGGCCATTGGCGCGGTCTGGTTATGGCAGCGACGAGGCACCACTGGATCGGTCCTCGCCGGACTAAGCGCAGTTCTCATCGCTAGCGGCGCCGGCATCACTGTCGTCGCCACACAGCTGCACTTCCGCACTGACATCAGTTGGCCCGCTCATATTGATTTTGCCAATGGGGTTGTCTGGTGCGCTCTGGCGCTGTGGGTACTTGTGGTGCTCGCGACTACGGAGCGAAGCGCTGCACCGATTCCGATGACGCCCACCGGGCCCTCGGCCAGATACCCAACGGCTCCCCCGCCGATCTCTCGGTCTGTTGACTCCGAAGTGTTGACGACCGCGCTCTACGAGGACGCGACGCCATCTGGTTCCCGCCGCCGTGGACTGAATGTGCCCGAGGTTCGCGAAATCGTCCCCGAAGAAGAACCTCGCGAAATGGAAGTGCTGCCGGCGTCGGGCTGGCGTCGATCGCTCTTTCTCGCGCGCGGACTGTGGACGAATCGCCACGACCCCGATGAGTGGCACGCCATTTTGACTAAAGACACGATTAATCAGGTCATCGGCAAGACACCGATCTTTAACCGCCGGGTTCTGGACATCTCGGACACGACCGCCAGCTACCGCCACGAACTCGGTGAGCGCGGCGCCCACGTAACCTCGATGCGCCGTCAAGTGCCGGCCTCGCGAAAGGCGCACACTCCGCTCGTGCCTGGGCCGATTGAACCCGACGAGATCGAGTTCACCCAGTCGCACATCCCCGCCGGCACCGGCGAGTTTGACCTGGTGTTTGCGACCAACGTGCTCTCAAGTGTCGGCGAACCCGAGACGTTGCTCGGTGAACTAGTCCGCGTCACGCGTCCCGGCGGCACCATCTACTTCCAAAACGTGATGTGGCACGCGCTGTACGGCGGCCGCGAGACGAGCCCCTGGCATCTCATCTCGGGGCACTACGCGCGCCGGCGATACACCAAGAAACACGGCCACGAGCCGTTTCACCGCTATGGCGTCAACTACTTCAAGCTCCGTCCCGGCGACATGATCAAGATGATCGAGGATCGTCGAGAGTTGTCCATCTTCGTGCGTGGCCCGAGGTTTCTGCCGACGCGGTGGAGTTGGATGCTGCGGGTGCCCGTGCTGCGTTCAGTAATGGCCCAAGACCTGATTGTCGCGGCCGAGCGTCACTGACGTCGCCGACTCCGAGCGCGGTCGTCTAGCAGCGTGAATAGTTTCAGCGCCACGGAGTCCCAGCTGTAGTTCTGCGCAAACTGCAACGCCGCACTCTGCATCTGTGCGAGTCGCTCGCGGTCCTCGAGAAGCTCGACGATCGCGGCGCCGAGCGAGTCGCCCTCCGCCACGAGAATTCCGGAGCGTCCGGGCTCCACCGCGTCGCGGTGTCCCGCGATGTCGCTCACCACGCACGGCGTGCCGCACGCTCCGGCCTCGGTGATCGACATCCCCCAGCCCTCGCGCAACGAGTGTGACGCGAGCACCCAGGCGGATCGGTACAGGTCTCTCAATTCCTCGTCACTGACGCGGCCCGGCAAGGAGATCCACTCTTCAGCTCCAGCCGCGGCGATCTGATCTTCCAGTTCGTTTCGCAGGTACCCCTCGGACGCGATGACGAACGTGGCGTTGGGAACTCGTTCGCGCACTTTGATGAATTCGGCGATCAGTCGATCAAATCTCTTCACCGGAACGAGCCGACCTACGGCAACGACGAGCGGCGTGGCCGAGCGCGTGCCCCCGGGTGAAAAGAAGTCGCTGACCCCGACGGGCACCACTGCGGGGTGCTTTAAGTGCAGTAGCTGTTCGATTTCTAGGGCCGAGGAGTCCGACAGCGTTGCGATCGTGCCGCGCCGATAGATCGGTGGTGCGGCTCGATGCTCGACCCACCACCCGAATTCACCGAGCCAGCCGGGCATCGCCATCTTCCACATCTCGTGATGCACGTGGTGCAGCAGAGTTAGGCGCGGTCCGCGAAACCACAACGGACCAAAGAACGGGACGCCATTCCAAATCTCGACGAGCGCGTCGTAGTGGTGCCGATCGCGCGTGAATCCGGTCCACATCGCTTCAGGAAAGACGCGATAGCGACCACCCGCCCGCTCGACGAAGTAGCCGTGGCGCTGAATACGCACCGGTTGCCCGGCAACGCCGGACGTGCGCACATCAATGCGAAGGCCGGCCGCGGCCCACCGGCGCATCACTTCGTCCATATGAAGCTCGCTGCCGCCCGCTTCGGGGTCATCGAGGTCACGCCACGCGAGGACTCGCACCGTTGAAATAGAACTGGCCGCGACGGCGGCCGCAAGGTCGTCTATCGCACTCACGACGGTGCGTGCAGCAGTTGACCCCGCAGGCGATACCCGGTCGCGACGATGAGTCCAACCATGACCGCCGACTGCACTTCGAGATCACGTACCGCGGTGGCGTGCCAGTGACCGTGGGCCGCGTTGACCCAGAGGACTCCGCCGACGACGCACAGCGCGATCCAAACCGTCGGCCAGCGAGCACCGGCGCCGAGGAGAAAGGTGACCAGAATCGTGGAGACCGAGAGCGCCACCATGGCGACCACCAACGTCACCAGCGATCCAGACGCGTGCGCGTAGCGCGCACCAAAGATGGTCTTCACCAACGTGTGGGGAGCCGCCGCCGAGACCAGCAGAAACGCCCCCGCGACCACCGCCAACAAGGCGAGGACGAGGGCGAGCTGGCGCACTGCTTCGGACCCTTTGCGATTCGCCAGCACTGCCTCGGGCAACAAGAAGCTGTTGAGGATCACGGCGCCGTAGACGAGGATCTTGGCCAGCGTCGAGATCGCGTTGTACGAGCCCGCGCCGGTGGAGTTCGCGTGGCCGATCACAAAGACGTCTAAGAACTGCAGAACCGCCATGAGCGCCAGTGTGACGAGCGCCACGATCAGTTCGCTCGTGATTCCCGTGTGTTCCAACTCGACGCCGGTTTCAGGCTCAAGCCGGTGGCGAACTAACCGGTAGGCGTGGGCGCGCGTCACCAGTTCGGCCAAGAGCAGTCCCGCCGCGTAGCCGGTGATCCCGAGCGACACGCCGACCAGCGTCAATGCGGTTCGCACAATCCCTTCGACCACAAAGTTGCGTGCCAGCGCGCCGTAGCGCTGGTGGGCCTGCAGCAGCGCACGATCCACGCTTAACACTGCAAAGGTCAGTCCCGCGAGAGCCACGAGCCATACCGCCACCCAACTGCGGTGTCCCAGCCACGACGCGGTCACGACACTCGCCGGCAGGGCTACGACGCCGCAGCCCATCGCGGCGAGAACCACGCGCTGATGCAGACGGCGCTGCCAGTGCGTTGTTAAGACGTGGTCGCCGCGCACGATGTAGTACCCCGCGCGACGGACCACCGCGACGCCGAGCGCAGAGCCCGAGAGCGCCACAACGAAGAAGACCCCCACCAGCTGGCCGTACGCGCCGTAGCTCTTCGTTGAGAGCAGTCGCGCGACTCCGGTCGTCACTCCCAGGTTCAACATGTTCGCGAAGCCGCCCGCAACGGCGACCGTCAGAGCATTCGACAGCAGCCGGCGCCAGCCGGTCGGATCCGACAGTGCAGGTACGCCCGACACGAGAGCTAGGTCGAAGCCGTCCGCGCGGGGAGGATCGGCGCGTCACGGCCGGTCCCCTCACGGCCGCTTGACTGCTCGTGGTACTCCTCTTCGACGTTCACCGACCAGATGTTGTGGTGGGCTCCGTAGATGTTCTCCACGGTCAACATCGCGGTGAGCATCGAGTGGTCCTGATTGTTGTACTTGTGCATGCCGTTACGACCGATGAGGTGGACATTGGACGCGTGCACATCGAGGTAGTCGGCAATCTTCTTGACGTTGGCTTTGTAGGTGTAGTCGTAATACGGGTACGCCTTCGGCATGCGAAAGACGTAGCCCGCCTCGATGTCGGCCGGATCGGGAATGAGCCGCAAGAAACTCAGTTCTTTCTTGCCACGAGCAATCAGTTCACTGTCCGGTGAGTTCCACAGTTCGTCGCCTTCAAAGACGAAGTACTCGAGGCCCAGACAGGTGCGACCTTCTTTCACTAGGTACGGCGACCACGAGCCGAAGTTCTGAATTCGACCGACTTTCACTTCGGATGCGTGGATGTAGATCCAGTTGTCAGGGAATGCCCGATCCTCGGGAATAACGAGAGCCACCGTCAAGAAGTCGCGGTAGTGCAGATCGTGGCCGGCCTGGAGAATCTCTGGCGGAAGCGCGGGTTCGAACACGTCGACGAGTTGCGCCATGGGCATCGTCGAGATGACGTGGCTGGCTCGTTGCGTGATGACGTCACCGGACTTAGTCACGACGCGAACTGTGGTCGCTCGATTGTCCTCGACGTGAATACCCACGACTTTGTGATCGAGTTCGACGCGGCCGCCGAGTTCTCGGACCCGCTCGGTGCACTTCTCCCACATCATTCCCGGACCGAATTTTGGATACTGAAACTCTTCGATCAGGCTGGTGATGTCCTTTTGATTCCGCTTCGGCAGGATCGCGTTCACTGCGGCGTTCCACAGGTTCAAGCTCTTGACGCGTTGGGCCGCCCAGTCGGCCGGCATCTGATTGACCGGCACTCCCCACACCTTCTCGGTGTAGGTCTTAAAGAATCGGCGATACAGCCGCCACCCGAAGCGGGCAACAAGCCAGCCCTCATAGTTCTCTTGGTCCTTGGGCGGACGCACGCGCGCCCACAGATAACTCAGAACTCCGCGAACCGCTTCGATGATCCCCAAGTTCTTGAGAACATTCATCGCGCGCAGCGGGTAGTCGTAGTACTTGCCGTCATAGTAAATCCGGCTCATCCGAGGTCGAAGTAAGAAGTCTTCGTCCGGCAAAATTTCGTGCCACAACGCCTCAACCTCGGGCACCTTGGTAAAGAAGCGGTGGCCGCCAATGTCAAAGCGCCACCCTTCGCGTTCCACCGTGCGGCTAATGCCACCGACCACGTGGTCACCCTCAAAGACAACGACCGGGTCTCCGCGCTTAGCAATTTGATAGGCCGCGGTGAGCCCTGCCGGCCCGGCACCGATGATGACCACCGGGTCGCGCTGGGTCATGACGAAATCCTATCGAAGCAGGTTGTGAACTCTTAGTGACGAACGGTCACGAGTTGTTGCAGTTCCATCGGTTGGTAGTAACCGCCGATCTTCTCTTTCACGATCGGAACGATGGAACGGTGAAGATCGTTTGCGATCGACTGCTCGAATAGCCAGCACGTCTCTTTGATGCCGTAGTTGTGGGCCCGAACGACATACACACTTTCGGTGGGTGAGATCGTGGCCGCTTGACTCGCCGCATTCTCCGCGACCGAGTGTGCCCGATACGCCGCCATGTAGTCGTACCAATCAACGATGGACGGGCTCGCGAAACGCGGATAACCCCGATAGTCCAAGGTCGGATTCGAATATCGCAACAACGACGGACCAAGCTGATCCGGACAGACGTACACAATTGAGTGGGCTGGTGCGGCCGCCAGCGCCGTCGCAATTTGACCCGCTTGAGTGCGTTGCGACGTGACTCCCCATTTATCAGTCCACAGCAGTGCCCCGCTGAGCAGAGTCAGTACGACCAAGATCTTGAGCGGTTCGTCACAGTTACGGACGCCTCGCGCGGCGAGATAGGTAATTGGCACGGCGATGACGGCGGCGTATCGCGGGACGTACGCCGAGCCATCGATGTGCGAGGCCACTAAGCCGGCCGCCATGGTTCCAATCACGATGAACGCAATCGTTCTGGTCTCGCTGATACCCGCCCAGTCAAGAGTGATCAAGCGCGAACGTTGAACCAGCCGGTAACCGAACACGCCGAAGATCACGAGAGCGACGAAGACCACGATCGAGATCTCCGTATGTAGCGACGCCACGACGTGAGGGACCGACTGATTGACCGTGAAGCCGTCGAACCAGGTCAGCAGCTGGTACAGCGTCGGAGGAGTCGACCACGGCGTGCCCGTGTGCAGCCGTTGCTCATTGAAGATAGGAATCCACGGCGCCCACAGCACGAAGGCCGCACCGAGCGACACCGGCAACATCCAATCTCGTCGGTCGCTCTCTTTGCGATGCAGCCACCAGCGGATCACCCCGTACAAACCAATGATGCCGAGCAGGTAGATCGCCCAGTAGTGCGTGTACAACAGCAGCGCGCCAAGTACGGCCAACCACACTGCCGTCGTCACCCTCGGTCGATCGAGGTGCTTTCGAAGGGCCCAGAGCAACAGAGCCGCGAGCAGCATCACGAGTGAGTACTGGCGAGTTTCGGTTCCGAAATAGATCGCGTACGGCAGAACCGCGAAAATCCCCAACGTCAGGGCCGCGTCGAGGCGGTCGTACCACGCACGAATGGCGAGATACGACGCACCTAACGCAAGAACTGCAATGACGCCCGAGAGGGCCCGCACGTCGAAATCACTGTGTCCGAATGCGCCCATCCAGAGATGAAGCAGCACGTAATACAGCGGGGGTGCACCGTCGTGACGGAGTAAGTGAGTGAGTTGGCTCAGCGGGTGGGCCGCGATGTTGACACTCTGTGCTTCATCGAGCCACAACTTCGAGGTGGTCTTGAATCTGAGTACAACACCGATCGCAACGTCAAAAGCGATCAGGGAGAAGATGCCCCAGCGCGACAAACGATTGAGTGACTCGCGTTGAGGCAGGGCCACTGAGTTACTTTAGAACTGGCTGGTGCTACTTTCGACCCTTCGGGTTTCGGTAGTCTTCGGCGGATTCTTAAGGGGGGTGCGTGCTCAAGTACGTCGTGCAACGAGTTATCGCGCTCATCGCGATTCTCTTCGTTGTCTCGTTCGCGAGCTTCTGCCTCGTTCACCTATTGCCTGGTGACCCCGCTGTCATCATTTTGGGAACAGGCGATACGCCTCAGGCACGTGCCGCGCTAAATCATCGATACCTATTTGACCGGCCGATCTTTGTCCAGTACTGGCACTGGCTGAACTTGATGTTGCGCGGCAATTTCGGACAAAGTTTCATTTCGCAGTCCTCAGTGGCGTCGACCTTGAAGAACGCCCTTCCCATCGACCTTGAACTGATTGGTATGAGCCAAGTTCTGGCGATCGGTGCTGCCGTTCCGCTGGCTCTCCGAGCGGCGCGGAAGCAGAACGGGGTTCTCGACCGCGTGGCGAGCGCCAGTACCTTCGGACTGCTGTCGGTCCCTGGATTCGTTCTCCTTACGGCGTTGGTTTGGATCATCTCCATCAAGGGCGGATGGCATCAGACCGCTCCCAACTCGTATTTTCCAGGCAATACCGCGTGGGCCAACTTCCAGTCGCTCATCCTTCCCGCGATCGTGATCGCCACGGGCAGTTTCGTTGTCTATTTCCGAGTCTTTCGATCCGACTTGATTGCGACGTTCCAAGAAGAGTTCATCACGATGGCCCGCTCCAAAGGAATCTCGCGACGACGAGTCCTGTGGCGCCACGCATTTCGCCCGTCGTCACTTTCTCTGCTCGGCACGATCGGCATCAATGTCGGCGGCCTCGTCGCCGGCACGTTCATCGTCGAACAGCTCATGGGCATTCCCGGACTGGGCTTCTACCTCATTCGAGCGATTTACACGTCTGACTACATCCTCGTCCAAGGCGTCACGGTGATCGTCGCTTCGGCGGTCGTCGTCATCAACTTCCTCATCGACTTGTGCTTTGGATTCATCGACCCGAGGATTTCGCGTGACTGACCCGAATCCCATTGAAGTTCCAGCCGAGGCTCAGGCCACCCTGGCCGTGCCCGATGACCTCGCCTTTACGAAAGAGCGTCGCGGCAAGCTAGGCGTCTTCTTTTGGATCTGCGTGGGTTGGCTCGGCATCACGATCGCGAGTTCGATGTTTGCCCCTTTACTGCACCTCCAAAATCCAAATGCGGCCCCGTTTGTCAACGAGAACGCCAGTCCGTCACTCTCGCACTGGTTCGGAACCGACCAACAGGGTCAGGACCTGTTCTCGCGAACGGTCTTCGGCGGACGAGTGTCGATCGAGGTCGGCTTCGGTGCCATCATCTTCGCGAACATCATTGGCGGAACTCTCGGAATGTTGGCGGCGTATCGCCGCGGCAAGCTGGACCTGATTCTCTCGTCGGTCATGTACACGATCTTGGCGTTCCCAGCGACGATTTTCGTGTTGGGACTGCTCTCGTTTTGGCAGCCGCGAAACATCTACAAGATCATCTTGATTATTGGCATCGCGGCCGTGCCCCTGGTCTATCGCGTCATTCGAGCCGCCACCTTGTCGGTGGCCACGCGTGACTACGTTCTCGCCGCCAAAGTGCAAGGGGCAACAACTCGCCGCATTGTGATGCGAGAGTTGCTCCCCAACATTGCGCCGACCGCGATGAGTTTCTTCCTGATCGGTATCGCCACCGTCGTTCTGCTCGAAGGTGGACTCAGCTTCCTCGGTGTGTCAGTCGATCCGTCTCAAACACCGACGTGGGGAAACATGGTGGCTTTGGGCCACAACTATCTCCAATCCAACCCGTGGATGACGCTGTTCCCCAGTCTCGCCATCTGCCTCTTCCTACTGTCGCTGAACTTCGCCGGTGACCGTCTCCGCGCATACTTTGACGTGACTGAGGTCAAGCTGTGACCACGACTGCATCGGGAGAAACCTCAACGCCGACCGCGACGACGTTGCTGCAGGTCCGCGATCTCTGCACGACATTCCACACTCCGCGTGGCGACTTGCGCGCTGTCGATCACGTGAACTTCGACCTCGGTCGAGACGAGACGATCGGAATTGTCGGTGAGTCTGGTTCCGGCAAGACGGTTCTCTCACGCACCATCATGGGCCTCCAGCCGCGAACCAATATCACCGTTGAGGGCTCGGTTCTTCTCAACGGGCAGGAGATCATCGGGACACCCGAGAAGCAGTTGCGTGAACTGTGGGGTCGCCAGGTCTCCATGATCTTCCAAGATCCGATGACCTCGTTGAACCCGGTCGTCAAAGTTGGCAAGCAGATTGCTGAATCACTGCACGTCCGGATGGGTCTGTCATCTAAGGATGCGAAGGCCGGAGCGATTGAACTACTGCACAAGGTCGGGATTCCTTCACCCAACCTCCGTTATGAGGCGTACCCTGGACAGCTCTCCGGTGGAATGCGCCAGCGCGTCGTGATCGCCATTGCTCTCGCGTGTGGTCCTCAATTGCTGTTGGCTGACGAACCCACAACTGGACTCGACGTCACAATTCAGGCCCAGATTCTCAATCTCCTTGATGATCTCAAGCGAGAGAACAACATGTCAGTGGTGCTGGTCACCCACGACCTCGGGGTCGTGGCGCACCACACCGACCGCATCATCGTGATGTACGCGGGTCGTGTGGTCGAAACCGGCACGACGCGCGAAATCTTCTACGACTACCGCATGCCCTACACCGAAGCCCTGCTCGCCTCGACGCCCAAAGTCTCTAATCCGAGCCACACGCGTCTGGACACGATTCCCGGACGACCGCCTGACCTATTGAACCTCCACCCCGGCTGCTCGTTTGCGCCTCGGTGCAACTACGCAACCGAGCGGTGCCACAAGGAGCGCCCCACTTTGCAGTCCGATGGAGCGACGGGCCACTTGTTCGCGTGCTTTAACCCGGTGACCATTCGGAAGGCCGCCCCGGCAGTACCGCCCACGCCCGCAGTTCCCGCAACGCCACCTTCGCCCCCGAGTGCCGGAGCAACCAGTGCCTGAGACCCCACTGCTCGAAGTCAAAGACCTTCACGTCGAATTTCGCAAAGGTGGCCAGGTGGTGAGCGCCGTCGCTGGCGTCAACTTTGCGCTCTACGAAGGTGAGACGCTGGGACTCGTCGGCGAATCCGGGTGCGGTAAGACCACCACCGGACGAGCGCTTATGCACATTGTGCAGCCAACCAAGGGCAGCGTCATCATGGGCGACACTGATCTCACCAAGCTGAGCGGCAAGGAACTTCGAAACGCCCGTACTCAGATGCAAATGATCTTTCAAGATCCGATCAGCTCGCTCAATCCCCGCCGTCGCATCCGTGACATCGTCGCCGAACCGCTCGACTGTTGGAAGAGCGCCTCAGGTACCGAGCGCGACCAGATTGTCTGGAAGTTACTGACTCAGGTGGGAATTGATCCTGATGTGTACGGGAATCGACACGCCCGGCAGTTCTCCGGTGGCCAGTGCCAGCGAATCTCCATCGCTCGAGCGTTAGCGATGAAACCGAAGTTGCTGATCTGCGACGAGATGGTGTCGGCGCTGGACGTTTCTATTCAGGCCCAGATACTCAATCTCATTGAAGAGCTCAAGCACGAGTACAGCCTCACATTGCTGTTCATCGCTCACGACCTCGCGGTGGTGAAGAACGTCAGTGACCGCGTGGCCGTCATGTATTTGGGCAAGATCTGCGAGATCGGTCCGAGCGACACCCTTTACGCGGAGCCCGCGCACCCGTACACCAAGTTCTTGTTGTCCGCAGCGCTTGAAGCCGACCCGAATCTGCCGCCGAACTCCGACACGTTGCACGGCGAGCCGCCGAGCCCGCTCAATCCCCCGAGTGGATGCCGGTTCCGGACCCGCTGCCCATTCGCGCAGGATCGGTGTGCCGCCGAGGAGCCCGCCATGCAGGAGATCGCGCCGGGCCACCAAGTGGCCTGCCACTTCCCTCTCATTACTCGTCGCAGCGCCGCGTAGCGGCTCGCCGAGCTATTCGGCTGGGGCGCTCTCCGCGTCGCTCGGAGCGGACTCCAACTTCGCCGCCTCGGTCGCGTAGTCGGCCCACGCCGCCTGTGACTCGGTCTCGGGCGTGAAGTCGCTGTAGTCGATTGTGCCGATGTAGTTGCCCTGCTCGTCGTAGGCGTGGCTTCCGAAGGCTTCGCGGTACTCCTCGGAGACCTCACCACCCTCAGCGGCCTGCTTGATCGAGAGGCTGATGCGTCGACGCGCGGTGTCGAGCTCAATGATCTTGACCCACAACTCTTCACCCGGAGTGACGACCTGGTCGGGTGTCTCCACGTGGTGCGCCGCCATCTCGGAGATGTGCACGAGACCTTCAATGCCCTCGCCCACCTGAACGAATGCGCCGAAGGGCACCAACTTGGTGATGCGGCCGTAGACCAGCTGGTCCACAGCGTGGCTGTCGGCGAACTCCTGCCACGGGTCGCCCTGAGTGGCCTTGAGTGACAGCGAGATGCGCTCCTTGGCGAAGTCGACATCGAGCACTTCCACGTCCACTTCGTCGCCGACTGACACCACCTGGCTCGGGTGCTCGATGTGCTTCCAACTGAGTTCACTGACGTGGATGAGTCCGTCCATGCCGCCGAGGTCCACGAAGGCGCCGAAGTTGACCACTGAACTGATCACTCCGTGGCGACGCTCGCCCGGCTTGAGGTTGCTGAGGAAGTCCCCACGCTGTTCCTTCTGAGTCTCCTCTAGCCACGCACGGCGCGAGAGCACAACGTTGTTGCGATTGCGGTCGAGCTCAATGATCTTGGCTTCGACTGACTTGCCGATGTAGGGCTGAAGCTCGCGAACGCGGCGCAGTTCGACGAGTGAGGCGGGCAAGAAGCCTCGAAGACCGATGTCCACGATGAGGCCGCCCTTGACGACTTCAATGACGACGCCCTTGACGACTTCGTCCTTCGCCTTCAGCGACTCAATCGTCGCCCAGGCCTTCTCGTACTGGGCGCGCTTCTTGCTCAGAACGAGGCGGCCTTCCTTGTCCTCTTTTTGGAGAACCAGGGCCTCGATTTTCTCGCCCATTTCGACCACATCGGCCGGATTGACGTCGTTGCGAATGGACAGCTCTCGAGACGGAATCACGCCCTCGGACTTAAAGCCGATGTCCAGCAGCACTTCATCGCGGTCGATCTTGACGACCGTGCCGGTGACGAGGTCGCCGTCGTCGAACTCCAAAACAGTGGAACCAACCAGATCGGCGAGATCTTGGCCCACCAAGTTGTCCTCGGTAATGGAGCGAGGAACGTAGTTCCCGTCCTCATCGAAGGTACCCATTGGCTGGGAGGACAGGACGGAAGTGACGTCAGACACAAAGAACCCTTACAACGTGACCGCACCGAGGTCGGCTAGGGAATAGGAACGGATTTTCGGTGCAAACCCGACGGACCAGCCTAGCAGCGGCTCAAATGTTGATTCCGGCCCCGATTCGCTCATCATCGGACTCATGAGTTTCATCACGCTTGATCCGCATCGCCACGATCCATTGATGCGCGTCTATCTCTTCGCAGATATCGCGACGGTTCTCGTCGAGTCGACGTTCAGATGTCTTACGCGCCCTTCGCAGCGGCCCACGTGTCGCCCCAGTGCACCGACACGTCCAAAGGAACCGACAGCGTCGCCGCGTGCGTCAGACATTCGCGGACCAACTCTTCAACTCGATCGCACTCTTTGGGGGGAGATTCCACGAGCACTTCGTCGTGAACCTGCAAGACGATCCCGGCCGCCAACTCGGCGTCTCGCAGCGCCCGGTCGAGTCGAACTAGCGAGATCTTGAAGATGTCGGCGGCCAGCCCCTGAATCCCGGCATTCACCGCTTGGCGCTCAGCAGCCGCGCGTTGTGGTCCACTGGCCGTCGCCAGATCGGGGAACGGTCGGATTCGGCCGAACTCGGTGCGCGAGTACCCGAGGCGGCGCACTTCGCTCAAGGTTTCTTCGGTGTACTTACGCAACGTCGGGAAGCCTCCGAAGTACTGATTGATCACCTCGCGAGCCTGACCGACGTCAATGCCCATGCGTTGGCTCAACCCGAATGCCTCCATTCCGTACGCCAGTCCGTAGCTCACGGCCTTGGCCATTTCGCGCTGCTCGTGGGTCACTTCTTCAACCGGCACTCCAAAAACGATCGAGGCGATCGAGCGATGCACGTCGCGTTCGTCACGAAACGCCTGCATGAGACCGGGGTCCTGGCTGAGGTGCGCAATTACGCGCAGTTCAATCTGGTTGTAGTCCGCCACGAGCAGCCGCCATTTGGGACGTGGTCCAAAGGCTTCGCGCAGTCGCCGACCGTCGGCCGTACGCACCGGAATGTTGTGCAGATTGGGGCTGTCTGAACTCAGCCGACCGGTGCGCGCCACGGTCTGACCAAAGGTGGCGTGAATACGACCGTCGTCTTGAACGGTCTCAATGAGTGAGCGTCCATATGTCCCGCGCAGTTTGTCGAGTTCGCGGAACCGCAAGATCATCGGGATGATCGGGTGAGCATCGACCAGTGCCTCCAACGTAGTGGCGTCGGTCGAGTAGCCGGATTTGGTCTTCTTGCCCGGTGTCAGCGAGAGCTCATCAAAGAGAATCACTTGGAGCTGGGTCGGCGAATTGACTTTGAAGGGGTGGCCGGCCTCGGCCTGAATGGCGGCGTCCAGGCGCGTGACTTCAGTGGCGAATTCGTCAGCGATGCGCTCCAGCAGTGTGCGATCAACGGCGATGCCGCGCTGCTCCATCCAGCCGAGCACCGCCACCAGCGGCAGTTCAATCTCGTCAAGGACGTAGCGCAACTCCAACTCGTCGATGAGTTCGCTGAGGCGAGTGAGGAGACGTTGCGTCGTGCGCGCGCGCTCGAGCAGGGCACTGTCATCAACCTCGTCAAAGAGCGAACCAGCGCCCGGTACGTCTTCGCCGAGATAGCGACGAACAACATCAGCGAAGGCGTAGTCGCCGCTCACCGAATCGATGAGGAACGCCATGATCGCGCCGTCAGCGGCTGGAGGGAGAAGCTCGCCCGCCGGCGTGCTGCGATACAGCGGTTTGAGGTCAAAGCCCCCGAAGGCGCGCTGCGCGGAGGCCAGTGCCGTGACAATCTCGTCGCGCGACCCGACGTAACCCTGGCGTCCGTCGGCGCTCAGCACCGCGACGCGATCTCCGGCCACTGACACCGTTGGCGTTCCATCGACTGCGAGCACCGAGTCGAGCGAGGTGGCACGAGATGTCTTCGGTGTCTTGGTGGCCGGCGCTGATGACGCCGCGGCCCCGCTCACACCCTCACCCAGATATCCGTCGGCGATCAGTTTCTCGAACCGTCCGCGCATCTGATTCATCTCAAAGCGTTCAAAGAAACTGAGCAGCGTCGTGCGATCCCACCCGCCGAGCGCCAACGTGGCGGGCTCGACCTCTAAGGGAACATCGCGGATCAACGTCATGACGATCTGATTGGTGCGGGCTAACTCCTCATTCGCTGCGAGGTTCTCGCGAAGTTTGGGCGTGAGATCACCCAAATGCGCGAAGAGTTCGTCGAAATCGCGATAGGTCGTGAGCAACTTCGCGGCCGTTTTCTCTCCGACGCCGGGAACACCAGGCAGGTTGTCACTCGGATCACCACGCAGTGCGGCCAACAACTGATAGCGCTGCGGTTCGACACCGCACCGTTCGACGATGCCCGCTTCGTCGTACAGCGAGTAGTCAGTGACGCCGCGTCGGTTGTAGAGCACGCGCACGTAGGGGTCTTCGACCAGTTGGAACGTGTCGCGGTCCCCCGTCACCACGATGGTCGGCACTTCGTTGTCGCGGCCCCAGGTCGCCAACGTCGCCATCACGTCGTCGGCTTCGTAGCCGGTCACGCCGATGACGGGAATGGCGAGTGCCCCGCAGAAGTCGCGGATCAGATCGAATTGGTGCTCGAGTTCCGTTGGTGTGGCGTCGCGACCACCTTTGTAGTCCGCAGTCATCTCGTCGCGGAAAGTGCCACCCGGAAGATCAAAGGCCACCACGACAGCGCGCGGTTGGTGATTGCGCAGCAGCAGCGCCAGCATCGACGCGAAGCCGTGCAGCGCGTTGGTGACCACGCCCTCAGAGGTCGCGATGTCGGTCGACAGCGCAAAGTACGCCCGAAAGGCCAGTGACATCCCGTCGAGCAGCAGGAGGGGCCGCTCGTTGGTACCTGAACTACTCAATGGACTCGCCTCGAAGCACCTTTTGCGCCACGTCGCGCATCTTGCTGCGAGACCTCATCGCCGTTTGTTGAATGAGTTCGAAGGCCGCCGGCTCGTCGATTCCTCGATCGGCCATCAAGCGCTCCTTCGCGCTTTGGACGATCTCACGCGTTTCGATCTTGTCTTCGACGTGGCGATGTTCTGAGGACTCAGGAGTGTCGACCACTTGGTGGTTGAGAATCGATGCCAACTTGGGCAGCAGCTCCGCGCTGCGAAATGGCTTGACCAAGTACGCCACCACTCCCGCGTCACGAGCGCTTTCAATTAGGTCTCGTTGGCTGAACGCCGTGAGCAGGACCACCGTGGTCTTCAGATCCTTCACCTTGGCAGCGACCTCAATGCCGTCGAGGCCCGGCATCTTGATGTCGAGCAGGGCCAGGTCCGGTTCAAGCGCGCGAATCTGCGTCAACGCGTCGTCGCCGCGAGCGGATTCGCCCACGACGTCGTAACCCGCGCTCTCCAGGATCTCTTTGAGATCCAGGCGGATGATCGACTCATCGTCAGCGATAAAGACCCGGGCCATTAACGGACCTCCTTCGGGGTCCATTCTCGCAGGAGTCGGTCACGCTCACTCACGATCTCGTCGATCTCACGCGTGCGCCGGTCACGCTCCTTGCGCGCCACGTCGTAGTGGCGACGAACATCGGCCAGATCAAAGTCACTTTGTGGCGTCTCAGACATGAGTGAGCGCAGTCGGGCGTCTTCGAACGCTTCGGTCCACACCTCTAACTGCTCATCAAGGATCCGAACCGACTCGCGAGCAGCGCTCAAGCGTCGCTGGAGCTCTTGGAGTCGGCGCGTCACGCGCTGGGACATCGCGCAAAGTCTAAGGAGCGCCGAGATCGAACTCCCCGAGTCGCGTCGCGCCCTCTAGTGACGGGCGGTCCCCCAGGCCCCATTCGTGCGGTACGTCGATCCACACACGGCGGGTAGCGACCGGTGCCACATCGCTCGACTCAAGATGAAACGAATCCGCCAACGCGCGATGCACGCGACGGGCGTAGGGCGACTCGAAAAATCCACCGAGGTACGCCGCCAGACCCAGCCGTTCGCACTCCAGCAACATCGAACGCGCGGCCGCCAGTCCTCCCACGCGCGGCGGCTTGACGCACACCAGCGACGCCGCTTGGTAACGCGAGATTCTTCGCAGGTCACCGACGGATCGCACGGACTCATCAAGACTGACGCGCACATTCAGATCCGCCACCAACGCGGCGTGCGAGATGAGATCGGCTGGACGAAACGGTTGCTCCACCGCCGCGATCGGCGCAGCGGATGAGACAGTGCGCACCATCGACGTGACGTCGCTGACGGATTTTGCCGAGGCGTTGTAGTCGAGCAGGATCTCTCGGTCCCAGGCGCTTGCCGCGCGAGCCACGTCGGTTGCTGAGACCGACGGGTCCACCTTCACGCGCACTCTGGCGACGTCGCGTTCCGGTGAGAACGTCACGTCCGGTTCGATCAGCGACGTCGTGGCGTTTTGCGGCGTCGTCGCAACTGGCAGGAAGATTTCTTGTAGCCGGCGAGACTGTTGCGTCAACTCAAGATCCAGGAGCGCCATTTCAAGGGCAGCGAACGCCCAGCGCGACGGCGACGATGTGGAAGCGAGGAGATGGACGCGACTCCACTCGAGAGATCCGTGAGCATCAAAGTGCGCTTGAGCGAAACGACTCATCGAACGCGGAATCTCCGCGATGACCTCGTCAAACGATGGGTCACCAAGAAATTCGTCGGTCAACGGCGATATTTCTCCGAAGCCTTGATGCTCGCCCTCGTCGACAACGACGAAGATCCGAGGTCGAGTGTCGTGACGACTGACGGCCGCTGAAATAGGTGACACGAGCTCGTCGTCGAGTCGCCACACAGTCGTGCGCATTGCGACCGACCCTAGAGTTGCTGGTACCGTCGCTCGATGCCCGGATGGCGGAACGGCAGACGCGGAGGCCTCAAAAGCCTCTATCTGAAAGGGTGTGTGGGTTCGAATCCCACTCCGGGCACGACGGAAATGTGGCGCGAATTGTAGGATAACTGACGGCGCACCGTGAGTGCGATTGTGACAGTCCACGACGGAACACCATCGAGTCAACGAGTGATGTCGCGTAGTTTTCGTCCGTGTCTGTAGCCGGCTCCGCCACCGTCGCGCTGTTTCCTGGCCAGGGATCAATCGCCGAAGGCGCCGGCCGCGAGTGGTGTCGTTCGCCCCACTTTGCCGTCGTCGCCGAAATCAGCTCAGCGTCGGGCACCAACGTCGAAGAACTGCTGCTCAGCACACCAACCGATCAACTAGTGCGGACCGATCGAGCCCAGATTGCCACCTTTGCGCTGTCGCTCGTCGGGTGGCGTCACTTCCTCGCACACGGGGGCAGCGCCAGCACTCTCGCCGGTCACAGCTTGGGCGAACTCAGTGCATTGGTCGCCGCGGGCGTGATCTCAATTGAGGACGGTTCTCGACTCGTGAGCGTGCGCGGTGCGGCCATGCGCGACGCCGCCGAGCGGACATCGGGCTCAATGGTGGCGCTCATGGGTCCGAGCGACGGTGCACTCGAACGACTCTCAGAGTTGCCGGACATCTGGATCGCGAACATCAACGGACCTGGCCAGATCGTCGTCAGTGGCACCTTGAACTCCCTCGGCGCACTCACCGAGCGCGCACGAGATCTCGGCTGGAAGCGCGCGACCGCGCTCGCTGTCGGCGGAGCCTTTCACTCCCCGCTCATGGCCCCCGCGCAGGACCGATTAAACGACGCGCTGGCTGACACGACATTCCACGACACCTCGTACGAGATCGTGGCCAACGTCGACGGACAGCCTCGCCGTGGTGGCGATGCGTGGCGCGATCTGCTCAGTCGTCAACTCACTTCGCCGGTGCAGTTCGTGAAGATGATGGAGTCTCTGTCACCGACGATCACCACCGGCGTAGAGATGCCCCCCGGATCGATCCTCTGCGGTCTCGCCAAGCGGATTCGCGAGTTTTCGGCGCTCGCTCCACTTGAGGTGCCCGCACCGTGAGCGACTCGCGCGTCATCGTGATTACCGGCGCCAGTCGCGGCATTGGGCGCTCGACCGCTGAGCACTTCATCGCTCGAGGAGACCGCGTCGCCGCGCTCTCGCGAAGTGGAGAAGGACCGCAGGGCGCTGCACACATTGCATCGCTTGACGTCAGCGATGGCGACGCCGTTACCGCGGCTTTCAAAGAGGTGGTGGCAACTCTCGGACCGATTGACGTCGCGGTCATCAACGCCGGCATTACCGACGACGGACTATCGATGCGCATGAGCGACGAGCAGTGGCGTCGGGTGTTGTCGGTCAATTTGGATGGCGCATTTTTTACGGCGCGTGCGGCTCTTGGATCAATGCTCCGGCAGCGACGCGGATCCATTGTCTTCGTTGGCTCCATCAGTCCTTTTCTCGGTGTGCCGGGTCAGGCCAACTACGCGGCCGCGAAGGCTGGACTAGTTGGGCTCGCCCGCTCGCTCGCGAAGGAAGTGGCGAGTCGAACAATCACGGTCAATGTCGTCGCCCCGGGATTCATTGATACCGACATGACCGCGGCGCTGGGTGACGCCGGGGACTCAATTACTTCGAGCATTCCCCTGGGTCGCGTGGGCCGACCCAACGAGGTCGCCGCCCTCATTGGCTTTCTCGCGTCAGAAGACGCGCGTTACATCACCGGAGCGATCGTGCCGATCGATGGTGGTTTGGCGATGGGTTTGTAGCCCGTCATCACGGAGATCGGCGAGTACGCTCGACTCGGCGAAGGGAGCCGGCATGGATCGCGCAGAGGCGCTCGAGAAGTTCAACGAGAACGCAGTGGAAGTCCTCGCGGTCGATGTCAGTCAGCTCACGCCCGAAGCGGCGTTCGGCGACGATCTCGGGGCCGACAGTCTCGACTTGGTCGAGTTGGTCATGGCGCTTGAGGAAACCTTCGACATCGAGGTTGACGAGGACGAACTCAAAGACATCCGAACCGTCGGCCAGGCGTTCGAACTGATCTACGCCAAGCTCTAGTGCTCATCGGAGTCCGAGACGGGCGCCCCGTCGCGGGGCTCAGGGTCGCCGTAACCGGCATCGGTGCGGTGAGTTGCGTCGGCCTCGGCGCCGACACTCTGTTTCAGCGACTGCTTGATCCCGCCGCGCCGGCGAGTCGCCGCGTTGAATCGTTTGACACAGCACACCTCGGCGGACCCAAAGAGATTCGCCGCTTAGACCCCTTTGCGCTTTACGCCCTCGCGGCGGCCGACGAGGCATGGAAACAGAGCGGACTAGACGCGGGGCACGACGACGGTGCCTCAATCATTTCAACGGGCATCGGTGGGCTTCAATCCTTGCTTGAACAAGAGGCCGTGCTCGTATCTAAAGGACCAGCACGCGTCTCACCGTTCATGATCCCGATGATGATGCCCAACGCGGGAGCAGCCGCCGTGTCAATGCGCTTTGGACTCCGCGGCCCCGCCGAAACAATTACGACCGCCTGTGCGGCGGGCACTCACGCCGTCGGATACGGCGCGCGCCTCGTTGCCAGTGGGCGGTGTCCCGTGGCCGTCGTCGGCGGAGCCGAGGCCGTGATGGTGGAGATTGCCGAGGCCGGCTTCGCCAACATGACGGCACTTAGCTCGCTCGGAATCTCACGGCCATTTGATGCCGAGCGCGATGGATTCGTCATGGGTGAAGGTGCCGGTGTCTTGGTGCTCGAAGAGTGGGAGTCCGCGGTGTCACGCGGAGCCACCATCCTCGCTGAAGTTGTCGGTGCCGCCTCGACCGCTGACGCGCATCACATCACCGCCCCCGAGCCAAGTGGATCGGGCGCCCAAAGTTGCATGAGACGAGCGCTCTACGACGCCGAACTCGGTCCTGACGACATCGATCACATCAATGCGCACGGAACGTCCACGCCCCTCAATGATCTCGCCGAGGCTAAAGCGGTAGCTGCAATTTTTGGTGAGCGGAAGATCCCCACCACTTCAATCAAGGGGCACCTGGGTCATTCGCTCGCGGCGGCAGGAGCTTTGGAGGCTGTCATTGCTGTTCAAACTCTTCATCGGCAACTGATTCCGCCAACTTCTGGAACCTTGAATCTCGATCCCGAGATACACCTCGACGTCGTAATTGGCTCGCCTCGATCCACCGCCGTCAACACAGTCCTGTCTAATTCATTCGGATTCGGCGGACACAATGGCAGCGCCATCTTCCGCAGTGCAACTGGATGATCGCAATGCAATGTTCGACGTAGATGCACTATCGAATGACCGAATTCGTTGAACACACAATCGAATGATCGATAAGTCCTATTTCGAATACTCGTAGATCGGCACCTCTAGGGCAACCATCTACGCGGATAATGAAATCAGATTGTGTGACTCAAAGATTTCTCCTACGGAATCCGCCGCAACACATTGATCGTTCTGATTGCAGAAGAGCGAGACCAGCAGATCGGGAGTCAGAAACTTCGGACTCATAATTCTCGCGCCGGTCATATTGAGTACGTATCCATCATCAGTCACGATGACGCATTCCAGACGGCGGACGCATGCAAATCCAGCGGCCCTTATTCCGTGCAAAGCACCACCATGCGTGACTCTGAAATGAAGGAGAGCGATCGATCTGACCGTCGAATGGAAATCGAATGTGGATAACTGCCCATCGTTTGATAGCAAATTGCAGACTGTCACGGACGGGCAACTTATGAATTTGATGAAATCGGACCTTCTTACGATGGAACTTGAGGGCAAGCCTGAGCGTTCAGTCCCTGACTGCCACGCTCCATTCCGATAAAGGAGTAAGTCGCGACTTCCATCGATCAAGCGGCCGACTACAGCGCACGATCCAGAGATGCCACAGGTCTGAGATTCAAAACTGACGACTCGTTCTGCACCAAGTTGGAGTTTCCCGCTACCTCCAAGAACTAAGTCTCGTTGAAACGGGAGCCACTGTGAGCCATTGAACCAACTCCACCAACCGTTATCAGTGGTGAGCAGGCAGTTGCTGGAGTTGTCGCAGGCAAGATTCAATTGATATGACACGAAGGAAGAGCCTGGACTGTCGATGGTCGTCCGACTCCAAACTTGACCGTTCGATGATCGCCAGACACCAATTTTGGACGTTGAATAATCAAATGCCACGTACATGCAGACCGAAGACACAGCACACGAGAGCGCGCCTTGGGTCACGTCTTCTCTAACGACCCAAGTCTTCGCACCATCTCGGCCAATACGAATTAGTCCCAGATCTGATGACAGGAAACAATCATTGCGCGCCAAACAGGAAATGCCAGTAAAGAAGTCTGCGTCATTCGCGGCACCAGCCAACTTGTGCCAAGGAAGGATGGCAACTGCTGCATCATGATTTCTTTGGTTCACCCACCACGTCAACGACAACGAGGCGACGACGACAAACGCAGCCAGTCCACCGAAAAGAGCTTCTTGCGTTTCTTGGACCAAGGAATCGGCGGTCCCGCCGACCACGAGGAAAAGAATCCCTTGTTGCGCGGTGGTGAAGCTTTGTCCTTGTCCCACAGCATCGTCATAACTTGCGAAACCCTATAGAAGGAAGCACCCAGAGTCGCTGAAACACAATGCTCGGAATTAGTACTTACTCGACAGAATCCAGGGCCTGTCGAAGTCTGTGTACGAATTCTTCAATGCCAGTTGGTCCCTCACCGCGAAGAACCCGTTCAACAATTGCTGAACCCACAATCACTCCATCCGCAAATGAACTCGCTTCAATGGCTTGCTCCGGACCCGAGATCCCAATACCCAAATAGACCGGAATTCTTGATACCGAACGGATTGATTGCACTACACCGATTGAATCTCCAAGCCCGGTACTCACCCCAGTGACAGCCATACGTGCGGCCGCGTAAATGAAACCGTCGCTGTTACTACACAACTCACGTACTCGGTCCACAGGCGTTGACGGCGCGACGATGTTGATGTGACTGATACCAACACGACGACACTCGCGTTGCCACGGCGACAACTCCTCAAGTGACAGATCGGGCACGATCGTCCCGGTGATGCCCGCGCCGGCTAGATCATCAGCGCTGCGTGAGAGTCCCCGGTGATGAAACAGATTGAAATACGTCATCGCGACGAGCGGCACCCCGACATCCAAGCGACTGACGTCAGCCAATATCGAATCAACGGTCGCCCCGCGTTCAATAGCGGCCGTTGTGCCTCGTTGGATGACCGGGCCGTCGATGATGGGGTCCGAGAACGGCAAGCCGATCTCCAACAGATCGGCTCCGGCGTGCACCGCGGCGCGCGCAACATCGCACCACTGCTCGTCCAGGCCTCCGACGAGGTAGATGACCAGCGCTTTGCGCCCCGAGCGGCGCAGCTCCTCGGTGCGCTCACTGAGCGTCGTCACTCGACCGTTCCCAGTGCTGCGCGGATTTGGGCCACGTCCTTGTCGCCGCGTCCAGAGAGATTGAGCAGCACCGTCGAACCTTTGGCGATCTCGCGCCCGGCTTCGCGCATTACGTATGCAATGGCGTGCGCGCTCTCGAGTGCGGGAATGATTCCTTCGCGAGCGCTGAATCGCTGCACTGCCGCGAGGACCTCGTCGTCGTTCGCTGTGACGTAGCGAGCGCGGCCAATGTCGGCGAGATGGGAGTGTTCGGGGCCGATCCCCGGATAGTCCAACCCCGCGGAGATGGAGTGTGCCTCTTCGATCTGTCCGACGTCGCTTTGCATGATGAAGGAGCGCATTCCGTGCAGCACACCAGGCGAGCCCGAGTTGATTGCCGAACCGCCCGCGGCCTCCACGCCGACCAGTTGTGCGGCACTGTCGGCGAATCCCGAGAAGATGCCCGCAGCATTGCTGCCACCGCCGACGCAGGCCACAACGACGTCGGGAGTGCCCACGCCGCGACTCGCGAGCTGCTCGGCGGCTTCTGCACCAATCACACTTTGAAATTCGCGCACCATCCAAGGAAATGGGTGTGGCCCCATGACCGAGCCGAGGCAGTAGTGCGTCGTCGCCACACAGCTCACCCACTCGCGCATGGCGTCATTGACGGCATCCTTCAGTGTCCGACTTCCGGTCAGTACTGGGCGAACCGTGGCGCCGAGCAGCTCCATGCGAAAGACGTTTAGTGCCTGGCGCTGGGTGTCGAGCTCGCCCATAAAGACGGTGCATTCAAGTCCCAACTTCGCCGCCGCCGTGGCGGTGGCGACGCCGTGCTGTCCGGCTCCGGTCTCAGCAATCAGTCGGCTCTTGCCCATCCGCACCGTGAGCAGGGCCTGTCCCATGACGTTGTTCAACTTGTGTGATCCCGTGTGCGCCAAGTCCTCGCGCTTGAGATAAAGCTCAATGCCGAGTTCGCGCGACAGATTCGCGCAGTACGTGATCGGCGTCGGACGTCCCCCGAACTCGCTCAGAAGTTGATCGAGCTCTTGGCGAAAGTTCGGATCGCCCCAGGCGCCACGAAAGGCCTCGTCTAATTCGAGGCACGCCGGCATGAGAGCCTCGGGTACAAAGCGCCCACCGAACTGGCCGAAGCGTCCGCTCGCGTCGGGCTCCCCCATTACCGTCACGATCGGCTCCAGTCAAAGGGACGTTCATCCACGTCACCGTCACGCTGATTGAACGCCTCACGCGCGCGCGTAATGAACTGGCTGACGCGGACGGGATCTTTGACGCCCGGCGAACTTTCGACGCCAGTGGAGACGTCGACGCCCCACACCGGCAAATTGAGCACGACGCCGGCGACTGACTCAGGAGTGAGCCCGCCAGCCGCGATGACGGGAGTTCGCAGCGGCCGTTGCGCCAACACGCCCCAGCCGTGGACCTCCCCGCTACCCGGATTCGCGCCATCGAGATGCAGGTAGTCGAGTCCCGCTTCATCAAGTGTCTGGACGTGCAGTGACTCAGCGGGCACTGCACGGATCACGGTGCGCACTCGTTCGGCTACGTACGCCACTTGCGCCAGAGTCTCATTGCCGTGCAGTTGCACCGCAGCAAGCCCGATCGAATTCGCAATCTCCACCACGCGCTCGGGTTGCTCATTTCGAAAGACACCCACGGTCACCACCTCGGCGGGCAGCCGCCTCACGATGTCACCGACCGCTTGAACCGTCATCTGTCGAGACGATGGCGCAAACATGAACCCGACTGCGCTCGCACCAAATCCGGCGCACATCAGAGCGTCGTCTTCTGAGGTAATTCCGCAAATCTTGACGAAGAACCGCTCAAGCTCGAGTCTCACGTCGCCCGCTTTGAGATCGCTGCACCGGAAAACTCTCGAACTCGATCAGCGGGCTGCGGATCAGTCACGAACGACTCGCCGACCAACACCGCATCGAATCCTGCGGCGGCGGCTCGCGCGGCGGCGGCTCCGTCACTTAACCCCGATTCGGCCACGGCGATGATGCTGTCAGGCAACACGCGCACGACTGCTTCGGCCCGACGAGGATCGACTTCAAAAGTGTGGAGGTCTCGTTGATTGACTCCAATGAACTGAGCCCCGAAGTCAACAGCTCGCCGCGCTTCGTCGTCTGTGTGAACCTCGACCAGGGCGTCGAGTCGCAGGCGGGTCGCCAACTCTAAAAATAGGTCCAACTCCTGATCAGTGAGCGCCGCGACGATGAGCAACACCGCAGACGCCCCGGCCTCGGCGGCATCCAACAAATCGTTCTCCGACACCGTGAAGTCCTTGCGAAGAACCGGGAGCGAGACCGCGTCGACCACTGCCTGAAGATCATCCATCGAGCCCGCGAAGTAGTTGGTATCGGTCAGCACGGAGATGCCGACCGCTCCACCATCGCAGTACGCACGAGCGAGAGATGCTGCGTCCAGCGTGGCGTTCAGCCAACCCTTTGATGGAGAACGACGCTTGATCTCAGCAATGACCGACAGACCGACATCGCGATGTTGGGATATGGCCTCAGTCAGCGACGGCGCACTCGACTCGTGCAGCGGTCGGTCGCGCCACTGTCGCGCATCCGCATCGGCGCGGGCACGGTGATGCGCCACGATGTCGTCGAGATACGTGGCCGACATTGGTTCAGCGTACCGGTGGGCTTTCACTCCACGAGTTCGGCGAAGACCGCGGGATCGGGGTTTCGTTCAATGAAGCTGCGGTGCACGATCGCGTACGCGGTCACGTCGTTGAAAGCGGTCGTGACGCCACGAGGTCCATCAGGTCCGACCGACATCACGGCATGGTTGATCTGCTCGGTGGATGGACCACGCACAATGGCGAGTCGCCACGGCATCGTGGCGCCGCGGGCATCCATCCGACCGACGAGTTCCTGTCCGGTAAAGCAACCTTTGGTGAAACTCACGGTCTCGGTCACGAGGTGCTGACCGAAACTGTGCGGCGTGAGGTTGCGGGCGAATTCATTCACCCAGGGACGTCGACGCTCGAGCAGCTCGTCACTCGTGTGGAGGGGTGGATTTTCCACACTGTCCTCGAGGGCGAGTGCGCAGTCGACGCGCAAGAGGAAGCGCCGCAGTCGGGCGAGTGACTGTTCAGCGAGTTCTCGCGGGACCAGCAACTCAATTCCGAGCTTCGCGGGTCGAAGTACGCCCGAGCTCACTACCACGCCGTCTGGTTCAAGGATGAGCGTCCAGGTATCGACCGTTAGGCCGAGCACGCTCTGGCTCAGTTGACCGTCAAGAAAGGTCGCCGCGTCGGTGCCGGTCGCGCGAATCGTGGACCACTGCAGTTCGGTCATGTTGCTGCGCCGCCGACGGCGCGCAGGATCGCTTCAGCTTTCGCCCAACACTCCTGATCCTCGGACTCAGGGTCAGAGTCCCACACGATGCCCGCGCCCGTCTGCACGGAACCGTGACCGGTCCCGTCAACTACGAGCGTGCGGATGAGGATCGCGACGTCCAGGTTCCCGCTGACGTCGAAGTACCCCACCGCCCCGCCGTACAGTCCCCGCGACTGCGGCTCCATCTCGGTAATTAACTCCATGGCCCGCACTTTTGGGGCCCCCGAGAGCGTTCCGGCGGGAAAGGTCGCCCGCAATACGTCGACGGCATCAATGTCATCGCGCAGCTCTCCTGAGATCTGCGACGTCAAGTGCATGATGTGGCTGTAGGTCTCCACCGTCATGAGTTCTTCGATTTCGATGGTGCCATATTTCGCCACACGCCCGACGTCGTTGCGACCGAGGTCAACCAGCATCACGTGTTCGGCAATTTCTTTTGGATCCTCCGCGAGTGACGCCGCGCGCAGGGCGTTCTCTCGCTCATTGGCACCTCGTGGCCGTGAACCAGCAATCGGGCGCACCGTGACGCGGCGATCCCGCACTCTCACGAGGGGTTCGGGTGAGGAACCCACCACGGTGACGTCGCCAAACTGCAGGTGGTACAGGTATGCCGACGGGTTCATCTGGCGCAACACTCGATAGACCGCAAAGGGGTCCTCGACCGCACCGACATCGAATCGCTGAGAGAGAACGATCTGGAACACCTCGCCCTGAGCGATTTGCTCCTTGGCCTCTTTCACCATCATCTGAAATCCATTCGACGTCACCGTGCGCGAACAGTCGGCGACTGGCAGTTCACTGCGCGAGCGCAGCGGTCGAAGAAACTCGTCGCCGCCTGAGGCGAGATCGCTCTGCATGCGCTGGAGATCCGCGCTCGCGCGATCAAAGAGGCGCTCGAGATCAGAACGGTCCCGAGTGTCGACGTTCACGATGAGCGTCACCGACTGGCGCCAGTGATCAAAGATGACAAGTTCGCCGAGGGCGAACAGCGCGGCATCAGGTTGCCGGCTGGTGGAACTCTTTCGAGCCGGGAGTCGTTCGACGAGGCGAACGGTGTCCCAGCCAAACAGACCAACGACCCCTGATCGCAGCGGCACCGGAGAGCTCTCAAGTCCCACCGCCGGAGCGAATGTCGTCGTCGACAAAAACTGCTCGACCGAACGCAACGAATCGAAATCATCGGCGAACGGCGCAAACAACCCAGTCGCGTTCGTCGCATCAGGCCACGACCGATACGCGCCGATCGCCGCGCGACCGAGAAAGCTGAATCGTCCGAAACGCAAGCCGTCTTCAACGGACTCGAGCAAGAAGCCCTCGCCTCGCCCCACAAATCGCTCAAAAGCCCCGACCGGTGTCAACGTGTCGGTGTGCAGCTCGATGCCGAGCGGAGTGACGTCGTAAATCTCTGCGGCCGACAGAAAGGCCGCGCGCAGGCTCGTCGTTGGGACGCCGAGCGCCTCGCTCATAGGTACAGGCCGGTGCCTTGGGTCTCCTCGGCGCGCTGGACCGCGTGCAGGTCGCGCTCTCGAAGAAGGACCAGCTCCTCGCCGTCGATTTCCACCTCGTAGCGATCGTCGGCGCTAAAGAGCACGCGAGAACCCGCCGAGACCGTCCGCACATGGGGGCCGGCGGCCACGACAACGGCCCAACTCAGCCGCTTGGAGAGCTGCGCCGTCGCCGGAATCAAGATGCCCGCTCGCGAGCGGCGCTCGCCGTCGCCGTCTTCGACGCGCACCAAGACCCGGTCAAAAAGGACCGTGATCTGTTCGAGTGCTCCGGGGGCCTCCGACATGGGTCCACGGTAGTCGTTGATTACCAGTGTTCTCATGGTCGCGCGCCTCGCGCATAATGCTGCGATGAATATTCGCGGTGAGCTCTCGACGATCACGTCGACACTGGCTGAGTGCTCGACACGACTGACGTCGCTGGTCGACGAGACGCACGACACGTCAAGTGGTGATCTCTATAGCGAACTCGTCGCCGCGGAGCGCACCATTGGCGCACTGCTGCGCCGCCTACAGCGCGCCGCGAGCAAATTGACCTAATCGGTATCCTCGCCTCGTGGAGGGAGGCTGGCGACGCGTCCAACAGCTCTCACCCAGCGAGCGCCTCGGCGTCCTGGATCTGCTCAACCGCGTGGAGAGCGACCTCAGCCGTGAAGCCCTTGATGAAAATCGTCGACGCGCAGTTGTGCACGACTGGCCCGGGGGTCACTGGTTGGCGGGCCATGACGCGCACGTCACGGGGTACGCCTTTAGTTCCGGGCGCGATCCGGTGGCGGTCGAACTCGCCGGCGGCGGATTTGACGAGAGTCTGTTAACCCAACTGCGCGCGTCGACGCACGCACCAATTGAGTGGTGGTTGCGCGATCGAGATCAGCCCCCCAGTGGGGCGCATCTGTTGCGGACTCTGTTGCTGATGGAAGTGGCTCTGCCGGTCGATGTCGCACCCATCCCCGCCGGAGTGCTGATGCGCACCTTTGAACCAGGCATCGATGACGAGGCGTGGTTGGTTCAAAACAACCTGGCCTTTGCGCACCATCCCGAGCAGGGCGCGTGGAGTGCGAACGACCTCAAAATGAGGATTGCCGAGCCGTGGTTTGATCCGTCGGGTTTCTTGCTGTTCGTCATGGATGACGTGATTGTCGCGTCGTGCTGGACCAAAGTGCACGAGCTGTATCCCAAGAGATTCGGTGAGATCTACGTCATATCGGTTCATCCGGACTACCAGGGTCACCATCTCGGGCGTGTGGCAGTCACCCAGGGACTCGACGTGCTGCGAAGAAAGGGCGCGACGAGAGCGGCGCTCTTCGTTGATAACTCCAACGACGACGCGCTGCGGCTCTATGACCGCCTCGGATTTGTGAACGTCCGCCGCGACTGTCTGGTGCGCTTCGAGGATTAGGTCCGCCGCTCGCCGCGCGCAACGCCGGTGGCCGCGGTGGCGGCGCGGCGAGTGCGGGTTTCAGGTTTCACTGCCGATCTCACGTACTTGCACCACTCATTTTGGTGGCTAAACGAAAGCCTCCGAAACGCCGCCGTGGCGCCTTTGGTCCTTCTCAGTGCCGCGGCGAGTTCATCGGGGATCTCAGGAACTCTCGGCTCATCGTCCAGAACGAAGGTGGCGCGAACGCGATCCCCCGCGCGTACACCGGCGGCTTCTCGGTGTTCGGCGCGCATGGAGACGTGGGGAACGCCGCCGTACATATGCACGCGGCCCCGAAACTGGTATCCGCGTACGGTCACAAGTAGCGGTGCTCGCTTGGAGCCGAAGGTCGCGACCGGATCAACCGGAACGACCAAGAACGTCGTCGAACCGACTTCGTCGGGTCGATACAGCTCGCAGGTCATCGTGAGCGGACGCGCCGCGCGCGGAGTCACTGCCTTGGTTTCTTAGACGCCGACGGCTCGTCCAACACCAAAGGTCACCGCGGCGGCGGCTGCGGTGATGACGAGTTGGCGGAGCGCACCGCGCAGAACTCCTCGTTGCGTGAGGCCGCCGACCAAGCCGCCGATCGACAACGTGGCGATGCCGCTCAGACCCACCGACCACCACATCTGGTTGCCCGACGATGTCAGCAGCCACGGCAGCAGCGGAACAAACGCCCCAAGAGCAAAGGTCACCAACGACCACAGAGCCGCCGCGATCGGCGAGCCCACGGCGGAGGGATCGATACCGAGCTCTTCGCGAGTGTGAGCGCGTAGGGCCATTTCGGGGTCCTTCATGAGTTCACTGGCCATCTGGCGCGCCAACGTGGGCTCAATCTTGCGACTCAGAAATATTTCGTAGAGCTCCTGCTCTTCTTGAACCGGGTAGGCGGCGATCGATCGGCGTTCCACTTCAATCTCTCGCTCGTACAGTTCGCGCTGCGCGCGTACCGAGAGATACTCGCCACTCGCCATGGAGAACGCCCCCGCCGCGAGGCCGGCCAGTCCTGCCAACCGCACCACGTGGTGTCCCGGCGAGGCACCGACGAATCCCAAGATCAGCGAGACGTTGGTGACCAGGCCGTCACTCGCGCCAAAGATGGCGGCTCGAGCCCAACCGCTCGATAACTGTCGGTGGGTTTCAGCGTGCGGCGAACCCTCCATGACGCCAGAGTACCGAGCCGACTTCGTCGCGGTGACCATCGAGTGCTCATCAGGACAACTCAAGGTTCTCGATGATTCAACGGCTGGCGGTGACCGTTCACGCACCTCGTAAAGTTGATCGACGACCGCGACAACCGAGGAGCACCGTGACAACTCGAGTGGACAATTTGGAAGCACTCAGCGCATTGGTGGGTCAGCACCTCGGGTACTCCAGTTACCAGACGATCACCCAAGAACGAGTGAACCTCTTCGCTGACGCGACCGGTGACCACCAGTGGATTCACGTTGATCCCGAACGAGCGAAATCGGGGCCATTCGGCGGTCCCATCGCGCACGGATACTTAACGCTGTCGCTGCTGCCGATCTTTGTGGGCGAGATCCTGCAAGTAGGCGGAGTCACCATGGGCGTGAACTACGGCGCCAACAAGGTTCGTTTTCCCGCGCCGGTACCGGTCGGCAGCGAGGTTCGCGCGGGAGCATCCATTGCGTCCATTGAAGATGTGGCCGGCGGAGTGCAAGTGGCCCTCGATGTCACGATCGAAGTGCGCGACGCGCCCAAACCGAGTTGTGTGGCCCAGGTCGTCTTTCGGTACTACCGGTAGTCGTGCCGACTAGCGCCCTGCCCCAGGGCGATGAGAAGACCGCGCGAGTGCGCGCCATGTTCGATGAGATCGCCCCTCGATACGAACTGGTAAATCGGATCCTCACCATGTCGCTTGATCGACGTTGGCGCCGACGGGCGGTCGCCAATCTGTCGCTGCCCAAAACCAGTCGAGTTCTCGACGTCGCGACTGGCACGGGCGATCTGTTGCGTGAAGGGCGCGCTCAAGGTCTGACCATGGTCGGCGTCGATCTGAGCTTCGGAATGCTCGACCGCACCGATCATCTCGACGTGGTTCAGGGTGATGTTGCCGCGCTCCCCTTTGCTAACGGCACGTTTGATGGCGTCATTTGCGGCTACGCGTTGCGAAACTTCACGGACCTCGAGACCGGCCTTCGTGAGATGGGTCGCGTTGTTCGTCCGGGGGGCCGTCTTTCGATTCTGGAAGTTGCCGAGCCCGCAGGCGGACTGTGGCGTCTCGGATTTCGCGTGTGGTTTCGCCACGTGGTGCCGTTCATCGGCTCACTTATTTCCAGTCGCGATGCCTACCGGTATCTTCCCGCATCGACCGCGTATCTCCCCGACGCCGATACTGTGCGAACGATGCTGCGTCACGCGGGTTTCAGTGCCGTGAATCACCGTTTGGTACTCGGCGGCCTTAGTCAACAGTTCTTGGCGACGAAGGCGTCGTGAATCTCTTCCGGCAACGAGTCAGCGGGGTAAATCGCGAGAAACTTCGATCTCTCGCCGCCCGTACTGGCTGGTTGGTTGACGCACCGGACGAGTTGCGGGCTGGTTTTGGCGGCGCAATAAGAACCCAGACCATCACCGCGGCCACGTCGGGCGAGACGCTGACGGTTCTCGGTGACCTAGAGGTAAGTGGTGATGGCGAATGCCGGCCGTTTGTCTTCGCGTCGTCACCGTTTGAACCTGGTCGAGGAGTTCGTCTCTGGCTCCCCGCCCACGAGCTGATACTTGATCGCCACGGCGACGGCTGGTTGATTTCGACCACAGATGACGCGTCGGCGGCACTTGCACTCATCGACGCCACTGCCGTGGGCACCACGGCGCCGCTCACAATCCTGGTGGACCGGACCGAACCGTCACCTGCGCAGTACGAGCGCGCGGTGTTGGATGCGACCAACGTGATGAAGTCGAACACCATTCAGAAAGTGGTCTTGGCGCAGAGAGTCTCTGGACACGCGGACTCTGACTTTGACCCCGCCAACGTCACCGAACGGATGCGCCAGCGCGATCCAGACAGCACCATCTATTCGCTACCCGCTCTTGAGGTGGGTCGCCACGTCGGTGCCAGTCCGGAGCTACTGGCCTCAATTGAAGGCGGCAAGATCTACTGCCGTCCGCTGGCTGGCACGGCGTGGTTCACCGGAGACGGCGCAACTGCCGAACCTCACGAAGTCTTGGCGTCGCCCAAGATCGGATTTGAACATCGGGTGGTGGTTGACGACATTCTCGAACGCCTCCGAGCCATCGGTATTTCGGCCGACGCCGACTCCGCTCCGAGCGTTTTGCACCTACGAGATGTCGCGCATTTAGCGACCGCCATTCGCGGCTCGGTCACTTCGGCGTCTCGCAGTGCCTTAGACGTCCTGTTCGCTCTACAGCCGACGCCCGCGGTTGGTGGACTGCCCCGCGAACGCGCCGTCACACTGATCGCAGAACTAGAAACCAACGATCGCGGTCTGTACGCCGGAGCGGCGGGATGGATTGATGGCGGCGGCGACGGTCAGTGGTGGGTCGCGATTCGCGGCGCAGAAATCGCCGGCCGTGAATTCACCGTGTGGGCCGGCTCGGGCATCGTCGCTGACAGTGAGCCCGCAAGTGAGGCTCACGAAACTGCTTCAAAAGTGGCCACGATTATCGGTGGTCTCGGAGTCCTCGCCGCCTAAGCCACGTTGTGGCGGTTCGCTAACTCGACCGTCGAAACGGTGCGATCACGGCGCGACCCGCACGTGCAATCCCCCACAAAGTGACGAGCCAGAGCGCCTCAATGATGATGTGGCCGGACATTTTCGAGGATCCGAGCGTCCGATCAGTAAAAGAGATCGGGGACTCGATGATCGACACTCCTCGACGACGGGCTCGATAGGTCATCTCGATCTGAAATCCGTAGCCGTCCGCAGTCACCGTCGCGTAGTCGATGACCTGCAGTGCGCGACGGGTGTAAACCCGGAACCCGGCCGTCGAATCGGCCACGCGTAGTCCCAACATCACTGACGCGTACCGGTTGCCGCCCTTGGACAGCAACAGCCGCCGCGTCGACCACGCGGGTATCGATCCCCCGGCGACGTAGCGCGAACCTATGACGACGTCGTAGCGATCCGCGAGCTCGATCATGGTGACGAGGTCGCGCGGGTTGTGAGAGAAGTCACAGTCGATCTCAACGAGCGCGTCGTAACCGCGCTCGAGACCCCACGCGAAACCCGCGCGATACGCGCTGCCCAAACCGTCCTTCGAAGTCCGGTGGAGCACTGAGATCTGCCCAAGTCGCTCGCCCGCCTCTTCGGCCACCTTGCCGGTGCCATCGGGACTGCCGTCGTCAACTACCAACACGTCAGCGGCGGGAACGGTGGTCCGCAACGCCTCGAGCATGCGCTCTACGTTCTCAATCTCGTTGTACGTCGGCAACACAACGAGCACTCGCATCATGAAATCCTATAAAGGGTTGTCCTGCGACATTTTGGGGATATCCGCCGCCGCTCGGCGACCACGTGACACGCTGTTTCCCGCTGTATGGACGAACCGAAGAAGAGGCCGCGGTTCAAGATGTCGCGGCGCACCAGGATCATCGTCAGCTCCATCACCATCTTCTTCGTATTTGAGTACCTCGTCGTCCCCCAGTTCTCTTCGGCCACGCAGTCGCTGCACGACCTGCAGCGAGTCAATCCGCTGCTGGTGATTCTCGCGGCGGCGTGCGAGGTGGCCGCCATCGCGGCGTACGCCGAGCTAACCCGGACCGTATTTACGCCGCACGCCCCCAGTCGAAGTGAGATCTTGCGGGTCAATCTGTCGACGTTGTCTCTGAGCCACGTCGTGCCGGGCGGGACCGCGCCCGCCGGAGCGCTCGCCTACCGGATGTACAGCTCGTTGGGCGTACCCGCCTCAACCAACGCCTTTGGTCTTGCGGCACAGGGCAGCGGATCTGCGGTCGTACTCAACCTCATGTTCTGGGCCGCGTTGGTGATCTCAATTCCTCTGCGCGGGTTTAATCCGCTGTACGGCTTCGCTGCGCTGGTCGGAGCGTTCTTGCTTCTGGCGTTCTTCGGCACCGTGATCCTCGTCACGCGAGGTCAACGTCACGCCGACGCCTGGCTGCGCGCCCTCGCGGAGCGGATCCCGCGACTCGAACCGGATCGCGTCTCACATCTCCTCGCGCGCGTGGCAGAACGGATTCGGCTCCTCACGAGTAACCGACGGACCCTGTGGACCTCAGTGGAGTGGGCGGCCGCCAACTGGTTGCTCGACGCGGCGTGCCTCTGGGTCTTTCTGTGGGCGCTCGGGCACCCCATCTCACCGATCGATCTGATGGTCGCCTACGGCCTCGCCAACATCATGGCCGTCATACCGATTACGCCCGCCGGCTTAGGAGTCGTCGAAGGGGTTTTGATTCCCACGATTATCGGCTTCGGCGTTCCGCACGACAAGGCGATTCTGGCGGTGATCGCGTATCGATTCTTGAACTTCTGGATGCCGATCCCAATTGGGGGCATCGCCTATCTCACGATGCGCCGGCCCCGCGAACGTCCCGCGGTCTAAATCGCGAGCGACCGCGATCGCTCGAGCGTGCGACGTTTGAGTTCGGCCTGCACGGAGAGTTCGTTTACCGACGTGATTCGGCGCCACCGCCGATCGGTCCCGAGAACCCACGAGTTGCAGTCGTCCTGGAACGTGAGGGTCATCGCTTCAAAGATCTGTGAGCGCAGACGCTCGCCCTCGATGGGCACGATGACTTCGACGCGCCGGTCGAGATTGCGCTCCATGAGATCGGCCGAACCGAGCAGGACGACGACATCGCTCGAGTTCCACGAGCCGAAAATAAAGACGCGCGAGTGCTCCAAGAATTCGCTCACGATGCTCTTCACGGAAATGTTCTCCGATAGGCCGGACACACCGGGGCGCAAGCAGCACAAGGTGCGAACGGCCAATCGCACGTGAACGCCGGCCTGGCTCGCTAGATAGAGCGCGTCGATAATGGAGGGATCGGTCAGGCCGTTGACCTTGATATCGATGCGGCCGGACTCACCCTTCGCGGTCTCTCGCTCGATGAGTTCAATGATGCGTCGCCTGGTGCCAAGCGGGCTGACAATGAGTCGGCGGTATTGGCCCTGCTTGGCGAATCCCGTGAGGTAGTTAAAGAGGTCCCCGACATCGCGCGTGACGTCGTCGTCGCAGCTGAGAACACCGAAATCTTCGTACGAGCGAGCCGTCTTGTCGTTGTAGTTCCCCGTGCCAATGTGGACGTAGCGCCGCGTTGTGTCGCCTTCATGGCGGATGACCAGGGCCGTCTTGCTGTGCGTCTTCAGCCCAACTACGCCGTACACAACGTGAACACCCGCTTCTTCGAGAGCGGCGGCCCAGGTGATGTTTTGGGCCTCGTCAAAACGAGCCTTGATCTCCACCAGCGCCGCGACCTGCTTGCCGCCCTCCGCCGCGCGAATCAACGACGCCACAATCGACGAGTCGCCGCTCGTGCGATAGAGCGTTTGCTTAATGGCAACCACGTGGGGGTCTGCCGCGGCTTGGGCGATGAACGCCTCGACCGAATCGGCAAATGAGTCGTACGGGTGGTGCAAAAGAATGTCGCCCTCGCGAATCGCCGCGAAGATGTCGGCGACGCCGTCTTCACCCACAAGCCGCGGCGGGGTGACCGGGCTCCAGCTGTCGGTTTTTAGTTCTGGTCGATCGAGGGCGCAGATCGACCAGATGTCCGCCAGTCCCAACAACGAGTCCGTTACGTACATGCGCGCGGCGTCCAACTCGAACTGTTCAAGCAACATTTGGCGGGTTTCGTCGGACATCCCCGACTGAATCTCGAGTCGCAATGCCCGTCCGAACCGCCGGCGGCGCAGCTCCACTTCGAGCGCGACGCGCAGATCGTCGGCCTCATCCTCTTCAAAGGCCAAGTCGGCGTTGCGAGTGACGCGGAAGAGGTCGGCTTGGCCGATCTCCATTCCTGGGAACAGTCGATCGAGGTGCGCGACAATCAGATCTTCGAGCAGACAGAAGCGTGTGCCGTCGCCCATCGCGGTGAATCGAGGCAGCGACGGCGGCACTTTGACCCGCGCGATGCGCTGCTCACCGCTTTCTGGATCTTTGACCGCCGCGGCGATATTGAGCGAGAGATTCGAGATCATTGGGAACGGATGCCCAGGGTCGACCGAGAGAGGCGTCAGGATCGGAAAGACGTTCTCTTCAAAGTAGGCGCGAAGTTCGTCGCGTTCCGAGGACGACGTCTTTTCGTACGGAACGATTTCGATGCCGGCGTCGCGCAGTTCGGGCAAGAGATCATCGAGGACTGCGCGATCCTGACGGTCCGTCAGACTGAGGACCCGTTCACGAATTGCGCGCAGTTGCTGGCGTGGACGTAGGCCATCCAAACTCGGGGTCTCCACTCCGGCAGCGATCTTGTCTTCGAGACTGACGACACGGACTTGGAAGAACTCGTCGACCATCTCCGAGAAAATGGCCATGAATTTGCACCGTTCCAGCAACGGCAATCGACGGTCCTCGACGAGGTCGAGAAGACGGGCCCCGAACTCAAGGCGCGACAACTCGCGATTCGAGAATCGGTCCGCGCCGAAGCTCTCAAGGGTGGCAGTCACCGTTGTGCACGCATCCTGAGTCGTTCGAGTTGGCCCGTTCAGTCTACGCCCCACCGGTACTGTTTCTCCGTGCCCACACCGCGACGAACGTCGCGCGCGAGTCACGCGTCAGATACCAAAACGCCACGCGAACGACGACCGTCACGTAGCGCCGAACTTGGCTTGCTCACGCTGGCGGCCGTCGTCATTACCTCGCTCTACGTCTTGGCCAACCTCGGCGCCAAGGGCCACCTGCCGCCTCGTCTGTGGGCATTTCTGGCGTTTGTGCTTGGTGTGCCAATGGTCGTCCACGTGGCAATTCGCTGGTTGGCGCCACGCTCGTCACAGGTCCTGTTGCCGCTTGCCACTTTGCTCAACGGCATTGGTTACATCGAGATCGCCCGATGGAACCCCACTGAGGCCGAATACCAGGCCGGCTGGGCGACCGCGTCCGCTGCGGCGGTCGTGCTCGTGCTGTTCTTCGTCAAACGCATCCGCGATCTGGATCGCTACCGGTACCTCACGTTGGTCGGCGCCGTCGCGTTGATGCTGCTGCCCCTGGTTCCCCACGTGGGACAGAAAATCAATGGCGCACGCCTGTGGGTCGTCGTTGGACCTCTCTCGTTTCAGCCGGTCGAAATCGCGAAGATCCTGCTGGCCGTGTTCTTTGCGTCGTACTTTGCGGCGCACAAAGAGATGCTGTCGGCCAGCGCCGCGCGGTTCTCGCTGCGCGGATTCGTCAATCTGCGCGTGCTGGTGCCCATCTTGATCGCCTGGGGATTTGCGCTCTTAGTGCTCGGGGCCGAGAACGACATCGGCTTCGCGATGCTGTTGTTCGCGCTGTTTTTGTCGCTCATTTGGGTGGCGACGGGACGTTGGACCTACATCGCGGCCGGCGCCGGACTCTTCGGCGGCGGCGGGTACCTCGGAGCGCAGTACTTCCATCAAGTGCACCAGCGGATCTCGATCTGGCTCAATCCGTGGACCCCCGAGCACTGGGGACCACTGCACGGACTGCAGATCGGCGAGGGGTGGATGTCGATTGCCGCGGGGGGTCTTACCGGCACCGGGGTCGGACTCGGCCAAAGTGGCGACCTCCCGGCGCTGACGACCGACATGATCTTCTCTGCGGTCGCCGAAGAGCTCGGACTAATCGGCATCATCATCGTGATCAGCTCATTCATCTTGTTCGTGAGCGACGGCCTTCGCATCGCGCAGAAGTGCCACTCCGATTTCGCGCGACTGACGGCGACATCGCTGTCGCTGATCATGGGCTTTCAGGCCTTCTTCATCATGGCCGGAGTCCTGCGGATTCTTCCGCTGACCGGCATTACCTTGCCGTTCATGGCGTACGGCGGCTCGTCGCTCGTGGCGAACTACGTCATTGTGGCGCTGTTACTTCGGATCTCAGATGAAAACGAGCGCGACGTCGTTGGTGGCGCCGTTCAGGCGGCCGACGCCAACTAGACGAGCAGCGATTCCAAACAGAGAATCGGCGCTTTGACCGCTTGGCGCATCGCCAAAATCGCCGCATCCGTCGGTCGACAGTCCAAGACCGTGCGACCGCTGGGGCTCACCAAGTCGAGCTCGGCGTAGTAGATCCCGTTGCGGCAATCAACAATGCGCACGGCAGCGATGTCCGTCTTCGCATTGCGCAGCATCGTGATCATGAGTTCGTGCGTCGTGGGCCGCGCTCCTACAGACTGCTCAAGCGCGGCGGCCAGCGATTGAGCTTCCGGCAGCCCAATGGGAAAAGTCAACTGCCGATACGGAACGGACTCCTCCACGAATCGGAGCATGGGCGATGGAGCGGGCAGATCAAAGGTGACCGACGCGAGATAGACGACCACAAACTTTCGATCGTCAGCGGGAACGTCCTCGACGGCGGGTGCGTCGATCGTGTCGTCCGTCATGGTCGAGTCACTCTAATTACCTCGTCGTCGCGAAACCGAGAGCACCATGCCGCCGCAGAGATAGAACACGAACGCCGCTGATCCACCGAGACTGACGAGCGGTAAGGGGATGCCGGTCACGGGCATGATCCCGATCGTCATCCCAATGTTTTGAAAGCAGCTGAAGGCGAAAAAGACGAAGATGCCGACGGCCAACAGTCGCGCCAGCGGTTCACGGGCGTCGCGGGCAATTCGAAAGACCCGATACGACACGAAGGCCAGCAACAAGACGAGCGCCACCGTGCCAATCAAGCCGAACTGCTCGCCGATGGCCGTGAAGATGAAGTCCGTGCGGTTCTCCGGCACGAATCCCCCATTGGTTTGCAGTCCATTAAACGGCCCGGCGCCGGTGATGCCGCCCGCGCCGATGGCGGCCTTGGCGTTGAGCAACGTGCAGTTCTGAGTGGCGCACTGCGAGGTGGTCTGGTTCTGATTGAAAAATGACACCAGCCGCTCAAGTTGGTAGGCGTGAAAGACCCCGACGTACGCCGCGGCGGTGACCGCGATTGCGCCGACGATGACCAGCAGCACCATGAATCGGGGCGGAACGCCGGCCATGATCAACATCACGCCAACAACCATCGCCAAGATGATGCCGGTGCCGAGATCGGGTTGCAGAACGATGAGCATCATCGGAATGCCGGCCATCAGCAGCATCCGGCGCACGTCGAACATGCTGAGACCATCCGGCCGGCGACCGCAGTACGTCGCCATGGCGAGCACGACGGCCACGAGGGCGAACTCGCTGGGCTGCAGCTGCAGCGGACCGAAGCTGTACCACCGCGTCGCACCGTTGGACGCGCTGCCGATGATGTACACCCCAATGAGTGCGAGCAAGGCCCCGACGTAGAGCGCCGTCGTGGCAATTTCAAAGCGCCGATAGTCAATGCGCGAGACCACGAACATGACGGCGATGCCGATGAGCACCCACACCATCTGGCGTTCCAAGTAGTAACGGCCGTTAAATCCGTGGGTCACGAGTGACTGTCGGGTCGCCGAGTAGACGGCGAAAACGCCGATCATGCCGACCGCGATGAGGCTCGCCATCAGGGTCCGATCGACACTGTCGCCTCGTTCGACGTGCAGTCGCAGCGCCGGGGTCCTCACAGCCCGACAGCCTCTCGCATGACCGCCACGGGCACCGGGCGCTCAAACCACCACTCGACTTGGCGGTGGGCCTGGTGCGCGAGCATGGCCAGACCGTTGGCGCTGCGCGCACCGCGCCGCGCCATGGTGGTCATCCACTCGGTGACCACCGGCGCGTAACGCACATCGATTGCGATCGCGCCGTCGTTGAGAGTGAGAGCCGCCACTTCGTCAGCGACCTCGGAGCGATCACTCGGCACAGTGTTGATGACTAAGTCCACGCCACCACGCGACGGGGCCGGGGGGTAGGCGGCTTCGATCGCCGATCGACTTGCGGCATTTCGTGCCAGCACCCGTACGTTCGCGCCGCGGTGAGCGAGAGCATCAACAATTGACCACGCCGAACCGCCCGCACCGATCACGGCGACCTGTAATCCAGACGGTGAGAAGTTGAAATCGAAGGCCAAGGCGTCGATCAGTCCGTCGCCGTCGGTGCTGCGCGCACTCAGTTGACCGTTACGACACATCACCGAGTTGACGTACCCGATTCGCTGCGAGGTCTCATCGAGCTCGTCACTCACGCGGGCCGCGAGCGCTTTGAGCGGCATTGTGACCGAGACGCCGTCGTGATCGTGCAGCACGCGGCGGACTTCGTCAAGGTCCGTGCCGTCCAGTTCGATGCGCTCGGAGGTTCCCGCTTCATCGAGATAGCGCAGCGCGGCTTCGTGGAGCTGAGGGGATTTGGAGTGAGCAACGGGCGATCCGATGACCGCCAGGCGCCACATCACAGACCTCGCGAGTGCGCCAACGCGATGTTGGCCAACTGACCGGCGTAGGTCGCGCTGAACGCCATCGTGCCGTCGTGACTCACCAGCACGAAGTACAGCCACGAACCCGCCGGTGGCGCCAGCATGGAGCGAATTGCGGTCGCCGACGGCTGACAAATAGGTGTCGGGGTCAGTCCCGCGTGTAAGTACGTGTTGTACGGCGTGTCGACGCGCAGCATGGCCGCGGTCACTGGACCGCCGTCCTGGTGAAAGCTGTAGAGCACCGTCGAGTCCATCTGCAGTCCCCCGCCGCGATGCAGCCGGTTGAGGATGACGCGCGCGACGCGGCCCATGTTCTTTCGGTAGTACCCCTCTTTTTCGACGATGGAGGCACCAACAATGAGCTGGTAGGCGGAAAGTCCGTGGCGCGTCGTGGACGGCGTGACGCCCAACGCCGCCGCTTGACGAACGAATCGATGCTCCATCGCCGCCACCAACTGGCCCGGAGTTTCGTGCGGCACGATGACGTAGATCCCGAGTCCCACCAGCCCCTCTAACGAACCGTGAGGGTGAAACGGGTTCGTGCGAGCCGCCGACGTCGCGGCCGCGAGAAACTGAGAGGCGAAATTCGCACCTTTGACGAAAGCGAGTTGATTAGCCGCAACCTCGCGCAGAGTCAGCCCGGGGGTGATGTCAATTGAGCGCGCGTTCGGCGCCGCAGAGAAGATCAAACGGATCGACGTGAACGTCGAGTTCTCGTCGATGACGTAGGTCCCCGGATGCAGAGTTGGTGCACCGAACACCGACGCGGCCACCTTGAAGCCGAACGCCGAGGGAATGACGCGGTTCGTTTGCAAGTCGCTCGCCAACTGCGAGACCGATTCGCCAGATCGCACAACGACCACGGTGGGACGTCCGGATCCCCCAAAGGCGAGGGTCGAAGAGGCCAGCCACAGTGCGCCGAGCAGCGCGAGAACTACTGCGACGCTCGATACGACCAGCACCGCTCGCAGTCGAGCGATCCGGCGCCGCAGTTCAGCGCGCGTGCGCATCGAGATACCCCTGCAGCAATATGGCGGCCGCGGCTGAGTCCACGAGTTCACGTTGTTGACGCGCGGAACGACCAACCTCGCGTAGTCGTGACGCGGCCATCACTGACGTAAATCGTTCGTCCACCGAACGCACCTCGACGCCGGTCAGTCGTTGGGCCACGAGCGCCGCGAACGACGTGGACATCTCCGTGCTGTCAGACTCACCGCCCTCCAGCGTGCGCGCCAGTCCAACGAGCACCAAATCGGCGGACTCTTCAGTGACCAGACGGACGATTTCGTCTACGGCGTGATCGTCGTTGGCGATGCTGGCTCGAGGCGACGCCAAGGTCCGTGAGGAGTCCGAGACCGCCACACCGATTCGTCGGGTGCCTGGGTCCAGCGCCACGGCGCGACCCATCAGAGGGTGACGCGCTGACGAGCTGCCTGGAGCGCGGCATCGATGCCTGACGCGTCGCGACCCCCAGCAAGCGCCAGTGTGCTCGAGCCCCCACCGCCGCCGCCCACGTGGCTGGCCAGTTCTCGGACCAGCTCAGTCGCATCAAGAGCGCCGTCTGTAGCCACCACCAGCGAGACCTTGGCGTCAGCGCCCTCTCCGGCGAGGACGACCGTCTGGCGACCACGCTTTAAGAGATCCTGGGCGACTTGGCGCAACTGCTCGCCGGCGTACCCGTCAATGCGCGCCACCACCGTTAATCCGCTGTCCTCGGCGAGCGTGTTTGCAATGGCCGCCAGTTGGGACTGGCGCAGCGCCGCGATCTCGCGCTCCAATTCGCGTTGCCGCTCGAGCAGTCGATCAACAGTGCTGACCACCTCGTCAGTCGACACCTTGAGGATGGTGGCCGCGCCGCCGAGACGCGATTCGAGATCCCGGGCGCGCGCGAGAGCGCCGAGTCCGCTGACCGCCTCGATTCGGCGCGTGTTCGCTCCGATGCTCGACTCAGAGACCAGTTGCACCTGGCCGATATCACCGAGTCGGTGAACGTGAGTACCACCGCAGAATTCGAGGGAGTGCGCACCGGCGCGCACCACGCGCACCCGGTCGCCGTACTTGTCGCCGAAAAAGGCGATAGCGCCCATGTTTTCGGCTTCCTGCTTGGTCGCCGTCACCGTCTCGACGCCCTCGTTGTGCACGACGTCTCGATTCACCATCGTGAGAATCGCGTCGCGTTCGGGAGCCACGAGTCCCCCGGGATGCGAAAAATCAAATCGCAGCCGATCCTCGGCGACCAAGGAACCCTGCTGGCGCACGTGATCACCGAGCACGCTGCGCAACGCAGCGTGCAGCAGATGGGTTGCCGTGTGATTACGGCGAATGGATTCGCGGCGTTCTCCGTCGATCGCCGCCACGGCACTTTGACCAACGACGATTTCTCCCGAGAGCTTTCCGCGATGAGCGATCAGTCCGCCCGCCACGTTCTGCGTGTCGGTGACCGTGAGGGTTCCTGACTCGGTGGCGATCGTGCCGGTGTCACCGACTTGGCCGCCGGATTCGGCGTAAAACGGCGTGAGATCCAAGAAGACTTCACTAACTCCGTCGCCGCTCAGCACCCCCACCACCGTGGCCTCGACGGTGTAGCGCGTGATCTCGCGCCCGACGAATTCGCTCGCGCCGCTCACCTCTGCAATCTCGCGGTACGCGCGTTCGTCCGCGGGGGCGGCGATCTTGGAGGCCGCCCGAGCGCGCGCGCGTTGCTCGGACATCTCGCGATCAAAAGCCGCGCGATCAACGTCAATGCCTCGCTCCGCCACCACTTCGCTCGTGAGCTCAATGGGAAAGCCGTGGGTGTCGTGAAGTTTGAATGCCACCTCACCGGGAAAAATGTGCGCGCCCGCCGCGTCCACGGCGTCGGCCGCCTCATTTAACAGGGTGAGTCCGGTGCGCAGGGTTCGCGAGAACGCGATCTCTTCGCGCTCGAGGACGGCTTCAATCAGTTCGCGGTCGCGCAGCAGCGTCGGGTGCGCCGCACCCATCTTCTCGATGGTCGCGTCAACAAGTCGCGCCGTTAGCGGTCGCGTCGACCCTTCGCGTCGCGCGGCCAAAATCGCCCGGCGGATCAGTCGGCGCAGTACGTAGCCCCGGCCTTCGTTGCTCGGCAGTACTCCGTCGCCGACCAACATCGTCATCGCCCGTCCGTGCTCGGCGATGCGACGCAACGAGACGTCGCCGCTAGGGCTGTCGCCGAGTCGTCGGTCGGTAATTGACTGGGCGACGTCCAGCAACGGGGCAAACAGATCCGTCGCGAATACGGAGTCGACGCCGTTGATGACCGAGAGCACCCGCTCAAACCCCGAGCCCGTGTCGATGTTCTTGCTCGGCAGATCCACGAGCGCGCCGTCAGCGATGCGATTGAACTGCATGAAGACGAGGTTCCAAATCTCCACGAAGCGTTCTTCGCCCCCGTGTGCCGGTCCGCCATCGGCTCCCGCTGCCGGACCCTTGTCAAAGAAGATCTCGGAGTCCGGCCCGCATGGTCCGGTCTCACCCATGGCCCAGAAGTTGTCATCGCCGAGGCGTTGAATCCGCTCGGCGGGCAGTCCCGCCACGTCTCGCCAGATCTCCGCGGCGTCATCGTCACTCTCATGAACGGTGACCCAGAGACGATCAGGATCTAGGCCAAAACCCTCGGTCATGAGGCTCCAGGCGTACTCAATCGCGTGGTCCTTGAAGTAGTCGCCGAAGGAGAAGTTGCCCAACATTTCAAAGAAGGTCAGGTGACGCGTGGTGTTACCGATGAGGTCGATGTCCGGGACACGAAAACACTTCTGCACCGTCGCGATCCGACGGTGCGGCGGGGTCTCTTCGCCGAGAAAGTACGGCTTGTAAGGGACCATGCCGGCAATGGTGAACAGCAGCGACGGATCGTGCGGGATGAGACTCGCCGACGGCTCGATGTGGTGTCCGCGTTGGGCGAAGTGGTTCAAAAACCGCGAGCGAAGTTCCGCGGCCTCCATCTGCCTACTCTACCGGCGACCCTTGTGAATTCTCGGGGCCGCGAGCTCGTCGCGCGCGCCACAACGCACTCATCTCACTCTCGTCACCGTGCGCAATCGGCTCGTAGAACGAAGCGTCGCCGAGTGCGTCAGGCAGGTACCGCTGATCAATCCATCCTCGATCAAAATCGTGCGGATACCGATATCCCTCGCCGTGCCCGATGCGGGCCGCCGATGCGTAGTGCGCATCGCGAAGATGCGACGGCACGAGCGTGCTCGCTCCGGCGGCGAGCGCCGCATTCACGCGCGACAGCGCGATCGTGACGGAGTTGGACTTCTCCATGAGCGACAGAGCGATCGTCGCGTGTGCCAGATTGAGCCGCGCCTCGGGTAGTCCCACGAACTCAACGGCTCGCGCGGCGCTCTCGGCCAATGGCAGAGCTCGCGCGTCGGCGAGTCCGACGTCCTCACTCGCCAGAATCACCAGACGCCGCGCGATAAAGCGAGCGCTCTCGCCCGCATCAAGCAGTGCGTTCAGCCAGAACAGCGCGGCGTCGGGATCTGATCCACGCACCGATTTGATAAACGCGCTCACTTGGTCGTAGTGGCTGTCGGCATTTTGATGATGCACGCGCCCGTCGCGGGCGGCACTTACGTCCTCGAGCCGCACCCGCAGCGGTTCGTCGCGCGCCCCCGACAGGGCTAGCGCCACGTCGAGCGTCGTCAATACGGAACGACCGTCTCCATCGGCCGTAGCCACGAGCACCGCTCGTGCGTCATCATCAATGTCCGCTCCCCGGGCCGCCAGCCCTCGATCAACCAGCTGACTGAGCGAAAGTTCATCGAGCGGATGCACGCGCCACTGAGTAGTGCGGCTAATGAGCGCCGCGTTGACTTCGAAGTACGGGTTCTCAGTTGTCGCGCCAATGAGCACGATCAGTCCGCTTTCGGTGACCGGCAACAAGAGGTCCTGTTGGGACTTGTTGAAACGATGCACCTCGTCGATAAAGAGCACCGTGCGGGTATCGGAGCCTCCGAGACGCTCTTCGGCGCGCGCGATGACTTCGCGCAGGTCTTTCACCCCGCTTGAGACGGCCGACAGGGTCTCGACGGCGTAGTTCGCCCGCGCCGCGAGTATTCGCGCGAGCGTCGTCTTGCCCGTGCCGGCCGGCCCCCAAAAGATGAGCGAGCTCAGCGATCCGGACTCCGCGAGACGTCTCAGCGGCGCGCCCGGCCCCACGAGATGGTCTTGTCCGAGCACGTCATCGAGAGTTCGCGGGCGCACGATTTCGGCGAGCGGCGCCGCCGCGGCAAGGCGCTGCTCGAAGGCAGCGTCAAAGAGTGACGTTTCAGCCCTTCGGCGCGGGGCGCAGCGCCAGCTCGCGCAACTGCGCTTCGGGGATCGCCTTCGGCGCACCGGTCATGAGATCGCTGCCGGACTGGGTTTTTGGAAAGGCGATCACTTCGCGAATGTTCTCTTCACCCGCGAAGATCGCGGCGAGCCGATCGATGCCGAATGCGAATCCGGCGTGCGGCGGCGCGCCGTAGCGAAAGGCACCCAGCAGGAAACCGAATCGGCTCTCGGCCTCCTCGGCCGTGATGCCGAGGATCGAGAAGATTCGCGACTGGATGTCGGCACGGTGAATACGCACGGAGCCACTGCCGAGTTCCCACCCATTGAGCACGAGGTCGTAGGCCTGAGAGCGCACCGCCATCGGGTCACTCTCGAGCATCTCCATGTCGTCGGGGTGCGGCATCGTGAAGGGGTGGTGCGCCGGTTGGGGTCGACCGGCGTCATCGACACCTTCGAACATCGGAAACTCCGTGACCCAGCAGTACCGGTGCGGACCCTCCCACACTGGCGGCGAGCCGAGCTCCACGCGCAGGGCCCCGAGAACTCGGCAGGCCAAGTCGTGTTCGTCGGCGACGATGAGAACGAGGTCCCCCGCGGCGGCGTCGTCCACGCGGCGCACTGCGTCGCGCTCGACGTCCGCGAGGAAACGATCAAGCGGTGACTCCACGCCGTCAGCGGTGATCTTGAACCACGCGAGACCCTTGGCCCCGAGCGCCTTCGCGCGATCAGTCAACTGGTCGAGGCGGCTGCGCGAGAAACTCGCTCCGCCCATGACGCGGATCGCTTTCACGCTCGGCGCGGCAAACGCCTTCACTTCGGTGCCCGCGAAGATCTCCGAGAGATCCTGCAGCGTCATGCCGAAGCGCAAGTCCGGTTTGTCGGTGCCGTAACGATCGAGCGCCTCGCGCCAGGTCATCGTGTCGATCGTGCTCGGGCGTTCGCCCGTGGCCGCTTCGGCCGCGTCGAGCACTGCTTGGCTGACGAACTCCAAGATGTCGATTTGACCGACGAAACTCGCCTCGAGGTCGAGTTGGGTGAACTCGAACTGCCGATCCGCGCGCAGGTCCTCATCGCGCATGCACCGAGCGATCTGGTAGTAGCGGTCGAACCCCGCGACCATCAACAGCTGCTTGGCGATTTGGGGACTCTGCGGCAGGACGTAGAACTCGCCGTGGTGCAGTCGGCTCGGAATGACGAACTCGCGACTGCCCTCAGGCGTCGGCGCCCACAACAGGGGCGTTTCGACCTCGCAGAAACCTTGGCGGTCCATGGCCGCGCGAATCGCCGCGTTGACCTTGGCGCGCAAACGCAGATTGCGCTGCATCGCTTCACGACGAATGTCGAGGTAGCGATACCGCAAGCGCACTGATTCGTCGATCTCGACGCGGTCGTCGAGCTGAAATGGCGGCGGCTCCGCGGCGGCGAGCACCTCGACCGTGCAGTCTGTTAACTCAACGTCACCGGTTGCGAGCTTGTCGTTAATGGTGCCGGTGGGTCTCTCGCTGACCGTCCCGGTGACGCGCACCACGTATTCGCTGCGCGCGTCAATCGAGCCCTCAACGACCGCCTGGAGAATGCCGGAACGGTCCCGCACATCAAGAAACGCGAGGTGCTCGCCGTGTTCGCGACGCTTGGCAACCCAGCCGCACACCGAGAGTCGTCGGCCAACGTCGCCCAAGCTGACCGACGCGCACAATCGGTCGCGCAGGCTCGTGGCCTCGTAGTTGATCTCCGTCGACAGCTCAGTCATGAAGGTAGGTAGCGAGTTCCTCGAGAACGCTTTCGCGGCGAACTTCGGCCTGCTTGGCGTCAGTTGCGCCGTCGCGCAGGGCCCTCAGCGTAACCGTGCCGGCGTCGAGTTCCTTGGGACCGAGCAGCACCGCCACGCGCGCGCCGGAACGATCCGCCAACTTCATTTGCGCCTTCATCGAGCGAGAGTCCAGGGCTCGTTCGACAGCCAATCCCGCGTCGCGCAACGACTGGGCGAGCACGAGACCGGATTCGCCGCCCGTGGTGTCGACCACAAAAACGTCCACCGCACGCGTCGCCGGTGCGGCACCCTCGGCTTCAAGAGCCAGCATCAGACGTTCGAGACCGCTGCCGAATCCAATGCCCGGCGTCGACGGCCCACCCAACTGCTCGACCAACGCGTCGTAGCGCCCTCCGCCCCCAAGCGCGTTTTGAGCGGCGTCGATGGCCCCCGAGGCGAACTCGAAGGTCGTGCGCGTGTAGTAGTCAAAGCCCCGAACGAGACGCGGGTTGGCCACCGACGGAATCCCGAGCGCTTCGAGCGCCGAAGTGACCGCCGCGTGGTGCGCCGCACACTCTTCGCAGAGATGATCAGTGATCTTGGGGCCCGCATCGGTCACGGCAATACAGGGCTCGCGCTTGCAATCAAGGACCCGCAGTGGATTAGCGGCCCACCCCTCAGTGTGTTCATCACAGAGCGAGGCTGCGTGCGTACGGAGGTGATCACTGAGAGCGTTCACGTAGCCCGGGCGGCACTTGGCGTCGCCCATTGAGTTGATCATCAGATCGACCTCACGCAGACCGAGGGAGTGAAAGAACTCCCACGCCAGTGCGATCAGCTCGGCGTCAAGTGTTGGGTCCTCGGACCCGAGAACTTCGGCGCCCACCTGGTGGTGCTGGCGGAAGCGGCCCGCCTGGGGGCGTTCGTAGCGAAACGCGGGAGTCACGTACCACACGCGCCACGGCGGCGTCGGGCGATGCTGCACGTAAGCGCGCACGACTGACGCGGTGCCCTCGGGACGTAGAGCCAGCTGACGCCCGCCGCGATCCTCAAAGACGTACATCTCCTTGCGGGTCACGTCGCTTTGCTCACCAAAGCCACGCTGAAAGACTCCGACGTCCTCGAACATCGGACTCACAATGAGGTCGTGTCCGTACCGACTCGCGAGGTCCGCGAAGCTCGCCACGAGCGACGCGAGTCGCGTCGACTCGGGCGCCAGATAATCCTTCGTACCTACCGGCGCCTGATGCGCGCTGAGTGATGCGCTCACGACATCTGCTTTCGACCGGGTAATGCGCGAAACGCGTCAAAGACCCCTTCGACGCCCTTGATAGCCACGAGCAGGCTCGCCAAGTGGGCGGGGTCAGCGAGCTCGACGTCGAAGGTCATACGCACCACGCGGTCACTCGAAATCGTCGAGTGGCTCGCAACGATGTTGAGGTGGTACTCGGCAACCACGCGGCTGACGTCAAAGAGCAGCCGACCGCGATCAAAGGCCATGATCTCGAGCGTGGCGCGGTAGACGCCCTTGCTGGAACCGTCCCACTCGACGTCAATGATCCGGTCCCCCATCCGTCCGGCCAACGCCACGGCGTTCGAGCAATCCGTGCGGTGCACGGAGACGCCCCGACCCTGCGTGACGAATCCGGTGATCTGGTCGCCCGGCACCGGCGAGCAGCACCGCGCGAGGTTGACCATCATGTCGTCGAGACCCTCGACGTAGACCGACGCGCTGCGCGAGGAGTCCCGGCTCGCCCGCGGCGCTTTCGTGATCGTTGTCGGCAACTGCTCGGCTTCGCCGCCGCGCAGTTCGCGCTCGAGGCGCTGCACGACCGACAACGCCGAGAGTTGACCACTGCCGATCGCGAACATCAACGCGTCGACGTCCTCGTAGTTGAGGGCGGCCACCACCGCTTCGAGGGCGTGGCTCGACAGCGTGGTCTGAATGGGCAGACCTTCGCGACGCAAGGTGCGGGTCATGTCTTCGCGACCCGCCTCAATGGCGTCCTCGCGTCGCTCCCGCTGGAACCACTGGCGGATCTTGCTCTTCGCGCGAGACGACGCCACGAAATTGAGCCAGTCGCGCGATGGTCCAGCGTTCTCGGACTTATTGGTGACGATTTCAACGACGTCGGCGGAGTGCAGCACTGTGTCGAGCGGCACGAGACGTCCGTTCACCTTGGCGCCGACACAACGGTGACCGACCTCGGTGTGGATGGTGTACGCAAAGTCAATCGGCGTCGCGCCGGCGACGAGTGGGATGACGCGACCCTTCGGCGTAAAGACGTAGACCTCGTCTTGGCCGAGGTCGAGCTTTAACGCTTCGAGGAACGCAATCGGATCGCTCTCTTCCTGTTCGACGTCGGTGAGCCGTCGCATCCAGGCGATGTCGCGTTGACTGGCGTTTTCCTTGTACCCCCAGTGAGCGGCGATGCCGTATTCAGCTTCGCGGTGCATCTCCCACGTGCGGACCTGAACCTCAACGGACTTGCCGGCCGGACCGATCACGGTCGTGTGCAGCGATCGGTAGAGGTTAAATTTGGGCGAGTTGATGTAGTCCTTAAATCGCCCTTGCACGGGACTCCACAACGCGTGAATCGCTCCGAGCACCGCCCAGCAGTCGCGGTCCTTATCCACAATCACGCGCAGCCCGACGAGGTCATAGATCTCGTCGAACTCTTTGTGATTCACGACCATCTTTTCGTAGATGCTCCAGAGGTGCTTCGGGCGGCCGCGCACCTCGGCCACGATCTCAAATTCGGCCAACTTGCGCTCCAACGAGTCGCGCACGGTCGCGACGTACTCCTCGCGCTCGGGCGCTCGCGCGGCGACGAGCTGTTCGATCTCGGCGTAGCGCTTCGGGTGCAATGTCGCAAAGCAGAGATCCTCGAGCTGCCACTTGATCTGTTGGACACCGAGGCGGTGCGCCAACGGCGAGTAGACGTCGAGGGTCTCTTGGGCAATGGAGCGCTGCTTGACGATCGGCATCACCGAGATCGTGCGCATGTTGTGGAGCCGGTCGGCCAATTTGATGAGCAGGACGCGCCAGTCCTGGGCCATCGCGATGAACATCTTGCGAATCGTGGCGGCCTGCTGGGCCTCCTTGGAGTCAAACTCCAGCCGATCGAGTTTCGTGACCCCGTCAACAACGCGAGCCACGTTGGGACCGAACTGCTCCTCGATCGTCTCAATCGTGACGCCGGTGTCCTCAGCCGCGTCGTGCAGCAGCGACCCGGCGATCGTGGCTTCATCGAGCCCTAGTTCGGCCACGATCAGCGCGACGGCGATGGGGTGAGTGACGTAGGGCTCGCCGGTGCGGCGCCACTGCCCGTCATGGGCCGCAATTGCCGCTTCGCCCGCCCGACGCACGAGCAGGGCGTCCCCGTCGGGGTGATGCTCAAGGAACGTCGATATCACCGGCTCGAGCAGCGAACTCAGCGCACTGGTGGCGTTCGCACGTAGCGAGAGGCTCACCATAGGTGAATCCTAACGGTGCATTATCGCCGTTTTTGCTTACGTCCCTTGGGTTGCACCGTGGCGGTGGCGCGCGCCGCGGCCGCGAGTCGACTGCGCGCACTCGTCGGTGGAGCGCTCGCCATCGTCGCGGCGAGCGCCGGAGTGAGCGCAAACTTCTCGACGCGTGACTTCACCTTGGAGGCGAGCTCGCGATAGCGCGGCTCGCGCTCCTTCCAAATTGCGAGCAACGGCGACGCGATGAAGATTGACGAGTACGCCCCACTCATGAGACCGACAAAGAGCGCCAGTCCGTAGTTCTGCAATGTGGTTGCACCGAGCAGTCCGGCGCCCACGAGCAATACCGACAACACCGGGAGAATCGCCACGAGGCTCGTGTTGATGGAGCGTGCGAGGGTTTGATTCATCGACAGATTGACCATGTCGGAGTACGTGAGCGTGCCGGTGTTGAGGATCCCGCGAGCGTTATCGCGCACGCGGTCAAAGACGACCACGGTGTCATAGAGCGAGTATCCGAGAATGGTGAGGATCGCAATGACCGAGTCCGGCGTCATTTGGAACCCAAAGATTGAGTACACCCCGAGCGTCACGAGCAGGTCGTGAACCATGGCGACGAACGCGGAGATTGCCATCTTCGGTTCGAAACGTCCCGAGATGTAGATGATGACCGCGACGAAGAACGCCAGCAACGCGTAGAGCGCTTTCTTGGTGACTTGACCGCCCCAGGTGGGACCAACGGAGCTTGAGGAGACCTGGTCCGGTTGGACGTGGGCCAACTTCGCGAGCGCGTCGACGACCTTGTTCGAGATCGACAACTGCGCATTCGCCGACAGCGCATTGAGATCAGCTTCCACGTGAATCGTCTGGCCGTTGACGCCGGACAGGATGTACACCGTTGGTTCAGTGAGTCCCGCCGCGGTGACCGCGTTGACGGCCGCGGTTTGGTTGGCAGAAACGGCGCGAACCTCCCACGAGTTGCCGCCCTTGAAATCAATGCCGAGATTCAGCCCGCGAATTCCGAGCGATGCGGCTCCCGCCACGATGATGATGAGCGAGAGCGCGAACCACCACTTACGACGACCGACGAAGTCAACGGCGGTCTCACCGCGGTAGAGGCGCGTGACGGCCGAGTGAGGCTTGTCGGTGCCGAGGTCACTCACTGGGCACCGCTGACGCTTGGAGTCCCGCCGCGATAGAGAGCAACGACGTGGTTGACGCGCCCTCGCGCCGGCCGAGCAACATGACAAGCGGACGAGTGAAGTACCACGTGATGATTACGTCGAGAAGAGTGGACAACCCGAGGAAGAACGCGAAGCCTCGCACCGAACCCACGGCAATCAGATACAGCAAGACGGCGGCCAGCAGACTGACGAGGTCCGCCGCTAACACCGTGCGCCACGCGGACTTAAATCCACGGTCCACTGACGTGCGCACGGTTCGTCCGGCGCGCGTTTCGTCCTTTAATCGTTCGAAGTAGACGATGTAGCTGTCGACGGTAATGCCGATCGACACGATGAGGCCGGTCACGCCGGCGAGGTCAAACGCGGGCGCGAGCGAGGTATGTCCCAGTGCGGAGATGATGGCCCACAGCAGTCCGCCGGTCACGACGAGTCCGAGCACAATCACCAGACCGAGCGCTCGGTAGTACACGATCGTGTAGAGCAGCACCAGCGCCAATCCGACGAGACCGGCGCCCAATCCTGCGACGAGTGCACTGTGGCCCAGCGTCGGTGACACCGTTTGGGTGGTGAGAGGAACAAGTCGCACCGGCAGTGCGCCGTACTGCATGGCCAAGGCCAACGTATTGGCGGACTGCTGATTGAAGTTGCCCGAGATTTGGCCCGTTCCGCCAAATGACGTAAAGGTCGTCTGCGTTGGCTGGATGAAGGGGGCCGACTGCACGACGCCATCGAGTTCAATGGCAATCAGCGCGTGAAAGTAGTTCTTCGCGATCTTGTCCCACAGGGGTGAGCCGGTGGCGGTCAACGTGTAGTTGACCACCCACTGTCCCGACTGCAGTTCGGCGGCCGACGCGGACTTGATCGCCTGGCCGGTCATCGGCGATGGACCGAGCAAATAGCGCTGCCCGGCGTACTGCTCACTGCCGGCCAGCAGCGGCAACAGCACGAACTTCGTCGGGTCGTCGCTATTCGGAGTAGTCGAGCTAATCGAGTTGTACTTCGGATCGGGGCTCAAATTGTTCGCGGTAAATCCCGCGGGCGTGTTGGGAGCCTGTTGCACATTGAGATTCGTCGGCGACATTTCGTACTTCGGCTCGCACAGCGGCATCGTTTTGACCGGGTGGAGTGTTTTGCCGGTTGTGGCCTGACAGATCACTGGGCGAAAGAGCAGCTGAGCGGTCTGGCCAATCTCCTGAAGAATTTGGCGAGCGTCCGTGACGCCAGGGACTGACACCACGACGTTGTTGCCCTGAAGGTTGACAGTCGCACCCGAAACGCCAAGACCATTGACGCGATTCGAGAGAATCGTGGTGACCACTTGCATGTCCGCGAGGCTCGCCTTGTGCGCGGGCTTGTAGACGACTGAAAGTCCGCCGGCGAGGTCGAGGCCAAGTTTCGGACTCCAGCCGGCCGAGAGCGTGCCGAGCAGCGAGCCGAACGCGATCACGAGCACCAGCACGAGCGAGGTCAACAGGCCCCGCCGGGCCGGGGAACCAGCGGCCATTACTGGGGGTCGCCCTCGTTGGCGGGCGGTTCAGTGGCTTGATCGGGCTCAGCCTCAACCGTGCCCGGCGCGACGTACTTCTGGCTGATCGCGCGCTTTAAGTACTGGAGCTCATTGCCGTTGTCGCTGGCCAAGGTGATGATGTCGCCCTCAATGCTGGTCACCGTGCCGACGAGCCCGCCGATGGTGACGACTTTGTCGCCGACTTCCACGTGGCTGCCCGTGGCGCGCGCCGCGCGAGCTTTCTGGGTCCGTGGACGGATGTAGAGGAAGTAGACGGCGGCGTACACGACGATCAGGATCAAGAAGATGTACGAACTGGACCCCGACGACTTCGCCGTACTGGCGGCGGCGGCGTGGGCAATGAGGGCGAGAGACATCAGCAAACTTTCCGTGCAGGACTGAGAAACCCTAGTCGGCAGGCCCTGGAATTAAAGGAGACCCCCGCCCGGGCGCTTTACGCCCAGATGCTCGTACGCGCGGTCGGTCGCGATTCGCCCGCGCGGGGTGCGAATCAACAGTCCCTCACGGATGAGGAACGGTTCGTACGCCTCCTCAATGGTCGTTGGTTCCTCGCCACACGCGTGTGACAGCGTCACGAGACCCACCGGTTGCCCGGAAAACTGCACACAGAGCAGCGACAGGATCGCCCGGTCCACTTTGTCCAGTCCCCTGGCGTCGACGCCAAACATCTCGAGCGCCCGACGCGCCTGGGCACCGTCGACAAAATCGATGCCCTCAACTTGGGCCACGTCGCGCACGCGGCGCAACAGCCGGTTGGCCACGCGCGGAGTTCCTCGCGACCTCAGAGCGATCTCGTGCCCCGCGTCGTCGTTAATTTTCACCTCGAGTAAGCGAGCGGAACGCTCCACGATCGCTCGTAGTTCTTCGAGCGAGTACGGCTCAAGCCGTCCGATGAATCCGAATCGATCCCGCAGCGGGCCCGCCACGAGGCCGGTGCGCGTCGTCGCACCGACCAGGGTGAAGCTCGGCAACTCCAATCGGATGGAGCGCGCTGAGGGACCGCGTCCAATCATCACATCGAGCTTCCGATCCTCCATCGCGGGATACAGCACCTCTTCAACCGAGCGATGCAGTCGGTGGATCTCGTCGATGAACAGCACTTCGCCGTCACGCAGATCAGTGAGCAGCGCGGCCAGATCACCCGGACGAGTAAGGACCGGACCTGAGGTCACACGCAGTCCGACGCCCATCTCGCCGGCCACGATGGTTGCGAGTGAGGTCTTGCCGAGACCCGGCGGTCCGGCGAACAACAAGTGATCGCTCGCCTGGCCGCGTTCGCGGGCCGCGGAGAGCACGATGCGCAAATGACCGACCAGATCTCCCTGGCCGATGAACTCGGTGAGTTCCCGAGGTCGCAGCGACGCTTCATCGGTGCGCTCGCGTTCACTTAACACCTCGCCGACAATCAACGGGGCCGTCACGGGCAGATCAGACTCTTTGCGGCTCATCGACGACCCAACTGCCGCAGAGCCAGACGCAGTGCGGCCTCGTCGTCATTGGGAAGTTCAATGTCACGGAGACCCTCGCGAATCTCGCTCACGCTGTAGCCGAGCTGGCGAAGCGCTACCGAGACGTCGCTCGCGACCTGACTGCTCGGTGTTCTCGGCTCCTCGGTCAGCGAGGGCAGCTTGCCGCTCAGTTCGAGCACCAAGCGAGCCGCGGTCTTCTTGCCGATGCCCGGAATCGTGGAGAGTCGCGCGACGTCTTCCCCCGCAATCGCGGCCGCAATCTCGCTCGCACTTAGCGTTGACAGTGCGCCCAGCGCCGTCGAAGGACCAACGCCCGGTGTCGCGAGCAGCAACTCGAAAGTTCGTCGATCCGACAGAGTTTCAAAGCCGTAGAGGACGATGGCGTCGTCGCGCACGTGGGTGTGCACGTGTAACTCGGTGACGGCACCCAGGCTCAATGCACTCGCCCACTTGGCCGGGACCGCGACCTCATAACCAACGTCGTTGACCGAGACGACCACCGTGCCGTCCAACTCGGTGCGAACAATCTCTCCACGCAACCAGCCGATCACGACAGCGCTCGTTCACTGAGGCGCCGCTCCACCCGAGCGGTGGAGAGATACGTAATCGCGAGACCAAGGGCGTCGGCCGCATCTGGGGGCGAAGGCGGCTCAGACAATGCGCAGTGCGCTGCGACCATCGCTTGAACCTGGGACTTGGTCGCCGCGCCGTAGCCGGTCACGGCCAGCTTCACCTCTTGAGCCGTGAACTGTCGCACGGTCACGCCGAGCTCCGCGGCGAGCGCGATCGCGACGCCACTTGCTTGGGCGACCGAGATGGCCGTGTTGGCGTTGCGCTGAAAAAAGACCCGTTCCACTACGACCACATCGGGCGTCATTTCCGCATAGAGCGAACGAAGATCACCGAGCAACGAGGCCAACCGTTGCTCGACGGCCATGGTCTTCGGGGACTCGAGAATGCCCGCCTTGATCGCTCGGAACTGTTCGGGTCCGTCGAGCGATCCCTCAACCACCCCGAAGCCGCATCGCGTTAGTCCGGGGTCGATCCCTAATACGAACATACGTTCGATAGTAGCCCGAGAGAGCCTTGGTTCTCAGCCTTCGTAGGCGGCGAGCAGGTCGTCCGAAATGTCGAAATTGGCGTAGACGTTTTGGACGTCGTCAAGGTCGTCAATCGCGTCCATCAAGCGCAGGACCTTGCGAGATTCGCTGGCCCCCGTCACCGCCACGACGTTGGTGGGCACGAGGACCAGATCTGACGAGGTCACGTTCGCTCCGGAGGCCTCCAACGCTCCGCGGACCGCGGCCAGTTGGTGCGGATCGGTCGTCACGGTGTAACTGTCGCCGTGGTTGGCCAAATCTTCGCCGCCGGCCTCCATGACCCACTCGAGCAACTTCTCCTCATCGAGCGATCCGGGCAGTTCAATTTGGCCCTTGCGCTCAAACTGCCAAGAGACCGCACCCGGCGTGGCGATGTCGCCGCCGTTCTTCGCGAAGATGTTCTTGATCTCCGCACTCGTGCGGTTGCGATTGTCCGTCAAAGTTTCGACGATCACCGCCACCCCACCCGGGGCATATCCCTCGTAGCTGACGGCCTCGTAGCGCACCCCTTCGAGTTCGCCCGAGCCGCGCTTGATGGCGCGCTCGATGGTGTCGAGCGGCACGGAGGCGTCGCGCGCCTTTTGGTACATGGTGCGCAGCGTCGCATTTGCTTCAAGATCGCCGCCACCTTCACGAGCGGCGACTTCGACCAGTCGGATGATCTTCGCGAACTTCTTCGCGCGCGCCGCGTCTTGGGCGCCCTTGCGGTGCTTGGTTGTTGCCCACTTGGAGTGGCCGGACATCGTTCCTCCTGGACCCCATTTGGGCCGCCGAAGTCTACCGAGCGGACTCGGCGATCCCCTCGAGAAACAGTTTGTGGATGCGGGCGTCGTCGGTCAGCTCGGGGTGAAACGATGCGGCGAGTACCGAGCCGTCGCGCACCAACACCGGCGCCGCGCCGTCACCGTGATCGTGCGTGGCGAGCACCTCGACGTTCGCACCACAACGCACCACGCGCGGCGCGCGAATAAACACTCCCCGCACTTCACCGATTCCGGTGACCTCAATCGGTGCCTCAAAGGAGGCGATCTGTCGCCCGTACCCGTTGCGGCGCACGGTGACGTCCAGCGTCGCGTAGCTCCACTGGTCGTCTCGGCCGTCCAGAACCTCGTTGGCCAGCAAGATCATGCCCGCGCACGTGGCCAGTACCGCCAGTCCATCGTGCAGGTGCTGCGCAAGAGCATCTTTTAAGCCCGACGTTGTGAGCAGATACGCGATCGCGGTGGACTCTCCGCCCGGCAGGACCAGCCCGTCAAGTCCGTCTAACTCGTTCGGACGACGAACCGCAACAACGTCTGCACCCGCGCGAACTAAAGCGTCGCGATGCTCGCGCACGTCGCCCTGCAGGGCGAGCACGCCGACGCGCGGCATTACCAGCCGCGCTCGGCCAACCGCATCTCGAGCGTTGCGGTCTCCGCACCCTTCATGGCTTTACCGAGGCCAGTTGAGACCTTGGCGACGATCCCCGCGTCGTCAAAGTGCGTCGTCGCTTCGACGATCGCCCGCGCCATGCGCTCGGGATCCTCGCTCTTAAAGATGCCCGACCCGACAAAGACGGCTTGCGCGCCGAGTTGACGAACCAGCGCCGCATCTGCCGGAGTGGCGATTCCTCCCGCGCAAAACAGCGGCACGGGCAGTTCGCCGCGCCGCGCCACCTCAATGACGAGATCGATCGGGCTCTGGAGATCCTTGGCCAGCGCGAACAGCTCGGACTCATCGGCCGTGGTGAGTCGGCGCATCTGCTGATTGATCGTGCGCAAGTGACGTACGGCTTCAACGATGTTGCCGGTGCCGGCCTCACCCTTCGAGCGAATCATGCACGCGCCCTCGGCGATGCGGCGCAGCGCTTCGCCCAAGTTCGTAGCCCCGCAGACAAACGGCACGGTGAAGGCCCACTTGTCAATGTGGTTCGCTTCGTCGGCCGGAGTGAGAACTTCAGACTCATCGACGTAGTCCACGCCGAGCGACTGGAGCACTTGGGCCTCGGCGAAGTGACCAATGCGAGCTTTGGCCATCACCGGAATCGTCACGGTCTCTTGGATCTGGCGGATCATTTCGGGATCGCTCATGCGCGCCACACCGCCGTCACGACGAATGTCGGCGGGCACGCGTTCGAGCGCCATCACCGCGACGGCCCCCGAGTCCTCGGCCACCTTGGCCTGTTCGGGGTTAACGACGTCCATGATGACGCCGCCGCGCAGCATGTCGGCGAGACCGCGCTTGACGCGCGCGGTGCCGATTTCAGTGGAAAAAGTGCCATCGGCCATGGCCTCAGGCTATCGGGATCACCATTCAGTCAACGCTCGAGCGCGCACCCGCGGGTCATCGTTGTCGCCTTCGGCCGCCGCGCCATCGGCGAACTGGTTGAACCAGACCCACCGACTGAGTCGATAGTCGTCGGTTGCAAAATACGACGAAGGCGCGACGTTCTGTGACGCAGAGCGCGACAGGGCGTCAGCGAGCCCAAGCGGGTAGCGAATCGACGCGGCCGCAACTTCATCCGCGCGAAAGGCACTGTCGACGCCGGCCAAAGAGCGCGCTCGCGATCCCCAGCTGAGAACCGAGGCGGCACAGAGCCGCTCGAGCAGCCCCAACCGCTCGCGCGCCATGAGGTGGGCAATGACGCCCTCGAGTTCAATCAGTTCGAAGTCGCGCAGCAGAGCGTCGGTAACGAGCAGGATCAGTCCGTCATCCAGCGGCACAAGCGCAGCGTTGTATCCGGGGTCCGCAATCACGGCGGTCTCGAGATCCGCCAGACCGAAGGTGGCCGCGAGGCGCGTGACGATCGTGCCCAGCCGCTCGGTGTCGCGGGCCGCTGAGACTCGCGTGAAGTGAGCGCGGAGTCGAGCACCAGTTGCGGGCACGAGTCGGCGAACTCGCGCCAACGTGCTGGCCGCCAGCACCACGGCGACGCCCAGTGCAATCACACCAATTGCCGTGAGCGCCCACAGACCGCTCACGGCGGCAATCACGATCGAGAGGACAAAGGCAGTCGCGCCGATGGCGACGACGGGACGTGATCGGCGCAGCACCGCATCGCGCACGATCCGTCGATTGAGTTCGCGCTCTGCGCTCGAGGGCGTGTACGCGCTCACCCAGGTGGGATCCAGCACCGGCTCGACGTGGCGTGGGCCGCTCGGACGCGTACGCCGATTCGGACGACGACGCGAACTCACTGCTCCATGCTACGAGCGCGCTCGTAGCTCTCGGGCTCGTTCGTACAACTTCTCGTAGCGATCCATGAGCGCAGCGATGGACCACGACTCGGCGTGGGCTCGTGCGGCGGCCAGCTGTGGCGCACTCGTGTGAAGCGCACGCTCGATCGCACTGATCAGCGACGAGGCGTCGCCACGTGAAAACAGCTCACCGTGACCACCGGCCGCGCCGACATAGCCCTCGTTGTCAGCCACCACTACCGCGGTCTCGGCCGCCATCGGTTCGAGCACGACCAGCCCAAAGCTTTCGCCCGACGTCGAAGTGGCCAACGCGACGTCACATGAGCGCAAGCGGCGTCGCTTCTCCACGTCGCTAAGCGCTCCGAGGAGCTCGACATTCTTGAGGTCGCGCGTCGCCAGAACAATCTCTTCCCGCAAGGGGCCGTCGCCCGCCAACTGGAAGCGCCACTCGGGGTGAGTCGTAGCGGCGAGACGGGCCGCCTCCACAACTGTGCGAACACCCTTTCGTTCTTCGAGCCGACCAACAAAGAGCATGGTGGGGGCTGTCGTTACGATGCGATCAAATTCGCGGAACCGCACAGTATCGAGTCCGTTAAAGAGCTCTTCAGTGATGACACCAACGTTGTCGCGAACCGTCTGTGCCGCCGAGGCCGAGACACTGGCCGCCACGTCGATGCCGTGCGCGAGACGACGAAGTAGAGGTCGGGTCAAGTCGTACGCCGGTCCGCCGCCCGCGCGATGAAAGGTCGCGACGCACGCTCGATCGTGTCGACGCAGTTGAGCGTAGGCAAGCACCGGCGCAAACGGCTCGTGAAGATGTACGACGTCAGGACTAAATCGAGCGATGGCCTCGCGCGCCGCGACGGCAGCTCTCAGCGACAAGGTGACCGGCGCTCGTGAACCGTTGGCCGGGATTGCGAGACGTCGACCGAAACGCTCCACCGTCGCTGGAGTGTCGTAGTGAGTGTGATCCGATGAGTCCGCCGCGATCACTTGAACATCCATCTGACGCCGAGCGAGCTCTCGGCTCATGGCGAGTACCTGTTCTTGGGCGCCACCGGGAACACTCAGCGCGTACGGAGAAAGAAGTGTGACGCGACGGAGCGTCACGGTGTGCGAAAACGGGGCTGCAGCACGTGCCACTGCTCGGGGGCGCGTCGGATGAGCGACTCCAGTGCCGTCGTGATCGATTGAGTCACGCGCGCCACGTCTTCGCGCATCGTTCCTCGACGAATGGTGTCAATCGGCGGCAGCACCACGGCGTGATGCCCGTCGCGCGGTCCGGTGTAACACGCAGTCGGCACGATCGCCGCACCCGTGCGAAGAGCCAAGGTGGCGGGTCCCGCGGGCACGGTCACGCGCTCGCCGAAGAACTCCACCTCAATGCCGTTGTTCAAAATGTCGCGGTCACAGAGCAGACCAACGAGACCGCCGCTGCGCAACGTGCTGAGCAGCACCGTGCCCGCGTGTTCGTTGAGTGGCTCAATCGTGAGGCCGATAGCTTCGCGCTTCTCTTTGAACCAGCGAAACAGCTCGGGTGGATCGAGTTCTTCGGCAACGGCGACCATCGGCATGTCGATGTAGGCGAGAAACGCCCCGCCCCACTCCCAACTCCCGATATGCGGCAGCGCGACAATGACCCCGTTGCCGGCCTCCTTCGCCGCCTTTAAGTACTCGAACCCCTCCGCGATAACGAACCGCGAGGCCATCTCTGGTACCGCAATGGCTGGCAGCTTCGCGCCCTCGGCCCAGTACTGGCCGTAGCTCGCAAACGCTCGATCGACGTAGCGCTCGAGCAATGCAGCGTCCACGGTCGCCTCTCCGTCTTCGAGGGCGTGGCGAATGTTGTCGCGCAGGTGTCCGCGCGGTCCGGCGTTAAGGCGACCGACTGTGCCCGCGAGCGTCGAGGCAATCGTGGTGTCGACGCGCTCGGGCATGGCTTCAAGTACCGCTCCGAGCGTGCGGAACATCGTGACGCGCGCTCGTTGGCGCCAGCTCGAACTCAGGGGCGAAACGATCGAATCAATCGACGTCGACGCTCCGAGCGCGGCTGGTGACGTCGGTGTCGCGTGATGAGAGGCTCTCGAACGGGAGTTCCGCTCGCGGCCTGCCACACGCGAATGAACCGACCCGCCGCCGTCGCGGTCGTCAACGCGAGCAACGTCCACAGGATCGGCACGAACAACACGGGCGCGATAAAGGCCACTCCGAGCAGGATCATGCGCTCGGCGCGTTCCATCAGGCCGCCCTTGGCCTTGAGGCCCAGGCTCTCAGCCTTCGAGCGCTCGTAGGAGATGAGGAACGTCGACGTCATGATCGCGAAGGGCAACAACACGAGCTCGCCGCGATGATGCGCCACCATGAAGTACGCGACGCCGCCCATGAGCACGCCGTCGCTCAGGCGATCAACAACGGAGTCAAAGAAGCTGCCGCGCACCGACGCCGAGTTGGACGCTTTGGCAACGGGACCGTCAAAAAGATCGTGAAGTCCAGTCAGGGTGAGAAAGACGATCGCCCAGTGGTGATGACCGGTGGCAATGAGCCACGCGGTAAAGACCGCGAAGATGAGCCCGGACGCGGTGAGTACGTCGGCCGAGAATCCCAGTTTTACGAGTGCCTGACCGATCGGCGCCGTTCGCGCATCGACCGACTGGCGGAACTTCCCGTCAAACATTGACCCTCCGCGGGTACACGACACCCGTGCACCAAAAGTTTACTGAGGACGAGGTGTCGTAGCGCGAAGGGCGCAATTCAACGCCCGATTGCTGGTCGCTGATTGAAGCGCCACTGATTTCTCGTCACGAATAACGACAAGAACTTTGAGCGCGATCAACTGTGTGCCATGGCCGGGCAGCGCTCACGTTCCACCGATCAAGACGCCGTCCAGGCGTCGTGGACTTTGGACCAGGTGGAACTCAACGACTCCGGCAAGACGCGCGTCTCGGCGATGGACGACATGAAGTTGGTGTCGCCGTTCCAGCGCGGTAGCGCGTGCGCGTGCAGGTGGCTCGGCAGACCCGCCCCACCCGCGCGGCCCAAATTGAATCCCACGTTTTCCCCGTCGGGTTCATACGCGCGCACCAACGCGCGCACCGTGCGACGCACCGTGCGAAAAAGATCGTCGGCTTCGTCGTCGCTGAGTTCGTCGAGTCCCGCGACGTGTCGCTGCGGGAGAACGAGCACATGTCCTGAACCGTACGGATAGGCGTTCAAGCAGACGAAGCTGAGCTCGGTCACCGCGATTACGCCCGAGTCGTTCGACACACCGAGCGTCAACAGTCGGCAAAAGACACAACCATCGTCCTCGCCGCGACGCTCTCGGGCCGATGCCTCTTCGACGTACTGCTCTCGCCAGAACGACGCGAATCGCTCGAGGGGCACTAGGCGTCCTCGGGTCGCCCGTGGCTCGCCACTTCGGCGTCGAGTCGTCGAGCGAACTCGTGCACGCTGACGCCGCGCTCAGGAGCCAAACTGCCGCGCGCGTTGATCCCGACGGTGCCGTGAGCGACGTCGTCGTCACCAACCACCAGAACGTAAGGCAACTTTTCGAGCTTGGCTCGACGGATCCGCGCACCGAGCGGTTCACTGGCCCAATCAACAGTGACGCGATGTCCGCGATCCTTCAACGTGGCCGCGACGGTATTGGCGTAGTCGTCGTGATCGTCGCGCACCGACAGGACGCGAACTTCCTCGGGACTGAGCCAGGTCGGCAGCGCGCCGCCGTAGTGCTCAATCATCACCGCCATGAAGCGCTCCACGGATCCAAAGAGAGCTCGGTGGATCATGATCGGACGGTGTCGCTGGTTGTCGGACCCGATGTAGTTGGCGTCAAAGCGCGGCGGCAGCTGAAAGTCCAGCTGGATCGTTGACATCTGGTGACTGCGTCCAATGGCGTCGCGCGCTTGCACCGAGATCTTGGGACCGTAGAACGCACCGCCGCCGGGATCCATGACGAACTCAAGTCCCGCCGCGCGCGCCACGGATTCGAGCGTCGCTTCGGCCTCGCTCCAATCTTCGTCGCTGCCGACGGCCTTGCCCTCCGGTTTGGTCGACAACTCGAGATAAAAGTCGTTGAGTCCGAAGTCGCGCAACAGATCGAGCACGAAATGCAGCAGGCTCGTTAGTTCCCCAGCCATCTGTTCGCGAGTACAAAAGATGTGCGCATCGTCTTGGGTGAATCCGCGCATTCGTGTGAAGCCCTGCACGACGCCGGACTTCTCGTAGCGGTAGACCGAGCCGAACTCAAAGAGCCGAATCGGCAGTTCGCGGTAACTGCGTTGGCGCGACTTAAAGATCAAGATGTGAAACGGACAGTTCATCGGTTTTAGGTAGTACTGCTGGCCCTCGTCTAACTCCATCGGCGGGTACATGCCGTCGGCGAACCACTCGAGGTGCCCGCTGATCTGAAACAGATCGGACTTCGCAATGTGCGGCGTGTTGACGAACTCGTAGTCGCCCGCGACGTGGCGCTGGCGCGAGTAGTCCTCCATGAGCCGGCGCAGCGTGCCGCCTTTGGGGTGAAGGACCGCGAGACCCGGACCGATCTCGGGCGGAAAACTAAACAGGTCGAGCTCTTGACCGAGGCGGCGGTGATCGCGCCGCTCGGCTTCTTCGAGGCGATGCAGATGCGCGGCCAACGCGGCCGCACTTTCCCACGCGGTGCCGTATATGCGCTGGAGTTGCTCGCGCTTCTCATCGCCGCGCCAGTACGCGCCCGCGACGCGCATCAACTTGAAATGTCCGAGTCGCTTGGTCGACGGCACGTGCGGCCCTCGACAGAGGTCCGTGAAGTTCTCGGTGTTGCGATAGGTCGACACGGTGGCGCCGGCGGCGACGTCGACGAGGTCCTCATTCGCTCCGTCACCCACCGCACGGATGATCTCGGTCTTAAAGGGCTGGTCGTGAAAGAGAGCGAGCCCTTCGTCGACTGAGTGCTCGTGACGGATAAAGGGCTGGTCCTCGGCGATGATCGCGCGCATCTCACTCTCGACGCGCTCGAGATCGTGGTCGGAGAACTTCGCTCCGTTCGGCAGCTCGAAGTCGTAGTAAAAGCCGTCAGTGATCGTCGGGCCGATGGCGAACTTCGCCCCGGGCCACAGCCGCAGCACCGCTTGAGCCATCACGTGAGCCGTCGAGTGACGCAGCACGTCGCGACCTTCATCACTAGAAGCCGTGATGATCGCCACCTCGGCGCCGTCAGTCAGCGTGGCCGATAGGTCCGCGAGTTGACCGTTGACGCGCGCCACGAGGGCGTCCTTCGCGAGTCGGGGGCCGATCACCGCGGCGAGGCCCGCGGCCGTCGTGCCAGAAGGAACCTCGCGCGTCGATCCGTCAGGGAGGCGAACGCCGAGCGCTTGCGACATGGTGGTCCTTTTCGGTTACAGGCTAACGCCGAGCAACGCGGCGGCCCCGAACACTGAGTGTCCCGACTGAGCCGCGCGGTCAATGGCCTCTAGCGCGCGTGGCGTGTCAAGGTCGTCATCGAGCGCCGCTCGCACGTCGTCGATCACCTCAGCGCTGCGCGCGCCATTGGCGGTCGAGCGCCAGGTCGCCAGGCGCGAGACCGCTCCGGCCAGTTCGTCGCCGCGCCACTCCCAGTCGTGGCGGTAGTGATGCTCGAGCAACGCCAAACGCACGGCCATGGGCTCAGACTTCGCCGCGAGCTCGTCAACGAAGACGAGGTTGCCGAGCGACTTTGACATCTTCGTTCCCTCGTAGCCAACGAGGCCCACGTGCAGCCAGAACCGCACGAACGGAGCGCCCGTAACCGACTCACTCTGGGCGGCTTCGCACTCGTGGTGCGGGTAGGCGAGGTCACGCCCGCCGCCGTGCACGTCAACCGTCTCGCCGAGTTCGCGCAACGCCAGCGCCGAGCACTCGATGTGCCATCCCGGTCGTCCGGGCCCCCAACGGGACTCCCAGGCTGGTTCGTCGTCGAGTGACGGTTGCCACAGCACGAAGTCGAGAGGGTCGCGCTTGCGCGGGTCATCGGGTTTGCCGCCGTGTTGAGCGGCCAGCGCCAACATGGCGGTGCGGTCCTCGTGAGAGACCTGGCCGAATCGCGCGAACTTTGACACCTCGAAGTACACGTGACCGTCGACCTGATACGCAAAGCCGTGGTCAAAGGTCGCTTGGATCATGGAGAGGATCTCAGGGATGGCGCCCGTCGCGCGCGGCTCGGCGTACACCGGCAACAGGTTGAGCAGAGTCATGTCGCGGTCAAATTTGGCCATCTCCTGGGCCGCGAGGTCCAGGTAGTGCACTCCGAGCTCGCGGGACTTGCGCAAAATGTCGTCATCGACGTCAGTCACATTGCGCACGCAACGCGCCTCGTGACCTGCGTCAATGAGACGTCGCTTTAAGACGTCGAAGGTCAAATAGACGAAGGCGTGACCGAGGTGCGCTGAGTCGTAGGGCGTGATCCCGCAGGAGTACAGCGTGACCAGCGGACCAGGTTCTAGGGGGTAGACGCCTCGCCGGGCGGTGTCGTACAGGCGCACTACTCCCCCAAGCCCGCCAAGCGGACGTAGCTGTGCGCCTTGTGGCGAATGTTGACCGTGATGCACGCTGCGGTGAAGCTCTCGACGGCGCCCGCGAGAGCCAGCGATCCCACCTCCACGCCACGCAGCCCCGGCATCATCGCAATCAGTTCGAGCGTGGTCTTTCGCGCCGCGGCCCCGTCTCCAACAACGAGCACGTCAGCGTCAAGTCCCGAGTCGAGATCCTCCATCTGAGCGGCGGGCAGGTGGTGAAACGCTCCGGTCACGTCGCTTGTCGGCAGCGCGGCGGCGATCTCGGCCGCCATCGATCCACGCGCCGGTATCAGTGGGACGAGTTCGCGCCCGTGCCGGATGAGCGCGTTCACCATCGACACGACGACCTTGTGACTGAGCGCGTCGCGCAGCGCCGTCACTGTCTCAACCGCGGAGTCCCACGGCGTCGCCACGACGACGACTTCACAACTCGCCGCTCCGAGATTGTCGGCGCCCGAAATGGTGCCGCGACCGCCGCTCAACGTTGACGCGATGTCATTAGCGCGCGCCGCATCGCGCGAGCCGATCACGACGTTGGCGCCACCTGCCGCGAGTCGCACCGCAACACCTCGACCAGCGGGACCGGTGCCGCCGAGCACGCCAACCGTGAGAGCCATCGCCCCAGTCTGGCGGAACCTCAGCGGTACGCTGACCGCCGTGGGACTGTTGGTCGGGCACCGACTGCTAATTACAGGTGTTCTCACCGACGACTCGCTCGCCTTTGGGATCGCGAAGCGCGCACTCGAAGAGGGCGCCGAAGTCGCACTCACCGGCGCCGGCCGTGGCATGTCACTGACGGCTCGCACCGCGCGGAAATTGGGCGATGTGGGCGAGATCATTCCCCTGGATGTCACGAGCGCGACGGAAACCGCCGCCGCTGTGGAAGCCGTGACGCAGCGTTTCGGTCGACTCGACGGCTTGGTGCACGCCATTGGGTACGCCCCCGAGGCCTGTCTCGGCCACGGAATGTTCGAGGCCACTTACGACGAAGTGGCGACCGCCATGCAGATCTCGACGTACTCACTCGCCGGACTGGTGGGCGCGTTTCGTCCTCTCCTGCAAAAGAGCGAAGCGCACGGCGGAGCCTCAGTGATCGCGCTTGACTTCGACGCTTCGCGCGCGTATCCGATGTACGACTGGATGGGCGTCGCGAAGGGAGCGCTCGAGACCCTCGGGCGCTACCTCGCCCGCCAGGTCGGCGAGGATCGCATCCGGGTCAACATGCTGGCCGCCGGACCGATCCGCACGATCGCGGCCAAATCGATCCCGGGCTTTTCCACCTTCGAAGACACCTGGTCGGACCGAGCTCCTCTCGGCTGGGACGTGCGCGACTCAAGTCCCGTGGCCGACACCGCAGTCGCGCTGCTCTCTCCGCTGCTGCGCGCGACGACCGGATCGATCGTTTACGTTGACGGCGGCGCGCACTCGGTCGGCTGAGTGATCGACGTGAGCGCCGCGAGGCGCGCCCGTGAAGACGATCACTCGCCGGGACGGCCCACAGCGCCGCTCGAACTTCGCCGCGACCCGTGCGTGCGGCGCCGCGGCATCAACTCAACGGGCTACACCGCGGCACTGATTGTCAGCGACTACGTCGTGGCGTGGTCGTCACTCGTCGTCGGATTGCTCTTGCTGGGCACGTTCTCGCGCAACAAGGTCAACCACCTGAGCCACCTCGCCGTCAATGTCCAGCACGGCTTTTGGTTTCCGATCGGAATCGTCATCGGCTTTGCGCTGACTGGCGGCTACCGACTGTCTCGTCGCTCACCAACCCAGAGCACTTTTTCGGAGTTAAAGGAGTACGCCATGAGCTGCTCCTTCGGGGCGTTCATCGCGCTCGCGACGAGTTACGTCGCCCACCACTTCGGTCAGTGGTCCATCCAGGTCCCCACTCAAGTGATCCTCGCCATCATCGTGTCGAGCCTGTTCATCGCCATCAGTCGCGCGACGTTGCGCCACGTCGTGCTTGCGCGGCGCCCCCAGCGCGTCGCTGTGCTTGATGACGGCACGACGTACGGTCGCATTGCCACGCACCTTCACCTCGAGCACGGCGTGGACCTCGTCGGTCGTATCGATCCAGGTGGTCACCCCGACGGCGCCATCGGCGCGATCGAGTCCATCGACACTCTCGTCGCCGAGCACCAACTCGACCGAGTCGTGTTCGGATCGCTGAATCCCGCCACCCCCATCAGCGAAGCGGCGTACCGACGCACCGCCGAAATCGTGGACACCGCGCTGGTGCCGCGGCTCTTCGAAGTCATTAGTTGGCGCAGCCGGCTCACGGAGCTCTCGGGACTGCCGCTGCTCGAACTGGCGCCGCGACACGTCAGTGCGTACGACCGCGCCATGAAGCGACTGTTTGATCTCATCGTGTCGACGGTGGCGTTGGTGCTCACCGCGCCGATCTGTCTCGTCATCTCATTGTTGGTGAAGGTGACCAGCCACGGACCGATCTTCTTTCGCCAGGAACGACTCGGTCGCAATCGCCAGCCCTTCACGATTCTTAAGTTCCGCACGATGCGCGAGAGCGTGAACGAGGACTACGCCGTGCCGAACGAACCAGTCGTGACCGCCGGAGGAACTCGCGAACCGCTCTACCTCGCGCGCAACAAGCCGGCCCAGACCGCGCGACTCACGCCCATTGGCGCGTTCTTGCGCCGCACCGGACTCGACGAAATTCCCCAATTCCTCAACGTGCTCGTTGGATCGATGAGCGTGGTCGGCCCGCGCCCCTTTGTCACCGCCGAGAGCGATCAACACACCGCGTGGAGCGAGCGACGCTTCGAGGTAGCCCCCGGCATTACCGGACTCTGGCAGGTGACCGGACGCAACAACCTCACCGAAGACGAGTTGCGTCAGCTCGACTACCTCTACGTCTCGGCGTGGTCCATGTGGTGGGACATCAAGATCTGCTTTGACACGCCGAGGGCAATGATCCGCGGGCTCGGCGCGTATTAGCGCCGTGCGCGCACCTCTCTCAATCGTTCACGACTACTTGACGCAGCGCGGCGGCGCTGAGCGCGTCGTGGCCGCCTGGACCGAAGCAATGGCCGACGCGCCGATCTACACCTCACTGTTTGACCCCGACGAAACCTTCGAGATCTTCTCCTCGCGTGACGTTCGCGCCAGCTGGCTCAACTCGGTGCCCGCACTGCGTCACCGCCACCGCGCGGCCTTGCCCTTCCTCGCGCCCACGATGGGTCATCTGCACGTTGATGCCGACACAGTCCTCGCCTCGAGTTCGGGTTGGGCGCACGGCGTGCGAACACCAGGGCGTCTCATTGTGTACTGCCACGCCCCCGCTCGTTGGCTCTACCAATCCGATCGATACCTGCGCGACGGTTCGCTCGGGCGACGCGCACACCTCGCCAGCGTGGCTCTGCGCCCGTACCTCACGCGCTGGGACCGTCGCGCCGCGACGCGTGCAGATACCTACCTCGCGAACTCACGATTCACCGCTTCTCTCATTGAGGAGATCTACGACCGACCGGCGGAGGTCCTGGCTCCGCCGGTGCGCACTCCTCTCAGGATTCCCGACGTCGAGTCCACCATCGATGTCCTCATCGTGGCGAGGCTGTTGCCCTATAAGAACGTCGACTTGGCGCTAGACGTCGCGGCGATTTCGCCGGAGCTGCGGTTTCGCATTGTGGGCGATGGTCCGCTCCGTGACGAATTGCGGGCGCGCGCGCCCGGCAACGTGTCGTTCGCCGGAGTGCTCGACGACGACGATCTCTGGCGCGAATATCGAGCGGCTCGCGTTCATCTCGCACTCAGTCACGAGGATTTCGGCATTACGCCGCTCGAGGCCGCCATGTGTGGGCGACCCACCGTGGCTCGGCGCAGCGGTGGATACCTCGACACCATCACTGCGGAAACAGGCGTGCTGATCGATGAGGCGCACATCGACGCCGCAACGATTCGCGACGCCCTCGATGACGCGTTACGTCGTGGCTGGGACGAAGGGACGTTGCGTCAACACGCCGATTTGTTTTCCGCTGATGCTCACCTCGCGCGCCTTCGCCAGATCATTTCACCGCGCTAATCAATTCATTCAGCTGTTTGGCCACCACCGAATCAGTGAACGCGGCGCTGACCGCCGCCCGGCCCGAGTCGCTGACCTGTGCGGCGTGCGTCGGATCGTTCGCGAGAATTTCGACGGCATTCTTCAGCGAGTCCACATCACTTTCAGGCACGGTGATGGCCGCGGTCAGTGACGCGACCCAGGGAATCTCGCCCGACGCGTAGGCGACCACCGGCGTTCCCTGGGCCTGCGCTTCCACGATCACCCGGCCGAACTGTTCACTCCACGTTGAAGTCGTGTGACTCGGGACAACCACGACCGACACCGATCGGTAGAACTCACCCATCTGCTCGGGCGCCAAAGTGCCGAGCAACTCACAACGCGTACCGAGTTGTGCCAACTGCTCACGAAGTGGTCCGTCGCCTGCAACTCGCACGCGCCAACGCTCATCGGGCTGAATGAGCGCGACAATGTCAGGAACGCCTTTGGCTCTAGTGAGCCGTCCAACGAATCCCAGAACGAACTGATCGTGAGTCGGACGCGTTTGAGCCACCGAAGAAACACTGTGCGGCACGACCGTCGCCGGTCCCTGATATCCCCATGATCGGACCACTTCGAGTGCACCAGGAGACCGGGCCAGGACGAATGCCGCACCCTGCAAGACCGTCGCGACGCGGCGCTGCCAGAACCGCGGCATGGACCGCGGGAGGTTCTCGGCGGCCTGAACCGCGTAGGGAACTCCCACCGCTCGCGCCGCCTTCGACCATCGCATCGCCGCGAGCGAGAACGCCTCTTCTTCGATAATGACGAATGAGGCATCGAGATCGCGAAGCACTGCCTCGCAGCTGACTAACGCCACGTGACGCTGCGGTCGACCGATTCCCCGAGTGGCGACGGGAACGAGTAGTCCTCGAAATCGATCGAGTCGTTGACTTCTATACCGCCGAGGGCGCAACTCATCTTTCCAAGTGCGCGGCACAATCATCGCCACGTCACAAAAGGATTCGAGTTCGGCGTAAACGGACTGGTTGGCAGCGAGAACGCTGGCGTGACTCACGACCACCACGCGCGAGGACATGGCGCCATCGTGACAGATCACGATTCCTCGAACACACCTGACACAATCGACAGGTGACCGAGGCGGGCAAGAGTCCCACTCCTGCTGTTCGCGGTCACGAATATCGAGGCAAACGAGCGGCCAGCAACACCCTCGTGGTGCTCGGGGGCCAGTTCTTGGTCTTGGCCATCTCGCTGTTCACGACTCGACTCACGCTGCAGAAAGTCGGCGGAGTCGAATTTGCGATCTGGACGTTGGCCACGTTGACGATCAACTACTTGACAATTCTTGATCCCGGGTTTGGCGACATCGTCGCGCGCTACGGCGCTCAAGCCCGCGTGCGCGGGGAGACCAAGGTGGCCGCGCGCATCTGCACATTGGGCTCGCTGGTGTGGATTGGCTTCGGAGTGCTGCTGGCGCCCTTCGTGGTCCTCACCGTGCCCTATTTCTTGCACCACGTGAAGCACCTCAATCCCGGCGTGGCCGAGGTGGCTATCCCCTTCTTTTATTGGACCTTTGCCATCTTGATTTTCGGCAGCATCCTGTCCACTCTCTCGGGTCGTCTCGTGGCCATGGGCGAGCAGTGGGTGGCCACCGTCATCGACTCGATCTCTCGTGTGCTGTACGCAGTGACTCTGCTGATCGCGTTTGAATCAGGCTGGCGACTGAGCGCCATCGTGTTGGCCACCGCGATCCAGTATCTCTTCAGTTACCTCGCGACGTTCGCGATTGTCGCGAAACGCGACGGCTTTCCCTACGCCAGTCCCCGCCACATCGATCGCGACATGCGCCGCCAGCTCTATCGGGCCGGCGGGCTGCTGCAGCTCAATTCAATCCTTGACACATTGACGTTTGAGACCGATCCGCCGATCATTGCTTTTGCCCTGCCGCAGGGTCTGGGCAGAAATGGTCCGATGTTTGTGTGGTCGCTGGCTCAGCGACTTGGTCGGCTCACGACGTACTTCGCCAATGCCGCGCAGTCGAGCGTGCTACCCGGCATCTCGGCCGCGTACGTGACTCAAGAAGGACGAGACGGCGTAAAGCGCATCTATTTGCGGGCCTCACGCTTCATCGTGTTTATCGGCGCCTTCTTGGCGGGCGCGTTCATGGCGTTTGGACCGCTCATGTTTCGAGCGTGGCTCGGTCGCCCGTACTTCACGGCGTCAACCGCCACGATTCTCGTTGTGCTCACAATGTTTGCGGGACTGCCGCGGCAAATCACCGGCAACGCCATCTTGGCGATCGGCAAAGTAGGGCTCGGTACGAGAGCGCAAGTCCTCGCCTTCTTTGTGAACTTGGTGCTCACGCTGTCGTTGGTGTGGCCGTTCGGCTTGACCGGAGTGCTGACCGGCACGGTGGTGGCCAAAGTTGCCGCGACCGGCTACTTGTTAGTGCGCTTTAGTCGCGCGATGGAGTCCTCACTGCGTGAACTGGTGTTCCCGTGGCTCGTACCCATCCTCATCGTGACGGCCGTGTCAACTCTCGCGGGACGACTGGAGCTTCACTTTTGGCCGTCCGCCCTCGTCACTGAAGGGAGCGCCATTGGCGCGTTGCTCAGTCTCGGATTGGGCTACGCGATCGTCTTTGTGATCGCGCTTCGCGTCACGCACTACTTCTCGCGCGGCGACCTCGAATGGTTGCGCGACTCCGCACCGCGTCGCCTGGGACGACTGATGTCGCCCAAAGTGATCTCTCTTGTCGGCGGCCACGAATCGTGACCACGATCTCCCTCATTATTCCGAGCGTCGGGCGACCAGGCGCACTGCAGCGCGCGCTTCTCGCGGCTCAACGCCAGGACCACCACTTTGATGAGATCGTCGTGGTGGCGCGAACCAACGACGACGAAACGGCCGCCGCCGCGAACGCGAGCGGAGTTCGCACCGTGACGGTTAGCGAACCCGGCGTCCTCGCGGCAATGTCGGCCGGGGCGCGAGCCACCACGAGTGATCTCATCGCCTTCAGTGATGACGACGCGGAATTGGAGCGCCACTGGTGCACTCGAGTCCTGTCAGTCTTTGACGAAGCCGCCAACGTCCGTCTCGGCGGGTATGGCGGTCGCGATGTGATCTACGACGACGGGCGTGCGCGACCCACGACGTTGACCACGTCAATTGGGCTCGTTCGATCCTTCGGTCGAGTAACCGGTAATCACCATCGCGGTACGGGCGATCACCATCGTGTCGCGATGCTCAAAGGAGTGAACTGCGCGTACCGTCGCGCGGCTTTCGCCGTGCCGCAAGGGCTGCGCGGCGACGGAGCACAAGCTCACTTCGAAGTCGCCATTGGCCAGCACCTTCTTCGGGCTGGCTGGCGACTGCGCTACGACGCGAGCTTGACCGTGTTGCACTCGCCGGCGCCGCGCCTTGGAGAGGACCAGCGTCAGCGACCTTCTGACTCGGCGATCTACGACAGCGCATTCAATTTGATGAGGGCGTTAGCACCAACCCGTCAGCACGTTCGATGGCTGTACGTTCACCTCGTCGGGGATCGCAACTGTCCGGGTGTGCTGCGCTGTCTCATCGCGCTCGGCTCGCCGGATCGATCCAAGATCTGGGCGCGGAGACGACCGAGCTGGCGAGCGACCACTGACGCCTGGCGTCTGCGTCGCGAGACTCTCTCCTTCGAGACGTTTAGTTAAGAAGCTCGGCAAACGCCTGTACTAGTTGATCCGCGACCCGCTCGGGCGAAAACAGTCGTTCGGCTTCACTGCGACATCTATGGGCCAGCAGCGCTCGTTCGTCGTCGCGCAATTCGGCAATGCCCTCAACCGCATGTTCGAGAGCGTCGATGTCGCAGGGCGACACAACCGTGACCACGTCACGCGCCACTTCTTCGATGGCGCCGACCGCTGACGTGGCGATCACCGGCGTACCCGCAGCCAGAGATTCGGCGACTGTGAGGGCGAACGGCTCGTACCGAGAGAGTTGGAGGAGGGCCATTGACTGCGCCATGGCCACTTCAACCTCTGTCCTCGGCCTCGAACCCGCCAGCACGAGGCACTCAGGATCACCCGATCTCAGCACTTTGGAGTAGTCACTCCACAGAGACGGTGATCCAAAGACGAGAATCTTGCGTCCGATCGGTCGGTGGCTCAACGCCGCAACATCTTCCAGACCCTTTCGAACTGCGACGCGTCCCGCGACAATCAGATCCTGACCTTTCGCGTCCGAAAAGTCGATGCTCTGCACGTTGACGCAGTTCGGCACAACGCGAACTTTGGATGCTCTAAGGCCGTAGTCGGCCACAAGTTGATCCGCGAATGTGTGGCTTAGTGCCAAGACCCCATCAGCGCTCCGCGCATCGCGGCGTTGTCGACGCGCGCGCACTGTCATCACCGCCCGAATGAGCGCGCGACGCCACTGGGCATCATCGCTGAATGATTGGGACCGTTCCTCACGCAGCCATCGCAATTCGCCTGCGGCGTGCACGCTCGGATGAATCACCAGTGGGGCGCGGCCACGGCGCGGCACCCCAAAACTCTCGAGGGTCGAGAACTGATAGATGAAGTCGTACGGCGACGCGGCATGCAGAGCCCGCAGTCGACGTGCCAGTCGACGACGAGCGACGACCGCGAACAGCTGTAGCGAGACGAATTTGGTGATCCGACCGCGCGAGTACCACCGCCCGAAGGCAAATGACGATTGGCCGATCTCGTAGGTCAGTCCCGCGCGACTGCCGAGCGCTCGCGGGTCATCATCCTCTTTGGAGGCCGCGACGAAGACGTCGATGTTGCAGCCACGCTGCAACAGTTGATCGAGCAAGAGGCCCGCCACGCCCGGTGCACCTCCGGCGGCGGGATCGGGCGATGGTCCGACGTAAGCAATGCGCCACGTCGGATGACTCAGTCCGGGTACGACGGCCGAATCCCGAGCGACGAGCGTGCTCCACTTAGTTGCGGCGAGCCAGCCGCTAATGGCCACTTGGCCACTGGCAATCACCAGGTAGCGACCGAGAGCCCGTGGTCGTCGCCACAAGCTCGCGCCACGTCCGACATTGCGCCACGTACGCAGGGAGTTCCACACTGGCGTCCAGCGCGCGGAACGTGTCGATGCTCGAGCCGTGGGATATCGAGCGAAAAAAAGCCAGTCGTCGTAGATAAAAGTCGCGCGCCGCCACGCCGCGCGCACGGAGAATGGGCGACCCGGATGCGTGACGCGCATAGCGGGCTCAACGCCAATCGGTCCCACAGTGTCGCGCACTCGAAATGCCAAATCTCGGTCTTCGTGCGCGTGGGCAAAAAGTCGATCAAATCCCCCGACGGCCACCAGGGCGGATCGCCGATACGCCGAGTTGCAGGTGAGGAAACTGCCGCCGACATGATCTTCCACGGAGTGCTCGTAGATCGGATCAAACGTCGGAGACGATGTGTCGCCCGTCACTCCGGCGTACTCAGGGTGTCGATCCAGATAACTCAGGGCCGCCGTGATCCACCCAGGTTCAACGATGACGTCGTCATCGGCGAAGAGCACGATCTCACCGCGCGACCGGGCAATGCCCGCATTGCGGGCTCGAGCCGGTCCACCTCCATTGGTGCGTACGAGCAGGGCATCGTGCACGAGCGACGCGTCGTACGGCGGAGACGAGCCATCATCGACCACCACAATTTCGCCGTCGCCGGCAAGGGTCTCGATCTGAACGCGCAGCGAGGCGAGGAGTCGACCCAAAAGTTGTGGTCGGTCGCGCGACGCGATCACCACCGAGACCTTCACTGGGTGACAACCTCGTCGTAGATCTCCTCCAGCTGGTCAGCGATCTCCTCGGCGCGAAATGGCGCGACGGCGTCGCGGGCGCGAGGTCCGATGAAGCGTCTCAACTCTTCATCCACCGCGACTCGAGAGAGCACTCGAACGAGATCGTCCACGTCGCCCATCGCGTAAAAGAATCCGCTCAAGCCTTCCGTCACGAATTCCGTTACTCCACCTCGATCCGGAACAATGACACTTCGTCCGGCGGCCATCGCCTCAACGACGACATTGCCGAACGGCTCGGGCGCCCTAGACGTGAGAATCGTTATGTCGATCTCATCGAGCAGAGCCGCCACATCATCGACGTGCCCGAGGAACGTGACGCGATCCGCAACGCCCGCGGTGTTCGCCAGTTCGTGGAGTGACGCTTCGTACTCCTCTTCACCGAAGAGCGCGGAACCAACGATGCTCAATTGCAGCGGCACGCGGTCCTTCAAGCGCGCCGCGGCGAGAATTGCTAGGTCTTGTCCCTTCCACGGAGCGAGTCGGCCAATCACCGCGACGTGAACGACCGGTCCGCTCACACGAGCCGGAACGACAAAGAAGCGTTCCTCCACTGGACTGGCCAGCACTGTGACTGGACCGTGAACCGACTGCGCAGTCATCGACGAATTCGCAATGACGCGATCGGCCGCGAACCATGTCGCCGCACGCAGTCCTCGCGCCACGCGACGAGTGAGGTACGGCGGATCCCAGCGATCTCGGACGTGGACAATGAATCGACGCGGCGACCACATCGTCGCGAGCGTTCCGTACAGGTGAGCTTTCATGGAGTTCGAATGCACGAGGCGGAGGTGGCGACGACGCAGCAGTCGACGCAGGCGCACGCCGTACGCCAAAGTCTCAAGGATGGCCCCGAGTCCCCCGCTGGACAGTTCGTTGCGCGACAGCGAACGAGTGCGCTCACCCATCGCCAAGATCTCGTGGCTGATCCCTCGATTGAGAAGTTCTGACGTGAGCGGGCCATCTTCGGCGAGGATCACGTGTGGTCGCCAGCGCGCGCCGTCAAGTGCGGAGGCCACTCTCGTGAGCGCCAGTTCTCCCCCACTCAGCTGTGCAGTGTGGTCCAGCACCGCCACGCCTTGAGCGACTCGGCCGCTGATCAGTTGGTCGTAGAGATCCAAATGATCAAGCGCCACGCGCGACCATGCTGCGTCCCTCGCCTCGTATCGCGCAGTCTCGCGCAGTGACGGGTCGTTGGTGACTTCATCGATCGCCGCGCGCAGTGACGCCGCATCCCACGAGATCGAGCGGACTGCGCGGAACTGCCGGGACGCGTCGCGCAGTCCGTCCACGTCGCTCACGATCACCGGAGTGCCACGTGCGATCGACTCGAGGACCACCAGTCCGTAGCCCTCGAGTGCCACCGAGGGCACGAGTGAAACATCGGCCGCCGCGTACCACCGATCGAGCTCGGCGTCATCGACGCGTCCGGCGAAGGTGACGTGTTGGTTCACACCGTGGCGCTCTGCTGCTTGTTCGAGAGCCTCTCGCTGGGAGCCCTCACCCACGATGACGAGCCGCTCGTTACTGGCTCGAATCTCGGCGAACAGTTCGACCGTGCGCTCGAGTCCCATGCGGCGCTCCAGGCGGCGCACCGCCACAATGATCCGCTCGTCTCGGTTCACGTGGAGTAAGTCGCGCGCCGCCGCTCGGTCAACGACCTCGGGCATCGTCACCCCGGGAGCTCGCACAACCAGTCGGTGCGGAGCAACTCGATAGCGCGTCATCGCGATCTGGCGGAATGCCTCTGAGAGCGTCACCACGAGATCCGCGCGGCGCAGGACCGAGCCCTCAAGACGGCTCTTCACCCAGTTCGCGAGAGCGCCGCCGCCACTCACGCGGCTCTCGAGCGCCCACGGTCCTTGAAAGTGCACCACCAACGGTCGCCGTCGCAGCGCCCCGGACCGAAGTGCCCACCACGCGTGGGCGGCGAAGTGCACATCAATGACGCGGGCATTTGATTGTCGAATGGCGCGCGAGAAGGCGCGAAGACGCCGGGGCCACCGCCACGTCGGCGAGATCGCGACGGCGTTACCTGACTCGTCGTTGGACACCCAAACAACGCCAGCCGTCGCTCCCGCGGTTCGCTGGGCGGCGACGAGCTCATCGAGGTAACGATTCAGCCCGCCAATTCTCCACGTGGGACTCTCAAGGCCAACGTGGAGAACGTCACGTCCGCCGCGCCGTTCAAGTTGCCAATAGAGATTGACGTACGCCTGGTTCATCGCGTCGAGTGTGAATTCGCGAGATCGTTGACGTGCCGCGGCGGCCCGTTGGGCCAAGTCCGCCGGATTCGCGGCGAGTTGTTCGAGGGCGGTTGCAAATGCCATCGCGGTCGACTCGACGATGTAGCCGCCCTCGTTGTCACCCACGATCTCGCGAGCCACGCCGACGTCGGTGGACACCACGGCACAGCCGGACATCGCTCCTTCGATAAAGAAGAGTCCGAACGCTTCGTAGTGCGACGCGCACACCACGACCTCGCTTTGCGCGTACAGCGAATTGAGAAACTCAACGTAACCGACGAACTCCACGCGGTCGGCCACCACGCGTTCAAGAGCTCTTTGGCGATACTCCTCAATTGGACCCTGGCCGGCCACCGTCAACTCGACGGAGGGGGCGAGAACCAGTGCGTCAAGGAGCAGGTCGAGTCCCTTTAAGGCGAAATCGCCAGTCACCACCAGTGCCCGCAACCGCGATGGCGCCGTCGCGGTCGGGCGCGCCAGCGCAAACTCCTGGGGGTCAACGCCGTTGTGAATCAGCGAGCGGCTCATCTCCGGGTAGTGCAGGGCGAGTTCGCGATCAACGGAACGACTAACAGCGACCAGCTCGCCCGTGCGCGAGGGTTGGTATTGGCGGCGCTCGATCCACGTGCCGAGCGCTCGCGCCAATCGCGCGTTGGCCCGACGCAGCGTCGTCATCGCGGCGCGCGCATCGTCGGGTACTGCCGCGTGACAGAGATGCACGGTCGCCACGTCCACGCGAGCGGGCGTGATCGCGCCGCAGCTGTGCACGAGGTCCACTTCGCGGCGCCATCGGCGAACGACCCAGCCGCTGCGCACATAGAACCAGAAGATCCGCAGGAACGCCGGTCGTCGCGGGAGCCGTATTCGAACCGCCGAGACGTCCTCTGGGAGTTCGTCCAGACCCTCAGACGCCACCACCGTGTAGCGAACGTCGTCGTGCGTTCCGGCGATCAGCGCGTGACTCATGCGCTCCATCCCGCCACCGCGGGAACTGACGGAGTGTGCGAGGTAGAGGACTCGACGGGGTCGCGTCACTGTCGCGAAATCGCCCGCCTCGGGTCACCCGGTCGACGCCACGTAAACGACGAATCACCGCCGGCCTTCAGCGGCGCCAGTTCACCTTCGTCAATCGGCGTGTCGAGGAGTCGGTCCGCCATGCCGAGCGACAGCCACACCAGCCAGCACACCGAGTACAAGTCACCGTTCGTCCACTGAAACAGCGACGCTGCCATGATCCCAATGACGAAGATGCCGACGGCGTCTCGTCGTCGAATCGCGAAGCGGTACGCGGTCGAGAGCGCGAAGAATGCCAGCACGGCATAGACAATCAATCCGGGCAGGCCGAAGGCGATGCCCATGTTGCCGGGGTCAAACTCTGTGCCGTTGTTGCGCTGGTGCTTGGGGTTGTAGCGCTGGGACGCGAGATTGATCGAGCCGGTGCCACGTCCCAAGGGGTGCTTGAAACCCGCCATGATTCCCTGGCGGGTCGCTTTGATGTGTCCGTTGAGCGATGACCCCTTACCGGTGGGATCCGCAATGCCCCCGAGCTGGCGATTCGAGAGCACGCCACCGACGGACTGAGTGGGATTCAGCGAACTGGAACCGCCGCCCGTCGAGTGAAGAGCACCCGCGAGCGCGATGAGCACGATCACTGATGCCGCCCCGGCCACCATCACCGAGAAGGGTCGCAGACGGAGGCGCGAGGCTCCCATCACGCCGACGGCTAGGAACATCAAAAAGAAGCTGGTGCGCTGGGCCTCATAAAACAGCGCCGTTACGACAGTGCCGAGTGCGGCGAGATGAAAGATCAGCGGCCAGCGCGTTCGCCGGGCGAGCAACGCCACCCACGCCACGGTGGAGACTGACAAAAAGACGGCGTACTCCTGAGCGGACGAGAACGACGAGAAGGCGCGGATGACGCCGCCACCGACGTTGAGCGCCAAGTACCCCTTCGTGTTGATGTAAGTGACGTCCCAGGGCGGAAAGCCGACGAACTGCTGATAGAGGCCGTAGAGCGCCGCGACCAACCCCATAATCGCGACGGTCCACACAATGCGCAACATGAAGACCGGGTCGGCGTAGCGACGACCAATCCAAAACGCCGTGGTCGGCACAAACACAAAGAGCAGTCCGCCGATGCCGGTGAGCAACGATCCCTGCTTCGGATTAAACGCCTCGAGTACCGCGAGGACGTCAAAAATCATGACCCAGCGAGCGAGCGGACTCATCCGGCCGGACTGGCGAGAAGTGACCACCAGCGCCCACATCACGAGCAGGGCAATTGGGCCGACGATCAGGACTGGGTCACCCGAAAAGGTGACGTTGCCACCGCCTGGGGTGAGCCGACGAATCATCCCCATCGCAACCATCCACACCGGCAGAACTCCGATGGCGGCGATCGGATTGGACCACGCCATCGCCACGACGACGGGAATGGCGATCAGCGCGAAGATGAGGTGAGTTCCCGAGAACAGCGACAGAGCGAGGACACCCAAGGTGACGCCACCGATCGTGACGAGCACGTTGCCGCCGCGTTGACGCACGGGAGTTGTCGGAACCGGCGCCACCACCGGTGCAACCGACCAATTTTTCACTACTTCATTGTGGCATAGCACCCCATTTTGGCAGTGCTCGCACCGAGAATCGCAATCTCATCTCAGTAGAGTGGTTCAGTGGACCAGCCCTCCGCGAGTCGGCGCTCGCCACAGGAGTATTTGAGGGTTGTCTGGCGACAGAAGGTTGTCGTCATCGTGGCAACGGTGGTCGCGGTCGGCCTCATGTTGACGGTCGACACCATTCGCAAGCCCACGTACGCCTCCAGCACGACCGTATCGTTTTCGGGTCACCAGTTGAACCAGACCGCCATGGGCACCAACATCGTGCGCCTCGGCGCCGCGTCGACGCGCAAAATGGCCCGACAGCTCCTCGGTGGTCCGCTGGCGCCCTGCACCATCAAGCAGGTCAATATCTCCGCAATCGCCACCATCACCTGCACGTCAAATGATCCGGTGCTCGCCGAACGCTCCGCCAACGCCATGGCAAATGGCTTCAACAAACTCCACCAGGTCAAGTCGGTGCAAGGCAGTCTCGGCGCACTGAACTTCTCGCTGATTGCCCTTCGAAGCCTCGAATACGTCATCGCGACCGAGATCAAGCAGATCAAGGCCGTGGGTCGCAACTCAATTCAAGGTCGCCTCTACCAGCGAGAGCTGAACACCAACTTCACGGCCAAACAACAGGTTCAAGCCCAGATCAGCGCCGAGCAGGTGAACCTGCTCAACCCCGGTAACGCGATCACCATTCTCACCGCGGCGACGCGCAGCCACGTCCCGCTCTCACCAAAGCCCAGCTCAGACGCGCTCTTAGCGTTCGTCGCGGGCTTAGCCCTCGGCATTGTGATCGCCATTGTTCGCGAAACGCTCGATGACCGCCTGCGCACCCGCGCGGAGTTCGAAGCCCTCGCGCGCGGCCGACCGACGATTGGACTCATCCCCGCGATCCGTGAATGGGAGGACCGTAAGACGCCGCTGCTCATCGTGGCCGAACAGCCCAAGAGCCCGGCGTCAGAGGCGTTTAGGTCGCTGCGCACCTCGCTGCAGTTCATGTCCCTCGATGACCCGGTCCACTCGCTGCTGATTACGTCGCCGGCGGCCGCCGATGGCAAGACCACCACGACCGCGAACCTGGCCTTCACCTTGGCCTCGGCCGGACAAGAAGTCATCGTCGTGGGATGCGACTTGCGCAAACCGCGCATTCACGAGTTCTTCGGCGTGAACAACGAGGTGGGCTTTACCTCCGTGCTGCTCGGCGAAGCCGAACTCGATGACGCACTGGTTGAAGTCCCCGGCAGCGCGTACCTGAAGATCCTCCCGGCTGGTCCGATTCCACCGAACCCCGCCGAGCTGCTCTCGGGGCGACGCGCGCGTCTCGTGCTCGAAGAGATCAAACGGCGTTGCGATCTCGTCATCCTCGACTCGCCGCCGATGTTGCCGGTCTCTGACGCCCAAGTTCTCGCCGCTCAAGCTGACGCGGTGTTGCTCGTGGCCGCGTCGGGCATCTCCACACGCCGCGACACGTCGCGCGCGGTCGAGATGCTCATCCAAGTGGATGCCGCACTCGTCGGGCTCGTGTTGAACCGTGCGCCGCAGAGCGACTCGTACAACTACTACCGCTATGGCTACGGCTATGGATACGGGTACGGATATGGGTACGGCTACGGGTACGGCTCGACCTACGGATCCGGCGGCACCTACGGCGGACCGAGCAAGCCGATCCCCGAGAACCTCCCAATGCCGGAGATCGACTCCCCCGCTCAGTCGTAGCGACGTGCCAGACAGAGCGAGGGGGCGCGCGTGACGCCCCGCTACCGCCACCGTAAGTCACGTCCGTTCCACGACTACCGCCACGGTTGGTACCACCTCTCGCTGCACCGCCACGGCATCCGCCACCGACACACCCGTGGCCAGCGCGTCGAGCGGCCCGAACGGCGTTCGGGAGCGTGGCGCGCGGTGCCGCCGCGCATGTGGCCGCGCGAGATCGGCAAGCAGATCATCGCGGGCGTCGCCCTCGCGCTTCTCGCGCTCATGATCTTCGCGGCGATCTTCGGCATCGTCGCGTTTCTCAACGCGCGCAGCGATCTCGCCCGAGCCCAGAGCATCGGCCGAGAGCTGGTGGCGCATCGCACGATCTTGTTGACAAAGATCGGCCGCGAACAGGCCGCCGACGACATGGCGCAGATGCGCTACTACGCCTCTAAGGCCGAGAACGAACTGAACGGCTCAATTGCCGTGTCGATGTTGAAACTCATTCCGATTGTCGGCCACCAGGTGTCGGGACTGACCGACGCCGTTCATGGAGTGAACGCTTTGGCCGGACAGGGCCAAGCGCTGCTTCACTCGACGATTCAGGCGGTCAATGCGTCACACGGCACGGACATCAACTTGCCGGCGCTCAAGGCTCTCGACGTTCAGGTGCATCGCAGCGAAATCAAGTTGCGTGCGATTGAGAAGCCGGCGGGCGGGCTGTGGGGACCAGCGCACACCGAACGGCTCAAGCTCAACCGGATTGTCACCAAAGTGATCGATCTCTTGCACCGCGGTGGCGAGGCACTGGACTTCGCTCAGCCGTTCCTTGGAGCCAACGGTCCACATACCTATCTGGTGGCCGGCCTGAACAACTCCGAGATGCGTGACCAGGGCGCCGTGCTGTCCTGGGCGCTCTTGCACGTCAATCAAGGCACGTTCACCATGACGTCGGCTGCGAGCGTTGGCACGATTTCGCTGCACTCGCCGGCAGTAGCCATTAAGGACCCCAACACGGTCGCCGCCTTTGGCGCGCTGGAGCCGACGCGCATTTGGCAGTCGGTCAACGCCATAGGTGACTTCCCGACGTCCTCGCGTTGGATGATGGCGATGCTGCATCAAGCGCGCGGCATCAAAGTCGACGGCGTCGTAGGCGTCGATGTGCAGACCCTCACCAACATTTTGAAGGTGACCGGTCCGGTGCACGTCAATGACATTGCGGGTCCGGTGTCCACCACGAACGTCGCACCGCAACTGCTGTACCAGCTGTATCTCAAATACCCCGCGGGCAGCCAGCGCGCCCGACACGACGACATCACCAAGGTCGCCCAGGCGGCCGTGGACAAGATGAAAGCAGGCAACTACGACCTCGGGGCGTTCCTCGACGGACTCGCGAAGGCCAGCCAGGGTCGTCACCTGCTCTTTTACGATCGCGACCCCGGTCTCGAGCGCACCGTCGTCAGCTTCGGCGGCTCGGGCAAGCTGCTCGCCGGAGGTAACTCGACAGTTCACCTGGCGATCGAAGCCGGTGTTGCCGCCAAGTTGGATTGGTTCCTTCACTCGTCGGTGACCTACGACGTCACCATCGACAAATTCGGAACTGCGTACATCACGACGACACTGCTGCTGCACAACACCGCACCAGCGGGCGCCAAGCCGAGCTACGCCCTCGGCCCTGACAACACCAACTCGCACGTGGCCGGTGAATACATCGGGCGTATCTACGAATGGCTGCCCCCCGGGGCAGCCGCACCCGGTGCCATCAGCGAAGAGGGGCTCTCACTCCAGCGCGCGATCGCTCCGGTCTTCGCTCAACAAACCCAAGAGGTTCGCTTCACCGCCATCATCTTGGATGCGGTGCGCAACGGCCGGTTCCGCCTGCACTTTGTTCCCCAGGGACTCATTCACCCGAGCCACGTGACGGTGAACTTCACGAGCAAGGTCCCCTACGACGGACCGCTGCAGACTCAGTTCGTCCAGGACAAGTTCGTCACTCTGACGTGGACGTCCATCCGCTAAGCAGCGGTGCGATCTTGCGGGCATCGCTCGTGAGCCTCTCGAGCATTCGCTCAAACTGCGCGGCGTTGCCGTCAAGACCCGGATCACTCACGTCGTCACGTTCGTCCTCGCCGAGCATCTCTTCACGGTTGCGCCCGGCGTGCAACATCGCGCGCCAGGCCTCAAAACTCTCGTGAGTCCGCTCGGGCGGGTCGTTGAATCCCCGACGTGCGAACTCTCGCCACGTGAAGCTGCGCGGCCAGATGGTCGGATCACTCACGACAGCGTCGCGCAGTAGGCGGCGTTCAAGGAACAACAACAGATCGGCCGAACGCGCGTCGTCGCGTTGCAACACCGAACCGGTGTCGGGCGTAATAGTGAGCCCGGCGCGGTCCAGCACCTCGGCTAGTGGTTCGGGCACGGTGCCGACTCCACCCGCGAGTCCACGCGAGAGCAGTTCAACCGAGTCATCACGCAACTCGCGTCGCAGCAGCGCTTCGGCCACTGGGCTACGACAGGTGTTGGCAAAGCAGACAATGACGATCTTCATCGAGTCGGTGACCCACCTTGGGGCGCGAACTGGGTCTCATAAAGATCGCGGTACAGCCCCGCGCGCGCGAGCAGCTCGTCATGGGTTCCACGCTCGACAATGCGACCAGCGTCAATGACGAGAATCTGATCGGCGTCGCGAATCGTCGACAGTCGGTGCGCGATCACCAACGAGGTGTGCTCAGCCATCGCGCGATCAAGCGCTGCTTGAACTTTCACCTCGCTCTCAGCGTCCAGGTGCGCGGTGGCCTCATCGAGCACGATGACTCGAGGCGCCTTTAGTAAAAGACGCGCCAGAGCCACGCGCTGTTTTTCGCCCCCACTCAGGCGGTAGCCGCGCTCGCCCACCACGGTCTCGAGCCGCTTGGGCAATGAGTCAACGAGGTCGAGAATCTGCGCGTCGCGTAGCGCCGTCTCAATCTCTTCGTCGGTTGCCTCCGGGCGCGCGTAGAGCAAGTTCGCGCGCAGGGTGTCATGAAAGAGGTGGGCATCCTGAGTGACGACGCCGACCGTTGCGGACAACGATGCATACGTCGCGCGCGACACGTCGACGCCGTTTAAGCGCACCGCACCCCCGGTGACGTCATAGAGACGCGAGACGAGATGCGACATTGTCGTTTTGCCGGCACCCGACGGGCCGACGAGCGCCGTCACCGTGCCGGGAGCCACATCAAAGCTCACGTCAAAGAGCACGTCGGTGCGCGGCGTGTCATCTAAGACCGCTACCGACTCGAGTGAGGCCAGTGACACTTCGTGCGCGGCGGGGTAACTGAAACTCACGTGCTCGAAAGTCAATCGGCACGGTCCTTCCGGAATAGCGACGGCATCGGGCGCCTCGGTGATCATTGGCTCGAGATCCAGCACCTCAAAGAGGCGTTCGAAACTAACGAGGGCCGTCACGACGTCGAGATTCAGACTGCTGAGTTGCGTCAGCGGGCCATAAAGGCGAGTCAAGTAGGCAGTGAGGGCGACCACTGTTCCCACCTGAAGAGTGCCATTGGCCGCCGCGAGTCCGCCGACGAGGTAGGTAAAGGCCGTCGCGAGCGACGCGGTGAGCGACAGCGCGACAAAGAAGATCCGTGAGTAGGTGGCCTGTTCGACCCCGATGTCGCGGACCCGCCCGGCGCGCGACTCGAAGTAGTGCACCTCGTCACTCGGGCGCCCGAACAGCTTGACCACCATGGCTCCCGCCACGTTGAACCGCTCGGTCATCACGGTGTTCATCTCGGCGTTCAGTTCGAGACTGCGTTGGTACAGACCTCCGAGTCGACGACCGACGCGCCGCGCGGGCATGAGAAAGATCGGCAAGAGCACCAGCGAGACCAAGGTGATGGTCCAGCTCAAATAGAACATCGTGGCTAGCACCAACGCCACGGTGATGACGTTGCCTACCGCGTTGCTGAGCAAATCGGTAAACGCCTGCTGCGCACCGATCACGTCGCTGTTCAGTCGGCTGATCAGCGCGCCGGTCTGAGTCCGCGCAAAGAACGCGATCGGCATCTGCTGGACGTGGCGAAACACTCGCGCCCGCATATCAAAGATCAGTCCTTCGCCAATCATGGAGCTGATCCGACGTTGACCGAGCGACAGCGCCGCATCGACGATCGCGAGACCCGCCACGAGTAGTGAGAGGTCAACGATGACGTGGTGTCGCTTCAATTTGATGCCGACGTCGATGATCTGGCGCAAGATCAGCGGCGAGACCGACGCAATCACGGCGTCGAACACCACCGCGGCAAGAAAGATCGTGAGCAGACCGCGGTAATGGCGCGCAAACTCCCAGACGCGAGGCACGGTCCCGGCTTTTACCCGGTGGCCCCTCACCTCATCGGCCGTGCGCATTGAGCGGATGTTGCGGAACCCGCCGTGATTGATCATGCTCATCTGCGCCCCCGACGGTCGAACGCAGTGTAGGAACGGGTCGCCGCGTACCGGCTAAATGAGCGGTTCGTTCGCCTGGCGCATCAATCGAGCTTCGAGTCCGTGAAACCCTCGTCGGCGCGCCAACTTGATCGCGACGACGCGAATGAAAAAGGGCAGCCGACGAAGCAGTCCGAAACTTGACGCCACTCGGCCTGAGAGTGACACAGGCTCGACGCGGAACTTCACCAGCGTTCTCACGCAGCCGATGTATTTCAGATGCCGCGAGAACAGGCCGCGACGCAGCACCGCCAGAGTCGTGCCAACCGCGCTGAATGCATCATGGACGTAGATCAGTCCCCCGGGCGCCATATGAGGCAACCAGCCGTCGAGATCCGCCAGCGTGCTGGCGACGTCGTGCGCCCCGTCCACCCAGAGAAAACCCACCGGCGGCCCGCTCCACTGCGACGACGCGTCAGCGGAGAGTCCTCGAAACAGATCGATCCGCTCTCGGACTCCGACAGCGGTCATGTTCGCTTCGAATCGCTCCAGGGAATCTGGTCCCCCGCCCCAACGAGGATCATCAAAAGGATCAACGGCCGTCAGTCGAGCGCCACTGGGGAGTGCCGAGGCAATAATCGCCGCTGACTTGCCGCGGTGACTGCCAATTTCGACCGCCGACGTCGCCGGGTTGATGGACTTCGCGGCATCAAAGAGCGCGCTCGCCTGAGACTCAAGGAGCCAGCCCTCGATACCGTCTGCGGCGCGCCAAGCGTCAGCGAAACTCGGCACCAACTCAATTTAGTGAGCGGCAGTTGAGCTCTTAGGCGGCGTTGGAGTCCTCGGCGCGTCGCGATCGGAAAGTTCGCACTCGAACCTCGGTGCCCGCGCGCCACTCGCGCGAAAGAGATCCGGCGATCGTTTCGACCACCAGTCGCGTGATCGCGACGGGTGCGTCGCGCCCCGCGTGACGCACGTGCCAGTTCGGCGAGACGCCCGGCATTGGCGCGATCCATCCTCGAGCGCGCAGTTCGGTCTCCTCGGTCAAAGTGAGATACGACCTGTCGTTAGAGAACGCATTCGATGCGAATTCGGCGAGAATTTCATCGCCCTCGATCCAAAACTGCACGTAATTACCATTGACTCGCTCGCAAATGGCCACCAGAGGTCCCGGCTGTTGCGAGAACGCCCCGAGCAGTTCGGGCAAGTTGGTGAGAAACGACCCCAGCGTGCTCGATCGTTCATTCCCGTTGGTCAAGATCACCGATGCCATAGCTCAAGGATGCTCCCTGCCTGTCACACCGGCGCTCGGTACCGTGGCGCGGTGAGCCCGACGGCCGTTGAGTGGACCGAGATCACTCGGCGCAATGCGCGCAGCGTGCAGACGTTGGTGGGATGGATCTTTTGGGATCCCGGAGCGCTGATTCGATACGAAGAGCTCGGGCTCAATGGCCCACTCGGCTACATCGCGGCGCGGTGTGCTCCGTTTGCCGGTGCCGGACCCGATGCGGTGGCCGCGGCGTTCGGTTCGATCAGTCCGCTTGGCATCGGCATCGTCTTTGGTGTGCTGAATGACGCGCGGGCGTTTCTTCCCTTCGCGGCCGCACGCGACGCTGCCGTTCTCGATGGACTCGCCGAGTTCGCGCCGGCGGCCCGCGACGGCTTGGCTCAATGGGCCAACGAGCTATGGAAAGTTGTCGAGCAGCTCCCGAGCGTGGCGCGACCGCTCTTTGCGGCACATCGAGCGATGCCTCGAGCGGACAACCCGACGTTGCGCGGCTGGCACGCGGTCAACTGTTTGCGCGAGTGGCGGGGTGACACGCACTGGGCGATCGTGGCGTCACAAGCTCTTTCGGGCGACGAAGCTTCGGTGCTGCATAACGGCTGGCTGCACTACGAAGGTGACTGGCTCAGTCAGTCGCGCGGCAACACACCGGAGTCGATCGACGCCGCGTGGGCGTCGCTGTGCGAACGAGGTCTCGCGAGCGAGCGTTCCCTCACACCGGCGGGACTGTCGCTGCGTCAGCGGATCGAAGATGAGACTGATCGAGCGACCGCTCAACCGTGGCGACTTCTTGGCGAACTTCGATCGCGTGAATTCGCCGTGCAGTTCGAGCCGCCCTGTGTCGACTTGCTCGCTCGGGTCGATCTGACTGCGGGCATTAACTACCAACCAGCATCGCGCGTGCGCGCGCCGTGGACGCCTTAGCGAACAATGACCAATGAGTGACCGGCGCCCAATTCACACCGATCGCCTGAAGGCATGGAGTCCTCCGTCGTAAACAGATGGTGCAACTCGCCCAGTTCGACCGATCGGGTCTCCTTGGAGAAGTTGACGACCACGTCGATGCGTTGACGCTCGGTCTCGCGCGAATACTGCAGTAGATCATCGGTGACGGCCAAGTTGGTGAGCTCTCCCTGTCGCAGCGCCTCGTTGGCCCGACGTAGGTTCAACAACTCGCGAAACGTACTGAGTACCGAGCGCGGGTCTGACAGTTCTTTTTCCACGTTGGAGATCTCGGCATCGACGCCGAAGGGCAGCCACGGCTCAGCGCCCCAGCCGTGAAGCAACCCCGCCGTCCACGGGATCGGCGCGCGACATCCGTCGCGCTGTCCGGGATCGACGCGTCGATCCGGCGGGATCTCGGCATCGAGCATTCCCAGTTCCTCGCCGGCGTAAATGAACGGCGACCCGCGCAAGGTGAGCAGGAGCACCGCCGCCGATCGAATGCGCGCCGGATCGTTCTTGAGACGCGTGGCGACTCGTTGGTTGTCGTGGTTCGAGAGAGTCCAGGTGGGCCAGGCGTTAGCTGCGGCGTGGGCTGCCTCGGTGCGCTCAATGAGCGAGCGCCACGCCTCGGCGCGCCACGGAGTAATCAGGGACGCAAAGTTAAACGAGAGGTGCAGTTCATCGCCGCGTCCGTAGTACGTGGCGACCGCCTCGGGATCAAGCAAGTACACCTCGCCGACGCTCATGCGCTCGTTGTCATAGCTATCGAGCACTCCGCGAATCTCACGCAAGTAGTCGTGGGTGACAGCGACGTCGTTCAGTGGGACGTGACCGATGCCGCGCAGTTCGTCGGGATCGTTCGGCAGCGCGGGATCCTTGCCAATGAGGTGAATGACGTCCATGCGAAAGCCGTCGACACCGCGATCCAGCCAGAACCGCAACGTGTCGGCCATGGCCTCGCGCACCGCGGGATTGGCCCAATTGAGATCGGGCTGCTCGGGCAAGAAGCAGTGCAAGTAGTACTGGCCGGACGATGCGTCGAGAGTCCACGCGGGCTCGTCGAACCACGATCTCAGCCAATTGTTCGGCAGTTCACCGTTCGGGCCCGGATCGCGCCAGACGTAAAAGTCGCGATGTTCGCTGTCGCGGCCCCGGCATGCGTCGACAAACCAGGGGTGTTGCTCAGAGGTGTGATTGGGAACCCAGTCAAGAATGACGCGCAGGCCCGCGTCATGGCACTCCGCAACGAGACGGTCAAACGCCGCGAGATCGCCGTACAGAGGATCGATGTCGCAGTAGTCACTCACGTCGTAGCCAAAGTCGGCCATCGGCGAGGGAAAGATTGGCGACAACCACACACAGTCGACGCCGAGCGCTGCGAGGTAGCTGACCTTCTGGCGGATCCCCTCGAGATCACCGACTCCGTCGCCGTCGGTGTCGAGGAACGAGCGAGGGTAGATCTGGTAGAAGACCGCGTCGCGCCACCAGCTCACCGCGCGAGCGTACTGAGGTCACGCTGTGGCTACGCCCAGGGGGTCGACGCCGCTCCCATGAGTGAGTCGATCACGCCATTTAACCGTCGCACCGCCACGTCGTAGGTGGTGAGTCCGTCGTTGATGGCGATGTTGAGCCCGATCGCCGTGTTGGTGATCGTCACGATCGACCCGAAGACCTCTTCACGCGTGTACCCGACGGCGATCAGTGGTTGCACCCACGCCTCGTCGAATGAGTCGATCATCAGTTCGCGTAGTTGAGCGCCCGAGGAGCTCCCGCGCGCCCCGCCGTTTAGGGCGTAACTCGCCACCATTGCGAAGGACACCGGCATGGTGAGATACACCGCGCTTTGCGCCTTCACATAGTCGGCGAAGTCGAAGTTCTTCGGCTCAACCGAATTGTCCATGTGGAAGTACTTCTCTTGGACTTCGTCATACAGCGCGCGAAAGATCGCGGTGACATCGGGAAAGAAGTCGTAGAGCCACTGGCGCGACACCCCCGATCGATTGGCGATCGACGTAATGGTCGCGGCTTCAACGCCGCTCTCCATCACAATTTCACTAGCCGCTTGCAGGATTGTCTCGATACGCTCGTCGCGCGAGAGGTGGACGGTCGTCATGCGATCCTCCCGCTGCGCGCGCCGAGGTGGTAATCCGCCCTGGCGATGGTTCTCCCGATTGACACTGTTTTCATCTCCGCTACCCGTAGTCGTGTCACGATCGCGACGTCGCCGGGTAGCCGTGCCTTTCAGGGCCGACATCCCTGGCGCGGCGAGATTCGCTTGCCCGATTTTACGGGACGTCAAACATGACTTTCCGTGCGGAGCCGTGACAATCAGATGTCATTGCCGAACCAATCACTTGAATCACATCGTCACCTCATCGCAAACTCATCTCTCAGTGTCCTAAGGTTCTCGCCGATCTCGGGGGGCGACATGGAACAGGTACACGGACGTATCGCAGTAGTGACCGGCGGCGGCACTGGAATGGGTCGCGAACTCGTTCGCCTGCTCGCCTCACTGGGATGCCACGTGGCGACCTGCGACGTGAACGATGCGGCGCTGGCGGAGTCGCGCCAACTGGCCGAAGCCACAGCCCTCGACGGCGCAAAGGTCATGACGTTTCACGCCGACGTGAGCAATGAGCTCGATCTGCAGGCGTTTCGCGACGAGATCGGCGCGTTTTTTAAGTCGGACTGCATCCATCTGCTGTTTAACAACGCGGGCATTGCGGGCGCCGGCTCGTTCGTCACCGATGAGCGCGAGCGGTGGGAGAAGACGTTTTGGACCGACTGGGGTGGCGTCTACTTCTCGACTCGCACCTTCTTGCCGCTGCTGCTCGCCGCGGACGAGGGCCACATCGTCAACACCAGCAGCGTCAACGGTTTCTTTGCCTCGATTGGCCCCACCGTCGCGCACACCTCTTACAGCGCTGCCAAGTTCGCCGTGAAGGGATTCTCCGAGGCGCTCATCACGGACCTGCGCCTCAACGCTCCGCACATTCGCGTCTCGGTTGTCATGCCCGGCCACATCGGCACGTCGATCGTGCTCAACTCCGCGGACGCCCACGACATGGGTGCCGAGACGATGAGCGAGGAAGATCTAAAGCGCGTGCGCGTGCAGCTGGCGAAGTCTGGACTGCCCTTAGACGCCGTCAGCGACGAAGATCTGCGCAAAGGCATCCAAATGCAGGGCGAAGCGTTCCGCGACTTGGCTCCAATGACGGCCGCCAGCGCCGCGAAGGTGATCATTGACGGCGTGCGCGCGAACAAGTGGCGCATCATCGTTGGTGACGACGCCATTGCGGCCGACGAAATGGTGCGCGCCGATCCCGAGTCGGCCTACACCGTGGAATTCTGGGAGAAGTTGCAGAGCCAGGGCATCTTTTCAGGGATGCCGCGCGGCGAGGAGTAGTTCAGCGCCGATCGGGATCGATCGGGTTGTACTCAAAGCTCGGACCAACGCCAATACCGCTTTCGAGCGACTCGACCACAATGTCGTGCGCGCACGACTCGAGTTTCTTCATAAGACCCAGCGCTGCGCCGAACATCTCACCCGTCGCTTCGCCGTTCACCATTCGGTCGAGCGCCCCTAGCAACGTCGTGTAGGTGAAGTTGAAGCGATCAACGAGTCGACGAGCAGTCGTACCCTCGGCGTGATCGGATGCCCGAGGATCATCGGGCAGCGCCAGAACACCCTCAGGGTCAAAGACAATCGTCTCGCCGTCGTAGCCGAACCGTGCAGGACCAGCGGCGACCAGGCGCCGTCCCTCGTGCACTTGCATGAACCGGTAGTAGTGCGCCAGATCGTCGTGGCCTCCGGGGCCGTCAATCTCCAGCGGTGAGACGGTCGTGCCCTCTCCCTGCTCGATGATGACATTGAGGGCGTCAATGGCGGTATCTCGGTCAGTCACCTCGACCGATCCGAACATCAAACCGGGTCCCACCTGATTGCGCGGTGCCGACGAAAAGGCGTCGTCTGGCAGTCGACGCAGTGCCGATTCGATCGAGAGGTAGAACTCGCCGATGGTGCAGCTGCCGATCTCGTCAATGCCGCCCCGATCGAGGTCACCGAGGGCTTCACGAGGTTCTTCAATCTCGATGAAGACACGCAACTGATCGAGCGAGAACGGTCGAAGATGCACCACCAGTTGGCCCTCGACTCCTCCGGGCAGTTGGCACGGATACGGCGGCACGAAGTGCGCGCCGTCGATGTCGGGGGCGCCACCAATGGCATTGAGCACGTTGGCCGCCAGCACCATGTGCAGCATCTCTTCGATCACCGCCGAACGGATGATCGTCACGATCTCGTCGTTCAAAGTGCGATCCAGCGAATAAATCGCGTAGAGATACAGCGGGATGGTGGAGTGCTCCAGACGAATCGCAAGCTGCAACGCCTCGCGCACCGCGTCGAGGGACACCTCGCCCTCGTCGTCGATCAAGATTGAGTCGTCGAGTCGAATCACGCGCCACCCCCACCCGGGTCGAATCGACCGTTGAGTCTCGCACGTTGAGCGCCTCGAGCGTCTTTACTTCGTGACACAATCACTCGGTGCCGTTCTCGTCGCTGACTGAGCGGCTGATCTGCCCCGTCGATCGCCAGCCCGTGCGCGCGGACGAACAAGCGCTGCTCTGCGCGGGCGGTCACCGCTACGCAATGACGCCGGGTGGGTTTTTTGATCTGACGCCGTCGCACGCCCGCGTGGCGACGGTGGACTCCACCTACGACGACTACATGCACCGACCGGAATCCGGCGGAGATCGTCTGTACGGGGACTATCTCGCATCCTGGCTTGACGGCTTCGGCGCCACGCGCGTGCTCGATCTCGGCTGCGGTATCGGTTCGGTGGTCGAAGCAATGGCCGCAGACGGTCGCGACGCGATTGGAATCGACGTCGCCAGCGTGGCGCCCTTTTGGGCGAAAAGCGGCCGGGACCCGGAGCGGTACGTCGCGGGCGACGGCACGTCGCTGCCGTTCGCTGACGGGACCTTCGACGCGGTGATCACGCTCGGAGTGATTGAGCACGTCGGCACGGCCACCGGCCACTTCACGCTCAGCCCTACCTATCAAGCCGAACGGGCGGCCTTTTGCGCCGAGGCGCGCCGCGTCACGCGACGCGGCGGACGGGTGCTGCTCGCCTGTCCCAACAAGTGGTTCCCGCTCGATTTGCAGCACGGCCCCGTTGATGAGCTCTCGGGCCCGATGAAGTGGCGACGAGCGATCTTTGATCGCTTCGGCGTGACGATGCACCCGACGTGGGGTGAGTATTTCTTGCCGTCGTATCGCGACGTACGGCGCTGGTTTCCTCCACGCTCGGTTGTCGCTCTACCCCTGGAGGGCTACTTCGGATTCTCGGCGCTCGAACGACCGGGCGTGCCCTCGCTCTTTGGTCGCGCCGCGCGCCGGTGGGTCACTTCACTGCCGCGCTGGGCGCGCGCCACCGCGCTGAACCCGTACCTCTTAGTAGAAGTGCGCGTCGACTGAGCGCTTAACAGTCCTTGCAGTACTCGATCAGAGTGCGATCGTGCGTACCGGTGTAATACGTACCAACGGCAAACGCGCCCTTACCCGGGATCATGGCGACCGCTTCAAGTTCGTTGTGGTCGATCGACTTGTCGACACTCGTGATCTTCACCCACGACGCGGGCACCGTAGCCGTGGACCACTGCAGCGCTTGAGTCTGGTCGTGCACGCCAGTGAAGTAGCGACCAACCGCCACGATCGACGCCACTCCGAGTACGACGCGCGACGCCACGCCCTGAAGTTCGTTTGGCGTGGTGCTAGATGTGCGATTCGGCGAGGCCACCACCGTCCAACTGGTGCCATTGAAGTGCGCCGTGAACGTCGAGTTATTGGCGGGAGTGGGCGCGGTGTGATTCGAGATGTAGTACCCGACAGCCCAGACGTTGTTGGCCGCGACCACGTCAATGGAGGACACCGACGCAGAAACTGGTGACGGCGCACCGAGGAAACTCTGCAAACTCTGGGCGAGTTTGTACTGCCTCCAACTTGTGCCGTTCCAGTGATCAAAGAACGGAAAGGTCGTCGAGCCGTCCGAGTACGTGCCGGCCGCCCAGAACGCCTTACTTGTGGCCCCGGGCACGGGCGCGACCGCATTCAGCGACGCCGAAAAGGTCTTCGTGGAACTGATGACGCCGGGATCGGGCACGCGCACGTTGTGCCAGGTCGTGCCGTTGTAGAACTCCGTGAGCGGACGAAGTGGCTTGAGGGTCGCGTGAGTCGAGCCGACTGCGACGAAGTTGGTGGCCGACGTGTCCGCCACGGCGTTGAGCGCACTGGCCGTCATGCCGGTGAGGTTCGGAACATTAGAGAGCACCCACTTAGTGCCGTTGAACTTCTCGACCAAGTTGTAGCTGTTCTTCAATTTGGAGTAGGTGCCAACGGCCAGACCGAGCTTGCTCGATGCCATCGCGACTCCGGAAAGTCCGTTGTGAGTCGAGCCCAGCGGCGCCGGTGCGGAGAGTGCCTTCCACGAGACGCCGTTGTACGTGAGAATCAATCCGCGGTCCCATCGACCGTTGTAGTACTCCCCGACCGCGACCGCATCGGTCTTGGACACCACAGCGACCGCGTGCAGCTCATTGTGGTTGGTCCCAATGTTTGGCGAACCCACGAGGGCAAACGTCGTGGCCGCATTCGCCGGCGCCACGAGAGTGAACAGAGTGGCTGAGCTGACGGCAATCGCCGACACGGCGCGCAGCGCGCGGCTCCGCACGCGAGAGTGACTCATCGAGGGTTCCTTTTCGTCTTCGTTCAGTTCAATGGGAGTGGAGTGCCGGAGCGGCAAACTTCAAACCGGTCACCAATACCAAGTACCCGCATTCATCTTGACCCAAACAACCTGTCAGGTACGTGTCACGAACATGACGAATTGTTCATCGTGACAGATGAACTGCCAGTTCCTCCACCACCTTTTACTTGGTGGGAGCGCGCCATTTAACGAAGGGCAGAGCAGAGACCAGTGCGAGCAGAACCACCTCCACGAGAATTGACCACCACGATCCAAAAATCACGGTCGTGATGGAGCCGAGATTTCGCTGGGCCACGTGGGCCAAGGTGACGTAGAGCGTGTAGCTCACCACGCGGCCGGCGAAAAACGCCGTGACTAGAGGCGGCAATGACACGTCCATTAAGCCCGCAGCCGAGAACAACTGGCCCGAGGGCAGCGGAGAGAGCGCAAAGAGTGCCACGCCCGCGATCGTGCGCCCGCGACGTTGGGTGACCGCGGCGCGCGCCGCGTCGAGTCGCGCGGTGAACTTGGCCGGCAGTCGGTGACGCAGACGCCGACAACCAAGTGCGAGCAATGTCCGTCCCGAGCACGCCGCCACGACGCCAATGGCGACGACGGCCGCGGCCGGCTCATTGTGACGCACCGAGAAGTAGACCAGCAGAGTCCACGTTGGTGGACCGAAGGCCGGCAGCAGATTGACTCCGAAGACAACCGCCGCCAGTTCGAGCAACCTCACCGGGGATCCGTAACGCTCGCGACTTTGACTCCGCTCCTCGCTACTTAATCAACGGGTCTCGCGGAAGTCCCAATATTCGTTCGCCGATCTGGTTGCGCTTGATCTCTGAGGTTCCACCAGCGATCGAGAGCGCCCGGTGAATGAGGACGGAGAACGCCGCGGGGGCACCCACGCCCTCGACGTACGCGGTGTGGGGCCCATACATCGCCGCCAGCATCGCCGCTGCTTCGTGACCATTCTCTGAGAGCACGAGCTTGGCGACGTTGCCCTCAGGTCCGGGGCCTCCTCCGGCGACGGCGCGGTGCGCGCTGCGAAGATTCAATTGGTCCACCGCCTGCACGTTGGCGATGTAACGACCGACGCGAGCCGCGCCGCCTACGAGGGCGCTTTCGTGACCTTCGAGTGGGGCAAAGAGCGACTCGATCTGCGCGGACATGTTCGTGCCGCTGCCGATACTCACACTTTCGTTGCCGAGTGTCGCGCGCGCCACCGTCCATCCCTTGTCGACCTTGCCGATGACGTCGTCATCGGGAACGAAGACGTCGGTAAAGAAGACCTCGTTGAAGTCGGAGTTCCCGGTGATCTGCTTCAGCGGACGCACTTCAACGCCCGCCGCGTGCATATCAATCACCATCGTGGTGATGCCGTCGTGCTTCGGAACGTCGGGATCGGTTCGCACGGTGGCCAGTCCGTAGGCGGCGTGCTGTGCGCCGCTGGTCCAAACCTTTTGGCCGTTGACAAGCCAGCCGCCGTCAACGCGCGTGGCGCGCGTCTTGACGCCTGCCGCGTCACTACCGGCGTCGGGCTCACTAAATAGCTGACAGAAGATGAATTCTTGTCGCAGAGCTGGCAACACGAAGCGCGCCACTTGGTCTTCGGTTCCGTACTGAGTAATCGTGAGGATGTTCCACGCGGTAATACCGAGATTGGGTCGATCAATGCCGGCGGCCTTGAACTCCTGCTCGATCACCAGCTGCTCAATGGCGGACGCGTCGCGTCCGTACGGCTTCGGCCAGTGCGGCACGGCGTAGCCCTCAGTGATTAACAGCTCACGTCGCGCCGGGCCTTCCAGCGCCACTGCGCGCTGGGCGAACTCGCGCACTCGGGTCCGGATCTCCTCGGCCTCAGGCGGCAGATCAACCGTGCGCTCTCGACGGACCCCCGCTTTGGCGAATCGCGTCACGTCTTCGGCGGCGTCCTTCACCGGTACCAGCGCTCCGAGTGCCGTGGCGCGGCGCAGATAGAGGTGAGCGTCGTGCTCCCAGGTAAAGCCGATGCCACCGTGCACCTGAATATTCAGATTGGCGCACTCGTCGGCGGCCGGAATCGCCAACGCCGCAGCGGCGGCCGCGGCGTAGCTGAACTCATCGCCGCCCTTTTCCGCCGCGCGCGCCGCATCCCAAACCAGTCCGGTCGCCAGTTCCGTCGCCACACTCATGTTCGCGCAGTGGTGCTTGACCGCTTGGTACGTCCCAATCACGCGGCCGAACTGGAGTCGCTCTTTGGCGTACGCCGCAGCCAGTTCGGTGCAGCGACGAGCCACGCCAATCGCTTCGGCGGCAAACAGCGTGCGGGCCACATCGACGAAGTAGCGGGCTTCGCCGACGATTAGTTGCGCGGGAGCACCATCTAAGACAACAGTGGATGATCGTCGCGACGGATCCATGTTTTTGGGCGTCGTCACGGTCGCGCCCGAGCGCAGATCGATTACTGCGAGGTCGTCGCCACACGGCACTACCAGCACTTGGGCAACATCTGCGCACAGCGCGGCAACGAGAGATCCCGTGGCGCGTCCATCGGTCACGGTGATGCCCACTTCCAGTGAGACGGCCGCGATGTCGCTGCCGGACATGAGGGCGGCGAGCGTCGGGGAGTCGCTGGCGGTGCGCGCGAGGGCCGCAATTGCGATCGCCGTCGGAACAAACGGACCGGGCGCTAACTCGGAACCGAACGCTTCGGCCACCACCGCGAGTTCGGACAGACCAAATCCGCTGCCGCCAGCACTTTCGGGCACTGCGAGGCCGAGCCACCCGAGCTCAATGACGTCACGCCAGTGCTCCGGAGTCAGTGATGCCGGGGCCTCCAGGAGTTCACGAGTGGCTCGAAGAGAGTTGCGCCGTTTGAGGGTCTCGACCGCCGAGGCGCTTAGTTGCTGGTGGACGTCAGTAATCGCGAGGGACATGTCGCTAACAGTAGGTGCGCGTCAATAGCCAGTTAGACGAGCGGGGACGATGAGTCACGCTCGCAATCGGTTAACTCAACGACCTTCAAAGTGCGGCTCGCGCCGCTCGGCCATGGCCTTGACGCCCTCGCGCCAGTCATCGCTCAGGCGCAGCCGAGCCTGCTCGTCCGCTTCACGTTGAAACGCTGCGTCAAGATCGGCCAGCATCGGGGCCCGCAACGTGGCGCGGATCGAACGCACTGCGAGGGGGGCCGAGCGAGAAATCTCTTCGGCCCGCATCCTTGCGGCGCTCAACAACTCCTCGGGCGCCACCAGTTCGTCGATCAGTCCGATTGCCAGCGCGTGTTCACCCGAGATTCTTCGACCGGTATAGAGCAGGTCGAGGGCCATCTGTCGGCCAACGATGGCCGGCAAAGTCACCGAAAGTGCGAATCCTTGGTGAAATCCGAGCCGAGCGAAGTTCGCCGAGAAGCGCGCCAGAGGCGTCGCCACGCGAAAGTCGGCGGCGCACGCAACGCCGAGTCCCCCACCGACGGCGGCGCCCTGGATTGCGGCAATGATCGGTACGGGCGTACGCATCATGCGAGACGCCTCGCGATAGAGCGAGGGAATGCCGTCACGTTCACCCTCAAAGCCACCCCCGGCGGCGGAGAAGTTGGCGCCGGCGCAGAAGTTCTTTCCGCGGCTGGTCAACACAATGGCTCGTCCGCCGTCATCGGCGATCGAGGTAAAGGCGTCCGCGAGCGAACCGATCAGTTCAACGTCAAAGAAGTTGTCAGGTGGGCGGTTCATCTCCACCAGCGCCACGCCATCGTCGGACAACTCCACGATGACATCGCCAAATGTCGCGGCCATGGACCTCAAAATAGTCTGACGGTCCGAACTCAGATTCCGTGACCCGTTCGTTCTGACTGTGACGTCTTAAGTCCGCGTCGGTCGAGGTGACACGAGTTGAACGATGACCTTGATCGTTCCGATTACGTCGAAACGAGTTGATGTCTTAACGCGAGCGGCCGCGACGTTGAGCGTCGCGCCCCGTTGGCGCATCACTGCGATGCGTGCGATGCGCGCGCTTCGGTGGGCGACCGCGCGACGAGCTTGAGTTGCGTGCCGCGGGAGTCGAACGCTTCGCCGGCGCCGAAGGCATCCAGCGGGCCTCTTCGGGAATCTCGCCATCAGTAAGTGTCTCAACGTTGGGAGTCGAGAGGCCCGGAGTTAACGCCAATTCGCGCTGAATCTCAAGAGCGAGTCGGGTGTGCTCGTGACCCACCATCGACAGCACGATGCCGTCGGCACCCGCGCGACCGGTACGTCCGGCTCGGTGGACGTAGTCGGTGCCCAGAGTCGGCAGATCGAACTGAATGACCAGGGGCACATCGTCAACGTGGATGCCGCGAGCGGCGACGTCAGTCGCCACGAGTGCATCGACTCGTCCGGCGCGAAATGACGACAACGCCTGCTCGCGCTGGCGCTGGCTGCGATCGCCGTGAATCGCCGCGGCGCGCACGCCGCCCTTCTCCAGGCGCTCGGCCAAGCGTTCGGCGCCGTGCTTAGTGCGACAAAACACAATTGCCGGACCGTGCTGCGAGATTGCGTCGGCGGTCAAAGAGATGCGATCGTCACGCTCAACGCGCCAGAAGTGGTGGTTGACCTCACCGCTGCTGCCGATTTCGGCGTCAACGGCGTGGCGTGCGGGTTCGTGCTGGAACTCGCGGATGAGCGAATCGACCGCGCCATCAAGCGTGGCGGAGAACAGCAACGTCTGACGGTTCGCAGCGGTCAACGCCACGAGTTTGCGCACCGCGGGCAAGAAACCCATGTCGGCCATGCGATCGGCTTCGTCGATCACAACGACGTCGATGCTCGAGAGATTGAGGGCGCGACGCTCCAGCAGATCGGTCAGCCGCCCGGGGCACGCAATGACAACGTCGACACCGCGACGCAGCGCGTTCAACTGACGGGTGTAACTCACCCCGCCGTAAATGGACGTCACCCACGCGCCCACCGAGGTGGCGAGGGGACGCAGTTCCGACTCGATTTGCAACGCCAATTCGCGCGTCGGCGCGAGAATCAGTGCGGACGGCGGTCGCGGTCCGCGACGGTCACGCTTGGGTCGCTCAGAGATCCGAGCGAGAACCGCGAGTCCGAAGGCCAGCGTCTTGCCTGATCCAGTCGGCGCTTTGCCGCAGATGTCACGGCCGGCCAGAGCGTCCGGCAGCGTCGCGGCCTGAATCGGAAAGGCGGACTCAATCCCCTGGCTCTCCAGAACGGCACAGAGCGCGCGGGGCACTCCGAGGTCGCTAAAGCGCGCAGGGGCGTTGGATGGTGCAGTAATCGTCACGAGATTCCAGTCGGTAAGTGTTGACCGACTCGAAGGTTGTCGCGAAGGTCCTGTCAGCGATGAGCGCCGACCGCCAGTGTTCTCACGACTGACGTTCGGACAACTCTAGTCGCTCGGATCCGAACATCGTGACGAATTCAACACAATCTGTGCGATGGCGATACCGCGTTAGCTGCGATCAAACGCGCGTGCCTGCTTCATCATCGCAGCGAGATCCACCGACTCATCGTGAAATGGGCGCACTTCAACCTCTTTACGGCACGCCACTGCACCCTTGGCGGCCCACTCCAGCGCCGTTGACAGTGAATCGGCTTCGATAATCCAGAATCCCCCGAGGGACTCCTTGGTTTCAGCAAACGGTCCGTCGGTGATCACGACGGATCCACTGACGGGGCGAACGACCTTGGCACTGCTGCGCACGTCGGCATTGAGTCCGCCCGCAAAGACGAACGAACCCGCCGCGATCAGCTCGTCATTGAATGCTCCAACATCTGCGAATGACTGCAGCATCTCGGCGTCGGGCAACGGCGTGGCGCCTTTCACATTGTGCACTGACATAAGAAACTGCGACATACGACGGACCTCCTGAGCGCGAGCACCGTACTTGCGCCACTGAGTCAACGAACTCACAGCGCGCGATGCGACAGGAGTTACCCAATCTCGAAATCAATATATTCCATTTCTGGTATATATTGAATAAGTGGCGCGATCCAGTACTTCGAGCGACCTCTTTACCGTGCTCGCTCCCCGCGAACGGCGCCAAATCCTTGATGAGTTAGCCGACCGTGAACGAGGGGTTGGAGAGTTGGTTCAATCCCTGAACGTCGCTCAGCCGCAAGTGTCTAAACATCTCCACGCCCTGAGACTGGCTGGCGTAGTCAGTTGTCGGGCGGATGGACGACGTCGGCTCTATCGAGTGAACCGCGAACGTTTCGCGCAGGCGCTCGACTGGCTCGCGAAATTCGAAGTCGCCCGAGACCAACGCTTCGACCGCGTGGACGCGTATCTACATGAACTACAGAAACCAGGAGGGCATTCATGACACCTACGAACCGCTCGCGCACTCATGTCACGTTTCCCAGTGATCTGGACATCGTGACGACCCGCGAATTCGATGCCCCGATCCAGTTGGTCTATGACGTCTTTACTCAAGTCGAGCACGTTCGACAGACCTTCGCGCCCTACGGCGAAGAGGTCACAGTCTGTGAGATTGATCTACGCGTCGGTGGCACGTATCACTACGTCATGGTGACACCCGACGGCATCGAGATGTCATTTCGCGGCACGTTCCTTGAACTGGACCCGCCGCGGCGCACCGTGCAGACCTGGAGCTACGACGGATGGCCCGGAGTTGAAACGGTCGAAACAATGGAGCTCGACGAGTCCAACTCCATCACCACAATGACGCACCGCATGCGGTTTGCTGACATCACGGGACGCGCCCATATGAAGCGCACCGATGGTCTTGTCGCGAGTTTCGACAACATCGCGAACTACCTCGTCTCAATTCAACAGTCGTAGGAGTCACCTTCCGGCTCGTTAACAACGCATCAAGGGGTCTCCGCGTTATCGCGAGCGCGACGCATCAAACGACACTCACGGACCAGATTCTCGAAGCGTGAACTAACTTCGCGAACATGTTGATGGGTACGTCCTCGGTGACACCCACAGCCACCGTGGCCCTAGTTCTCGGAGTCGTCTTCGCCATCATCGGTTGGCAGTCGGCGGTGAATTTCAAACGGCGCCACGGCGTGACCCAGTGGGGTGCGCGTCCGGCGCTGTGGTCGCTGATCTTCTTCTTCAGCTTTGTCATCGGGGGCATCGTGCAGTCGGTGGCCCGTCGCTCCACAGAGCGCGACCTAGAAGAACACAAGTCGCTGCGAGCGCTGGATGTCAATCGACCGGCCGAACCTCCCGGTTCGTTGCGCATCGTCGCAGCCGCACTCCTGTTTGTTCTGGGAGTTGGCGCCATCGTGGGATCGGTGATGGGGCTCGGCTCGGTATCGAACTCAGATCTGGCCGCACTCACGACGGCGAGTCCGGACTCTGGTCTCATCGCAACCAGCATCGGCTCGACGGGACCGCGTCCCACGACCCTGTTGCACGACCCTCGGGTCACTGTTGGATTGCTCGGCACCAAGATCATTCCGGCCTCGCCGGTTATCTATTTGAAGCCAGTGAGCTACACGGTGTTCGGCGTGAACCGCCCGCCGCTCGCGTCGTACTGGAAAGTCTTTTGGGACGGCGCCACCCAAACCCAGGTGGACGTCTCGTTGCAACAACATTTACGCCCCGACGATGCCACCAGTGGACTCAACCACCTCGTCTCTCAGGTGCTGCGACCGGTGAACTTTGACACCAAGCAGGTGACGTTCTCCTACGTCGGCAGCTTCACGATTCCCGGCATTGCCGACTCGACCGGCTACCAGTGGAGCGGGCTGATCATCAAGCGCGTGCCGCTGCAGTACCGGTTCGTGATCTTCTCGCGAGGCTCGACGGTGGCGTTAGTGGGCCTCACGTCATTTCGGGGAGCGATCAACACCGGCGAACTTCAGCAGTTCGCTCTCGCTGAGTACCAGCAGATGTCGACCTCTTCCACACTGCCGGTCTCACTGAGTGGAGTGCTTCTCAGCGCGGGCTTGGCGCTGATGGTGGCGGGCGTCATCGCCATCATCGGACACACGTATCTACGGCGTCTCACGCCCGCCGCGACGCCCGCTGTCACAACGCTGTCGGGAGCGTGGGGCGACCCGCTTTCGATGACGGCCACGGAGTCGGCAGAGTCCCTAGTCGCCACCGATGCAGCCTCCGCGCCGCCAACTTCGCCCGACATCGCAACGATCACGACGGTCCCGCCGCCGATCTACTGCAGTTGGTGCCGAGCGACAAAGGAGCCGGGCGATAATTCGATCCACTATTGCGGCGACCGCACGCGCGAGCCGCTGTTCTGCAGCGGATGCGGGGAGCCACTCAAGGGCCTCGCCGCGTTCTGCGCCACGTGCGGAGCGTCCACGTCGCGACTGTCCCCGCCCTAAGGCGAGGTCCTCACACCGAGGTCGAGGACCGAGCCTCGACCTTCAAGCGAAGTTAGAGCCAGCTCCCGTCGATCCACTGCGGGTCGCCGTCGAGCATCGGTGCCATCACCGAACTCCACCACTCATCCTGCGAGGGATCGTTGGCCAGAGTCATGTACTTCTCTTTGGACTCAAAGACAATGCAGCTGACGACGGTGGTGCCGTCTTCTGACGCGAAGGGGTAGCTGGCTTGAAAGCCGTCTACCTCTCGCGACTCCCACGCCTTGGCGGCGTCGACCAGTTTCTGGGCGGTGCCGGGCGTCCTGAGTTTTCCGATCATGATCGTTCCGTATGACATGTTCGGGACTCTACTGAGATCTCTTCGGGCGTGCCGGTGCCGAATTTGGCGAGCCAGCGACGCGCCGCAAAGACCGTTGAACTGGCTGAATCGTTGATCCGGTGGTTACTGGTTGAGATTGAGCGCGCCGTCGACGCCGATCATGGCGGGTGTTCCAACCAAGTCCTTGCCGACCACATCGCGGGCAATCGAGACGTCGCGGACAACGCCCCACACGCGGGTCCCCTCGGGCGTCAGCGTGGCCGCATGGGCGCGATCGATCTCGCCGTCGCGGTTGTAGATCACCGTCAGCGCCTCGATGGTGACGGGACCGAGGTACTCGAGCGACGTAGCGCGTCGCCCGCGCGCGTCCACCTCCGCTTGAGGCTTCTCGTAGCGATACCCATTGGTTGGCGGCGCAGTGCTGTACACGCCGAAACTGTGTTTTTGCAGGTTGCCTCCGTTCGCGGTGACGAGTCCGGTCGAACCAGGATCCTCACGAAGGACCGTCGTCATCGACGCCACGGCGTGCGACACCGGATTGTTCCAGGGACCACCGGCGAAGGCCAGTCCGCCGTAGACGGTGAGATTCATCGACGATGGAATCGAGAGTTCACGCTGGGCAATCTGCACAGCGGACGGGAAACACGAATACAGATCAACGTGCGCGAGATCGCTGGCGGCGATTCCGGCGAGCGACATCGCGCGAGTTCCGGCGACTTCGATGGCGGCCGAACGGGTGAAGTTCTCTCGCTCCGAAAGATACGGATCGTTCGCGTCAGTTCCTGCGTGCACGTACACCCACTGATCGGATGGAACCCCGTGATCTCGTGCCCACTTGACCGACGCGAGTAGGCACCCCGCAGCCATCTCTACGTCCGGGTTGGCCACCATGCGCTTCGTGTACGGCGTCGCCACCATGCGATTGTCCGCACTCGGCGTCACGATCTCATCTGGAGTGAAAGTGTCGCGACGCCACGCGTAGGGATTCGAGGCGGCCACCTGAGAGAACTTCGACCACATCTCCGCTACGACAGTGAGATGCTGCGGCAAGGTCCGTCCGGATTCGTGCCAAAGCGCAGACTCGAGCAAGGGGTAACACTCGGCGGGCGCAACGACGCCCCGCGCGAGTTCGAACGCGTGATACAGCGACGCTCCCGCATTCGGATCAACCCAACTCGGTTCGCATTCGTCTTGACGGGGCCACGGCGGCTGCGTGCCGGCTCGAAGCGCTCGATTCCGTGTCCACCACGACTCACCACCAACTACCGCGCCAAATTCGATCTCACCATCGGCGATTGATGTCGCCATGCGGTTAATCAGTGCCTGCGGAGAGTTGCCACCAATCGCTGACAGCCAAGTTCGAGCACTCACGGCACCGACGTGATTGCCCACAACTCGACCGGGATCGTGATACCTCCACGAGATCGGGGCCACCACGGCAATGACATCCAGCTGGTCGAGGACGACTCGACCGCCGGCGTCGCTGGCGCTTAGGCGTAACGCCTCGGCCATCAGCGCTGCGGGTTCCACCGCCGGTTCACTTAAGTCGACGCGGTTCAGGTATTGACCCACGCCGATGATGATCGGAGTGCGGTCTTCACTCATAACGACCGGCCAACAGCTGACACGAAATTGCGATCCAACTCGCCGTCACTGAGATTGAACGGTACGAGCCAGAATTCCGAGCGACGCTCGCAGGGCCCCCTCTTCCAGCACGGGGAAGATGTTTGCGTCCTTCCACTTCTGCTCAACCGTCGACCAGTCGTAGTACGACGTGGCCAGCGTGCCGACATCACTTGGTTCGAGCCGGTATCCGTAGATGTGTCCCAAGTTGAGACGACCTTCGGGCGTCCAGGCGATTTCGCGATCTTGCTCGAAAGTCACGATGCGCACGCTCACGTCGTACTCACCAAGCGGGTAGTCGTTGAGCGACTCTCGATCCATATGAACAATGAACGTGTCATTCACTGCTGACACCTGATCACCGTCAGCTGACATCAACATTCCCGAGCTGTCAATGGCCACGTGCCCGCGCGGATCGCACAGCACCTGAAAGATCTCCGCAGGCGTGGCTCGAATCTGGCGCGCCACTTCCATTCGTTCAACAGTCATGAACTCTCCTCTCGACATCGATGCCGATCAATCGCGGCCCGTTACTTAATGTGTCCGGAACGAAGATCCTCACGGAGCAGTCCGTAGATGTAGCTATCCGAAATCTCACCATTCACAATGCAGTCTTGGCGAAGCGTCCCCTCGCGCACGAATCCGAGTTTTTCGAGGACGCGCACACTGGCGAGATTGCGCGTATCGGTTTCGGCCTGGACTCGATTGAGGTCCCAGGCGTCAATTGCCCAGCGCAGAAGCGCCCCCACCGCCTCGGTGCCGTAACCGTGTCCCCATGCAGACTCGGTAAAGCAGTACGTGAGTGAGGCCGATCGAAATTGATGGTTCCACCGGCTGAGACCACACCAACCGATGAACTGCGTCTTTGGTTGAATGTCGACGGCGACTCGCACCCCCGACCGGTCGGTTTCCAACTGTCGTGAATTGGCGAGAAACCGAGTCGAACGTGAGGGTCCGGTCCATGCGGGCGCATCCCAATACCTCATGACTCGCTCATTGGAGTGGAGTTCGTAGAGATTGTCGACGTCATCATCGACCAGCGGTCGCAATTGCAAGCGCACGGTCGACAACGTCGGGGCTGGCACGGGTAACAGTGAACCCTCACTGTTCGCGTTGAGCGTCATTGGTGATTGAAGCCGTCGCGCGACATGACGTAGACGCGCGTTACTTCGTTGTTCGAGAGAACGTCAGGTGCGTGATGCCGCTCTCGGCACTCTCGGTCTTCACGGTGTACCCGCTCTCGAGGCCCCGAAGATCCGACCACAAGTTCATTCCCCGACCGAGCACGATGGGAGCAATCGCCACATGGAGTTGGTCCACCAAGCCCGCTCCGAGGAACTCACGCACGGTACGCACTCCCCCGCCAATGCGCACGTCGAGTCCGTTTGCGGCGCCGATCGCTCGATCAAGGACTGATCGAGGAGAGTCGCGAACGAAGTGGAACGTGGTCCCGCCTTTCATTTCGATATCGGCGTGGTCCCGATGAGTGAGGACGAACACCGGGACGCGAAACGGAGGTTCATCGCCCCACCACCCCTGCCACTTTGGATCATCCGGAAATGTATGAAACCCAAACATTCCCGCACCCATGATCTCTGACCCCACGCCCTCGAAATACGCGCGCGCATAGGCGTCATCGAGACCAGTCGTTCCCGCGCCGGACTCGTCGTGAAGCACTCGTTCGCGAAATGTGCGCGTGGCCACGTAGGCCGCGGTCAACTTTGACCAGTCCTCGCCCATTGGATTATCCGGTGTTCCACCTTCTGTTGACGCGTATCCGTCGAGAGAAATATTGAGATCAACTCGAACGGCCATCAACAAGCTCCTTTGAAAGTGACAGGTGCGCGCTCACCAAAGTACGGGAGATGGCAATCGCCTCACGCGCCGGGCACGAGAGATCATCGTTCAATCGGTACCGTGATGGCGTGTCGGACGGCTTCAGCATTGGTGAGGTCGATCCACCCTCGCACAAGTGGATCTTGGACTCGCCAACGTCGTTGACCGTTAACCAGTGGCTCTTCCGTCTTGACATCGTCGCGGTCATCACGACCGCCACGTTTGTCTTGTACTGCCTGACGGAGCGTCGTCCGATCAATGGCGCCCTCATGTTGCTCGCACCGGGAATCCCTCTGTTGGTCTTTGGCCAACTGTGGATCATCTTGACTGGCACGGCACAACAGCCCAAGCGAACAGGAGGCGTGCGCCAACTCTTCTCTCGCCAGCAGAGCATTAACCCACTCGTTGGATTAACCACACGCGAGAAGTACCTGTTGGGAACGTTGTTCGTCTCCGGCTGGCTTGCGGCGGTCACGGGATTTATTGGAGTGCGGTCTGGAAGCCCCGATCGGCCCCGAGGACCAGGCTCGTCGTGCCCGTGGCCGTTGAGCGATCACGGCTCAATCACGTGCGTCTCACACTGGGCGTATCTGGCCGCTGGTGCCCAGGTCCAACGCGGGGCGTGTGGAGTGTTGCTCGGATTCTTCACGTTTCACATGTTCGGAGCACTGAGCGAGATTCGTCGGCGACGCGGAACAACCTCAACGGTCTCTTGACACCACGCAACTCGGCCCATCACCTCACTAGGCGACCAATGTTGTTAGAAATCGAACAACTGAATGTCCTTCGTCGGTTCAACTGCCGAAAACAGTTCCCACGTCCCATCGAGGCCCTTTAGTTCGTATTCGCCCTTGGGCTCGAATCGAAGTCCGGATGCACCAGCTAGAGCTCGAGTGATCGCTGACACGACGATCTCGTTGGGATCCGCCGCGGACATGATGCGTGACGCCTCGTGGACCGCAATGCCTCGAACATCGGTGCCGACAAGTTCGACCTCGCCGACGTGCACGCCAACGCGAACGGCGATCCCCTCCCGCGCTGCGCACTTACGAATTCCGATCGCGGCGCGAATGGCGGCGGCCGGTCCATCGAACGTGGCCAACAGTCCGTCGCCGGTGGTGTTGATCTCGCGGCCGCCGTGAGTTTCCAGTTGAGTTCGACTCGATGTCAGGTGGCTGGACAGCAACTCGCGCCATGCACGGTCACCGAGACGCCGTGCAGTTTCCGTGGAGTTCACGATGTCAGTGAAGAGCAGTGTCGCCAGTACGGATGTCGGCGAACCCAGTGCTCTTGTCACATCAAACGCTCGAAGTCCGCCCCAGTCGATCTGCACGCACGGCTCGTCGCCCACGGTGTAGCCATCGTGCCCTGGTGGAATTTCAAATGCGTCATACGGACCGAACTCCGCCGTAGTGCCGTCACGCATCACGACGGCCAAGCGACCTGAGAGAACGACGCCGGCGTGGCGAACTTCACACCACTCACCGCCGATCTGGGGTCGCACGTGTTCACTCCATCGCCAGCCCGGTTGGGCGACAACCAGCCCGACGGTCATCTCGCTCAGTGCCACTTGGTCGACGTGCAAGAACGGCAGGTCAACGATCTGCTCCGGCGAATAAAGACTGCGGCCGATGGGAGCTTCCACTTCGAAGAGATCCTTGCTTCGACGTTCGAGTGTTAGTTCGACACGTTGATATTGGCTTCTTGGGCGATGTAGCGAGCGCGACGAATCCAAAAGATGGGGTGATAGACGATGTGGCCGTCTTCAAAGGTCAACTGACCGCGACGAATGAACCGTGAGAACGCCCCGGGATTCGGGCTCCCGAGTTTGACGACTCCGTCATGTCGGGGGTAACTAGCCAACTGCTTTCCGGGAATATGGAACGGAAGATCTCGGTAGACGTAGACCGTGTTGTCGGTGACGAGCACAATTCGATGGAAATAAAACGTCACCAGGCTGAATGCCAATTCGAGCAGGTCACCGATGCTTGGAATAAATCGGACGACGTCTTCCACTGTGCCAATCAATACCGTGGTCGCCAAGTTGTTGTACGCGAAGCACACGGCAATGCCTTGCTCACTGAGATGTGCTCGACGAGCCATTCGTTGCGCCATACGCGCGTTGTACTTGCGTACCGGCAGATTTGAAGAAGCGGAACTGTTGTACATGCTCATGACAGAACTGTATGGCGCGCGGACTTCGCGATTAGGTACTTACGCCCCGCTCTCACGTCCTACAGGGTGAGCACTTGTTGCGCATTGGCTGCTTCGACAATGCCCATCAACGTGGCGACGAGACGTTGCTACTCCGCGTCAATGATGGGCAGGTACGCCCGCCACGGACCAACGGCGTCGCCATAGAGCTTGGCCATGGACTTCACAATTTGACCCAAATGGTTCAAGTCATGCGCGATCCAGGTCGCGAGGAGCTGTCGCAGCGTGACATCACCAAAGTCAGGATGCCGGCCAACGCGTTGTAGGTCGTCATCGCCAACAAGCGCACTCAATTGCGTGAGGTTGGCGCTTCGCAGCTCGGCAAAATGTTGGACAAGGTTGCCCAACGACCATCCTTCAAAGACGCTGAAGCCGGCTTCCCGGTCAATTGGACGAAAGTGCGGAGGATCGCGATCCGGATCACTCTCGACAATCACGTGGGCGCGATCCATCCAGTCAGAAGATTCCAAATACGTCATGTGACCGACCACTTGATACGGCGACCACTGGTTCTCGTCGTTACTCGCCATCGTCCACACCTCAGGCAAGTCGACCAAGAGTTTCGAGAGAACGCTCGGGGTGCGCGCCAGCAAGTGGGTGCCGGATTCCAGCGTGAACTCCACGTCACATCATGGTCGGCGAGTTCAGAACACTCGATCTGGCCTGTCAGCTTCTCCGGACGACTTCGATAGCTGACCCAGATAGTGGTCGGGATACTTGACTTTTCTCTTGTTGCCTATTATCTTGGTACGTTACTACTTGGTCCCAATGGAAGGACCAAGACGACAAGGGGGATCCCATATGGCACAGGCAACACTGTTTGTTCGGCATCAGGTCACGGACTACGCCAAATGGCGTGACGTGTACGACACTCTCGATGACCTGCGCGCGCGGCACGGCTGCACAGCGCAAGAGGTCGCGTTGAACCCCACTGACAGCAAGGATGTCTTCGTGCTGCACCGCTTCCCCACCGTCGAGCAGGCCCAGGAGTTTGCGGGCAGCGACGATCTGCGCGAGGCGATGGGTCGCGCCGGCGTGGCCAGCGCGCCGCGCATCGAGATCGCGGTCGGAGCCTGAGCTGAGTACGTCACCGCGCGGCGGCAAGGGTGGAGCCCTGTCGGATTCCTCCTTGCCGCTCGACGCGGACACCTCTGATTTTCAACATGAGTTTCCTGGTGCGTCGGCCCTGTCAGCGCGAGTTTTTCGCGACCTCGAAGTAACTGGCGCGCTCGCCGAAGCCGCGATCACCGCGGTCGCCCAGCGACATGGTCTCTCCCACGCCGCCCTCAACGCTCTGGCCGTCATTGAGGGCCATGGTGGTCCGATTGCCGTAGGAGAAGTCGGCGCCGCCATGCACATCACCAGCGCCACCATGACCGGTGTGCTCGACACGTTGGTACGCAACGGCTACGTGCTGCGCTTGGCCGATCCTTCTGATCGACGTCGAGTCCTCGTCGAAATCACCCCGACGGCGCAGGCGATTCTTAATGCCGTACTGCCTCAGGTAGTTCAGATGACGACGGCCGTAGTGGCGACTATCAAGGAGTCCGACCTCGCGGAGCTCATCCGACTCCTCGGTGTTGTTCGCGAAGCGATCGACGCAGGGCCGACCGAATTTGCGACCACGCCGAAGCGTCGCACACCACCTCATCTCGTGCGCGGCTGACCGCATCCTCACCGCCCAGCAGTTGCGCAGAAAAGTTTCGTGACCCGAGGACGGGCATTTAGGGTGTGGCCCATCCGCCGAGGTCATCGCGAGCGCGCACGATGCGCGTCGCGGGTGCCCCGTGAGTTCCAAGGGGTCACCCAATGAAGCTGTTGCTCACCTCGAATGGCATTTCCAACCCCACAATTCGTGCGGGCTTGGTTGATCTGCTCGGTAAGCCAATTGAAGAATCGAACGCACTGTTCGTGGGCTCAGGTATGTACCCCTTCCCCGGCACGGCCTCGCGCGTCGTTGATGTGATTCGCGGAACCTCGAGGAACCAGCTGTGCGGAATCGGCTGGAAATCGCTCGGCCTGCTCGAGCCCACGGCACTCCCAAGTGTTCGCCGCGAGAGCTGGGTCCCTGCGCTCGAAGAAGCCGATGCGCTGCTCGTCTTTGGCGGTCACGTCGCGTACCTCGCTCATTGGTTTCGCCGCTCGGGAATGGACGAACTTCTCCCGAAGCTTGATCGGCTCGTCTATGTCGGCGTGAGCGCGGGGGCCATTGTGACCACGCCATTTAACTGTGACGCTGAGTCCAACGCCGAATCACTCCCTGAGGCGAGCGAGATTCCCACTCGACGCGATGGTGGTCTCGGTTTCGTTGATTTCACGTTGTGGGTCCACATCGGCAATCCCGATCCGCACTTCTCGGACCACACTCTCGAGAATGCGGCGCAATTTGCTCGAGAGGTGAACACGCCGACCTACGCGCTCGATGACGCCTCCGCCATCTCGGTCGAAGGTACTCGCGTCACTGTCCTGACGGAGGGCTCTTGCCCACGCTTAGAGCCAACGGCCTGAGCTCTTCGCTAGAGCTCCCTCACACTTGGACGTGAGATGACGGTGCCTTCTCGCATGCGGACGCTCATACCTCGGATCGGGATTTCTCTCACCGCACCCGCTGGCGAACTGCGCTCAACTCTCTTCTCTCATCGTCCATCACTCGGTCACATCTAATTCGACGAAGAAGCGCTGCATCGTCGCACCCGTCGCTGGCTCCTCAGCCAGAGGTTCACCCAGCCACACGCTTCGGGGCTCATTCATGAAGTCACCGCCGTAGACGTGGATGGCCGCCGTGTATTTGTGAGATAGCGGATTGTTGACTGAGTGAATGGCATCGGTACCGAACATTCCCACCTCACCGGCTGCGAACTCCCGTTCAATTGTTGGCTCGATCGAGCCATCGCGAGAACGGAAGAAATGATTCACCTCGCGACCTCCATAGACGCCGATGATCCCCCACATCTGGTGATTGTGCGGAGGCAACACCATCGATGGTGACCACACTGCCTTCATGATTGTTAAGTCATTAGCGGAATAAAGGGGTACGAGCTCGGCACGCGTTGCCCCCAGTGCGTTTTGTACCGCCCCCGGATTCGACACGGCCTTGGCGACTACGTCACGAATTGCCAGGACCGCATCGCCCTCTCTCAGAGCTTCGCGACATGCCACGATGAACTCTTCAAGGTCAAACCGAGTAGCTCTCGGGGCCACATCGGGAACATTACCGAGGAGGTCCACAGTTCAGTACTTCTTCGACTTCACGATCGGACTGAGCGCCTCGGTACTCGGCATTCAATCGAAAGTCGTTGGAAGATCGCCAATCACGATCGCTCTGATGACGACGTGCGACATCGTGATCTTGAAAAAAACGTGGGCGCTGGGGGACTCGAACCCTCGACCTCAGCCGTGTGAAGGCTGCGCTCTAACCAACTGAGCTAAGCGCCCGGGAACGAGTCACTCTACCCCTCGATCAAATTGTGCGATGAAGTCCGCAACTAATGTCGGCGCGTGCCGCCGCGGTCGCCTCGCGCCCCGAGAACGAGGCGTCCCTCAATGGTTCCTCGCGAAACGTTGCAACAGATTGACGACTTCGAATCGCGCTTGGCAAAAGGGTACGTCGGCATCAGTTCGTTAGCGGTGCTCACGCTCGGCATCATTCTGTCGATTCACCCGCTCACTGGCAGCCTGTCGACCGCACTCGTGAAGGGCAAGTGTCCGAATCCGTACATCTTCGCCGGCAAGTCGTGTGTGTGGATTGACACCATCACCTTTTCGAGCGCGTCAACACTCATGGCCATTATCGCGGCGGGACTCGGTGGTCTGTATTGGGCGGCACACCGACGTCGCCGAACGCCAGTGGTGTTTCTCGGTTTTCTCGTGGGCCTCACGCTCACGATGCTCGACTCGCCCGCGACGTCGTTTCGACCGTTCTATTTCATCGGCATGGGCGGAATCGCTGTCGGAGCGTGGCTCATGATCCGCGCCTACCGCCTGCAAAAGTACGGAGTAGCGAAGAGTCGTGAGGTCACCGCATTGTTAAAGGAGCGCGCAATTGCGCGCCGCGAGGGTCGCACTCCTCCGCCAACGTCTCGCGAGCTCGCCGCGCCGGTCGTAGCGGCCAGTTCCACCGAGCCCGCGCCGCGTCGAGCGCCAGACGCGTCCAAGCGCTACACGCCAAAGAAGAAGATTCCGGCGAAGAAGAGGCGCTAGTGGCTCTGCCGACCGGACTTGATTTTCCCACCGACTGGGCGCGACACGATCGCACCGTCGCGGTTCGCGATGCCGTCATCCGCTCTGCGCTCTGTCCCCTTGTGAGATTCCTCTCGACGCTCGAGGTCCGCGGTGCCGAGCAGTTGGTGAGTGGCCGGACCTACATCTTTACGTCCAATCACGTCAGTCACCTCGACACGCCCATCGTCTTAAGTGCACTTCCCGCCGAGATTCGTCGTCGACTGGTCGTCGCGGGAGCGATGGACACGTTTTTTATGAAGCCATCGACGGCAGTGCCGATCGTCGCTGCGTTCAACGTCATTCCAATCGAACGGCACAAAGTCAATCGTCGCAGCGCGGACCTCGCTCAACGTCTGCTGAGTGAAGGCTGGCATCTGCTGATCTATCCCGAAGGTGGACGGACAACGACCGGCACTCTCATGGAGTTCAAGGGTGGCGCCGCGTATCTCTCCGAACGCACGGGCGCCTACGTCGTGCCAACGTACATCCACGGCGCGGGTGAACTGATGGGTCCGACGTACGCCAAGGCCGACGTCTTTACGACGGCGAAGAGTCAGTGGCGCCACCACGTGTCCATTACCTTCGGCGAGCCGACTCTCGAAGCGGAAGGCGAGAATATGCGGCGATTCGGTGCGCGAATTGAAGAGTCAGTCGCACAACTCGGCCGCACCGTGTCTGGTGACGCGACCTACGGAGTGCGCTCGGCGCTCTGAGCAACGGCGCGCACTCGCACGTCGTGCAGTTCGTCCGCGGGCGACGCAAACGGTTCAAGGGTCTGGCCGAGCGCGAGTTCCAGCAGATGGTCCGCCAACCAGGGATTCATCGCGAGAACCGGTCCGTGGGCGTACGTCGCCACAATGTGACCCTCGTTCACGCCATCACTCACCCCGTCATTACCGAATCCCGAGCGCACGGTGCCGAGCGGCGTGGGGCTCCCCCGGCTCTCGCCGCCGTGATTCTCAAAGCCCACGAGTGCGTGTCCGTCCACTTGTGTGAGCAGCGGTCCGACTCGCCGCTCCGCACCTCGCGTGGTGACGAGATCAACCAGACCGAGTCCGCGCACCGTCTGATCGCCGGCGACCGCAAACTGCTCGCCAATCAGTTGGAGTCCCGCGCACACCGCCAGCAGGACGGCCCCATCAGAGATTCGCTGGGCGAGAGTGTTGTCAGATTGCAGCGCCGCAACTGCGAGCTGCTGGGGGCCATCTTCGCCACCGCCTAAGAGAAATATTTGGGCGTTGGGCAACGAATCACTCAGCGCGACATTGCGGATCACCGCGTCCATTCCGCGTCGACGAGCTCGCGCGGCCAGCACGAGACCGTTTCCTCCGTCGCCATAGGTTCCCAGCAACTCGGGATAAAGGATCGCAACGGTCAACGTCATGACGTGCGACCGAGCCACTGGTGAAACGCGGTGTAGTTCGCAATCACGTCGATGGTGCCCTCGCGCGGAAGTTGCTGCGGGTCAAACATCCGAGCGTCAATGTCGGCGTAGTGAAGCCGCACCTGAAGATCAAGTGCCCGAGAACCATCGCACCACACGCGATGGCCCACTAAGCGATCAAACGGTGCGTCGTAGAGCCACGAAGGGTCGCGACCGTCGGCGACACCATCGTTGATGGCGACCACCACGTCGTCACTGAATTTCGCACCCGGCTCGAGCAGAGCGTCAACGCCGGCGGGGTTCTTGGCGAGCATCAGACGCCACGTTCGGTCGCACCACGTTCGCTCGGCAAATCGACCCGCGACATGCGACACCGCACCGGCTCGAGAAAGCGCAGTCCGCAGTTCCACTCCTTTGCGCTCGGCGATCAATGCGGCGACGGCGACATTTCGACGGTTAAACGATCCGGGCAGTTGACTGGCGATGTCGTAGTGACCACTCGATACGTGCAGCGACTCAGACACGACCGCTGATGGCGTGGGCATTACGAAGTCGCACTCACACCTCCACGACGTCGCTGAGACGATTTCACCTTCGAAGGGACACGTCAGATCATCGTCAAATCGAAGCGCGCGCTGACAGTTCGGACAACTCGTGGCGTCGAATCGCCACGACAGCGGAGCCGCGAATGCCACAAGTCGCGGGAATTGCACGACGGCGAACGCGATGAGGGGATCACTGACGTCAGCGACCACCTCGACGGACTCGTTATCACGGCAATCCTGCAGCGCCGCCCGCCACCGCGACGCCGTGTCGCGCACTTCGTTCGATCGGTCCAACTGGTCTCGAGAGAGATTGAGCAGCCCCAGCACCACTGAACGGGCATCTGACGCTGCAGCGAGCACGTGCGGAACCCAGCGTTCGTCGACTTCGAGGACAACCGGACCCCGTCCGTGAGTCACCGCGGCCACAACCCCGGGAATCATGTTGGACCCCGTGGCGTTGGTGACCGCATCGGCACCCAGCGCCGCGACCACCAACGCGGTCGTGGTCGTTTTGCCATTTGTACCCGAGACGATCGTGACGTCGCGGCCCGTCAGAGTTTTGGCCAACAGCTGGGGGTCAAGTGCGAGCGCCACGCGACCGCCCGCCACGGTTCCCGAACCGCGTCGTGCCAGCCGACTGGACCTATTAACGAGGTCGCCGACCGAAGCGGCGAATCGACCACGAAGGCCCAGCGTGGTGGGCCTCATCGGCATGCGCGAGACGCTAACAATGGGCACAAATGGCAAAGGGACCAGTCCAGGGGGGTTGGACTGATCCCTTTGCAAAACCTTCCGCGAAACAGTCGAAGGGGGGTTTCGATTGCCGCGGTAGATCCAGTATGGCGAGCGCCTCACTATCACGCAACGTGGTTCCTTAGATAGTTGCCATCTAGAATCGCGATGCATGGAGATCCGACAACTGCAGGCCCTGGTGGGCATTGCCGACCACGGATCGTTCTCGGCCGCCGCGGAGGCTCTCGGCACCGTTCAGTCCAATATCTCAGCGCGAATTGCTCGACTCGAATCTGAACTCGGAACCGAACTCGTCGAGCGCACGAGCGGTCAGCTGACCCCGAGCGGTGATCTTGTGTGCGCGCGCGCTCGTCGCGTGCTCTCAGAAGTGACCGCCGTCTCGAGCGACGTCGAAGCCCTCGGCGCTGACGTGCGCGGCGAGGTCGCACTGGGAATGATCGGCACGACCGGGCGCTGGCTGGTGCCCCCGCTGCTCGACGCGCAACGCCAACAGCTGCCGCGCGTGGGTCTGCGCATCGTCGAAGGAACGAACTCCTCGTTAGAGCCCCGCCTCGTCCAAGGTCAACTCGATCTCGCCGTCATCAGCCAGCCGGTGACCTCCGTCGATCTCAATGACTCGGATCTCTTTACCGAGGACCTCGTGTTGATCGTGCAAACCAACTCGGCACTCGGACAAGGCGCCGATGTGATTGGTGTCGAAGAGCTCGCCGGACTTGATTTGCTGTTGCCGCTCAGCGGCACCTCAATTCGCCGCGAAATTGATGAGGCGTGCGCTCGCCATCGCGTCACGCTGCGCCCCATCATCGAGATCGACGGGATGCGCACTCTGGCGTCCCTCGCCTTTGACGGGTACGGACCCGCCCTCGTGCCGGCGACCGCGCTACCTCGTCACCTGCGCGACCGGTTTCGAGCGATCCGGGTCGAGGGGTTGCCCCCACGTCGCGTCGGTCTCGCCACGCGTCGCTACGGCTTTCCGTCCACACCGGTTCGAGCGGTGCGACAACTACTGTTCCACCTCGTCGCCGGCACAGGCGCCCTGCCCCAGGGCGTGCACCCGCTGGTCGGCGCGGAGATCGTGTGAGCACCACCAACGACCCAGCTCAGATCGCCACGGCCCTGCGCAAGTACCCACCGTTGCGCGCGGTCATCAAAGCGTCCGGTCCTCCTCCGGTGCAACGCCGCGCTCCTGCGGCGCGGCGCTATCCCTATCTCGTGCGCGCCATCGTCTACCAACAGTTGGCCGGCAAAGCCGCGGCGGCCATTCACGGCCGTCTGGCTGACGCGTGCGGCGGCACGGTATCCGCTCCAGCGATTGATGCCCTAAGCGATGACGCACTCACGGCGTGTGGATTGAGCGGATCCAAGCGCGCGGCCATTCGCGATCTCACCGAGAAAGTCGACGCTGGTGAAGTGCACCTTGATCGACACGCGCGCATGAGCGATGACGCCGTCATCGACGATCTCGTCCAAGTTCGCGGCATCGGACCGTGGACCGCGCAGATGTACCTGATGGGGCCGCTCGGACGAACTGACGTCTGGCCCGTCCTCGATTTCGGCGTGCGGGCCGGTTGGAGCTTCATGCACGGTCTCGAGGAGCCAATTACGCCGAAGGAGCTCGAGCTGGCGGGAGCTCATCTCGCGCCGCACCGTTCTGCGGTGGCGTGGTACTGCTGGGAAGCGGTTGACATTCATCGACAGCGCGAGGCGTCATGAGTCCGATCACGTTGAGCGATCTGGAGCAGCGCGCGCTGCCCACGATGTTGGAGTTCGCCGCGATTGAGTGCCTCTCGCCCGCTTACGACCATCAGTGGCAAGAGCACGGACAGATTGCGCGGGCGGCGGCGCTGCTGCGTGCGTGGGCGGCGGAGCGCAAACTCGCCCGGTTCGACGTGCAACTGCACGAGATTGCGGGGCGCACTCCGGTACTCACGATCACGGTGGAGGCGACCGCGGACGTCGCTGGAACCGTGGTGCTCTACGGCCACATGGACAAACAGCCGCCGCTCGGTGAGTGGTCCGAGGGACTGCACCCCTTTCGGCCGGTGCGCCGTGATGATCGCCTCTACGCGCGAGGTCTGGCCGACGACGGCTACGCGATCTTCAGCGCGTTGCTCGCCTTAGAGGATCTTGAAGCGCGTGGCGTTCCGCACGCGCGCTGCGTCGTGCTGATTGAGGCCTCCGAAGAGAGCGGCAGCCCCGACCTCGACGCGCACCTCACCGCGTTGGCGGATCACCTCGGCGACGTGCAGCTGCTGCTCTGTCTGGACTCTGGCGCGCTTACTTACGATCGGCTCTGGGTCACGACCTCGCTGCGCGGCAACGTCATCATCGAGGTCACTGCGCACGTCCTTGAACACGGCGTGCACTCCGGCGTCGCCAGCGGCGTCGTGCCGTCCAGTTTCCGCGTGTTGCGCATGCTGCTCGAGCGAATTGAAGAGACCGCGACGGGCCGCATTCAGCTCTCGGAGTTGTACGCCGAGATTCCCGAGGCTCATCGCCGAGCGGCCGAATTGGTCACGACCGAGTTCGGCGACGTCGCCGGCGATGAACAGCCGAAGGTGCAAGATCTCGAGCTCCTCGGTGCGTCGCCGGCTGAGCGCCTGCTGCGGCGCACGTGGTGGCCGACGTTGTCAGTTACCGGAGTAGATGGCATCCCTCCCGCCGATATCGCCGGCAACGTGCTTCGGCCGTTTACGACCCTCGTGATCTCCTTGCGACTGCCACCGACGGTCGACGCGGAAACCGCCGCTCAGGTCGTTCGACGCACTCTGCTCGAGAGTCCCCCGTACGGCGCACGCATTGAAGCGACCATCAAATCGGCGGGTGACGGCTGGTGCGCCGCTGAACTCGCGCCGTGGCTGGAGAGCGCACTCGTCGCCGCGAGTGCGAGCGCGTTTGACCGACCTCCCGCATTCGCGGGCGAGGGCGGATCAATTCCGTTTCTCGCAGTGCTCGAACAGCGCTACCCGGGAGTGCAGTTCGTCGCCACGGGCGTGCTCGGGCCCGGCTCGAACGCTCACGGAATCGACGAAATGCTCGATCTCAATTTCATGGTGGGTGTCACCAACGCCGTCGGCGAAATCATCGCCGCCCACGCCGCGCAGTAGAAGAGCCCGCCACTACGCTGCGCCGCGACCGCCACGCGTGGTCGACACCATGGAGGAAACGTGACTGAGCCGATTGTCACTGCGAGCGGACTGCCGATTTACACCCGAGGCAGCGACTCGTCGTCTCGCGCCGTCATCGTGATCCAAGAAGCCTTCGGTGTGAACGACCACATATTGGACGTCACGCAGCGATTCGCCGATCACGGCTACTTCGCGGTCGCACCGGTGCTCTTTCATCGCGACGGATCGATCACGGCGCCCTACGACGACTTTCAGCAAGCCATGGCGGCCCTCGGGAACCTCACTCGCGACGGTCTTACCGACGACGTCGTGGCGACCGCGCAGTTTCTCAACTCGAAGGGATTCGCTGCACCCAACATCGGCATCGTGGGGTACTGCATGGGCGGCGGCATTGCGCTGTACGCCGACACACTCGGGGTCGTGGGTGCGGCGGTGTCCTTTTATGGCGGCGGTGTGCAAAACGGCCGCTTCGGACTGCCGAGTTTGATCGAGCTCGCCCCTGAGCTCAAGTCGCCGTGGCTCGGTCTCTACGGAGATCTGGACCAGGGCATCCCGGTGGAGCAGGTGGAAGCGCTTCGTGAAGCGGCCGCCACCTCATTGACGAGCACGGACATCATTCGGTACGCCGACGGGGCGCACGGATTTCACTGCAACGAGCGCGAAGCGGTCTACAACCCTGTGGCAGCCGCCGATGCAGCTCAGCGCACCTACGACTTCTTTGCGGCGAACCTCACCGATCGGTAGAACGGCTCAGCCGCGCGGAACGTCCTTCCAGGCAACGTCCTTGTCGTTGCGAGGTTCGCCGGGCAGACCCAGTACACGCTCACCGATGATGTTGCGCATCACTTCGCTCGTGCCGCCCTCAATGGAGTTCGCACGCATGCGAATGAACAACTTGCGCATATCGCCATCTGAGAGCGCGGAACCCTTCGGTCGCAGGTGCGGGTAGGTCGAGGGGTAGAGCATCCCGTCGGCGCCGAGCAAGTCCACGCACAGTTCGGTGGTCCGTTGGTTCTCTTCGGCGCTGAACAACTTCGCCACTGAGCCCTCGGGACCTGGGGTCCCGGCCTTGCGCAAGTCGCTCGCACGCTTGTTCGTGAGTCGTCCCACTTCGTTGCGGACCCACTTCTCCATCAGGCGGTCCCGCATCGCCAACGCGTATGCGTCGTCACGGTTGCTCCAGCGGCTTTCCCAAATCTTGACGGCTTCTCCGATGATTCCCGAGTTGCGCGGTGGCACGCCTCCACCGATTGACACTCGCTCATTCATCAATGTCGTAATCGAGACGTTCCAGCCCGCCCCGACGTCACCAAGTCGCCGCGTGTCCGGTACGCGCACATCAGTGAAGAAGCACTCATTGAATTCTGCTTCGCCAGTGGCTTGATAGAGCGGCCGCACTTCGACTCCCGGAGCGTGCATATCGACGAGGAAGGCGGTGATGCCCTTGTGCTTCGGCACGTCGGGATTCGTTCGCGCGATAATCAGCCCGTACGACGACAGATGCGCCAGCGTGGTCCATACCTTTTGACCGTTGAGAATCCATTCATCACCGTCGCGCTCCGCCCGCGTGGCGAGCGTCGCAACGTCACTGCCGGCACCGGGCTCACTGAAGAGCTGGCACCAGACTTCCTCGCCCGTAAATAAGGGACGCAGGAATCGGTCCTTTTGTTCCTGAGTTCCGTGCACGACGATGGTTGGGGCACACATGCCGTACCCAATGACATTGCGGGCCATTGCCACGGGCGCTCCGGCGCGAGCGAGGCGACGTTGCACGTGCAACTGGGCCGCTGGGCTCATTGACCGACCGCCGTGGCCCTCTGGAAAGTGCAGCCACGCCAAGCCGCGATCGAACTGTTCGCCGAGAAAGACGACGGGATCGGTCGAGTTGGGCGGGAACTCTTCAATCAAGGCGTCGACGAGCGCGTCCAACTGCTTCTCATCGAGCGCTGCTTCCTCAGTAATCGCCACGCAGACTCCTCTCGGCCCACGTAAATCTTAGAACGGCACGCCAGAATCCCGAGAAAGCGAGTCGCTACGGCGACTAGAACGAACAGTCATGACAACTCGAAGGATTCTCGCGACATCCGGTGGATTTGTGGCTGGTCCCGTCCAACAGTCGGTACGCCCGGGACAGATGCTCCTTGACGCTTTGGCTCGAACAGGAAAGACCCGTCCTCGAGTCTGTTTGGTCCTCACCGCGAGCGGAGACGCGGCGAACTACTACGCAATGTCGTACGAAGCCCTCAACTCCGTTGGATGCGACGTCACCGAACTCAAGGTGTTTCCTCAGCCGTCAGCGAATCCCGAAGAACGACTGTGTGGCAGCGACCTCTTATGGGTTGGTGGCGGATCGGTGGCGAACCTCTTGTCGTTGTGGCGCCTGCACGGCGTTGATATCGCCATGCGTGCTGCGTGGGAGAACGGCGTCATCCTCGGCGGCGTGTCGGCCGGCAGCCTCTGCTGGCACGTTGGCGGCACCACAGACAGTTTCGGTCAGACGCTTCGCCCGGTGACCGACGGTCTCGCGCTACTTCCTTTCGGCAATGGTGTGCATTACGACTCGGAAGCTCAGCGCAGGCCACTCCTTCACGAACTTGTCGGCAACGGGACCCTGCCCGAAGTGGCGTACGCCACCGACGATCGCGTGGGTATCTGGTACGAGGGCACCGATCCGGTATCGGTCGTGGCCGACATTGACGTCAGCGAGTCTGATGGTCCCGCCGCTTATCGGGTGTCCCGCACATCAGACGGTGTGACCGAAGCAAGATTTGCAGTGGGGAGCCGACTCTAAGGAGCGGTGATTCGATTATTCGAATCAACATGCACCACGACAGGCTGATGACCCTCGATTTCCTTGGACTTGTAGTCGGCGTATGTAATGAGGATCACTTTGTCCCCCACCGATACGAGACGTGCGGCCGCACCGTTTAGGCATATCTCACCCTGCTTGCCAACAATTGCGTACGTCTCAAAGCGGTTGCCATTATCCACATCGACGACCGCAACTTGCTCAAATTCAGCGATGTCTGCTGCCCTCAACAGATCCGGGCAAATGCTGATCGAGCCGACGTAATTGAGGTTCGCGTCAGTCACAGTTGCGCGATGGATCTTTGATCTCAAGAGTCGACGTCTCAAAGTAGCTCCTTAATGAGATCGAGAATCTAATTGTCTTTCCATCGATGAGAACAGCGGAGTACCGCATGTCGTCGAGAAAGACTCACCCTGTGGATCTATGTATGTGTCGGACCGAATACCGCCGTTGTCGCCTTGAGATAACCCGCTGACGCATCCGCCGTGATTGTCACCCACCAATTCGTGTTAGATCCAGTGTTGAATGTTGTGCCGCTGACGTAATTGGAAGTTGTCGTGCAACTTGTCGTCATTGCCGAATCTTGGCACCACTTCAACGAGTACGTCTGGCCGCCTGGAGCGTTCGAACTGCCGGTGTAATTGACAGTCAAGTTCTTGTTGGAAGGACTCGTCACTGTCGTGATGACTGGAGTGTTCAGCTGGATGGTGGCCGGCGCACTGGTGGCGCTGGTGGCACTGGTGGCGTTC
>CAYSVK010000003.1:0-431294 GCA_964434455.1 uncultured Ferrimicrobium sp. | reverse complement strand
CGGGCGGTACTCAAGCGCACCCATGCCGCGGCCACCGAGATAGGCGAGTCGATCAAGCGAAGTGATCTGTTCGGGACGAACACCCTCGTTGGCGAGGTACGCGGTGGTCAGCGCGTTGCCGAAGGCGTCGGGCAGCGAATCGGCGATCATCGCGGGGAGCCGTTGGTACGTGTCGATGGGCAAAGTCGGAAAGATGAATCTCGGGGGACGAACGTCAGTGGGCATGGCGATCGGGGCGAGCTCGATACCCGAGTCGATCCAACGCGGGTCGTACTCAAAGACGTAGTACCCCGACGTGGGATCGAGCGCCAGAGCTCCCACGCGCTCACCCCAGCACCGCACTTCGATGACATCAACGGGTTGATAGGTCATGAACTACGTCGTCGGTCGGCGACGCGAGCGCACGCGCATCGGTGTGCGTGCTGATCGCTGAGCGCGCAACATCGCCATTGGAGACACAACGTTCGTGGGCGCGAGAGTCGATAGCCACTCGGTTCGTCCGAGAGCGCGTATGACGGAGATCAGCGTCTTGAGCGTCGAGCCGAGTCCTCGTTCCAACGTCGAGAGTGAGGCCACGGAGATGTTCGATCGACGCGCGAGTTCAGCCTGATCCCACTGCATGGAGACGCGAGCTGCTCGGATCTGAGCGCCGATCGAGCGCTCCCAGTCGTCCACCGTCACATTCAGGTCCGTCATCTGCAGATTCCCCCGTTTTAGGTAGAAACTCGCTGTTACACATAGAAGTCTATGTGTTACAGCGAGTAATTATCTATACATGAGCCATGAAAGATCATGTTTTAGCGTGGAAATCCACGTAAAACATTGAAATATACGGATTACGGGGCAACTATTGAAAAGCCCTCGCTTTCAGCGACGAAGTGAATCCGCCTGGCGTGCCCTTTTCACCACATCGTCCGGAACCACGGTGCCGGGTCGATTCGAGGGATCAGACCCGAGGAACCGACCGAGCACTGGCAGTTCGGTGATCGATTCCGCTCGCAAGATCGCTGTGACGACGGGAACGAAACTCTCCGCCGCGGGGTACACGATGTAGCGGGGGAGCCATCCCGGGTCGTACTTGGCGTTAAAGCTCCACAACGACTCGATCGGCAGCACCCCAGACAGTCGCTTGAGTGCCCACCGTTCAATTCGCGTCAGCGCGCCGTCGACCTTTTCCCCGTCGAGCAACGTGCGAAACGCCGCGAAGTTGAGCGACAAACCCTGTCCGCCGTTCTCGGCGAGATAGGTGATCGTCGAACAGAGCGCGTAATCAATCAGGCCATTGGGGTGATCACCCGGATCGCGTCGCATCAGATCGAGCGAGTATCCATGAATTGTGGGCGATGGCACGAACTGGCACACCGCAGCCGGGTGACCATTCGGATCCTTCACAATGGTGAGCAGCAAGCCTTGATCGCGCGGGTCAAAGAGTCGCCCCAACATCATCGAGAATCCGCGCTCGCCCTCGCCGCGGCGCAGTTTGGCAATGAGTTCGAGGACTCCGGTGACTTCGGAGGCGTCAATGGTGGCGGGATCGTGAAAGCTGACCGTGTAGCCCTTCTTCGCCAGTCGCCCGCACGCCTGGCGCAGTCCCTTCATCTTTCCGCCCTCGAGCGAGAAGGTCGGGCAGTTCACGACCGCCTCATCGCCGAGATAGAGGTGATGAAACCCCGCCCCTGCGTAGGTCGAGATCCACTGTTCGCCGGCCCCGATGACGCCGACTGTCCACCCGTTCTGCTCCGCGTGATGGCGAAACGCCGCCAACACGTCGCGCCGCTCGCTGGCCGGACCGATGGGGTCCGGACTCACGAGCGCGACTCCGCCGTACACCGCGTAGGCCACGAGCGAGTCGCGGTGAAAGAAGAACTGCTTGTCGTCACGCAACGCGAAGTAGTCGAGGGTCCCGCGACCGTGGCGACGAACGATGTCACGAGCGCGCAGTTCGGCGAAGCGCCGTTCCGCGGGTGATGACTGCAGGCTGAGTCGACGGTCAACGACCGGCCTCGTTGCGACGTAAAGACCTGTCACCAGTAATCCGACGCCGAGCGTGAGCATGGCGGGGTTAACAAAATCGCCCACGCGATCTGGCAGCCCAATCGACGTCACACCGACAAGACGTTCAATGCACCCGAGCATCACCGTCGGCCAGTTGGGCAAGTGGTGGTGGTGCAGATTCGTGAGTTCAATGCCGACCGTCGCGCTGATGACGCCTACAAGGGCGATCAGCGCGAGTCGAGGAGCGAGCGACTGAACCGAACTGCGATCGCTCGACGCGGTGAAGCTCTCCCGTCCAAACAGCAAGACCGCAAGCACCGCCACTGCTAACAAAGAGCTGCCCACCCGACCGCCCCGAGCGAGGTGGGTGATCACCGAGACGAGCAGCAGCACGACCGCCACGAACCATGCGCGGCGCTGGCCGCGTCGGACTCCTCTCGCCATCATCACCATGGCGAATCCCGAAATGGCCGACACTGCCACCGCTCCTTGGACTACGCCAATTGGCAAGATCGCGAATGCCGCGTGCAGGTGACCCTTGAGCGGAGGCGACGCGGCAACGACGATGTCGGCGAAGCCCGTCAACAAGAGCAGCGCGCTGGCCCACTTGCGCACCCCACGTTGGCGACGCATGGTTCGCACTCGGACTTCTGGCGGTGGCCACGGCTCTCCATCGGGCCACGATCCAACGGCCGCGGTGGCTAATGGTGCTTCGACTTGTCGCGGACGAGTCGCCAGCCATCGCTCGAGTCGCGTCGCTGGTTCTGATCGAGACTGGCCCCCAAGAAGTCGCACACGCACGGACGTCGCTGCTTCGACCTCGACCACCCCGAATCGCTCGCTCGTGGCGAACACCGGGGGCAAACCCAAGCGAGCTCGTCGTTCAATTACGGTCGGACGTGACGGTCCCGGTGAGGCACAAACCCCGCGGTCCAGGAACGCCAACGCGGCGCGCGGGGCGCCGCCAACAATCGCCCCGGCCCCGCCACGGTCCGCGACGCGTCGCGCAACGGTGATCGCATCAACGTCAAAGACTCGCGTCGCCACGAGCGGTTCATCCGGCGCGACAAGCGTGTTCTCAATGGTGTCGCGGAATCGACGTCGCACGACCCACGCGGCGATGAGTCCCAGCACCCCCTCCACCGCGGCAATCACGAGCAGATCAATGACGATCGTCGTCCACACGTCGGCGGGACGCGTGGCGTGGACGTGCCAACGGTGGTGAGTGACTCGATCGGCGAGCGAGACGATGGTGCCGGCGAGATCGAGCAGCACGAGTGCCCACAACGGGAACCACATCCAGCGTGCGAGCCGCCGATACAGCAGACGCGAGACCGCAAAACGACGCAGCGCTCGAGGCACCTCCAGGTGCTCGGCATCGGTGCGTTCGGTGAGATCCACTACGGAGGCGTCAAGCGGAGATCGTCCAGCCGCCACCAACAGATCACGAGTTTCCGACGCGGTGGCGACCTGCAGATTTACGTCGCGCGCCACGGCGATGTTGAATTCGGCGAGCAGAGCTCGGGCCGAATCAGAGCGACCAATCTCGGCATCGCGCGATCCAGGAATCACAATCAGGCGCCGGTACGCCTCGACGGTGAAGCGAGAGATTGCGTCGCGCAGTTCAACGTGGGCCGCGAAGGTGGCGGCCATAAATCGGGTGGGATCCGACGTGCGATCCGGGGCGAAGAGATTGCCCGCCACGATGACGACCGACGCGTCGTCGAGATCATTCAGCAGGTCGATGAACTCCGACAGTCCCCGTTCAGAACTCGGCGTCGTGGGCGTGAGTTCGAGATCTGAGACGACGTACGCGCGCTGACCGTGGGGGAGGGGAACTTTTAAGCGTTCGACCTCGACCACGTGTCCTAGTCTCGCAGAGCCGACCCAATTTGGAACCGAGAGGGGCACGTGAGCGCGGGTTCGTCTTTGACCAGTGAAAGCTGGTGCTGGCGGGCCGGCACGCCCCAACCACCCGGTCGAGCGGTCATCTTTGACATCGACGGCGTGCTGGCTGACGCCGTCGGTCGACAGCACTTCTTGGACTGGGGCGACTGGCGCAGCTTCTTTGACGCGTGCGGTGATGATCCGGTGATCGAAGAGATTGAGCGTCTCCTCGAACTGCTCGATCCCACCTTGCAAATCGTTCTCGTGACGGGACGACCCGAGCGAGTGCAGCCGCACACCTTGGCGTGGCTCGAGCGGTACTCAATACGGTGGGATCTCCTCATCATGCGCGAGTACGGCGACTACTCAATCGTTGATCGGTTCAAGCGCGACGTGGTTGGAGAACTCGCTCGCTACGGCTTTGATGTCCGGCTGGCGCTCGATGACGATCCGAAGAACCACGCGATGTACGTGAGCGAGGGCGTGCCTTGTATCTACATCCACTCGGGGTACTACCTTTGAGGGCTGATCGCTGCAGAAACGGTTTGAGTTTCGGTAGCCACGGGTTACGCGCAATGATGAACCAATGAGATCCGTACAGAATTCCCAAGTTCGACTCATCGCAGTCGCCGCCACAGTGGCACTGGGAGCCCTTATTCCAGCGACCGTTGCATCTGGGGCGACAGCTCCTAACACGGCGTATTCAATCTCGCCGATCGCTGGAACCATCTATTACCTCGGCAATGGCGTTTATCAAGCGGGTCCAATGAGTTGTCCGAGCCGCGGCTCGTGTGAAGCCGCATTTACCTTTCCTTTTGACCCTGTTAGACCGCTGCTTGCCGCCGAGACAGCGGGTGTATGGCAATTACCGATTTACTTGGCGATGCCGTCGGATTCTTGGAATGGCAATGGTCAAGGTGTCGTCACAGCTCTGACTTGCACTTCACCTGGAAATTGCATTGCTGTTGGAACTTATGAATCCAATGTATCGAGAATGAAAGCTTTCGTAGCAATCGAATCTTCTGGAGCGTGGGCTCCCGCAGTCACTCTGGCTATCACCGACTTTGACTTTCAACCTGCATCGATCAGTTGCCCCTCAGTAAATCTGTGTGTGATGGTCGGCACGCGGACTCAGATCGTTACCCAAGCCTTGTCGCCAGTGGTTGGAACTTTGTCTGCTGGCACATGGTCATTCGTATCGCCAAGCGCAATAGGAGTTAATGCGCATCGCTTGTCTCTGACGTCAGTAACTTGCATATCGATTGGTAACTGCATGATTGTCGGTAACTACCAATCAACGGTGAGTTCTGCGACGGGCTACAAGTTCGCGTCAATAGCAGAAGCGCACGGCCGACTTGGTGCGATCAAGTTCATTCCAACAATTGCCGGATGGTCTGGTTATGCGGCAGGATCGCAAGTGTTGTCTATTGCGTGCCCATTATCCACGTGGTGTGAAGCTGTCGGATCTGTATATGAGGCTGGACAGTCAATTCGACAAGCCTTCACCGTTCACATGAGCCTTTCTGGATGGTTGCGACCAAAAATCGTGACCCGTCCAGTAGGAGCGAAAGGCGATGATCAACTGAGTTCGATCTCGTGTCCGACCGTCGGAAACTGCCTGGCTGGCGGGTACTTCAATACGTTGATTAACGGAATCTGGGCTCCAATGGCTGACGTCATGCGATCAAATTCCTTTGCTCCAGCGGTAAGAGCGACCCCACCGTCTGATGCGCTTCCCCAGACCACGTCGTACATCTCTGGCGTCTCGTGCGTAAGTACAACAATCTGCTCACTTATCGGTGAATACACCGAGTGGAAAACGACTGTGCCATTTGGCGGAAAGTGGAAACTCGCGATCTAGTCGTTGCGGAGAATCTGTTTTGCCGCAGATCGTCCAGAACCAATAGACGCGGGAATCCCGACACCGTCGTACGCCGAGCCAGCGAGCGCGACGCCCAACCGGCTGGCCGCGTCCTGGGCTGCGGCCACGAGCGCCTCGTGGCCCACTCGATACTGGGGCAGTGCACTCACGTGTCGGTCGACACGGGCTTCGCTGACCGGGGGAAATCCGGGTAGTAGGAGGGCCAACTCGTTGGTCACGCGAGCGACGAGTTCGTCATCACTTAACGCCATGAATCGTTCGTCGTCGATACGACCAACGTGCGCACGCAATACGGCGTGGTCCGTGACTGCGAGGTGGGGCCACTTGCGTTCGAGAAAGGTGATGGCCGTGATCATCAAGCTGTCCGATTGAAACGGCGTACCCAGCGGCACGAGAATTCCGGTGCCGCTGGGTGGAAGACGTAGGGCCGATCGCTCCACTGCCAGGGTGACGATGGCCGCGCTCGCGGAGTCGATCCGAGAGAGCGCACCCAGCGCGGGATCGTGTTCGCCGAGTAGTTGCGCGGCCACGGGTGCGGGCGTGGCGACGATGACCGCGTCGGCTGGTGTCGTGGTGACGTCGCTATCGACTTGCCAGCGGTACTCGCCCGGCGTCGCGCGAATCTTCGTCACGGCGTTGCGCACTGTGAGGGCGACTCCCTTATCGCGCAACTGCGCCGCCACGACCTGCGGCAGCGAACCCACGCCGTCGCGCAGTGAGTAAAACGCCGGACCGCTCGCCGCCGCCGAACTCGGTCCGGGATTGACCGGGCCGTGACCGGAGAGCGCCTTCATGAGCGAGCCGCCACGTTGAGCGGCGTCGAGCAGGGCCGGAAAGACTGATTTGGCGCTCAATCCGTCGATCCGGCCCGCCTGGATCCCGCCGATCATCGGTTCAACGACACTGAGCGCGATCTCATCACCGAGTTTGAGGCGCACGATTTGACCGATCGTGGCGTCGTCGTTCACGCTCAAACGGCGTGGCGCATGCTCGTCACGCCAGGCGCAGTACTTGGCGCGACGACTGAGCGACGTCAGCGGCGCGAGCGACGCCGCCGAGGTCGGTACGCCCAACGCACTGCCAACCGGCACCGGATTGAGTTCGCCGCGCAGATAGATCCACGCGCCCGACGCGGCGATCTCGACGAGATCATCTCCGAGGCCGACTTCCCTCGCGAACTGGGCGGCTTCGGGCCGGCGGGCGAGAAATCCGTCCGCGCCTGTGTCAATGGTGCGTCCGGCAAATGGTGCGGTGGCGATCGCCGCGCCGAGCCGATCAGACGCTTCAATCACTTCAACTCGAGTACTCGATGAGTCAAAGTCGTCTCGACTCGCGATCTCCCAGGCGGCGGCGAGCCCCGCGATGCCCCCGCCCACGATGACGATGGAGCGCCGGGTCACGGACGTGCAGCGATGATGAGATCGGCGAGGATCCCGACGAAACGCGGATCGTCATTCAGTGACGCGGTCCGCACGAGAGACACCCCGTGGGCGGCCGCGCGTGCGCTGGCTTCAATGTCGATGTCGTAGAGAACTTCGAGGTGATCCGAGGTGAATCCGATCGGACACGAGACGAGGGACGTGACTCCGCGTCCCGCCAGCTCGTCGATTGTGATGAGGATGTCCGGACCGAGCCACGGCTCCGGCGTGCGCCCCGCGGACTGCCACGCAGTGCCCCATTCGAGCGTCGGGAGTTGAGCGGCCACTAATTCGGCGCTTGCGCGCAACTGCTCGGGGTAGGTGTCGCCCTCAGCAACGATCCGCTCGGGCAATGAGTGCGCACTAAAGAGGACGTACGGCAGAACATCAGCCAATAGATCTCCGATGGCGTCGCGCACGCGCTGGGCCATCAGCGCGACAAATCGATCGTCGGCCCACCACGACTCAATCGTCGCGTGCGGCGTGGAGCCGAGAGCTGCTGCTGCGCGCACCATGTACTGACCAGTGGACAAGGAACTGGAGTGGGGAGCCAGCACGATGGACACGACCGAGCTGACGCCGTGAGCCAGCAGTTCGCTCGCCGCGTCCTCGATAAAGGGCTCGGCGTACTTCTGCGCTCGCCGCGCGATGAATTCACCGGGCTGTGCAGCATCGAGGGCGGCCTGAATGCCCGCGACCTGCGCCGCGGTGCGTTCGGACAGCGGCGAGACGCCACCGATCGCGTCATAACGACGTACGAGGTCCGCCAGTTGCTCAGCTGACGGAGCGCGTCCGTGGCGGATCCGGGTGTAGTACTCCTCGACCTCGTCACGACTGGCCGGCGTGCCGTACGCCATGACGAGCACGCCCGTGGTCACGACACTCCCGCGCGACCCTCGTCGTGCACCACGCCCACTACGGCGCTTAAGACGTCCGGATCAGTCGACGGCAGAACCCCATGTCCGAGATTGAAGATGTGTCCGGCCGCCGTGCCAGCGCGCGCAAGCACGTCACGCGCGCCCGCGATGGCCACGTCGCGATCACTGATGCAACGAGCGGGATCGAGATTGCCTTGCACCGCTTTCTCACCTACTCGGCGTCGACCTTCATCGAGATCGACGTGCCAGTCGATCCCCACCACGTCGCTGCCGGCCGTGGCCATCAGTTCGAGGAGTTCCCCGGTCCCGACGCCGAAGAGAATGGTGGGGACTCCCAGATCGGACACGCCGTCGAGGATGGCGCGCGTGGCGGGCAGAGCGAAGCGCTCGTACTCCGCGCGGGTGAGAGCCCCGGCCCACGAGTCAAAGAGCTGCAGCGCACTCGCACCGTGCGCGACCTGGGCACGCAGGAACGCAATCGAGATGCTGACGAGGCGGTCCATCAGGGCGAAGTACAGGGTCGGATTGGTGTGCATCAGAGTTTTCACTCGCACGAATTCGCGCGTGGGGGCGCCTTCGACGAGGTAACTCGCCACGGTGAAGGGGGCTCCGGCAAATCCGATGAGCGGTACGCCACTTAAAGCGAGTTGAGCCGTCACGAGCTCCACGGTTCGCGTGACGTGAGCGATGTCGCTAGCCGTGAGATCGCGCAGCCGTTCGAGGTCCGCCATCGAAGAAAAGGGGTGCTCAATGACCGGTCCGCGCCCCGCCTCGATGCGGACGCCGAAGTTGATGGCGTGGTACGGCACCACAATGTCGCTAAAGAGAATCGCGGCGTCGACGCCGTAGCGGCGCACGGGTTGCATGGTCAGCTCACACGCCAGTTCAGGGTCGTAAATGGCGTCGAGGATGGAACCGTCGGCGCGTAGCTCGCGGTACTCGGGCAAGCTGCGACCCGCCTGGCGCATGAACCACACCGGCACGTGGTCCACGCGCTCGCCGCGGCAGGCGCGGATGAAGTCCGGGTCGCTCACGTCGTCCTTTCCTCGCCATCGTACGACGAGTTCGGAAAGGTCCTTCAATCGAACACCTCTAGAATGGTCAATCCCGAAATTGGGGTCACGAGGGGAATAAATGGCGCACGAGCGAGAGATCGCTGAGGAACAGGAGTTCCTTGATCGAGCCCTGATCGCTCTTGATTCGATGCGCGCCGAAGCACGCTCACTTCGCGACAGCGCGCTCGTTGCCAACATGCGCGGCGCGGGCGACCTGGTGGAACGCGACGTGGTGATGGGTACGGCGCTGCAGCGCATGGAGCAGCTCGACATCGGCGACCAGCCGCTGTTTTTCGGACGCATCGACTACAACCCGGCCGACGGCAACGACGGTGTGCGCTACCACATTGGACGTCTCGCGGTCTCTGACGAAAACCTCAATCCGCTGGTGGTGGACTGGCGCGCCCCCGTGGCCGAGCCGTTTTATCGAGCGACCGGGGTTGAACCGCTCGGGCTCGCGCGCCGACGTCACGTGGCGGTTCGCGAGCGATCGGTCCTCGGGGTCGAAGACGAGTACTTCGCCGATGAGCACGGTGAGTTGTCCCTGCCCGACGAAGAAGTGCGCGCCGCCACTGCGGAGGGCCTCGTCGACGGGGGACTAGCGCTGGGCGGACCCGGTGCGCTGCTCGCCGCCCTCGGTCGCGCCCGTACTGGGCGCATGGGCGACATCGTGGCCACGATTCAAGGTGAGCAGGACCGCATTATTCGTTCGCCGCTCGCGGGCATCTTGTTGGTCCAAGGCGGTCCAGGGACCGGCAAGACCGCTGTGGCGCTGCACCGGGCCGCGTACTTGCTCTTTACCCACCGCGTCTCTCTTGAGCGTCAGGGCGTGCTGGTTGTTGGTCCGAACCCGCTCTTTCTCAACTACATCGAAAACGTGCTGCCCTCACTCGGCGAGTCCGGTGTGACGCTGTCGACGATCTCCGGTCTCGTGACGAACGTCGAGGTGCGCGCGCGTGAGCCCGAACCACTCGCACGACTGAAGGGCGATCTGCGCATGGTCGAGTTCCTCGCTCGCGCGGTGAGCACGCGCGAGCGCCGCCTGCGCGAGGACGTCACCATCGCGGTGGGACGCGCCAATGTCACGCTGCGATCGCGCGACACCGCCGACGCCGTGGCGCGGGCTCGTCGTCGACCGGGCAATCACAACCAACGACGCTCTGCGCTCGGGCGCGAGATTGCGATGCGCCTGGCCCAACAGGTGCACTCGCGATTCGTGCGCGAGGACGCCGATACTCCAACGCACGTCAATGAACTCGCTGACCAGATCCGCGCGACTGCCGAGTTCAAGGATGCGCTGCGCCGCATGTGGCCGCGTCTCAGCGGCACCGAACTCCTCCACGATCTCTTTGGTGCGCCGGCCCTGATTCGTGCCGCCGGCGAGGGTCTGCTCACCGAGGAGGAGATGGCGATGTTGGCGCGTCCTCGTTCGAGCACGATGGCGGAGATCCACTGGACTGACGCTGACGCGGCGTTGATTGACGAGGCGCGCGTCCTGCTCGGCCCTCGCCGTCGACCGCGCTCGATGGGACGCACGGAGCACGGCGACGTGTTAAACGGCGTGGACCTCGACGCCTACGCACCCGACGTGCGTCTCGCGGCGCTGCGTGAAGCTCAGCGCAGCGCGGCGGCGCACAACGACGAGATCGATGAGGCCGAGTTCTTGACCTTCGGCCACATCGTGGTGGACGAGGCCCAGGACCTCTCACCGATGCAGTTGCGCGTGCTGCACCGTCGCGACCTCGCGGGATCAATGACCATCGTGGGGGACATGGCGCAGGCCACGACCGCCGCGTCCTCGGCCAGTTGGGATGCGACGTTGGCGCAGCTGGAGCCCCGCCGCACTCCGCAGCAGGTGACGTTGACCGTGAGTTACCGCACGCCAGAGGAGGTGCTCGAGTACGCGCGGGCCACCTTGAAGGCCGCGGCGCCGGAGATGGAGCCGCCGCGCCCGGTGCGCCGAGCCGGCCACGCTCCGCGCGCGGTGAAAGCTGACCGTGAAGGATTTGCCGCCGCGCTCGTGACGACGGTGTCCGAAGAGCAAGCCCACGTCGCGCCCGGCCGAGTGGCCGTGATTGTGACCGAATCCAGAGTCGAGGAGCTTCGCGCCATCTTGCGTGAGGGCGAAATTGACGCGGTGGACCCGCGCGGAGACGACCCGCGCGGCCTGAGCGCCGACGTCGTGGTCATTGCCGCGGAGGGCTCCAACGGACTCGAGTTCGACGCCGTCGTGGTGGTCGAACCCGGTCAGATCGCGTCGCGCGACGGCGGCGGCGGGGCCGAGACGCCCCGTGGGCTGCGCACGCTGTACGTGGCACTCACGAGACCGACGCGACGGCTATCGATTGTGCACGTTGGAGCACTGCCGAGTTCGCTCCGTTGAGTTCTCAACAGGCGAAAAGTAGCGTTGCGCGCCGGATTTCTATTAGAAAAGAGGCCGTGAGTCAGGCCATCGCGGTTGACGGCCTGAAGGGCGACAAGATCGTCCACGACCGGCCACCGATGTTGGCGATCGGCGTCATGATCTGGCTCGGCTCTGAGCTCATGTTCTTTTCGGGTCTCTTTGCGGCCCTCTTTACGATCCGCGCTCACATCGGGGTGTGGCCGAAGCTCGTGCCCGGCACGAAACTCGACGTGCTGCAGGCCGGCATCTTCACGGCCATCCTCGTTGCCTCCAGTTTCACGATGCAGTGGGCGGTCTGGCTGGCTGAGCATCGTCGACGCGCCGAAGCCGCCATGTGGGTCTGGATCACCATCGCGCTCGGTGCGCTGTTCCTCGCGAACCAGGCCTACGAGTGGACCACGATTGAGACCCGCTGGTACACCAACGCGTTCGGGTCGATTTTCTTTCTGACCACCGGTCTTCACGGACTTCACGTCTTTATCGGTCTGGTCGCGATGTTCTTCTTGCTGTACCGACTAAAGGGCACCAAGGGCGGCGACCCGGGAGAACTCGCCGCATTCCAGGGCGTCAGTTACTACTGGCACTTCGTTGACGTCGTCTGGGTGGGTCTGTACTCGGCCCTGTTCTTGCTGCACTAGGTCACCGTGAACGTCATCTCCCTTCGCCCTCGTACCGCGCTGCTCGCCCTCGCGCTCGTGGCCATCTCGGCTCTCGGACTGTTCGCCGGAGTGGCGCACGCGACGACCAGGAACACCCCCTACGAAACCGGAACCCATAACGCCGGCACACCGAACTCGAGCACCGTGCTGCGCGACAAGAACGGCGCGATTACCGGTTACGGCAACAGCGACATCACCTACCTTGCGCCGACGCCGCAGAACTTTGGCTACACCGGGATCACTGACGCGCAGTTCATCGCGCTCGGCCAAGCTCTCTTTAAGCAAGCGTGCGCGAGTTGTCACGGCACCAACGCCGATGGCTATCCCGACAATGCCCAGACGCCCGGCACGTACCCCAACTTGATTGGTGAGTCTCCGGCAGCGGTCGACTTTTGGATCGAGTCCGGTCGCATGCCCGCGGCATTGCCGACTGATGTTCAGGCCATTCGTAAGCAGACCAAGTTCCACCACCGTGAAGCGCTCGCCATCGCCGCGTGGATTGCGTCGCTCTCGCCCAAGAGTTCGTGGCCCTACATCCCCGAAGTGAATCTGAAGGGTGGCGACGTTGCCATCGGTGCGTCGTTGTTCTCGCTCAATTGCGCGGCCTGTCACACCATTACCGGTGATGGTGACGCGCTGGCGTTCGGAGCGTTCGCTCCGTCGCTGCGTCACATTGGAGTTCGCCAGATTGCCGAAGCCATTCGCACCGGACCAGGCAACATGCCGCGCTTTAGCGGCAACCTCACCGACGCCCAGGTGCGCGACATCGTGAAGTACGTCGCGAACTACATCGAACACCCGCGCAATCCGGGTGGCTTCGGTCTTGGCGGACTCGGCCCCGTCGCCGAAGGCTTCATCGGACTCGCGCTGGGCGTGGGAATCCTGGCCCTCGCGGGCTACTGGGTAGGGGAGCGCTCGTGAGCGACCACGAGAGTCGGACCCCCGTGTCGCTGTCGAGCATCAGCGAGAACCACCCGAACCTGCAGCCGAAGGCCAAGTATCCGGCCAAGGTCGAAGCGAGAATTGCCGTCTTACTGACCCTCGGATTCTTGGGGCTTGTCGGCTTTGGCGTGGCGTTCTGGGTCAACGCAGCACCGTGGACGCTCGGACTGTCCCTCGGTGGTTCGATGTTGGTCATCGGTGTCGGTGTGGTGGCGTGGGGCAAGTACCTCATGCCGCGCGGACCGTTCGTTGAAGAGCGCCACGAGTTGCGCGCGGAGGACTCCGAGCGTGAGGCGTTCGCCGCGGCAATCGTGGAGCGCGGTGCGCCGGTCGTGCAGCGTCGCAGTCTGTTGTTCAAGCTGTTTGGTGCCGGCCAATTGGCCTTTGGAGTCGTTGGTGGCGCTCTCATCTTGCGCGGCCTCGGGCCGAACCCGGGCAACACGTTGGATCGCACGAACTGGAAGCGCGGGAGCTACCTCGTGGGCATTGACGGCCGTCGTGTCCACGAGGACCAGATGTCGATCGGCGGAATCTCCACGGTGTTCCCCGAGGGCTACGAGAACGATCCCGACAGTCAGTCCCAGGATCAAGTCGTTCTCATCCGCGTGGCCGATCACTCCTTTACGACCATGAAGGGTCGCAGCGACTGGGCACCTCGGGGCTACGTCGCCTACTCAAAACTGTGTACGCACCTCGGCTGCCCGGTCGGTCTGTACCAAAAGGAGCGCGAGCTGCTGGTGTGCCCGTGTCACCAGTCAATGTTCAATGTCCGCAACGGCGCAGTGCCACAGTTCGGTCCCGCACCCCGTCCGCTGCCGCAGTTGCCCCTCATGATTGATCGGCACGGCTACTTGCGCGCGCGCGGCACCTTCCACGAGGCGGTTGGTCCGGGCTTTTGGGAGCGCTCGTGAGCGACACGATCGTCACCAAGCGCTCCAAGCGCCAGGCGGGCGGGCCTTACGGCAAGCTCGGCCAGGTCCTCAACGATCTGGACGACCGCATGGGCGTCGCCAAGGGCGGACGCACTTTCCTCGACAAGATCTTTCCGGACCACTGGAGCTTCATGTTGGGCGAAATCGCCCTGTACAGCTTCATCGTCCTGCTCATAACGGGCGTCTATCTCGCGCTGTATTACGTACCCAGCTCCACGATCGTCACGTACCACGGCGCGTACCTGCCGCTGGTTGGCCAAAAGGTCTCTGAGGCCTACGCCAGCTCGGTGAACCTCAGCTTCGCCGTGCGCGGTGGATTGCTTATGCGCCAGATGCACCACTGGGCGTGCGACATTTTCGTCGGCTCCATCGTCGTGCACATGGCGCGCGTGTTCTTTACCGGAGCGTTCCGCAAGCCGCGTGAGACCAACTGGCTGATCGGCATCACCATGTTGATCCTCGCCATCGTGAACGGTTTCCTCGGCTACTCATTGCCCGACGACCTCGTCTCAGGTACGGGCATCCGCATCGCGTTCTCGATCCTGCTGTCGATTCCGCTGGTCGGTTCGTATCTGGCGTTCTGGCTGTTCGGCGGGAACTATCCGGGTCACGTGATCCTCGAACGGTTCTACGTCCTGCACGTTTTTGTGGTTCCGCTGATCCTGCTCGGCATGGTCTCAGTGCACATGTTCTTGCTCGTGCGCCAAAAGCACACGCAGTTCCCGGGCAAGGGCCGCACCGAGAAGAACGTCGTCGGCGCGCCGATGTATCCGATCTTCATCGCCAAGACCACCGGGTACCTCTTCATCATCGGCGGCGTCATCGCGCTGCTCGGCACCTTCGCGCAGATCAACCCCATCTGGCAGTTCGGTCAGTACGACCCGCACAAGATCAGTTACGCCGTGCAACCCGACTGGTACATGGGCTTCCTCGACGGAGCGCTCAGAATCTGGCCGTCCTGGACGACGCATAACTTCGGCCATACGATCCCGTGGGAGGTCTTCATCCCCGCAGTGATTTTGCCGGGCATCGTCTTCAACATCTGTATGGCGTGGCCGTCGCTCGAACGTCGCTTCACCAAGGACGACGCGATGCACAACTTGCTCGATCGACCGCGCGACAGACCGGTGCGCACAGCGTTCGGCTCCGCGATGCTCAGTTTCGTCTTCATGCTCTTTGTCGCGTCGGCGACCGACGTGCTGGCGCAGTACTTCCGTGTCTCGCTCAACGAAGTACTGGTCTTCATGCGCTTTGCGGTCACGATCTCGCCGTTCATCGGCTTCGTCGTCGCGTACGCCCTGTGCAAGGAGCTCCAGAAGGTTGAACACGCCGGACGGCGCAAGGTGCCGAACGTCGTTACGCGCACCGCGTCGGGCGAATACGTGGCCGTCGCGGCGCCGCAGCGCCCCGATGACATCAAGAGCGATCTGGCCCCGATCCCCATGCCTGGTTACGTGACCCCCGAGGTGGCGACGGCCACCGATCCTGGAGTGCGCCACGTCGACCGCTAACTGCTCGCCGGGAATGTGGCAGAGTTAGTGACAGTAGTTAGGCGAGCGAGGGGCAACGATGCGTGAACCACGGTTGGTGGAGGGCACGAGAAATGGGCGCTACGGCGAGGTGCTGCTGGCGTTCCTCGAGGGCGCCGAACTGCGCCTCGAGGTCTATAACTCCTACGTCTTAAACGACTGTCCCCAAGAGCTCTGGGAGAAACTCGACGCCACCCAGATCGCGTTAGAGACGGGCGCGGTTCACGCTGTGCTCAACGGACCGCGCTACTGGCTCATGGACGGCATCGGCAAGATCGAAAACGTCGAGCCGATCATTCGCGACTTTGGGGGCATTCAGATGCGTCGAGCGGCGACGATCATTCTCGATGGTCCGATGGAGCGCGCCCCCTACAAGGACGTGACCGTTAATCGGGGGGCCATCTGGTTCTTCGACCAGGGCACCGACACCTTTCAGCTCCGTGCACCCGACGGTCGCCGTTTCGTCATGCAGGCGTACTGCGTCGGCGTTGACCCGACGCTCACGATCGAGACCCTTCACGATCTCGGAACGCGCCTCAATCTCCCGTCGGGCTGGACGTATTCCGTCGAGCATTTGACGGACGATCTCAAGATCGACACGACCGGTCACTACGCCACGGTGCTGCAGGACGAACTCGAGAACACGTACACGTTGATCGCCTGACATGGCGATCGAGATCGTCCTGCTCGGCACGGGTTCGCCGCTGCCGGATCCCAACCGCGCCGGACCTTCCACGATGGTGCGGGTCGGAGAGACGACAGTGCTCGTTGATGCCGGCCGCGGCGTCGTGTCGCGTCTGGCTGGTGCGGGAGTTCTCGCGATCGGCCTAGACGCCGTATTACTCACTCACCTGCACAGCGACCACATCAGCGATCTCAATGACGTCATCACGTCGCGGTGGGTGATGAGCTTCTCGCCAAACCCGCTGCGCATCTTCGGCCCACGGGGCACGGCGAACGTCGTGAACGCCGCCCTCGCGATGCTCGAACCCGATATCTCCTATCGGCTGGCGCACCACGAGGATCTGAATTTTCGACCGGACCCGATCGTGACGGAGCTGGACGCCGGCGACACTGTGAGCATTGGGGAGGCCACGGTGCGCTGTGGGGCGACCAATCACCGACCTGTGGCGCCCACCTTGGCGTACCGCATCGAGGGCGAAGGTCATTCGGTCGTCGCCGCCGGCGACGGAGTGCCGTGTTCCTCGCTCGATGAACTCCTGCTCGGCGCTGATTGCTACATCCAGACAGCGATCCGCGCCGACCTCGTGGCTCAGGTGCCGAACGCTCGCTTCAAGGACATCCTCGACTACCACTCGAGCGTCGAACAGGCGGCGGACACGGCCCAACGGGCGGGTGTCGGCACTCTTGTGTTGACGCACTACGTGCCGGCGCCGTCGCTTGGTCAGTACGAAGAGTGGATCGCCCTCGCCGCGGAGTTTTCGGGTCGCGTTGTCTGTGGCGATGACTTGACCCGGATCGAAATCTGATTCCAGCGCCCGGTGGGACCGCATGGGGCCCGCCGAAACCGTTGCAATGACCAGCGATTTGTGCTGGTTTCTGCACGTTCCTGCGCCAATTCCTTGGTCGGCGGTTACTCACCAGTAGGTAAATAGTGGTGTCTCACGGGTGAATTAAGTCATCAAATCTTGACACTACGTCGTCTTAATTCGTTGACACGGTGTCGGACCAAGTGCGTCGTAAACTTGAAAACTTGTAACAATTGAGACACATTTAGAAAATTGTCGCATCGCGAAAACCCTTGCGGTTACTAGCGATTCCCCAAACATGAAGTTCATATGACGGTGTCATATGACGATTTTCAAATCAATATTTCAATTCCTTGATGCATCCAAATAGGGGTACTAAACGTATTGCCAAGAGTTGTTGTCGGTGGGCACAGTTCACCTGGTGGAGATTCGAGGTCGGTCGAATCTCCACCAGGTGAACTGGTCCAAGAGGAGGTGTGACATGGGTACAGCTGCGATCTACATCCTGAAGTTCCCAGAGCACGCCGTCGACGGCTGCAGCTCTCAGGTCGTAAACCAGAGCCACCCGAGCGTCCGCAACTCCGCAGGCGCGGCGCTCAGCCTGGTGAACGAGCGGATCGTGTCAGTGGATTCGTCCGCCGACACGGTCGTCACCCCTCCCCAGCCCCAAGATCTGGTCGCCCTCCACGACTTCTCCCCTTGGATCTGAGGAATCTCAAAGACCCCTCGGTCCGAACTTGCCCGGGTTCGGACCGAGGGGTTCTTTCTTTTTCGGCCGCACCTCGCTGATAACTCCGCCTCGGGTCTAGGTTCCCCGAGGTCGGGGTAATCTCACTCATCGTGAGGGGCCACACGTGTGTAGTTCGTGTTGCCGCCCGTCTCTCCATCGCCAATCAAGTAATCACTTGAAGCACGTTCCGCACGACCAGCAGCGCGAGAAGATCGTGGCCGCCGCGTGTGAGCTGATCGAGGAGTTCGGCGTCACCGGGATCACGATGACCTTGTTGGCTCGACGAGCCCGGGTCTCACGGGTGTGGCTCTACGAGTTCTTCCCCGACCTCGAGTCGGTGTATCTGGCGGTCTTTGACCTGGCTCTCGGGCGCCACATGGTGCGCGATGACGACCTGCACACCGCCGGGGACCACCTCGTGGACTTCTACCGCTACTCGATGAAGCGGTGGTGGACGATGCCCATCGCGACGGCCAAGGTCGGCATGTTCGGGATTTACTGTGCCAACTCCGCCACCCCGCTCGGTCAGCGACTGCACGCGCGCATGCTCGAGCGTTCCTCGACCTGGGTTGACCGCATGGCCGCGGGTGGCGTGCCTCGCGAGGAGGCCCTGGCAGCGACGGTGGCGCTGACGGCGACGATTTACTCGTTAGTGATTGCCAACCACGAAGGAACAATTACCCAGCAGCAAGCTGAAGCGACTGCTCATCGCGTCATTGACGCACTCATTGACCCGGAGTGGCGACTAGCGCGGGCGCCGCGAAGTGCGGGCCCGGCCACGAGCGGCGACGGTTTAGTGCTCGCCGCCCCGACGGGACTCGGCGGTGCCGCCGAGGAGAGCCCAGACGAATAGCCCGAGTCCGGGCACCAGCAGCCAGATCCCAAAGACCATGGCCAACACGCAGAGCCACGCGCCCATGCCGAGGGTGAACGGGAAGATGGAGCTGCCCGGGAAGGTGGAGATGACGCCGGCTCCCTCCTCGAGAGTGGCGTCGCTGCGGTCCTCGGGGCGAGGTGGCATCCGTCGGCTCCACCAGTAGTAGTAGCCACCGGGTAGGAACCCGAGCAACATGCCGCCGAGCATCATGATGCCGCCGGCGTCCTCGTGGCCCCAGAACCAGTACACAACGCACATGAGCCCGAAAAAGACGCCGAGCAACAGCAGGATTCGCGCTTCCATCCTCATGAGTGACCCGACTCCAACTCGTAGTCGTGCAGGTGAGTTCCGTGGCCGAGCGAGCGGTTTTCGGGGTGGTTGTAGTCCCACGTCGGACGCTCGGAGCGGATCTGGGGCAGTCGGTAGAAGTTGTGGTGCGGCGGGGGCGACGTCGTGAACCACTCGAGCGTGTGACCGTCCCAGGGGTTATCTCCGGCCGGGTACCGCTTCCAGCTGTAGACGAGGTTGGCAACAAACAGCAGCGTCGAGAGCCCAATCATGAAGCCCCCGACGGAGCTCCAGATGTTGAGGTTCTGCCACGTCGGGTCGTGGATGTAGTTCTGCATCCGTCGGGCCATGCCCTCAAGTCCGAGCGCGTACTGCGGGAACGTGAAGAGCTGGGTGCCGATGAACAACAGCCAGAACTGCGCCTTGCCGATCCGTTCATCAAGTAGATACCCGGTGAGCTTCGGACCCCAGTAATAGAGCCCCGCCATCCCGCCGAGCACGAGTGCCATCACCACCGAGTGAAAGTGCGCCACCACGAAGTAGGTGTCGTGGCTGAAGAAGTCCAGCGGGGGGCTGGCCAGGTAGATCCCAGTTAGGCCGCCAATGAGGAAGGTCACGACAAAGCCAACGGCCATCAACATGGCCGTCGAGAACCAGATCTGCCCTCGCCACATCGAGCCAATCCAGTTAAAGATCTTGATTCCCGTCGGCACCGCGATGAGCAGACTCATGATTGAGAAGAACGGCAACAGCACGACGCCGGTCGTGAACATGTGGTGGGCCCACACGCCGAGGCTGAGCGCGGCGATGGAGAGAGTCGCAAAGACCATTCCCTTGTAGCCAAAGACCGGCTTACGCGAGAACACCGGGATGATCTCGGTCACCATGCCGAAGAACGGCAAGGCCAAGATGTACACCTCAGGGTGGCCCCAGAACCAGAAGATGTGCTGCCAGAGAACTGGCACTCCGCCGAGATCGTTCGTGAAGATGTGCGTGCCGAAATGTCGGTCGGCGAACAACATGATGAGCCCAGCGGTGAGCACCGGGAAGGCCAGCAGAATCAAGATGCCGGTAACCAGCAGGTTCCAGGTGAAGATCGGCATACGAAAGAGCGTCATTCCCGGCGCGCGCAAATAGAAAATCGTGGCGGTCAAATTGACGCCGGTAAAAATGGCCGAGAATCCCGTAAGAATCAGGCCGCCAATCCACATATCGGCGCCGGCTCCCGGCGAGTTGATGATGTTGGAGAGCGGGGCGTAGCCCACCCACCCGAAGTTGGCGGCGCCGCCCGCAGTGAAAAAGCCCAGCAGAACGGTGATGGACCCCGTCAGATAGAGCCAGTAACTGAGTGCATTCAGTCGGGGGAACGCCATATCGGGCGCCCCAATCTGGATCGGCACGATGAAGTTGGCCAGCGCTCCGAAGGCGAACGGACCCGCAAAGAGATAGATCATCACCGAGCCGTGCATCGTGAACAACTGGTTGAACTGCGCGGGAGAGACCACGTTGTTGTTCGGTGAGAGAAGTTGAATTCGAATGATCTCGGCGAACGCGCCGCCAATCACGAGCATCATGACCGAAGTGATCGTGTAGCTCATTCCGATCACTTTGTGATCGGTGGACGTCAGCCAGTTGAGCAGTCCACTCGGGCCGTGGTGTTCGTCGTGGCCGCCGTGATCGGTGTCGTGTCCGTCATCGTGGCCACCGGCGTGGGTGATCGGGGTATCAAGAACGTCAGTCACTACCGGCCTCCGAGCGGGGTCGAGTGGGCGCGCTTCACCTTGATGATCGGCGAGTTGAGCTCCGAGGTCGCGAGTGCGGCGGCCTCGGCGTCACGGGCCCCCTGCGGAGTGTTAAACGACGCAATCCATTTGGCGTACTGCTGCTTGGTCACGACGTGGACTCGGAACCACATATAGCTGTGGTACAAACCGCACAACTGGGTGCACTGGCCGAAGTAGATACCGGTCTTGACGGCCTCGAAATTGAACGAGTTGACAATGCCGGGCAGGGCGTAGCGCGAGAAGTCGAACTGGCGGATGTAGAACCCGTGCACGACGTCCGAACTCGTGAGAGTGAAGTGAACGTTGGTGTTGACCGGTATCTCGAACATCGGAGATTCGGTCTCTTGACCCACGATGAGCGCGTTGGTACCGGGGTAGGCGAACTTCCAGCCCCACTTGATGGCGTTGACCGCGACGGTGACATCGGACTTCGGTTCCGCGGTGACCTTGTTCTCGACGACGACGGTGGCGGCAAACAGCGCGAAGACAATGAGGATCGGCACGATTGTGTAGAGGAGTTCCAGCGGGATGTGGTACTGGGTTTGCTTGGGAATCGTGTCGTCTTTGCGCCGGTAGCGAATGACCGCGTAGAGAATCAGCAGAACGACAAAGCCACCAATGATGATTGCGGCGATCGTGAATCCCTGCCAGAGGTGAAAGGTGGATTTGGACTGGTCCGTAACACCCTTGAATCCACCGAAGGCTGGAGTCGTGCAGCCGGACAGGGCCAGTGCGGCGAGGGGCAAGAGCCACAGCGCGCGACGATGCTTCTTTGATTCGCGACCCGTCCCGTGGGGGAGCGAGGGCTGCGAATCCACGGGTCGAACCTTAGCGAAACTGGCCACCGACTCTGAGTTTGATCGGGGCGCAATACCTTGCGCTCGACCCTAGAACTGCTCGCCGGTGGACTCCCGTGCGGCCCAGTTGTAGACGCCCCGCGCCATCGTCGAGGTCGCGGCGAGCGCGCGTGCGGAGTAGATGCGTTGGCGCGTCGCGGCGATGGCGGGATCGTCGCTCGCGAGCCACGCCATCTCAATCAGGTGGCCGGCCAGACGTTGCGCGTCGTCGTCGGGGACGTTCGCGAGCGACTCGGCGCGTTCGGCAACCCGCGCGGGCCCGCCCGAAAGCGCACAGAGCTCCACGGCGAGCGCCCGGTCGGTCGCGGGCTTGAGCGAGGCGGGATTGCCGTCCCACCATCCGCCGTAGAGCCGCCAAATGTTGCGCACGATGAACTCGGGTTCGTCGTAGACCGGCTGCAGCCAGGGCTTGGCGGCGAGTTCGGCCGGCGGGGCGACCGAGGCCAAGATGTCGCTCAGTCGGGCGCCCTCATTCATGAGAGCCAAGGTCTGGCTGACCAGCGATTCGAGGTACGCCGCGGTGCTTTCGAGAGCCTCGCGCACCCGAGCTTCTCCGGCGATCGGGAATCCGTGCCCCGGCAAAAGGACTTCGGCGTTGAGCGCCGCCATCCGGCGCAGCGCCCCGGCCCATTCGCGCGGGTAGCGCTGGACCTTTTGGGGATTTCCCGCATTGGGACTGGCCCAGATAAAGAGGTCACCACAACAGAGCACCCGGTGAGTCGGCACCCAGGTCACCGTGGCGTCGTCGGTCTCGCCGCGTTCGTGGCGCAATTGAAACTCAGTCGCACCGACGGTGAAGTCGTGAGTGGAGACGTAGGTCTCGTCGGGGTAGCGATAGGTCGTCGGCCACACCAAGTTGGCGGCCCCGAACTGGCGGCGATTGACCGTCTGGTTGTAGCCCGCGGTCATGACGTAACGGTCAAATCGTGCGGGCAGGTGTTCGTGCGCGATCACGCGCGGGGCGTGGCGCCCGAGTGGTCGATCCTCAGCCTCAAAGTGACCGACCCCAAAGACGTGGTCAATGTGGCCGTGCGAAAAGATCGCCGTGTGAAGGGGCTGCTCGCTCCAACCCCGCACCGATTGGTGGATGGCGGCTCCGGTGAGCTGCGAGCCGGTATCGACCATGACGAGTCCGTCATCGGTCGAAAAGACTGAGGCGTTGGCGAAACTGGGAACGAACGCGACGCCGTCGGCGATCTCAACGAGATCTTGGTGTCCGTGCAGCGGATGGTGCCCAGTAATGGAGACGTCGCCGCGCCAGAGGCGATCGACGATGTCAAAGACGTCGGCCACGAGGGCCGAACTAGCTGTTCGAGTCGGGAGTCTTAGTGGTCTCGGTGGTCTCAGCCGTGGGGGGCTTGGAGTCCTTCAGTCCCTTTTCGAACTCGGTCTTGGCCGAGCCGAGGGAGCGAGCGAGCTTCGGGATCGCCGAGCCGCCGAAGACGAGAACGACGAGGACTCCAATGATGATGAGGCCGTCTGGTCCCAGAATGTTGGCGAGCATTGGGTCTCCTTACCTGGAAGGGCTCTAGTCAGACGTTACTCCCGGTGCGCTGAGAGCGGTCACTCAGCCCGCGAGCAGCACTCCCAGCACTAACGCCACGAGAGACGCCAGTAGTCCGACGCCCGCGGAAATACCCCGGGCCTTCGGCGAGTTCGCCCGCGTGTGATACCCGACGGCCAGCGCCGCGATGAGTACCACGCCGTACTTGGCGCCGAGCACCGCGTGCCACGCCGACGCCGTGCCCTTGGAGTCAGTCGCCGCCACATTCCAAAACCCAGTGCCGACGAGCACGATGAACGCCGGCCACGCGAGTCGCGCGAAAGTCTGGGCGACCTTCTTGGTGACGTCACTGCCGTAACCCCGCACCGCGGGCACGAGTCCTCCGAGTACCACCTGGCCCCCGACCCACACGCACGCCGCCACGACGTGAAGTGACAGACGGACCGCGTCGAGTGACGACGCGAGGTGCTGCGCGGCGAGCGTCACTTGCCCTGCCAGTTCGGCGCGCGCTTTTCGGCGAACGCGATGGCGCCCTCCATGGCGTCCGCAGACTGTCCAATCAATCCGAACGCCGCGTTGTTGACCTTCCACGCTTCGGCCTCGGTCAACTCAACCGCCTGCTTCATCACGCTCTTGGAGGTCCGCACCGCGAGCGGGGCGTTCTTCGCGATGCGCTCGGCCAGCGCCATTGCGGCGTCGAGCAGTTCAGGACCATTGACGACTTCATTGACGAGTCCGAGTTGAAAGGCGCGCGAGGCATCGATCGGCTCGGCGGTGAGCGCCAATTCGTACGCAATGGCGATCGGGATGCGCTTGGGCAGTCGGATAAGTCCGCCAGCGCCGGCCACGAGACCGCGGGCGGCCTCAGGGATTCCGAACTTCGCGTGATCGGCCGCGACCACCATGTCGCAGCTGAGCATCAGCTCGAGTCCGCCGGCGAGGGCTGATCCGTTGACCGCGGCGATCAGCGGCTTAGGAAAGTCGCGCTGCGTCAGTCCGCCAAATCCCTTGTCGGTCGCGGGGAACTCGCCGCGCGCGAAGCCCTTTAGGTCCATGCCCGCACAGAACGCCTTGTCGTCGGCTCCGGTGAGCACGACCACCCAGACGTCGTCGTCCAGCTCGATTTCGTCGAGCGCGCCGCTCAGCGCAACGGCCAGTGATCGATTCATCGCGTTACGCGCCTCGGGGCGGTTCAAGGTCAACAGCTCCACGTGTCCGCGACGCTCGCGCAGCAGTTCGTCGGTCATCTCACTCCCTCGTGCGCGTTCTCGCGCTCGGCGCGAAACTAGTGGAATCGACGAGCAACTCCCTCTGTCAGACTGAGCGCGTGCCCGAGCGACCGGTGTTGCTCGCGTCATTTGACGGCGTCAGCGTCGAGGGCGGTTACGACGTTGAGTGGGGTCCACCAACTTGCTTTATGGCGGCGTCGCACCTCGGCCAGTGCGCCCCCTTCGGCGACGCCGATTTGCTCTGGGATCGTTACGAGTTGGCAATTGACGCGCTGGTCGCCTCAGGCGTGGGCGGGATCCAACTCGTCGCCGAGTGGGCGCGACTTGAGCCGCGACGCGGGGACTACGACTCCCGCGCGGTGATGCGCTACCGCCGGGCGTTAACTCACGCTCGGGCGCGAGGACTCGTTGTGCATCTGGCCATGATCGATCGCGCCTGGCCCGCGTGGCTTGGTTCAGATGCGTGGATCATGCCGTGGGTAGTTCCGGCCGCGGTCGCGCACGCCCAGTATTTCGTGAATGCCCTGGGTGATCTCGCCGATGACCTCATCGTGTTCACCGACGCTGATCGCGTGATCGCTGACGGCTACTTAAGCGGCACGGCTCCTCCGTGGCGCGAGGGTGAGGGCAACGACGCGGCCAGCGCGCGTCGACAAATCGAACGAATCGAGTCCGCGATCTCGACTCTTGATGGATGGAAGATTTCCACGAGGCGTTCGGCCGCGCTGCCCGTCGTCGACTCACTCACCGCGATGCGCTCGATGCTCGAGCAACACAGTGATGCCGACACCGTGGTTCTGCGCTCCGCGTTGCGAGGACACGGTCCCGTCGCCGTGGCGGCTGGACTACTCGAGTGGCACGGCGATCGCTTCGCTCTGCGAGTGCCGTGGACGATTGAGGAGTTTCGCGCCTAAACGACGTCGGGGTGTTCGCGCTCGTACGCCGCCTCGAGGGCTGCTTCGCGACGCTTCGTGATGACGTGGCGTGAGAGCACGGCCAGGATGATGAGCCCGAGAAGTCCGAGTCCCATCCACCCGGCGGTCTTTTCCACGCGATCCAGCGCGTGCCCGGCGTAGTACCCAATGAGCGTGAACGTGATGCCCCACGCGATGCCGCCGAGGGCGTTGGCGATGAGAAATTTGCCGTAGGCGAGCTTGCTCATCCCGGCGAGTCCCGGCATCACGGCGCGCAAGAACGCCGTCCACCGTCCTAGAAAGACGTACATCGGTCCGCGTCGACGCAGTCCGTCAAGGGCCAACTCGATGAGTGCGCGACGATGCCGAACGATGGGGAGCTTTAAGAGGTGGTGTCCCCACCGCTCGCCGACGTAGTACCCGACCGAGTCGCCGACGATCGCGCAGAGCACAACTTCGATCGTGAGCGCCGTGATCGAGACGCCGCCCTTGGACGCAATCGCCCCGGCGACCAACACCGCCGTCTCGCCCGGGATGACAAAGCCGATGAACAGACCCGCTTCGCCGAAGGTGAGCGAGCCCGCCACGAGGTAGACCGCCCACGGGGGCAACTTGTGCAACTCGTTGAGCAAACTCGTCAGCAGCGCCGCCACCATCGCACCATTGTGGTGGCTGGGCGAGGTGATGACGTCTAAGGGGACGCTAAATAACCCGCAACCCTGTGCCAGCATGACGCGGTGAAAACGAGGCCGGTCCGTCGAGTCGAAAAAAAGGGCGTCACATTGCCGTTCTCGGCGCCGCCGCGCGCGTGGGCGCTGAGTGAGTGGTCACTCATCTTGTTGCGGGGTTTTCTCGGCGTGACGTTTCTCTACGCCAGCTTGCAGAAACTCGCTAATCCCGACTTCTTTAACGCGTCATCGTCAATCTCGATTCAACAGCAACTTGCGGGTTCGGTGCACACGAGCCCGATCGGAGGAATTCTTCGACCGCTCGAGCACGTGGCAACGCCGATTGGGTGGTTCATCATCGTGGCCGAAGTGGCCGTCGGTGTGGGCACGTTGATCGGACTGTGGGGCCGCGTCGCGGCCGTCGGTGGCGCACTGCTCAGTCTCAGCTTGTTCCTCACGGTCTCCATCACACAGACGCCGTGGTACACGGGATCTGACATCGTCTTTCTCTTCGCCTGGACCCCACTCATCCTCGCGGGCAGCGGGACGCGACTGTCGATGGATGCATTCATCGCGCGTCACGCCACGCACGGACACGATGTCGGCGCGCCCGATCTAGTCGCGATCCCGTTCGCGCAAGTACAAAAGATGTGCGGGCACTACAACGCCGGTAAGTGCAAAGTTCGCCGCAATGAACCGTGTCGGGCGCACGGCTGTCCGATTCTCGAAGGTGCGCGACCATCGCTCATCACGCGCGGCACGGCTGACCACATCGATCGACGCGCCGTCGTCATCGGCGCCGCCCGCGCCTCAGTGGTCGCGGGAGTGACCGTCGTGTCCGCGGGTGCGGCGGCTCTCATTGGGCGCGCGGCGCACGCGAGTCCGCCGGGATCAACAACGACGACCACCACAACCACCACAACGACTGAGGGATCGGGGTCAACCACGACCACGGTCAATGCGCCCGGCCAACTCATCGCTCCGGTGAGCCAGGTTCCGGTTGATACCGCCGCCACGTTCACGACTCCCCAGGGCGATCCGGGACTCGTCGTCTGTGTGGCCAGTGGCAGCTACGTCGCCTACGACGCGATCTGTCCGCACGCGGGCTGCACGGTGATGTACCAGTCGTCGTCGAACCAGATCGCGTGTCCGTGCCACGGCAGTGTCTTTGATGTCGCGACGGGCGACCGACTTTCGGGACCCGCACCGAGTGGTCTCACGCCACTCAACATCACCGAAGCGAACGGCAACATCTATCTGACCTAGTTCGGTCGCCTCAGCGCTCGAGTCGACGTCGCCGTTCGATGTTGCGCTCGCGCACTCGCTCATAGAAGTGAATCCCGGAATCAACGGCCGTTAACAGATCGCTCTGTCCGCTCGGTCGAGCCAACATCCAACTGTGGCCGCCAGGTACCCACTGAATTTCACAACCGGCGGCTTTGGCGAACGCTTCGGCGGCGGGCATGGTGACAACTCGGTCAAAGCAGCCCCACGCCGCGTAGATCGGCACGCCGGCGCGCGCAACGTGGCCGACGGACTCGGTGAGATCGAGATTCATGATGAGGGCGGCGACGGGGGCGGACTGCGCGACCATGCGCACATTGGTCTTGAGGTCAGGAATCAGTGAGCGAATCGTGCTGAACATGTGGCCGATGAGCAGATCGGGTGTGTCCAGAGCCACCGCACTCGCGAGATCGACCATCGGGGCGACATCGGGCAGCACCGAGCCGATCAGTCGGGCGGGCCAGCCGTCGCGGCGCTGCCACTGCGGCGTCGCGATGCCGTCGCGGTAGATGACGCCTAGAACATCGACGCCCTTGCGCGCGGCGTAGTCGATCGCGACCGCGCCACCCATGGAGTGCCCGAGCAGGACCACCGAGTCAATGCCGAGTTCGCGGCGCACGATGTCGATGTGGTCGCTTAACGCGCTGATCGTGAGTTCACCGAACTCAATGGGGTCCGAACCGCCAAAGCCCGGCAGGGAGGGATTGACAACGCGCCAGCCGAGCCGTCGCGCCAGCCACTCGCTCTCTCGCGCGTACATCGAGCCGCCGGCGAAGTAGCCGTGCAGGTTGATCGCCCAGATCGGCGGGGAGTCCGGACCGTCTGGACCGTGCGCATCGTCGTTGTCGGTGACGCGGAAACGAAAGTTCCGTCCGTACAGATCCAGGTTGGTGACCCGCCACCCAATCGGACGGTCCTTCTCGTGGGGCTGGTGCGTGAGAGTGCGCCAGAGGCGGTCGGAGCGCTGGACCACGTCGCGACGCACGGTGCGCTGCGCCACGTGGGCGGCCTCAAGCAGGGGATGGGGGGTTGATGGGGTCATGGGGGGCTAACTGCTGTTTAGTAACGCTAGTGACGCGCCTCGGTCAGAAAATGGAGGGGTCCTCGGCCCCAGACATAAAGTCACGGCGTGAACAGCCACCAGCTTGAGACCGACATCAACCCGCAGATCCAAAAGATCGGCATGAGTTTTTACTTCGATTCGGGTACCGCCGAGCACGCGAAGGCTCACGACATGAATGTGTATGAGTACTACGCGATCGGTCGCGGCGGGGTGCTCGGTGACGTCGACGCCTCACGCGTGGGCGAGGTCTTCTGGTTCTTTGACCAGGGGATGATCGACATGATGTGGAGCGGTTCGACCGCCAAGGTCGATGCCGTCACGGGTGCCCAGAGCCACGTGAAGGCGGCGTACGCCTACGCCGACCGCGTGTTCGCGAATGTTGATCCCGCGACTCTCTCGGCGTTCGGTGCGGCGGCGCGCAAGGTCGCCGAGTCCACACCACGCGGCAAGTACCCGCTCGTTGACGGCTACTTGGCCTTTGACCCGCCGACGGAGCCCGCGCACGCCGCCAAGCTCGGCTCAATCATGTTGCGCGAGTTGCGCGGCGCGGTGCACATTGACTCGACGCGCGAGCTCGGACTCAGCGCCGCGGATGCCTGTTACGGCAACAGCGAGTTCATCTACAAGTTGCACGGCTACAGCGCCGAAGTCGACCCCGACCGTGCCGAAGAGATCCGCTCGCGCATGGGCGCGGCTGAGGATCAGACCACCAAGGTGATGGCGGGTTACCTCGACGTGTTGAGCGACGACGAGAAGGCGGCGCTCAAAGCTGGAGCCGAAGCGATGGACGAGGCGATCAAGAACGCGTCGGGGTCCAACTAGGGAAATGTCGACGTCGCACGCGGCGACGCGCCGCGACGAGCGACGCGCGAGAGGGATCTTTCTCTCGATGATGCTGACCGGCACGATTGCGCTGATCGGCTGGACCATCTATCTCGGCTGGCAGCTCCCGCGGGTCTACGTCGCCGCGCACTGGCGCCTTGCGTGGGTGGGACTTGATTCAGTTCAAATCGTGCTGCTGACCGCCACGACGTACGCGGCGTATCGGCGACTCGTCGTGATTGTCCTGCTCAGCTCAGCGTCCGGCGCGCTTTTTGTCATCGATGCGTGGTTCGATGTCACGACAGCGCGCAGCGGTGCGTTTCACGACAGCCTCATCGCGGCGGTCTTTGTGGAGTTGCCCGCCGGCGTCATGCTCTGCGGTGTGGCCTACGTCGCGCTGCGTCGTGCCCTCGCCGGCCGCGAGAAAATCGACGGCACGGCGCCGATCTGGCGTCAGCAACTGCCGGCGATCGAGCCGTAATCTTCGCCGGTGGAGTTCGATCAAACGACCATTCTCTTGCTGCTTGCGGCACCCAACGCGCCTGAGTTGAGCGACGCCGCCGCCCGCGAAATTCAACAGGCGCACCTCGATCACCAGTCCGGACTGGCTCGCCAGGGATTCGTGCTCACGGCGGGGCCGTTCGGGGATCGCAGCAACGAGCTGTACCGCGGCATGAGTGTGTTGAGCGTCGACGCCGCGACGGCGCTCGAGCTGTACTCCAATGACCCGGCGGTGAAGGCTGGCCTTATGACCATCGAAGCGTTTACCTGGTACCGGCCGAAGGGCACCGCGGAGTTTCACGCGGTGCAGCCTGAGAGCTGAGCTACTTCTCCCTCACGTAGCTGCCTGGCGCGGCGCCGAGGAGTTCGCGCACACCGCCACCAGCATCGCGCGGCGCAGAGATCTCCTCGCCCGCCCGTTCACTCATCCAGTTCGCCCAGTGTGGCCACCAGCTGCCCGCTTCGGTGGTGGCTCCGGCCAACCACGCCTGCGCCTCGGATGCGTTGGCGTCGTTCAGTTGGAAGGTCGCTTTCGGATTGGTCGGCGGATTCACTAACGCGGCGATGTGCCCGCTACGTGACAGTACGAAAGTGACGTCACCGCCGAGCAGCTGCGTGGTTCGATAGCAACTCTCCCAGGGCGTGATGTGATCCGCGATGCCCGCCAGGATGTAGGTGTCGACTTCCACCTTGTTGAGATCAATCTCCACGTCATGAACGCGCACTCCTCCCGCTGTGAGCAGCGAGTTGTCGATCGCCACGTCGATGAAGTCGGCGTGCAATTGCGCGCTCATGCGCGTCGTGTCCGAGTTCCAGAACAAGATGTCAAACGCCGGTGGCGCCTGACCGCACAAGTAGTTGTTGACCCAGTAGTTCCACACGAGGTCGCCGGGCCGCAACCACGCAAAAACCTCGGCCAACTGTCGTCCGTCGAGGTAGCCGCGGCGCTTGGACACGGCCTTGGCCGCGGAGACCAGTCGGCGATCGGCGAACGCGGAGGCTTCGCCGGCGCGCGCGTTGTCGAGAACGGTCACGAGCAATGTGAGACCCGCCAGGCGATCTTGCTCGCCGCGGGCCGCGAGCACGCCCGCGGTCACTGACGCAATCGTGCCGCCCGAACACGCCGCCGCCAGCAGCGTGCGCGAAGAGCCGCTCACGGATTCCACGACGTCGAGCGCTTCAAGGACCGCATCGACGTAGGTCGTCAGTCCCCAGTGGGCGTGGCGGGCGTCGGGGTTACGCCACGAGATCATGAAGACCCGTTGTCCAGTCGAGACGAGGTACTCGACCATGCTGCGACCCGGAGTGAGATCGGTCGCGTAGAACTTGTTGATCGTCGGCGGCACGACAAGCAGCGGTCGCTCGTGCACCGTTTCGGTCGCGGGGTGGTACTCGAGAAGCTCGAACACCTCACTGCGGTGAACCACGGTGCCCGGTGTCACCGCGACGTTGACGCCGAGCGCGAAGCCTGATCCGTCGACCATCTCGGGAACGCGCGGCGGCTCGCGCATGTCGCGCGCGAAGTTCTTCGCTCCGCGCACGAGGCTCGCACCACCGGTGTCAAGAGCAATGCGCGCGGATGCCGGATTCACTAACGGGATGTTGCTCGGAGCGAGTGCTTCTACGAGGTTGTGCACGACAAAGCGAACCCGCTTGTCGTCGCGCCACGGCAACTCTGCCAGGCCAATCAAGTCGTCCGCCGTCTTGGCGCTCGCTAGGTGAAGTTGTGCCAGTCGCTTGAGAAACGGATTGGTCCGCCATGCATCGTCTTCGAAACGCCGATCGCGCTTCGGCGGTTCAATCTCGCTTGATCCCGAGGCAATGGACACGCCCTCGCGAACAAAGGTGGCTAGGCGCCGAGCGGTGCGCAACGGACGTCGAGCCAGCGAGGCCCCGAAGCGCAGCGTGGAACTGTTCGGTGCGAACCGGCGCAACGTGCCAAGGCCGGCGTCAACCAGCAGTGCGTCGAGGGGGAACGCGAGGTTGTCGACGTCCTGGGACTCAGCCACGTCGCCTCTTTCGTTCGGCGAAGCGCGAAGCCTACGACTCGTTGTGCCCGCCCGTCGAGTCCCTACGGCGCGTCGAGGAACCGTTCAATCGAGGGAGCAAGCAGCCGCGGCTGCGCGACGAGCTCGACGTGCCCGCCGGGGTAGATCTCGAGGGTCGCGCGGCGAATGAGGGCCGCGAGGATGCGACCGTTAGCCACGGGGATAATCGGATCATCGTCGCCGGTAAGAACGAGAGTGCGCTGGCGCAGAAACGGCAAGAACCCGACGCTGGTCCAGCCCGCGCCGGCCATCATCTGCAGTGCGTAGCCGCCGGGCTGACCGCCACGGCGAAAACTTGAGAGCATCGGCAACATCTCGGCGAGGTCGGTGCGTAGTGAGCCCCCATAGAGCTGAGGGGCGAGCTCTAAGAGGTAACCCGGATCGCGGTAGCGGCGCGGAGTGGCGAGGTGCGCCAAGGTGCGCGGCGAGCCGGGCACCATGAGTGCCCCCGTCGCCGTGGCGACCAGGATCAACCGCCGGCAGCGCGCCGATTCGGTGAAGGCGAACTGTTGGGCGAGCGCCCCGCCCCACGAGATGCCGAGGACGTCGACTTGATCGTGTCCGAGGTGATTAAGCAGCGCGGCCACCACGCGAGCGAGTTTCGGGAACCGGTACGGCGTCGTTGTTGCCGGCGAGCCGCCGACGCCCGGGGGATCGAGCCGGATGATCTCGCGACGCGAATCCATCGCTTCAATCAGCGGATTAAACGTTTCGAGGCTGGCGCCAATGCCGTTGAGCAACAGGAGCGGAGTGAGTGAAGTGTCACCGGAGCGAACCGCGACGCGCAGCGAGCGACCCGCAATCTCGAGGACGCGCACATCGAGTTCGCGACTGATTGTCGCCGAGGCTGCCGACACTGATCCCCCTCGCTCGGTTCTCAGGACACTACTGAGATCAACGGCTCTCGCTAGGTCAGGCTGAGGTGTACGACCACGTCGTGGGAAAGAGCGCATCGACGAACTGCCGAGCTCGCTGCACGGCGTGCTCGGCGCTCACGTGGCCTTCGGCGACCGCGAGCCGCAGCGTCATGAGCGTGCCGTCGAGCGCCACGACGAGCGACCACGCTTCTTCTCGCGACAAGCCCATCGCGCTGAACGGTTCGATCCAGAATCGCTCCATGCGGTCGACCATCGTGCGGTGCAAACTCGAACTCGACGGCGTGTTGTCGTTCGCGACGTACTTGGCGTACAGCCCCACGAGAACCGCGGCCACGGGCGCCTGCATCCATTCGTCGAGTCGGGAAACGAGGTCATCGTGAACATTGTCGATGCGCGGGCGCTCGGCGCGATCCCCTGAACGATCGGGGTAGGCCAAGTCGTACACAGCCATGAGGATCGACTCGATGTCGGGATAGAACTTGTAGATCCACGCGCGAGAGACCTTGGCCCGCCGCGCCAGCATGGACATCGACATGGCGGCGACACCGAACTCCTCGATGAGCGAGCAGGCGGCGTCAAGGATCTGGTTCTGACGGCTGCCGTGGCTCAGTCGAGGCGTACTCACAGAAGATCCCTAGTAAAGAAGTCACACCGATGTTATTGGTGATTCTTCTTCGAACTGCTCTAGTAGTTGACGCCCTCAAGGTGCAGAAGGAATCGCTTCACGTCAAGACCACCGGCGTAGCCGCCGATTCCATCTGACGCGACGACGCGGTGACACGGCACGATGATCGGCCACGGATTTTTGCTGTTGGCGTTGCCGACCGCGCGATAAGCGTGCGGTCGTCCAATAGCTCCCGCGATGTCGCCGTAGCTGCGTACTTCGCCGTAGGGAATCTCAGTTAATGCCAGCCAAACATCTTGTTGAAAGGGAGTTCCTTCAAGATGAAGATCGACTTCAAAGTGTTGACGTCGCCCCGCGAAGTACTGCTCGATCTGGCGGGCCGCGGCGCGCACGGGTGTGCTGATCGATGTGGTCGTGGAGGACACTCGCCGACGGGGCAGATCGATCCGCGTGAGGCCGTCGGCATCACCCTCAATCACCCACACGCCAATGGGCGAGTCCACCGCCACGCGCGACAAGGTCACCGGCGCTGTCTACCAGCGCACGGTCACTCAAGGGCTACTTTCGCCCCATGACCGAGCAACGCATCTCACGCGGCGGTGTCGAAATTGTCGTCGACGATGAGGGCGACGGCCCGGCCGTCTTGTTGTTGCACGGCTGGCCCGACACCGCCGCATTGTGGGGACCCGTCGGCGAACAACTCCGAGCGGCTGGATTTCGCACCATCGCGCCGGATCAGCGCGGCTGCGGGCGAAGTGACAAACCCGACGCCACTGACGCGTACAAAGTGCACGAGCTTGTAGCGGACGCCGTCGCGGTGCTGGACGGTTGCGGCGTTGCGCGCGCGACCGTGGTGGGCCACGACTGGGGCGCCAACCTCGCTTGGGTCCTCGCAACTTTCCTGCCCCAGCGTTTCGAACGAGTCGTGGCGCTGTCGGTGGGACATCCCACCGCGTTTCGATCGGCTGGTCTCGAACAACAGTTGCGCAGTTGGTACACGCTGTTGTTCTTCCACGAGGGCGTCGGGGAAGCGTTCTTACGCCAGAACGACCATGAAGCGATGCGTATCTGGCTGGGCCATCCGCGCGCCGACGAGGTGATTGAAGACCTCGAACGCACCGGGCAGTTGAGCGCGCAACTGAAGTGGTATCGCGCGAACATTCCGCCGTCCGCGTTCGTTGATCCACCTCCGATGTTGCCCAACGTCACGGTCCCCGCACTGGGGATCTGGTCAAGCGGCGATGCGGCTCTCAGTGAAGCGCAGATGGCGAACTCGGCGAAGTACTGCGATGCCGGTTTCGAGATGATCCGACTGAATGGGTTTCGACACTGGATACCGCTCGAGGCACCTGATGAGGTCAGCTCGGCGATCATCAACTTCATCCACCACTAGCGCTGCCCGAGCACATCGGCTCTGACTGGTAGAACGAAACGGTGCAAATCGCCGTCATGCGCGAATCGCGTGCCGGTGAGACCCGGGTGGCAATAACGCCCGATGCGGCCAAATCGCTCATCAAGGATGGGTGGAGCGTGGCCGTGCAGGCCGGCGCGGGCGAACGCGCGCACTTTTCGGACGCTTCATATGTAGAGGCGGGCGCCACAATCAGTGCGCAGCCGACCGGTGATCTGGTGGTGCGCGTCAACCCACCGACTCTCGATGAAGCCCGTGCACTGCCCGAAGGGGCGACGCACCTGTCGTTTCTCTCGCCGCTCCTCGCTGGTGATGTCGTGCGCGCGCTGAGTGAGCGAAAGGCCACCGTTCTTAGCTTCGATCTGCTGCCGCGCATGTCGCGGGCTCAGTACATGGACGCACTGTCGAGTCAGGCGACCGTGAGTGGATACCGCGCTGCTCTCGCGGGAGCGGAGCACTTCGACCGTTTCTTTCCCTTGCTGACCACCGCCGCGGGCACGATTCGTCCCGCGCGCGTGTTGGTGATGGGTGTGGGAGTCGCGGGGCTCCAGGCGATCGCCACGGCTCGGCGTCTTGGAGCCAAAGTTCGCGCGTACGACGTACGCAGCGCGGCGAAGGAGGAAGCCGAGTCGGCCGGTGCGACGTTCGTCCAGCTGTCAATCACTGCGGACGCCGCCGGCGGATACGCCCGCGAACTCACGCCGGAAGAGCGCCTCCAGCAGCAGACCGAGCTCACGAGCGAGGTTGCGAACTCCGACATCGTCATCACGACGGCCGCCGTGCCGGGGCGCAAGGCCCCCATCCTCGTGACAACCGCGATGGTGGACGCAATGTCGGATGGATCACTGGTGATCGACATGGCCGCTGACGGCGGCGGGAACTGCGAGCTCACCGTGGCGGGAGAAGTGATTGAGCGAGGCGGCGTGCGCATCGTCGGGCTGAGTAATCCACCGGCCGAAATGGGCACTCACGCCAGTTTCATGTTTGCCAACAACGTCTTAAAGCTCGTCGCTCTCCTCGGTACTGGCGGCGAACTGGCTCCTAACTGGTCCGACGAGGTGGTGCGCGGCGTGACGGTGATGCGCCGAGGTGACGTCGCTCACGCCCCAACGGCCGAACTGCTCGGCGTTGCGCACATTGCGATAACCGACGAAGGGGCGACGACGTGAACGCACTGTTGGAGTATTCGACCGTCTTCATTCTCGCGGCCTTCGTGGGCATCGAGATCATCTCGAAGGTCCCGAGCATCCTGCACACTCCGCTCATGAGCGGATCAAACGCCATCCACGGCGTGATCCTCGTCGGGTCAATGTTGATCCTCGGTTCAGCGACCACGACGAGCGAAGAGGTGCTCGGTTTTCTCGCGGTGATCCTCGCGACGCTCAATGTGGTGGGGGGATTTGTCGTCACCGACCGCATGCTTGAACTGTTTAAGTCCAAGTCCCCCCGCGCGCAGAAAAAGGACAACCCGTCGTGAGTCGCGGGACACTGATTGACCTCATCTACCTCGTGGCGGCCGCCACCTTCATTGTCGCGCTGAAGGGCCTCGGCTCGCCGAAGCGCGCTCGCCTCGGAAACGTCATCGCCGCCGCCGGAATGCTCGTGGCCGTTGTCGCGACCTTCTTTCATCTGAACGATCGGGGTCACGCGCTGCGTCACGTGCCGCTGATCTTGCTCGCGATGCTGATCGGCACGATCATCGCGGTGCCGGCGGCCCGCTTCATGCGCTTTACGGCCATGCCCCAGCTCGTGGCGATCTTTAACGGCGTCGGCGGCGGGGCGGCCGCCCTGGTGTCGATCACCGAGTTCATTCACATTAAGTCGTCGCATCCCGCGACCTACGTCGTGCTCGAGGTGCTGCTCGGCGTGTTGATCGGCACGATGTCGTTCTCTGGTTCGGCGATTGCGTACGCCAAACTCCAGGAGTTGATGACCGGCCGACCGGTGACGTACCCCGGTCAACAGGTCATTAACGCACTGGTTGGTCTCGGTGCGGTCGCTCTCGTCGTCGCCGCGCTCGTTGGATCCTCCACGACGCTGCTGTGGGCGTTGCTCGGCGTGAGTTTCGTGCTCGGTCTCATCTTCGTTCTGCCCATCGGTGGCGCGGACGTGCCGGTGCTCATTTCGCTGCTCAACTCATTTACCGGACTCGCGGTCGCCGCTTCGGGCTTCACGCTCGGAAACAACCTGCTCATTGTGGCCGGCACTCTCGTCGGTGCGTCCGGCATCTTGTTGACGCGGATGATGAGCGCGGCGATGGGTCGCAGCCTGCCCAACATCTTGTTCTCCGCCTTCGGATCGGTCGTGACCGCCGGTACGTCAACTGGTGGCGAAGAGCGCACGGTGCGCTCTGGAACGCCCGAGGACATTGGCGTTTTGCTCAGCTACTCCAGTCGCGTCGTCATCGTGCCCGGCTACGGCCTCGCGGTGGCGCAGGCTCAACACACGGTGCGCGAGTTGGCCGACGAACTTGAAGCGAAGGGCGTCGAGGTGATCTACGCGATTCACCCAGTGGCCGGGCGTATGCCTGGGCACATGAACGTTCTTCTCGCCGAAGCCAATATCCCCTACGAAAAGCTCAAAGAGATGGACGAGGCCAACTCCGAACTGACGACCGCCGACGTGGCGCTCGTCGTCGGGGCCAATGACACCGTCAATCCCGCCGCCAAGAACGATCCCTCCTCGCCGATCTATGGCATGCCGATCATCAACGCCGGCGACGCCGAGAACGTGGTTTTCCTCAAGCGCTCGATGCGACCGGGATTCGCGGGCATTGAGAATGAGCTGCTCTATGACCCCAAAACGATTCTGCTGTTTGGCGACGCCAAGGACACGCTGACCAAGTTGGTCGCCGTCGTGAAAGCCAACTAAGCCGTTAACTCGTTCAGTCGGGCCACCACGTCCGATGACAGTTCCGTCGCGGCGGCGACATTCGCGCGGACCTGGTCGGGTCGACTCGCTCCGGCGATCACTGAGCTCACGGCGCGGTGACTGAGTAACCACGAAAACGCCAGCGTGAGGATCGGCGTATTGATCGAGTCGGCGTAGTCGAGCAGAGCACCGACGCGCGCGGTGAAGTCTTCCGAGAACCAGTGCTTGGCACGCTCGGGTGGCATGAGCGCGAGGCGGGTGCCTTCTGGAATCGGCTCGCCCGGACGGAACTTGCCGGCGAGCAGTCCATTGGCCAATGGGTAGTAGGGAAGAAAGCCGGTGCCTGAGTCGTCGCACTCGGCAAGGACCCCGTCATTCTCCGGCACGCGCCACAACAGCGAGTACTGGTTCTGCACCGAGGCGAATCGTGGGCCGTCACCGGCGGCTGTTCGGGCGTCGCGCAACTGGTCCGCACTCAGATTCGAACATCCGATGACGCGCACTTTGCCAGCGTCCACGAGTCCGCGCAGCGCGCCGAGCGTGTCAGCGAACGGCACGGTGGGATCCGGCGCGTGAAGTTGGTAGAGATCGATGTAATCGGTGCCGAGGCGAGTGAGTGAGTCCTCACAGGCGCGTATGACGTAGTCCGGATGTGCCCCTTTGCGCTCGTCGTCAATGGGCATGCCGAACTTGGTGGCGATGACGACCTCGCCGCGACGTGCGCCCAGCGCGCGACCGAGGAACTCCTCGCTCTTTGTTCCGCCGTAGATGTCGGCGGTGTCAAAGAAGTTGACGCCGGCGTCAAGGGCGGCGTCGACGACGGCCTTTGTGCCATCGAAATCCAGGCGCATGCCGAAGTTGTTGCAGCCGATGCCCACGGCCGACACCTCAAGTGAACCAATTGTGCGCTTTTGCACGTCGCCTCCTTGTCCGTCGCAGTGTAGGCAGCCTCTCTTTATGACTTCGGAGAGTGACTTCTAGGGTGAGTCGGTGAGTAGCCACGACGACTCCGGGACGCCGCGCTACTACTGCCGCCAACTGCCGACCCCGACGCGTCGCGAACTCGCCAAGCGTGGTGTTCGCATTACGCGGGCGTTCAGTCGGCGCCTCGGTCCATTCGCGTTGCGTCACGTCGGTCGCGAGAAGAAGCTCGCAGTGTCGATTGACGCGGTGGCGCGCCCGTTGCGGCTCGCCTTTGAAGATGTCGGTGGAACTTTCGTCAAGTTCGGCCAGATCGTGGCGTCGTCACCGGCCATGTTCGGTGACGTGTTGAGCGACGAGTTCCGTTCGTGCCTGGACACCGGGCCGACCGTGCCATTTGACCAAGTCCGGGCGTTGATTGAAGATGAGCTGGGCGCGTCGCTCTCAGAACTGTTTGCGAGTGTGGACACGACGCCGATCGGACGAGCGTCAATCGCCGTCGTGCACCGAGCCCAAATGCACGACGGCCGCATGGTGGCGATCAAGGTGCTCCGGCCCGGCATTGAGCACCTCGTCGCGACTGATCTCGACCTCATGGAACCACTTTTTGAGTTGCTCGTTCGCCAAACGGGAGCGCAGCTAGCGGGCGCGACCCTGCAGCAACTCGATGGTTTGCGCCAGCAGATCGGTGAGGAACTCGATCTGCGCAATGAAGCCCGCGCTTTACGGCACTTTCGCGGACTAACTGAACGCGCGGGACTCGATCTCATCGCGGTTCCGGAGGTGTACGAGTCGCACTGCTCGAGTCGCGTGCTCACCATGGAATTTCTCGATGGCGTCGCCATCGATGATGAAGTCGCGGTCACGAAGTTGGCCGTCGATCCCGCGCCGGCCCTCGACCAGTTGATTCGCGGATTCTTCACGATGACCGTGCGTTGGGGCACATTTCACGGCGACGTGCACGCGGGGAACTTGCTGCTCCTGCGCGATGGACGCATCGGCATCATCGATTGGGGCATCGTCGGACGACTGGACGAAGCGACGCAACGGTTCTTTATTCGAACCTTGGCGGCAGTCATGGGCGACGAGAGCGCGTGGTCCGACGTCACCCAGCACATTGTGGAGAACTACGGACCCGCTATTCGCGAGGCAATGGGACTGAATGACGAACAGCTCGCTCAATTCATGCGCGCGATGATCGAGCCGGTTCTCACCCGACCGTTCGGTGAAGTGAGCTACGCCTCAATGCTCACCATGACTCAAGCGCAAGTGGCCGAAGCCCACGGAGTCAGCTTTCAAAAGAAGTCGTTTCGTGAACTGTGGCGACGCGTGCGTCTCCAGCGGCGAATCCACCAGATGGCCGTCGAGGGTGGCGGAATGATGACCAGTTTTGATCGAGGCAACTTCCTGCTCGGCAAGCAGTTGATGTACTTCGAGCGGTACGGTCGGCTCTACCTCAAGGATCGCGCCATCCTGAACGACCGCGAGTTCCTCGCGGAGTTACTCAATGAGACCGATCAGTGAGTACCATCGAATCGACCCACCCCCAGGAGAAGTCGTGAAAGTCACTGTTGATTTCGATCTCTGCGCCAGTAACGCCGTGTGCATGGGCATTGCCCCGGAGGTCTTTGAAGTGCGCGACGATGGCTTCCTCTACATCTTGAATGAGAACCCGGGTCCGGAGTTCGACGACCGTCTGCGCGAGGCCGTGCAGAGCTGCCCCACGGGCGCCATCTCCATCTCCGAGTAGATCGTGAGCGGACCGCGCGTTCGGTTCGCGCCGTCGCCCACCGGCTTTTTCCACGTCGGATCGGCGCGCAGCGCACTTTTCAATTGGTTTCTGGCGCGCCAGAGTCCCGATGGTGTCTTCATCCTGCGCATCGAGGACACCGACGAGAGCCGTAACCGTGAAGAGTGGGTCGACGGCATTGTCGAGGCAATGGCGTGGCTCGGAATGCACGCCGACGAGGGTCCGTATCGACAGAGCGACTTCCTCGACGAGCATCTGGCGGCCATTGAGTCGTTGCGCCTCGCCGGACGGCTGTACTACTGCGACTGCACGGGCGAGGACGTGGCGGCGCGCAAGGCTCCGGGTGAGCCGCCCGGCTATGACGGGTTCTGTCGGACTCGAAGTCTCGCTCGCGGCGAGCGCACGGCATTGCGCTTTGCGGTGCCCGATCACGGCTCAACGACGGTGCCCGATCTCATTCGCGGCGACGTGATCTTTGAGAACTCTGTGCTCGATGACTTTGTGGTCGCCAAATCGTCGGGCACCCCACTGTTCTTCATCGCCAATGTTGTTGATGACCGACGTGACCAGATCACTCACGTGGTGCGGGGCGAGGAGCACTTGCCTAATACGCCGCGCCAGATCTTGTTGTGGCGAGCTCTCGACGAAGTTGCGGGCACCGTTATTCCGCTGCCGCGGTACGCGCATCTCCCGGTGCTAGTGAACGAGCAACGCAAGAAACTGTCCAAGCGGCGCGACCCCGTCGCCGTTGAGCTCTATCGGGAACAAGGCTTCTTAGCCGTCGCGATCACGAACTACTTGAGCTTGCTCGGTTGGAGTCCCCGCAGCGGCGACGAGAAGGTGCCGCAATCAACGTGTATCGCGGAATTTCAGTTGTCGGATGTCTCACACTCGCCGGCCTTCTTCGACGTCGCGAAGCTCAGCCATCTCAATGGTGAGTACATCCGAGAAATGTCCGTAGACGAATTCATCAATGCATGTGGTCCGTGGGTCGCGCCGTGGGGAATTTCGTGGACACCGGGGGAGCGCACACCACCGTGGAACTCCGAACGATTCGATGCGCGTCGCTTTGAAGCAATCGCTCCACACATTCAGACTCGAGTGGCCACTCTCAGCGAAGTTCCCGGCATGGTCGACTTCTTGTTCCTCGACGACCCCGACATGGATGACGCGGCATTTGAAAAGACCATTGGCCGCGACGAGACCGCCCGCGAGTTGCTGCGACGACTGGTCGCCGCGTTCGAGGATGTCGAGTGGACTGCGGCAGAACTACATACCCTCGTTGTCGACGTGGGTGCCGAGTTGGATCTCAATTTGCGCAAAGCGCAGGCACCATTGCGGTGCGCCATCACTGGACGGCTGATCGGCCCGCCGCTCTTTGAGGCACTCGAGATCTTGGGACGCACCGAATCGATCCGACGCGTTAATGGCGCTTTGACGAGGGCGCTGTCATGATCTTCGGCCCCATCAAATTGGTGATCAAGATCGTGACGCTCTTTATCACCGTGGTCGTTTTGTACTTCGCGGTGACCTTCGTGCAGATCTGGATGCGTGGTCACGACCACGCCACCGGATCCGCACAAGCGATCTTGGTCTTTGGCACGACGCAGGACAACTGCCGACCGTCTGTGGAGCTACAAGACCGGCTGGACGAAGCTCTCGTGCTGTATCGAGCGGGTCGTGCGCCCATCATCGCCGTGACGGGGTCCAATCAGCCAGGAGATCGCTGCACCGAAGCAGGCGTATCTGCGCAGTACCTCGTTCAGCACGGCGTACCCAAGCGCGCACTGGTCGTCGGCGGTGGCAAAGACACGTGGCAGAACGTGAGTTCAGTGGTGCCGGCTCTAAAGACTCTCAACGCAACCACCGTCTTTACGGTGACCGATCCGTTCCATGAGTACCGCGCGATGGCGACGGCCTCCGCACAGGGACTCCGTCCCCTGAGCGAACCAACGACCACATCGCCCATCCGCGGCACGGACCAGTGGAGTCACTATTTGCGCGAAACGTTGGAAGTTGGGGTGGGACGAATCGTGGGACTTCACACGTTGAGTAACTGGCTCCACGGGTAACTCATTGTGAACGATTGAGTCTCGCTTGTAGACTCAATCGGCCCTTCGGGGGTGGTGTAATTGGCAACACAACTGGTTCTGGTCCAGTTATTCAGGGTTCGAGTCCTTGCCCCCGAGCGATTGCGACGCCGCCGTTAGGCTCTCGGCGCTTTCACGGTCCCATCGTCTAGTGGCCTAGGACATCACCCTCTCAAGGTGGAGGCACGGGTTCGAATCCCGTTGGGACTGCTCTTGTGACCTACCCCCCAAACCGCGGACACGCTTTATGAGAGTTTGGTCGTGAACTACCGGAGGTAGTCATGGCAAAGCGTTACTCGGCAGAGAGTTGAGAGAACCCCCGCGCTGCGGTGCACTCTGCGGCGCGGGGGGATCTCCCTCTGACTTGTTAAAGCGATGCGTTATTGCAGCCGGTGCTCGACGACTCCGTCTCATAGTCAACGGGCGAGGTAGAGGTAGCTGGGACGTAGATCGACACATCCCCAGCCTTGGTGGCCGAGAGGCTGATTGCGTATCCGTTTGCGAATCCGGGCCAGCTCTTCACCAGTCCGGCGTTCAAGAGCAGCTGCGCCTGAGTTCCCGACGAGTACGTCGAGGGTGTGCCAGCCGTGAATCCACCACCGGGTGCGACGCTGATGGAGAAGTGGAACGTTGCCCCACTGTTGAAGTTGAGGAGGTCGCCGTTGGACCACGTGGACGCAGCACCGGACGGTACCGAGAAGTGAGTGCCATCAATTACTGAGATCACGGTCGTCGCGGGACCGCCAGAGGTGTCAACCACTGACATTCCGGCGGTTACTCCAGAAGTAAACGACGCTTGGACAATGTCGGCGCCGCCGTTTTCGACCGCAATCGCAGGCGTGTTCTGGGCGTTGTAGGCGCCGACCGCGGACTCAATGGTCTTGGCGTCAGCGGTGCAGGCTGACTGCTTGGCGTTGTGATTGACGTTCGCGAGCGCAAAGACGACCACGGCAGCCAGGATTCCAAGTACCACGATGACGATCAACAACTCGATCAACGTGAATCCCTCATCGTCCTGGCCGATCTGGCGAAGTCGTGTTCGATGTTGCAGGTAATTCATGGACGGAGTTCCTTTCACGTTTTGTTAGGTGATGCACACTTCGATTAATGGACGACACCATCTCCACGTGCGTCGGTCGTGAAGACGTCACAAAGTACGCGGGCATAATTCGTCGATGCACGAAAATTCCAGTTGAGTTGTGAATTGTCATGCGGTCGAAATCTGTTTGCTATCTCATCGTCATTTTCAGACGGTGTGCGAGGCGCGAGGCAACAGTGATTTCGTTTCAGCAGCACGGCACGAATCGAGGGAGCGGCCCGATCAATATGCACAAATCGGCAGACTCGCTCGTTGAAGGAATGACCGCGGAATAGCGTCATGCCGAGAAGGAGCAGCATGACTGAGACCCCTTATGACATCAAGGTGTATGGCGCCTCTTGGTGCCCGGACTGTCGCCGGGCCAAACAGTTTCTCGGATCGCATCGCGTTCCTTATGAGTGGCACGACCTCGACGCCGAGCCCGAGGCGATTGCGCTCGTGGAACAACTCAATGGTGGCAAACGCATTATCCCGACAATTGTGTTTCCGAACGGCGACGTACTCGCGGAGCCCTCTAATGACATATTGGCTGATCAGATCGGCCTCTCGCGCGAGACGATGGCCCGCGAATACGACCTCGTCATCGTTGGAGCGGGACCCACCGGGCTGACGACCGCGATTTACGGCGCGCGAGAGAACCTCAAGGTTCTCGTCGTCGAGAAGTCGGCCACTGGGGGGCAGGCGGGAGTAACTGAACGCCTCGACAACTATCCGGGATTTCCCGATGGTGTCGGCGGCGCGGAGCTCGCCGATCGCATGACGCAACAAGCACTGCGTTACGGAGTGGAAATCGTCCAAGCCGTCTCAGTGCAGAGCATTTCGCGCACCGACTGTGGGGTTGAGATCGCGTTGTCTACGGGAAAGGCAGTCACTGGAACTGCGGTCGTCGTGGCGACCGGCTCTACGTACCGCCGTACCGATGCAGACGGAGAAGCGGATCTCATCGGCGCGGGTATTCACTTCTGTGCCACGTGCGACGGGCCCTTTTATCGCGGTGCTCCCAACGTCACTGTGATCGGCGGTGGCAATAGCGGTTTAGAAGAGGGCCTGTTCCTCACCGAATTCGCCAACCACGTCACGGTCGTTCAGGCCATCGGGGAACTGACGGCGAACAAGCTGTTGCAAGAGAAGGTCTTGGCACACCCAAAGATGTCGGTGATGCTCAACTCTGCCGTGTCATCGTTTAACGCCAACAGTGCTGGCAAGTTGGAGTCCGTGTCTCTCGCCACTCCCAGCGGGCCAGTCGTACACCCGACGTCGGCTGCCTTTGTGTTTATTGGGCTCGATCCCAATAGCCAATTGCTCCGGGGTCTCACGGCGCTGGACGAGCGCGGGTTCGTCGTGACGTCCGATACGTTCGCGACTGACCTAGAAGGAGTCTTTGTGGCCGGGGACGTGAGAAGCGGTTCCACCAAGCAATTGGCATCGGCGGTCGGCGAAGGTGCCGCCGTTGCGATCCAGGTTCGCAACTACCTCACTCGATTGGCCAACGAGAAGTAGCACTACTTCGACTTTGCTGCACGGTGACGTCGCGAGGCAAGACCAGCCGTCACCAATCCAGCTGCCACGACCACTCCAATAACAATCCACAACCACGTCTCTGACTCGGATCCGTGGCGGGCCGTAGGGGAGCTAGCTCGACATTCCCAGCTGTAGGCATTGTTCGCGTCACGGGCATCAGCGGAAATGATTTGGTCTGGGTATGAACGTTGATACGTCCATTTACAGAGAGCGGTCATGTTCAACGTGCCAAAGTCTCTGGCGCACTTCCAGTTGTTATGCGCGAAGTTCGGTCCCTGAACAGCGCCACGCACCAACATCGATGGTGACCCTGTTGTTGCCTGGCAGTACGCATCGACGTTCGGACTTCCAATCACTCGACCAGACCTCGCCGCGTTCGCCAACGAGATTGGCGTAGCGATGGTCAATACGGCGATGATCGCCGCGATCGACAGGAACACGGCACGGATTGAGCGGGGGCGCTGAGTCGCTAGGCGAATAGTGCGACCGTAGACGAGCTCCTCAGAAGTTCTGAGCATTCGACGTACAACCAACGACACCATGCAAAGGCCGGTAGCGTCGATGCATTCAGTTCGCGTCATTCTTCGCCGGAGTCGGACTGTCTCCGATCCATCGTGCCTGCCTTCGTTCTTGGGTCGATTTTGGTCACGACATTGATCTCTACACATACGACGCAGAACTCGTCGTACCGAACGGAGTACGCCGGCGTGACGCGAATGACATCATTCCCAGCGATCGCGTGTACGTCTACCGCCGGGGTGCGGGAGCCGGATCCGTAGCGGCGTTCGCCAATGAGTTTCGATACCGACTGGTCAACTCACGACCGGTGATCTGGGTTGATACCGACGTGCTCTGTCTGAGTTCAACGTGGCCCGCGGGCGAGTCACACTTTGGGTGGGTGGATGACGAGCACCACGAGTGCAACGTCGCAGTATTGGGGTTGCCGGTCGGTCATCCAATCTTGTCGGCGCTCATTGAGGAGATCGAGAGCCTCGATCGAGCCGACGTGCGCTACGGACAGATGGGGCCCCAGGCTTTTACGAGATTGGTACGCGACTTTGATCTCGACCAGCTCGCACTCGCGCCCTCAGCGTTTTATCCAGTTCACTACCGCGATCAGTGGAAGATGTTCGATCCGTCAGAGCGCGGGTTCATCGATCGCGTCACGTCCAACTCCTTGGCCATTCACCTGTGGGACGAACTGCTGACTCGAGTCCGCTGGCCCGTGTTTCTTCGGCCGCCGAGTGGGTCGTTTGTGGCTGATGCCTTGAGACGACACGGAGTGTCCATCCCAATCGCGGCCGAAGTTCATGATCTCGAGCCGCTGCGCCATGCACTTGAGGAATCAGTTCCGATCGCGCAGTACCAGCAACTTGAAGGATGGGCGCTGGAAATGGAGCGCGAATTGACGGCTCGAGCAAGCCAATCTGCACAAGCGTCACGGCCTGGTCGGAGCAGTCGACGCCGCTAGTGGGCTACGCCCATCGAGAGAGCGCGATGTGCGGCGACGCACCTGGAGTGAGCCAGCCCAGGAGAGCGCGCAACGGTTGAACTCCAATGGCCACGCAGCCGCCAGTTGGCGCATTGCCCACGTGCACGAAGATTGCCGAACCGAACGGCCCTTTTGTCGGCATGTTGAATCCAATAACCAGGACGTAGCGATACGCAATCGGCGAAAGCCACATGCATTCCGAATCACCTCCGAAAGGTTCGTGCGCACAGCCAACGTTGCGATGTTGAAACGTGTTGTACAGGCGTCCGGTTGACGGATTCTCGTCCCAGAAGTCTCCGCGAACGAGCTGGTGGTACGTGAGTTGTGTTGGAGGGAGTGGCGCGGTGCCGTACACCGTTGAACCGATTGCGTACGTTCCGAGCGGAGTGGTTCCATCCCCTTCACGCCGGTGGCGAGCAGTAGACCACCCGTGTCGTCCGATTGTGGCGGACGCAACCGGAAATCGAAGCTGCCACACACCGTTCGTGAGTTGAAAAGCGGCGAGGCGCGCCGTACTCGGCGAGCCCACCACTGTCACGACCTGTGTGGATGTCGGTGACCCCGTCGCGACGGACTGAACCAACGGCGTGACTCCAGTCCCGGATGAGAAAACGGCGGTCGGTCCCGCTCGCAGCACCACGTTGCCGTCAACTTGCACGGTCAAGACGGTGGCTCCAGATCCTTCAGTCCGCGACGACCACACGGGAGTGTGATCGTCGTACTCCACGAGATTGCCGTCACTCTGTAACACCAGTCGAGGCGTGATCACGGGCTGGCCCGTGGAGTTCGACCACATCACCACGTTCCACGCGTCAGTGAGTTGGATCTGACCGACGTCGTTAAGGGCCAGCGTGAACTGCCCGTTCGCTGAGACGAGTGACTGGCCCGGCAACAGCTCTGATCCCGTCGTCATCGAGTCGCTGGTCGTCACCGAATGTGCAGGAGTTTGAGTGAACCAACCCAGCAGCGACATCGAGATCAGCGCTGTCGCGACTGTGCGTGGGGCTCTCATCACGTCACCGTAACGAGCCCGCTCGCCGTCAAAGTTCGACTCTCAGTGGGGCGTGTGGACCTCGTGACCGGCGGCGTGCCAATCAACCATGCCGCCGTCAAGATTTCGCACATTGAAACCTTGGGACGCGAGGAATGCTGCCGCACGCGCTGATCGACTCCCGACGTGACAGACACAGACGATCACTGAATCTCGAGGCAGTTCATCGGTGCGATCGGGTAGTTCGCTCAGCCGAATCAGCAGTGCGTGAGGAGCGTGCCCAGTCGCCCACTCATCTTCTTCGCGAACATCCAGCACGATGGCACCGTCGTTGATGAGATCAATTGCCTCGTCAATGCCGATTTGTATGACGGGTTCAGACACAATTTCTCCTGAGACAACGACCCATTAAGTCGACCGTTCAACCGTATCCTTGTCGGGTGGCATCAGTCGGCTCTGCGTCGCTCATCTCGGCGTCCGAGCTGATTCAGCACCTCGATGACTCCACCCTCATGATCCTTGACGTTCGTGAGCCAGACGAATTCGAGGAATGGCGAATTCCCGGTGCGCGCAATGTGCCGCTGGGGGAACTCGCCGACCGCTTAGGTGAGATTTCACGAGAACGCCCCGTCGTCACCGTCTGCGCGGTTGGACTGCGAGCCGAACGCGCCTCCACGATCCTTAACTCCGCCGACTTTGACGCACGGATCCTCGAGGGTGGCATGTCAGCGTGGGGCACCGTTTACGAAACGGTGCCGACCACGATCGGAGACGCCACCGTTGTTCAAGTGCGTCGCCGGGGCAAAGGGTGCTTGTCATATCTGATCGGGGCGGGCGCGCGGGCCGTCGTCATTGATCCGTCCACGAACACAGACCTGTACGTCAGTGAAGCATTCGTCCGGGGCTGGCAAATCACCCACGTCCTCGACACGCACCTGCACGCGGATCACTTAAGCGGTGCACGTGAACTGTGCGCGTTAACCGGTGCGCAGCTGCTTCTAAATCCCGCTGATCCGTTTCGCTACGAATTCACCGCCATCACTGATGGTCTGCGCATCGAGATCTCGCCCACGCTCCATCTGACGGTTTCGGCCGTGACGACGCCTGGCCACACCGAAGGTTCAACGGTCTATTTGCTAGGCGACGTGGCGCTCTTTACCGGCGACACCCTCTTTCTTGAAAGCGTCGGGCGTCCCGATCTCGCCGACCAAGCTGAAGCGTTCGCTCACGCGCTGTATCGCAGCCTGCACGACGTCGTGCTGGCGTTAGGCGATGAGACGCTGATTTTCCCGGCGCACTACGGCGATGCCGTTCAGGTGCACACCGGAGAGTTGGTCACCGCGACGCTCGGCACCCTTCGACGCACTCTGCCGGCGTTGGCGTTTGATGAACCGACGTTTGTGCAGTGGGCCGTGGCGCGGGTCACAGACCGCCCGCCGAACTACAAGGAGATCGTGAAATTCAACGCGGGTCGCAGCGACATGTCGCTCGACGAACTGCGTCAACTCGAATTGGGTCCCAACCGCTGCGCCATCGCGCAGTAACAACTCAGGGAAACAGTCCTCGCAGTTCGGTCGCCTCGGCGATGCGTTCGACTCCGACCGCAATGGCGGCCTGACGCAGTGACACACCCCACTGGTCGCGCCGACTCCACACGTGATCGAACGCGTGTCGCATCGTCTTTTCGAGCCGCTGTTGGAACAGATCGCGCTCCCACATGAAACCCTGTAGGTCCTGGGCCCACTCGAAGTAGGACGCCACCACTCCGCCGGCGTTCGCGAGCACGTCGGGCACCACGATCACGCCGCGGTCCGCGAGAACTGCCGCCGCTTCGCCGGTCGTCGGACCGTTGGCGGCTTCGACGACGATGCCCGCGGTCATGGTGGCGGCCACGACATCAGTGACCGCACCGCCGAGGGCGGCGGGAATGGCGATCTCCGCGTCAATCGTGAAGAACTGGCTCGAGGGCAGTTCGTCGGCCCCCGGATACCCGAGCACACTTTGCGCGTCGGCGTAGTGCTTAGCCATCGTGTCGGGATCGACGCCACCGGGCACGTGAATGGCGCCGTGCACATCGGCTAGGCCCACCACCTTGATCCCTCGATCGGTGAGGAGCTTCACCAGGGGCGCGCCGACTTTGCCGTAGCCCTGGATGACCGCGCGCTGCTCGGGGAGGTTGCGCCCGAGTCGTCGCAAAACGGTCTCGGTGCAAATCGTGACTCCGAGGGAGGTCGCGCCCGCATGTCCGTACGTGCCACCGATCGCGGTCGGTTTGCCGGTCACGAGACCCGGCACGGCGTGTCCGCGCAACATTGCGAGGGTGTCCATGATCCAGCTCATGACCTGCGCATCGGTATTGATGTCAGGTGCAGGGATGTCGCGGTCCGGACCAATCATCGACGCGATGTCGAAGGCGTATCGGCGAGTGAGTCGCTCCAGTTCACCTCGACTGAGCAGAGTCGGGTCAACGCGCACACCACCCTTCGCGCCACCGTAGGGAATGTTCACGACGGCGGTCTTGATGGACATGTCGGCACTGAGCGCCGCAATCTCATCGACGTTCACTGACGGGTGAAATCGGATCCCGCCCTTGCCGGGGCCTCGCGCGGTGTCGTGGTGAATGCGCCACCCCGTGTACATCTCGATCTCGCCCGTGTCCATCCGCACCGGAATCGCCACTTCGAGGATCCGCTCGGGGGTGACAATGCGGGTCACCGTGCTGTGGCTCAACTTCAGCAGTTGGCCGGCTTCTTCAATGAGGCCAACGACGGTGAGCCAGGGATTGAATTCGTGGGGCGAGGCCTGATCCGCGCGTGTGACCACGGTTACATCCATCCTTCATTGCGTGGGCGCCGTTGCCCCGCGGAGCAAGGCTACGACAGCCTCCCGCGTGATTCGCGACACATCAAAGGTCGTTCTCGGCCTGTGCGAGACTGAGATTTCCACGCGCAGAACGAAGGGCGGCCATGAAGATCTCGACGATGATGAGCTACTCCGGCGGCTTTAAGCAGGCGGCGCGCAACGTCGCCGAAATGGAAAAGGCGGGCCTTGATCTCGTCTGGATCGCCGAGGCGTACGGCTTTGATGGGCCGTCGCTCATGGGCTACGTCGCGGCGCTCACCGAGACCGTGGAAATCGGCGCAGCGATCCTGCCGATTTATACGCGCACCCCGACGCTCATCGCCATGACCGCCGCGGGCATCGACGCGCTCAGTGATGGTCGATTCCACTTGGGACTCGGCGCGTCAGGTCCCCAGGTGATTGAGGGATTTCACGGCGTGCCCTACACGAACCCCATCGGTCGCACGCGCGAGATCATCGACATTTGTCGCGCCACGTGGAAGCGCGAAGAACCGCTCACGCACCACGGGAAGAACTACACGTTGCCGCTGCCGAGCGACCAGGGACTCGGACTCGGCAAAGCCCTCAAGATCATCGCGCACCCCGTGCGCAGTGAGATTCCGATCTGGGTGGCCGCTCTCGGTGAGTCCAACGTCAAGATGACCGCCGAAGTGGCCGATGGATGGATCCCGATTCTCTACATCCCCGAGCGGGCGAACGACGTCTGGGGCAAGTCACTCGCTGAGGGCAACGCGACACGTTCGGCGGACCTCGGACCGCTCATGGTGACCGCTGGCGGCATGCTCGCCATTGGTGAGGGCGAGGACGTCATCAAGCTGCGCGACCTGCAGCGCTCGATGATCGCGCTTTACGTCGGCGGCATGGGTGCACGCGAGAAGAACTTTTACAACGAGTTGGCGTGCCGCTACGGATTCGAGAAGGAAGCGGCCATCATTCAAGACCTCTACCTGTCGGGCAAGAAGCAAGAGGCCGCCGCCGCGGTGCCCGCGGAGTTCTGCGAGCTTACGACGCTGTGCGGACCGAAGTCCTACGTCGCTGAGCGCGTCGCCGCCTTTAAGGAGGCGGGAGTCACTCACCTTCAGGTGCACCCTGCACCACAAGGCGATCAGACTCAGGCGTCATTGATTGAGCAGGTGAAGGAAATGGCCTCTTAAGGTCTGAGGCCGTCACGAACGGGGGGAGTGTTGTGCCCAAGATTGCTGCGAACGGAATTGAGCTCTACTACGAGCAGCATGGCGAGCCGAGCAACGATGCGCTATTGCTGATTCACGGACTCGGAGCCCAGATCACCGGATGGCCGCCGTACTTCGTGCAGGGACTGGTCGACGAAGGCTTCTTCGTCACCGCGTATGACAACCGCGACGTCGGGTACTCCACCTCATTTAGTGAGCACGGCATGCCCGACTTGGAGAAGATGATCACGCGCGAGCACACTGCGCCGTACCTCATCTCTGACATGGCGGCCGACGCGGCGGGCCTGGTGCGCGCGCTCAACCTCGGTCCCGTGCACGTCGTTGGCGTGTCGATGGGTGGAATGATCGCCCAACAGTTCGCGATCGATCACCCCGGACTTACTCGATCGCTGACTTCGATCATGAGCACTCCCGATCCCGCGTCAGCGGGTCAACCGACACCGGAGGCGTTGGCGGTGCTCACGATGCCGCGCAGCGAGAACTTTGACGACTTCATCATCGAGGAGATTGAGTCGTGGCGCGTGACCGGAGGCTCGGGCTACCCGGTGGACGAGATCTTCATTCGTGAGCAGGCGCGAGCGGCGTGGGATCGCGGACGCGACCCGGAGGGCCCCGCTCGTCATTTGGCGGCTGTTGTTCAGTCGCCTGATCGTCGTCCCGGACTTCGCTCCGTTACGGTGCCCTCACTCGTCGTGCACGGACTGGATGATCCGCTGGTTACGCCCTCGGGCGGCGACGCCACGGCTGATGCACTGACGACCGCGAAGCACGTCACGTTCCCCGGGATGGGCCACAGCTTGCCGAAAGAGTTGGTCGGTCAGATCGTCGCAGAGATTGGTGCAGTTGCGCGGAGTGCCGCGTAGGCGAAATCAGCCAACGCGGGTTGAGTCGCGTCCGCCGCTTTCGAGCCACGCGTTGAACATTCCGGCGTAAATGCCGTTGCGCGCCAACAAGTCATTCGGTGTACCCATCTCCACGATCCCGCCCTGATCGATAACAACGATTCGGTCGGCCCGCTGAGCCGTGGTGAGCCGGTGCGCGATGAGGATCGCGGTTCGACCTTCAAGGAGTCGATCTAGCGCGCGTTCGATCACCGTTTCGCTCTGCAGGTCGAGTGACGACGTGGCCTCGTCCAGCACAAGCACGCGCGGACGCGCGAGGAACGCGCGGGCAAGGGCCAATAGTTGGCGCTCGCCGGCGGAGAGAGTCTGGCCTCGTTCGTGCACCATCGTGCCCACGCCGTAGGGGAGGCGCTCAATGAGGTCGCGCAGACCCACGACATCAATCGCCTCTTCGACTTCGGCGTCCGTGATTCCTTCGCGCCCGAACGCCAAGTTGGTGCGAATCGAACCCGAGAAGAGGAACGGCTCCTGGGGCACAACTCCGAGTTGACTGCGCAGCGATCGCAACGTGACGTCGCGAAGATCCACGCCGTCAACGAGCACTCGACCCGCGGTCGGGTCATAAAAGCGCGTCGCCAATTTGGCCATCGTGGACTTGCCGGCCCCCGTTGGTCCGACGAAGGCCACGGACTCACCCGGCGCGATTTCAAGGTTGATGTCGGTGAGCACCGGGATTGCCGGGTCGTAGCCGAAGTTGACGTGCTCGAAGGTGAGACGTCCCTCGATGGGCGGCAGGATTGCGGCGTTCGGGATCTCGGTCACCGACGGCGGCGTCTCGAGGAGTTCGCGGAGGCGCACGATCGAAGATCGTCCCTGCTGAAGCAGGTTGTACTGCTGCACCAACAGCTGAATTGGTTGAAAGAACCGCGACAGGTACAAGAAGAAGGCCGCGAGCACGCCGATAGTGATCTGGCCGTGCAGGTACATGTTGCCCCCGATGCCAATGATCAGCGCCTGGCCGAGGATGCCGATCATGATCGTGAACGGTCCGTAGAACGCGTTGACGCGCCCGGTGTACATGTTGGCGTCGCGATACCACCCAACGACGTGGCGGTGATTCGCGATGTTGCGCTGCTGGCGGTTATTCGCGGTGACCACGCGAATGCCGTAGAGCGACTCGCTGAGGTCGCTCAGCACGCCGGCGATGCCGTCGCGGCTGCGCAGATAGCCCTTCGCTGAGGCGTGGTGGAACCAGATCGACAACACGATGAGGATCGGCAGCACCAACAGCACGGTCCACGTCGCAAGCGCCGGACTGTCGATGAACATAATGACCAGCATCACGATCATCGTGAGCCCCTGCACGGCGAAAGACGTAATGCCGTCTTGGACGAGCTGCTGGAGATTCTCGATGTCGCTCGTCATGCGACTCATGAGCACGCCGGCCTTTTCATCCGTGAAGAAGTCGAGACTGAGGCGCTGGAAATGAGTGAAGACCCGGATCCGCAGGTAGTGCATGACGCGCGACGCGAGTCGGCCCGAGATGTTGACCTGCCAGCGCTGCAACAACGCGCTGAAGATCGCGATGATTAAGTACGCGATCGCGCAGTAGATGACTACGGCCAATCGTCCCGACGCCGCGGGGATGTGCTTGTGGGGATCGGCGGCGTGCGGAAAGCCGTGGTCAATGGCGTACTGGGTCAGCTGCGGACCGGCGATCATCGTGGCGCTCAGCAGGGCCACGAACACCGTGCCGATGGTCATCAGTCGCGGGTACGTCATGATCAGACTCGTGAGCGTCAGTCGGCGCGTCTCGCGCCCGCTCGGCAACTGCTTAAAGGTGATATTCGACTTCGGGTGCTCGGGTTCTGTCGCGAGGATCTTGTTGACCCCGTCCATGAGCTCGGTCGGAATTCCGCCGAAGGGCAGTCCGGTCGACGCCCCAGGGTGACCGCCACCCATCATGAAGCCGCCGCCTCCGCCGCCGAAGCCGCCACCGCCCCACGCCATCAGTCGACTTCCGATGCGGTTTGGGCGAGGATCTCGGCGTACAGCGGCGTCGTGGCCAGCAGTTGCTCGTGCGTGCCGGTCGCAAAGACCTTGCCGTCTTCAATCAAGATGACGCGCTGAGCCAACGCGATCGTCGAGATGCGGTGCGCGATGACGAACGTGGTGCGGTTCTTTAACAGGGTGCGCAGCGCGTCATAAATGCCGGCTTCGACGTGCACGTCGATGGCGCTGGTGGCGTCATCGAGAATGAGCACGGGGGGATTCACGAGCAGCGTGCGCGCAATCGCGATGCGCTGACGTTGACCGCCGGAGAGCGTGTAGCCCCGCTCGCCAACGACTGTCTCGTAGCCCTCGGGCAACGCCATGATGAAGTCGTGGGCGTTGGCCGCCTTGGCCGCGGCCACCACTTCGTCCAGTGAGGCCGACGGGCGCCCGTAGTTGATGTTTTCGCGAATCGAGATGGAAAAGAGGAACGGTTCGTCGAGCACGACGCCGACCGATTCGCGCAGGGAGTGCAGCGTCAGATCGCGCACGTCGTGGCCGTCAATGGTGACCGATCCGCCCGTCACGTCATAGAAGCGGTTCACCAGTCGCGCGATGGTGGACTTACCCGATCCCGTGCGTCCGACAATGGCCACTGTCTCGCCCGGTTCAACGGTGGCGCTCAGGCCATCAAGGATGGTGGGCCCGTTGGCGTAGCTGAAGCTCACGTCGTGAAAGCACACCTCGCCGCGCACGTCGGTGAGATCAAACGCGCCAGGTCGCTCAACGATGTCGGGATTCTCATCGAGGATTTCAAAGATGCGGTCGGCGCTCGCGCGAGCGCGCTGGCCCATCATGATCAGCTGACCCATCATCATGAACGGTGCCTGGAGCATGACCAGGTACATGTTGAACGAGATGATGTCGCTGGCCTGCGCGTGACCACGGACTACTTGCCATCCACCGAACAACAACACGAGGGCGAGTCCGAGTTGAGGCAGGTTCTGCACCAGCGGAGTGAACTCGGCGCGAATCTCGGCGTCCTTGATATAGCTCCACGCGACTTTCTCCGCGGAGTCCGCAAGTCGATTGATCTCGGCCTCTTCTTGGGCGAAGGACTTCACCACGCGCACGCCGTTCACGTTCTCGTCGACGATGGTGGCGACTTCGGCCAACCGCGCCTGAGTCACCCAAGAGATCGGGAACATCATGCGACGCATGCGGATGCCGACCACGTAGAGAAACGGCATTACCGCGAGGGCGACGAGGGCCAAGCGCCAGTTGATCGAGAGCATGAAACCGAATGCGATCACGCCCGAGAAGCACTGCACGATGATGAGCGGCGCGAAGGTCGAGTACATCTGCACTGAGCGGATGTCGCTGTTGGCTCGACTGATCAGCTGGCCCGACTGCACGCGGTCGTAGAACGAGAACGACAGCCAGGTGAAGTGCTCGTAGATGAGAGTGCGCAGGTCGGCTTCCACGTTGTAGGCCGTGTGAAACAGGCACTGACGCGAAATGATCCCGGTGACCCCCGCGGCGAGCCCGAGAAAGACAATGACGATCACGTCGTGGCGCAACGATGTCGAATACATGTGCAGCAGGTGGGCGGTGGCCGGGACACCGTTGTGCAGGTTGCGATTGATCGCGACGCGGATCGAGTTCGGGATGATTGTTTGTAAAACGAGCGAGACAAACGACAGCGTGACGGCCGTCGTAAAGGTCAGTCGGTGCGAGGCAATGACCGGGAGGATTCGGCGCCACCACGGCAGTGACGTGTCGCGCAATATGCGAACGCGCGGACCTTTGTACTTCGAACGGACTCCGCCGAGCGGATTGACATCCTCGTCGATCGGGGCTTTTTTTAACCCCATCGACGATCGTGCCATTTAGAAGATTCTACCGAGAGGGTCTCACCCTCTTACCGGGCCGATGAAGCTCGGCGCGCAGGTGTACGCGCTGTCAACTACGCGTTCCACCTCGCGCATCGCGTCGATGAGCGTCCACTCGTCGTTGGCCCGTCCGACGAGCGCCGCGCCGATCGGCAAACCGTTCACCAGTCCCATCGGCACGCAGGCAATCGGCCACCCAGCAATCGCGGGCGCCATCGTGGCGGGGCTCGACACGTGGCCGTGTCCGCCAACGGTGAGGTCGCTCTTCCACGCCGGCGTGTACGACGGGGCGAGCAGGACGTCGACATCCACGAACGCGGGGACCAGACAGGTGCTGAGCGCCCACTCGAGGTTGCGCGCTCGCGCCGGACCGTAGGTCTCGCCGCGCCGCCCGCCGGTGGCGACCGCCTGGACGAAGAATTCGTGGCCGAAGTAGGGCAGCTCGATGTCAGAGTGCGCGAGTTCGTACTCAATGACCTCGGCCAGCGACGTAGCCCGTGAACCCTCGCGACCCGCGAGGTACGCCGAGAGGTCATCAGCCAGCTCGGCGAGCAGCACCGTCAACTCGTCTTGGCCGGCCGCGTCATCGGGCACAGCCGCGTCGACGTCACTGACCGTGAGACCCGCGGATCGCAACGAGTCAGCCAGCGCGACCACCGCTGCGTCGGTCGCGGAGTGGCCCGTCGTCCACGAGGTCACGAACCCAATTCGAGGCCGCGGTCGGTCACCGCGCGGACGCTCGTGCCCACTCAGAACTTCGTACATCGTGGCGACGTCGTCGACCGTGCGGCCCATGGGACCCGGGCTGTCCTGGCTGGCCGAGATTGGCACCACCTGACGGGTGGAAACCGTGCCCACCGTTGGTTTGAGGCCGACGACGCCATTGACCGACGCGGGGCAGACAATCGATCCGTCGGTCTCGGTGCCGACCGCGAGTGGAGCGAGTCCAGCCGCCACCGCCGCTCCGGACCCCGAGGACGATCCTCCCGCCGAACGATCAAGGGACCACGGGTTCGCCACGAGCCCGCCAGTCGCGGACCATCCACTCGTGGAGCGAGGGGAACGAATGTTCGCCCACTGCGACAGATTGGTGGAGCCCATCACGATCGCTCCAGCGGACTTCAGCCGCGCAACCAGCGGGGCATCGGACGTCGCGACCGCCGCAAACACGGTTGAGCCCGCCGCACCAGGGAGTCCTTTGCTCTCGATGTTGTCCTTGATGAGAACTGGAACGCCGTGCAGCGGTCCGCGCACCGCGTCGCTGCGGCGCTCGTCGTCACATTGCTGCGCGTCGACGAGTGCGTCGTCGGCGAGGGCGGCCACCGAGCGCAAGGCCACCTCCGTTGAGGCGTCGTCGATCGCCGCGACTCGCTCACGCAGAGCTGTAATGAGTTCCACCGATGACAGCTCGCCGCTCGCGAGCGCTGCGGAGGTCTGTCCCGCGCTGAGTGCGGCCTCGTTGGCGGCGACGTTGGGGCCGATCGGGCTCACTTGGTCACGAACGCCAGCGCGAAGCCGTCGTGGCCCTTTTGTCCAACGGTCTGTAGTGCTGTCGCGGTCAGGCGCGAGTCGGCCCCGAGCGCGGCGAGCACCTCGCGGGTGCCGATGATGTTCGGATCGGTGCTGTCGGCGTCGAGCACGCCGCCGCTGCGCACGACGTTGTCGACGATCACCAGCGCGCCCGATCGAGCGAGATCGGCGGCGTGACGCAAATAGTGAGGATTGTTCTGCTTGTCAGCGTCAATGAATGCCAGATCAACTTTGCCCGCAATGCTCGCGTCTGCGTGCATTGTCGGCAAGGTCTCCAGCGCGGCGCCCACGCGCACGTCGACCACATCGCCGTAGCCGACAGATTTGAGGTTCTCTCTCGCCACTTCGGCGTGATGCGCGTCGATCTCCAGCGAGATGATGCGCCCACCGGGCTGCAGCCCGCAGGCGATCCACGCGGCGCTGTAACCGCCCAAGGTGCCGACTTCCAACACGAGCTGGGCGCGAAGTAGCCGCGCGAAGATCTCCAGAGCACGTCCGAAGACCGCGCTCACCTGGATCTCGGGCAGACCGCCGGCGCGAGAACGCTCGACGAAGGACGCGAACGGATCTGCGCCGTAGGTGCGGGCTTGAAGGAGCTGGTCGATATCTGATTCACGTGAGGACATGGATGATGTGTCTAGGCGAGTTCTCGCGCCACGTCAACCGAGACCTACATTGATCGCGTGTTCACGCTGAGTGTGGTCGATCATCCGCTGATCGCGGATCAGGTGCGCCAACTGCGCGACAAACGAACACCCAACAGCGAGTTCTTGCGCCTGACCGCCGAGATCACCCGGTACCTCGCGTACGAGGCGTTCCGCGACGCACCCACAGTGCCGACGAACGTCGACACTCCAGTCGTGAGCGGCGCGCCCGCCGAGCGAATCGAGCGCGAGTACTTGATTGTGCCGATCCTGCGGGCGGGGCTCGGGATGAGTCCGGCGGTCCAGGCGGTGTTGCCGATTCATCGCGTCTGTCTGGTTGGCCTGCGCCGTGACGAGGTGACGTTGCAACCCACGGTGTACCTCGACGGGCTGCCGGAGGATCTGACCGGCACATCGGTCGTCGTTTGTGACCCGATGCTGGCGACGGGCGGGTCGCTTGACTGCGTGCTCACGATGCTGCGCGATCGAGGCGCTGACGACATCACGGTGCTCTGTCTCATCGCGGCCGCACCCGGCGTGGCGCTCGTGCGCCGCAAGCATGAGTCGGTGCGCATCGTGACCGCGGCTCTGGACGGAGAGTTAAACGAGGTCGGCTACATCACGCCCGGACTGGGCGATGCCGGCGATCGGCTGTTCGGCCCACCCGTTCACTAACTACTCGCCGATGTCCTCATTCCAGAGGTCCGCGTGAGACGCGATGAAGTCACCGAGCAGCGTGACGCATTCGAGGTCGTTCAGCACTGAGACTTCGACCCCGTTTTCAGCGAGCCAGTCGTGGCCCCCGTGAAAGTTCGTGGCCTCGCCGATGACGACTGCGCCGATGTTGAATTGCCGCACGAGTCCTGAGCAGTACCAACACGGCGACAACGTCGTGACCATCACACAGTCGGAGTAATCGCGTCGACGCCCGGCGTTGCGAAACGCCGCGGTTTCGGCGTGCATGGACGGATCGTCTTCCTGGACCCGCAAGTTGTGACCCGCTCCCAGCAGCACTCCGTCGCGCGTGAATAAAGCGGCACCGATGGGGATGCCGCCCTCAGTGAGTCCGGCTTGCGCCTCAATCAATGCGGTGGCGAGCATCGTCCATTGAGTCGAAGGATCGAGTGGTTCACGCAGAGATTCGCTCATGTCTCTCAGTATGCTCGCGTGCCGTGGCCGGCCGGACATACCGCGCCGAAGTCGGCAGTCAAGAGATCGAGTTGCCGCTCGCGGCACTGAGCGACTCGCTCACGTTGGCGCTGCTCATCACCGTTGATGTCGGTGTCGAGTTTCTGAGAAAAGCTGGTCAAGAGTTAGCTGATCAGCTCCGTCCCAATGGGGTCGACATTGTCGCGACCGTGGCGACGATGGGCATTCCCGTCGCCATTGAAGTCACGCGCGCTCTTGGCCTCGATGAATACGTCGTGTTGCACAAGACCCCCAAGATTCACTTGGCCGACGCCGTGCGCGAATCGGTTCGCTCAATTACGACCGACCAAGACCAGCAGTTGCTTTTTGACCGCGCCCGCATTCCGGCCGTCGCGGGCCGACGCGTCGCCATCGTTGATGACGTGATCAGCACCGGCGCGTCAACGGGCGCGGCGCTACGACTTTTGCGGGGCGTAGGTGCCGACGTCGTCGCGATCGGGACTCTCGTCACCGAGGCGTCGATCTGGCGAGAGTCACTGGGCGCCGGTGCCGCAATGGTGCGCGCTCTCGGCTCCATTCCCGTCTTTCGACCCGACGGCACCGGGGGACTGGTGGAGGACTGGTCGGGTTGAGATGACGAGGACCCCGGGCCGAAGCCCGGGGTCCTCGCTGTCCTGACACGGAGAACTATGCGAACTCGGGTTCGAGCTCCTTTTGACGAGCGACCTGCTTGGACACGCGACCAGTGACGAGATCCAAGACGAAGTAGACGATCGCCGCGCCGAAAATCCCGAAGTACACCGAGAAATCCGCCCCACCGGTCCAACCCTGTAGTCCGCAACCGGCGGCTGTCGTGCCGTCGCAGTACTCGGCGCCGTAGTGGTTAGAGATCGGCGTCATCCAGTGCAAGGGGAAGTTGACTGGAGGTGGCGCCTTGCTAAATGCCATCGTCGCGAGCACCAGTCCGACGACGAAGGCGATGATCGCATTCCAGTTGACGCCGCCCGCGGCCCAGTAGAGGCCGCCTTTATCGGTGCGCTGGAGTTCAGCGGCGTTGTAGCGGAATCGGCGAATGAGCCAGTCAGTGAGAAATACTCCGAGCCACGGAGCAATCCACACGATGATCACCCCGACGAAGTCCTTCATGTAGATCGCGAACGTCGAACCGAAGACCGCGTACATCGTGAGCCCGCACGCCAGCACGCTGTCGAGCACGACCGCCTGGTACCGCTTGAGTCGGAGGCCCAACGCCTGCAGCGAGACACCTGAGGAGTACAAGTCGAGCGAGTTGATGCCGAAGAGCTGCACGATGGCGAAGAGCAAGAAGATGACGACGAACCAACTCGGCAGCACCCCGTGCCGCAACGCCTCGAAGGGGTTCGCGCTGTTCCAGATCGCTGTCGCCGAGAATGGATCCCAGTTGGACTGGCCCGCGAGGAAGCTAAAGCCCAGCGCCCCGAGAATCATCATGACCATCTCGGGTAGCGCCGTGCCAATGAAGATCCATCCCACAACACTCGAGCGCTTGGCGTCGCGAGGGAGATAGCGCGTGTAGTCATTGCCGCACTCGGTCCACCCGAGACCCGAGAGGGCGAAGACGAACGCCAAGCCGGCGGTGTAGATCGTCCAGCTGTGGCCCCAGGGCTGGCCACCGAAGTAGTGCGAGTGCTGACCGGCGAAGATCGCAAACACGGCGAAGATCGCAATGAACGGAATGATGAGCGCGCGCAGGACCTTCACCATCGTGGCGTGGCCGAAGTACGGCATTACCGCCTGTACGGCGGTCGCCACTAAGACGAAGATCACTTTGGCGGTGGTGCCGATGTGAAATCCCGCGATCTCAGAGATCACGATCGCCGCGCCGACGATGAGGATCAGACCTTCAGTCTCAAAGCCCAGCTGGGTGAGCCAGTTAAAGAACGCAACTAACCGTGAGCCGCGAGTCCCAAAGGGCGCTCTCGAGATCGTGAACGCTGTGGTGCCGGTCTCTTGGCCCTGAAGGGACGCCAGTCCCAACAAGAAGAACGAGAGGTTGCCGATGACGATGAGACTGACCGCGACCCAGAAGCTGAAGCCGAAGCCCATAAGCAGTGCGCCGTAGATGAAGTACTCGACGTTGACCGCCGAGCCGGCCCACAGCGCGCCGATATTGCGAGGTGTGGCCCAGCGTTCGGTTTCCGGAATGAAATCGATTCCGTGCTGCTCAACGTGGAACGCCTGATCCTCGAGCGGGACCCCTGAAGAGTCCACCGTGATGTCCGCCATTTCTCTCCTCCCAGAAAGATGGTCTGCGGTGTGCTGTCGCGGGTCCGACCCTCGCGACGTTCCGACGGGGGGAATCTTGGCGGCCGCGAGAGCGCGAATCGCGGATAGCCCTATATATAAGGTCGTCGTGAGAGACGCCGTTGGTAGCGTTTCCCCCTATGACTTTTGGCGCACCTCTGGTGGCCGCGCGCGGTTTGACCAAGAAATTTGGGGATTTTCTGGCGGTCGACGGCGTTGATGTGACGGTGCGCGAGGGCGAGAGTTTCGGTTTTCTCGGTCCCAACGGTGCGGGCAAAACCTCGACGATGCGCATGATCTCGGCCGTCTCACAACCCACTGGCGGAGATCTCACAATCTTCGGTCTGGATCCGCGCACCGACGGCCCGGCGATTCGAGCTCGCCTCGGCGTTGTGCCGCAAGAGGACACCTTGGAGTTGGAGTTGAGCGTCCTCGACAATCTCTTGATGTTTGGTCGCTACTTCGACCTGCCGCGCAAGCTCGTGAAGGAACGTGCGCTCGAATTGCTCGAATTCACGCAACTAAGCGAGCGCGCCAAGGACAAGTGCGACAACCTCTCGGGGGGAATGAAGCGGCGTCTCACGATCGCTCGCTCCTTGTTGAATCAGCCCGACCTCTTGATCCTTGATGAGCCGACGACGGGACTTGACCCTCAGGCTCGACACCTGGTGTGGGAGCGGCTCTATCGCCTGAAGAGCGAGGGTGTCACCCTCATCATCACAACGCACTACATGGACGAGGCCGAGCAGCTCTGTGACCGATTGGTCGTCATGGACCACGGCGTCATTGTGGCGGAGGGCGCGCCGCGTGAACTGATTGAGGCGCACTCCACGCGCGAGGTCCTCGAGCTGCGCTTCAGTGTCGATGACGCCGAGGATCGCCGGTCGCTCTACGACTCGCTCGCCGAACGCGTTGAGGTCCTGCCCGATCGAGTATTGCTCTACGTGCACGACGGCGACGAGGCGCTGCGTGCCGTGCACGCCGCGGGTCACGCGCCCACCAGCGCGCTCGTGCGACGCTCCACGCTCGAAGATGTGTTCTTGCATCTGACGGGACGAACGCTGGTCGAGTGATGACCGATCTGCTCGTGCGGCGCGAGTCGACGCCGATCAAAGGTCCTGGCTGGTCTCCGTGGCGGAGGTCGCTCTGGTACCACGCGCGCTTTTACGCCCAGACGTGGCGTGGATCAGTGATCTCGAACTTCTTGATGCCGATTCTGTATCTGACGGCCATGGGCGTGGGTATCGGTCACCTCGTGACCCAGCACGTGGGCACGGTGGAGGGTCACAAGTACCTCAACTTCATTGCCCCGGGACTCCTCACCATCACCGCGATGCAGCTCGGTGCCGGCGAATCCATGTGGCCGATTCTCGGGGCGGTGAAGTGGGTGCGCACCTATCACGCTGCGGTGGCGACGCCACTGGAACCCGAAGACGTCGTGGCGGGCAAAGTCAGCTGGGTCGCCGTGCGCCTCGCCGCGAGTTCGGTCATATATCTCGTCGTCATTGCGTGTTTTGGCGCCGTGAGTTCTCCGTGGGCCATCACATTGCCGATCATTGGCGTGCTCACTGGACTGGCCTTCGCGACGCCGCTGATGGCGTTTGCGCTCACGATTGAGTCCGATACGTCCTTTACGACGATCTATCGATTCCTCATTGTGCCGATGTTCTTGTTCTCGGCCACCTTTTATCCCGTCCACCAATATCCAACGTCGATTCGCTGGCTGGTCCAGGTGATGCCGCTGTATCACGGAGTGGCCCTGGCACGAGCGGCGGCCTTCGGAACAGGACAGTGGTCCACCCTCGCGGTGCACGTTGGTGTGCTGCTGGCTCTCGGCGTCGGTGGATTCTTTCTCGCTCGACGCAACATGCGTCGCCGGTTGGTGAGCTAATGGCTGCGCTGCTTCGTGTGGTGCCTTCGTTGCACTTCGGCTCTCGGCGCGCGGTTCGCGTCTTAGAGCGCAACGCCATGGCGTATCGCCGACAGTGGCTGGTTCTCGTCTCGGGTTTCTTCGAACCACTCTTTTATCTCTTGAGCATTGGCATTGGACTGAATTCGCTGGTCGGTCGCATCCACATCGTCGGGTCGCTCTCGGTGAGTTACGCCACGTTCGTTGCTCCGGGCATGCTCGCGACCTCGGCCATGAACGGGGCGGTCATTGACGCGCTCTACAACACTTTCTGGAAGCTCAAGGTCTCCCACATCTACGACCCAGTCCTCGCCACGCCGCTGGACGTGAATGACATCGCGCTCGGTGAAGTGCTGTGGTCGCTCACACGCGGGGCGATTTACTCCACCTCTTTCATCGTGTGCATGTTGATCCTCGGGGACTTTCACTCTTGGTGGGTCTTGCTCTGCTTGCCGGGTTCGCTGCTGACGGCCTTCGCTTTTGCGTGCGTGGGACTCGCGGGGTGCACGTGGCTGCGCAGCTGGCAGGACTTCGACACTGTCGCGCTGATCCAGATGCCGATCTTTTTGTTCTCGGCGACCTTCTTCAAGATCACGCAGTACCCGGCGTGGCTGGGAGCCATCGTCAGCTGTTCACCGCTGTACCAAGCGGCCGCCCTGCTGCGCAGCTGCTCGCTCGGGGTGTTCACGTGGACCGACCTCGTGCACGTGGGCTATCTCGTGGCAATGGGTCTCGCGGGGCTCTACGTCGCGGGCCGGCGGTTCCGTCGCATCCTCGTTCCCTGATATTCGATCAGCCACTCGTTCTAGGTTGGCGCCATGGAACCTTTTGCTCAGGCCTACGTCGACACTCGTTCACGGATCATTGATCTCACCCGAACGACGGACTTGTCGAAGTGGATTGAGATGTCGCCGCTCACTCCCAAGTGGCGAGTGCGCGACGTGGTCGGCCATCTCTGCGGAGCGTCCCAAGACATCATGAGCAACAACTTTCCAACTGCGGATATGCACGCGTGGACGCAGGCGCAGGTCGACCGATTCGCTCACGTGCCGCTGGAAGAGATCTGTGTCGCGTGGGAGGCCACCGGCATTGAAGAGCGCGTAACGCCAGCCTTCGGCCAACTGCTCTTTGACATCGTGACGCACGAATTTGATATTCGCTACGCCCTCGGCGTGCCGGGAGATAAACAGAGCGATGCGGTCTCGGTCGCGGCCGAGTTCGCCGCGAACATGTTGCGAGGCACCCACGCCGCGCGCGTGGAGTTTCCGAGTCGCGTCATCGCTTTTGAAGGCGAAGAGCCCGCGATCACGTTGCGGTCCAGCGAGTTCGACTACATCCGCGCGGCGACTGGTCGGCGTAGTTGGAACCAGGTGCGCGCGATGGAGTGGGGCGCGGATCCCGACGTGGTTCGCGCAAAGCTCTACGGCAGCGACTTCTTTCGACCGCAGGAGTTCGACGTCGTCGACCCGTGAGGTCAAATTAGGACGTTCTTATCGCTCGTCTAGGGCGAGTTCAGGTGCGCACAGTTGACTGATCGACGTTCGAGAACTTCTCGAAACGCATCGAAAGGACAACTATGTATCGAACTCACAAGGGCCGGCGACTGAAGCGCTTCGGCGCGTCACTCGCCTTGGCCACTGGACTCGTCGCCGGCGGCGCGGCCATCGCCTCGGCGTCGACCTCCAGCGCGGCTCATACCGCGACGCATCACGCCCGTCATCACGGACTACCCGGCCCCCACTGGCACGATGGACCCGGCGCGTTCGGCCAAATCACCGCGCTCAGCGCCACCTCGATCACTGTCAGCGGCCCAGACAGCCACTCGGCGACATTCAGCATTAACTCGTCCACCACGGTTCGCAAGGGTCACGCCGCTGGTGCGGTCAGTGACTTGGCGACGGGCGAGAACGTGGCGGTCGTGCCGAGCACCTCTGACGCGACGGTGGCGTCGAACATCCTCATCCAGCTGCCCCACCTCGGCGGCAAGGTCGTCTCGGTGACCGGCTCCACGATCGTGGTCCAGGACCGAGACGGCTTTTATCGGACCATCAACACCGACGGTTCAACGACATTTAGAAAGTCCGACGCGGCCGGCTCACTGAGTGACGTCACCGTTGGCTCTTTTGTCGTCGCCGAGGGCACCATCGACGCGGATCACACCTCGCTTGACGCCACGAGCGTCGGCGTCGGCGTGCCGGGCGGCGGACCGGGCGGCGAGGGACACGGTCCGGGCGGACCGGACTTTTAGTCCGAGAACCCAATTCATTACTGGCGATCACGACCCCCGTTCGCCATTCACGGGGGTCGTGATCGCCAGTCGCGGCAAGTGACAGAACGTCTACTTAATCCACTCAAAGATCAGAAGGTGTGATGTGAGAAAAATCACAGGTCCCGACAATTGCGTTCGAACCGATTTCTGTATAGTTCGCCTACAACCCGCCCAGGTGGGGTGGGGGGAGAGCAGGACCACATGGTCTTGCAGTGAAGGGGGACATCGTGCCTAACACGATCGATCGCCGAACTTTCCTGACGCACTCAGCTGCCACCGTTGGTGGGGCGGCGCTTGCGGGGACGGTCGTCGACACGCTCGTAGCGGACGTAGCTGGCGCCACCACTGGTGTCAATACGGGTACTCCGGTCACCGGTGGGACCTTGAAGGTCGGCGTCACCTCAGATGCCCCGATCGTCAAGAAGTTCACGGGCCAGACCGGTAAGTGGGACGCCGCAGGTTTCTGCGTCGGCGTCGCGCTGTACGACCCGCTATTTGTAACCAACAAGGCCGGAACTGCCGTTCTGCCCTGCCTCGCGCTGAGTGCCGTCGCAGTGGCCGGGAGCAGTTTTAAGAAGTGGAACGTCACCCTTCGTCAGAACGTGAAGTTCCACGACAACACTCCGTTTAACGCGGACGCGGTTGTCGCGAACTTCCAGGCGGCGAATGCGGACACGACCGTGGGCCAGGCTCTGTACAAGGTCCTCGTGAACTGCACCAAGGTGTCGACCTACGTCGTGCAGTACACGACGTTCTTCCCGTACTTCACCTTCCCGTTCAGCCTCGCCGAGCAGCAGATTGCCTTCATGGCCAACCCGACCATGTTCGCGCCTGTGCCCTCGCACCCCGCTGGCTACACCTTTAACGGCCTGCCTAACGGCACCGGCCCGTTCGTGTGCTCCAGCTGGACGATCGGTAGCTCGAACAGCCACACGAAGAACGCCAACTACTGGCGTAAGGACTCGGCCAACCGGTCGCTGCCTTACCTCAACGGCATCACGTTCATCGTGCAGCCCGACGCCCCGACCCGCATCTTGGACCTCCAGTCCGGAACGATGGACGTCGCGGTGTTCTTTGACGGTGTGTCGCAGAAGCAGATCCGCTCGACGTCCGGTGTCTCCACGCCAGGCGGTAAGGCGCAGTGGCTGAGCGACCTCGGTTCAACGAGCCGCAGCCCGGCGATGAACTCGATCATGTGCAACGTGACGGGTAAGGACTACGCCGGCAACTACGGCACCCAGGACACCAGTGGCACGTGGACGAACTACGGCACGGGTGGCTCAGCTCACGCAGCGCCGACCTCGGACATCCGGATCCGCCAGGCGATGGCACACGCCATCAACCGGCCCGGGTACCTCTCCGGTGTCGACCAGAGCCAAGGTGCAGTGTCCGATGGCATCTTCACCAAGACCAACGCCTACTACTTGAACCCGGGCTACCCGGCGCTCAGTGTGTCGACGGCGACCAGCTTGGTGAACGCCTACAAGACGGCCAAGGGCATCCCGCACGCGACGCCGGTCACGGTCCACATCCAGACCGTGTCGGGTTCGACGTCCTCGATCAACGCGTTCAACTACGTGAAGAACCAGCTGGCTCCGACGGGCATTGCGCTCGTCTCGGTCCCGCTCGTTCAGTCCACGCTGATCAACAACGCGATCTTCAAGACGTACGAGTGCACCCAGTGGGCTCAGTTCGGTGGTGTGGTGCCGGACCTGAACTATGTCTGGTGGACCTGCTACAAGAACCCGTTCGGCTCCGGTCAGGTCTCGGGCTTCGTGAACTTCGCGAACAACGTCGACACGATCATCGAGAACGACATGCTGGCCGCAGTGGCGACCTCATCGGCAACGACGCGCAAGGCGAAGTGGCAAGCGATCAACAAGCGCTTCGCCATCGACCTGCCCTACATCTGGCTCGACACCACGGTGTCACTGTGGGCGGTTAACCCCCACGTCCAGAACTGGGCCAACGCGCACGCGCCGACGGCGACCTCGGTCAAGTCGACCCAGCCAATCCTCAGCCCCAACGGCGGTGTCATGGCCTGGGCCGAGATCTGGATCCACTAAGGATTTACGGCAAACCCGAAAGGGGACGGCGCCTTCGGGCGCCGTCCTTTTTCGTTCTACGGGTTGATGCGTCCTTGCGCGTGGCGCCACCAGAACAACAGCGTCGCGGTGCAGGTAATGGAGAGTGCGGCGAACACTGTGAACGGCAACGCCGGATTGACGGAGAAGAGCGCGCCGCTGGTGAAGGCCGAAATGGCGAGCGCGGCCGTGGACGCACTGGTGGAGATTCCCTGACGACGGCCCATCTCGCGAACTTCGGCGCCCTGGGTGAGGAGCGACGAGGTCGACGCGGTGCTGAGCGACGCACCCATCGATTCAAACGGTCCCATCGCCAACATCAGCCACACGTTGTGAAGACGCGGGTAGAGAAACAAAAAGAACGCGGCATTGACGAGGCCCGCCGCGGAGATGAACTTGCGATTCGCGTGGTCGGCCAACCAGCCGCCGGCAGTGGCGAGTAGCACCCACGGCACGCTGAACAGTGTCCAGCTGAGGCGAATCTGAAACGTCGAGGCGTGATTTACCCGCATGAGCAGGCTCCAACAGGTCTCGTAAACGCCCACGCACAGCCCGACGGAGATCGCGGCACACACCGCGCCGATCAATTGTCGCGTCACGTTGAGTTTGGGCAGCGGCTCGTGCGTAGAGACCTCTTCGCCGAAGTCGGCACGAAGCACCCGCAGCGATGCGACGCAACTCAAAATGGCGGCCCCGAAGAATGTCCAGCCGAGCCGGTTCAGCGGCACGAGCGAACCGAGCATGGGGCCGATCGCGACGCCGCTTAACTGCGCCGCGAAGATTCGCGAGATCGCCCGTCCCCGTTCCTGCTCGGCGAACATGCCCGACACGGCCGCGAGGGCCGCCACATCAAAGGCCCCCGCGCCAACGCCCTGAGACGCCCGGGCCAAGGTGAACCACGCGGCGCTGAGCGGTAAGAGAAATGCCGAACTGGCGACCGCGAAGATCACCAGTCCGGCGATCATCATCTTCTTGCGCCCGAAACGGTCCGAGAGGTGTCCGATGCCGAACTGGGTGAGCAGCCCCGCGATAAAGAACGACGCCATGACGAAGCCGACGACGGTCGGACTGCCGCCGCGGTGGCGCAAGAACAAGGGGAGCAGCGGCAGTCCGAGGGTCCCGCCCATCCACTGCAAGCCCACGATGATCGTGAGGCTGCGCAGCGTCCGGCGCTGGGCGTCAGTCGCCATTTGTTCGACGCTACCGTTCACGAAATGTCTTTCGCGCCTCCGACGCGGTGGTACTTCACGGGCAACGCGGGTTCAGGTAAGTCGACCTATGCGGCAAAAGTTGCCTCGCACCTCGGGGTCCCACGCCACGAGCTCGACGCGACGTACCACCAACCGAACTGGACACCGCTGCCGACCGACGAGTTTCGTAGTCGTGTGCGGTCCTTCGTCGCTGAAGACGGCTGGACAATTGACGGAAACTACCGCGACGTGCGCTCGATCATTCTGCGGCGCGCCCAGGTCGTTGTCGCGTTCGATCTGCCGAAGGCTCTCGTAATGCGCCAGGTGGTGGCCCGCACACTTCGGCGCCGTTGGCACCGCCAGGAGTTATGGAACGGCAACCGCGAATCGATTCGCAACATGGTGCGCCTGGACCCAGAGCGCAACATCATTTTGTGGTCATTCACCACGCACCACAAGGTGCATCTGCGCACGAACTGGTTTGAGCGTGTGGCCCACGATTTGGGGATCACGTTTCTTCGTGTGCGGTCGCACGACGAGGCTCGCGACAAGATTGCGAGCACCTTGGGCCTCTCGCCCCAGGATTTCTAGGCTGCGTCCATGGATCTCGAACTCACTGGTCGGGCGTATCTCATTACCGGCGGCACCGACGGACTCGGACTCGCTCTCGCGCGCACGCTGCGCGACGAAGGCGCACTCGTTTCAGTCTGCGGCCGAAATGAGGAGCGACTCGCCGCGGCGCGCGACGCCCTCGGCGAGTCTGCGCTCGTAATACGAACCGACGTGACTGATGGAAACGCCCTTGATCAGTTTGTTGACGCGACGGTCGAGAAGTTCGGTCGCCTAGACGGCGTCGTCAGTAACGCCGGCGCCTCATCCGCGTCACCCGTCGCCACGTCGAATGATGATCAGTGGCGAGCGGACTACGAGTTAAAAGTTCTCCCGGCGTTGCGGCTCGCCCGTCGCTCGATTGAGCACCTCGAAAAGACTTCGGGCTCGGTTCTGTCCATCCTCTCGATCACCGCCAAGGCACCGCCGTCCGGATCGACACCGACAGCGGCGTCGCGCGCAGCGGGACTCGCCCTCATGAAATCAATGGCCGCGGAGTTCGCGCCGCGAAATGTGCGTTCCAACTCGATCCTGATCGGTCTCATTGAGTCAGGACAGTGGGTGCGCACCGCCGAGCGCGCGACGATGGAGCTCGACGCGCTGTACCAGGCGATCACCGATTCGCAGAAGGTTCCGCTCGGTCGTTTTGGTCGCGCCGAAGAGTTCGCAGCCCTGGCGGCGTTCGTGCTCTCGCCCCGCGCGAGCTACTTAACGGGAGTTGGTATCAATCTCGACGGCGGGCTCTCGCCCGTCGCGTAGTTACTTAAGCGCGAGGGCGATCGCCGCAAAGTGACAGCCCGCACCGACGATCGTGCAGGCGTGGAACAGCTCGTGGTACCCAAAGACGCGGGGATTGAGCTTCGGACGCTTCGCGCCATAGAACGCGGCGCCGACTGAGTACGCCACGCCGCCCGAGATGATGAGAACGAAGCAAATTGGGCCACCGCCGCGGTAGATCTGGGGCATGGCGCCGACCGCGGCCCATCCCGAGATCAAATAAGGCAAAGTGTTGGCCCACTTCGGTGCGTGAAGCGCCCACTGACGAATCGCCACTCCAATGAGTGCGCCCGCACCAATGATCACGAGCAGCACTAGGCGATAGGTGCCGTGCACCGTCAGTCCGGCAATGCCCAGATAACTGCCAGCGATCGCCAAGAAGATCGCGGTGTGATCGGCGCGCTTCATGATGTTCCAGCCGCGCGCGGACCATTTCACTCTGTGAAAAAGCGCACTGGTCGTCATCATCGCTCCAACGCCGACGACGTAGCACGTGACCCACTCGACCTGCGTCGAAGTCCGACACTTGGCCCACAGAATCGGACTCAACGCCAGCAGCACAAAAACGCCGACGGTATGAATCCACCCGCGCCACAGTGGCTTCGGCTTAAAGACGGCCGTGTCCGGGTTCGTGGTCGTCGCGGTCACTCCCACAAGGCTAGAAGTCACAACCAGTGGCACTGCCACGCAATGACCACGGCCAAGGCGCCGTAGAGCACCGGGGTCAGCCGCGGAGACCACCGCGTGCTGACGGCAATCACCTTCGGGTGAGAAGCCGTCACCCTCGCGAGCGAGATCAATACAACGTCGAGCGCGACAAATACTCCCGCGGCCAGGGCGCCGCGATGCAGACCGTCCGCGCGCAAGATCGGCACCCAGACGGCGATGTTGTCTCCGCCGAGGGCAACTGTGATCAAAAACGTTGTCACGGCACCGCGCTTGGCGACGTGTCGAGGATCGCCCCGTTTGCGCCACGCAATCACCGCCAAGATGATGGGCACGAAAGCCAATGCACCCACGGCGCGAAGCGGGATTGCTTCAAGTGCTGTGCCCACTCCGCCCGAGATCACGATCAGCGTGACGACGCCGGTGAGCTGGCCGTAACTCGCGCGGGCGAAACGCCGTCGATCCGTCAGTGCGAGCTGAGCGGCAAACGCGATGAAGTTGTCAATCGACGTACCGATGAACGCGCCCGCCGCGACGACGACGGTGGTGACCACGTCGTGCATCGCGGCAGGCTACTAACCGAAGTTGCGAGGACCGTGAGCGGTAGGGTCTCGTTGGAGGTCACGTCATGATCGCTGAAGTGCTGCCACCGTCGCCAGCACAACTCGAAGAGGCTCGGCGCGTTATCGCCGATCGCCTGCGTCCCACACCTACCGTCGTGCTTTCGTTGCGCGGTCGATCGGTGTTCACGAAACTCGAGTCGCTGCAACCCACAGGATCCTTCAAAATTCGCGGGGCTCTCGCGGCCATCGATGCTGTGGTGCGCGATGAACCGGGTGCCTCGGTCATGACCTCATCGGCCGGCAATCACGGTCTCGGCATTGCTCACGCCGCGATGCTGCTGGGGGTGAAGGCCACGGTCGTCGTTCCGGCCAACGCCTCGGCGGCCAAAGTTGCCAAATTGCGCCAGTACGAGATCGAGCTGATTCAAGTCGGAGACTCCTACGACGACGCACAGGCTCACGCCATTGATTTGGCAGAGACCCGGTCAGTGAAATACATCAGTCCGTTCAATAACACTCACGTCATTGCCGGACAGTCAACGGTGATGGATGAGATCCTCATTCAGGCGCCCGAAATCGAACACCTCGTGGTCTCGGTGGGCGGTGGAGGACTGATCTCGGGGTGTCTGTTATCGCGCAACTCGCACGATCGACACGACATTTCGATCACCGGAGTGCAGCCCGCCAACAGCGCCGCAATGTTCCACGTGCTGAGAGGCGTCGCGATGGCCGACGTGGAACACGCCAGCACCATCGCCGACGGACTTGCAGGTGGCGGTGATGAAGATGCCGTCAACAACTGGATCATCGCTCAGCACGAAGTGCCACTGGTACTCGTCCCCGAGGTCGACATTCGCCGCGCGGTGCGCGAATGCGCGGAGACCAACGGGCTCGTGCTCGAAGGGTCCGCCACGGCCTCCTACGCCGCAATCACCAACGATTTGGTCAACGACTCCTCTCGACGCATCGGCTTCATCGGCACGGGACGCAATATCGCGCACGAACTGCTCGTCGAGATCATGAACGAGCCCCTCGGATAGGTCAGATGTACCTGTCCGAAAACCGCTAGTCAAGGGACCAAACTCCCGCCAAACTGGCTCCATGGAGTTGGACTTCGAGCGGTGTTACGCCGCGGTGCGCTCGAAGGATGCGCGCTTTGACGGGTACTTCTTCTCCGGGGTGACCTCGACTGGGATTTACTGTCGACCCAGTTGTCCGGCGATCACTCCAAAACGCGCCAATCTCACCTTTCATCCGACCGCCGCGGCCGCGCAGCAGTCCGGATTTCGCGCGTGCAAACGGTGTCGACCTGATGCCTCACCCGGTTCGGCCGAGTGGCGATATCGCGGTGACGTGGCGGCACGCGCCATGACGCTCATCGCGGACGGCGTCGTGGATCGCTCCGGGGTGACCGGACTCGCCGCATTGCTCGGCTACAGCCCTCGCCAGGTGCAGCGGATCTGTGTCCAAGATCTCGGAGCTGAACCGATTGCTCTGGCGCGAGCGCAGCGTGCGCACACCGCACGACTGTTGATCGAGACGACGACATTGCCGATGGCACAGGTGGCGTCGGCATCGGGGTTCTCTTCCGTACGCCAGTTCAACGACACCATCGGCGCAATCTACGCATCAACGCCCACTCAGTTGCGCGCTGCGCGTAAGGGCAAGAACACTCCTACGAGTCCCGGAGTGGTGACGTTGCGACTGACGTATCGCCAGCCGCTGCATCCGGTGGGGCTCTTTGGTCACCTCGTGGCTACGGCGATCCCGGGACTCGAATCGTGGGATGGACGCACGTACCGGCGATCACTCTCGCTCAACTTTGGTGACGGTCTTGTGGAGCTGACGCCGCGGGACGGATTCATTCAGTGTGGTCTCGAACTCGAAGATCTGCGTGATCTCTCGAGCGCCGTTGCGCGCTGCCGTGCGATGCTCGACTTAGACGCCGACCCCGTCGCAATCGATGACGCCTTGAGTGCGGATCCCTCAATGCGCCGACTCGTTCGAGCCGGGCACGGCCGCCGCATCCCTGGCACGGTTGATCCGGCCGAGTGGGCGATTCGCGTGGTGATCGGCCAACAGGTCTCCACCGCGGCGGCCCGCACTCACGGCGAACGGCTCGTCGCCGCGCTGGGGCGTCCGCTGTCGCGACCTCGCGACGGTGTCACGAGCACGTTTCCGACGGCCGAGCGTCTCTCGAGAGCTGACGACGAACTTCTCAAGATGCCGACACGTCGAGCCGGCACGGTGCGCGCTGTGGCGTCAGCGCTCGCGAGCGGCGACTTGCAGCTCGAACCGGGTGCAGACCGTGAAGCCGCGCGACACGTACTGGGAGCGATGCCGGGCATTGGACCGTGGACCACGAGCCAAGTAATCATGCGCGGTCTCGGCGGACCCGACGAGTTTCTCGCGAGCGACCTTGGAGTCCTCGTGACGGGCCGCCACCTCAAACTTGGCGACAGCGCACGAGAGCTCACTGAACGAGCCGAGCGGTGGCGACCCTGGCGCAGCTACGCGGTCCAGTACCTCTGGGGCGCCGGAGACCACGCGATCAACACCCTGCCAACGACCAAGGAGGTCACCGCATGAACCCCGTCCACACCATTATCGACAGTCCAGTCGGCCCGATCGTGGTCGTGCGTGAGAACGACATGATCACGCGCACCTCGGTGCTGCATCAGCGCCACCTGCCAGATGCCACGATGTTCGGACCGCGAGATGACCGCTCATCGCGTGACGCAGCCGAGCAGTTCGCTCAGTACTTCGCGGGCGAGCGCCGGGAGTTTGACCTCCCACTTCTGGCTGAGGGGACTGAGTTTCAACGACGCGTGTGGCGAGCGCTGAGTGAGATCCCGTACGGCGAGACGCGTTCGTACGGGGAGTTGGCGACTGCGATCGGTCAACCGACCGCGGTCCGCGCCGTCGGTCTGGCCAACGGACGCAACCCGCACGGAATTGTCGTGCCGTGTCACCGCGTGATTGGCGCGAACGGCACCCTCATCGGATACGCCGGGGGACTGGCGATGAAGCGAACGCTGCTGGATCTTGAAGGCGCGCACTACGCCGAGCGCGGTCGCGCCGCCTAGAAGAGCCCGGAGCTCACCGGCTCGATCAGATCCGGTCCGTCGTTGCGCACGTTGCCTACACGCGTGCCGACCGCGATGTGCTGCAAGGTGCCAATTGGCGCGGGATCGAGCATCGCTTGGCGCAGCTCGGGGGACTCGTCGCGGTAGTCGAGCCACGTCTCGATCTCGTCGAGTTCAAGGATGACCGGCATCCGGTTGTGCATGCCGTCAATGTCGTCGTTGGGAGTCGTCGTAATCACGGTGCAGGTCTTGACGGCGGGTGCGTCCTCGCCGAGATCCTTGTCGCGCCAAAATTCGTGAAGTCCGGCGAAGAGCAAGAGTTCACCGTCGGTGCGCGTGAAGTAGTGCGGCTGTTTGGCGTTGCCCTCGCGGTGATCCCACTCGTAAAAGCCGTCGACCGCGACGACGCACGGACGCTTGGCGAAAGCCGAGCGAAATGACGGCTTCTCACGCACCGTCTCGGCTCGAGCGTTGAACATCTTGTTGGAGATCGCCGGATCCTTCGCCCAACTCGGCAACAACCCCCACTTGTACGAATCGACGACGCGTTCGCCGCCGTCGGTCAAGGCGAAGAGAGTGCGTTGTGGTCCGATGTTCCAGCTCGGCTTGCCCTCGGGATCAATGCCGGCGGCGAGTGTCGCTTCGAGCAGGCGCGCGACGCGTCCTGGGGGAGTGAACATGGCGATTCGACCACACACGGGGCCACGATAGGTGCCACTTTGCGACACCCAGTGAAGATCTCGCAATTCTCCTTCGCGCCCGGGCGGCGTAGTACTACGTCAGTCGTCTCTCATTAGCCCACGAGGCGAGTTGATATCGATTGGACAGTTGCAGTTTGCGCAAGACCGACGACACGTGTGATTCGAGAGTCTTGACGGCGATGCCCAACTCTTGCGCTGAATCGCGGTACGAGTATCCGCGAGCAATGAGGCGGAGAACCTGACGCTCTCTTGGAGTTAATTGGTCCAGCTCGGGGTCAATGATCGCCGCAGCGACGTGGTTGTTGGGGTCTGCGGAAAATGCGTCCAGCACGAATCCAGCCAGTCGCGGAGAAAAGACCGCGTCCCCCGCGGCGACGCGGTAGATCGCGTCAATGAGGTCATCTCCAGAGATGTTCTTCGTGACGTATCCGCGTGCGCCGGCGCGAATGACGCGGATGACATCGAGTTCGGCGTCAGACACCGAAAGGGCTAGAAACTTCACGCTTGGACTCAACGGAACGACTGCGTCAAGCACGGCGCAACCGCCACCGCCGTCCATGTGGACGTCGAGCAATACCACGTCGGGGGTTCGCTCCAAGATCATTTCAATGGCCGCCGGAACTTCATCGGCTTCACCGCAGATGTTCACGGCGTGAGATATCTCCGCTCGTATCCCCGAGCGAATCAGTTCGTGATCGTCCACGAGAAAGACTCGTGTTTTAGGTTGCGACTCGTTCACCGGGGCATCGAGATCACAACTTCACAACCCTGACCCTGAGCGCTGCGAATCTTGGACCAACCACCGTGGTCAATCACGCGGCGGCGAATCGATGACTCCAACCCTTGTCGATCCGCGCCAACTTGAGCGGGCTCAAATCCCCGTCCCTGATCGCGAACGAATAACTCGACGCTCTCTTTGGCGACCTCGAGAAAGACGGACATCGATGTCTCGCCCGACCACTTCGCCGCATTGATCATCGCTTCACGCCCCGCCGCGACCAGCGCGCTGAGGTCATCAGTCACCGCACAGTCACCGACCGTCACGAGCTCGACGGTGACGTCGTAATCGGCCTCGATTTCACGCTGCAGGCCCTTCAGGCGTTCGGCCAATGACGTTGCCGAGACATCGCTGGGAGTGGATCCAAAGAGCCATTCGCGCAGCTCGCGCTCTTGACGTCGAGCCAAGCGCACGATCTCGGCGCGGTCTGTTGATGACCGTTCGATCAGGGCCAGGGTTTGCAGCACCGAATCATGAACGTGAGCGGCAATCGCTGCTCGCTCTTCGGCCCGCACCCTTTCTCGACGCTCGTTGGAGAGTTCGCGGAGATTGGTGAGCCACCACGGCGCCAAGATGACGAGCGCCCCAACCACTAGGACAAAAGTGCCGATGATCGCCGGGACAGCGGCGCCCCATACGCCACCGACGCGAGAGAGGACATTGAGACCTGTGGCAACGAATAGTGCTCCGATGATGATGCGAAGCCAACGAACGCGTTGACTCGTCGAATCGCCGACCACGAGTGGTGTGGAGCGCACAATCTCGCGAACATGGTTCTTCTCCTCGGGAGACGCCCAACGCCACACCACGATCGCCCCGCCGGTGGTGATGACAACAGCCCACACGATGGCGGCGACACCCAAAGAGCTGCGACGCAGGGCGACGGCCAGACCGATACCGCCAAGCAACAGCACGAGACTGAGTAAACGAGCGCTGCGTACGTTGGATGTCACTCGCCGGGCAACCGAAAGGTCGCCTGATCGCGGTACGGCAATCCACATGGCCACGTACACCACCGCACCGGCGCCAAAGATCAGCGACGTCACCACAGCGAAGATGCGCACAGTACGTTCACGAAGGCCCAACCGACGAGCCACGCCACCGCAAACGCCGCCGATCACCGCACTCTGCGCCGTGCGACGCAACGGCCGCTGCGGAACTCCAAGAATCAGTTGTCGTTCAGCCGTATCCATCATCGTTCTCTCGCATACGTCGTTATGTTCGACGTCTCGTCAAAGTCTTCCACCCACTCAACGTCAGCGCCGTCGGGGGAAACCCTGAGGGAAGCCCATTCCACGAGATATCTCAGGGTTTCTCCGGATGGATGCATTCTCGGGTGCTTCGTAACGTGAATGCGTGTCCAATGTCAGCGAATCCGACGAACAAGTTGAACTCCCTGCGCCGCGCCAGCTGCGCCGAAGTCGAGCCCGACGAGTCTTTGGCGGTGTCGCCAGTGGCGTGAGCGAGCGATTCGACATCGACGTCTCAATCGTGCGCATCGCTTTCGTCGTCCTGGCTGCGCTGTGGGGTTTTGGTGTCGCTCTTTATCTCGTCATGTGGGCGTTTATTCCGTCGGATCGTTCGGCTTCTGTCTCTCCGGAGATGGCGGCGATCGAACGACGAAAGGGTCGCGTTCTCGCGTACATCGTGCTGATCGCCATCGGTGTGCTGATGCTGACGTTGTTCTTCGCCCTCGTCGGGCTCCCGAAAGTGGGCGGAGGCGTCACCGCGGGGTGGCTCATCTTCTTGGTCGTGGTCGCGATCATTTCGCTACGGTCCGGCGATAGTCGACTGTCGCTATTGCGGGCCATCTCGTTCGTTTTTTTGGGAGTCCTCTCGCTCAGCATTCTTTTCGTGGGAGGGGTCTTAGCGTTTCTCGCCAGCACCAACGTGCCGTTCGCGGGCGGAGACGGCGTGCACCAGTGGCAGCCCACCGCGTTGTCAGAGGTCGCCACGACGTATCGCACGCAGTTCGGTAGCTCGACGTTGGATTTGAGCGACGTGAGATTCTCGGATGTACCGACGCGAGTGACGATCAGCACCACCGTGGGTCAGAACCTGATCATCATCCCCGCCAACGTCGTGGTTGATCTCCACTCACACGTGGGACTCGGCACGATCGAATTGATGAACGACGGTCCGGGCGACTTTCGCTCTGTCCCGCTCGGAACGAGAGTGACGGCTCGCACCCCTCGTCTGGTGCTGGATGCCTCGGTGGGAATCGGTGTGATCAAAGTGGAGCGCCTCACGCCGTAATCGCTCGTTGGGGGCGACCCGGCGCGGCGAGCAGGTGGTCTGCGATGCGCCCAAAACCGCGCTGTTGACGGGGATTCGGGCACCCGATCAGCCCATTGGCGCGGGTGACGCAGTCTCAGTACCATACGAACATATGTTCGCTTTTTCGTCGAATCGCCCACAATTACCGGCTTCTCTGGCGGCCAAGGTGGGACCGGTCGCGACCGCCTCGAGCCGACTTCTCCCGGTGGGTGCTCCGTGGGATCGCTTGTTACCCGAGGGCGCACTGCGACGCGGCACGACGGTCGCGGTGCACGCCGCCCCCGGATCGGGAGGGCTCACCTTGGCGCTCAGCCTGCTCGGTGGCGCGAGTGCAGCGGGCTACTGGTGCGCGGTCGTCGGCGTCGACGACCCCGGCGTCGTCGCGATGGTCGAGCTCGGCGTGGATCTGCGACGGGTGCTGTTTGTGCCGCGCCCGCGTGGCGCGTGGGCCGAGTCCGCGGCCGATCTGTTCGAGGGTGTCGACATCGCGGTGCTGCGCACCCCGTCGCGCGCCGCGCACACGGCCGCGCGTCGACTGAGCGCGCGCACACGGGATCGCGCGACGGTGCTCGTCGTGCTGAGCGAGCCCGCCGCACCCTGGCCACTACCGGTGGACCTCTTTATTGAGGTGCTCGAAGCGACGTGGCAGGCCCACTCCCGTCTCGAGGGTCGCTCCGCGCTCATCCGAGTGAGCGGCCGCGGCGCGGCACGTCGGGCGAGCGAGCATCGCGTGAGCCTGCCGGATCGCACCGGCCACGTTCTCGCGAGCTAGTCGTGGAGCGCCTGCTCGCGGTGTGGGTGGAGACGCTCGCGATCGAGGACGCCGCGGGGGTGAAGTTGCGCGCCTTCGGCGCACTGCTCGACGAGCTCGCGGTGCTCTGTCCGTTCGTTGACGCGGTGCGCCCCGGTCTCATCACGTTGCCGATGCGCGGGCCGAGCCGCTTTTACGGCGGGGAGTCGGTCGTACTCGAGCACGTCGCGGCCACTGTCGAGCGCTCGATTGGTGCACCGGGGGAGTTCGGTGTTGGCGACGGACTGTTCACCGCGTTCGCCGCCGCGCGTCGTCGCGCCCTGCTTGCTCCGGGCGAGAGCGAGGTGTTCCGCCGCGCGTTGCCGGTCGGCTCACTAGAGCGCCGCGAACTTGCGACGGTCTGCAAGCGGTTGGGACTGCACACTCTCGGATCGTTTGCGGACCTCGCTCCCGCGCGCGTGGCAGAACGGTTTTCACGCGATGCGGTTCACGCGCACCGCGTCGCGCGCGGCGAAGAGAGCGAGCTCGCCGGCCAGCGCGATGAACGACTGCGCACTCGACTGCGCGCTGCGCGCGGAGAGGCCGAGCCCTCGAGCGCTCAACGCGGATTCTTTGGCGACCACCTCGACGCGGATCGTCGCGCCGCCGCGGCCGCGGTGCGGGTTCGCCAGCGACTCGGTCCCGGCGGCGTGGTCACCGCGGCGGTGCGCGGAGGACGCAGTCCGTTAGCCCGCGCGGCGCTCTGGCCCTTCGGTGCACCGGGGGTCGTGGCGGCGGGAGCTGACGCGCCGTGGCCGGCGGCGCTGCCCGCGCCGAGTCCGGCGACGATCCTGTCGACACCAATCGCGGTGCGGGTGCTCGATGACCGCGGCGCGAACGTCGTCGTTGATCCGCGCGGTTCGCTCAGTGCGATACCGCGAGAGGTGCGCTTTGACGGACGTCGCGCCCGCGCGATTGAGTGGTTCGCCGGACCGTGGCCGGTGAGTGAGCGGTGGTGGTCGGCGGGTTCGCGTCGTGCGCACCTTCAAGTGGTGGCCGACGGCGCAGCGTTGTGGCTCTTTGTCGAGCGCGGCGCGTGGTTCCTCGCGGGGATCTACGACTGATGGCGCGTTACGGCGAACTGCACGCGCACTCGGGGTTCAGCTTCTTAGACGGGGCGAGTGATCCCGAGGAGCTGGCGGCCGAAGCTGCGCGCCTCGAGTTGTCGGCCCTCGCACTCACGGACCACCACGGCCTCTACGGCGTGGTGCGCTTCGCTGAGGCGGCGCGGGCACTCGGGTTGGCGACGGTCTTTGGTGCCGAGCTCACGGTCAACGGCGACGACGACCGTGTGGGCGTGCCCGATCCGAGCGGCGAGCACCTCGTGGTTCTCGCGCGCGACGCCGACGGCTACCGCGCCCTGTCCACGATCCTCGCCGAGGGTCATCTGCGCCGGGGCGAGAAAGGGGCACCGCGCTTCACGCTCGATGAGCTGGCCGCGGCGAGTAGCCACTGGGTGGTGCTGACGGGTTGTCGCAAGGGGCCACTCGCGCGTGCGCTCTACAGCGACGGTCCGCGTGCGGCCGCTCGCGCGCTCGCGCGTCTCAGTGCCAGCTTCGGCCGTGATGCGCTGGCCGTGGAGCTGTGGGATCACGCTCAAGCGGAGGACACCGCGCGCAACGACGCGTTGGCCGAGGTGGCGATCGCCGCAGGAGTGAACCTGGTGGCGACTAACAACGTGCACTACGCGACGCCGGCGGGGTTCCGTCGCGCCAATCTGCTCTCGGCGATCCGCTCGCGGCGGACCCTCGATGAGATCGAGGGGTGGTTAGCCGCGTCACCGACCGCGTTTCTGCGCAGTGACGCCGAGCAGCGTCGACGGTTCGCGCGCTGGCCCGGGGTGATTGACGCGGCTGGCGAGCTCGCGAGCTCGCTCAGCTTTGATTTGCGCCTCGTGGCACCGGAGCTGCCGGACTTTCCAACGCCGAATGGTCTGAGCGAGCAGGGGTACCTCGAAGCACTCGTCACCGAGGGTGCGACGCGTCGCTACGGCCCGCGCGATGCCGAGCGCGTCACGGGCGCGTGGCGCCAGATCGATCACGAGCTGGCGGTGATCGGGGGACTGGGCTTTGCCGGGTACTTCCTCATCGTCTGGGACATCACCCAGTTCTGTCACCGCGAGAACATCTACTGCCAGGGTCGCGGCTCGGCCGCGAATTCGGCGGTCTGTTACGCGCTCGGGATCACCAACGCCGACGCGGTCTCACTCAACTTGTTCTTCGAGCGGTTCTTGTCCCCGGCGCGCGACGGCCCGCCCGACATTGACGTCGACATCGAGTCCGGTCGGCGCGAAGAAGCAATCCAGTACGTCTATCGCCGCTACGGACGGCGCCACGCCGCCCAGGTAGCCAACGTCATCACCTACCGACCGCGTTCGGCGTTGCGCGACGTGGCGCGCGCGCTCGGTCACAGTGAGGGCGCGGTCGCCGATTTGGTCAAAGACGTCGATCGTCACGTCGAACGACCCGACGCCGAAGCGCTGTCAAGTCAGAGCGACGCGTTGATGGGGGAGCTCGCCACCGAGTTGCTCAACCGGCCGCGCCACATGGGGATTCACTCGGCCGGCATGGTGATCTGTGACCGACCGGTGATCGAGGTCTGTCCGGTCGAGTGGGGCCGCATGGCTGATCGCTCGGTGCTGCAGTGGGACAAGGAGGACTGCGCGGCGATCGGCCTCGTGAAGTTCGACCTGCTCGGCCTCGGGATGCTCGACGCGCTGCACCGCGCAGTCGACGAGGTGCGGCAGTTCTTTCGCGTCGAGATCGATCTCGCCGCGTTGCCCCAAGACGACGCGGTCTATGACCTGCTTTGTGCGTCTGACACCGTCGGGGTGTTCCAAGTCGAGTCGCGCGCGCAGATGGCGACGCTGCCGCGCGTGCGACCGCGGTGCTTTTACGACCTCGTGATTGAGGTGGCGCTCATCCGCCCCGGTCCGATCCAGGGCCACGCCGTCAACCCGTACATCCGCCGGCGCCGCGGCGAGGAGCCCGTCACCTACCTGCACCCGCGCCTCGAGCCGATCCTCTCGCGCACGCTCGGGGTTCCGCTGTTCCAAGAGCAGCTCATGGAGATGGCGGTCGCGGTCGCGGGGTTCTCACCGGCCGAGGCCGACGAACTGCGCCAAGCGATGGCCGCCAAGCGCTCCGAGGTGCGCATGCTGCGACTGAAGGGACGTTTTTATTCCGGGATGGCCGAGCACGGCATCACTGGGGCAATCGCCGATCAGCTCTACGAGGCGCTCGCGGCGTTCGCCAACTTCGGTTTCCCCGAGTCGCACTCGGTCTCTTTCGCCCACCTCGTGTACTGCTCGGCGTGGATTAAGCACCACTATCCCGCGGCGTTTCTGGTGGCCCTGCTCAACGCGCAGCCGTTGGGGTTCTGGTCACCCCAGAGCCTGGTGGCTGACGCGCGACGCCACGGGGTCGCCGTCGCGCGTCCCCACGTGAATCGCTCGGGTGCCCTCGCGCGACTCGAGGGCGACATCGAGGCTCCCGTCGCGCGGCTCGGACTCTTAAGTGTGCGCGGCATCGGCGAGGAGTTAGCCGAGCGCATCGCCGCGGGTGCGCCGTGGGGATCCCTCGAAGAGCTCGTGCGCCGCGCGGGGTGCAACACCGCGCACCTCGAGGCGCTCGCCGCCGCCGGGGCGCTCGACGAGCTCGGACCATCGCGGCGCGCGCTCACCTGGGCCGCGGGCGCCGCGGCGCAAGCCACGCCCGAGCGGTTGGCCGGTGTTGTGACCGGCACGGTGGCGCCCCCGCTGCGCGCGCCGAGCGAGTTCGAGCGGGTGGCGGATGACCTCTGGTCGATGGGGCTCACTCCCGAGGCGACCGCGATGGCCCTCATGCGCGAGGCTCTGAATGAACGTGGCGTCGTGCGCGCCGACGCGCTCATGGGGGTCGAGAGTCCGCGCGCCAGTGTGGCCGGCGTCGTCACGCACCGCCAGCACCCCGAGACCGCGCGCGGCGCGGTGTTCCTCAATCTCGAAGACGAGACCGGGCACGTGAACGTGGTGTTCTCGCGCGGCGCGTGGGAACGGTGGCGCCACGTCGCGCGCCACAGCCCCGCCCTCATCGTGCGCGGCACGATCGAGCGAGGTCAGGGGACCCTCGCACTGGTCGCGGAGTCCGTTGAGGCACTCACGCTCGGCGCACCCGCGCCGGGCTCGCGGGACTTTCGCTAGCGCGGCACCGTCGCTAGCTGGCTCGCGATCAGTTCTCGCTCACCGTCTTCAACAATCACCGCGACCAACGCCTCGGCGCGCGCAGTCCACTCGGCGCAGAGTTCGCGCTCACCGCGTGACGCGTACGCGCGGGCCACGCCCTCCGCGCAGCTGGCGACCATCCAGTCGGGGAACTCACCGCGGGTTGTGGCCACCTGCGCCCGTAGGGCAAAGAAGACGGCGAGGTCGCCGAAACCCACCCGAGCGGCCGCGCGTGACACCATCCAGTCCGCGGTGATCGCTTGGCGCTCTCCGCCCACGGCGAGCCAGTGGTGCCGTGACGTGAACGCGGCACCAAGGAGAGCCGCGGCGTCGTCATCGCTGAGCTCGTCGCGCTCGAGGTACTCCCAGCACTGATTAAACAAGGTGACCGCCAAGGCGCGCTCGTCGCCAATTTCCACGCGCGTCACGGTACGCGCCACGTCACGGAGATCAGCGCGCTCAGATCGGCTTTGACGCGGAGAGTACGTAGGACATCGCGACGCGCTCAGGACGGTCTCGCAACCTGAACTGTCCGTTGGCGACCTCTTCCATCGCGTCCCCGAAAGGATTCCAATGAATGGTGTCGAGTTCTTCAATCGACTCAATATTTAGTCCCGCGTCCATCACCGCGGTAAAGATCTCGCCGAGACCATGATTGAACTGCACAGTTCGCGGTGAGGACAGCACGCCCTCGTGCGCGACGTAGGTGAACGGCTCATTGAATTCGGTGCCCGGCGTCTCGAAGTAAGGGAACTCCACGGTGAGCAGTCCGTCGGGTCGCGGATCACCGAGCGCCCAGAGCATCGGGTGACCTTCACGGATAAACAGTCGTCCGCCCGGGCGCAACAGATCGGCCACGACCTGAGCCCACCGACGCACGTCGGGCAGCCAACAGAGCGCCCCAACCCCGGTGTAGACGAGATCAAAGGTCTGCGGACTCAACGTGGCGGGAGCGGCGTACAGCTCAGACTCAACGAACGAGATGTCGAGCTCCAGTTCGGCGGCGAGCGTGCGAGCGACGGCGAGGGCTGAGGGTGAGAAGTCCACGCCAGTCACGTGCGCGCCCAGTCGCGCGAGCGACAGAGTGTCGGTTCCGATGTGGCACTGCAGGTGAACGACATCGAGATTGGTGAGGTCACCGAGCCGATCAAGGTCCGCGCGCACGACATCGGAGAGGTGTGATCGATCCTTGCGGTACGCCTCCAGTCCGTATGCCGCCTCGTGGAAGGCCACGCGGCTCTCCCAATTCGCGCGGTTGATCTCGGCGTAGTTGCTAGTTGGTTCGGGGCTCACGGTCACATTGTGATTCACGTGCGCTCGGTGCTGCACACCGATCTCACACGGCGGAAAAAGGGGGTGCGCCGTTTCGGCCCCGATACGCTTGAACAGTGCCGTTCAACAAGCGAGTTGCCGTCGTTGCACTCGCTGTGGTCTCGCTTCTCTTGACCGCGATCGGAGTGGCCCTCGCCGCCAGCGACAGCAACTCAGTGGCCGACAATGCCGCCAATCTCGCGTTGCACGGCAAAGTACCCATGACCGCGAACGCGTCGTTCGTGATCGATACCGGTGGCCCGTACCAAGTGACCGGAGAAGCGGCGCTGGATTTCAAACACAATCGAGTTGCGGGTTCGATCTCGATTCCGACGGTGTTCTCAATGAGCACCATCAGCGTGGTCGTGTCGAACCACCAGGTCTATTTCGGAGTGCCGTCACTCTCGTCAATCGTCAAGAAGCCCTGGGTGACGTCTCCACTTCCTTCGGGCTTCGATCTCTTTCCGGTGGCATTGACATTGGCCAAGATCAAGGTTGACTTGCCATTCCTGCGCGGAATTGGTCATCTCACCGTGAAGCATGACGGGGCACTCACGACGTACACATTTGTTCGGCACCACCTGAAGCTTCATTCGGCCGCCGTCGGATCTCAGTTGAAGTTACCGGCCTCAGTCAATGTCTCTCTCGCGATTACGACGGCCAGTGCCGGTCAACTCGCGGCGGCGACGTTGCGAGTGTCGACCAAGTCGGCGCACTTCTCGATCTCGCTCACGATCCTTAACTACGACCACCCGGTGAGCATCACAGTTCCTCCAAAGAAAGATGTCACCGACCTCACGAAGGGTCTGTCGCGCCAGTTCTTTGGCAAGAGCAGTTCGCCTCTCGGACAGTTGCTGACGCCACAGGGAATCGCCTCGCTCGGCCAAATCCACGTCACCTGAGATGACTGCCGCGCCGATCGCGCTCGGGAACTGCGATGGCGCCTTACGCCAGGCGTGGCATCCGCTGTGTCGCGCAAGTGACGTGACGCACTCTCCGAGTTCTCATGCACTGTTAAATGAGCGTTACGTCGCGTTTCGCGACGAATCCGGAGAAGTCAAAATCTTCCTCGATAGTTGTCCGCACCGATTGGCGCCGCTCAGTTTGGGTGAATGCGAAGGAGACGGGTTGCGCTGCGGGTATCACGGCTGGCGCTTTGACGGCACCGGACAGTGCGTGGAGATACCCGCGCTCGGAGAGGACGCCACGATTCCCTCCCGCGCGATGCTCACTTCGCCCGAGGGGGTGCTCGTAAGTCACGGCATGGTCTTCATCGCCCCCGAGAGACCACTAACTCCTACTCCCTCACTGGCCGCGGCGAGTGATTCTCGATTCGAACGCGGGGATTTGCCGATCATCCGTACTCGCGGATCCGCAGGACTGCTCGCGGACAACTTCCTCGACATGGCGCACTTTCCCTTTGTTCATCGCGGCACTTTCGGCGCTGACGAAGAAAGGGTCGTACCGAACTATTCGGTGAAACGTGACGGACTGAGCTTCACCGCCACGTACGAACACCTCTTCGCGAATCGAGAAGACGCGGCCGTCGCGCGCGGCGAGCGCGAGCTGATCCAGCGACGTCGACTGACGTATCGCTACATCGCACCGTTTCATTTGGAGTTGGCCATCGAGTTTCTCGACGCCGGCGGAACGAATGTCATTGGCTTCTTTCTCGCGCCCGAAGACGACGAGACCGTGGCGATCTACTCCTCGCTCTGGCGTGACGATCTAGGTGGCGATGAGGCCAAGATGAAGGAGGCCATCGCCTTTGAAGTCGCGGTCGTCGAGGAGGATCTGCGCATCCAGTCGCGCTACGAACGTCTCGAGATTCCCCTCGTCATGACCACCGAACTTCACACTCGCGCCGATAAGACGACCGTGGAACTGCGCCGGGTGTTGGACGAATTCGTGGAGCTGGCCCGTGGATGATCGGTCGCCGACGGCCCTTGAACGCCACGCGCATCGCTGGCCGGCGTCCGTTGCGCTGCTGGCGTGTGCCGCGCTCTATCTGGCGTTACCCAATCGATTAGTTGTCGGGCCGCGGTGGTTGCTTCCCATTCTCATCGTGCTGCCCCTCGTACCGCTGTCAACTCACCCGCACCGGCACCCCGGTGAAGGTCCGTGGGTGCGCCGTCTCACGCTTGCGCTCATTGCACTCATCAATCTCGCCAACGTCGGTTCGATGTCACTGTTGGTTCATCATCTCCTGAGCAGTCAGGTTCGCCACGGCCGAGAGCTCATCTACTCAGCGATTGCAGTCTGGGTGACCAACGTCATCATCTACGGACTGTGGTTTTGGGAAGTCGACCGCAACGGTCCCAGCGTGCGCGGCACCACGCTCGAAGCGATGCCCGATATCCAGTTCCCGCAGTTGGAGAATCCGCAGCTCGCCCCAACGGGGTGGCGGCCGAGTTTCGTTGACTACCTCTATACGGCATTTGCGAACGGCACGAGTTTCGCGCCGGCCGACGCCCTACCGCTCACTGCTCGGATGAAGTTGCTGTTCGCGATGGAGTCGATCGTGTCACTCGTGACAATCGCCGTCGTGGCCGCGCGTGCGGTCAACATCCTGCACTGATTAGCCGAGCAACCGCTCCAACCACCGCGCCGAGCGGCCATTGCGACGCTCGCGCTCGTCGCGGTCCGCCCGATCTGCGAGCAGCAGTCCGCCGTTGATGCCGAGGTAGCGCGCGGGCTCGAGCTCCCATTGACGGCCCTGATGTCCAACAAAGCAGAGCGAGCTGAACTCTCCTGGTTGATCGGGTTGGAGAATTGACTCGGCCATTGCCGTGGCGGCCACTCGTGACAGCACGACGCCATCGCCGAGGTAGCCGCCTAATTCGGCCAATCCAGTGCGCCGATCAACGTTGACGAACGGCGAGCGGTCACGACTGAGCGCGAGTGGTCCGCCCCAGCGGTGCGTTACGGCGCCTCGAAGATGCGGAAATAGCTCGTGCAGAGTTGACTCCAGGCGGGCAAAGACGGTGTTGTCGCGATCGAATCGACTCTCCACCGTCGAGCCGAAGTGATAGCGCGCGCCGCGTCCGCCGAAGGCCAGTCGGTCATCTGCCGTGCGCTGGCCATAGATGATGAGGTGGCGCTCGTCGTTAAACGTCTCGCGATTGGACAGTCCCGCCACGTCCCAAAATGACTGCGGCAGCGGTTCGGTCGCGATCATCAGTGAGTACAGCGGTGCAATGCGACGTCGCAGTCCCGGCAGTCGCGGCGTGTAGCCCTCACTCGCACGCACGACCACGTCGGCCCGCACAGTGCCCGCGGCTGTTACCGCACACGGACGGCGTCCGTTGTGGCCAGGCAGGATGCGCAGCACGGGGGAGTTCTCCACGATGCGGGCGCCGAGTCGCTCGATCACGGTGGCGAGTCCACGAACGAGGCGAGCGGGGTGAAGCGCCGCGCAGTAGGGAGTGAAGAGTCCTGCGGTGGCCCCGGCAATCCGAATTCGATCGGTGAGTTCGCGACCTTCCAGCCATTGCACATTGCTGTTGGCCCCTTCGTCATTCTGCGCGGCGTGCAGTCGTGCGATCTGCGCGTCAGTGCGAGCCACCGTCACGGTGCCGCCGTGGGCGAACTGAATGTCGAGTCCGTCATCGGACGCTGCCGCACCCAATGCGGCGACCGCGCGTCTGAGCGTGACTCGCAGGTGGTCGGCCGCCGAGACGCCGTGCCGAGCCGAGACCTCGTCGTGACCGAGCGGGTACAGCGCTGACGCCCAGCCGCCGTTGCGACCCGAGGCGCCAAAGCCGCACAGCGACGCTTCGAGCACCACCACGTGTAGCGCGGGATCGCGCCGCAGCAGTTCACGTGCGGTCCACAGTCCGCTGTAGCCGCCGCCGACGATCGCGACGTCGCAGTCGAGATCGTGTGTCAACGGCGCTCGCGCCGTGGGTGGTTCAGATAATCCCGACCACCACAACGACGCGGGCGGCGTCGACATCTCTAGATACGTGCGAGCGCCCCGTCAAAGACTTCGTGCAGCGTCTCGACCATGAAGTCGATGTCGTTGCGCGTTGAAATGAGCGGGGGAGCGAGCTGGACCACCGGGTCGCCGCGGTCGTCACTGCGACAGATGAGTCCCTTGTGGAACAGCTGCGGCGAAATGTACCCGCGCAGCAGTCGCTCGGCCTCATCGCCGCTGAAGCTCTCCTTGGTCGCCTGGTCCTTGACGAGCTCAATGCCCCAGAAGTACCCCGCGCCGCGCACGTCACCGACGATGGGCAGTTCACGCAGGGTGTCAAGTCCCGCGTGGAAGTAGCCCTCGTTCAGTTGCACGTTTTCCAGCACGCCCTCGGTCTCGAGGATCTCGAGGTTCTTGAGCGCGATGGCGCAGCTGACCGGGTGACCGGCGAAGGTGAAGCCGTGGATGAAGCTCGTGTCACCGTGCTGGAACGGTTCAGCGATGCGGTCCGAGACGATCATCGCGCCAAGCGGGGCATAACCCGAGGTGATGCCCTTGGCGCACGTGATGATGTCGGGGACGTAGTTGTAGCGCTCCGCACCGAACCAGTGGCCCAGTCGCCCGAAGGCACAGATGACCTCGTCGCTCACGAGCAGCACGCCGTGGCGGTCGCAGATCTTGCGAATCTCGGCGAAGTAGCTCGGCGGGGGCGTAAAGCACCCGCCGGCGTTCTGCACCGGCTCTAAGAACACCGCCGCAACGGTCTCAGGACCCTCGCGCAGAATCGCCTCTTCGACCTGCATGGCTGACCACAGGCCGAAGGCCTCGGGGTCATCGCCAAAGACCGGCGCGCGGTACTGGTTGGTGTTCGGGATCTTGATCGCGCCGGGCACCAGCGGCTCAAACGGCACCCGGTAGGCGTCGATCGAGGTAATGGTGAGCGCGCCCATGGTCGTGCCGTGGTACGCGATGTCGCGACTGATCACTTTGTAGCGATCGGTGTCGCCGCGCAGGCGGTGGTACTGGCGAGCCAACTTCCAGGCGCTCTCGACCGCTTCGCCACCACTGGTGGTGAAGAACACGCGGTTGAGGTCGCCGGGAGCCAGGTTCGCCAGCCGTTCGGCCAGCTCGATGGCGCGCGGGTGCGCGTAGGTCCACAGCGGGAAGTAGCCGAGCTCTTCAATCTGCGTCGCGGCGGCGGCGGCGATGTCGCGCCGACCGTGCCCGATCATGTTGGTGAACAGCCCACTTAACCCGTCGAAGTAGCGGTTGCCGCGCGCGTCAAAGACATAGACGCCTTCGCCGCGGACGATGACCGGCACTTCGGCCGTCTCCGAATACGAGCCCATGCGTGCCGAGTGCAGCCAGAGGTGCCGGCGGGCCCGCTCGGAGAGCGTATGGCTCTCGTGTTCGGGATTGACGACGGTCATGCCGTCGGTGATGATTTCGTGCAACGTCACTTGGTCCCCCAGGTATAGGTCTGTTTGGCCAACTTGAGATAGAGAAACGTCTCAACCTCGGTCACGCCCGGAATGCTCCGGATGGAGTCATTCAGAAGGTGCACCAAGTCGTCGTCGTTCACCGCGATGAGTTCGGCAATCAAGTCGAAACTCCCCGCCGTCATAACGACGTAGTTGGCTTCTTCGAGTGAAGCGATCTTGTCGGCCACGAGTCGCACGTCGCCGTGGACTCGGATCCCGACCAGCGCCTCTCGGCCGTAGCCGAGCTGCAGTGGATCGGTGATGGCGACAATTTGCATCACACCCGCGTCGCGGAGTCGCTGAACGCGCCGACGCACGGCGGCCTCTGAGAGGCCGACGTCCTCAGCGATCGCCCCATAGGGGCGACGTCCATCGCGCTGGAGAAGTCCGACGATGCGCCGATCGATCTCATCGAGAGCGCCGGGTACGACAGGAGCCTCCGGGATACTGCGCTCGGGGGCGAGTGCCCCTCTGTTCGTGGCTCGTGCTGGCATCGTTGGTCTCCCGCTCGTAGGTCCGAAAAACAGACCCCGTGGCTGCGGATATCAACAGCATAGCGGCATTTGACGACGATATGCGTCGCCTAGGGGGCCTAGGGGTACGCATTCATGCATCACGAGGTTGCAAACCCCTAGTGCCGTCTGGCAGAGTGGCCTCCTTCGAGGCACCGGCCGCGGGGGCGGACAAGGGGGTCCCGATGGGGCGATTGGCGAATTTCGTAGGGGGCCAGAGCGTCGCGCCACTAAGTGGCAACTACGTCGAACTTCTCAATCCGGCGACCGGCGACGTCTTCGCCGAAATGCCTCAGTCCAACGCCGCTGACATCGCCAACGCCACCGCCGTGGCCGCGAAGGCGTTCGCGGGTTGGCGACGGACCACTCCGTCGCAACGTTCCCGCGCGCTGCTCAAGATCGCGGACGCGATTGAGGCTCGCGCCGAAGAACTCGTTGCCATTGAAGCGGAGAACACCGGCAAGATCATCGCGGTCACGTTGTCCGAAGAGATCCCGCCGATGGTGGATCAGATTCGCTTCTTCGCTGGAGCTGCGCGCTTGCTTGAAGGTCGCGGCGCGGCGGAGTACATGGAGGGCCACACCAGTTACGTGCGGCGCGAACCAATTGGCGTCTGCGGTGCGGTGACGCCGTGGAACTACCCGATGATGATGGCCGTCTGGAAGTGGGCGCCAGCGCTCGCGGCGGGCAACACGATGGTGCTGAAGCCCGCGGATACCACACCCGCGTCAGCTTTGTTCATGGCCGAGCTGATGAGCGAGTTCTTGCCCGAAGGCGTCTTTAACGTCGTCTGTGGTGATCGCGACACCGGTCGACTGCTGGTGGAGGACTCGGTGCCCGCAATGGTGTCGGTCACCGGTTCCGTGCGCGCCGGCATGCAGGTGGCCGAAAGCGCGTCACACACCTTGAAGCGCGTGCACCTCGAACTCGGCGGCAAGGCGCCGGTCGTCATCTTTGACGACGCGGACATTGAGGCTGCCGCGTCGGCGATTGCGATCGCCGGATTCTTTAACGCCGGCCAGGACTGCACGGCGGCCACGCGCGTCGTCGCGGGTCCCGGCGTCTACGGCGACTTCCTCGATGCGCTGAGCGATCAAGCGCGCCAGACCGTCGTTGGCACGCCTGACAACGAGGACGCGCTCTTCGGCCCGGTCAACAACGCCAATCAGTTCGACCGCGTCACCGGCTTCTTGTCGCGACGTCCCTCCCACTCAAGTGTGACCACCGGCGGCGAGCGCATTGGTGACGTCGGCTACTTCATTCAGCCGACGGTCGTTGGCGACTTGCGCCAGGACGACGAGATGATCCAGAACGAGATCTTCGGGCCGGTCATCACCGTGCAGAAGTTCGCCGACGAGGCCGAGGCGCTGAGCTTCGCCAACGGCGTGAACTACGCCTTGGCCAGTTCGGTGTGGACGAAGGACCACGGTCGCGCCATGCGCTTTGCGCGCGACCTCGACTTCGGCTGCGTGTGGATCAACACGCACATCCCGCTGGTTGCCGAAATGCCCCACGGAGGATTCAAACACTCCGGGTACGGCAAGGACCTGTCGGTGTACGGCTTCGAGGACTACACCCGCATCAAGCACGTGATGCACAACCTCGACGCGTAGGGTTATTGGCGCGCTGTCGCGCCCCTTTTGAGTGGCGTGCGAGCGCCGAAAGAAGAGCGATCAACGATGATCATCGGCGTTCCGTCCGAAGTAAAGACCGACGAGTACCGGGTGGCCATTACCCCCGCGGGAGTGCGAGAACTCACCTCGCTCGGCCACAGCGTGCTGATTGAACGCGGCGCGGGACTCGGCAGCTCGATTCGCGACGCGGACTTTCAGTCCACCGGAGCGACCATTGTCGATGACGCCGACGACGTGTGGCCGAACGCCGATTTGGTCTTGAAGGTCAAAGAACCGATCGAGGACGAGTATCCCAAGCTGTCGGCTCGCGCGAACCAGGTGCTCTTTACTTACCTGCACCTCGCCGCGTCCGAGAGTTGCACCAACGCGCTGGTGAAGGCCGGCAATGTTGCCATTGCCTACGAGACAGTGCGGCTGCGCGACAACTCGCTGCCGCTGCTGACGCCGATGAGCGAAGTCGCGGGCCGCATGGCGCCGCTCATGGGTGCACATCACCTCATGCGCTCGGGCGGTGGCCGCGGGACGCTCGTCTGCGGCGTGCCGGGTGTGGCGGCAGCCAACGTGGTCGTCATTGGCGCGGGCGTCTCAGGACTCGCGGCCGCGACGCTTGCGGTCGGCATGCACGCCAATGTCCACATCTTCGACAAGAACCTCGACCGGCTGCGCACTGTCGATCACCACTTCCGCGGTGAGGTGGAGACCGTCGCGAGTTCGACCTACGCGATTGAAGAGGCGTGCGTGCTCGCCGACATTGTGATCGGCGCAGTGCTCGTCGTCGGCGCCAAGGCGCCGAAGCTCGTCAGTGACGACTTGGTGACGCGCATGCGACCGGGATCGGTCCTCGTGGACATCTCGGTGGACCAGGGCGGCTGCTTTGAAGCGACGCGTCCGACGACGCACTCCAATCCCATCTTCGAGCACAACGGCTGCATCTTTTACTGCGTGGCCAACATGCCCGGCGCGGTGCCGAACTCGTCCACCCACGCGTTGGCCAACGCCACGTTGCCGTACACGATTGAGTTGGCGCGCCGCGGGTGGCGCGACGCGGTCATGCGCGACGACGCGCTCGCTGAGGGCGTCAATGTGGTCGAAGGTCGAGTGACCTACGGCCCGGTCGCCGAGGCGCACGGACTCGAGTCCACGCCACTCAGTTCGCTGCTTCGTTAGGTCACGACGTCACGGGTGAGCCGTAGCCTCACCCGAAGTCAACGAGGACGGTAGGTGAATGAGCGACACGTCAACGCAGCCTGATCCCCGACGGTGGTTCGCCCTCGTCGTTATCGCCATTGCGCAATTGATGGTCGTTCTTGACGCGTCAATCGTCAATATTGCGCTGCCCAAGGCGGCTCACTACTTGCACATCGCGGCGCAGAACCGCCAGTGGGCGGTCACGGCGTACACGATCACGTTCGGCGGCTTCCTACTGCTCGGCGGACGCATCGGCGACTACCTCGGCCGCAAGCGCGCCTTCATTATTGGACTACTCGGCTTTGCCGCGGTGTCGCTTATTGGCGGACTGTCGGTGAACCAGCAGATGCTCTTTGCGGCGCGCGCGTGTCAGGGACTCTTTGGGGCGCTGCTCGCCCCCGCGGCGCTGTCGCTCATTTCGGTCACGTTCTCTGATTCCAAAGAGCGCGCGACGGCGTTCGGCGTGTACGGCGCGCTCTCGGGCGTCGGCGCGGCGATTGGACTGATCGCCGGTGGTCTATTGACTCAGTACATCTCGTGGCGGTGGTGTCTGTTCGTCAACACACCGATGGCGCTCATCGCGGTGAGCCTGGCCATTCCCAACGTGCGCGAGTCACAAGTACAGGGTCATCCGAAGTACGACGTGCCGGGTGCCCTCACGGCGACCATCGGCATGGTCGGCATCGTCTACGGCGTCTCTCAGGCGTCCGTAAAAGGCTGGGGATCAACGGGCGCCTGGCCGTTCATGCTGGCCGGTGCCGTCTTAATCGCGATGTTCTTCGTGATTGAAGCCCGGGTCAGTTCTCCGCTGCTGCCGCTGAGGCTCATCACCGATCGGATTCGCGCCGGGGCGTACTTGACGTCAGGCTTCATCGGCCTCGGCATCTTCGGCATGTTCTTGCTGATGACCTTCTACTTCCAGACGGTGCTCGGCTACAGCGCCATTAAGTCCGGACTGTTGTTCCTGCCGTTCTCATTGAGCGTCATCGTTTCGGCCGGTGTCGGTTCGCAGTTGATTCCCAAGATCGGACCGCGACCGGTCGCAACGGTCGGTCCGCTCTTTGCCGCCGTCGGGCTGTTCTGGCTCTCGTTCATCACGCCGCACAGCTCGTATCCGGGTCACGTGATGCTCGCGATGCTCTGCATCAGCTTTGGACTCGGCATGACGTTCGTCGCGCTCGCGTCCACCTCGCTGTTCAATGTCCCGCACGAGGACTCCGGCGCGGCGTCTGCAGTGCTCAACACGACCCAGCAAGTGGGCGGCTCATTTGGGACCGCCATCATGAACACGCTCTACGTATCGTCGCTCAACTCGGCGATGGCGGCGTACGTGCTGCTGCACCACTTACCGAGCAAGCGAGCGATCCCGCGCCCGATTGTCGCGGCTATGAACGTTCACGGCTTTGACGTGGCTTTTCGCTACGGGGCGATCGTGATGGTTGTCGCGGCGCTGCACTTCTTCACGTTGGTCAACATCGACCGACACCACCTCAAGCAGAACGACGAGGTCGTCGCCGTCGGCGCGGTCTAATCCTCGACAAACGGGCAGTGGCGACATCCCTGCTCACAGCACTTGCCGCGGGCTCGAAGTGTCGCGGAGGTGAGGACGAGATAGCCCGTGCTCGGATCGACGTACGTGGTCTCTCGACGTTGGATCGCGACGCGATGGCGCTCGAGAATCTCGGCGTAGTCGGGACGTGATGGATCGAGTCGAGAACGTGCCGGGATTGCATCGGGGTCCTCGCGCATGAGCGCAACCTACGGGGCGAGCGACCGCACATCGGTCTCTCGTTTTGATCGTGCTGATGTAGCCTGCGCGAAGTGAGCGAGCACGACGAAGCGGCGACGTCGTCGCGCGTCGATGTGGAACTTGACCACGTCACCAAGCGATTCGGCGACGTCATTGCCGTCGACGATCTCAGTCTCACGATCAACTCGGGAGAGTTCTTCAGTCTTCTCGGACCATCTGGCTGCGGAAAGACCACTACGTTGCGCATGCTCGGGGGATTCGAAGAGCCGAGCGAAGGTCGAATTCTGCTCGCAGGACACGACGTCACGATGGTTCCGTCGTACCGACGCGACGTGAACACGGTCTTTCAGAGTTACGCCCTCTTCCCGCACCTTGATGTTTACGAAAACGTCGCCTACGGGCTCCGCCGGCGAAAGGTGCCCAAGGCCGAGATCGACGAGCGCGTGACGCGGGTCTTGGAATTAGTTGACCTGCCCGTGCACCAAAAGCGCCGAGCCAGTGAACTATCTGGCGGCCAGCAACAACGAGTGGCCCTCGCTCGAGCGCTCGTCAACGAGCCAAAATTGCTGCTGCTCGACGAACCGATGTCGGCGCTTGATGCCAAGTTGCGTCGCGCGATGCAAGTCGAACTCAAGCGCATCCAAATCGAAGTGGGCATCACCTTCCTTTATGTCACACACGATCAAGAAGAGGCGATGACCATGTCGGATCGCCTCGCGGTGATGCATCACGGCAAGATCGAGGGACTCGGCGCTCCTCGCGACGTCTATGACCGTCCGAGCACTGAATTTGTTGCCTCGTTCCTTGGTGCCTCGAACTTGATTGACGCCACGGTCGCGGGACGCGACGGTGACTTGGTGGCCCTGCGAGCCTCGGACGGCACGACGGTGCGAGCACCGAGCAGTTCGTTGTCGCACCTCGGTTCGCTCAGTCACGTCAAAGCGGGCGTACGACCCGAAAAGATCTCGATCAGCTCCGTGTCGAGTTCGCCCGCAACCGGCATGAATTCGATGCGCGGTCAACTGCGCGTCTCGACTTTTACCGGAGTAGGTAATCAGTATCTCGTGGAGATCGCGGACGGCTCCGAAGTCACCGTCTACGCCCAGAACATTGGCCAACACGACGCACCGCGCACCGGCGAGGACGTCATTCTCAGCTGGCCGCCCGAGCACACCTTCGTTGTCGCCCCAACTGATCACCCTGAGTGGGACGATGTCGAGGCTGGAGAGGAGTTGGAATGACCACTGAACACACCAACGAAGCGGAGTTCATCGATCCGTCGATCCTTCGCGGACTGACCAGTCGACGCTTGACGCGTCGCGACGCGCTGCGCGTGGGCGGACTCGGGTTGGGCGCCTCGGCGCTGCTCGCGGCCTGCGGCGGCAGCACTCCCAAAGTCAACGTCGGCACAGCGGCGTGGTGGGCGAAGCAGAAGCTGCACCACCACGTCAACTTCGCGAACTGGCCGATCTACATCGACGTCGTGGGTTCGCACCACCCATCGCTGGATCACTTCACGAAGACGACCGGCATCACTATCAGTTACTCCGAGGTGATCGAGGACAATCCGTCCTTTTACGCGAAGATCCGTCCGTCCCTGCAAGCGGGCCAGTCAACCGGTTACGACCTCATCGTCATGTCGAACAACTCGACGCGGCTGGGCTACCTCATCGAGAACAAGTGGCTGAATCCGATCGATCACACGATGATGGCGAACTTCAATACCTACGCCAGTCCGCTCGTGAAGAATCCATCGTGGGACCCTCACAACAAATACACGATGGCGTGGCAGTCGGGCTGGACGACGCTCGGCTACAACGCGGCGACGGTGAAGAACCCCGGCGACAGCGTCGAGATTCTGTTCAACAAGAAGTACGCCGGACGCGTCGGAATGCTGGCGGATCCCGAAGAGCTTGGCAGCATCGGTCTGCTGGCTATCGGAGTCGATCCGGCGACCTCAACTGAGAGCGACTGGCGCAAGGCCGCGAAGCTGCTGCAAAAGCAAAAGAGCGACGGCATCGTGGCGGGCTACTACGCCCAGGACTACATCCAGCACCTGAAGAACGGCGACATTGACGTCTCGATGGTGTACTCCGGCGACATCTTCCAGGCGAACCTCGACAGTCGCTACAAGAGCTTGAAGTTGCTGCTGCCGCACGAGGGCGCGATGTTCTGGACGGACAACATGTGCATTCCGCTGCACGCCCAGAATCCGAAGGACGCCATGACGTTGATGGACTTCTTCTACTCACCGCTCACCCAAGCGGTGGTGGAGTACAACGACGACTACATCTGCCCGGTGCCCTCAGCAAAGCAGGAGCTGCTGCACCCGACCGGCTGGGCTGTCGGTGCGCTCAACGAAATGAAGTCGACAATCGGTCTGCCGACGACGGTCACCGCGAACGCTCCGACCGTGTTCCCGAACGCTGCGTACATGGCGTTGTCGAAGCCCTACTACCGCTTCAAGAACCAGGAAGAGATCACCGCGTGGAACAACCTGTTCCTGCCGATCGTCCAGGGGGCGTAGTCAGGGACAGCCGCGCGCGCCGATGGCGGCGCGGCGCGGTTCCCTATTTGTTGAGCCTGCCGGCCGGGCTATGGCTCGTCGTGCTGTTCGTCGTGCCGCTGATCTTCATGCTGGCTCAGTCAATTGAAAGTTGCGATCCCTCCACAGGTAGCTGCGTGATGACGTGGCATTGGGGCGAGTTCCCCAACGTCGTCAGCCTCTATCGACCACAGTTCGTCACGAGCCTGATCTTTGCGGCGATCGCGACGGTCGTGGATCTGTTGATCGCGTTTCCCATCGCGTACTGGATTGCGTTTCACGGAGGGCGGCGCAAGAACTTCTTTCTGCTGATGCTGCTCGTGCCGTTCTTTGTCTCCTTCATCATCCGCACGCTCGTGTGGCAGTTCTTATTGAGCCAGCACGGCGTGGTGCTCTCGGCGCTTCATCACAGCCACCTCGTTGGTAGCAACTTCAAGATTCTCGGCACCAACTTCGCCGTGATCGCCGGTTTGGCGTACAACTACCTGCCCTTTACCGCGCTCCCGCTCTACGTGGCACTCGAGCGCATCGACGTGCGACTGCTCGACGCCGCCAATGACCTCTACTCGAGCAAGCGCGTCGCGTTCACTCGCGTGATCATGCCGTTGGCCGTGCCCGGAATCTTCGCCGCGTTCTTGCTGACATTCATTCCGGCCTTCGGTGACTACGTCAATCAGCAGGTGCTCGGCGGATCGAACAACACGATGATCGGCACCGTCATCCAGAACCTGTTCCTTCAGAACTCCGACTACTCCGGCGGTGCGGCGCTTTCGGCGGTGCTGCTCGGGGTGGCGCTCATCGGCATCTTCCTGTACGCCCGCCTGCTCGGCACGCGAACGTTGGAGGAGTACGTGTGAGCGCGATCGAGATCGCGACGGCGCCAGCGTTGACGACGCGTCCTCGTCGACGTCGGTGGACCCGCTACGTGCTGCCCGTCTACTCGTGGATGGTGATTGGGTACCTCGTCATTCCGATCGCCGTCATGATCGCCTACAGCTTTAACAACGTGCCCCACGGCATTCCGCAGGTGACCTTTAATTGGACTGGATTTACGTTCAAGTGGTACGAGCACTTGACCGGCGTTTCGGGATTGACGGCGGCGTTTCAACTGTCGATCGAACTAGCTCTGGCTTCCACAGTCGTGTCGACTGTTATCGGCACCATGCTCGCCATGGCCCTCGTGCGGTACCGGCCGCCGCGCTTTCGCGGCAAGAGCGCCATCGAACAGGTTCTCTTCTTGAACATCGCGGCTCCGGAGATCGTGATGGGTGCGTCGTTGCTTGGTCTGTTCGTGACCCTCAACATCGATCGCGGATTCTTGACACTGCTGTTGGCCCACGTGATGTTCTCGGTGGCCTACGTCGTCGTGACCGTGCGCGCTCGGCTCGTCGGCTTTGACCGTGCCGTCGAAGAGGCGAGCTACGACCTCGGCGCGGGACCGGTCGCGACCTTTCGTCGCGTGACGTTGCCGATGATCATGCCGGGCGTGATGGCGGGGGCGCTCATGGCGTTCGCGATTTCCATCGACGACTACGTGACGTCGAACTTCGTGTCAGGTTCCCAGGTGCCGTTTCCCATCTGGGTGTACTCGGCGACTCGCGTGGGAATTCCCCCGCAGGTGTTCGTCTTCGGTTCGCTCATCTTCTTGGTCGGCATCGCGTGCGCGATCACCAGCATCGTTCTGGCCCGAAAGCCGTCAACTGCCTGATTACGCGGTGGTGAGGATCACCTTACCAAATTTGCCGGGTTGCGCGAAGTAGTCGTACGCAGCCGCCACCTCGCTGAGGGGGAACGTGCGATTGACGACGGTGTGCACAGCGTCCCTGGCCCACAAAGGACCCACGTCATGGTTGACGGCCGCAGCAATCTGAGCTTTCTCTTCGTTCGAACGAGCCCGCAACGTCGATCCGGTAATCGTGGCGCGTCGCGTCATCACTCCCAAGAGATCGATGTCGACTTTGGAGCCGACCGGCACGCCGATGACCACGACGCGCGCAAACGGTCGGAGTCGGTGTTGCAAGGTGCTCAAGGTGACAGCACCAAGGAGCTCCATCACGACGTCGACCGGATCGATGTCGCTGAGTTGATCGATCGTGACGCACTCACTGGCGCCCAACGAACGGAGTCGATCGTGGTGGACCTCGTCGCGCGTGACAGCCACGACCGTGGCTCCGAGAGCCCGAGCGAGCTGCACGGCGCTGGTGCCGACGCCGCCCGCGGCCCCGGTGATGGCGACCCGTTCGCCCACCTCAAGGTGGGCTTGACGCACCAGTGCGTCATAGGACGTGACGAACCCTTCGGCGAATCCGCCCGCCGTCGTGATCTCGATACCCGGCGGAACATGAATGAGGTGCTGCGCCGGCAGAACGCAGTGGGTGGCTTGGGCACCTCCGCCCACGACCGCGCACACTCGTTGTCCCACGTGAAGTCCCGTGACGCCATGTCCCCAGCCGCGCACTTCCCCGGCGAGCTCCAGGCCAGGCACATCAATCGGCCAGCCGGGCGGCGCGGGGTAAAAGCCGCGCCGCTGCAACAGGTCGGCGGCGTTTAGTCCCGCGGCGCGTACTGACACGAGGACTTCGCCCGGTCCGGGCGTCAGATCGGGTCGCTCACGAAGGGCGAGTTCGCCGTCCTCGATGACGACTGCGCGCATGGCCGAAGGCTATGACCAGGCCTGTAGCGTTCCGTTCATGTCGCTCTATGAGTTCGAAATCCACACACTTGACGGCGCGCCGACGACGTTGCGCGCCTTTGAGGGCAAAGCGGTGCTCGCGGTCAACGTGGCGAGCAAGTGCGGCCTGACCCCACAGTACGAGGGACTCGAGAAGCTCCACGAGGACTTCTCGGCGCGGGGCTTCAGCGTGGTCGGCTTTCCGTGTAACCAGTTCCACGGACAAGAGCCCGGCACCGCCGAAGAGATCAAGGAGTTCTGCTCGCTCACGTACGGCGTGACGTTCCCCTTGATGGAGAAAATCGACGTGAACGGCCACGATCGCCATCCGATCTTCGCGGAGCTCACCAAAATGGCCGACCCCGAGGGTTACACCGGCGACGTGCGTTGGAACTTTGAGAAGTGGATCATTAGCCCCGACGGTCGAGTCGTCGGCCGCTTTAGTCCGTTAACGCAGCCGCACGAAGAGCACCTCATCGCGGCCATCGAGCAGCAACTACCGAACTAGGCGATCCACAGCGGCCGATGAAGCCGCAGATACGTCGGAGTAAATCCGTACGAACGCCACATCCGTGACGCGGCCAGGTTCGTGACGCGCCAATTCGTTTCGGCGTACTCGACGCCGTCCTCAATCGCGAATTGAAACAGGTGGTCCACCATCGCGGCACCGAGACCTTGACCCCGCCGGCTCTCGGTCACCGTGACGGCCACGAGGTCAACGGCATTGGCGAACGATCCGACCTGCGGATCGCTCGGGTAGTAGCCGCATTGGGCGATGAGATGTCCCTCTTCTTCAATGACCAAGAAGCGTGCGGTTTCGTCTTCGAGAGTTTCGGCCCAGTCGTCGCGCAAATGATCCATGACCACGCGACCAAAACTCGGTGCTCGGCTCTGCCACTCCCACAACTCAGCGCTGAGCGACACCACATCGTCTAAGTCATCGAGAGTCGGTGATCGGGCGATGAGACCGGTGGGGAGCGGACGAGGGTCACGTCGCACGAGCCGCATCGTCCCGCGCTGGTGCATACGGGCGAAGCCCAGTTCACGCCACGGCTCTTCGTCGGCCGGCGGGACCCAGACGTAGTGGCGATCAAGGCCCGCTTCGGCCCACGTTGGCGACGCGCCGATGTACAGGGCTCGCAACACCTCATTGCTGTCGTAGCTGAGTGAGCCCGGATTGATCCACGCCCCGTGCCCCCAGTTCTCATTAATGACCGTGGTCATGGTGAGATGTCCCACGACCGTCGAGTTGAGTCGGGCCACTGTGGTGGCGCCCATGTCGTTGCTCAAAGATGCGCCAACCTCATCGCGATCGATGGATCCATTGATGAGCGGATTACGACGTGCCAGTTCCAACTGGTGGCGCACGACACGGTCAACCACCGCCTCGAGCGTCTGTGCATCAAGCGTGTCAATCGAAATCACCGGCTGATCGTAATTAGGTGAAGCTCCGAGTTGTGAAAAGGTGAGTTCGTGACGTTGGCGGCGACCCTGTTTGACATGGACGGATTGCTGCTCGATTCAGAAGTGCTCTGGCATCAAGCCGAACTCGAGATCCTCGGTGATCTCGGTGTGCCAATTAATCGCACCGGTACGCGCAGTACGAAGGGCATGTTCGTCACCGAAGTTGTCCAGTACTGGCACCAGCGATTTCCGTGGGCGACGCCGTCTGTGGAGGACGTCGTCCGACAAGTCCTCGCGCGCGTGGGTGAATTAGTTGAGACCAATGGTCGCCTCTTGCCGGGTGCGCTGCGGGCCATTGATCTCGCAGCGGCGCGCGGCGCGGTTGGTTTGGCGAGTTCGACGCCGACAGAGTTGATTGCGCGGTGCCTGAACCACTTCTCGCTAACAGATCGCTTCACGGTCATTGCGTCGGCCGCCGACGAGGCCTACGGCAAGCCGCATCCAGCGGTTTTTCTCACCGCGGCCGCCGCGCTCGGAATTGAACCGTCGCTGTGCATGGTGTTCGAAGATTCGGCCGCGGGCGTGCTCGCCGCGAAAGCCGCGCGCATGACCTGCGTGGCGGTGCCCGAGCGCGCCGAACGGACGTTGCCCGCTTTCGCGATCGCTGACTTGGTGCTCGACTCGCTCAGCGAGCTTGACGAAGCGTGGCTCGACGAACGTTTCCAGCAACCACGCGTCTAACGATTCCCACCCCCGCACCTCGTCGGGTGTGAAGATTCGCCCATGAGCCAACTCTTTGAGTACGAGCAGCACCCGAGGGCCGAGGAACTGGCGAGTCGCAAGCCGGTTCAGTCGACCGACGTCCGTCAACTCCAGCACGCCAATCCCATCGTGCGCCTCAACGCGCGATTTGGTCTGCGCGTCACTCTGGTCGTGGGTTCAATGTGGTGCGCCTACCTCTTTACGGTGATTGCCCTCATTGCGCTGCCCTCAGCGATCCATCAAGGCACGTACTACATCGTGGTGTGGCTCAGCTCAAGCTTTTTGCAGTTGGTGCTGCTGCCCGTCATCATCGTGGGACAGAACATTCAGGCCAAGGCGGCCGACAAGCGGGCTGAAGACACCTACAAAGATGCCGAAGCCGTGCTGGATGAAGCCCGCAAGATTCAAGAGCACCTCAGCGTGCAAGATCATGTCATCACCGACATCGTTGCGCGGCTCGAAGTGCTCGCGGCGAAGGCGTCCTAGAGCCACTTCTCGTAGAAGGTTCCCTGCGGGTGACACGTGCCGCCCGTCGGCATGGTCGGCATGATGGTCCAGCCCTCTTTCACGTAGAAGTCATGAGCCTCGGGCTGACGCGGTCCGGTTTCAAGCACCAATCTGACGAGCCCCGCGTCACGGGCCGCTGATTCGATTGCCAACATCAGCTGCGCGGCGACACCACGACGTCGTAGATCCGGTCGAACCCACAGTCGCTTCACTTCACCGATGCGGTCCTTTGGAGCCGCGATTTGGCGCAGCCCACAGCCGCCGGCGAGATGACCGTTGAGTCGCGCGACGACGAAGGCACCAGTCGGGGGAGCGAACTCCTCGGAACCCACCAAACCGTGATCAGCGCCATCGCGTCCATAACGTCGATCAAGTTCATCTTCAGCGGCCGCCACCATCGCGGACACCGCCGGCAGGCGATGGTCGCTCCGCGTGACCTCAATATGCACGTCGTGACGTTACGAGCGGACTTCAAACGTCGAATGCGTCACCACTACGATGGAGTGGAAACATCGAAGGAGCACCGTGTTTCGCCCCGTCAGCGCTGACCTCGACTTCGTGAAGGCCGAGGCGGCCGAACAGGAGCGCTGGCGCAAGCACCGGATCTTCGAACGCTCCATTGAGCAGCGCCAGGGCGCTCCCGAGTGGATCTTTTACGAGGGGCCACCCACGGCCAACGGGAAACCGGGCCTGCACCACGTCTGGGCGCGCGTCTATAAGGACCTGTTCTGTCGCTTCCAGACGATGCGCGGACGTCGAGTTGATCGTCGAGCGGGATGGGACACCCACGGACTTCCGGTCGAAGTCGAGGTCGAAAAGCGCCTGGGAATCTCGGGCAAGCAGGCCATCGAGGACCAGGTGGGCGTCTTGGCGTTCACCAAGTTGTGCCGCGAGTCCGTGATGACATACGTGGGGGAGTTCGAGCGGCTGACGGAGCGCATTGGCTACTGGGTCGACACCGACGATGCCTACTTCACCTTCCACCCGAGTTACGTCGAGTCGGTCTGGTGGCAGCTGCAGCAGATCTTCAATCAAGGCCTCCTTTATGAGGACCTCAAGGTCATTGCGTACTGCCCGCGGTGCGGCACGCCGCTCTCGAGTCATGAACTCGGTCAACCCGACGTCTATCGCGACGAAGCCGACGACACCTGCTACATCCGACTGCGGGTTACTGACGCTCCGGCCGGTTCGCCGATCACTCACCTCGCGATCTGGACGACGACCCCGTGGACACTGCTCAGCAACGCGGGCGTGGCGGTGAATCCAGAGCTGCGCTACGCGATCGTTGACGGCACGGTGGTCGCCGAGTCCCTGGTGAGCGCCGTGTTCGGTGACGACGCGGTCGTGCACTCCACCGTTCTCGGTCGCGAATTGCTCGGCCTGCACTACGAACGACCGTTTAGTGATGTCGAACTGCCCGCGGCGAAGGACGCCTGTGTGGTGGTTGGTGCGGAGTACGTCACAACCGAGGACGGCACCGGTTTGGTTCATCAAGCCCCGGCGTTCGGTGAAGTGGACCGACAGGTCGCCCGCGACAACGGATTGCCCACGGTCAATCCCGTCGGACCCGACGGCACTTTCACTGACGAGATTCCGTGGCTGGCAGGCCGTGACGTGCGAGCGTCCAATGGCGCAATCAACGATGAGCTCGAGCGTCGAGGACTGCTCATTCGACGCGAGGAGTACGTCCACTCACTGCCGCACTGTTGGCGGTGCCAGACCGTGCTTATTTACTGGGGCAAGCCCAGTTGGTACATCGCGACGAGTCAAGTGAAGGACCGACTCGTCGCGGAGAACCAGAAGATCGACTGGCACCCCCAGCACATCCGCGACGGCCGTTTTGGTGAGTGGCTCTCGAACAACGTCGACTGGGCGCTCTCGCGGGACCGGTATTGGGGTACACCGCTGCCGATTTGGAAGTGCGAGGACGGGCACCTCACCTGCGTGGGATCACGAGGCGAATTAACGGAGCTGTCAGGCCAGAACTGGTCTCAGGTTGATCCGCACCGTCCGGCGATCGACGAAGTCACCTTTCCCTGTCCGCACTGCCAAAAGGTTGCGACGCGCGTCGCGCCAGTCATTGATGCGTGGTTCGACTCGGGCGCGATGCCGGCAGCCCAGGTGGGTTTTCCTCACGTGGCGGGTTCTGAATCAACCTTCAAGTTTCCGGCGCAGTTCATCGCCGAAGGAATCGACCAGACCCGCGGGTGGTTCTACTCACTGCTCGCGGTGAACACCCTGGTCTTCGGCCAGTCGCCGTACGAGCACGTGCTCTGTCTCGGTCACCTCGTCGATGAGAGCGGCCGCAAGATGAGCAAGTCGCTCGGCAACGTGATCGACCCCTGGGAGATCCTCGACGCGCGCGGCGCGGACGCCATGCGGTGGTGGATGTTCTCGCAGGGTTCACCGTGGACGCCGACGCGTTCGAGCTTTGAGGTCATCGACCAGTCGTTGCGAGAAACCCTCGGCACCTTGTGGAACACCGTGAGTTTCTTTTGCACCTACGCCTCGCTCAACCAGTTCGATCCCGCGGACCCCGACATCGAGCCGCCCAATGAGCGCGGGGCGATGGACCGCTGGATCCACTCGCGGGTGTGGGCGACTCTCGATGCGGTCACGACATCGCTGGACGGATACGAGCCGCTGCCGGCCGCTGACGCCATCGGCCAGTTGATTGACGATCTGTCCAACTGGTACGTGCGCGTCTCGCGGCGGCGTTTTTGGCGGACCGATCCCTCGGCTCCACGCTCAGATTCGCTCAACGCCCAGGCCACGCTGCTAACTGCACTGACTGTGGTGACTCAACTGCTCGCGCCGCTTTGTCCCTTTATTGCCGACCGGATGTTTCGCGAACTCGATCTCGGCGGACCCGATGATTCGGTGCACCTCGCGAACTGGCGAACGAACATCGACGGCGTGGCCTTTGACGCAGACCTCGAAGCGGCCATGCACGTGGCCCGACAGTTGACGTCGCTTGGGCGTAAGGCTCGCGCCGAAGCCAATATCCGAGTTCGCCAGCCGCTGCGACGCGCACTGGCGTTCTTGCCGCCTGACTCGCCTCGGCCCCCCGCGGGGATAGTCGAAGATGAGCTCAACGTCGACGTCATTGAGTACGCCCACGAGTTGAGCGAAGTGATGACCGTTGAGGTCGTGCCCAACTTTCGCGTCCTCGGTCCGCGACTGGGCGAAGCCGCGAAGGAAGTTCGCGCCGCGCTCTCATCACTTGATCCCGCTGAAGTCTCCGCCCGCTTTGACGCGAATCACACGGTCACCGTCTCGCTGTCAACAGGTGCGCACGAGATTGGCGCCGATGACGTGGAACTGCGCGTCCGCAGTCAAGGTGGTTTCTCGGTCTCGCGTGATGGGGGAGCCGTCGTGGCACTCGATCTCGTGCTGGACGACGACCTGCGGCACCGAGGACTTCTCCGAGAATTGGTTCGCCAGATTCAGGATCAGCGAAAGCAGTCGGGTTTCCACGTGGCCGATCGCATCACCGTGGTGCTGAATGGTCTTGATGATCTAAGCGACGGGTTTGACGAGCTCGCGGCCGAAGTGCTCGCGGTGTCTGTCTCGATCGGCGTTGGCGAGGGCCCCGGATACCCACTCGAATTCGATGACGGGCGCGACGCCCGGGTGTGGATCGCGATCGCCTAATCGGCGTTGATCTTCGCCAGCAGCTCTGAAAGTGACGCGCGCTCCGTGAGCGTCAATCGGTCCGACAGAACGGCATCGAGGTGCACCAGGTGCGCGCGCAGCGCGTCGTCCAACTTGTTGTTGCCGGCAGTCGTAATCGCCACGTGAATGGCGCGCCGATCGTTGGGGCAGTTCTGTCGTTCGACGAAGCCCGCCGATTCAATGCGATCGATGAGCCGCGTGGTGCCCCCCGTGGAGTGAACCGTCGCGTCGGCGATCTGGTTCATCTTCAAACGACCTTCCGGAGACCGGCGCAGCTGGAGGAGAACGTCGAACCACGCGAGGGGCAGCCCGCAGGACTCCTCAAGGCGCGCACCGAGATCCCGACTCAATCGGGCGTTGGTCTCAAGCAGGAGTCCAAACAGGCGGACTCGCTCGTCGCCGCTCGGGCACACCATCGTTGCGTCCATGGAGCCACTCTACCTAATTTAGGTGATTTTGTAAATACTGCTTGACAAGTAGTTGCATATGCAATTATACTCTGATCATCGAATTCCGACAGAGGAGATCCACCATGAGTCAGACCACCACCATCCCTGAGACCACCGATCAGGCGAACTTGCCCGCCCCGGGCGTCTACGCCGTTGACCTCGCCCACAGCTCGGTCGGCTTCGTTGTTCGCCACCTCGTGGCGTCCAAGGTTCGCGGGCAGTTCACTGCCTTTGAGGGCCAGATCACCGTGGGCGAGACCCCGCAGGCCTCGAGCGTGACCGCGTCAGTGCGCGCCGACAGCATCACCACGAATAACGAGATGCGCGATGGGCACTTAAAGAGCCCCGACTTCTTGGACTTCGAGAACCACCCGACTCTGGAACTGCGTTCCACCTCGGTCACGGCGACCGGACCCGCCACCTACGAGCTCGCGACCGAGCTGACGCTGCGCGGCGTCACCCGTCCGGTGCTCTTTGAGCTCGAGTACCTGGGGACGAACCCGGGTCTCGCGCCCAACACCACCGTCGCGGGATTTGAGGCGCGCGCGGAGATTGACCGTCGAGAGTTCGGCGTGAACTTTGACGCCACGCTCGAAAACGGAGCGATCGTCGTCGGCAACAAGATCGTCCTCGAACTCAACATTGAGGCCGTCAAGCAGAACTAACGGAACTTGCAGCGAGAACTCCCCGGGGCAAAACGGCCCCGGGGAGTTCTCGTTACGATGCAGCCGTGAGTGAGGACGCCAAGAGCCGCAAGATCAAGCCCGGATTGGGACTTCTCGGCGTGCTCGCCGCGATGGTCAGTGTCTGGTGGTTCGCTCTGCGACCGCGCAAGAAGGGCGAGTCGAGCGAGAGTTAGTTCGACAGCAGCGCTGGTAGTCGCTCGTTGATATCGCCGCTGATAGTCACGTCCGCCAGTTGATCCATCACGGTGGGCGAGCCGTTCACGATGACCACACGCGCTCCACGTTGATGAGCCAGCGGCACCAGATTCGCCGCCGGATAGACGGCCAAGGTCGAGCCGACGGCCAGGACGAGATCGCACTGTTCGGCGGCGAGTTCGCTGCGCGCCAAATCGGCCGCGACGAGTGACTGTCCGAATGAAATCGTCGCCGACTTCAGAATCCCACCGCACGGTGAGCCGTGGCGTAACTCGAGACAGTGAGGATCGGACTCGCCCGCGGCCACGCGATCCAGCGCCTCCGCGATCGGTTGGCGGTGACCGCAGCGTTGACAGACGGCCTCGCGCCCTGAACCGTGAATCTCGATGATCAGTTCGGGTGAACTGCCCGCGCGGTGGTGCAAACCGTCGATGTTCTGGGTGACGAGCAGGAGCATCTGACCGCGGCGCTCCAGCTCCACGAGCGAGCGATGGCCGGCGTTCGGTTCGTAGATGACATCACGGTGAGCGAGGCGCGAAGCCCACGCGCGCTGGCGGACCGCGGCGTTCGTGAGCCACACCTCGTAATTCGAGAGCATCTCGGCGTCGGGGTCCTTCGTCCAGATCCCTTCGGGTCCGCGAAAATCGGGAATGCCCGACGAGGTGGAGATCCCCGCTCCGGTCAGGACCAAGATCCGTGTCGCGCGCTCGATGAGCGTTCGCGCGCGCTCGAGATCCCCGTCAATCACGGCCGCACGGTACAGGACCTCATTAACGTTTCTTTATGCCAATGGCTGCATTTCGTCCGATGCGGCATCGGCAGTTCGCCCTCACCTTGCTCTCGAGCTTCATCTCGTCCTCGGGCACCTGGACTCAGAGCGTCGTGCTCAATGCCTACCTGCAAGACACAACTCACAAGGCGGTCTGGAACGCGGCGGTCACTCTGGCGCTGTGGCTTCCGGCAGTGATTGGTTCACCCCTCGGCGGTGTCATTGCCGATCGTTGGAACCGCCAACGGTGGATCCAGATCAACAACGTGATCATGGCCATCTGCGCCGGCATCTTGACCTGGGGTGCCTTTACGCACCACTTGTCGCCGTGGCTGATTTTCATCCTGGCGCTCGTTGAAGGGTTGAGCAGCTCGTCGTCGTGGACGGCGTGGCAGAGCCTCATGCCCGAATTGGTGGATCGCACCGAAATCATGGCGGCGGTTTCGCTGTCCTCGGCGCAGTTCAATCTCGGTCGCGTCATCGGCCCGGCGCTCGGGGGAGTGTTGTTGGCCGCGGGGACGTACCAGTGGGCGTTCGCCTTTAACGCGGCGAGCTTCGTCTTTGTCTGTGTGGTGTTCTTCTTCGTGCGCACCGCCCCCCGCGAACGTCGGCCATCGGGCGTGCGCTTCATCGGTGAGTTCGTGGAGGGTGCCCGAGCCGCTTGGGCGAACGAGGCGTGTCGCAACGCCATCTCGATCGTGCTACTCCTTTCGTTCTTCATCAGTCCGTTCATCACGCTGATCGCCCCGTTTGTGAAACACGTGCTGCACGAACCAAAGGCCTACGTCGGCTGGTTGACGGTGGCTCAAGGCGTTGGCGCAGTCATCGGCGCTCTGCTCGCGCCGTCACTGGCCCATCGCACGTCGCGAGTCCTCGTCATCAACGGGTCGATTGCGCTCTTGCTCGTGAGCGTCGCCGCGTACGGACTATCGCCGACGGTCGTTGTGGCTTTCATCATGATGGCGATCGTGGGCGGGGCGTACGTTGGAGCGCTCAGTGGGCTCAACTCTTCGGTCCAGCTCCACGCGCCGGCGGCGGAGCGCAGCCGCATTATTTCGCTGTACACGTTGGCGCTCTCGGTCGGCTATCCGATCGGGGCACTAATTCAAGCGGCGATTGGCGACGCCATCGGGATCCGTCCGGTGACCGTGGCGAGTGCCATCTGCGGGGCGATTGGACTCGCCGTCATGCTCAATCGCCGACCCCACTTGATCCGCTCGTTGGGCGCCGCTCCTCACGGGACAGCGCCCACGCTTGCGACGTAGATTGGCCCTTCCGTCGAGCAAGCCAGGGCGATGAGCGACACCTCATTTACCTACTCCATTTACATCCGGACCACTCCGGCTGCACTCTGGCGTGCCTTGACCGATCCCGAATGGACGCAGCGGTGGTGGAAGGTCTCATTTCGCACCGACTGGACCCCTGGTTCAGTGATGGCCGTCGAGCAAAGCGGGGTCGTGATCGAAGACGATGAACAGGTCGTGCTCGAGAGCGAACCGTTCACTCATCTCAGTTACACCTGGCACACCTTTACGCCGGAGTGGGCGGCCGTTCACGGATTCTCCGACGAATTCTTGGCGGTGGTCAGCGCCGAGCCCCGCAGCCGGGCCACTTACGACATTCACGCCAACGGCGATGTCGTGCAGCTCACGGTCACTCACGACGGCTTTGAGCCCGACAGCACGGTGCTCGTGTCCATCAGTGACGGTTGGCCCCCGCTGCTCAGCAACCTAAAGACACTGCTGGAGACGGGCACGCCGCTCATCGCGTAACGGCGGCGTCGCTGCGATCGGCGCTCTGTCAGAATGCCGCCATGGCGTTCCGGTCAATTAACCCCACGACCGAAACCGAATTCGCCAGTTACGAGGCCCACGACGACGCGGCCATTGAGCGGGCTCTCGTCACCATGACGAGCGCCGCGCGAGCGTGGCGCGCGAGCAGTTTCGCGGACCGCGCCGAGGTAATGGTTCGCGCCGCCGAACTCCTTGAAGGCGAGTTACCGGTCGTCGCCGAGCTCATGACGTCAGAGATGGGCAAGACCTTCGCGGCCGCCAAGGCCGAAGCGGCCAAGTGCGCCATGACCATGCGCTACTACGCCGAACACGCCGAGTCGATGCTTCAGAGCGAGCCAGTAATCACCTCGGCGCGCCGCAGCGGCATCCGCTACGAACCGCTCGGCGCCGTGCTCGCGGTAATGCCGTGGAACTTTCCGCTGTGGCAGGTCGTTCGCTTCGCTGCGCCGGCGCTCATGGCGGGCAACGTCGGCGTGTTAAAGCACGCGGCCAACGTGCCGGGCTGCGCCGCGTACCTCGCAGACGTGCTGCACCGCGCGGGTTTCCCTGACGGCACCTTCACCAACCTCTTTATTGGTCACGGTGCGGTCGCCAAGTTGATTGCCGACGATCGCATTGCGGCCGTCACGCTCACCGGCAGCGAAGGTGCGGGTCGCTCGGTGGCCGAAGCGGCTGGTCGGGCGCTGAAGAAGTCCGTGATGGAACTGGGTGGATCTGACGCCTTCATCGTCGCGGAGTCCGCGGACCTCGAGCTCACTGTGCCGCGCGCGGTCACGGCGCGCATTCAGAACAACGGTCAGAGCTGTATCGCGTCGAAGCGTTTCATTGTCGTGCGCTCGCGGGCCGAGGAGTTTTTGAGCGCATTCGCTGACGCGATGGACGCCGCTCCATTGGGCGATCCGATGCAGCCCGCCACCACGATTGGTCCGCTCGCCACCGCCGCGCAGCGCGACCTCATTGCCGCGCAGGTCAGTGACAGCGTGCGTGACGGCGCACGCGCGTTGACGTCACGCACCACGATCCCCGATCGCGGCTTTTTCTATCCGCCGACCGTGCTCGCTGACGTTCCTGCGAGTTCTCGTGCTGGCTGTGAGGAACTGTTCGGTCCCGTCGCAGTCGTGTCGGTCGCCGCCAATCTCACCGAGGCCATCTCGATGGCGAATGACTCGCCGTGGGGACTCGGCGCCTCGGTGTGGGCGACCGACGACTCTGAGATCGATCATGCCGTGGCCGGCGTTGAGGCGGGCATGGTCTTCGCCAACGCGGTTGTCGCCTCCACGCCCGAGCTGCCCTTCGGCGGGATCAAACTCTCCGGGTTCGGCCGAGAACTCTCGGTACACGGAATTCGCGAATTCGTCAACATCAAGACCTACTTCGTGGCGTGACGCTCTACTACTTCGATCACGCCGCCTCAGCGCCTCGCCGGCCCGAGGTTCTAGAAGCGATGGCGCCCTATCTCACGGGCGTAGTGGGCAATCCATCCGGAACACACCGCGCCGCCCGCGCCGCGCGCAAGGCCATTGAAGAAGCGCGCGACGAGATCGCGCAGTTCGTCGGGGTGGAACCCGCGGGGGTGGTGTTGACCGCCGGGGGCACCGAGTCGTGTCACCTGGCCCTAACCGGTACGGTGCGCGCGCACCGCCGAGCGCACCGCCACAGCACGGTGATCGTCAGCGCCATTGAGCATCACGCCGTGCTCGAAGCCGCCCACGCCCTCGAATTCTCGCTGCCCGGAGTGAGCGTGACGGTCGCACCAGTGGACGCTGATGGCGTGATCGACCTCGCGGCACTCGAGGAGAGCTGTGACGAGTCGACCGCCCTCGTCAGTGTGATGACGGCCAACAACGAAACCGGCGTTATCGAACCGGTGAACGCCATTGCCACCGTCGTTCGCGAACGTGCACCGGATGCGGTGACGCACACCGACGCGATTGCCGCGGCACCATTTCTCGATCTGCGCAAGGTCACGAGCGATGTCGATCTCATCTCTATCTGCGCGCACAAGCTCGGGGGCCCCGTTAACGCCGGAGCGCTCTGCATGCGACGTCCGGTGGGCCTCGATCCCGTGGTCGTCGGCGGAGGTCAAGAGCGCGGCCGGCGCGGCGGCACTGTGGACGTGGCGGCCGCGGTCGGGCTCGCGGCGGCAGTGCGAGCGACCGCCAATGAGCGCGACGCCGCGACGACGCACTGCCGTGCGTTGCAACGACAACTGATCTCGTGTGCGACCTCGATTGCCGGCGTCGCCGTCACTGCGGATGCGGCCGCTCGTTTGCCCGGACACGTTCACCTCACAGTGAGCGGAGCCGCCAGCGACGAACTGCTGTTCCTGCTCGATCAGCGCGGGGTGTGCGCGTCGGCCGCCTCAAGTTGCGCCAGTGGCGCCACTGTGGGCAGCCACGTGCTTGCCGCGATGGGCGTGCCGAGCGAACGCGCGCGCGGCGCGGTGCGTTTCACCATCGGGGCTGAGACAACCGCGGGTGACGTCACCGCTGTCAGTCACGCGTTGAGCGAGGTCGTCGCCGAACTTCGCCGGTAGGTGCGTCAGTGACGACTGGCACAATGACTAGGTGAAAGTCCTCGTTGCAATGAGTGGCGGCGTCGACTCGTCGGTCGCGGCCGCCCAGCTGCTCGATGACGGTCACGATGTCGTTGGCGCCACGCTCAAGTTGTGGGGCGGCGAGAGCGATCAGGGTTGCTGCTCGGTCGGTGACGTCGAAGACGCGCGCCGCGTTGCTCAGGTGCTCGGCATCGACCACCACGTCTTTAACTACACCGAGGAGTTCGAGGCCCGCGTGGTTGATCCCTTCGTGCGCGCCCACGCGCGCGCCGAGACGCCCAATCCGTGCATCGAATGCAACCGACACCTGAAATTCGATCTATTGGCTGAGCGTGCGTGGCGCCTCGGCTTTGACGCGTTGGCCACCGGACATCACGCCCGAGTGGTGCAGCGTGACGGACGCAATCAACTCGCCCGCGGCAAGGACCACAAAAAGGACCAGAGCTACGTGCTCGGATTCCTCGACGCGTCGGTGCTCGATCGACTGTTGTTGCCCGTGGGCGAAATGACCAAAGACGAGGTGCGCCTCGTCGCCGAGTCGCGCGGACTGCGCACCTGGGACAAGCCCGATAGCCAGGATGTCTGTTTCATCACGGCGGAGGCCGGTCGCGAGGGATTCCTCGCGCGGCGCACCGCGCTCACTCCCGCGGACGTCGTTGACGCCCGTAGCGGTGAGGTGGTCGGTGAGGTTCGCTCAGCTGAACTCGTCACCGTTGGCCAACGTCGCGGCATTGTTCCCGGTCGTGATGGCCAACGGCGCTACGTCACACAGGTGGACCTCGCCTCGCGCCGCGTCCTGGTGGATCTCGAGTCTGCGGTCATGACGACGACGATTCCGCTGACGGCGGAGTCCTTGCACACCACGCGCGACCCGCTCGATGACGGTGAGCGGATTCTCGTGCAGTGCAGCGCGCACGGACCACTGTTGCCCGCGACGTTTCGATTCGATCGCCTCGAGCTTGATGCGCCGGTGCGCCGCGTTGCGCCGGGCCAGGCCGTGGTGATCTACACCGTGGAGAACGACCCGCTGGTGCGGGGAGCGGCGCTGGTCAGCCGGTGAGCTCGCCGGCCACCCGTGCCGCGGAGTTGCGCCGCGAGATCCAAGCGCACAACGAGGCGTACTACGTCGACAGTGCGCCCACGATTCCCGACGCGGACTACGACGCGCTGGTGCGCGAACTGCGCCAGCTTGAATCGGAGCACCCCGAACTCATCGACGTGGCGTCACCGAGCGAGCAGGTGGGTTCACCGATCAGCTCGTTGTTTCAGGCGGTGACTCATCGCGTCGCGATGCTCAGCCTTGACAACGCATTTGATGACGCAGAGTTGCTTTCGTGGGCAGAGCGCGCCGCGCGAGGCGCGGGCGTCGCACCCTCAGAGATGGCGTTTTCAGTCGAGCCCAAAGTCGATGGTCTCGCGATGAGCATCACCTACGAAAACGGTCGGCTCGTGCTGGCGGCGACTCGCGGCGACGGCACGACCGGCGAGGACGTGACGGCCAACGTGCTCACCATTGCCAACGTGCCGCACCGGCTGGCCGGTGCGACCGGCACCGGTCGACTGGACGTGCGCGGTGAAGTGTTCATGGCCAAGGCGGCGTTCCTCGAGCTCAATGAACGCCAACGAGCCGAGGGGGCGAAGCTCTATGCCAACGCCCGCAACACGGCGTCTGGTTCGCTGCGCCAAAAAGATCCCGCCATGACCGCGGCGCGTCCGCTGTCGTTTCTGGCGTATCAACTCGAAGTTGAGTCGGGATACCGAACCGTGAGCTCGCTCGGGTCGCATCACGAGATCATCGCGGCGCTGAGTGAGTTCGGATTCCTCACCGCGGCTGAGACTGCCTCGGTCACGGGAGCGGCCGCGATGATCGAACGCACCAACTGGCTCGAGCAGCGCCGTCACGATCTCGACTACGAGGTCGACGGGGTCGTCGTGAAAGTCGACGCGTTGGCGCAGCGCGCCGCGCTCGGTGCGACCTCGCGCGCGCCGCGCTGGGCGATTGCGCGCAAATTTCCGCCCGAGGAACGTTCGACCACGCTCAAGGCAATCGAGGTATCCATTGGCCGCACCGGCCGTGCCACGCCGTACGCCGTGCTCGAACCAGTAGCGATTGCCGGATCGACGGTTTCGATGGCGACGTTGCACAACGAAGATCAAGTTCGCGAGAAGGACGTGCGACCCGGCGAAGTGGTGATCGTGCGCAAGGCCGGCGACGTCATTCCCGAGGTCGTGGGTCCGCTACTTACCCCCGGCGTTCGCCGCCGTGCTCGCTGGAAATTTCCGACTCACTGTCCGGAGTGTCGCGGGCCACTCGTGCGCGCTGGGGACGAGAGCGATACGTACTGCGTGAATCCCGCCTGTCCCGCGCAGCGACTGCAACAGATCGTGCACTTCGCTTCGCGCGGCGCGATGGACATCGAGGGACTCGGCGAACAGCGAGTGGCCCAACTGCTGAGCGCTGGGCTCATTACCGATATCGCGGACCTCTACGACCTCAAGATGGAATCGGTCGCCGAGCTCGAGGGCATGGGTGAACTCTCGGCGCGCGCGCTGGTCGCCGGCATCGAGGCGTCGCGACAACGACCACTCAGTCGACTGCTCGTGGGTCTCGGTATTCGACACGTCGGACCGGTGGCGGCACGACTGGTAGCCCAGCGATTCGGCGATCTCACCCGGGTGCGCGAAGCGCCGCTCGACGAACTCGCGGCAATTGACGGCATCGGTCAGGTCATCGCGGAGTCGCTGGTGACGTATTTTGCGGAGCCGGAGGGCTCCGAACTCGCGATGAAGTTCGTGGCGCACAACGTGGCGACGGTCGAGTCGAGCGCTGCGAACGATCTGGCACCGACGCTGAGCGGAATGGCGATTGTGGTGACCGGGTCCGTCGAGGGCTTTTCGCGCGAGGACGCCGAAGCGGCGATCATTGAGCGCGGGGGGACGTCACCGGGCTCGGTTAGCAAGAAGACAACCTGCGTCGTGGTTGGTAGCGCACCGGGTGCGTCCAAAGTGACCAAAGCGCGCGAGCTCGGTGTCCCCATGGTGCCCGCCGATCAATTCGCCTCGCTGCTAGAGAGCGGGACGTGGTCCACCACATTGGCGTAGAACTCGTCGGTATCGTGGACGAACGATGAGTCCAGCCGCGCCGCTTGAGCCCGGCACCGTCCTCGGCACCCGCTACCGAATTCTCGAAGTAATCGGCGACGGCTCGAGCACGACGGTCTATCGCGCCGATGACCTCACTTTGCAACGCGCGGTGGCCGTCAAGGTGCTGCACCCTGAGATCGCCGCAGAGGACGAGTGGCGCGAAAGGTTCCGCCTAGCGGTGACCGCCGTCTCGTCACTGCATCACCCCAACTTGGTGCGGGTGTATGACTGGGGACAGGCGGGCGAGCACACCTACGTCGTCTGTGAGTACCTGCCGGGCGGATCGCTGCGCGCCGTGTTGGCTCAGCGCGGCCAGCTGTCGCGCGAGCAGACCGCCATGATCGGCCTTGAGGCCGCCGACGCATTGGCGTACGCCCACGCGCGCGGATTTATCCACGGCTCACTGCGACCGAGCAAGATCCTCTTTGACGCCGAAGGTCGCACGCGCGTCGGTGACCTCGCGACAGCGTCGGCGCTGGCGGGGGCGCCGCGACGAGCTCGCACGTTGGAGCTCGCGCGTTACTCGAGTCCCGAGCAGGTGACCGGCCAAAGCGTCGACGGGCGCACTGACGTCTACACGCTCGCGCTCATCATGTTCGAATGCCTGACCGGTGAAGTTCCCCACGGAGGCGCGTCACTGGAGTCAATTCGCACCAACCGCATCGGCGCACCATTGCCGCACCGCGCGGAGCTCGGTCCGTTCGATCTCTTGTTGGCCCTCGGAGCGGCTCCGGAGCCGAGTGCGCGACCTGACGCTTCGATGTTCGCCAGTCGCTTGACAGCCGTCGCGGCCACGCTGCCGGTTCCGCGGCCGATCAGTGCAGACAACGAACAGCGATTCGGCTTCACCGTGCCGACCCCCGAAGCAGTGCTGAGCGCGCCGGCGACCATGGCGCGCACAGGAGAGAACCCCGCAGTCACCGACGAGGTGGTCCGACCATTCGATCTGCCGGGGTATCGCGAATCCATCGAGCCGGTTGTTCGACGTCACAGCGGACGCGAGCGCGTGCAGCGAACCAACCGTCTCTCGGCGCTGCTGGCGATCATCGTGGTGTTGGCTCTGGCGCTCACCGGAGGGATCCTCGTTAAGGCCGGAGTCTTTACCGCGTCGCACCCCGTGCCGAATCTGATCGGACTCAGCCAGCACGACGCACTCACCAAGGTGGCCAAAGACGGATTCACCATCTCCGTTGTCGGCACGGCGCACAGTCCGACCGTGCCGACCAACGACATTGTCACCCAGGTGCCGTCAGTCGGCACGTCGCTGAAGAGTGGCTCAACCATCAATGTGACGCTGTCGCTCGGGATTGCGCCGGTGAAGATTCCGGTCATCACCGGACTCACGTGCGAGGCCGCCACGGCGCTGTTGGCGTCCAACCTGAAAGTGACCTGTCCGACGTCGCGCCAGGTCGCCACGACCTCAGTGCCGCGCGGCGAAGTGGTGGCCTGGTACCACAAGGGTCAAAAGGACCCGGCGTACATCGCGGTGAACGGATCGATTGAACTGGCGATCAGCACCGGCACATCAACCACCACCACGACGACCACCACGACATCGACCACGACGACCACGGTGGCGGGCCACCCCAATCGCGCGGTACCCAATCTCTACGGCGATTCGCCCGCACAGGCCAATGCCGCAATGAGCAGCGCGGAGCTCTTTTACATCGTTACACCGAGCTCGAAAAACGGCCACTGGACCAAGATCGTCGGCCAGTCGCCGGCCGCGGGCACCATCGTCGCCTGGCACAGCTCGGTCACGGTGACCGTCCAGTGAGTGGCTGCGATCTCTGCGAGGCCGCGATTATCACGACGCGGCACTACGAGGACGAGATCTGCTGGATTGCTGACTGCGAGATCTGTCTCGTTCCGATGGTGGTCTGGCGCGAGCACGATCCGAGTCCTGACGAGTTGGTGCGCGGCGTACTACTCGAGCGACTCGCCGCTGTCGCAGACGTCGTGCTCGGCGAAGGTGGATGGTCCGTTGACGACCACATGCGCAACATCCCTGACCACTACCACGCGCACGCGCGACCCCCGAGGTTCTGGCTCCGATGATTTCGACCCACTGATGTGGGTCCTTGGACGAAGTTGGTTCGTCAGGTCGTCCATGTCGCACTCGTACTCAGCGCAAAGAACACTCCCGAAGGAGTGCCCGAGCCATTTCGTTGGGCGCGGCAGCGGGAAACGGTGAGACGCAGCTGACGTTGATTTCGCACAGTCGATACGAATCGTGACCGTCAGAGTCTCTTGGACCGAAGAGAAAATCAGCGTCCCACAACAACGGCAGTTCGGGGTACGACACGTCAAGGAGTCCTTGGAGCTCGGGTATCCACTCGTGTTCGAGTTGTTCACGCAAACGGGCAAATTCGCGATCAGACGCCTCCAACATGGTCTTCGCTGACGGCAGTCCGAACACGAGATGTCTGACGTCCGAAGCGATCTCGCTCGCGAACTGTCGCGCAAATCCCACGACTCGATCTTTGACCATGTAGGCCCGGACCATTCCGTCGACAATCCGCGGAGCGAACTCCTGGTCAATGAGATGTCCCGAGCCGGCGAAGTACGGCTCCATGCGTGCAATCAGTTCCGCGTACGAGAGCTCTTCAAACTCGTGGCCGCGCGGCGCCGCGTGCTGCACACGGACTGTTGGTTCTCGATCATCGATGCTCGGCGAGGGCCCGTCGAGGCGTTCGACCTTCCACACGCCGAGTCCGCCGTTGCCCCGGTGCTGCTTGAGGACTCGCGGGAGCCCGGCGCGCAACTGATCGGCAAACTGGCGCCGAAACGATTCAACATCGTCGTAGCGATGCACGTCGCTCGACCAGCTCATGGTGCGAGTGTCAAACAGCACGTCCTTGGTGCCCATCTTCTGGATCGTGTCGGGATCGGTGTAGACGCGAACTCCTCGTTGGGCGAGTTGTCGCAACAGCTCGTCCAGCACGATTCGATCGCCATCGACACCGATCGGGTCGGCCCACACCACAACGCAGTCCGAGCTCGACAACGTGTCACGAGCGCGATCGACTTCAGAGTCCAAGTAGACAAACGGCTCCGCGTGAACGCCGTGCGCACTGAGTGACTCGATGATCACCTGGTACCGATCTCCGCCGCCGCGATACGACGAACCGCGGTTCGGATCGCCACGCCATACGACAGTGGCACGAAGGCCTTCGACGGGCACTTCGCAATTCTGGCGCGGTCGCGTCGTCATTAGAGTGGCCCCCGTTCTCTCAACGTTTGAAGGAGTGTCATGGGTGCCCTCGACGGCCGCGTCGCGATCATCACCGGAGCCGGGCGAGGCATTGGGCGCGAGCACGCCTTGCTCTTCGCCTCCGAAGGCGCAAAGGTCGTCGTCAACGATCTCGGTGGCTCACTGGACGGCTCCGGAGAAGGCGGCACGCCGGCCGAACAGGTGGCGGCCGAGATCACCGCAATGGGCGGCCAGGCAATCGCCAATCACGACAACATCGCGGAATGGGACGGCGGCGAGCGATTGATCAAGTCCGCCATCGACGCGTTCGGCGACCTCCACGTGCTCGTAAACAACGCCGGCATCCTGCGCGACCGCGTGCTGGTCAATCTGAGCGAAGACGACTGGGACTCCGTGATCAATGTTCACCTAAAGGGTCACTTTGTTCCGACCCGGCACGCCGCGGCGTACTGGCGCGAGCAGGCCAAGGCCGGCAAGACCGTGAAGGCCTCGATCATCAACACGTCGTCGACGTCGGGTCTGCTGGGCAATGTCGGCCAGTCCAATTACGGCGCGGCAAAGGCGGGCATCGCTGCCTTCACCGTGATCATCGCCGAGGAGCTCGCGCGCTACGGCGTGCGCGCCAACGCGATTGCTCCCGCGGCGCGTACGCGCATGACCGAATCGACGCCGGGACTGAGCGACGTCGTCGCCAAGCCAACTGACGCGGCCACCTTTGACGTTTGGGACCCGGCCAATATTTCGCCGCTCGTGGCGACATTGGCGATGGAGAGCTGCGCGGTCAACGGCAAGGTCTTCTTCGTGCAGGGCGGCACCGTGCGGCTGTTTCAGAACTGGACCATGACCCAAACGCTCGACAAAAAGGACCGTTGGTCCGTCGGCGAGCTCGCGGAGAAACTCCCCAACCTGCTCAAGTGAGCGACGAGGGGCGGCCACCGCACGCCCGGCGCGAAGATCCCGAGGCGCTGCTCGATGACATCAACGATCCCGGCGGCGTCGCCTTTGGGGCCAGTGGTGCCGAGGCGAGCAGTGACCTCAACTGGATTGCGCTGCTTCGTCACCGCGTTCACGCGCGAGCACTCGGTTCGTCGAAGTACCAGTGGTGGGTTCTGTGGAGCCTGCTGAGCGGCCTGCTCGCCCTGAACTTCACCTTCACCGTCTTTAACGTCGACCTCTCGCACGTCTCGACGGAGCTGCACACCTCGATCGCCGTGTTGCTGTGGACGTCGCTCGGACCGACTCTCGCCTACGGGATCGCCGCCCCCATCTTCGGCAAGATTGGCGACCTCTTTGGACACCGCCAGCTCTACATGTTCGGCCTCATCGGAGCGATGATCTCGGCGATCCTCACCGCGCTCGCGCCCAACACCACCTGGCTGATCCTCGCGCGAACCCTTGACGGAATCCAAGGCGCGGCGACCGGTACGGCGTCCGGTGCGCTCATCAACTTGGTCTTCTCGCGCGAAGAACGCGTCAAGGCGATGGGGTGGTGGTCGCTCGTGGGCGCGGGCGGTCCCGTCGTGGGTCTCTCGGTTGGAGCGCCGATCATCCAAGCGTGGGGATGGCGGGCGCTGTTCTGGGTGCAGCTCGGTCTGCTGGCCGCCGCGTTCACCGTGGTCTCGATCCTGTTGCCCCAGATGCGCAGCGAAGTAAAAGACGAACTTCAACGACGAGAGAAGGCTCGACGTCTGCTGCGCCGCATGGACTGGGCGAGTAGTTGGGCGCTCTCTCTCGGCATTACCGCCATGACACTCGGACTGTCCTTCGGCGGACGTTCGGTGGCGTGGAGTTCGCCGATTGAGTACACGCTGTGGGCGGTGGCGGTGACGTTCGTCACTGTCTTTGTCGTGCGGATCCGCACTGTCGACAATCCGCTGATTCCTCCTAAGTACTTCAAACGCCGCAACTTCGTGTGGCCGATGATCGTGCGCGCGATGGCGAGCTTTAGCTACTTCGGCGGATTTTTTCTCACCCCGCTCATCTTGGAGCACTGCTTTCACGCGTCCACGTCGAGCGCGGGCTTTTACTCCATGGCGCGGCCGATTGTCTTCGCGGTCTTTTCACCGATCGCCGGCTACGCGGCGATTCGCTTCGGTGAACGCACGACCGCGACCGCGGGGTGCTTGTTCCTCATGTCGTCGATGATCGCGTTCGCGATGCTGCAACCGAGCTCGGGAATGTGGCTGGTGATCGTGGCGCTGGCTTTGAGCGGGCTCGGCATGGGCGTCGCGATGCCGGCGTCGGGTTCAACCATGGCCAACGAGGTCGACGCGTCCGAATTCGGCGTCATGTCCGCCGCACAGTTGCTGAGCGGACAGATCGGTCAAGTGGTCGGCCAAACGGTGGTGGTCTCGGTGCAGACCACGTTGCTGCGCGACCACGGGATCTCGGACAAGTTCAGCGGTCCGTGGCCGATCTCGACATTTCGATTGCCCTTCTTGCTCGGCGCGGGCACCGCGCTGCTCGCGGCGATCGGCTCGACGTTTTATCGATCGTTGGATCGACGGCGATCACACGGTGATCTGGCGCAACCGCTCGACCACTAGCGCGGCGCGCTCATCGGGCGTCTGGCTCTGCAGGCTCAGCAGTTTGGCCATGTCGCCTTCAACCTTCACCTTGCCGGCCATGAACGCCGACATCGCCGCTTGGGGGTTGCCGTCAACGAGCAGCGCCTTCGCGGTCACCCACTCAACCGTGATCACGACGTCAGGTTCGGGGTGATGCCCTGACTCAATAGCCACCGGACCTCGCGCGGTGTTGAGGTGTGCGTGCAGTGGATCGGGGGTAAACGGCGCTTCGGTCACCACGAGATTCATGACGACCACCGTCGCAGTCGGCACGGGGCCAAACTCGTCGCGGATCTCGCGTGCCGAGTCGATCCACTCGCTCGATAAGAACTCGTAGGGGCCGTTTGCCATTCGGGGCAAATTAGTCGGGCCAGTAATCTCTCCCGCTATGACAGTCGAGGTTATGGCGGGCTGCGAGCCGTTCTCGGCCCGCGGCAACGAATTCGGAGTCCTGGTTCTTCACGGATTTACGGGCAACCCTCAGTCGATGCGCCCGCTCGCTGAAGTCCTCGCCAATCACGGCTACTCAGTGGAGCTGCCGCGCCTGCCGGGTCACGGAACCTCGGTCGAGGACATGATGCCGACCACCTTTGACGACTACACGGCCGCCGCGGACGCCGCGTTTGAGGAGCTCGCCGTGCGGTGCTCTCAGGTGGCCGTCGCTGGACTGTCCATGGGTGGGACTCTCTCACTCTGGCTGGCCGAGCGTCGGCCGGAAGTGGCTGCCCTCGTTCTCATTAATCCACTCGCCAAGTACATGGGCGACGAAGTACTCGCCGCGATCGACGGGATTCTGGACTCTGGCGTCGAGGTCAATGAGTCGATTGGCTCAGACATCAAGCGTGAGGGCTCCAAGGAGTTTTCGTACCCCGCAACGCCGCTGCGGCCGTTGCGCACACTGCTCGCCGCGGTCAAGGATGTCGACGCTCGCCTCGAAGAAGTAACAGCCCCGACGCTTCTGTTGTCCAGTCGCGAAGACCACGTCGTTTCGCCGGACAACGGTGACGAAGTCGAAAAGCGCTTGAGCGGTCCGGTGCGGCGAATCTTCCTCGAAGAGTCGTTCCACGTGGCCACGCTCGACAACGATGCGTCGCTCATTGAGGCATCGGCCGTCGAGTTCCTGGCGTCGATCTTTCACCCGTGAGCGGGCTCAGCCGAGACGACGTCGCCAAGGTCGCCCGACTCGCGAGGCTCACGCTCACCGACGAAGAGCTCGACCGCTTCACTGGCCAGTTGGCCAAGGTGCTCGATCACGCCAATGATCTAAATGCTCTCGACCTCGCCGGCGTGGAGCCGACGGCGCATCCATTTGGTTTGATCAACGTCTTTCGCGCTGACGTCGTCACCGACAGCCTGCCGCGCGACGAAGTGCTGGCGATGGCGCCGGACCCCGAAGATGGCCGATTTGGCGTTCCGCGCATCGTGGGTGAGGCACCGTGACCGCCGCCGAGCTGGCCGCGTCCATCAACGCCGGGGCGTCCGCCGTGGACGAACTCGAACGTCGACTCGCCGTTATCGACGAGCGCAATGACGAACTGCACGCCTTCTTGCACGTCGACCGCGACGGGGCGTACGCCGCCGCGCGACGTGTCGACGACATCGTTCGCTCCGGGCAACACGCTGGGCCCCTCGCCGGCGTCACGGTGGCGTTAAAGGACAACATGTGTACGCGCGGGGTGCCGACGACGTGCAGTTCGCGGATCCTTGAGGGCTGGCGTCCCCCGTACGACGCGACGATTGTGGAGAGGTTGCGGGCCGCGGGTGCAGTCATCGTGGGCAAGACCAATCTCGACGAGTTCGCGATGGGCAGCTCGACCGAGAACTCCGCGTTTGGTCCCTCGAAGAATCCGCTCGATCCCACTCGAGTTCCCGGTGGTTCCAGCGGCGGATCAGCGGTCGCGGTGGCCTCGGGCATGACTTCGCTCAGCTACGGCAGTGAGACCGGTGGCTCGATTCGCCAACCCGCCTCACTGTGCGGACTCGTGGGAGTAAAGGCCACCTACGGACTGGTGTCGCGCTACGGACTGATCGCTTTTGCCAGTTCGCTCGACCAGATTGGACCGTTCGGCACGAGCGTTGCGGACGCGGCGCTTGCGACCGAAGTCGTCGCGGGGCACGATCCGCGCGACTCGACCTCATTGCCCGAGCCAGCGCCATCACTCTTGGCGCACATCAATGACGGCGTGGCTGGTCTCCGCATAGGGCTGGTGGCTGAACTGCTCGACGGCGCGGACCCAGAGGTCGACGCGTCCATTCGACGCGCGGCGGAAGTCCTCACCGACGCGGGAGCCACGGTGACCGAGATCTCTATTCCTGAGCTACGCCTCGGGCTCTCGGCGTATTACCTCATCGCGCCGGCCGAGGCGTCGAGCAACCTCGCGCGCTTCGATGGCGTGCGCTACGGCTTGCGCGTTGACGCCGACAACGTCGCCGCGATGAATGAAGCGACGCGCACCGCTGGTTTTGGCGACGAAGTGAAACGGCGCATCATGCTCGGCACCTACGCGCTCTCGGCGGGCTACTACGACCAGTACTACGGACAAGCCCTCAAGGTCCGCACGCAGATGATCGCGGCGTTTCAGCGCGCGTACGCGAACTGTGATCTCCTGCTCGGCGCAACGACGCCGACGGTTGCATTCACGTTCGGTTCGAAGACGAAGGACCCGCTCTCGATGTATTTGAGTGACGTGTTCACCATTCCGACGAATCTGGCAGGGGACGCGGCAATTTCGGTGCCCTTTGGCACGGGGGAGGCCGGACTACCCGTCGGCGCCCAGTTGCTCGGTCCCGGGCGGAGCGAAGCGCGACTGTTTGCCGCTGGCCGCGTGCTCGAGAAAGCCGACGGGCGCTGATGACGATGCTGCCGGACGGCTGGGAGATGGTGATCGGACTCGAGGTCCACACCGAACTTCGCACCGCCACCAAGCTGTTCTGCGGTTGCGCCAACGTCTTCGGTGACGAACCCAACACCAACATCTGCCCGGTGTGTCTGGGACTGCCCGGCAGCATGCCGGTCCTCAACGAGCGCGCCGTGCAACTCGCCATGGCGATTGGCGTGGCGCTGCACTGTGACATCAAGCGCTCGACGTTTCACCGCAAGAACTACTTCTACCCCGACATGCCGAAGGACTACCAAGTCTCTCAGTACGACCAGCCGATCAATGTGAACGGACACCTCGATTTGCCCGACGGCAGCCGCGTGCGAATTGAGCGCGCGCACATTGAAGAGGACACCGGCAAGACCACGCACCTAGGCTCAACGGGCCGCATTCATGGGGCGGACCGCTCACTCGTGGACTACAACCGCTCGGGTGTGCCACTCGTGGAGATCGTCTCGGCACCGGACATGAGCACCCCCGAGCAAGCGCGCCTCTACGCCAGTGAGTTGCGCGGCATTCTCATCGCGTCCGGCGCATCAGACGGACGCATGGAAGAGGGTTCCATGCGCGTGGACGCCAACGTGTCGGTGCGCCGCATCGGCGGACCGCTCGGCACGCGCTGTGAGATTAAGAACCTCAACTCACTGCGCAGTGTGGCGCGCGCGATCGAACACGAGGCTCTGCGCCAAGTGGAACTTCTCGAAGGCGGCGGCACGGTGCGTCAAGAGACCCGCCACTGGGATGAGGACTCGGCGCGCACGTCGACACTTCGCTCAAAAGAGGAAGCCGAGGACTACCGCTACTTCCTCGAGCCCGACCTCACCGAACTCGCGCCATCGCCCGAGTGGGTGACCTCGGTCCGAGAAGCCCTCGGACCAATGCCGGCCGAGCGACGGCTCACCATGGCGGACTGGCTCGGGACGCCAACCAGCGCACAACGTGATGCCATATCGGTGGTGGTTGATCTCGGACTTGATCACTATGTGGCCGCCGTGCGCGAGAGCGGAGGTGACGTCGCCGTCGCCATCTCTCGCGTTGCGAACGAGCTCGCCGCCGCAGATGGCCCGCTCGATCAACTCACCGATACAGCGTTCGCCGCGACGGTGGCGCTGGAGTCCTCGGGCCAACTAAGCGCCACGCAGGCCAAGGCGGTGCTGGGCGAACTCATTCAGTCGGGTGGAGATCCGGCGTCAATCGCCGCGGCGCGCGGCTTTGAACAACTGTCTACTGACTCGCTGAGCAACACGATCGACGAACTGATCGCGACGCACGCCGACGAGTGGTCGCGATATCGCGACGGTGACGACAAGCTCGCTCAGTTCTTCATTGGTCAGGTCATGAAGATCACGAAAGGTCAGGCGAACGGTAAAGCCGTTGTCGCCGAACTGCAGCGTCGCCGTTAAGCACCTCGACGGCACTTTCTAGACTTCGGCCGTGTCGAGCCACCCCACACCGCGTAGTGCGGATGTGACCCAAGGCAAGAGTCGCGCGCCGGCGCGGGCCATGTTGCGCGCCATGGGACTGACCGACGCCGACATGGACAAGCCCCAAATCGGCGTGGCGTCCAGTTGGAACGAAGTAACTCCATGCAATCTGCCGCTCGACCGCTTGGCACAGCGGTCCAAGGCCGCCGTTCGTGACGGCGGGGGAGTGCCCTTTGAATTCGTCACCGTCGCAGTGAGCGACGGCATCTCGATGGGCCACGAAGGAATGCGAGCGTCGCTGGTCTCTCGCGAGATCATCGCGGACTCCGTCGAGACAGTCATGCATGCGGAGCGATTTGATGCGCTCGTCACTTTGGCGGGTTGTGACAAAAGCCTGCCCGGCATGTTGATGGCCGCGGCGCGCCTCGATGTGCCGTCGATCTTTCTGTACGGCGGGACGATCCTGCCGGGTTACGCCAATGGGGAAGCGCTCGACATCGTCTCGGTCTTTGAGGCGGTCGGTGCCAATGCCGCGGATCAATTGAGTGACGCGGAACTGGCGTTGATCGAGCGCTCGGCCTGTCCGGGCGAAGGCAGCTGTGCGGGCATGTTCACCGCCAACACAATGGCCAGCGTCGGCGAAGCGCTCGGGATGAGCCTGCTGGGTTCGGCGTCAGTTCCCTCCATTGATCCGCGTCGCGATCAACTCGCTTACGACTCCGGTACCGCAGTCCTGCACCTCCTTGATCGTGGGATCACGGCGCGCCAGATCATGACCAAGTCGGCCTTTCTCAACGCGATCGCGGTCGTCATGGCACTCGGTGGCTCTACAAATGCCGTGCTGCACCTGCTCGCCATCGCGCACGAGGCGCGCGTGGAACTCGAACTCGACGACTTCAATCGCGTGGCGCGTCGCGTGCCGCACTTGGCTGACACCAAGCCGCACGGCAAATTCCATATGGTCGACGTCGATCAGATTGGCGGGGTACCAGTCGTGCTGGCGCACTTGCTCGAAGCGGGCCTCATTGACGGTGACGCGATGACCGTGACGGGTCGCTCGCTCGGCGAGGAACTCGACACTCTGCGTCCACCTGCGCCCGACGGCAAGGTGATCCACCCCCTGAGTAATCCCATCCACGCTCGAGGCGGCATCGCGATCCTCACCGGTTCGCTCGCCCCGAAGGGTGGTGTCGTGAAGGTGGCCGGTATTGATTCGCTCACGTTTGACGGCGTGGCGCGCGTCTTCGATGGTGAGGACGCGGCGATGACTGAAATCATGGCTGGCCGGATCACTCCGGGAACCGTCGTCGTCATTCGCTACGAAGGTCCTCGCGCCGGCCCCGGCATGCGCGAGATGCTCGCCGTTACTGGCGCCATGAAGGGCGTGGGACGTGGCGCCGACTGTGCGCTCGTTACTGATGGTCGCTTCAGCGGGGGAACGCACGGTTTCTGCGTGGGCCACATCGCCCCCGAAGCCCTTGACGGCGGACCGATCGGTCTCGTGCGCGATGGTGACCGAATTGTGATCGACGTGGAGAGTGAATCGATCGAGCTGATCGTCGACAGCGCCGAACTCGAACGGCGACGTCGGGCACAACTGACTTTTCGGCCCCGCTACACAACCGGAGTCCTGGAGAAGTTCGCCCGGCTCGTTCAAGGTGCCGACAAAGGGGCCGTCACGTCGGCCTGAGTGTTATCAGATCCGATAACATCAGTTCGTGATCGGATCTACTGCGGTCCGAGAGATTCGGCGCCAGTCAAAGTTGTCACTTCGTTCGTTGGCTGCCATCGCTGGGACGTCACCGGCCACGATTTCGGCGTACGAGCACGGGCGAATCTCGCCGACAACGGCCACGGTCGAGCGACTCGCCGCCGCCGCGGGACTTCAGATCTTGGTGCGGATCGAACCTCGGATTCCAGCGCTGACGATGACCAAGGGAGAAGAGCTCGAGCTGGTGCTGTCGCTCGTTGACTCGTATCCCCGATGGAAGGTGGGGCCAGCACCGACTGTTGTGTTCCCGCGAACGTGACAACACTTTCCGAGCTCATCGTCAATTTGGATGATCGGCTGACCCGCGCTGAAATCCCGCACGCGTTTGGCGGCGCTTTAGCGCTGGCCTGGTGCACTGAGCGCGTTCGCGCCACCATGGACGTGGACGTCAACGTCTTTTTGCCCGCGACGTCGGTGGCCAAAGTCCTTCGCGCCCTGCCCGGCGATCTCGACGACGTTCCTTCGTTTAAGGCGGCCGTCGCCAAAGACGGACAGGGGAGAGTGTGGTCTGACGGAATTCCTGTCGACGTCTTTTTCAGCACGCACGATTTCCACGCAGTGGTGGAGACTCGGATACGTCGGGAACGATTCCACGGCCGAGAGATTCCATTTCTCAGTTGCCACGATCTCGCGATCTTTAAGGCGTTCTTTCACCGGCCGCAAGACTGGGTCGATCTCGAAGCGATGGCGACCGCCAAATCCGTCAGACCGCTCGATGTCGCTCAGGAGTTGGCGGCAATTGTTGGCGACAGCGACGAACGCGTGAGTCGTCTTCGAGCCCTCAAAGGGTGACCGCGTTGCAATTTGGCCGTCGCCGTGCGAGACTTACCCCGTGATGTCTATGTGCTCAATCCTCGTACTGGTAGGTCCCGGCCGAGGGTAGGCGCACGTACTTGCACCTTCGGCCTCCCGCAAGGGAGGCCTTTTTTGTTATCTAGGTAAAGGATCTCAGGTGGAACTGACTGGAGCGCAAGCTCTCATTCGCAGCCTCGAGCACGAGGGCGTGGAAGTGGTCTTCGGGCTGCCCGGCGGCGCGATTCTGCCGGTCTATGACCCGTTGATCGAGTCGAGCATCCGCCACATCTTGGTGCGACACGAGCAGGGCGCCGGTCACATGGCGGAGGGCTACGCGATGGCCAGCGGCCGCCCGGGCGTGGCCATGGTGACCAGTGGACCTGGAGCGACCAACATCGTGACGCCCATCGCCAATGCGCACATGGATTCGACGCCGCTCGTCGTGATCACCGGTCAGGTGCCCACAAAGTCGATCGGCACCGATGCGTTCCAGGAGTGCGATATCACCGGCATCACCTCTGGAATCACGAAGCACAACTTTCTCGTCCCGTCCGCAGCAGAACTGCCGCGAGTGATCGCCTCGGCGTTTCACTTGGCCACGACGGGTCGCCCCGGTCCGGTGCTCGTCGATGTTCCAAAGGATGTGAGCCAGTCGATGATGGAGTGGTGGTGGCCCGGGTCGCTTGACGAGCTGGACCTGCCGGGATATCGCGCGCACATCGACATCGATCCTCGATCGATTGAACGCGCCGTGGAACTTATGGCGGCAGCCGAACGCCCGGTGCTCTACGTCGGCGGTGGAGTGCTGAAGGCCAACGGCACCGACGCGTTGGCGACATTGGCGGCCCGCACCGGCATGCCGGTTGTGACCACCCTCATGGCTCGCGGCGCGTTTCCCGATTCCAGCCCAGCGCACCTCGGCATGCCGGGAATGCACGGCATGTACAGCGCCGTGGCGGCCATGCAGGCGAGCGATCTGTTGATCTCACTCGGGGCCCGCTTCGATGACCGCGTCACTGGGCGCCTGGACGGGTTCGCGCCTCACGCGAAGATCATTCACGTCGACATCGATCGCGCGGAACTGAACAAAGTGCGTCGAGCCGACGTCGCCGTACACGGCGACGTTCGTGAGGCCATGGAGATGATGATCACGCGACTCGGTGCGCCGAGCGACCTCACCGCGTGGTGGCGTCAGCTGCGCGAATGGCAGTCCGAGTACCCGCTCGTCTACGACGACGCGCTCGACGACGGACCACTTCGGCCACAGGCAGTGATTGAAGCGATCGCCCACAGCGCGGCGCCGGGCACGATCGTGACCTCCGGCGTTGGTCAGCACCAGATGTGGGCCAGTCAGCATTGGCGCTTCGACGAACCGCGTACCTGGATCAACTCGGGCGGGGCGGGCACGATGGGATTTGGAGTTCCGGCCGCGATCGGCGCCAAGGTGGCCCGTCCCGATCGCACGGTGTGGGCCATTGACGGCGACGGCTGCTTTCAGATGACCGCCCAAGAACTGGTGACCGCGCGAGCGGAAGGCATTCCCGTCAAGATCGCGATACTCAATAACGCGTACCTCGGGATGGTGCGCCAGTGGCAAGAGATGTTCTATGACGAGCGCTACAGCGAGGTTTATCTCTCGCCCGATCTGCCCGACTACGTGAAGTGGGCCGAGGCCATGGGGTGCGTCGGACTGCGCGCGAGCACGCCCGAGCAGATGAAAGAGGTCATCGAAACGGCCAACGCCGTGAACGACGTGCCGGTCGTCATCGACTTTCGAACCGACCGACACGAGAAGGTGTTTCCCATGGTGCCGTCCGGAGCGACGAACGACGAGATCGTCGTGCATCCCTCACAGCGCGGGGATCAGTCATGAGCGCGGCCCCCGAGCCGTACGAAGGCGGCAGTACGCAGCAGCCGGTGACGCACCACATTTTGTCGGTGCTGGTTGAGAACAAGGCGGGCGTTCTCGCGCGAGTCGCCGGACTGTTCGCTCGGCGCGGATTCAACATCTACTCGCTCGCCGTGGCGCCGAGTGAAGGCCACGCCCGCTTTAGCCGCATCACCATCGTGGTCGACGCCGAGTCGACACCGCTGGAACAGATTGTGGGTCAGCTCGACAAGCTCGTGAACGTGGTGTCAATTTCGGATCTCTCGCCGCGCAACGCCCTCGAGCGCGAACTGCTGCTCGCAACCGTCGCGCTCAACGACGAGAACCGCCGAGCCGTGCTCGACGCAGTGGCGCACGCCGGAGCGTCAATTGTGGACGTCGCGACGGATTCGGTGACGGTCATGCTCTCAGGGCCTCCGGCCGCCTGTGACGCCTTTGAGCGCCGGGTTGAAAGTTTCGCGAACGTGGAACTGCATCGAACGGGACGAGTCGCGCTGCCGCGCCTCGACTCACGCCCCAACGTTTAGAACGAGTACCAAGGAGAACTATGACGACTATGTACTACGAGAAGGACGCCGATCCAACCGTGCTCCAGGGCCGCAAGATCGCGATTCTGGGTTATGGATCCCAGGGACACGCTCACGCGCGCAATCTCGCCGACAGTGGCTACGACGTTCGCGTTGGACTACGCGCCGAGTCGAACTCCGTGGCAAAGGCCGAGGCCGCGGGACTGAAGGTGACCTCGATTGAGGACGCCGCGAGCGAGGCCGATCTCGTCATGATGTTGCTACCGGACACCGAGCAGCGCCACGTGTACGCCGAACTAGTTGCCAGCCACATGACCAAGGGCAAGACCTTGGCGTTCGCCCACGGCTTCAATATCCGCTACGGGCTCATCACTCCGCCCGACGACGTCGACGTGATCATGATTGCGCCGAAGGGCCCCGGTCACCTTGTGCGGCGAACGTTCGTTGAAGGCGGCGGCGTGCCCGCGCTCATCGCCGTGCACCAAGACGCGACCGGTCACGCGCACGCGACGGCGCTGGCCTACGCGCACGGACTGGGTGCCACGCGCGCAGGCGTGCTGGAAACGACGTTTACCGAAGAGACCGAAACCGATCTCTTCGGTGAGCAGGCGGTTCTCTGCGGGGGAGTGACGGCGCTGGTCCGCGCCGGGTACGAGACCTTGGTCGAGGCCGGATACCAACCCGAGAGTGCGTACTTCGAGTGCCTGCACGAACTGAAGCTGATCGTGGACCTCATGTACGAACAGGGCATCACGGGCATGCGGTACTCCATCTCCGACACGGCCGAGTACGGAGATCTCACTCGAGGGTCCCGGGTCATCACCGATCAGGTGAAGTCCGAGATGCGCAAGATCCTCGACGAGATCCAAGACGGTCGCTTCGCGGCCGAATGGATCAAGGAGAATGAAGTCGGTCGTCCCCGATACCGAGAGTTAAAGGAGTCGGGCAAGAGACACCCGATTGAGCAAGTCGGCGCGAAACTGCGAGAGATGATGCCCTTTGTGACCGCCGGAAAAGAAAGCGTGACGGAAGCCTCAGGCGGTGAGTGAGCCCAGTTTTGAGATCCCCGCACGCCGACCGCGGCGCGCCGGTCGCCAGCTGCTCGTCGTCCTAGTCGCGAGCATCATTGCCACGTTGGTGTTCACGGCGATTCACGGAAACGGGAAGCCGGGCACTTCCATTCAGCGACCGCTTCACGTCCATCTCCTTGCCGAACAGCGACTCAACACGTCGGCGTGGATTGTCTCGTGGCCCTTAGCCACGCGGTCGACCTCGGGACTGATCATTACTTCGGCCAATGTCGTGACTCACAGCGAATCGGTATCGGCAAATTCGCTCGGTCAATCTGTGGGGAAGGGCTCCTATCCCCCCGGAGTGGGATCACAGCAACAGTTAGTGGCGGCGGGATTTACCGGCTTCACTCAGATCGCGTGTTATCGAGCGAGCGCGAGTCGACCGAGTCAGCCGTGTCGGTCCGCGCAACTCGCAGCGCGCGTGGTCTTTGACCGCGTCGGTTTGTTGTGTGTCGATGGATTCATCGTTGACTACACCGAACGAGGAGTTAGGTACGTCGAGACCTTGCCGATGACGCTCGCGATTCAGGTTCACGCCGGTGTGTGGCATGGGCCGAACATCACCCCCAAGTACATCAATCAAGTGGCCGCCAAGTGCGCGAAGAGTGCGCGAACTCCCGACGTTAAGAAGCGATGGCTCCAACCACGTAGTTGATGCACGCACACAGCGACGCAATGTCTTCGGAGTCAATGTTCGGGAACATGGCAATGCGCAGTTGGTTCCGTCCCAGCTTTCGGTACGGATCGGTATCAACAACGCCGTGGCGGCGCAGGATCTTCACGATCACTTCGGCATCAATTGCGTCGACCAGATCAATGGTGCCAACGACCGGGCTGCGCTGCTCTGGATTTGCCACGAAAGGTTGCGCGAAGTCCGACGCCTCGGCCCAGCTGTACAGGATCTCGGCCGACCGAGCGCTGCGCCCTGACGAAAACGACATGCCACCGTGGGTGTTAAACCAGTCGATCTGACTCGCGAGCAGGTGCAACGTCGCCAGTGCGGGCGTGTTGTAGGTCTGATTCAGCCGAGAGTTATCCAGCGCCGTCTTGAGATTAAAGAACGCCGGCGTCCAGCGGGTGCTCGCCGCAAGTCGCTCAATGCGCTCAATCGCCGCGGGTGAACAGAGCGCCAGCCACAGGCCGCCGTCGCTCGCAAAGGACTTCTGCGGTGCGAAGTAGTAGCAGTCGAACTGGGTGGGATCGACCGGCACCGCACCGGCGGCGGAAGTGGCATCGACGATCACGAGACCGTCTCCGGCGGGCCGTGCGATCTTCATCGCGACTCCGGTGGAAGTTTCGTTGTGGGTGAGGGCGAATGTGTCGACACTGGAGTCCGGTTGGGCTTGGGGGTGCGAGCCGGGATCAGTGGTGATCACGATCGGGTCTTTGAGGTGCGGCGCTTCCTTCACAGCCGTCGCGAACTTCAACGAGAACTCTCCAAAACTGAGGTGTTGGCTCTGCGCGTCAATCAAGTGAAATGTGGCCGAATCCCAAAATGCCGTGGTGCCGCCGTTGCCGAGCAGGACTTCGTAGCCCTCGGGCAGTTGAAACAGCTCACGGAGACCGTCACGAATCTCGCCCACTTTGGAACGCACGGTGGCCTGTCGGTGCGAGGTGCCGAGGTAGTCCTGCCAGTGCGCGGCGAGAGCGTCGACCTGCTCCTTGCGTACCTTTGATGGACCGCTGCCGAAGCGTCCATCCTTCGGCAGCAACTCGCTCGGGATGCGGATGTCGTCGGAAGAACTCATAGAATCATTCTTACTGCCGAAGGGAAAAAGCCGATCATGTCGAGCCGTGTGAGCGAACGACTCCGGGGCCTTGCTCCGTCGGCGACGTTGGCGGTCGACGCGAAAGCGAAAGCACTGAAGGCCGCGGGCGAGCCGGTCATTGGCTACGGCGCGGGCGAGCCCAACTTTCCAACTCCAGAACACATTGTCGAGGCCGCAGCGCGCGCCTGTTACGAGCCGTCGAATCACAAGTACACCCCGACCGCGGGACTGCCCGAACTTCGCGACGCGATTGCGTACAAATCGAAACGGGACTCGGGACTTGAGGTATCAGCCGCTCAATCAATGGTTACCAACGGCGGAAAGCACGCGGTGATTTCCGCGTACATGGCCCTGCTCGATCCGGGCGACGAAGTGCTCATTCCCGCTCCGTTCTGGACGACGTACCCCGAGGCCGTCTACCTCGCCGGGGGAGTGGCGGTGCCCGTCATGAGCCAGGAGAGCAACGGGTTTCGCGTCACGGTCGAGGATCTCGAGGCGGCACGCACGCCGCGGACCAAAGTGTTGACCTTCGTCTCGCCGTGCAACCCCACTGGAGCGGTCGCGCGACCCGAAGACGTGGCCGCGATTGGACGGTGGGCCGCGGCTCACAACATCTGGGTCCTGAGCGACGAGATCTACGAGCACTTGGTTTACGGAGACGCCCAACACGTGTCGGTTCCCGTCGTGGCGCCCGAAGTGGCTGATCGCTGGGTCGTGGTCAACGGCGTCGCCAAGACCTACGCGATGACCGGTTGGCGTATTGGATGGCTGCTTGGTCCTCAAGACGTTGTCGACGCCGCCATCAACTACCAGAGCCAGACGACGTCCAACATTTCGAACATCTCTCAGCGGGCCGCGGTTGCGGCGCTCACCGGTGACCTCGAAGCGGTCGCGATGATGCGTCGTGCATTCGATATCCGTCGCACAACAATGACCACGATGCTCAACGCGATCGACGGCGTCAGTTGCACCGAGCCGATGGGCGCGTTCTACTGCTTCCCGAATGTCACTGGTCTGTTCGGTCGATCTATCGCGGGAAAGATTTCAACGAGCTCCGCGGAGCTCGCCGAAGTTCTGCTCGAGTCCGCGAAGATTGCCGTCGTTCCCGGCGAGGCCTTCGGCGCACCGGGATACTTCCGCCTCTCGTACGCGCTCGGCGACGAGGACCTGGTTGAGGGACTCGAACGGTTCCGCTCGCTCGTTGGGGCCGGCTGAGCGTTCGCTCTGAGGCTCCCCGTAGCCTTGACACGAAAGAGAGAGGTACGTTCGTGGCCCGTGTTCTAGTCACCGAGGAGATTGCTGAGTCCGGTCTCAGTGATCTTCGTGCCGCTGGCCACGACGTTGACGTGCAATTGGGGCTCAGTCCCGAACAACTGCTCGAAGCCATTGTGGGAGCCAGCGCCATCATCGTGCGCTCCGCGACTCAAGTCGATAGCGCGACACTCGAAGCCGGACGTGAGTTGGTCGTCGTCGGACGTGCCGGCATCGGTCTGGACAACGTCGACGTCGAACGGGCGACCGAACTTGGAGTCATGGTTGTCAACGCCCCGCAGTCGAACATTCTCTCGGCCGCCGAGCAGACCGTCGCACTGCTGTTGGCCCAGGCTCGCAACATTCCCCAAGCTCACAGTGCACTGAAGGCCGGCAAGTGGGAGCGCTCCAAATGGGAGGGCGTCGAACTGCACGGCAAAACGCTGGGCGTGGTGGGGCTCGGCCGCATTGGAGCGCTCGTCGCCCAGCGCGCCTCGGCCTTTGGCATGCGCCTCGTGGCCTATGACCCCTTTGTCTCTGAAGAGCGGGCTCGCCATATGGGAGTGGAGCTGATGTCGCTCGATGACCTGTTGGCGCAGAGCGACTTCATCACGATTCACCTACCGAAGAACAAAGAAACGACCGGTCTCATCGATGCCAAGGCGCTCGCGAAGGCCAAGCGCGGTGTGCGCATCATCAATGTGGCGCGCGGCGGGATTGTCGTTGAATCAGATCTGGCCGACGCCATCCGCAGCGGTCACGTGCAAGGCGCCGCATTGGACGTCTTCGAAAAAGAACCGTGCACAGAATCTCCGCTCTTTGAACTGCCCTCGGTGGTGGTGGTGCCGCACCTTGGCGCGTCCACCGTCGAAGCCCAAGACAAAGCGGGCGTGACCATTGCCGAGCAAGTGCGTTTGGCACTCGCGGGGGACTTCGTTCCCTTCGCCGTCAACGTGAAGGCCGGCGACGTGTCTGACGTGGTGCGGCCGTTTATGGGACTCGCCGAACTACTCGGCCGCTTCATCGGTGGACTACTCGACGGTGAACCGGCCGACCTCGAGGTCCTCTACCAAGGTGAGCTGGCCGGCGCCGGAACGAAAATCCTCACCCTGTGTGCCCTCAAGGGACTCTTCGCCGCGACCGGGCACGACGCGGTGTCCTTTGTGAACGCCCCAGCGCTCGCGAGCGAGCACAGCGTGTCGTTTTCTGAATCCTCGACCGTCGTTTCCCAGGAGTACGTCAACCTCATCACGGTGCGCAGCAGCGGCCATGAGGTGTCGGGCACGTTGGCGATGGTGGGTACCAAGATCGAGCCACGCATCGTTACCGTCGACGGTCACAGCGTCGAGATCCCTCCGGCCGCGTCGATGCTCGTTGTGCGCAACGACGACCGTCCCGGCATGATCGGCATCGTCGGCACGGCTCTCGGCGACGCTGAGATCTCGATCTCCTCGATGGCGGTGGGACCGAGTCCGGCCGATGGGACCGCGATGATGGTGCTCTCCACCAGCGATGCGACCCCGGCAACGACGATTGCTCGACTGCGCGCGACGGCCGGTATCACTGACATCCACGTGATCTCGCTTTAGGGGACGAGCCCTCCCGGGGACCGGGTCGTCGATACGCACGCCGTTGTGGTGGTGAAGAACGAGTCGCCGGCCTTCTTGCACGGTGGCAGATTCGTGCCGTTCGAATGAACCGTCGCGAGTGAGTACCCGAGGAACGTCAACAGGCCAGCCGTCAAGATCGCCACGAATGCCATGCCGCCCGGGATCCGTGCGGGCAATTTGTCAAATTTCTTGCGCCGCATGTTGCGACGCAGTGCCGCACCGCGCTGAGCGCGTTCGGCGATCGAAAGATGACTGTCGGGCTCGTCGCTCACGTCAAAAGAGGCTGATCACGTCAATTCGGTCCAGCACATCTTTGGTGAGCAGAGGAATGGCCGCCAGTGACTTCATGTTCTGGTGGACTTGATCGGGGTTGGAGGCGCCGGTAATCACGGTGGAGACATTCGGATTTTTCGCGCACCACGCGATCGACATTTCGGCGAGCGAGATGCCTAACTCATTGGCGATTGCCGCTAACTCCGCGACTTTGGCGTTGCGCTTCTCGTCAGTCAACATCTTGTTCAGCCACTCGTAGCCCGGCAGCGTCGCCCGGCTGCCCTCCGGCGCTCCATTGAGGTACTTGCCGGTCAAAAGTCCGCTCGCGAGCGGAGACCAAATCGTGAGGCCGAGACCGATGTCCTCATAGAGCCGCTTGTACTCCTTCTCCACGCGGTCTCGCCAGAAGATGTTGTACTGCGGCTGATCCATCACGGGCTTGTGGAGGTGGTGACGGTCGGCGATCTCCCACGCGGCGCGAATTTCGTCTGCACTCCACTCTGAGGTGCCCCAGTAGTGCGCCTTGCCCTGGCTCACCATGTCGCTCATCGCCCACACGGTCTCTTCGATTGGCGTCTTTGGGTCGGGACGGTGACAGAACACGAGGTCAACGAAATCGAGTCCGAAGCGCTGCAGTGAGCCGTCGATCGCCTGGGTGAGGTACTTGCGATTGAGCGTGTTGCGCATATTGACGTCGGGGTGAAGCCCCCAAAAGAGCTTGGTCGAGATCACGTACTCGTGGCGCGCCCAGCCGAGTTGGCGAATCGCCGCTCCCATGATCTTTTCGGACTCGCCGCCGGCGTAGCTCTCGGCGTTGTCAAAGAAGTTGACGCCCGCATCTTTCGCCGCGGCCAGGCAGTCCGCCGCGAATCCGACGTCCAGTTGAGCGCCGAAGCTGACCCAACTTCCAAACGACAGAACCGAGACGCGCAGTCCCGATCGGCCCAAGTGGCGATATTCCATATCAGTCATGACTCTCCTTGTGCTGCAGATTCGTGGGCGGGATTCGCCGGGACCTCGGGCCACTGATCGAAGTTCACGGGGGTCTTCGGTGGGCTGAACTTGGCGCGAACGGCGGTGATCACAAGTGTGGTGATGGCGGCGATGGATCCGAGTCGAACAACTCGGCGAAGTGAGCGCAGCACTCGAGGCACCGCGCGACAGTACCCCCGACAGAGAGATGCACGGTCGCGTCGGTACAATGGCGACATGTTGAGGACGCTGTCCAGCCGACTGCTTCTTACCTAGGGCTGGCGCACCCGCGCCGGCCCGTCACCTCCCGCAGCCGCGGGAGGTTTTTTGTTATCTAAGTGAGCACCGTGAGCATCAGGAGAGTCCAGTGAAATCGGCCCAGAACCCGAGTCCGATGGCGTTCTCGAAGTACCGCGCGACGGTGCCGGTGGACCTCACCGATCGCATCTGGCCCGACCGGCGCCTGGTGGCCGCTCCGCGGTGGTGCAGCGTGGACCTGCGCGACGGCAATCAGGCCCTGATTGATCCAATGGACGAGGAGCGCAAGCTCACCATGTTTCGCCAACTGGTGAAGATGGGATTCAAGGAGATCGAAGTCGGCTTTCCTTCCGCCAGCCAGCCCGATTTCGACTTCGTGCGCCGGATCATCGAAGACGACCTGATTCCGAGCGACGTGACGATTCAGGTTCTGACCCAGTGCCGCGAGGACCTCATTCGTCGCACCTACGAGTCGGTCCACGGCGCGGCGCGCGCGATCATCCACTTCTACAACTCGACCTCCACGTTGCAGCGCCGTGTGGTCTTTGGCCTCGACCAGGCCGGCATCACCCAAATCGCCACCGACGCGGCGGCTCTCTGTCGCTCACTTGAGTCGACGTCGCCGTCAACAGAGTTCCTCTACGAGTACTCGCCGGAGAGTTTCACGGGAACTGAATTGGAGTACGCGGTGGAGATCTGTGACGCCGTGATTGACGTCATCGACCCAACCCCCGAGCGGCCGCTCATCTTGAATTTGCCGGCCACGGTGGAGATGTACTCGCCGAACCTGTACGCCGATTCGATTGAGTGGTTCCTCCGGCACATCTCGCGACGTGACTCCATCGTGCTGTCGCTGCACCCCCACAACGACCGCGGCACCGCGGTCGCGGCGGCCGAACTGGGCGTGCTGGCCGGCGCCGACCGCGTCGAAGGGACCCTCTTTGGCAACGGCGAGCGCACCGGCAACGTCGACGTCGTGACTCTCGCACTGAACTTGTTCAGCCAGGGCGTTGATCCTGAACTCGACCTGCGCGACATTGACGCGGTGCGCCACGTCGCGGAGTACGCGAATCGCCTGCCTATTCATCCACGCCACCCCTACGTCGGCGAACTCGTCTACACCGCGTTCTCGGGCTCGCACCAAGACGCCATCAAAAAGGGCATGACCGCACTCGGGGATAACTACGAGCGCTGGGAGGTGCCGTATCTGCCCATCGACCCCAAGCACACTGGTCGAACTTACGAGGCGATCATCCGGGTCAACTCCCAGTCCGGCAAGGGCGGGGTTGCCTACGTGCTCAATGCGGAGCACGGGCTCGATTTGCCGCGCGCGCTGCAAGTGGAGTTCTCCAAACAGGTCCAAGAGATCACTGAGTCCAGCGGCACCGAGATCAGCCCGGGGGAGCTCTGGCAGGCCTTTTCGACCACGTACTTGCCCGAAACCGCCGCCATTCAGTTGCTCTCAAGCGAAGTCACTGCCGACAGCCATCAGACGCGAATCTTCGCGCAGCTGCTCGTCGACGCCGCTCACGTCACCGTAAAGGGTGAAGGCAACGGCCCAATTGACGCGCTCATGGCGGGACTGCGTGAAGAGCTCGGCGTCGACTTCTCGATTCGCGACTACCACGAGCACGCTCTTACTGAGGGTGCCGGCGCGTCTGCGGTGGCGTACGTCGAAGCGGCTGACTCCTCGGGAGCGACGTGGTGGGGAGTCGGCATGAGTTCGTCAATCCTTGACGCGTCACTTGCGGCGGTGATCTCTGCGGCCAATCGACGGCGCTGATCGCCGTCAGTGACGAGGCAATACCGAGGGGCCTCAGTACGATTGACCGATGAACGGGGCGCATTTCGCTGACGTTGTCGGCTGGATGGGCGTCTCGCTCGGGGCCGGATCGACGTACGTCCAGTTCCATCGCGCTCGCAGAATCTCGGTGGACGGGATCTCGCTCGTGACGTGGTTCCAGTTCGTTCTGATGGGGATGTTCTGGATCACCTACGGCATCGATCGGCACTCGCCGATCATCGTTGCCGGAGCGCTCATCGTCGCTCCCATGCAGATCTACGTCGTTTCTCGCCTGGAACCATTGAAGCATCGTCGCGCTCTCGTGCGCTCCGTGATCTTTATTGGCGCATCCTCGGCGTTGCCCGCGGCGCTGTTTGGCTGGACTGCCGGTGTTTACGGCATCGGCGTCGCGATGGTATTTAACCGTCTGCCCCAGATCTTGACGTTGGCGCGTAACCGCGGTGACCTCGGCGTCTCGGTCGGCAGTTGGCTCGTTGGTTCGCTCTGCTCAGTGATGTGGATCGTGTACTACGCCGGTGTGCACAACTGGGCACCGGCGTTTGCGACGGCAATGGCGATGGCGGGCAACCTCGCGATCGCAGGATTGGCGTACTACCGGCACCACCAGGCCGATACCTCAGTGGTGGTCTTCGCCGACGCTCGCTAGTAGGGCCACTCTCCGGTAGAGCCGAGCGCTTTGGCCACTTTGGTCAACTTTGCGGTGAGCAGCACTTTGTAGAGAACATTCAGCGCGAAGTACGGCAGTTGGGCCACTTGTCGCCCGAGCGAACGAAGCCGCTCACTTCTCGAGAGCGGACCTTTCACGAACTGAGTCATTGACTGGCTGCGGCCCTCGTAGCGCCACCGACTCGACCAAAAGGTCGTAGCCGACAGGGCCAGCGTGACCCCGATGGAACTGAAACTGTCATGGATCAACATCCGCCCACCCATGACGACCTTGTCGCCCCACTGGCGGATGTCCTGGCTCGCGGGGGCGAAGCGATGCGCTCCATCGATGTAGAGCAAGTCCACCTGGCCGGGCACGTCGGTGAGTGCGGCGTTCGAGAATTTGCGCAGGTGCGTGACGCGGTCGCGCACGCCCGCGCGCTCGAGGTTGGCGTTGAACTGCTGGTGGTCATCCTCGGCTTCAGCGACGAATCCCTCAATCTCTTGGGGCCCGCGGTCGTTGCCTCCGTGAGGGTCGATTGCGATCACCTCAACGCCCGGAGCGCTGGCTGACGCCAGCACCACGGTGGATCGACCTTGGAAGCTGCCGATTTCGACGATGCGCTGTCCCGCGTGAAGTGGACGAGCGTTGTCCCACAGCCGGCGAGCCTGGTCTTCAGTCATCCAGCCATTGACGTCGCGCAACGACGAAAAGACCTCAGTGAACTCGGCCATTCTTCCTTCCCGGTTAGTCGGTGAAGTTTATGAGCGAGCCTGCGGCATCAAAGAACTGTCCTGCGGGAATGGCCACTTCGTCGCGCTCCGCTTCGAAGTTCGCAATTTCGTTGCCATGGCGCATCGCGAGATCGACGTCATCCCACCCGTTAACCAGTCGCTCCCGAGTGGCTTCAGAGATGGTGAAGGGCCATTGGCGACCGTCCGACGGCGCCTCAATGAGCAGTGATGAGAGATCCACGACGAGGTGTGTCGTCGGTCGCTCACGTACGAGGGCGATTAGTTCGTCGAGGTCGGCTCGCGAGACCGTGGCGGTGACCAGAGAACTCTGCACGGCGTTGCTCATGAAGATGTCGCCAAAGCTGGTAGCCACCACGGCGCGAAAGCCGTAGTCAACGAGAGCCCACACGGCGTGTTCGCGTGACGATCCAGTCCCGAAGCGATCGCCCGCCAGCAGAATGCTCGCGCCCAGATACTCGGACTGGTTGAGCACAAATGACGGCTCGTCGCTCCACTCGCTGAATAGTCCGCGACCGAATCCCGCGCGCTCGGTGCGCTTTAGCCACTCCGAGGGAATGATTTGGTCGGTATCGACATCGGATCGATCAAGCGGTGCCGCGCCCCCCTCAATGACCGTGACCGCTTGCATCAGCGGACCTCGTTGGGAGTGGCGAAGCGACCCAGAATTGCAGTTGCGGCCGCAACTTCTGGAGAGACCAGATGGGTGCGGCCGCCTCGACCCTGGCGGCCCTCAAAGTTGCGGTTGCTCGTCGCCGCGCAGCGCTGGCCGGGAGAGAGCTGATCGGGATTCATCCCGAGGCACATCGAACAGCCCGGTTCGCGCCACTCCGCGCCGGCGGCGAAAAACACGGTGTCGAGACCTTCGCGTTCGGCCTGCTCTTTGACGCGACGTGATCCCGGCACGACGAGTGCGCGCACCGACGAGGCGATGTGGCCGCCACGCAGCACGTCGGCGGCGCGGCGCAAATCTTCGATGCGCGAGTTGGTGCACGAGCCAATAAAGACGACGTCGACGGAGACTTCGTCCATTCGTTGACCGGCGCTCAGTCCCATGTACGTGAGCGCTCGCTCGTCAGCCTCACTTGTGGGCGCGGGCACAGTGCCGTGCACGGCGGTGACTTGCGACGGGTTCGTCCCCCAGGTGACGTGCGCGGTGCTCGTCGCGGCGTCCAGTTGAATTTCGGCGTCGAACTCCGCGTCAGGATCACTGACGTAGCGTCGCCATCTCGTTGACGCGACGTCAAACGCCGCGCCCTGCGGGACGGCGGGGCGACCACGCAGATACTCGATCGTGGTGTCGTCGACCGCGATCATTCCGGCGCGCGCACCCGCTTCAATGCTCATGTTGCAGAGGGTCATGCGACCCTCCATGGAGAGCGCACGCACCGCAGAGCCTCGATACTCGAGCACGTAGCCCTGCCCGCCACCAGTGCCGAGACGGCTGATGACTTCGAGCGCCAGATCCTTCGCGCTGAGTGTCGCGTCGAGTTTGCCCTCGATGGTCACGGCCATCGTCTTCATGCGGGCCTGGGGAATTGTTTGGGTTGCGAGCACGTGTTCGACCTCGCTCGTGCCGATCCCGAAGGCCAGCGCCCCGAACGCACCGTGCGTCGAAGTGTGACTGTCGCCACACACGATGAGCGAACCCGGCAGGGTCACGCCGAGCTCCGGACCGATGACGTGCACGATGCCCTGATTGGCGTGTCCGCGCGGAAAGAGCGCCACGCCAAACTCATGGCAGTTCTCCTCGAGCGCTTCGAGTTGGTGGCGCGACACCGGGTCAGCGACCGGGACGGCAAGGGGATCGGTGGGCACATTGTGATCGGCCGTCGCGAGCGTGCGATCGGGTCTCCGCACCTTGCGCCCCGCGGTCCGCAGTCCTTCGAAGGCCTGCGGACTCGTCACCTCGTGGATGAGATGCAAGTCGACGTACAGCAGCGGGGGTCGGCCGGACTCGGTCGCGACGACGTGTTCGTCGTAGAGCTTGTCGTACAGCGTGCGGGCCACAGCGCGCCTAGCGCAGTGCGACGATGGTGACGCGCAACGTTCCTGAGGGCGCGTCGTAGCTCACGATGTCGCCGACTTTGTGGCCGAGTAGGGCGGCACCGAGTGGAGAACTCGGCGAAGCCACGAGAACTCCATCGGGCTTTTCCTCAATCGAGCCGATGAAGAACTCCTGCGCGTCGTCCTCAGTGTCACCCTCGTAGACCACCGTGACGACGGACGCGTGCACCACCTCGTTGGCGGCGTGGTCCTTCTCGACAATTTCGTGGTTGCGAATGATCGAATCGAGGTGACGGATCCGAGCCTCCATCTTGCCTTGATCGTCTTTGGCGGCGTGGTAGTCGCCGTTCTCGCTGAGGTCACCAAGCATGCGAGCGGCCTCGATGACTCGAGCGATCTCTGCGCGCCCGACCGTCGTCAAGTGCTCGAATTCGTGCTTGATCTTCTCGAGGGTCTCGCGAGTAATGCGGTGCAGATCGACGGACACGTCCCAACTCCGATTCGTGTGAATGTCAATTCTAGGGCGGGCTCACTTTGAGCCTTCGTCGAGGAGAGAACGCCGATCGCTGGCACAATGGAGCGATGTCCACGCCGGTGATTGCCGTTATTCGCGGCGACGGCATTGGTCCAGAAATCATTGATGCCGCGCTCGACGTGCTGAGCGCGGCTGGTGCGAGCTACGCAACGATTGACCTCGATCTCGGCGCAGACCGTTGGTTGCGCGACGGCACCGTTCTCGATGACTCATCAATGGCCACGCTTCGCGCATCAGACGCGATCTTTCTTGGCGCCATCGGACCGGCTCTCGGCGACACGCGCTTGCCCGGCGGGCTGCTCGAGCGCGGACTACTACTTCGTCTCCGATTTGAACTCGATCTGTACATCAATCTTCGTCCCTTTGTCGCGGCGCCGGGATCGATTGGTGATGGCGCGGTCTTTGACATCGTGCGCGAGAACACCGAAGGTCCCTACGCCGGCGAAGGCGGAGTTCTGCGAGTGGGCACGGCGCACGAAGTTGCCACCCAGGGATCGGTGAATACTCGATTCGGCGTGGAGCGGTGCGTTCGATTCGCGTTCGAGCGTGCGGCACAGCTCAATGAACCTCGACTCACCTGGGTTCACAAGACCAACGTCCTCATCTACGCCGGAGCATTGTGGCAGCGCGTCGTGACCGACGTCGCCCGCGACTTTCCGACAGTGACCGTCAACTATCACCACGTCGACGCTGCCTGCATCCATTTGGTCGAGCGCCCCCAGCAGTACGGCGTGCTCGTTACCGACAATCTTTTCGGCGACATCCTGAGCGATCTGGCGGGTGCAGTCTGTGGCGGCATTGGACTCGCGGCGAGTGCGAACCTCAACCCCGCCCGCACCGGACCCTCTTTGTTTGAGCCCGTGCATGGCGCCGCTCACGACATCGTCGGTACGGGGCGCGCCAATCCACTGGCTGCGGTGGCCTCCGGGGCGCTGATGCTTGAGCACCTCGGTCAGCTCGACGTCGCGCGCCGCGTGAGCCTCGCGGTGCAAGACTGCGCGCGGACGCCGTTTGAGACTCTGACGCGTACCGTGGAGCAGCTGAAGCAAAGGATGTAGATGCCCATTACCCCCACCTCAAAGATCTGGATGGACGGCGAGCTGGTCGATTGGGACAAGGCGCAGATCCACGTGCTCAGCCACGGCCTGCACTACGGCACCGGGGCGTTCGAGGGGATCCGGGCGTACCCCACAAAGCAGGGTGTCGGGATCTTCCGGCTCAAAGAGCACATGCGTCGGCTCGTTAACAGCTGCAAGATTATCATGATCGACATTCCGTTCTCGCTCGATGAGCTCATTGACGCCGCGACCGAGATCGTGCGAGTAAATGAGCACACTGACGGCTGCTATTTGCGCCCAATTGTCTTTCTCGGCTACGGCGAGATGGGCGTGAATCCGCTACCCGCCCCGGTCAACGTGGCGATCGCGACCTGGCCGTGGGGGAGTTACCTCGGTGCCAAGGCCGAGACCGAAGGGGCGCGGCTCAAGATCTCTTCGTGGCGCCGCCACGATCCCAACGCCATGCCGACAGCGGCGAAGGCCACCGGGATGTACCTCAACAGCGGCTTGGCCAAGATCGAAGCGATTAAGTCGGGCTACGACGAGGCGATCATGCTCGGACCTGAAGGACAGGTGTCAGAAGGCTCAGGCGAGAACCTGTTCATTGTGCGCGACGGCACGATCATCACCCCGCCCCCGTCAGAAGCCGGTGCATTGCCGGGAGTGACGCAGGACTCCGTCGTCAAAATCGCCTGTTCGCTCGGTTACAAAGTTCGCTTCGACGCCATGGTGCGTACCGACCTCTACACCGCGGATGAAGCGTTCTTAACTGGCACGGCTGTCGAGATTGTGCCAATTCAGTCGGTAGATGACCGCGCCATTGGCACGGGACGTCCTGGACCGATTACGAACAAGATTCGCTCGAGTTATCACGACGTGGTGCGCGGCGACGTGCCCGAGTTCGCGCACTGGTTGACGCACGTCTAACGAAATTGTCGGCGGTGCCGCCGAACTAAATTTCTCTCGTGGCCCAACCCTCCTTCGTCCCGGTGACCGATTCAGCGATGGTTCGACCCACCATGCGCACCCCGACGCCGGAAATTGGTCGCAAGAAGAAGGCGGGACTGCTTGGTCGGCCCGGGCGAACCACGGGTTCGAGCCGCGGAACGCCGGGGCCGGACGCCGGGTACGCGCTCACGTTGGCCGCGCGCTCGCTACATGGCGTAACCCTGTCAACCGGCGAATCGCTCCACGACTTGGAGATGGGCATTGCTCTGCTCGCGGCCACGCGAGCCGGACGTAACGGTCGCGGACCGACTCTGAGCGACGTGGAAGTCGCCATGGATCTCTTTGAACTTCGCGCCACTCCGACCGACGATGTCATCGCCGACCGCCGTCAACGATTTGCCGGACTGGCTCACAGTTACGTCGCGCAGCGCGCCTTTATCGACGGTGTTGACCACGAGGTTTTGGCCCAAACGCCGGGGTCCGTCGTGGCGTTGCGCCACTTTCACCGATAGTTCAATGAGCTTCGACCTCACCGCTGAACAGCGGGCGTTCCGCGACATGATGCGCGGATTCGTCGACGAGAAGATTGCGCCTCACGCCGCGCGATACGACGACGAGCAGAGTTACCCCTGGGACAGTTTCAACGCTTGTCGCGAATTGGAACTATCCGCACTCGGCATTCCTGAGGCGTACGGCGGCGCCGGCGCGGACATGGTGACCCAGGCGATCATGACCGAAGAGATCGCCCGCGGTTGCGCGTCCACGTCCGTCACGATGTTGATCTCGAAGCTCGGGATGTTGCCGGTCATGAATTTCGGCTCGGAGGATCTCAAGCGCGCGTATCTACCGCGAATTGCCAGCGGAGAGATTCAAGCGAGTTACTGCTTGTCCGAAGCTGACGCAGGCTCCGACGTGGCCTCGATGCGCTGTCGCGCGGTCCGTGACGGCGACAGCTACGTATTGAGCGGATCGAAGTACTGGATTACCAACGCGGGTATCTCAGACGTGTACACGGTCTTTGCCACCGTGGATCCTGCCAAGCGCTCCAAGGGGGTCACGGCGTTCCTCGTCGAAAAGGAGTGGGGCGTCGAGATCGCCAAGTTGGAGAACAAGATGGGTCTGCGGGCATCACCCACGGGTGAAGTCGTGCTCAACGAGGTGCGCGTGCCGTTGTCGCATCGCATTGGCGAAGAGGGCGAAGGTTTCAAGATCGCCATGCATACGCTCGATCGTTCTCGCCCGACGATTGGCGCTCAAGCGGTAGGCATCGCCCAGGCGGCCATTGACTTCGCGGGTGGATACATGAAACAGCGCAAGGCGTTCGGCTCGCCGATTGCCAACCTGCAGGGCCTGCGCTTCATGCTCGCCGATATGGCAATTCGCACTGAAGCGGCGCGCGCGCTGGTGTATCGCGCCTGCTCGATGATCGACGACGGCGACCCGGACGGCACGCTCGGCTACACCGGCGCGGCGGCGAAGTCGTTCGCGAGCGACACGGCCATGAGCGTGACGACCGACGCGGTGCAGCTCCTTGGCGGCTACGGCTTCACCAAAGAATTCCCGGTCGAGCGTTACATGCGTGATGCCAAGATCACGCAAATTTATGAAGGCACGAACCAAGTCCAGCGCGTCGTGATTGCGAAGCGCCTGCTCGGCTGACCTGATCTAGAACAGCGCGTTGCAACCCGTCGTGCTGGTTTCTGATTCGAAGTCCGTACCGACGGGATTGTCAGCGGGAACGTAGACCGTTACGTCTCCCGCCTTCGTTGTCGACAAACTCATTGAGTATCCGTTGGATGCTCCTGGCCAACTGCGCAAGAGCCCGTTAGCAATGAGCAGCTGCGCTTGGGTGCCCGTTGAATACGTTGAGGGGTTTCCTGGTGATATTTGGCCGGCATAATTCCCGACTTGCTCGGTCACGATGCTCGGCGTGAATTGAGCGTTGTACGTACCGACGGCGGTCTCGATTGTCTTTGCGTCGGCGTTGCATGCGGCGGACGCTCCGAAATTGAAGCCACCTTGCTGCAGCGACGGGCTGTCGCTCACTGTGGCTGTGAGGATGCCTCCGAGAGCGAGTGTGATGGCTATCACTGCCAAGATCACGTACGTCGCGGTACGGCCCGTGCTTGAAGAGTCCGGGACGGGCCAACTGGCCACATTGTCAGCACTCATGAGGCCTCACATTCTCGGGCGGCTAGCAAAGCGTAGAACTGCAATTGCCGAAATGTGGAGACCTGAATTGTGGTCCTGCGCTGGCACTCGATGTCGAAGTCGGCTCGTTACTGTCGGCGCGTGATCCAGCGTCGTCGGCAACGGCCATTGGCGCGGTGGCTCAATCGCCCACTCTCGATTCGACGTCGAGCTGTGGGAGTGGTGTTGGCGTTTGGCGTATTCGTCGCAGTCGTGCAATCAATGGGCGGCGTGTCACGTTTGGATTCGTGGGAGACGTTGCTGCCATCGAGCGCCGCCGCTGACGGCCGCTTCCAGTGCATGTACCCGGGGGGTCTCGACAGCTCGGTTGCGGGTCCGATCTACCCACTGGTCACTTCTCCAATTGCGGTAATCGTTCGACCCGGTCCACTCTTCTGGAATTCTCCAAACTCCCGAACGGACGCCTGCGCAAACGGGTTTGCCACCCACAATCTGACGGATCCGACTGTGGGGACACGTCTCTTACTTGACGCTGGTCTGCTCAGTTGGTTAGTGATGGCTACCGGAGCCCTCTCGATACTGCGTCGCGTCCGGGGATCGCCCACCCACTGGGATCTGGTTGCGTTGGGGGTACTCGCAGTGGCACCACCAGTCACGATGTCGTTCACCCAGTACTTTCACCCCGAATGCGTGCTGGCGCTCGGCTTCGTGTTGTGGGCGATCAGTGCGATGTGCGCAACGTCGTTCCGATGGGCCGGTGCGTTGCTCGCGGCCGCGGTTCTCACCCAGCAGTCGACCATTCTGTTTGCCGTTGCGGTGCTCTTGCTGTCTCGTCGTCGATCGTTTCGCGCATTGATTGAAGGTGCCGCAGTCGTCACCGCGGCGATCCTTGTGCCACTCGGGGTTGTCACATCAGGCCGGATTCTGACCGACCTCTCGGGCAAGGGATTCACGGTACAGAGTTTCAACACGTGGATCTCTGAGACTCACTTGTCGGGAAACGCGCTCGTTGTTGTGTCGCGAATTACTCCGATCGTGCTCGTGGGGATCGTCACGGTTGTACTTCGTCGTCGGCGAATTCACGACACACAGATCGCGTCGATCGCCGAAATGCTTTTGGTCCTGGCGGTGGCCGGCGTCGCGCGCACCTTGTTTGAGGTGAATCTGTACTCGTACTACCTCATGACTTTCGCTGTTGCTCAGGTCATCAGAGATTTCGTTCTCGGCAAGCTGCGCGTGCGAGTGCTCGGTTGGTTCGCCGTCGCCTCGGTTCTCTTTCCCCCGTGGACGTGGTGGCCCCAACTGGATCTCTCCACTCTTCCCGTGTGGGTGCCCCAAGCCATCGTTGTGGGCATCGCGGGACTGTTGGTTCTCGAGAGCTCAGCGACGAACGTTGGCCCGAAGAGCACAATCTCGCCTGAGTCCGCCGAGACGTCCACGTCCTAGACGGCGCCTGCGGCCCGGTCAGCCAGACTTCAGGTATGGCTCGAGCCGCGTCGCGTGTCGCGTTGATTGGTGCGGCCCTCGTTGTGGTCATCGGCGTGTCAGTTGCCGCGGCGCTATGGCCGACTCCCAAAGTTGGCCCCACGCCTCTGCACCGTTGGATCGTGACCTACGAAGAGCGTGACGCCGTGATGATTGCCCAGGACTTCGCCGCGATCTCGCACATCTCGCGGCATTCGTCGACGGCGACCATCGTGCAGCGGTGCATGAGCGGACGAACTCACGTCGCGACGATGCTCAGTCAACCGAAACCCCCCACGGCCAAAGTTCGTGCAACGTGGCACGACTTCTTGCGCGATCAACAGATCATGTGGGTGGAGTGTGTCAACGGGATCCGCTATCACAAACCCCGGGCGGTCCGGTCCATGGCGGTGCAGCTTGCCCATCTCCGAGTTGTTTCACAAACCTTGGATCGTGAGTTGGCGCACCGCCGATAAAGCTCAGCTGGGGATCAGCACGGTCACGCAAAACGGGTGGCCCGCTGGATCTCGAAAGACTCGCCACCCTCCGGGATTGGGTTGGTGCTCGGCCTTCGTGCCGCCGCTGCGCAGAACAAACTCCTCGGCGTCATCTAAGTCAGCGACGGCGAAGTCGACGTGCATCTGCTTGGGATGATCGTTCTCGGGCCAGCTCGGCGATTCATAACCGTCGACGTGGTGAAACGCGATCCACATTCCAGGAATCTGGATCGCCGCGAACTCCGGGGTCTCAAAGCCAATCGGTGTTCCGGTCAGTCGGGAGTAGAACTCGGCGGTTTCGTGGACGTTGGCACAGTCCAGCGAGACCGCACCCAGCTTCATTGACTCCATGACGAACTCTCCTTCAGTCAGAGATCTGAGGGTAACGCTCGATTCTGACGTTCGGCACATGAGTCGCGACGTCCTCGCGAATTCGAATGAACGAGCCTCACTGATTTCCAATTCATATCGGGGTAATGACGCTGAAATTGACCATTCACCAATTTGGGCATTATCCGAATTACTGTCCGTTTCGATCGCACCGTTGCGATCGAAGGGAGAGAAATGCTCACCAACCCACTCGCTCAATTCGCGGGGGTGGCGTCACTACTGGTGATCTTCTTGATCGTCAGCAGTGTCGGATCGATGATTACGTACTTGATCATCGTTGTCGCCAACCGTGCGGATCCTGATCCGACGGGCAAGCGACCCATCACCGTCTATCTGGTCGGCGCCGCGTTCTTGTTCCTCTGGGCCGCGTACATCGGCTCCGTGGTCATCATCAGCAGCCTGATCGGACTCATCGGCACGAACTACGGGCCCTCGCCCGGCGACGCGGCTGCCCGCGGCGTCACCGTTGGTCTGTTGATCGCCCTGGTGGCCGGACTGTTGCACGTGATGCACTTTCGCAAGGCCCTGGAATTGGCCGACGGCGAATCCGATCCCTCGAGTCCGACCAAGCGCGTAGTTCGCAGCTACGTCGCCGTCGTCAGCTTCATCTCGATGCTGGTGCTCGTCGTGGTGTCAATCACGATGCTGTGGACGCTGTTCGGGATCATCGCGCCGGGCGTGTATCACGCCCCGAAGCGGCTGGACTCGTTTAAGAACCTGCTCGATCAGGCGTACATCTTGTTCCTCAGTTGGTTCGTCTTCTGGGGTCACCAGAAGATCGCGCCGAGCAGCCTGCGCCTCTTTGGCGGTTCGAAGCCGGCAGCAACGGTCGACACGGTCACTGTCTCCGAGTAGTGCGTTTTAACGCCCCCGGTCCCTTCGGGGACCGGGGGCAGTTTCACGTTGTGATGACCAATTTGCCCACGGTCGAACCCTCGCCCAGTAGGTCGAGCGCTCTTTGGAAATCGGCCATCTCAAATTCGGCGATGGGCGGGTCAAATCCGTGCACGGTGAACAGTTCGAGTAGTTCGGACACTCGGCCGGCGACCTCGTTGAAGTGATCAAAGATGTGCGTCACGAGATAAAACTCGCGCAGCGCGAGATTGCGCCGCGATCCGAGAAATTCGCCCGCGGCCCGCACGATGTCGGGTTCGCCCGCCGAGGTCCCGCACAGAATCACCGTTCCTCCGTTGCGCAGCATTTTGAAGCTGTTGGCGAACTGTGGCCCTCCAACCGAGTCAATGACGGCGTGGGCCCCGCCGCCGCTCAGGCGGCGAACCTCTTCAACCGGATCGGTGGTCTTGTAGTTCACGACGTCGCTGTGTCCCATCGCAAGAGCAACGTCGGCCTTGGCCGATGTTGAGACGAGACCAATCGACTGAACGCCGCGACGGTGCCACAACGCGCCCACGAAGCAGCCGAGCCCCCCAGCGGCGGCGTAACTCACACCAACTTCTCCGGGTGAAAGTGCGGCCTCACTTACGAGGTACGACGCGGACAGTCCGCTGACCGGCAGCGCCGCGCCCTGGGCGAAACTCATGGAGTCCGGCAGTGCGAACAACAAGGTCGGCACCGTGACGACTTCGTCGGCGTAGGCCGAATCAAGGACCGCGCCGAAAACTCGTTGTCCGAGATCGAACTCGTTGACGCCCTCACCGAGTTCAGTGACCACGCCCGAGAAATCGGTACCGGGAATGCTGGCTGATCCTTCGCCGGCGGACTCCTCATAGGAGTGCACGTCACGAAAGTTCACGCCACAGGCGCGCACGGCCACGCGAACTTGACCCGCGCCAAGTGCGGGCGAGGCCACGTCGGCTAACTCCAAGCGGGCACTCGGACCGGTCCCTCGCACCACAATCGCCCTCATCGAACCTCCCCATAGGTCGAAGCGCCAACCTATTCGGGTTCCCGACCTTGACCACCCCCGATCTATTACCGTCGTGGCATGACCGAACACCTCGAGCAGTTGATGAACACCGCCCTTGACGGGCGTCACCTCTTGGACCACCCCTTTTATCGACGGTGGGAGAGCGGTTCGCTCGTAGACGGCGAGCTCAGCGCGTACGCCGAGCAGTACCGGTACTTCGAGACGTGCTTGCCGAGTTTCCTCGCTGAGCTCGCTGAGCGGTTGCCGGAGGGCACTGCTCGCAACGCCGTGCGCGACAACCTGGCCGATGAGGTTGGCGCACCCTCGCACCTCGAACTGTTTGAGGAGTTCGCGTCGCACTACGAGGCGCAGCGCGCGTCGATCTCGCCGGCGATGGCGCGACTCGTTGACGCCTACCGCGACGTCCTAAGTCGCGGACCAGAGTCGGCGATGGCTGGACTACTCGCGTACGAGATGCAGGGTGCCGAGATTGCGACCACCAAGTCCGAAGGTCTCCGCGAGTTTTACGGTGCGACCGAGTCGGCCACGAAGTTCTGGGACGTCCACGGGGGAATCGAGGCGACGCACGCCTCATGGACGCTGAACGGGCTCGCGGAGTTGGGCGCCAACGACGGTGTCGTGCTGGAGGCAGCCAAGGTTGTCGCTGACGCGTGGTGGGAGTTCCTCACGGAGCGCAACGAGCTCGTCGGAGCTTGAGTCGTCGCGGCTCAGCCGCGATTTTCTGATCAATGTCACAGAATCCCCTCTCGTTCGTTCGACGATCCTTGACGGCGGTGCCCGAACAACTTCTCGCGGTCGTTGACGACGTTGATCTGTCAGCGAAGTCGGGCGTCACCGGAATCGCCCGCACCACGATCGCCTCGGTGCGCAGTACTCGACGGGCGGATCGCTTCGCGGCCCTCGCGCCACCCGCCGTGGTCCGCACGATGGCCGAGTTGGTGTCGCAGGGGGAACTTGATCGATGCGTCGAGTTGCTCGGAGAACATTCGGCGAAGCCCACGTACGAACAACTGGTGCACGCCATCGATGCGATGCTCGAAGAAGGCCGTAATCCGCGTCTGGTCGCCGTCATGTTGGCGAGTGCGGCGGCGGCGAACGTGCCCGCGGCGCCTCACTGTCTTCGACTTCTCGAGGAACGAGATGTCTGGGCGCTCCCGGTAATAGAGACGGCCGCGCCGTCCGTCAGTCGCAGCGGACCTGATGAGGACGTCAAGGAACGACGCCGTCAGCGTCGCGCGGAACAACAACAAAGTCGCGCCAAGAGCCGTCCCGCTGCACCAACGCATCGCCGAATTCGCGTCGCCGCTTCGAGTGATCCGGGTACGCCAATTCGGGCCACTCCGCTGAAGTTGGATCGCCGACGGGCGATCCTGACGCCGCTGGAGTCGGCTCGCGTCAGCGTGGAACACCCTCTGGTCGGTGAGATCGTGTCGGTCGAAATTGAGTTTGATGCGGCCAATCCCGCGGAGTTGGCCGTCACGTCAAAAGTTCGTCCCGCGTTAGTGGTGGCCGCGTCAGCGACGGAGTTGTTGGTGCGACCGATCTTTACGAACGCCGGCCACGCCCGTCGACCGATTCGATCGTGGCACCGAGTGGGACTGGCTCACGAGAGCTTTCTTGGTCCGGACCGCGTGTTCGTCGCGGTCCCAACTCCGCTGCCGCGGGTGGGCCGGCTCAATGACGACGAGTGGAATTCACTGCTGTAGGGGAGTGACACGGTCGACGCTGGGCCAGAGTTTCGAGCAGGAATCCCGGCACGTGTCGGTGAGCCACTGAAGCAAAGCAGGCCGAGGTGAAAGCCGCGGCGAGGGGATCACCGAGTCCGGGCCAGTCGTCAGTGCGCACGTAGAGCACCGTTGAAAAATTCGACAACTTCGCGACGGCGCCGGACGCGTTGTACCCGCCCTCGATGGTGGTGCCAGGCATGACGACCACCCGCGCGTCGTCGCTCCGCGGGGCGAATCCGGTGTTGTACGCGTGCGAGAACACCAGACGCGGATGGGCGATCTCGTAGTACGTCCACGGCCAGCGCGCAGTGCCCTCCACCAGAACGCCACCTCCCTGATTGAGAGTCTTCGCGGCAGCTTCAGCAACGAGTGAGAACTGCCCGCCGGGGTAGCTGAATCGGTGTGTGACTCGATCAGCAACGGTGAAGAGCACGGCGACGGCGATGAGCGCAGTAAGTGCGGTGGCGACTTCTTGGCGACGACTGCGCACCCACGTCACGGCGGCTTCAACACCGGAGGCGACGAGCAGGGCGAGAGCGGGGTAGAGATAGGCGTCGGTGCGACCCGTGCCAAGCGGGGAGAGGTGAGCGACCGCCGCGAACACGCCGCCGCCGAGTGCTCCCCACACCAGAGCCATCTCGCGACGTCGACAAACAGCGATCAAGACCGAGACAACCACGCCCGCGATGAGGAGTTTCGAGAATCCTGGGACGTGCCAGTGAGGCGTCGTATCGGCGAATCCCCACACGACGCCGCTGACAATCGAGCGGATCGAGTGTGCGAAACCGTGCAGTGAGTGATACGAGACGAAATTTGACTGCCAGGACTGTCGTAGCCGCGGCGAGATTCCTGAACGCACGGCGAGGTACAAAACAATCAGCGGCGCAAGCGTGACCGCGCCCGGCAGCACGAAACGCCGAAGGTCGCGCCGGCGCGCGGCACGCCACGCGAGTACGAGTCCGCATCCCGCCACCAGCGGCAACACCGTAAATGAGGTTGCCGCGCAGAGCACCGCCAATGTCGCAAACGGCCACGCCGAGCGCCCGTCATCGGCCCACTTGGCGGCGGCGAGCAGGACCGCTCCGGCCACGAGATCATGGGCGTACGGCTTGAGATGTGTCGCGTACTGCACGTCCATTCGGCTGATCACGATGAACGAGCACGCGAGCAGTGATGCCCACCGACCCAGTCCGAAGTAGCGCGCGACCATCGCCACGACCGGGATTGCCACAATCGACGCCACGAGCGTCGGGATCTGGGCCCACCAAGTACTCGGCGCGGTGAAGGAGACCCACACCTTTTCAAAGAGGACAAAGCCTGGTGCGGTTCCCACCATGTGCCACGCGACGTGCCAGGGAACCTTGCGAGTGAGGGCCACCCAGGCGTCATCACGGAACAGGGAACCTCGACTGAGTCCACCAACGCGCGCCCACGCACCGAGCACTGTGAGTGCGATCACTCCCCACACGAAGGGTCGCTCGCGCCGATCTCGTAGCGAGCGCGCCCACCCCGAGGCGCGCTCGGAGTTCATGTGGTCAGTTTCCCACTTGCTCGCGCTCGGACTGCGACTCGCGCGCCGATGATGACTCCGAGTATCGCGAGAGCCACTCCGGCCAGCTGCACGCCCACTGAGCCGGCGTGGCCCTGCTGACCGAGCAACAAGCGCTCATCGATGGAGCGCACGACACCCCACACGATCAGCGCCGTCGCCGTGATTGACCCGCGAAGGTCGCGCCAGGTCGTGCGTCGCTCGAGCACTATCAAGGAGAGCCACAGCGCGCCGTCTTCGAGCGCCTGAATGAGGGGCACCGGGACGCGCTTGCCCACCTGACCGGCGTAGCGCAATCCGAACCATTGGTGCGTGAGATGCCCTCCGCCTTGCCACATGAACTGTGGACCGAGGAGTCGACCGAGAGCCCAACCGGCCACGAGCGCCGGGATCACAGCGTCCGCCATCGTGAGGACGGGAACGTCGGGCCACCAACGTCGCACGAGCAGGTAGCCAACGGGGGCGGCGAGGGCGATGCCGCCGAAACTCGCGAGACCGCCCTGCCAGAGCGCCACGGTGTCGCCCAGGTGGTGCGAGTAGTGACTCCAGTTGGTGGCGACGTGTGCGATGCGCGCACCGATCACTCCGAGCACGATCATCGTCGCCGCGAACGCGCCGAAGTGAATCTTTGACAGCCCTCGAGCGATCCAACGCCGCTCGCCGTAAAGAAAGGCGATGTACGCCGCGACGGCGAGGCCGAGACCGTAGGTATGAAGGACGAGGGGACCGAGGTGAAACGAGGTCGGAACAGGCCTCACGTCAGCGGACCCGGCCGGCCCCCGCGAATCCGTAGTCGAGGCGCACCGGAGTGATGTGCACCACTTGACCGGTGTAGGGCGCTTCGACCATCTCGCCGTGCCCGATGTACATCGTCACGTGCTCGTCGCCGTGCCACCCGTAAAACAGAAGATCGCCGGGTCGAAGAGCCCACAGCGGAATGCGGATCGTGTCGTTGTACTGGGCGCCCGAGAAGTGCGGCAGCGAGACGCCGGCTGCGTCCCAGGCGAGCATGACGAGACCCGAACAGTCGACGCCGTAGCGCGACGCGCCGCCCCAGACATAGGGCACGCCGAGGAGGTGCAACGCCGCGCGCACCGCGATGTTGGCGCGCGAGTTCGGCGGCGGCAACGGGAAGCCGTTGTGGCGGCCCGGCGTTTGACCGTGGTGGTGCTTGCGCCAGTTGGCCAAGGCGCGCGCCTCGGCGGCCGCTTTCGCGCGAGCGATGTAGCCCGAGATCACGCTGGAGACGTTGGCGAGCGCCCGGTGGATGTTGGACTGGATGCGCTGGGCGTCACGCAGGGCGGTGTTGGCAGCCCGCGAGGCTTGACCAGCGGCGGCCAGCTGGGCGCGCAGGATCTGGCGCTGGCTGGTCAAAATGATCGAGGAATTGCGCAGGCTGGCCACACTGGCCGAGAGGTTGCCTTCGGCCAGCTTGCGGTACAGGTTGGCGGCCGCGACCGAGGACTCGTTGTTCGAAAAGAGGGGATTCGCCGAGGCGGCCGCGCCGTTATTGACGTAGTACTGCAGCGCGACCTGCTCGAGCTGTGAGCGGTCGGTGGCGACCTTGGCCGAGGCGGCGGCCACGATCTCTCGGGTGTGGGTGATCATGTGGCGGACGTTTTGGAGGCGGATCTGGGCCTCGTCGTAGCGCTGGCCGAGCTGGGCCACCTTGCGATCCGCGCTCTGCATCTGGCGGTACAGAACCGCGGCTTGGTGGCGGGCATCCTTCAACGTCAGGGCCGCGCTGGGACGTGACGAGAGAGTCACAGTGCTCAAGAACACTGCGACAACGGCGACGGCAGCGACGGTCCACCGATGGTTTCTCCGCCCACTGCTTGGCCGCGGCGTCGAGGAGCGCCAAAGGCGCCCGACGTCGGTCACGGGGATCAACCCTAGTGGGGTGAGACGGGTCCTCTGACCGCCGAGGAGAGGTCCTAACGTACGTATTCCCTGATGAAATCCTAGATAACTTTTCTATAATCCAAGGTCAGGGATTGTTCCGACTGGCTGTGATTGAGCGAGATCTGCGTCGTTCGCTCCGTCACTGGCACTCGCTGACGTCTCAACCAACTCGACTTTGGACCGTCCAAAGTTCATCATCACCTTTCGTACACTGGCCCCGTTGCCCTGACGGGAGGTCCGGTGCGTTCACCCAAAGACTTCTTTCGACCCCTTGCGGTCGGAGCCCCGTCACCGCTCATGGAGATTCCGTTCCGCCCGTCGCGAATGATCCACTTCTTTCCGGCCTCCAACCAGAAAATGGCCGACAAGGTGCCCGAGCTGGTGCCCCAGGTCGACGTGCTGTTGGCCAACCTTGAAGACGGTGTTCCCGCGGCCGACAAAGAAGCGGCTCGCGCCGGGCTCGTAAAGGTCGGTCGGTCAAACGACTTCGGTCGCACCCAGTTCTGGACGCGGGTCAACGCGCTTGACTCACCGTGGGGTCTGGACGATCTCGTTACCGCGGTGACTGAGGTGGGCGACCGCCTCGACGTGATCATGATTCCGAAAGTTGAGGGGCCCGAGGACATTCACTTTGTGGATCGGCTGCTAGCTCAGCTGGAAGCAAAGAGCCGGCTTAGTCGACCGATTTTGGTCCACGCCATCTTGGAGACGGCGCGCGGTGTCGCCAATGTCGAGGAGATCTGCGCCGCGTCTCCGCGCATGCAGGGACTCTCCCTCGGTCCCGCGGACCTGGCCGCCAATCGACGCATGAAAACCACGCGCGTCGGCGGAGGACACCCCGGATACCTGGTGCGCGAAGATCCGGTCGATGGTGCGATTGATGCGCCGCGCGCGATCTTTCAACAGGACCTGTGGCACTACACGATTGCGCGAATGGTGGACGCATGCCGGGCCAACGGCATTTACGCCTACTACGGACCGTTCGGCGATATCGCCGATCACGTCGCGTGTGAGGACCAGTTTCGCAACGCGTTTCTGCTCGGCTGCGTCGGCGCGTGGAGCTTGCATCCCAGTCAAATTGAGATTGCGCGTCGGGTATTTTCGCCGTCACGTGAGGACGTCGTTCACGCGCGCCAAGTCGTCGCGGCCATGGGTGACGGCACCGGAGCGGTGATGCTCAACGGCAAGATGGAAGATGACGCGTCGGTCAAGCAGTGTCGAGTGATGCTCGCGCTCGCTGACGAGCTCGCCGAGCGTGATCCGCAGCTCGCCGCGTTGTACGCCGAGGCGTAGTTGTGAGTCATTCCAGCGGGTTTCGCCCGCGACGGTCGGTTCTCTATATGCCTGCCGCGAACGCGCGGGCGTTGGAAAAAGCGCAGGGTCTACCCGCTGATGCCTTGATTTTGGATCTGGAAGACGCCGTGAGTCCCGACATGAAGGATCTCGCGCGCGAACAGGCCTGCGCGGCTGTTCACACGTTCGCTGGCAAGGAGGTAACGATTCGGGCCAACGGAATCGGAACCGCTTGGCACGACGATGACCTCAAAGCGATTTCCGCTGCTGGCCCCGATGCCGTCGTCGTCCCCAAGATCAATTCGGTTGACGACGTGCGAGCGGTGGAGTCGGCGCTGGAGCGCTTTGGCGCACCCGATCACACCCGGATCTGGGCGATGCTCGAAACGCCCATCGCCGTGTTGTCGGCCCACGAGATCTGCGCGGCGAGCGAACGGCTCGTCACGCTGGTGATGGGAACCAACGACCTCATCAAAGAGCTACATGCTCAGCGAGTTGCCAATCGTTCACCGCTGCTCGCCTCACTGTCGTGGTGCGTACTAGCCGCCCGAGCCACTGACAAGTCGATTCTCGACGGCGTCTTTAACGACATCTCCGATGCCGATGGATTCCAACGAGAGTGCGAGCAGGGACGAGCTTTCGGATTTGACGGCAAGACACTGATTCACCCGAGTCAGGTTGAGCCTTGCAACGCGGCGTTCGCGCCGAGCGTGGACGAAGTGGAGTACTCGCGCCGCGTGATTGCGGTGTTTGATGAAGCTCGCGCTGACGGCCGCGGCGTCGTCACTGTTGACGGGCGCATGATCGAAAATCTGCACGTCGAAGAGGCGCGTCGCGTCCTTTTGGTGCAGGCGGCCATTGAAGGAGTGCAGTAGGGGGTACCCGGCCTAATGCAACAACCTCCTATTAAGGTCACCCCGTGACCACCGTCATTGAGCGTCCGTCCGTCGCGGCCCGCGTGCGCGCCAGTTTTTCGCGCGACGAATGGCGTCGTTTGAACTTGATGTTCGGATTCATCGCGCTGTTGCACGTCGTGGGCTTTGGCATTCTCTTTTACGCCGCCAGTCGCCACTACATGATCGGCAAAGTCAGCACGTTGGGCGTGGGCACGGGCGTCCTCGCGTACACACTCGGCATGCGTCACGCCTTTGACGCCGACCACATCGCCGCAATCGACAACACAACGCGAAAGTTCATGTCGGAGGGCAAGCGTCCGATGTCGGTCGGATTCTTCTTCTCGCTCGGACATTCCTCAATCGTCTTCGTCATGACGATCCTGCTGGGCCTCGGAGCGCGCGCCCTCGGCGGACAGGTCCGCAACGCCAACTCTCCGCTGCACCGCGTAGGCAACCTCGTCGGCACCATTGTGTCGGGCAGCTTTCTTTACGTCATTGCCATTCTCAATCTCATCGTCTTGATCGGGATTGTGAAGGTCTTTCTCGAGATGCGCCAGGGCCGCTACGACGACTCCGAACTCGAAAAGCACTTAGACGCCCGCGGATTCATGATGCGATTCTTTGGACGCCTCACCCGCTCCATTGACGCTCCGTGGAAGCTGTATCCCGTCGGCGTGCTGTTCGGTCTCGGCTTTGACACCTTTACCGAGGTCGCGTTCTTGGTTCTCGCGGGCTCGGCCGTGGCCAACGGACTGCCGTTTTGGGCGCTGCTCAGTCTGCCGATTCTCTTTGCCGCGGGCATGAGCTTGTTGGACACGATCGATGGCAGCTTTATGAACTTCGCGTACGGCTGGGCGTTCTCCAAGCCGTTGCGCAAGGTCTTTTACAACATCACGATCACGGGTCTGTCTGTCTTCGTCGCACTGTTCATCGGCACGCTCGAGTTACTCCAAGTCGTGACGACCCAACTTCATTTGCGCGGCGGACTGTTCGGCTACGCCCGCAATTTCAACATCAACTCCGCCGGCTTCATCATCGTCGGCATCTTCGTGGCGGTCTGGGCGATTGCGCTCTCAGTGTGGAAGTTCGGCAAGGTCGAAGAGCGCTGGGAGCGAGCCGCACTGGCCGCCCAGCACGCGCGCGGTGACATTCTGGATTTGCACTCTGCGGGCATCACCCTGGGCGCGGTGCACGCGCCCTTCACCATTGATCACGACGAGGCCGCGGCGAGCTAGCGCGGTACGAACTCGTAGCGCCAGTCATAGAACGGACCGTCGTCCACCAAGACGTACGTGCCGCCATCGACATCGATTTCGAGCGGCGGCGGATAGGTCGCTAGCCGACTGGTCGAAGGTCCGCCGAGACACGGAACCAAGACGCGGGCACCGGCGTCTGGCTGATACGACGACACAATCGCTCCGTCTTCGTTGTAAATCGTCACCTGATCGCGCGTCGCAACGAATTTCATCGAAGTGTCGCCGAGATCGAAGTTGTCGTCACTCACCAATGAGCCGCCGCGCAATGACTTTGAGGCACAACGTTTCATCGGCGCCTTCGAAGATGGATAACACCCGGGCGTCGACGAAGTAGCGACTGACCGGGAACTCCTCGGCGTAGCCCATGCCGCCGTGAATCTGCATCGCTTCGCGGGTCACCCACTCGGCGGCTCGACAGACGTACGCCTTGGCCATCGACGCCTCCAACGAGCCTTCACCGCGGGCCATCAGTCGCGCCACGTCATAGGAGAACTGGCGGGCGCACTGGATGATCGCGGCCATGGTGCCGAGTTTCACGCGGGTGAGCTCGTAGTCGAGCAACGGGCGGCCAAAGATCATGCGGCTGCGCGCGTACTCGAGAGCCGCGTCGTACGCCGCCTGCATCACGCCAATCGCTCGCGCGGCGGTCTGGATCCGACCGTTTTCAAATCCAGCCATCTGTAGGTAGAACCCGCGGCCCAATCCCGCTTCGCCGCCGACGAGCGCGGTGGCGGGCACGATCCAATCGGTGAAACTCACTTCGTAGGAGTGCATCCCGCGATACCCCAGAGTGTCGATCGGTCGACCTTCGAGTCGACCTCCGTCTGGTTGGTTGAACAAGAACCCGTGCCCGTCACCGATCGGTTTTTCAACCAAGAACAGTGAGAGTCCTCGCCGACCAACTGATCGGTCAGGGTTGGTCCGCGCGAGCAACATCAATACGTCCGCACGGGCCGCAAATGTGCACCACGTCTTGGTGCCGTTGATCAGAAACGCATCGCCGTGGGCGATTGCGGTCGTTGTGATTGAGGCAACGTCGCTGCCGAAGTCGGGTTCGGTGACCGCGACCGCCGCGAGTTTCTCGCCGCTGGCCAGTTGGGGCAGCCACGTGGCCTTTTGCTCGTCAGTCCCTCCATCGATGAGAGCGCGCGTGAGAATCTCCGGTCGGGTAATGAGCGACCCGCCAATACCGAGCGCGCCCCAGGACAGCTCTTCGGTCGCCACCACCATGCCGAGGTAGTCAGACTCGTCGCCCGAAGCGAATCCTCCGAATTCCTCGGGCACCGAGAGTCCAAACCCTCCGAGTTCGGCGAGACCCTGGATGACTGACTCGGGAACATCGTCATTGTCGCGGTGCACGTGCTCGGCGTACGGGCGAACTTTCTCGAGAGCGAATCGGTGAAAGGTCTCCGCCACCATGCCAAAGGAGTCATCGAGGTGGCGATCGCCGGGACGTTCGGCTACCGAGGCGAGGAATTCAGGGCTGCGGTACCGATTGACGAAGTCGCGAAACGGATCAAAAAAGTTGGCGTCCCAGCCAAAGAGCTCCTCGCGTCCTACCACGCGACTGCCGAGGTCACCCAGGGCGATGGCGATGAAGGCGCTGGCCAGCGCGCGCTCTTCTTCGCCGAGCTCGGCGTACTTCAGGGCGGACTGCGCGGTTGCGACGGCGCTCGCGAGGTGGGCGAGGTCGTAGGCCAAGACCTGGTGGATCTCGGGGCCGCCGAGCTCACCGAGGCGGCGCGCCGCGCTCGAAATGAGGGACTGCGCGTGAGCCACGAGCGACGTCGCGACGTCGGTTTCGCGTGAGACGGTCGTCACGCGACTCAAGTTACACAGGAACTTCTCGAACCCATACGGACTCGTAGGCTCGCTGCGTGCAGGTTCTGATGATGCTCGCTGACAGTGCCCAAATCGCTGACGGCAAGCTCTACATCCTCGGGGGCGGTTGGTCGGTCACGGGACCGGATCCTTCTCCGTCCTCAATCGTGATCAAGCTCAACGTCGATCGTCACGAAGTCGAGCGCGTTCATCACTGGGAGTTGGTGCTCGAAGACGCCGACGGTCAACCGGTGCGCGTCGGTCAAGAGCTTCAACCGATCGAGATCCGCGGCGAATTTTCCGTGGGACAACCAAATGGTGTGCCCGACGGAGCGCCCGTGGACTTTCCGATCGCCCTCGGCATTCCGCCGCTCGAACTGGCACCGTCGTCGAGGTTCCAGTGGCGACTGTTCATCGACGGCGACACCTTGCCGGGTGCGACGGTGGCGTTCTCCACTCGACCGGCGCGCGAAATCGAAAGCTAGGAGTGTGGTGACGACGTACGACCGCCCGTTCGGGCGCTACTTCGAAGAGTTCGAACCCGGCGACATCTACCGCCACTGGCCGGGTAAGACCATCACCGAGGCCGACGACCACCTGTTCTGCATGATCACGATGAATCATCACCCGCTGCATACCAACGCGTGGTTCGCCGAGCACGAAACGGTGCAGGGTCGTAACGTGGTGGTGGGGAACCTCGTGTACTCACTCATCCTCGGCATGAGCGTGCCCGACGTGAGCGGGGCGGCGATTGCGAACCTTGAGATTGAATCCCTGGTCCACAAGAATCCGACCTTTCACGGCGACACCATCTACGCCGAGACTCACGTGCTCGATCGAGTGGCGTCGAGCTCCAAGAATGATCGCGGCATCGTGACGGTCGAAACCAAAGGGTTCAATCAGGACGGACTCGAGGTCTGCTACTTCCGCCGCAAGGTCATGGTCTGGAAACGCGACTTCGCCCCCGCCCGACGTCGTCCGTACTCCGAGGACGTCTGGAACTGAACTCGCCCGCAGTGCGGCGGCGGTTGCTGCGCGCCGCGCCAGCACTGAATCGCCACCTGCCGTGGTGTCACGGTCGCACGCCGTGGCGAGTGCTCGTGAGCGAAGTCATGCTCCAGCAGACCTCGGTGTCGCGCGTGGGTGTGCGCTGGGACGAATTCATTGATCGCTTCCCCTCGCCCACGCATCTCGCGAATAGTTCGCTCGTCGATGTGCTGGCGCTCTGGCAAGGCCTCGGCTATCCGCGCCGAGCGCGCCACTTGCATCTCGCGGCGAAACAAATCGTCGGTCAACACAACGGGGAAGTGCCGAACCAGCTGGAGTCGCTGCTCGCATTGCCCGGAGTCGGCCCGTACACGGCACGCGCCGTGCTCAGTTTCGGTTTCAACGAGCGCTGCGGCATTGTCGACACCAACGTTGGTCGAGTGCTCGCTCGAACCAGCGGTTCTCGCCTCACACCCTCAGCGGCGCAGCGGCTTGCGGACGACCTCGTGCGCGCCGGTCGCTCCGCAGAGATCAATCAGGCCCTCATCGACGTGGGCGCAATGTTTTGTCGCGCCCAACCGCAATGTGCATCGTGCCCACTTCGATCGGCGTGTTCGTGGCGCGCCGGCGACACCGATGATCCGGCCACGCGCTCTGCGGGAGTCTCTCGAGCGCAGCACCCGTTTCGCGGCTCACTGCGCGAGCTGCGCGGTCAGGTGCTGCGGACGTTGACTCAGAGCACGCAACGCCAACGGGACCTAGTGCGACAGTTCGGGGAACGCACTGAGGACGCCACCGCATCACTGGAACGCGACGGCCTCATTGTGCGCGACGGGGAGTGGCTAAGCGTGTCGAACTAGTTAGCGAGCCACTCTGACACCAGAGCGTTCACTCGCTCGGGCTGTTCGAGTTGCGCGAAGTGTCCGGCACCGTCAATCACCTCGTAGCGCGATCCGGGCGCGAGCAGTGTCAACGGCTCTCCGACCGTGCTCATGAGGACACAACCGCACGCATCGCCCTGGAGATACAGGATCGGAACGGTGGGGGCATTGGTTTGCGCCGTGGCGACGGCCATCACATCGGGATTAGTGGCGGGCCGGAACATGTCGCGGTAGTACGAGACCGCCGCGCGGACTCGACCGGGATCGCCCAGCGCATCGCGCACGCGCGCTACATCGTCGCGCCCGTCATAGCCAGGAGACCAGTCAGCCCACAGCTGGGTGATGATCGCGAGGTCGTTGGCTGAGAACGCGAACTCGCCGAACGGTGATCCGGCAAGCCACATGTACCAACTGGTCTTGAGTTGCGCGATGTCGAGAAATCCGGCCGCCATGCGTCCGAGAGGCGGAACCGCGATCGTCACGGCGCGACGCCACCGCTGCGGGGCGGCCAAGGTCGCGAGGTACGTCGCGCCCGCACCCCAGTCGTGACCGATGAGCACGGCGTCGCTGCCACCGCCGAAATATTCGTGCAGCCGATTCGCGTCGTGGGCCAGCGCCGCCACTTGATACGAGTCGTCCGTCGCTAGTGAGCTCGGTGCGTAGCCCCGCATTGCGGGTCGCACGACGCGATACCCGAGATCTACGAGCGTGGGCGCGAGGTGCCGGAACGTGGCGCGCGTGTCGGGAAAGCCGTGCAGGCACAGCGCAAGAGTCCCGTCTTCGGGACCATCCACAACGCAGTTGAGCGCCACATCATCGAACTGCACCACGACTTCGTTCATGATTTCAACGTACTGGCCACCGATAATGTCGGCCAAATGTCTGACATCGACATCGCGCGATACCGCGAAGTCGTTGGGCACTTTGCCAGCGGGGTGGCGGTCATCACGGCAATGACTCCTGACGGCCCCGCCGGATTTACCTGTCAGTCATTCGGTTCGCTGTCGCTCGAACCGGTGCTCGTGACCTTTGCGGCCAAATCTCAGGGCGTGTCGTGGCCGAAGATTCGCCACGTGCGCCACGTCGCGGTGAACATTCTCGAAAAGGGTCAAGAAGCGGTGGCGCGAGTGTTCGCGACCACGGGTGCGGAGCGGTTTGAGGGTCTCGCGTGGCGTGAAGGAGAGAATCGAGCGCCGATTATCGCGGGTTCACTAGCGCACCTCGAGGCCACGATCGTGGACGTCGTCACGCACGGCGATCACGACATCGCGATTGCGGCGGTGACGCACCTGGACACCGCGGACGGCCAGCCCCTCGTGTACTACCGCGGGGGCTACGGATCGTTCATTTCGTAACGGGGTTTCACTACGCTTCGCGCGTGACGGCGAGTCGCTTCCGACCGCCGCGCAACCGGATCTCACTATGACTGTGGCCGTAACGAGCGCCCTGCTCGGTGTCATTGCGCTGGCCGTGGTGATCGCCATGATCCGCTTTCGCCGACTCAAGCGCGAGGCTGCGGCAGCTCGACGACGCCACGCCGCGTCGCTTAGTTCATTGGCGCCCGCGCCGTACGAGTCCTCGCGCGGGGTGCGACTGCTTGAACCCGGTGAGGTTCCGCTGCAGCGAGCCGAACCGTCGAGAGCTCGACTCGAACACGTGACCCAAACGGTCTTCACCGACAGCGGCGAAGCAGATACAGCCGCGGCCCGTCGCCGTCACGACGAACGGTGGCTGCTCGAGCGATCGACGAGGCGCAGTCGGATGTCGTCGGCCTCTCTGCGCGTCTTGATCATCGGCATTCTTGTGATTGCCGCACTCATCGGGGCGGGTGCTTACCTCCAGGCGCACTCTTCGACGTCAACGACCACCACCACGACCACCACGACGACGACGGTGCCGCCTAGCGGCGCGTGATTTCGCTCACGACGTAGGAGAGCACTTCGGATTCGTCGCGCCACGCGTCGTAACGTCCGCTCGGCCCAGCGTGCCCGGTACCCATCTCGGTCTTGAGGTACGCGACGTTGTCGTCGCTCGCGGAGCGCAGGGCCAAAACCCACTTGGCCGGTTCCCAAAAGCCAACGCGAGAGTCGTTCAGTCCGCCGGTCGCGTAGACGTGCGGGTACGTCCGCGCCGTGCCGTCGGCATTGTGCGACACGACGTTGTCGTAAGGCGAATACGACTTCATCGTGCGATACGCCGTCGGCGACGCGTCGGGATTGCCCCACTCCTCCCATTCGCCGACGGTGAGCGGCAGCGTGTCGTTGAGCATCGTCGTGAGAGCGTCAACGAAGGGCACTTCGGCGACGACGCACTTGAACAGTTCGGGAGCCAGGTTGACGACCGCACCCATCAACAGTCCGCCAGCCGAACCGCCTCGAGCGGCCAGTTGATCGCTCGAGGTCCAACCAAGTTCAACGAGGTGTCGAGCGACGGCGACGAAATCGCTGAAGGTCGTCGGCTTTTGGGCGAGCTTGCCCATCTCGTACCACGAGCGGCCCATTTCGCCGCCACCGCGAATGTGCGCGATAGCGAAGATGATTCCCCGATCCAGCAACGACAGTCGACTCGGCGAGAACGACGGATCAATGGAGATCTCGTAGCTGCCGTAGCCGTAGAGCAACAGCGGTTGCGGTGACGTGGCCCGCAAAGTCCCGACGTCATCAACTTCGACGAGATCTCGCCGAGCAACGAGTGAGACGGGTATGCGGTGCCCGTCGCTGGCCGACACCCAGAGCCGACCGGTGACGTAGTGGCTTTCGTCAAAGCCCCCCGGAACGATCTGCTGTTTACGCACATCGAGTCGCCCTGTGGCGACGTCGACATCGGCGACGAGCCTGGGCGTGACTAACGAGGTGACCACGACGCGCAACTGCGTTGTCTTTCGCTCGGGATTGGCCGACAGGACCACCGTGCTCGGTTCCACGTCAGAACGCACGAGATACGACTGCCTAAGAACATCGTCGCTGATTCGCCCGCTCGTGAGGGGAACGATGCGGACGGCGGCCGATCCTTCGCACCGTTCACTGAGCGCCCAGAAGTCTTGGAACGCATCGACCCCATCGAGGCGAACGCCCGCTCGCTCCGCGACGACTTCGGTCCACTCGGTGTCACTTTCGCGTCGAGCGAGGAGGCGAAAGTCGGTCGCACCTTCATTGGTGACCTTTAACCACCACGCCGTCTCATCGGCGTCGATGAAGTGTTCGACGGCGTACTCAACTCCGTGTTGGCGCACGTCGAGGACCTGTAGATCTTCGTTCGGTCGATGCGCCGACAGGAACCGCGCTTCGGTCGTCATGGAACTGTTCAGTTGCACGACAATCACCGCGTCATCTCGTGATCGTCCGACCGACACCGTGAACTGCGCGTCGGGCTCCTCGTAAACGAGAACGTCTTCGGTGGGATCAGTGCCCACTTGGTGACGCCAGAGACGATGCGGCCTCATGGCGTCATCGACAGTCGTGTAAAAAAAGTGAGTCGAATCCGCGGCCCACGCAAAGCCGTAGTAGACGTCGGGAATCGCTTCGCTCGGAGCCGCCTGGCCATCCAGAGGCCGCACGGTGAGCGTGTGTCGCTCGTGACCCGCAAAGTCGACGCCGACGGCGACCCAGCGGTCGTCGGGACTCACCGCCAGCACACCCACCGACAGAAAGTCGTGACCCGCCGCTTCAATGTTTTCATCGAGCACGATCTGTTCGCCGGGCACGGTCGTGAGCGGATCGATCGTTGGCGGCACCGCACCGTCGCCGCTCACCGGCGCGCGACACGAGACGGGGTAGCTCAATCCCTCGCGCGTTCGCTCGAAGTGCCACCACGATCCCTTGCGCACCGGCACGGAGGTGTCGGTCTCTTCAACGTGACTCTTGATCTCCGCGAAGATGTCGGACTGCAGCGCACTTAAGTGTCCGAGCTCGGTACGAACAAAGTCGTTCTCGGAGCGCAAATGTGCGAGGACCTCTTCGTTGTCGCGGTCCATGAGCCAGTAGTACGGGTCGACCCGCGTGTCGCCGTGTCGGGTGATTTCATGGGGCCGTTGGGGGGCTCGGGGGGCGCTCTTCACCCGCTTACTCTGCCAGTTCAGCGGTATTTTTCGGCTTCTGAGTTGTTACTATGGACATAGGAATAACTCGCGCGGGAGCAGATGTGGCCGTAGAACAGCTGGACTTCAGCCGATACGAGTTGGGGTGGAGCGACGAGTCGCTGCCGGTCTTTAAGCCCAAGAAGGGCCTCAACGAATCGATCGTTCGCGAGATGAGCGACATCAAGTCCGAGCCCGAGTGGATGCGCAAATTCCGCCTCTCGGCGCTGAAGCGTTTCGAGAAGAAGCCGATGATGCCGTGGTTCGCCGAGCGAATGCCCGACCTCGATTTCGACAACATCTACTACTACGTCAAGCCCACCGAAAATCAGGTCGATCGCTGGGAAGACCTGCCGGACGCGATCAAAAACACCTACGAGCGCCTCGGTATCCCTGAGGCCGAGCGCAAGTACTTGGCGGGCGTGACGGCCCAGTACGAATCAGAAGTCGTCTTTCACCGCAACCGCGCCGATTTAGAAGCGATGGGCGTGCTGTTCTGCGACATGGACACCGCGGTGCGTGAGTACCCGGAGTTGGTCCAGAAGTATTTCGGCACGGTGATTCCGCCGAACGACAACAAGTTCGCTGCATTGAACTCCGCAGTCTGGAGTGGGGGCTCATTCATCTACGTGCCGCCTGGCGTGAAAGTCGACCAGCCGCTGCAGGCGTACTTCCGCATCAACACCGAAAACATGGGTCAGTTCGAACGGACCCTCATCATCGCGGATGAAGGCTCACAGGTCCACTACGTCGAAGGCTGCTCGGCTCCGGTGTACTCCACTGACTCACTGCACTCTGCCGTCGTCGAGCTCATCGCGCTGCCCGGTTCACGCATTACCTACACAACGATCCAGAACTGGTCGACCAACGTCTACAACCTCGTGACCAAGCGCGCTCGCGCCGAAGCTGAAGCGCACGTGGAGTGGATCGACGGCAACATTGGCTCGCGTCTCACGATGAAGTACCCGTCGGTGTACCTCATGGGACCGAAGGCCTCCGGGGAAGTTCTCTCGGTCGCGTACGCCGGGCCCGGCCAAATCCAAGACGCCGGCGCGAAGATGATTCACTGCGCACCCGAGACGACCTCCACGATCGTGTCGAAGTCCATCTCCAAGGACGGGGGCCAGACCACGTACCGCGGACTGGTGCGTGTGGAAGAGGGCGCGACGGGCGCCAAGTCATTCGTGCGCTGCGACGCGCTGATCCTGGACGAGCAGTCGATCTCAGAAACCAAGCCCTACATGGAGGTTGGTGAGCAGGACGCGTCGATTGGCCATGAGGCGACCGTGTCCAAGATCGGCGACGAACAGCTCTTCTATTTGATGAGCCGCGGGTTGACTGAGGCCCAAGCGATGGGCATGATCGTGAACGGTTTCATTGAACCGGTCACGCGCACCCTGCCGATGGAATACGCCGTTGAGTGGAGCCGATTGATCGAACTGCAGATGGAAGGTTCGGTGGGCTAGCTCACAGCCAGCCCGGTCGCACAATCGCGACCACCAACAGCCCCAGACTCAGAACGACAATGAACGAGAGCGTCCAGAACCACACCTCGATGCCGCGAATTCTCGTTAGACGCGCGATCAGGCGGTCGGTCAACTCGCTACCACTGTCGACGGATTCATGTCGTCGAGCCAGCGCCGAGCGGTAGTCGCGCCAGTCCGGACCGTGGACGGGAACGCGCGAGGTTCCCGCTTCAAATTCGCCGATCAGTCGAGCGTCGGCCAACTCATTGGTTCGGTGCATGGCGAGAGTGTGCAAACTGGCCCACGAGACGACGAAGGCGAGCGCCGAGGCAATCACGCGTGCGAGGTGTGAGATGCCGTTACCGAGGGCGATGGAAAAAAGAAACGCCTCGCCAGTCAGGGCGAGGGTTGGGGTCTGCCAGAGCAACTGATCGAACTGCAAACGACGACTGACGAGATGCGGGTACTGACCAGGGTCCAGTCCGGGAATTTCCTGTTCGTCACTCATGTCGCCTACGAGATTCAACCTACGACCGTGGCGGACGCCACAGCGTGTAGATCGGCGGACCGCCCGGCACGGGGTTCAGCGGCTTGACGAGCTCGTAGCCGAATCGTCGGTAGTACGCGAAGTTGTCAGTCTTTTGAGTCTCGAGGTAGCTACCGACCCCAGCCTCGTCGACCTCGGGCAACCGATCGTTCACAAGCAGCGAGCCGACTCCGCCTCGCTGAATCTCGGGATCCGCGACGAGCAGGTACAAGTACCAGTGGGGCTCTTTGGGGTGAGCGCGCGCGATTTCGTTCAAGTACTTCGTCCCATCAACGAGCGCGCGCGGGCGGCGATACAGAGCACGAAATGAGCCGGGGATCGCGGCGAGTTGGGTGGCGATGGGCTGGGGGTAGCCACCTGGCGCGAGCCATGCCGAGACGCCGACGATCCGCCCGGAGCCGTCACGCACCACGACGAGATGTCCGCCGGGCCCGAGGTGACGCAGCGCCGTGCGAAAGAACAAGAACAGTCCGCGCGCGCGCAAACGTGCCTTGGGGGAGAGGTAGAGAAAGAACGGGTCCGTATAAAAGCCCCGAACGGCCACCAACGCCGCTTCGTCAATTTCGTCGGGGCTCAGCGGTGCGCGATCGACGCGCAGATCGGCGACCGGCACGCCAGCAGCGTATCGAGAGCATTTCGAGACTTACGATGACGATGTGCCCATGCGTGAGGAGTGCAAGCACTTCCAATCCCGGACGTACGCGTCCGGCGAAGTGGCGCGGTTCTGCATTCTCGGTAACGCACCCGACCAGCCGTGGGCGTGTCCCGAGAACTGCGTGACCTACGAGCCGCGTCTGGCGGACGTTGGATGGAGTCACGGGACTCTCGTTGATCGCGGCGTTGAACCGATGCCCGCCGGTTCGAGCGAGGATCGACGCGAAGTGCTCGACAGCGCCCAAGAAATCGTGAACGCCGTCGCCCCCGAGATGTTTGCGGAACGACGCGCCGAACTGGCTCAAAACGACCGCAAGGGCCGCGGTTGGCGCTTTTGGCGCCGTTAGTCAGCGCGAACTAGTCCCCGCGAAAGGTCGGAGCGCGCCGTTCCATAAAAGCGCTCATCGCTTCGACGAGGTCGTTGCTCTGGATGAACGCGGTGTTCCACCGCGCCACGTAGTCGAGTCCCTGCTCGATTGTGGCCCCGTCGTTCGCTCGCAACACGGCTTTCGTGCCCTCGACGGCTAACGGTGAGTTCGCCGCGATCTCAAGTGCCAGTTCTCGCGCGGCGACGTAGACGTCATCAGCCGAGCCGTGGCGGACGTGATTGATCAAGCCAATCTCGGCGGCTCGCTTGGCGTCGATGTCTTTTGCCGTGTAAGCGAGTTCAGCTACGTGTCCCGCGCCAACTATGTGTGGCAGTCGTTGCAACGTGCCAAGGTCCGCCACGATGGCAACCTTCGCCTCACGCACCGAAAAGATCGCGTCGGACGCGCCGAGTCGAATGTCGCACGCGCAAATGACGTCGACGCCGCCACCAATGCAGTAGCCGTGTACGGCCGCAATGACGGGAATCCGAAGCTCGGCGAGCGACGTAACCGAGTCCTGCATGGCCTTGATTTGGCGCACGGTCGCGAGATTGGTCGCGGCCCGCGATGACGAAGCTCCACGTTCGCCGCTTTGTCCGAGCGTCATCTCCTTGAGGTCGAGTCCGACGGAGAAGTGCGGACCCCTCGCGGCGAGGATGAGGGCCCTTACGTTGCGGTCGGCCGAGACCGCCGCGGCGGCCAGAGGCAGATCCCGCCAAAAGTCGCGACCGAGAGCGTTTCGTTGCGCTGGTCGATTGAGCCACAGAGTCGCCACGTGATCGTCGACACTCAGTTCGAGCACCTCAGAAGAAAATGACATTTCACTCCTTTGAACTCCCGCGAGGTTACGGGCATCGTCGGTTGTTCTCCGAGGGGCCACCATTACGATTGACAAGGCCCTGCGCCGACTATGAGTTCATTTCGCCACTCCGTCGACGCTTTTCTTGACTCGAAATCCTCGGAGTCGTGGCGTCAAACGGCAATGGCCAAATTCGACACTGTCGGACTGCCGACGACGGACGATGAGGTGTGGCGGTACGCCCCGCTGTCGGAGTTCAACTTGGAAGCCTTCGATCGCTCCGACCAGGACGCCAGGACGGAAGTAAGCCCGCGAGCCGCCACGTGGAAGTCGCAGCTGGAGTCGGACCCCAACGCGTTGGTGCTCACGATCCACAACGGTCAGATCACCGAAGGATCGCCGATCCACGACGGCGTCACCGTGTCGAGCACCGATGCGGGTGCTGACTGGGGTGGTGTGAATCCACTCGATCGCTACGGCGATGACGGGTTCTCGCTGTTGTCATTAGCGCTCAGCCCACAACTGGTGACCATTGACATTTCAGACGATGTTGTCGTGCCCCGGCCGATCTATCTGATCTCACTGGTCAGCGGATCCTTCGTGGCGCCGTCGGTGCGTATTCGCGTTGGCCGTCGTTCGCGCGTTCAGCTGATTGAGTGCCTCATTGGCGGTGATGACGCCCTCGTTCTCTCGCGCGGTGAGTACGAGGTCGCCGACAACGCCTCGCTCGCCATCGCCACGTTGCAAGGTCTGGCCGCGTCGGCGTGGCACATCGGTCGCACGACGGCGATCGTGGGCGCGAACGCCTCGCTGCGCCAATCAGTCGTCGGGCTCGGTGCGCATTACGACCGCGCGCGCAATGACGCGGAGTACGTGGGAGCGGGCGGCACTGGTGCGCTGCATACGACCTACCTCGGTTCCGGCACTCAAGTACACGACTTTCGTACGCATCAGCTCCACCGAGTGGGCCGAACCCGTTCTACGTTGCTCTCTAAGGGCGCCGTGGCGGAGCAGTCGCGCTCGATCTACACCGGACTCATTGAGATCGAGAAGGGCGCCAAGCGCACCGACGCTCGCCAGACCAATCACAATCTGTTGCTCTCCAAGACCGCCCACGCCGACACGGTGCCCAATCTCGATATCAAGGAGAACGACGTCGTCTGCCAGCACGCCTCTAGCGTCGGCCCGCTCGACGAACTGCAGCTGTGGTACCTCGAATCTCGTGGCGTGACGCCGCTTGATGCCGAGCGACTCCTCGTTCAAGGGTTCTTCGCCGAGATGACCGACGAGATGCCGGACTCGATCGCGTCGTTGGTCCTTGATGAAGTCGGCGATGCGCTCGCCGCTGTCGGAGTGACGTCATGACGTCCTTTGACGCTGGCGAGCTGAGCACACTTGAGAACGGTTGTGCGACGCGACGTGAGGTCAACGGACGCGCGGTTGTTCTCGTGCGAATTGACGACGAGGTGTTCGCCTTAGAGGATCGGTGTTCGCACGAGGACTATCCGCTCTCATCGGGCGAAGTGGACATTGATAGCTGCGAAATCGAATGCGATCGTCACGGATCGATGTTCCATTTGCGCGACGGGACGCCGTCCTCGCTGCCCGCCACCAAAGCGGTGGCGACCTATCCCGTCTCAGTGGTGAGCGGACGAGTGCTGGTTGAGGTGGCCGAGTGAACCAGCTCGTCATTTCCGGCCTGCGCGTCGCCGTCGGCGACAAAGAGATCTTGAAGGGCATCGATCTGACCATTTCGAGCGGCGAAGTACACGCCGTCATGGGTCCGAACGGCTCGGGCAAGTCGACTCTCGCTCACGCACTCGCGAACCGTCCGGGCTATCGCGTTCTCGACGGCACCGTCACGCTCGATGGTGCTGATGTACTTGGAATGTCGACGACCGAGCGGGCCCGAGCGGGCCTCTTTCTCGCGATGCAGCATCCCCTCGAAGTTCCAGGAGTTCGTACCGACCAGATGCTCGTCGCGGGTGGAGTTGATCCTCAGTCGGTATCGCGGTTAATCGCCGAGGAGTCAGTGAGAGTCGGACTCAAGCCAGAGCTTCTGGAGCGATTCATCAATGTCGATCTCTCCGGTGGCGAGCGCAAGCGCGCCGAAATCGTCCAATTGGTGGTGCGTCGACCGAAGATTGCGGTGCTCGATGAAATTGACTCTGGTTTGGATGTTGACGCATTGCACGACGTCGCAGTTCGACTGACTAACGCCGTGAGCGAGATCGGCTGCGGAGTACTCGCGATCACGCACTTTCAACGGTTGTTGAATGTGTTGCATCCCACTCACGTGCACGTGATGAGTGACGGTCGCATTGTGCGGTCCGGTGGTGCCGAAATTGCGGGAGAGTTAGAAATCAGCGGCTACGAGCCGTTTCGCTCAACGATTTCTTAAGTAGAGGGTCCCAAGACGACGGGAGCCCGACCGTAAACTCGTCGCCGTGTCAGACCCCCGCCCGCCCGCTCCACGGGGCCGAGGGGGCGCGGTCAGCGCTGGTGGTTCAGTGGCCAACGAACAACGGCTGCTGGACCTCGGCGATGCCGTAACTCGCAAGAGCGGTGGGCAGCCCAAGCGTCGGCGCCGCAAGAGGTCCAAGGCTCGAATCGCGGGAATTACGTCGATCGCGCTGGTCATCGTCATGGTGTTAGGGGCTGGTGGCGCCTATCTCTACGTCAACTACTTGATCGGACGCTTTCATCGCATCAATGTCAACGTCTATCCAGTCGTCGCGGGAAAACCGTTCAACATCTTGGAGATCGGCTCTGATTCGCGCCAGGGATTGAGCGGGAAGTACGCGCAGCTGACGGGCGCTGGAGGAATCTCGGGTCAACGATCAGACGTCGTCAAGATCATGCACGTTGATCCCACGAAACTCACCGTGTCGGTCGTGTCGATTCCTCGCGACACCCTCGTGCAGTTGCTCGCCCACCAAAACCTCTACACGAGATACAACCGCATCAACGTCACCTACTCCGATGGTCCCAATTTGCTGGTGAAGACGATTGAAGCAAATTTTGGAATCCCGATTAACCATGTCGTCCAAGTCAGTTTCGCGGGAGTCATCAAGGCGGCCAACGCCGTCGGCGGCGTCTATTTGAACTTTCCCTACAAGGTGCGCGATGCCTACAGCCGTCTGCACCAGTGGCCCGGTTGCCACCTCATCAAGGATTTCCAGGCGCTCGCGGTGGTGCGCAGTCGCCACTACGAGTACCTGTACCACGGTGTCTGGTACGCCGACGGAACGAGCGACTACGGCCGAATTCAGCGGCAGGATGCATTTATCCGCGCGCTGGCCAACGCCGTCAAGATCAAGACCAGCAACTTTGACTTCTTCGCGATCCAAGCATTAGTCAAAGCGCTTCCCTCAGGTGTGGCCATCGATCAGTCATGGAGCACCAACGAAATTCTCGGCGACATCGGTGCATTCCGACACTTCAATGCCGCCAATATGCACTCGTACACGTTGCCAACTACGAGCGCCGGATACGTATCTCCGTACGGCGATGTGTTGGTCGTGAACCAGCCCGCGGCGCAGCGAATGCTGGTCAAGATTTTTGGGGACGAGCTCAAGCGACCGACGGCACCACCGCCGAACTCGCACCTTCAGCCGAACATGCCACCAGTAATTGGATTGCCTAAGTCAACTTCGACTTCGACGACGCACCACAAAAAGACCGGCGTCACCACGACCACCGATGCGTCGCAGGGCTACGAGTTCTACAACCCGCGACCCTGTACCCCGAAGTAGTTACGAACCGACTTCGCTGAGCCCCTCGAGCAGGGTGTTCCAACTAAGCGTGGCGCATTTAATGCGAACGGGGAATTTGACCACTCCTTGGAGAGCGGCGAGTTCGCCCATCGCTCGCAAGTCCACGGGCTGAGGCTCTTCGTCGTCATCGAGATGTTCTTCACGCACCGTCATCAGTTGCTTGAAAGAGTCCACGACACGGTGGACCTCGTCAATCGGCTTGCCATTCACGGCAGCCGACATAAGTGACGCCGACGCTTGCGAGATCGAGCAACCAGACCCAGCCACCTTGATGTCGGACAGCTTCCCGTCGCTCACTTCGATAAAGAGAACGACTTCGTCGCCGCAGAGCGGATTAAAGCCCTCGGTGCGATGAGCCGGCGGGACGGTGAGTTCACCGCGGTTGCGCGGCGAGCGGTAGTGGTCGAGGATGATCTCGCGGTAGAGGTCTTCGAGGTTGTTCATGTCCTATCCGAACAGATCGATGGTGCGGGTGAGTCCTTCGAGCAACACGCCGATGTCGGCGCTGGCCGAGTAGGGGCCAAACGACGCGCGCGCAGTCGCGGCGAGCCCGAAACGCTTCATGAGCGGCTTTGCGCAGTGATGTCCGGGCCGCACACATACGCCGAACTGATCAAGAACTTGAGCTACGTCATGAGCGTGGACTCCGGCGACATCCAAGCTCAGTACGCCTCCGCGATCAACCGTGTCTGAGGGTCCGATCACCTGCACACGGCCCGCAAATTCGTCGTCCAATCGACGCAGCGCTTCAGCGGTTAACGCCTCTTCGTGTTTGCGAACTTCGGCCATCCCGAGTTGCTCGAGGTAACGCACGGCCGCGTGCAGTCCGGCTGACTCCGCAATTGGTGGCGTGCCGGCCTCGAACCGGCTGACGTCGCGAGCGGGCTCAAATCCCGACGTCGAGACGTCCGCGATCATTCCACCCCCACCGAGAAACGGCGGCATGGATCGCAAGATCTCACGGTGAGCCCACAGCGCACCAATACCGGTGGGACCGAGCATCTTGTGAGCGCTGAACGCGAAGAAGTCCACTCCGAGGGCGCTCAGATCAACCACATCGTGAGCGACAGACTGCGCCCCATCAACGGCCACCAACGCTCCGTGCTCGTGGGCTCGATCGGCAATTGCGCGCACCGGGTTGATCGTGCCGAGCACGTTGCTCATCGAGGCCAGGGAAATGATCTTCGCGCCGCGCAGCTTCGTGTCAATGTCATCGAGTTCGAGGCGGAAGTCGTCGCCGACTCGGAGCCAGCGAATCTCAAACCCGACTTCGTCGCGCAGCTGAAACCACGGCACAATGTTCGCGTGGTGCTCGATTTCGGTGAGCACCACCGCATCGTCGCGCGTCAGATTCGCCTTGCCCCAGGAGCGAACCAGCAAATTGAGCGCTTCGGTGGTGTTCTTCGTAAAGACGATCTCGTCGGCTGGGTGAGGGGCTCCGAGAAACTTGCCCACCGCCACGCGGGCGCCCTCGTAGGTGGCAGTGGCCTCTTCAGCGGTGACGTAGACGCCGCGGTGCACATTGGCGTGGCGCAGTTCGTAGTACCGACTCATCGCTTCAATGACCGGACGGGGCGTGAGCGCACTCGAGGCAGAGTCGAGGTAGGTAATCGGACGTCCATTGACCTTGCGGCGCAACAGCGGAATGTCGGCGCGGACGCGGCGAAAATCAAAACTCGTCACGAGACCTCCGCGCGCCACTGCTCGTAGCCAGCGGACTCGATGCGTTGAGCGAGCGACGCGTCGCCGCTCTCAACAATTCGACCGTCGATGAGAACATGGACGTGGTCCGGAATAAGCTCTTCGAGCAACTTCGCGTAGTGGGTCACGACGAGGGCGCCCATCTTTGGGCGTCGCTCGCGCACCGTGAGTACGCCGTGAGCAACGGTGCGCAGCGCGTCGATGTCGAGTCCGGAGTCGGTCTCATCGAGCACCGCCAAATCGGGGTCGAGCAGCGCCATCTGCAGCACTTCGTTGCGCTTGCGCTCGCCGCCGGAGAAGCCCTCGTTGAGATGGCGCTCCGCGAACGCGCGGTCCATGCCGAGTCGGTCCATCCACTCCATGAGATCCAGACGGACTTCGAGCACGCTCAACTCGCTCAGATCACGGCGCGCGGCGATGGCCTGGCGCAGAAATTGGATGACCGAGACCCCGCTGATGGACTCGGGATACTGAAACGCGAGAAAGATGCCAGCGCGCGCTCGAGTGTCCGCCGACCAGCCGGAGATCTCTTCACCGCGCAGATGGATCGATCCGCCGGTCACGACGTAGCCAGGGTGACCCATCACGACATTGGCCAACGTCGACTTGCCAGCGCCGTTGGGACCCATGAGAGCGTGGACTTCGCCCTCGTTCACGGTGAGAGACACCCCGTTCAAAATGGGGTGACCGTCCGCTTCAACCTGCAGGTCCCGCAGTTCAAAGAGTGGCGCGTTCACAGTGAGAGGCTAAAGGTGAGCCTTCATATTGGATTTACCAGCCGCGCTCGACCCACTCATCGAGGTGCGGGGCTTCGGTGCCGATTGTCGACGGTGCGCCGTGGCCGGGCCAAATCATCGTGTCGGGTGAAAATGGCCGAAAGAGCCGGGTCTCAATGGACCGGATGATCGTCGGAAAGTCGCCGCCCTCAAAGGTGGCATTTCCCGGTCCACCGGGAAAGAGGGTGTCACCGGTAAAGAGCACGGGGGTCTCTTCGAGCGAGAAGCAGATTGAACCCTCGGTGTGACCAGGTGTGTGGTGCGTCCGCAACCGCAGTTCACCCACGCTCAGCACGTCGTCGTCCTCGAGCAGCTGGTCGTAGCTCGGCAATCGCCCCGCGTCCTCGTCGCGTACGTAGACGTCGATACCCGCCTCGCGCACCGCTTCGACGGCGCCGATGTGGTCCCAGTGGCCGTGGGTCTCAAGCACCAGCGCGACGCCCAGGTGCCGGGCGACGCCGAGGAGCCGCTCGTGCTCGTTGGCGGCATCGATCAGCGCGGCCACGCCACTGCGTCGGCACCGCACGACATAGACGTTGTTATCGATCGGACCGACGACGAATCGGTGCACCTCGGCCGCCGCATTCGACCATATGAGATCCACTCCGTCCATGACCGCCACCTCGCCAGACTGCCACGAGCCGGCGGGGGGTCAAGTCGAACTTGACTAATCTCGACTCCGCCCGTGGCGCGAGGCGCGAAGGAAGGTGACCGCGATGAACTTTGGCTTCAGCGAGGAGCAGGACGAGCTCCGCAAGATGGTGAAGCGGTTCTTAGAGGACAAATCCCCCGAGACCGAGGTCCGTCGGCTCATGGCCACCGAAGAGGGTTACGACCCCGACGTCTGGAAGCAGATGGCCGGCGAGCTCGCTCTTCAGGGTCTCGGTATTCCCGAGGAGTTCGGGGGACAAGGTTTCGGTCCCGTTGAGTTGTACGTCGTCTTTGAAGAGATGGGTGCCGCGCTGCTGTGCGCCCCGTACTTCTCGACCGTGGCACTCGCGGCCAACGCACTGCTGAACAGCGGCGACGACGCGGCCAAGAAGACGTTGCTGCCGGGCATTGCCTCGGGCGCAACGATTGCGACATTGGCGATGACTAACGACGCCGGCAGTTGGGACCTCGAGGCGACCGGAGTTACGGCCGCCAAGGCCGGTGACGGCTGGACGCTCAGCGGCGTGAAGAACTACGTGATTGACGGCAACACTTCCTCACTGCTGCTCGTGACGGCGACCACACCAGACGGCCTCTCGCTCTTCTCCGTCGAGGGATCAGCCAGCGGCGTGACGCGCACCAACCTCGCCACGATGGACCAGACCCGCAAGCAGAGCCGCATCGAGTTCGCGAATACGCCTGCGACGCTCGTCGGTGCCTCCGGCGGCGCCAAAGCCGGTCTGGAGCGCACCGTTCAAATGGCGATTGCATCACTCGCGGCCGAACAAGTCGGTGGCGCTCAGCGGGTCTTGGACAACGCCGTGGACTACGCGAAGAACCGAATTCAGTTCGGTCGACCGATTGGCTCGTTTCAGGCGATCAAGCACAAGTGCGCGGACATGCTGCTTGACGTCGAGTCCGCCAAGTCCGCGGCGTACTACGCGGCCTGGGCCGCCCAAGAGGACAGCGACGAGTTGCCGATCGCCTCGAGCCTCGCCAAGTCGTTCTGCTCCGAGGCGTACTTTCACTGCGCCGCGGAGAACATTCAGATCCACGGGGGCATCGGATTCACCTGGGAGCACCACGCGCACCTGTACTTCAAGCGCGCGAAGAGCTCCGAGTTGCTGCTCGGTGACCCGGCGTATCACCGCGAGCAGCTAGCCCAGCGACTCGGCATTTAATTCTTCGTGCTGCAGCACGAGCAGCTCGATAGCGGGCTGAGTCGCCTCGAGTTACGTGTCGCCACGACCGCGACGCGACCAGTTACCGATCACGGGCTCGTGCTCGTGCACGGTCTGCCGCGCCTCGCCGGCATGGGTCGACACGCCACCGGACTGCTGCCCGAGCTGGCCGAGCACCTTGCCAATGAGTCGGGCTGGATGGTCGCCACGGGAACTCTTTCCGGAGTGGGCGAGTCAACGGGCACATTCTCCATCGCGCAGTGGCGCCAGGATCTGCGCGCGATCATCGATCGCTTATCGGAGTCTCCACTGCGGCTGTCGATCGCGGGCTTTGGTCTCGGTGGCGCGTTGGCGCTGGATGTCGCGGCGCACGACGAGCGAATTCGCGGTGTCGCGACGTTCGCCACGCCATCGGACATGACGTCGTGGATGGGAGATCCGGTGGAGCTGGTGCGCGTCATTGAGCGCGCCGAACTCATGGATCCACTGGTTCCGGTGATGTCGCCGAGCGACCTGGCTGACGATGTCTCAACGTTGCGTCCACTCGAAGCCGCGAAGATGGTTCCGCCGCGACGGTTTCTCATTGCTCACGGCGCGGAGGATCGCGACGTTCCAGTCAGCGCGGCCCGCGATCTGCTCGAAGCCGCCGATGGTAAAGGCGAACTGCGGATCATTCAGGGGGCTGGTCACTGGCTGCGTGCTGATCCCCGGATGGTCGCCACGTTGGTCGGGTGGCTGGACCGCCACTAGGGCCGTCTCGCAATACAGTGCGCCGTCGTGCGAGATGCCACCACCGAAGGGACAGTGCCGTTTGGCGGTGGTGAGACCTGGTACCGCGTCACGGGTGATCTGTCCAGTGAATTGACCCCGCTCGTCGTGCTGCATGGTGGTCCCGGCGCGACCCATCAGTACGTGTTGTCGTTGACGGAGCTGGCTTCCGACGGCCGGCCAGTCATTCATTACGACCAAATCGGCTGTGGCCAGTCCACGCGGTTCCCGGATCGCGGCGGTGAGTTCTTCACGGTCCAGTTGTTCCTCGATGAACTTGACGAGGTGTTGCGATCACTCGGTATCGCTGATCGGTACCACTTGCTCGGCCAATCCTGGGGCGGCATGCTCGCCGCCGAGCACGCGATCACCCGACCTCGCGGACTACGGGCGCTGGTGCTGTCGAACTCGCCCGCCGCGATGTCACTTTGGAGCGAGGGCACGCTCGAATTACGCCAGCAGCTGCCAACTGACGTTCGTGACACCCTCATTCGTCACGAACGAGACGGCACGTTTGACTCCGCGGAGTACCTGGCGGCCCAGCAGGTCTTCTATGACCGTCACGTCTGTCGCGTCGTGCCCGCACCCGAGGAAGTTCAGCGAACCTTCGACGCATTGAGCGCCGATGCGACGGTGTACAACGTGATGAACGGACCGAACGAATTCACGTGCGTGGGTACGTTGCGTGACTGGACTGTCGTAGACCGGCTCCAACACATTCAGGCCCCCACGTTGAACATTTCCGGTGAGTTCGACGAGGCCACGCCTGTCGCGGTGCGACCGTTCGCCGAACGGATACCGAACAGCACGTGGACGGTGATCTCCGGGGCCAGCCATATGCCGTTTGTCGAGAATCCCACGGACTACTTCGAAGTCGTCAGTCAATTCCTGCGCGTGCACGACTGAGCGGCTCGCGCCGTCGGGCGCACTCGCGTCAGTTCGTTGCGGCCCGCTCGACGGCTCGTTGAAGTTCGCGAGCTGCACATCCCGGGTCGTCGCTTTCGGTGAGATACCTCACGACGACAAAGTGGCGCACGCCCAATGCCCACAACGGCTCGATGGTGTGCGGAGTGACGCCACCGGTGACAAAAACCGGACGGTCGGAGCGCTGCGTCGCCCAACCCGCGTACTCGGGTCCGGTGGGCTCGCGACCCGGCTTGGTGGGCGTCGCCGAAACGGGACCCGCACTTAGATACGTGGCGTCGCTGAGCAGTCCGGCTTCGAGTTGGGCGGGCTCGTGCGTCGACAGCCCGACAATCGCTGAGGGCCCCAGCAGATCGCGACAGTTCTTCACCGTGACGTCGTCTTGTCCCACGTGCACGCCATCAGCCCCAATCTCACGCGCCAGATCGGGGCGGTCATTCACAATGAAGGGAACGCCAAACTCCCGACAGAGATCAAGCGCCACGGTGCCCGCCTCGCGAAGACGATCGTCGGAGGCGACTTTGTCGCGGAGCTGCACGATGTCAACACCACCGTCGAGCACGGCGCGCAAGAACTCTGACCAGTCCTCACGCCACGCCGAGCACAGATAGAGCCGTCGAGTGGCAACGTCGTACATAAAGCCCAATGTACGGGCGCCATCGTCGCGAGCACCTGGATCGTCGGGCACAATGACACGGTGCAAATCCCGGCGAAAGCCGACTACGCGATCCGTGCGCTACTGACTCTCGCGAGCAGCGACGCCTCGGTGTCGGCCGACCACCTCGCCCACGAGCAGGGACTGCCGCCGAAATTCCTTGGAGCGATTCTCTCCGAATTGCGCCGCGGATCGATCGTGACGAGCCAACGAGGAGCCGACGGTGGCTTCAAACTCGCGCGTCCCGCCAACGAGATCATGATCGCCGATGTATTGCGTGTCCTTGGCGGCCCCATGGCCGGCGTGCGCGGCATGCGGCCGGAGAACCTTCAGTACGAGGGTGCCGCCACGCACCTCCAAGACGTCTGGGTCGCAGTGCGTGGTGCACTGCGCGGCGTCTTAGAGCACGTGAGCTTGGCCGACGTCGTGAGCGGCAAGATGCCCGACTCGGTCACTCAATTCACCAAAGACCCTGACGCCTGGCACTCGCGCGCGTGAGGCGTCGCGTGCACACCGATGGGGCGTGCCGCGGCAACCCCGGACCGGGGGGTTGGGCGTGGGCCGAGAACGCCGAGATCTTCGCGAGCGGCTTTGACCGCGCGACGACCAATCAGCGCATGGAGCTGACCGCGGCGATCAAAGCGCTGCGCGCTAATCCCGACGGCGAGATCACCGTCGTCTCGGATTCGACGTACGTCGTGAACTGCTTTAAGAACCGGTGGCACGAAGGGTGGCTTCGCAAGGGCTGGAAGAACTCGCAGGGCCAACCGGTCGCCAATCGCGATCTGTGGGAGGACCTGTTCGCGCTGGTCTTTGACAGCGATCGCGACGTGCGCTTTGAGTGGGTGAAGGGTCATAGCGGTGACCCGATGAACGATTTCGTCGACGCGCTCGCAACACAGGCGGCCGACGCCCAACGTGCGCGTGTCGCGCCCTAGGAACGAGAAGATTTCCACTCGTCGTCGGTAGGCTGGCTCGCGCACTCGACGAGGTTCGTCGGGGAAAGGACGCACCGTGGCCTCCGAGACTCAGCCGTTTGACGTGGTGATCATCGGGGGCGGACCCGGCGGGTACGCCGCCGCCCTCTACGGCGCCTCCGGTGGTCTCAATATCGCGCTCGTGGAGCGCGACAAGGTTGGTGGAACCTGCCTGCACCGAGGCTGCGTGCCGGCGAAGGAGTTCCTCGAGACCGCCCACGTCGCGCGCACGATCGAGCACAGCGGCGAGTTCGGATTCGCCGCCGGATCGGCCAAGGTTGATTTCGCGGTCAGCCAGCGCCGCAAGAACGAGGTCGTCGACCAACTCTTTAAGGGACTGTCCGGATTGCTGAAGGGCCGCAAGGTCACTGTGCTCTCCGGCTCGGGGCGCCTCGAAGCCGACGGCACCGTCACGGTGAGCGACGGCGCCGACGCCGGCACGGTGCTGCGTGGTCGTTACGTGGTGCTCGCGGCGGGCTCGGTTCCGCGCACCATTCCCGGATTTGAGGTCGACGGATCAACGGTGGTCACGAGCGACGAGTTCTTGAACCTCAGCGCGCTGCCGAGCCGCGCCGTCGTAATCGGCGGGGGCGCCATTGGCCTCGAGTTCGCCTCAGTGCTCGTGGACCTCGGGACCTCGGTCACCGTGCTCGAAGGGTTGCCGCAGATTCTGACGGGCTGTGACAGCGACGTCACCGCCGTAGTCCAGCGCGCCCTCAAAAAGCGCGGCGTCCAGTTCGTCGTGGACGCCAAGGTGACCGGCCACTCGCCGAAGAAAAAGGGCGGCACCGTCGTGCACGTCGAAGGACACGACGATGTGGAGACCGATCTGGTAGTCGTCTCGGTGGGCCGACGTCCTCGCACTGAGGGGCTGCTCGCCGACGGCACCGGAGTGACGGTGAACGATCGGGGATTCGTCGTCGCCGATGGACTGATGCGCACGAGCAACCCGACGGTGTTCGCCGTAGGCGACGTCGTGGCCGGCACGCCCCAGTTGGCGCACGTGGCGTTCGCCGAAGCGATCATCGTGATCAAGACCATCCTCGGCGAAACGGCGCTGCCGGTCGACTACGACCGCGTGCCCTGGGCCATTTACTCCAGCCCCGAAGTGGCATTTTGTGGATTGACTGAAGCCACGGCCAAAGAGCGCGGCTACGACGTCGTCGTAAAGAAGGATCCCTTCGGCGGCAACAGCCGGGCTCGCATCATCGGCGAGACCGATGGAGTGGTGAAGGTGATCGCCGAAAAGCGCACCGACGGCACGGCCGGTCAGCTCTTGGGCGTGCACATGGCCGGGCCGTGGGTCACCGAGCAGCTCGGCGCTGGGTACTTCGCCGTCAACTGGGAGGCGACCGCGGAAGAGGCGGCCGCGTTAATTCAGCCGCACCCGTCACTGTCAGAGACGTTCGGTGAGACCTTGATCGCCCTGGCGGGGCGAGGACTGCACGTTGGCTGACGTTGTTCTGCCGTCACTCGGCGAATCGGTCACCGAAGGGATCATCCTTCGCTGGATGAAGCAGGTCGGCGACCGTGTCGAGCGCGACGAGCCGATTCTGGAGATCTCGACGGACAAAGTCGACTCCGAGATGCCCTCGCCGAGTGCGGGGGTCATTACGGCGATCCTGGCGCAAGAAGGCGACACCGTTGAAGTGGGCGCACGCCTCGCGGTCATTGATGACGCCGCGGCGTCTTCGTCAACCTCTACACCTGCACCCGTGGCGAGTTCCGCTCCGTCCGCTGCGACCACTCCTGCGCCGCGCGCCGAACCCACACCCACTCCGAGCGCAGCACCCGCGGCCCCCGACACCACCGGAGTGGTCGCCTCGCCCGTAGTGCGTCGAATTTTGAACGATGGCGGCGTCGATCCGTCGTCGGTCAGTGGCAGCGGTCCGGGTGGTTCAATTACCCGTCGCGATGCGGAGTTGGCGGTCGCGAACGGACCCACCGACGACGTCGCGGTGGAACTCACGCGGGGCCAGCGCCGCATGGGCGAGCACCTCTCGATGTCCGCGCAGGTCGCCCCCCACGGGTTCGTGGCCGTTGAAGTGAGTGCGAGCTTTCTCGACGCACTCGAGCGCGGGGGCCGGATGACCCGCGACGGCGCAACGATCCCCGATGAGGCCGTGGTGGCGATTGCCGCCGTGCGCGCGCTGGGGGAGTACCCGTTCCTGAACGCCACGTTTGCGGGCAGTGAGATCGTGGAGCACCGCACGGTCAATCTCGGCTTTGCCCGCCACGCGGATCGCGACGGCATGTTGATCCCGGTCATCCACGCCGCCGCCGGGCTGACGTTGCGCGCCCTCGCTCGTCGACTCGTGGACTTGGCTGAACGTGTGGACACGCGCCAACTCACGGCCGACGATCTCATGGGTGGAACGTTCACGATCGTAAGTGCGCCGTCACCGCACACATTGTTGAGCCAGCCGATCATTATTCAGCCTGAAGTAGCGGCGCTGTCCATTGGCGCGGCGCGCGGGGCGGCCGTTGTTAACGCGGACGGCCACGTCGAGCTTAGCCGCGTGATTGTGCTGGGCCTGAGTTTCGATCACCGGATCTGTGACTCCTACGCCGCCGCGAAATACCTCGAACGCGTCGGCGAACTGCTCGGCGCTTTGGACGTCGACGCGGAGCGCTGATGCTGCGGGTGCGCACACTCGGCCGCGTGCGTTTCGCGGAGGCGAACGATCTCCAGCACGGGCTGCTTAATGCCGACGACGACTACGTGCTCGTCATGGAACACCCCGCGACCTACACCATGGGCGTGCGCACCGAGATGTCGAACTTCCTCGTGGATCCGAGTCAACTCGATGCGGACGTCGAACCCGCCGATCGCGGCGGCGACGTGACCTATCACGCGCCCGGTCAGGTGGTGGCGTGGGTGATTCGCACGGTAAGCGACGAGCCCGGTGCCGGGCCGGCACACGTGCATCAACTGGAAGATGCAGTGATTGAGGTCGTCTCGGGGCTGAATGAGGATCACCGGCTCGGTCGAGTTGGTCGTCATGAGGGCTATCCCGGCGTGTGGGCCCATCTCGACAGCGCTCCGGTGAAGATCTCGGCGATCGGCGTACGTACTCAGCGCGACGCGCGCGGTCGTCGTCGCACCCTGCACGGCATTGCGCTCAACGTTGACGTGGATCTCGCGGGATTCTCCGTGATCGTGCCGTGCGGGATCCCCGACTTTCCCGTCGGATCGCTGAACTCACTGGGAATCGATGTCAGTTCCACCGATGTCGAACCCCTGTTGGCGACCGCCATTGCCGCACACTTGGGCGCCGAAGCCACCTTTCAATCGGTCGACCGCTCCGCGGCTCGCGGTGGAACCGAGCGGGCGGGCATCCGTCGACTCCGTCGCGCGGGCGTTGATGTTGATCAGTCGCTCGAGCTGCGCGAGCGCAAGCCCGAATGGTTGAGGATCCCCGCGACCTATTCGAGCGAGTTTCAGTCGTTGCGCACGTTGACCGAAGACCTTCGTCTCGTGACGGTGTGTGAAGAAGCGGGCTGTCCCAACATCTTTGAGTGCTGGTCGGCCGGGACCGCGACGTTCATGGTGAACGGCGAGCGCTGCACGCGCTCGTGCGGCTTCTGTCTGGTCGACACGCGTCACCCGCTGCCGCTGGATCCCACCGAACCAGCTCGCGTCGCCGAGGCGGTGGCCCGTTTGGATCTCGCCCACGCCGTAATTACTTGCGTCGCTCGCGATGATCTGGCGGACGGCGGCGCCGGAGCGATGGCCGAGACGGTCCGCGCCATTCGTGAACGTCGGCCCGGTACTGACGTCGAGGTTCTCACTAGTGACCTACGAGGGGACCGCGAGTCACTCGAGGTACTAATTGACGTGCGGCCCGACGTGCTCAATCACAACATCGAAACGGTGGCGCGCCTGCAGCGCGCGGTGCGTAGCGCGGCGACCTATCCGCGAAGTCTCACGGTGCTCGCTCGCGCGCACGCCGCGGGACTCACCACGAAGTCCGGTCTGATGGTCGGTCTCGGCGAGAGTGCGGACGAAGTGATCGAGACCTTGGCTGACTTGCACGCGGTTGGTGTGTCGATCGTGACAATTGGTCAATATCTACGACCCAGCGCCTCGCACCTGCCGGTCGCGCGGTGGTGGCACCCCGAAGAGTTCGATGAGCTCGCCGCCGCCGGGCGCGCGCTCGGCCTCTTGCACGTGCAGTCCAGTCCGCTCACGCGCTCGAGCTATCACGCTCGCGACGCACTGGCCGCCTCGGTGCCGGTTGCACTTGGCGCCCGGCGCTAGCGCAAACTCGGACGCATCAGTGTGGCCACGGCGCCACCAATGAACGACATGTACGCGGCGGTGATCTCGTAGCGGTTGCGGTACACCAGGTACGTCGCGTCAGGCGTGGTGACATAAACCGCGCACTTGGTGACGGTGCAAAACAGCGGCACGGTCGGGATCAGCGTCACGTGGTGCGTGTACGCGACGGTGGATTGGGCAATCACGAACGCACTTGAGTGCGCGAAGTGGCGGATAACCAGTTCGCACGGCCACAGATTCGATCCTTTGTCGCTGAAGCAGATGGTCGGTGCGCGTTCGGTAAAGCCGGGATTGAACTGCGGGACCGGCGACATCAAGATGACGTGCGAGCCCGTCGCGCGCACGAGGTCGATCGTGGCAACGATCTCTCGCTCGATTTGGGCTTGAGTGGCCCTCTTTGTTGCCCGCCAGTGCACCTTGGCGCCAATGGGGATGACGTAACGCGGCTTGGTCGTTGCGATGTAGTGCACCACGGCGTGGATAAAGGTGCGACAGCTCACCGTGCCCGCTGAGCGCAGTGACGCCCAGGCGCTGCAGCCCGGCCGGCCGAGAAAGATCACCTTCCAGTGCAGCTGCTGGCCGAGCTTGATAAATGCGGGGATCCACATTGCGGCGTTGGCGTCGCCGAAGACCACAATGCGGCGCGTCACCGATCGGTCGCCGAACGCGCAGGTCGTCGCCGGCGACGAAGGCAAGGCAATGACTGCGCGATCGTTAAAGCACGGAGTGGGAATGTGGGCGACTGACGCCGTCACCGTGGCCAGGGGCGGCAGCGTCGCTGTGACGTCGGGCACCACGATGGTCTTCACCGAGGCGGCCACGTAGGTCGCAATCTGCGAGAGAGTGGCCGACGGCGCCGACGCCGCGCTCGCGGGTACCGAAAGAGCGCCGAGCACGCTGGACGCCGACAGTACAGCGGCGGCGATGGTTCGCTTCATGCGACGAAGTATTTCGCCTGGGGGTGATGACAGATGATCGCGTCGGTGGTTTGTTCGGGGTGCAACTGGTAACCCTCAGAGACCGACACGCCGATTCGCCCAGCGCCGAGCAGATCAGCCACCTTGGCGTTATCGGTGAGATCGGGGCAGGCGGGATAGCCCCACGAGTAGCGCCCGCCGCGGTACTGCTGGCGGAACAGACCCGTGAGGGTCGGTCCGTCTTCGTGGGCGAAGCCGAGCTCCTCGCGGATGCGACGGTGCCACAGCTCGGCGAGCGCCTCGGCCATTTCGACGCCCAGTCCGTGCAGCATCAAGTAGTCGGTGTAGCGATCCGCCGCGAACAGCTCCTGGCAGCGCGCGGACACCGCGGCGCCCATCGTCACGAGCATGAAACTCGCGTGGTCGTGGTCGGTTGACTCGCGAGGCCGAAAGAAATCACTGATGCAGTAGTAGGGCTCTTGATGCTGGCGGGGGAAGTTGAACCGCGCCGCTTCTGTGGTGCGCGACTCGTCGCTATAGACAATGAGCTCGGTGCCCTCGGACGCGACAGGAAAGTGACCCCACACGACCTGAGGATTGAGCAGTCCTTCACGCTTGGCAGTCGCCAGCTGGTCGCGCAGCACCGCGCTGACGCGTTCTTTGAACGCCTTGTCGTCTTCGCCGTTCTCGGGCCGGTACCCCCACTGATTGCGAAAGAGCGCCGTCAAGTTGAGGTATTCAGAGATGTCGTCGAGCGAGACGCCCTTGGCCACGCGAGTGCCAATGAACGGCGGAGTAAAGAGTGGATTGTCAGCAATGATCGACGGGCTGCGCGAGGGCAGACCGTCAGGTGCCGGCTGGGCGCCGTCACGGCTGCGTCGCGGTACGCGCCGTTCGGAGATCTCTCGACCGAAGAGCGGATCGTTTTCGCCGGTGCGATTGAGTTCGTTCAACCGATCGAGCACTCGCAGTCCCTCGAAGGCGTCCTTGCCGTAAAAGACGCGGCCGCGGTAGGTCTCGCGCAGATCGCGCTCGACGTACGTGCGCGTCAGGGCAGCCCCGCCGAGCAGTACTGGAACCTTGGCGTAGCCGAGGTCGTTCATCACTTCGAGGTTCTCGCGCATGATGAGGGTCGACTTCACGAGCAGTCCGCTCATGCCGAGCGCGTCAGCGTGGTGCTGATCGACTGCGGCCAGCATCTCATTGACGCCGACTTTGATTCCGAGATTGATCACCTCGTAGCCGTTGTTCGTGAGAATGATGTCCACGAGGTTCTTGCCGATGTCGTGGACGTCGCCTTTTACCGTCGCGAGCACGACGGTGCCGCGGCCGCCTTGATCGCTCTTTTCCATGTGCGGCTCGAGATACGTAACGGCGCTCTTCATCGTCTCGGCGCTCTGCAGCACAAACGGCAGCTGCATTTCGCCCGTGGCGAAGAGATCGCCCACGACGCGCATGCCATCGAGCAGAACGTCGTTCACGATGTCGAGGGCGGCCATCGGTGTGGCGAGGGCCGCGGCCAGATCGTCTTCGAGCCCGACGCGCGCACCGTCGATGATCCGTCGACGCAGTCGCTCCTCGAGCGGCAGCTCGGCCAGATCGCTCGCGCTCGTGGTCGAGCTGGTCACTCCTTCAAAGAGTCGCAGCAGTTCGGCGAGCGGGTCGTAGTCGTCGCGCCGTCGGTCGTAGATGAGATCAAGGCACACTTGGCGCACCTCATCGTCGATGCGAGCGAGCGGCAAGATCTTCGACGCGTGCACGATCGCGGCGTCGAGGCCCGCCGCGGCGCACTCGTGCAGGAACATGCTGTTAAGGGCCTGACGGGCCGGTGCGCTGAGGCCGAAGGAGATGTTGGAGAGCCCGAGAATGGTCTGCACGCCAGGCAATTCGGCCTTGATGAGCCGGATCGCCTCGATGGTTTCGATGCCGTCGCGCCGAGAGTCGGCCATGCCCGTTGACAACGGCAGCGCCAGCGGGTCAATGAAGATGTCGTGCGCCGCCAGTCCGTAGCGCTGAGTGGCCAGATCGGTGATGGCGCGTGCCGCGCGAAGTTTCCATGACGCCGTGCGCGCCTGGCCCTCTTCGTCGATGCAGGTCGCGACGACCGCCGCGCCAAATTCGGCAGCGAGCGATAAAAAGCCGTCGAGGCGGGTTCCGGGACCGTCGCCCTCTTCGAGATTGACCGAGTTGAGTAGTGCCTTGCCCCCGAGCCAGCTGAGCGCGGCGCGGGCCACGGGCGTTTCGGTGGTGTCCACCATGACAGGCACCGAGGACTGCGTGGCGAGCTTGCTCATGAGAGTGTCCATGTCGCTCACGCCGTCCGCGCCGGTGTAATCGACACAGACGTCAAGAACGTGCGCGCCCTCCTTCACCTGCTCGCGCGCCATCTCCACGCAGGTGTCCCAGTCGCCGCGCAGCATCGCGTCGCGGAACTTCTTGGACCCGTTGGCGTTGGTGCGCTCACCAACCAGCAAGACCGAGCGATCCTGGTGGTACGGAGTGGCTGAGTAGATCGAGGCGACCGCTGGTTCAAGGATCGGGCGACGTTCAAACGGCGTCACGTCGCGCAGCGACTGAACGACGCGGGCAAGGTGTTCGGGCGTCGTTCCGCAACAGCCGCCCACCGCACGAACGCCGTATTCAGTGACGAATCGGGTGAGGTGTTCAGCTAACTGGTCCGGCGTGAGGTCGTAATGCATCACGCCGTCAACCACGCTCGGCAGACCGGCATTCGGCAGACACGACAAAGGCACCGGCGAGCTGTCAGCGAGTTGGCGCAGCGGCTCGTACATCTCGATCGGTCCGGTCGCGCAGTTAAGACCGAGCACCGAGACGCCGAGAGGTTCAAGGGCGGTAATCGCGGCACCGATCTCGGTGCCCGGCAGCATTCGTCCCGTGAGTTCGATGGTCACTTGCGCCTGGATCGGCACGATGCGGCCGTGACGGGCCATCGCGCGGTGACACGCGTTGATCGCCGCCTTGCCGGCCAACAGGTCGTACACAGTTTCGACAATGAGCAGATCGACGCCACCTTCGAGCAGCGCGAACGCCAACTCCTCGTAGCTGGCCGACAGCGCGTCGTAGGTGATCTGCCCGAGGGATGGGAATTTGGTTCCGGGTCCGAGAGATCCCGCGACAAAGCGCGGCGAACCTGGAGAGGCGTACTGGTCCGCGGTGCGCCGCGCAATCTGCGCCGACGCCAGCGCGAGCTCGTGAGCGCGATCGGCCACCTGGTACTCCGCGAGGATTACCGAAAAGCCACCGAACGTATTGGTCTCGATCACGTCCACCCCGACATCGAGGAAGGAACGGTGAAGATCAGCCACGACGTCGGGTCGCGTGACTGACAGCATTTCGTTGCAACCCTCAAGTGACGCCCCGCCGAAGTCGTCAGCACTCAGGTTGCGCAGTTGGAGGTTGGTCCCAGTCGCCCCATCAAAGACGAGGAATCCCCGACGAATCGCACCTAAGTAGGGGTCATCGAGTGCCGGATGGGGACGCGCCGTTGCGCTGATCGTCTCCATTCTTCAGAGATTCTAGGAAGACAGTGTTCCGCACACACCGCGCGACCCTTGGGCGTCGTCTCACGGACCGCAGTAGCGTCCTTCTTTAGTCAGCCAAAGGAGTGTTGTGGCTCGCTTCATTCAGGTTCTGAAGATTGAAACCAAGCGCATCGACGATGTCGTGGCGTTCTCGCGCAAGATGAGTGAGGAGCGAGGCGACGCACAGTTGGCGCGGCGCGTCACCATCACCAAGGATCGTGATCGCAAGAACACGTACCGCTTCATCGTGGAGTTCGATTCCTTCGAGGACGCGATGAAGAACTCCAACGATCCCGCAACTCAGAAGTACGCCAAGGAGATGCGCAAGTTGCTCACCAAGGCACCGAAGTTTCTCAACCTCGACGTCCGCGACGTACTGACGTTCCCCTGACCCCATCGGGGTGTTGCGCCCGCTTACTACGCTGCGGCGCGTGAAGATCTACACCCGCGCGGGTGATGACGGCACGACCGGCTTGTACTTCGGCGGACGGATCGAAAAGGACTCCGCTGTGATCTGGACCAACGGCCAGGTCGATGAGGCCCAGGCGGCGCTCGGCTTCGCGCGATCGTTCGCGAAGGAACTGCCCGAGATCAACGAACTGCTCGTTTCGCTGGAACGCGACCTCTGGGTGTTGATGTCCGAAGTGGCCACCGCTCCAGAGAATCGCCACAAGCTAAAAGGCGGCGCGACGCTCGTCACGACCGAAATGGTCGAGCGATTAGAAGGTGAGATTGACCGACTGGCCGCGATTACGGAGTGGCCGCGCGAGTTCGTCGTGCCGGGCGAGACGACCTTGTCCGCCGCGCTCGACGTGGCGCGAACGGTCATCCGACGCGCCGAACGCTCCGCGGTGAGCGCCGTGGCACCTGATTCGCTGGTGGTGACCTACCTCAATCGATTGAGCGACGTCGTGTGGGCCCTGGCCCGCCACGTCGAGGGCCATGACCATTTGACTGCACGATCGATTTCAACGGACGAGGAGAATTCATGAAACGAATTGCCCGACTCGGCACGCTCGGCGAGCTGTCGTCACTGGGGGTAGTCGCCGTCGTTGCACGACTCGACGATGACGAGTTCGAAGTCAGCGAAGGAACACCCGAGACGGTCGGAACGACCTCAGTCCCACGCCGCTTCACGCGCGAATGGGCCAAGCGCCAGGGCCTGAGTGCCACGGTGGCCTCCAGCAGTGTGTTGCGGTCCTTCGGGTCAATCGATGTGGCACTCGTGAGCGGCGGTGATGAGGGAACGAACTCCGTTGATGAGTGGCGCCGCATCGGTGCTGCGGCCTCGCGAGCCGGTGGCTCGGTGCCGGTGGGTTTCTTGTTGCCGGTCAGCGAAGTCACCGATCCTGCACTCGTGTGCCGGGCCATTGTGGAAGGCGCGGTTCTCGCGGCCTATGACTACAAAGGCGACGACGACGAGTCCAGCGAGTTCGTCATCATTCCGGTCGGCACGTTGCCGACGGTCGCGTTCCATGACGCGCTGCAAACCGGCGTCGACGAAGGTCAAACGACGGCTGATTCGGTGAACTGGGCCAAACGCCTCATTGACACCCCACCGAGCTCCATGACGCCCAAGGATCTCGCGAAACGTGCGGTAAAGCGACTGTCGTCCGCGCCGCACGTCTCGATCAGCTCGTGGGCGGAGTCAAAAATCGAAGACGAGCGCCTCGGCGGACTGCTCGGTGTCAGCCGCGGATCCGCCCAACCTCCGCGACTCGTCTATGCGACCTATGACCCCGATCCCGACGGCGAGCTCACCCACATTGCTCTCGTAGGAAAGGGCGTGACGTTTGACTCGGGAGGTCTCTCGCTCAAAACCGGCGAAGGCATGATGACCATGAAGACAGACATGACCGGTGCGGCGGTGGTGCTCAGTGTTTTGTGGGCCGCCGCGCGCATGGGTCTGCGGGTTCGTCTGACCGTGATTGCACCGCTCACCGAGAACCTGCCCGGTCATCGAGCGACTAAGCCCGGCGACGTCCTCACGATTCGCAACGGACTCACCATCGAAGTGTTGAACACTGACGCGGAAGGTCGACTGATCCTGGCGGACGGACTGTCACTGGCCGCCGAAGCGGAACCGGACGCCATCATTGACGTCGCGACGTTGACGGGAGCCCAGGCAGTGGCCACCGGTGACGAGATCGGTGTGGTTTACGCCTCCGATGAAGATCTCGCGGCCGGCCTGCTCGCCGCCAGCGACGTGAGCGGTGAAGCGATGTGTCGATTCCCGCTCTTTGACAGTTACGAAAGTCACGTCGAGTCCGAAGTCGCCGATATGAAGAACATCGGCAAGCCCGGCAAGGCGGGATCGATTTCGGCCGCGCTGATTTTGCGCAAGTTCTCGGGCGGACTGCCGTGGGCGCACTTTGACATTGCCGGGCCGGGCCGCTCCGACGCCAACCGCGGGTACTACACCAAGGGCGCGACCGCCTACGCGGCGCGCACGATTCTCGAGTACTTGCGTTCAGTGCAGGGGTAGAACTCTCACGCGCTCGGCGCGCGACGGAGTGCGACGAGCGAGTGACGCCGAGCGGTGATCGCGCTGGTCGTGCGGCCCGAGCAGTACGGAACCAAAGAGACGAGCGTCCGACGGGGCACCGACCAGTTCCAGGACGGACTGCTCAGAACGAAAGTTTCCCCACAAGCTCGCCGCAAGGCCCGACTCTTCCAGCAGCAAGAGGAGGGTCATCGTGGCCATCGCCGCGTCGGTGTGCCAATACGGCACCGGCCAGCGGTTCGCGTCGTCGAGGTTCGATCGAGCCTTGTCGGGTTCGCTGTAGCGCTCGAGGTAGCGATCGGGACGGCTGATCACGACCACCACCGATCCCGCTCGCTGAAGATCATCGGCTCGCGTTGCGGTCAGACGCCACTGCTCATCGGTGGCGGCGGCGAAATACTCCGCGATGCGCCCGTGCGGAACGATGACCATTTCGACACCGGCACAGTTGCCCGCGGTCGGAGCGCGCAGCGCCTCCTCGCACATCTCGCGCACGAGCGCCTCATCGACCGGCACGCCACTGAAGGATCGGCGCATGCGGCGACGCTGAATGGCGTCGCGCAACTGCATCGGGTCGGTCTACCAAATCGAGGACTCAATTGTTGACCAAATTGGTAGGCTTTTGGGCCCAGACGGAGGAAAGCTGATGGCGACACCACGCGACTTGCTCCACGCCGCCAAGGCGGAGGTGACCGAACTGGACCCGGCTGCCGTGGCCGAGGAGCTCGACAGTTACCGGTTGCTCGACGTGCGCGAGCCCGATGAATACGAACAGGGCGCCATCCCGGGCGCGGTCCATATTCCGCGCGGCCAGCTGGAGTTTTCGGTCGAGGGTCGACTGCCCAACAAGCAGGAGCGCGTCGCGATCTACTGCGCCGGGGGAGTGCGTTCGGTCTTTGCGGCCAAGACGCTGCAGGACCTCGGCTACGAGGATGTCGTCTCGGTAATCGGTGGTTTTAACCGGTGGAAGGACGAGGGACTCCCGTGGCGAGCGCCGCGCACTTTGAGTTCAGACCAGCGCCACCGCTACCACCGTCATCTCCTGTTGCCCGAGGTGGGAGAAGTCGGTCAGCAGAAGTTGCTCGACAGCAAGGTTCTCTTGCTCGGAGCCGGGGGCCTGGGATCTCCGGCGGCCCTCTATCTGGCCGCGGCCGGCGTCGGAACGCTCGGCATCATCGACATGGACGTCGTGGATGCCTCCAACCTGCAGCGTCAGATCCTGCACAACATGGATCGCATTGGCGAGCGCAAGGTCGACTCGGCGAAAAAGACCTTGACGGCCATGAATCCCGATCTCAACGTCGTTGGGTACGACACTCGTCTTGGTGCGGACAACGTGCTGTCAATCATCGACGGCTACGACGTCATTGTCGACGGGACCGACAACTTTCCTACGCGCTACTTGGTCAACGACGCCTCACTGCTGAAGAAGATCCCCGTGGTGCACGGATCGATCTTCCGCTTTGAAGGTCAGGTGACGGTCTTTCATCCGTATGTGGGGCCGTGTTATCGCTGCATGATTCCCGAGCCGCCGCCGGCCGAGTTGGCGCCGAGTTGCGCCGAAGCGGGCGTGCTCGGCGTGCTGCCCGGGATCATTGGCTCTATGCAGGCGCTCGAGACCATCAAGTTGCTACTCGGTCTCGGCGATCCTCTCGTCGGGAGACTGTTGAGCTTCGACGCGCTTGATCAGACCTACCGCACGTTCAAGGTGCGGCGTGATCCGAAGTGCCCGTCGTGTGGTGAGGATGTGAAAGAGATCATCATCGCCGAGTACGACGAGTACTGCATGCCTCACCGCTGAGGCGGCGTCGTCCTCGGAATTAAGTCACTGCGCACAACAATGGTGCGAGCGAAGATGTCGTGAATCGTGCGACGCCGACGGTCAATCAACGGCGAGACGATGTCGGCGAGTCTCCACAGCAGGTACGGGATGAGACATAACAACATCACTCGTAAGTCGTGTTGGATGTTGGTGGGCATCTGATCGCCAGTCCGATGGTTTCCTTGCCATTTGACGTATTCGGACAGGGCGTTGGCGGAGATCCCCTCCAGGACGAATCGTGGAACAGCGCTCGTGGCCCAGCGCACCACCGCGCTCGATGACGTGATCGGTGAGGCGTCGGTCAAAATGACTCGAGTACTGACCGCCATGTTGCCGAGGGTTCGTCCTTGAGCGCCGAGCCACATGGCGCAGAAGTACGTCGCTCCGATGATCATTTGAGCGATGTCGCGTCCCGCCGGGCTCTTAATTCCAATTCCGATGAGGAGGGCAATCACCGCGAGAACGATCCAATCGATTGCCGACGCACCAGCTCGGCGCCACCAGCCACACAACGGCTGACCAGTGACGGGATCAGTCAGGACTCCCGGGGCGTTCGTGACGTAAGTCACGGTCGAAGAAAGCGGAGGCGGTGTCGGCAGATTGACGGGCGCTACGGGAGCGCCCGCGGTCGTCGACAGCGAATTCGGCGTGCCGCAGGTCGAACAGAACGCCGAGGTGCCGATATCAGTGCCGCACTTCACACAAAACGCCACGGCGCCTCCTTCGGTCTAAAACTCTGCCACCCGCGACAGTCGTGATTGGTGATTACATCGAATACACATCTTCGTACGCCGAGACGACCGTAAAAAGTTCGTGCGCGGCCACGATCGGTCCGCTCACGGTCTCGTCACGGAGACGAGATGACGGCGTGGTCGTCCACTCCGCGACGACGCGAGCGAGTTCGTCGACGGAGGTGGTCAGTCGGCCATTGCGTCCATCGATCACGAGATCCTCGAGTCCAATCCGTGTCAACGACGCAACAGGCAAGTTGCGAGCGAGCGCCTCGATCACGACTTGAGGTTGACCTTCCCATCGTGACGTGAGCAGAAAGAAGTCGCTCGCGGCCATGAGCGAGCTGGCATCCGGTCGATACGGCAGACACCTCAGTGTGCCGGCGGGCAGTTGCTGGCTCGCTCGACGAATGACGACGTCGCGCAACGGACCGTCGCCGAAACAGAGAACGGTCGGCACCGGGCCGTCGGTCAGACGTCGGGCGCGGACCAACGTGTCGATCAGCGCGGCGTGATCCTTTTGAGCGCTAAAGCGGGCCGGCAGCACGCACAGAACGGCGTCGGGCGCGAGGTCGAATTCAGAATTGAGGCTCGTTCGAGTTGCACCAGCGGTGAGCGGTGGAGTGGCGTTGTTAAGGACACGACTGACGACTCCGTGGGCCGCCAACTGTCGCCGCGGGCCCTCGCCGCAAGAAATCACTGGCACCCGGATCGCGCGCAGCATTCGCGCCGCCGCCGCGACCCGTTCGGGTTCAAGGCCGTGGCAGGACACGAATCGGAGATCTGCGGGAGCAAGAGCGAGCGCGGGAGCCAGGCGCGTGCCGTGTCCGTGCACCACGTGCGGGCGCAGAGTCCGAGATAGTCGTCTCAGGGCGACAGAGAAACTGAACGGGACTGGCGATGTAAATGTCGGCAACACGTGTGACGTCACCGACGAGGCCAGCTCGAGCGTGCCATCGCCGCACGCGACGTGCACGTCATAACCACGATCAGCCAACGCGGCCGTGACGACCTCCACCTGGCGTTGCATTCCGCCGTGACCCCCATTGGCGAGCACAAAGAGCAGTCGCGTCGATGAGGTCGTCACGAACAGATCGTCGCACGAAGTAGGTGCGGGACCGCGCCGGTTCTAAGGTGATCGCCCGTGAGCGGCGAGGATCAGCGAACGACGGACTCGGGCATCACAATTCGCCCGGTCTATGACGACAGCGACCTCGCATCGTTCTCACCGGAGCAGCAACTCGGCGATCCGGGCCAGTTTCCCTACACGCGCGGCGTTCATCCCACGATGTATCGCGGTCGGCTGTGGACGATGCGTCAATATGCCGGATTTGGCACCGCGGAGGCCACCAACGAACGTTTCAAATTCCTGCTCGGCGCGGGCCAGACCGGACTCTCGTGCGCCTTTGATCTGCCGACGCAGATGGGCTACGACTCCGATCACGCACGAGCTGATGGCGAAGTCGGCAAAGTCGGCGTGGCGATCTCCTCGATCGACGACATGCGCCTTTTGCTAGCGGATCTGCCGCTCGACCAAGTGACGACGTCCATGACGATCAACGCCACGGCGGCGACGCTGTTGTTGCTGTATCAGCTAGTGGGTGAAGAAGCCGGAGTGCGGGGCGATCAGCTGCGCGGCACGATCCAAAACGACATCTTGAAGGAGTACGTCGCTCGAGGCACATACATCTACCCGCCGCGTCCTTCAATGCGACTCGTCACCGACACCTTTGCGTACTGCGCGAAGGAGGTACCGAACTGGAACACGATCTCGATCTCCGGGTACCACATTCGCGAAGCGGGTTCGACCGCCGTCCAGGAGATTGCGTTCACGTTGGCCAACGGCGTGGCCTACGTCGAAGCGGCGCTGAGTGCGGGCCTCGCGCTCGATGACTTTGCCCCGCGGCTCAGTTTCTTCTTCAACGCCCACAACAACCTCTTTGAGGAGGTCGCGAAGTACCGCGCGGCGCGCCGGCTGTGGGCGCGCATCATGAAGGACCGCTTCGGTGCGCGCGACGCCCGCTCGATGATGTTGCGGTTCCACACTCAAACCGGCGGCTCAACGCTCACCGCACAACAACCCGAGAACAACGTCGTGCGCGTCACGATTCAAGCGCTTGCCGCGGCGCTCGGAGGCACCCAGAGCCTGCACACCAACGGCTTCGACGAAGCTCTCGGTCTGCCGACCGAGCGTGCGGCGAAGTTGGCCCTGCGCACCCAGCAGGTCGTCGGCTACGAGTCCGGCGTGGCCGACACGGTTGATCCGCTGGCCGGCAGCTACTTCGTTGAGTCGCTCACCGATGAGATCGAGCTACGCGCGCGTGAGTACATCGAAAAGATCGACGCGATGGGCGGGGCGGTCGCCGCGATTGAGTCGCGCTACATGCAAGGCGAAATTGAAACTGCCGCGTACGAGTTCGCGCGCGCCGTCGATCGCGGCGACAAGGTTGTGGTCGGGGTCAACAAGTTCGCCGACGCCGACTCTTCGCCCGCCGACGTCTTTCCGGTTGATGTGGAGCAGCAGCGCGCCCAGACCGCCCGCGTGCGAGCGCTGAAGAGTTCCCGGGATGCCGGAGCCGTGGAGGCCGCCTTACGCGATGTCGAGACTGCCGCGCGCGGCACGGCAAACCTGCTCTATCCGATGAAGGTGGCGCTCGCGGCCCGCGCCACGCTCGGCGAAGTGGCCGATGTGCTGCGCGGGGAATTCGGCGTCTACCAACCCAGCTAATTAGCTCCGGGCCATCGGTTCGCTGAAGTGCGTCACCGTCGGACGTTCTACGTAGAAGTGATGCGTCAGTTCACGCCACCGTTCGAACTCCGCTGATTGGCGAAACCCTTCAATGTGCGCGGCGACGTTGTCCCACTGCACGAGCAGCAGATAGATCGAGGGATCTTCGACTTGACGCGAGACCGACGCTCCGTGACAGCCCGGTGCACTCTCGATGATCGCGAGGGCGTCGCGCATTGCGGACTCAAAGTCGGATTCCTGTCCGGGCGTGACGGCCAAAACGGCGTGCTCGAGGATCACGAGGTGACGCGCTCAATTAACCGCTCGCGCAGCGCGTCATCGAGCGCCGTCGCAATGGCGGTGTGCGCCAGCGCCACTGCTCCGTCGATGACGGCGCGATCGGCCGACGGCGTGATGCACGCAGCGGTGAACTCGGGCTGATGATTTACCGCGCCACGAGTCTCAATGGCCAGCATCGGGTGAATGCTCGGCACCACCAGTGAGACGTTGGCCATGTCGGTGGAGATCGTCGGGGGAGCCTCGCCGGCGTCATCGTGCTCAAAGGTGCGTCCGCAAGCCTCCGCCGCCGCGCGGTAGTGCGCGAGCAGTTCGCGGTCGCTCACCATGTGGCTGAACTGGTGGCCCTTCTCCTCAATCTCAAGCTGAGCCCCCGTCGCGAGCGCGCCTGCTCGAAAGCAGGCGTCAATTCGGTTTCGCAGATCGGCCAGGCGTTCAGAAGTGAGACTGCGGCACATGTAGCGGGCCACGACCGTGGAAGGGATGATGTTCGCGGCCGAACCGCCGCTCACCACGACGCCGTGAACTTGATCACCGGGTCGAAACTGCTGTCGCGCGAGCGCGATGGCGCTGTGGGCGATTGTCCAAGCGTCGAGTGCGTTCACGCCCTCCCACGGAGCGGCCGAGGCGTGAGCTTGTTTGCCCGTGAACGTCACGTCGAAGTGATCGACCGCCAGACAGGTCGCTGCCAGTCGCTCACTCGGCCAGGGGTGAATCATCATCGCCGCGTGCACGTGATCGAAGTACCCCGCGTGGATCAAATCGATCTTGCCGCCCCCGCCTTCTTCGGACGGTGTGCCAAGCAGTTCGACCGTGACGCCGACTTCGTCCGCGACCGCGGCGAGCCCGATCGCAGCGCCGACGCTGGCCGCCGCGATGATGTTGTGTCCGCATGCGTGGCCGACTTCAGGTAGGGCATCGAACTCCGCGCACAGCGCAATATGCAGCGGTCCGTGTCCACTCGTCGCGCGAAACGCCGTGGGAAGTCCAGCGGCGCCCCGCTCCACGGTGAGTCCGAGTGCCTCAGCAGTTGCGATGACGGCGGCCGAGCTCTCAAACTCCTCGTAGCCGAGTTCGGGCGTGGAGTGCACCTGATGGCTGAGGGCCACGAGAGTGGAGCGTGCCGCTTCAATGGCCGCAGTGGCGCGATCGGCCGCACTCATTCGATCACCGCCACGACGTCGCCAGCGCCCACCGAATCTCCAGCGGCGACGTGAATCGCGGTCACCGTGCCGGCCTTGTCGGCGTTGACCGAATTCTCCATCTTCATCGCCTCGAGAATCACAATTGGATCGTCCACATTGACTTGCGCCCCAACTTCGACCACCACTTTGACAATCGTGCCTTGCATCGGCACTTGAACCTGTCCGTCCCCGCCGGCGCTCCCGTCGTGGTGGTGCGCGCGTCGCGGCTTGGGCGAAGCACCAGCCCCGCCGTCGCGCACGTCGGGTAACCAGAGCGACACCGAGACGCGCTTGCCGTCTATCTCCGCGGTCACGTCGCGGCGGACTCGTCCGTCAGCCTCCGGCGGTGCAGAGAGAGGATTCACACTGAGGGCACTGAGATCGAGCGTCTCTTCGACCCACTTGGTGGAGTGGCGTCCTTCGGCGAAGTCGTCGTGCTCCAAAATAGCCACGTCGGCGGGCAATGTCGTGGCGACACCTTCAATGACCGTCTCTTCGATGGCGCGCAGCATTCGCAGACGCGCCTTCTCGCGAGTTTCGGCCCACACAATGAGCTTGGCGACGAGGTTGTCGTAGTACTGCGAGACGGTGTCGCCGGCGAGATAGCCGGCGTCCAGACGCACGCCCGGTCCGGCCGGCACGTCAAAGCGGGTGATGGTCCCCGGCGACGGCACGAATCGTCCGCCGCTCGGATCCTCGGCGTTGATGCGCACCTCGATGGCGTGACCGCGTCGCTCAATTGAGGATTGGGTAAGGGTGAGCTTCTCGCCACTGGCGATCCGCAACTGCCACTCCACGAGGTCAAGGCCCGTCACGAGCTCGGTGACCGGATGTTCCACCTGAAGGCGGGTATTCATCTCGAGGAAGAAGAACTCGCCGTCTTGGAACAAGAACTCCACGGTGCCGGCGTTCACGTACCCGCACGCCGCAGCGACCTTGACCGCGGCCTCACCCATGGCGCGCCGTACGTCGTCGGGGAAGTTCGGGGCGGGGGACTCCTCGATGAGTTTTTGGTGGCGGCGCTGCGCGGAGCAGTCGCGCTCGCCGAGCCACAAGGTGGTGCCAAAACTGTCAGCGAGGACCTGCATCTCAATGTGGCGCGGCCAGGTGAGGTAGCGCTCGAGGTAGCACTCCGAACGACCGAAGTAGCTCTGCGCTTCGCGTTGGGCGCTCTCGAGCTGCGCGGCGGCCTCGCTCGGCGCACGCACCACCTTCATGCCGCGCCCGCCACCTCCGTACGCGGCCTTGATCGCAACCGGCCAGCCGAACTCCTCGCCGAAGGCAATGACCTCTTCTGCACTTTGCAGCGTGTCGTTGCGCCCGGGCACACCGTTGACGCCCGCCTCGGAGGCCGCTAACCGTGAGGAGACCTTGTCGCCCATGACCTCAATGGCTTCGGGCGGCGGACCAATGAAGGTGACGCCGCGCGCGGTAATGGCCCGGGCGAAATCGGTGTTCTCGCTGAAGAACCCGTAACCGGGGTGCACTCCATCGGCGCCGGAGCGCTCGATTGCCGAAAGGATCGCCTCGGTGTTGAGGTAGCTCTCTGCGGCAGTGGTCCCGCCGAGGGCGAATGCCTCGTCGGCCAGACGCACGTGCAGGGCGTCGCGGTCGAGCTCGGAGTACACCGCGACGGTGCCGATGCCCATTTCACGACACGTCCGAATGACGCGAACCGCAATTTCGCCACGGTTCGCGATCAGGACCTTGTTGAGCACTCGTGCCTCCGCGCGCGATCGGGCCTCGTTTTTACCAGAGAGTCCTCGAACCCTAAGGTTTGACAGGTGGCCGCCATCCGCTGGCGCGTTGAAGAGTTCGCGTCCATCGATTCGACCAACACCTATCTGGTCCAGCGCGCCCGCGCTGGTGAGAACGCCGGACTTGTGGCGCGCGCCGATTTTCAGACGGCGGGACGCGGCCGATTGGATCGTCGCTGGGACGCACCGGCGCGCAGTTCCCTGCTCACCTCGTTGCTCTTGGCGGTTCCGGACGGCGATCGCGATCGAGCACTGCTGCCCGTGCTCGTCGCGCTCTCAGCTCGAGCGGCTCTGGTTCGGCTCTGTGGAGTGCGGCCCGATCTCAAATGGCCCAACGACCTCGTTGTGGACGGACGCAAGATCGGTGGCGTGCTCGCTGAACTTGTGGCTGATCGTGCGCCGCGCATGGTCGTTGTGGGCATTGGCGTCAACTTGACCTTCGCGGGACCCCCCGAAGCGAATGGGACCTGTGTGCGAGACCTCGCTGGCGTGACGCTTGAACCTTCGTCGGTCCTTGACTTGCTGCTTGAAGAGTGCGAGTCCCGACTGATTCGGCTTCACAACGAACCAGACCTGGTGCGTGATGAGTGGCGCCGCGCCCTCGTGACACTCGGCACCCGAGTCCGCGTGGAGCGAACGAGCGACGTGATCGAAGGTGTCGCGCGCGACATCGATGCGGAGGGTTGTTTGTTGGTCGAAACGAACCACGGAGTGATCGCTGTGTCGATCGGCGACGTCACGCATTTGCGGCCGGCCACCGAGACGACGTGAGCGACGCCACTCGGGTGCTCGTCACCGGAGCGCGCGGACAGCTGGGACGCGATCTGTGTGATGTCCTTGGCGCGCTCACTCCACCAGGTGGCGATGCGTCGTGGCAACCTGACGGAGCGCCTATTGAGGTTGGCGAGTTCGACGTCGTCGCGCTCGATCATCACGATCTCGATGTCACGGACGAATCTGCGGTCGCGCGCGCGCTTCAGATGTCGCGCCCCAATGTCGTAGTGAACCTGGCGGCGTACACGAAGGTGGATCGTGCCGAGGAGGAGGCCGATCAGTGTCGACTTGTCAACGCCACCGCCGTGGGCTATCTGTCGCGCTCGTGCCACGAAGTAGGCGCGCACTTCATCACGATTTCGACCGATTACGTCTTTTCAGGAACCAAAGGTGCCGGCTATGTCGAAGAAGACGACACCGGTCCGCTCAATGTGTACGGACGCACCAAGCTCGAGGGCGAAGAGTTAGTGACGGCGCACGACACGGTGGTTCGTACCTCGTGGCTCAATGGCGCTCGCACGCCGAACGTGATCGGCGCGATAATTAACAGAGCCCGTGCGAATGAGCCACTGCGATTTGTAAGCGATCAGTGCGGCACCTTTACGGCGTCGGCTGACCTGGCCCGAGCGCTGGCGACGATCGTGAGACGTCGTCCCGGCGGACGGTGGCACTTTGCGAACACCGGAGCAACGACGTGGTTCGACATAGCCCAATTCGTGGTGCAGCGCTGTGGCTCGCTCACTCGGGTTGCATCCATCACCACCGATCAACTGGACCCCGCACCGCGGGCCCGCCGTCCGCCACGCAGTGATCTGTTGACTGAGAAGTGGCAGCACGCGGGTTGGAGTGCGCCTCCGACCTGGCAAACGGCCCTCGGTCGCTTGGTGGACTCCCGGTAACGTCATTCGACCATGACGTCGCTGCGCCCCGACCTCGCAGGGGTTGCGGCGCCTCGGCGAATCGCGGTGATCGGCGCCGGCTACGTCGGCATTCCGACGGCGGCGATGCTGGCGCACTTCGGCCACCACGTGGTGGCCGCGGAGCGCGATGCCGCACGGCGCGACACGTTGCTCGCGGGACGCTCTCCAATTATGGAAGAGGGCATCGATGACGTTCTGCCTGAGCTGCTCGGATCGGGTCGATTGAGCATCGTGGCGTCAGCGGCCGATGCCGTTCGCGACGCCGAATTCGTCTTCATCTGCGTGGCCACGCCTACCGACGCCTCGGGTCGTGCAGATCTGCGTGAAGTCGACGACGCCGTCGCGGAGATCGCCGCATCGTTGTCGCCCGGCGTCATCGTGGTAACGAAGTCGACTGTGCCCGTTGGCACGGCCGAACGAGTCGCGGCGGGACTTGGTCGCTCCGATGTGTCCGTCGCGTCGAATCCAGAGTTCCTGCGCGAAGGCACGGCGCTCGCAGACTCGTTTTCGCCCGATCGCACGATTGTCGGATCCAGCAACCCCGAAGCCGCCCGTCGCGTTGGCGAACTGTTCGCCCCACTAAACGCCCCGCTGGTTCTGACGTCCTCGCGCTCCGCAGAGCTCATTAAGTACGCCGCCAACGGGTTTCTCAGCGTGAAGTTGAGTTACGCGAACCAGATCGCCGAACTGTGTGACGCGCTCGGCGCCGACGTCAATGATGTCGTCGCGGCGGTGACGATGGACCCACGTATTGGGCGCGGATCGTTCTCGCCTGGTCCGGGATGGGGCGGTCCGTGCTTGCCGAAGGACGCCGCCGCGTTCGTCGCGATGATTGAGGAGGCGAGCGTCGCGCCGACGATGATGACCGCTGCGTTGCAGTCCAACCTTCAACAGGTCCGCCACGTCGCAACGCGGGCCGTCGCGCTCTCGGCGTCAGCCAACCCGGTGATCGCTGTGCTGGGACTGAGTTTTAAGTCCGGCACTCGTGATCGTCGCCACTCGCCCGCTCTCGCGGTCACCAGCGAACTTGTTGCGCGCGGTGCCACGGTGCGCGCCTATGACCCGTCTGTTCGTGAGGACGACGACAACTCGGACCTGGCGGCGTTGCAGGTCACGAATTCGCCGGAGAGTGCCGTTGACGGGACTGATCTCGTGATCGTTCTCACCGAGTGGCCCGAATTCGCGAAGCTCGACTGGTCCACGCTCGCGTCAAGAGTGCGCCATCCACGGATCTTTGACACGCGCAGTGTGGTTGATGTGTCACGCGCCCGCGCCGCCGGCTTCGAGGTCCACCGGCTCGGTCGAGACTGAGCGCTGTGAGCGAGGTGACCACTGCGGTCAGCGATGTGCTGAACGCTGTCGTTGTTGATTACGCGAGTGGACCGGCTCTTGACGGGTGTTTGACCTCACTGCGAGCGGACGGCGTGAGCGAGATCGTCGTCGTCGACAACGCTGGAGCGACCGATGATTCCGTGGGTGCGCAGCGTGGCACCGCGCTGGTGCGCACCGAGGTCAACGTCGGCTACGGCGCCGGGGTGAATCGAGGAGCGGCGGCGCTGTCGCCGCGCCCGCTCCTGCTCGTCAGCAATCCCGACGTCGTCGTTCATCCAGGAGCGGTGCGCGCGCTGGTGGCGTTCTTAGATGAACACCCCGAAGTTGGTCTCGTCGGTCCAACGATTGTGACCTCGCGCGGCGAGACCTATCCGTCGGTGCGCATCTTTCCCAACGTGGTTCTCGCGGGCATTCACGCCATCGCGGCGCCGCTGTGGCCGAACAATCCCGCCACCCGCCGGTATCGCTCGCCGGGGCGCGACGGTCGCGTCGACTGGGTTTCGGGCGCGTTCTTCGTTGTGCGTCGTGAACTGTTTGAACAGATCGGCGGCTTTGACGAGTCGTACTTCATGTTCGGCGAGGAGATGGATCTGTGCTGGCGCGTTGGGCGCACTGGCGCGCGCGTGGCGGTCTGTCCGGCGGCCGTCGTCACGCACATTGAAGGCGTCTCTCGTCAACACGCCCCGCGCGCGATGCTCATCGCGCATCATCGCGGCGCCATTCGTTTTGAGTTGTCGACTGCGCGCGGCGCGCGCCGACTGTTGGCGCCGTTGGCGGTGCTGGTGCTGGGTGCGCGACTCGGCGCATTGCTGTGCGCGAGTGCGCTCGCTGGGAGACGAGCGGCACACCGGGGGTAGAATTCAGCGGGCTGCGAGCGGGTCTGTGGTTGCAAGTCGATGCCAGCCGCGGGCGAAGCGACCCACGTAAGGCACCGCGAGGTGCTGAGCATGGCGCGGTTTAGATGTAAGCCCTGCGCAAGCGTCGCCAACACGGCGACGTCGCTTCGTGCGAGCGCAGGCGAGTGTGGGGTCAAAGACCAGGTCAGCCGCTCGCAGCCCACTATTTTCGCGAATTCGGCCGGTAGGGTGGCTGGTCACATGAGCATTTTCGGCAAGGCCCTGCGCGCGGGCGAGGGCAAGCGAGTTCGCCAACTCGCCGAGCTCGTCACCCCGATTAACGACCTCGGCGACGAGATCGGCGCGCTGAGTGACGCCCAACTGCGAGCGAAAACCGACGAGTTCAAGGCTCGCCTGGCCGCGGGCGAAGACCTCGACGACCTGCTGATTGAGGCGTTTGCCGTCGTGCGTGAGGGCGCCACGCGCGTGCTCGGCCAACGTCACTACGACGTTCAGCTAATGGGCGGCATGGCACTGCACTTCGGGTGGATCGCCGAAATGAAGACCGGTGAAGGCAAGACCCTGGTTTCGACCTTGCCCGTTTATCTCAATGCGCTGGGCGGTCGCGGCGTTCACGTCGTGACGGCCAACGACTATCTGGCCAGCCGCGACGCCGCCTGGATGGGTCAGCTCCACACTTTCCTCGGTCTCACCGTCGGGCGCATCGGCCCGGATCTGCCGACGACCGAAGAAAAACAGGGCGCGTACAACTGCGACGTCACCTACGGGACCAACAGCGAGTTCGGCTTTGACTATCTGCGCGACAACATGGCGATCTCACTGGACGCCGTGGTGCAACGCGGACACGTCTATGGCATCGTCGACGAGGTCGACTCGATTCTGATTGACGAGGCGCGCACGCCGCTCATCATTTCGGGTCCGAGCGACTCGATGTCGAAGCTCTACTACCAGTTCGCTTCAATCGCGCGCTCGCTCGTGCGCGACACCGACTACGAGGTCGACGAAGAAAAGCGCGTCGTGGTGCCGACTGAGGAGGGCATTGCGAAGGTCGAGCGCGCACTCGGCGTCGCCAACCTCTATGACGCCGTGGCCGCCAACTACGTCCAGCAGCTCGGCCAGGCCCTGAACGCCAAAGAGCTCTTCCACCGCGACAAGCAGTACATCGTCGAGGGCGGCGAAGTAAAGATCGTGGACGAGTTCACCGGTCGCACGGTGGCTGATCGTCGCTGGAGTGACGGACTGCACCAGGCGGTCGAGGCCAAAGAGCGCGTGCGGATCAAAGAGGAGAACCACACCTGGGCGACGGTGACCCTGCAGAACTACTTCCGCATGTACGAAAAGCTCGCGGGCATGACCGGCACGGCCGAAACTGAAGCCGCCGAGTTTTCCAACACCTACGGGCTGTCGGTTGTGCCAATCCCGACGAACAAGCCGAGCCAGCGCGACGATGCGGCTGACCTCATCTATAAGACCGAATCTGAGAAGTTCGACGCGATCATCGAGGACGTGCGCGAGCGCTACGACACCGGACAGCCGGTCCTGCTCGGTACGGCGTCCGTGGAGAAGTCCGAGGCGTTGAGTCGCGCAATGAGTAAGGCGGGACTGCCGCATGAGGTGCTGAACGCCAAGCAGCACTTCCGCGAAGCCGAAATCATCGCGCAGGCCGGTCGCAAAGGCGCCATCACCGTGGCGACCAACATGGCCGGCCGTGGTGTTGACATCATCCTCGGTGGCAACTACGAAGGACTCGCGGCGCGTGACGTGAAGGCTCAGGGACTCGAGCCCGGCGACGAGGGATATCCCGCTGCGCTCGAAGCCGCGAAGGCCAAGCACCGCGACGCCTGCGCCGCGGATGCCGACGAAGTGCGCGCGGCGGGTGGGCTCTACGTGCTCGGCACCGAACGGCACGAATCGCGCCGAATCGACAACCAGTTGCGCGGTCGGTCGGGACGTCAGGGTGATCCCGGCGCGAGTCGGTTCTATCTCTCGCTGGAAGACGAACTGATGCGCATCTTTGCGACAGGGATGGTCAGTTGGGTCATGGACCGCGCCATGCCGAGCGGCGTGCCAATCGAAGCCAAGATGGTGACCAAAGCGATCGAGCGCGCCCAGACCACCGTTGAGGGCAAGAACGCCGAAGAGCGCAAGGAGCTGCTCAAGTACGACGACGTGCGCAACGAGCAGCGCAAGATCATCTACGCCCGTCGCCAGCAGATCTTGGCCGGCGACGACATGCACGACGAGGCGCTGGAGCTCATCGATCGCCGACTGGCCGAGGTCGTCGACACTCACTGTCCGAGCGAATATTTCGAAGAGTGGGACCTCGCCAAACTGCTGCTGGATGTCCAAGCGCACTTTGCGACGACGATCACCCTCGAGCAGCTCGAGGTGATCCACGACCGCGACGAAGTTCTCGGCGCCATTTTGGAAGATGCGCACGCGTTCTACGAGCGCAAGTGTGAGAGCTACTCCAACGGCATGGAGACCGCGCGCATCATCGAGCGCGAGGTGATGTTGCGGCTCCTTGATCAGCGTTGGCAGGAGCACATGAGCGAGATGGACCACTTGCTCGACGGCATTCACCTGCGCGCGCACGCCCAGCAGGACCCCCTCGTGGCGTGGCAGCGCGAGGGCTACTCAATGTTCGAACAGCTGCTGGCCACTGTGAACTCGGACTTTGCGCGCTACATCATGAATGTCACCGAAGCCGCGCCGCCGGCGGCGTCCAACGATCTCGATCGCGCCGTTACCAACGCCGGAGCGGTCGAAGAGTCCGCCGACGCGACCTACGCGCAAGTGACCGGCGCCACGAAGGTTGCTACCAAGCAGTCCTCAGCGGCCACGAAGGGCAAAGTCGGTCGCAACGACCCGTGCCCGTGCGGTTCGGGCCGCAAGTACAAGCAGTGCCATGGCCGACCCTAAGGCCGAGGCGTCGCTACGAGAGTCCGAGGTCGCACTGAGCGAACTCGGGGAGCGGTGGCGCGCTGCGAGTCTCTATCTCAAGATCCCGGTTCGACGCGAACGGCGCGGTGAACTCGAAGCCGCCGTGGCGGACCCTCACCTTTGGGACGATCAGGACCGGGCGCGCGAACTAACGACCGAGCTCGGTCGGCTCACGAGCGACTTGGATGACTACGACTCACTGGGCGCCGCGTTTGATGATGGCGGCGTCCTGGTGGAGTTCGCGCGCGATTCGCTCGATCTCGACGCACCGGACTGGTCGATCCTGCATGAGCTCGCTGACGCCGTGAGCGCATTGGCGCGCCGCATGGAGACCCTTGAGTTTCAAAGCCTGCTGTCGGGTCCCTACGACGAGCTCGACGCGATTGCCGAAATTCACGCCGGCGCCGGCGGCACCGACGCCCAGGACTGGGCCGAAATGATGCTGCGCATGTACTCGCGATGGGCTGAACGGCGCGGCTTCGGCGTTGAAATCGACGAAGTGAGTGAAGGACAAGAGGCGGGCATCTTGTCGGCGACCTTCATTGTGAAGGGCCGCTTCGCTTACGGGTGGCTCTCCGCCGAGCGCGGGGTGCATCGTCTCGTTCGCATCAGCCCGTTTGACTCCCAGGCCCGTCGTCAAACCAGTTTCGCCAGCTTGGACGTCACGCCGATGCTGGTCGACGACAGCGCGGAAGTAGAGATCGACGAGAAGGATCTGCGCGTTGACACGTACCGCTCCAGTGGCGCGGGCGGCCAGCACGTCAACAAGACCGATTCGGCGATTCGCATCACGCACGTTCCGTCGGGCATCGTCGTCAGTTGTCAGAACGAACGCAGCCAACACCAAAACCGCGCCCGAGCGATGCAGATTCTCCAGGCCAAACTCGCCGACCGCGCGCGGGCCGAGCGTCAAGCGCAACTCGATGCGGTAAGCGGCGAGCGCAGCGATAACGCGTGGGGCTCACAGATTCGCAGCTACGTGCAGGCGCCGTATCAACTGGTGAAGGATCACCGCAACGATCACGAAACCGGCAACGTCGACGCGGTTCTTGATGGTGACCTCGACGGGTTCATGGAAGCCGAACTGCGACGACTGCGTTCGCGCGCGTAATTGTTGGGGTCCCAGAATCAAAGGACCTCGAAACTAGGATGGTTCGGTCCTAGCGGTCCGATCACATCGCGGTGATTGTCGACCGAGCCATGAGGGGGTGATCCCGTGATCCGCTTTGAGAGTGTGTCAAAGACCTACAAGAACGGGACCGTCGCGCTCCGAGACGTCTCGGTGGACATCGACAAGGGCGAGTTCGTCTTCCTCGTTGGTTCGTCGGGCTCGGGCAAGACCACTTTCTTGCGTCTCTTGCTGCGCGAAGAGGTGCCCGACGCCGGGCGAATCCTCGAGGCTGGTCGCGACATCGGCACGTTGCCCAAGTGGCGCGTGCCCTACCTGCGTCGCAACATCGGCTGCATCTTCCAAGATTTCCGTCTGCTGCCCACCAAGACCGTGTTCGAAAACGTGGCCTTCGCCCTCGAGGTCATCGGTCGCCCGCATTCGACAGTGCAGGCGCAAGTGCCCCAGATTCTGGAGTTGGTCGGACTCTCCGACAAAGCGGGGAACCTGCCCGGCGAGCTCTCTGGTGGCGAGCAGCAGCGCGTCGCGGTGGCTCGCGCGTTCGTCAATCGCCCGCTGATCCTCTTGGCGGACGAACCGACCGGCAACCTCGATCCGACCAATACCGAAACCATCATGAATCTGCTCGATCGAATCAACCGGACTGGAACGACCGTCCTGATGGCGACGCACGATGAAGGACTGGTCAATCGCATGCGCCGGCGCGTCATTGAACTGGATCGCGGCGAAATGGTCCGTGACCAATCTCGCGGGGTCTACGGACTCGATGACACCAACACCGGGGGAGTGTCCTCGTGAGGGTCTTTATCGGTTACGCACTGCGCGAAACATTCAAGAACCTCTCGCGCAATGTATTGATGACCGTCGCGGCGATCTTGACGGTCACGGTGTCACTGCTGCTCGTTGGCTCGGCCCTGCTGGTGAAGCAGACCGCTGCGCACACCTCAATTGTCTGGGAGCAGCAGACCCGCGTGACAGTGTGGATGAAGCCGCACGCCACCGACTCGCAGGTTGCGAGCATTCGCAACCAGTTGGCCTCTGATCCCGACGTCACGGGAACCTGCAAGTTCCAAACCAAGCAGGAGAGCTACGCCCAGGTTCGACTCATCACGCCGCCGAACATCTTTGAGCATTTCACCATCGATTCGTCACCGACGGCGTTTCTCTGTGTGCCGAAGATCCCTCAAGACGCCACCATCATGTCCAAGACGTACCGCGTCCAGCCCGGCGTTTACGACGTCACCGCCCCGAGTCAGCAGATCAAACAGATGGAGCACGTCATTCGCGTGATTCAGATCGTGATGTTGGTGCTGGCACTCATTTTGTTTGTCTCGGCCGTCGTCTTGATCTTGAACACGATTCAGTTGGCGATCTTTGCGCGGCGGCGCGAGGTGACGGTCATGAAGTTGGTCGGGGCCACGAACTGGTTCATTCGACTGCCGTTTATTGCCGAGGGATTCATTCAGGGACTCGTTGGCTCCATGCTGTCGGTCGGCACAATCTTCATTGTGCGCAGCACGGTGACGTTCAATCAGCAGTTCAATCTGCCGCTGCGCGACTGGATCGGCTCGTCAGTGATTGTCGTGTTGCTGGGAGTGACGATCGGCTCAGTCGGCAGCGCCTTTGCGATCCGCCGATTCCTTGACGCTTAAGCCTTCTGGTCGTAGTCGATGGCCAGCGAGTTGACGCAGTAACGAAGGCCGGTGTCAGTCGGTCCGTCATCAAAGACGTGACCAAGATGTCCACCGCAACGTGAGCAGAGGATCTCGGTGCGCACGCGGCCGAGAGTGTGATCCGCGCGTTCAATGATCGTTCCGGGCTCACAGCTGTCAAAGCTGGGCCACCCGCAGTGCGAGTCAAACTTCTGCTCCGTGCGAAACAGCATCTGTCCGCAGCCGCCGCAGCTAAAGGTTCCCTGACCGTCAACGTGCAGGAGGGACCCAGTAAAGGGAGCTTCGGTGGCGGCGTGGCGCAGAATCGCGTAGCGCTCGGCACCCAACTCGGTGCGCCATTCGTCGTCGGTTTTTTGTACTTCGAACGTCATGGCGCCAACCTACCGGCGCACTGATGGCGCCCTACAGGTAGATGGGGCGAGGGGACTCCGGGAGTTCTCGCGGAAACTCCGGTTGATCATCCAGCGAGCGAGCGAACGCCGCGGCGAGACCTTCGTCGTCCAGGCCGAGTTCGTGCAGCAATTGATCGGGCTTGTGCTGCTGCAGGTACGCGCGCGGCACACCGAGGATGCGGGTGACCGGAAACGGGAGTCCTAACTCCTGGGCGCGCGAGCGCAGCGAAGAGACCATCAGCGCACCCGCGCCGCCGTGGCGCGTGCCGTCTTCAACCGTGACAACGCGATCATGGCCGAGAGCGTCTTCGATCATGTCGGGGTCCGGCGGCAGCACGCGCACGTCGTAGAGGGTGATCGCGCCGTCGCGGTCCGCCAGTGAGCGAATCGCCCCAAGACTGGAAGGCACCATCTTGCCGACGGCCAACACGCAGAGCGATCCGTCGCCGCGAACGATACGCCGGGCGCGAAGTCCCTCGCCGACTTGACCATCAAGTGGTCGCGGTGCGGTCTTGGGGAATCGAATCGCCGTCGGCGAACTCAGTGAGAGCGCCGTGCGCATCATCACGGGCACTTCTTCCACGCACGACGGGGCGAACACCGTCATTGAGGGGATCGCGAGACAGAGCGCGATATCGAGGACCCCGTGGTGGCTCGGTCCGTCGTCGCCGGTGATGCCGGCGCGATCGAGCACGGTGAGAACGGGCAAATCCAACAGACCGACGTCGAGATTGGCTTGATCAAACGCGCGCGAGAAGAACGTCGAGTAGACGCAGACAACCGGCTTCAATCCACCCATGGCCATGCCGGCCGCCGCCGTCATCTCGTGTTGTTCGGCGATACCTACGTCAAAGAATCGGTCGGGGAACCGCTGAGCGAAGCTGAGCAGACCCGTCGGTCCAGCCATGGCAGCGGTGAGGGCGACGACTCGCTCGTCCTCCTCGGCAATGGTGATGAGCGATCGAGCGAACGCTTCGGTGAACGACACAGTTTGGGCCGCCTGCTCGTTCTCGCGGGCGGGCAACTTGAAGTCGTGAAGTTTCAGGTCATCGTTTTCGGCCGGGGCGTAGCCGCGACCCTTTTCAGTGAGCACGTGCACGACGATCGGCCCGGGCCAGTCCGCCGCGCTGTGCAGCGCGGTCTCGATGCCCGCGATGTTGTGGCCGTCGATCGGTCCGACGTAGCGCACTCCCAGGGTCTCAAAGAACGTGTGCGGGGTGACCATTTCGCGCACGACCGAGGTCACTCCGTGCACCCCGAGGTACGCGAGACGTCCGACACCAGGAATCTTGCGCAACCACTCGCGCAGTCGTTCGCGTGAGCTGACGTAGGCGGGACTGAGTCGCAGCGACGTCAAGGACTCCGACAGTCGCGAGATGGTGGGCGCGTAGCTGTGTCCGTTGTCGTTGAGCACAACAACGACGCGCTGGCCGGAGTGACCGAGATTGTTGAGGGCTTCATAGGCCATTCCGCCGGTGAGCGAACCGTCGCCCACGACGGCGACCACGCGGCGATGTCCGCCGGAGCCGACGAGTTCGTGGCGCCGTGAGAACGCGACCGAGAGGCCGTGCGCATAGGAGAGAGCGGTGGAGGCGTGTGAAGACTCGATCCAGTCGTGCTCGCTCTCCGCGCGACTTGGGTACCCCGAGAGGCCGCCACGTTGACGCAACTGCTTAAAGCCGTAGCGCCGACCGGTCAACAGCTTGTGGACGTAGGCCTGATGCCCGGTGTCCCACAAGATCACGTCGCGCGGCGACTCAAAGACTCGGTGCAGGGCCAGCGTCAGTTCGACCACGCCGAGGTTGGAACCGAGGTGACCACCAGTGCGGGTGACCGCGTCGATGATGAAGGAACGGATCTCACCAGCGAGCTGATCAAGCTCGTCGTACGACAGCGGACGGATATCGGCCGGCGTCTCAATCGACGGCAAAATCACGCGGCCACCCTACCGGTGCTCCAGAGTGCGATCAGGTTCCGGGGGCACGATCCCGAGCATCACTGACACCACGACGCCGAGCGCGATGGCTGACATCGTGAGCAGTCCCCACTTCGCTCCCGCCGCGTCGCTGATGGATCCGACAATGGGAGCGCCCGCCACCCAGCCGACGTACCCCGCCGCGGTGAAGCTGCCAACCGCACGTCCCGGATGACGAGATCGTTGAGCGATGGTGCTCATCACGAGTGGCCAGAACAGGCTGGTGCCGGCAGTGGCGAGTGCGAGTCCGCACGCGGCGATGAATGTCACGTTGGTGGCTGCTTCGCCGGCGAGACCAAGTGCACACAACAGCGATCCGACGACGAGCGCACCCGTAACCGACACTCGCCGCAGTGCCGTCGCGCCGAAGTATCGCGACGTGGCCGCAATGGAGTGCCCGATGATGTAGGCACCCGCACCGACGAGGATGCCCGCACGCAAGTGGTGGCGCAGAAACAGCACGCCCCACGTGAACGCGCCGCCTTCCGTGATTTCGGCGAAGCCGAAGACGATGAGAAATCCCAAAAGCCCGTCTCGCCGCAATGAACGATCGATCATCACGGGTGCTGTGGCAGTCTCGCCAATCGCCGCGACGGTGGGAGCGTGCGGTCGCACGTCCGCGTCGAGAATCGTGCCGGCATCACCGAGAAGACCAACGACGCCTAACGCGCCCGTCATAATCGCCAGCATTGGCCACAGCCATCTCCACGACACGCCGTGACTGAGAGCCACTGACGCGACGCACGCGCCGAGAAGCGCCCCGACGTTAAACAGCGCGTGGTAGCGAACGAGGTAGCTCGGACGTGAGAGAAAGTGCACCGTGGCCGGCGCATTCATCGCTGCGTCAACACATCCCGCCGCAACTTGAGCGACGCCGAAACCCACTGCAAACATCACGGTCGAGTACGCCGACCCGGGCAAGATCGCCGACACTGACCACACGACGACGATTGCTGCGAGAAGGCGACGCGCGCCGACGTAGCGGGCGAGTCGCCCGACGACAGCGCCGGCGAACCCGGCGGCGCCGACCGTGACCGCGAGTACGACACCGAGCCGGGTGTCGCTCAGATGAAAGCTGCGTTGCACGTCAGGTAGTTCCATCGCCCAACACCCCCAGAACGCTCCAAGAGTGATGAAAGAGAGCGTGATGAGCGGCGCGGGAGCGTTCAGACTCCCGGTCTTTGCCACAACGTAGGAGGGTACGCTGCGGCGATGACCGACTCCGCCCTGTTAGAGCGTGATGTCGTCGCACGGGTGCTGAGCTCCGCACTGTCGCGCGGCGGTGATTTCGCCGAAGTGTTCTGCGAAGACAAAACGACATCTCAGGCGTCGCTCGACCAACGTCGGGTGGAGTCGATGAACTCCGGTCGCGAGCGCGGCGCGGGCATTCGAGTCGTGATCGGCGAGACCACCGGTTTCGCGCACACCGCTGATCTCAGTGAGGCTGGTCTGCTGCGCGCCGCCGAAGCCGCTGCCGCGGTGGCCCGCGCCGGCGGCGGAAGTACGCGCACCGTATCGCTGACGGACTCCCGAGAGATCGCCAGTTTGGCGAAGATCGATCCTTCAAATGTCGATAAGGCGGTCAAGGTACGACTGCTCCAGCACGCCGACGACGTCGCACGCAGCCAGGGCGCCGAGATCACGCAGGTTCAAGTCGGTATCGGCGACTCCTCGCGGCGTTTCTTGGTCGCAAACTCCGACGGTGTCTTTGCGTCCGAACACCAGGTGCGCACCCGACTCAATGTCCAGTGCGTCGCCGTCGGTGACGGCGGCATGCAGACCGGGTACTCGCCAATTGCCGGCACTGTCGGATTCGAGTTGTTGAGCGACGAGCGGGTGAGCGATGCGGCGGCCAAGGCGGCGCGCCAGGCAATCACCAAACTTCAGGCGGTGCCCGCACCGTCGGGGGACTTGCCGGTCGTACTCGCCTCGGGCGCGGGCGGCATCTTGTTCCACGAAGCTTGCGGGCACGGCCTCGAGAGCGACGCCATCTTGAAAGAAGCGTCGGTGTACGCCGGCCGCGTGGGTGAACTCGTGGCGAGTCCACTCGTGACGTTGGTCGACGACGGAACTGTGTCCGGTGAATGGGGCTATTTGGCGCTCGACGACGAGGGCAATCCCGCGGCCCGCAATGTCCTCATCGAAAACGGCGTCTTGACCGACTACATGTGGGACTTCTTGCGCGCCCGCAAAGAGGGCCGACGGAGCTCAGGCAACGGACGCCGACAGAGTTACCAGCATCTGCCGCTCGTGCGCATGACGAACACCTATCTCCTCGACGGTCCCGAAACGCACGACGAGATCGTCGCGCAGACCCCTCGCGGTGTCTACGTCACCCAACTCGGTGGCGGCCAAGTCAATACCGCGACGGGCGACTTCGTCTTCGGGATGACCGCCGCCTTCATGATCGAGAACGGCAAGATCACGACGCCGCTGCGTGACTGCAATCTCATCGGCAACGGACCAGAGATCATGAAGCGCATTGACGCGGTCGCGAACGACTTCTCGATGATTCCGGGGACCTGCGGCAAAGACGGTCAGTCCGTGCCGGTCGGCACGGGGATGGCCACCATGCGCGTGACGGGAGTCACTGTCGGTGGGACGGCCGCGTGAGCGCCCTGTTAGAGCGAGCTCAGGGGATACTCGAGCGAGCCCACGGGGACGAGCAGATCGAGGTGTACCTCTCGGAAGGCACCGACACCGAAGTCCTGTCCTACCAATGCGAAATTGAGAGTCTGACGACCGCGTCGAGTGCGATGGTATCGGTGCGGTTGCTTCAAGATGGACCGAGCGGTGCTCGAGTGGGCTCTGCGTGGGCCGGCGCGCTCGATGACGACTCGATTGCCCGAGTCATCGCCGACGCCCGAGACAATCTGCGATTCGCGACCGAGGACGAGTACCTCACCTTTGCGCGGCCTGATGGCGTCAGCGCCGCGGAACTGCAACTCGTGGATCCCCAGTTCTCCTCGACCTCACTCGACGACAAGATCCAGATGGCCATCGACTTAGAGCGGGCGGTCCGCGACGGGGATCGACGCATCCGCCAAGTCGACAGTGCGGGATATTCCGATTACATCGCCCAGGCGGCGATCGCGTCATCGACGGGCATTGCCGCCGCGTACGAACGTTCCGGTGCGTCGCTGTCGACGTACGCCATTGCCAACGACGGTCACGACGACGAGACCGGTTGGGGTCTGTCGGTGGGCCGTTCAGCGCGCGAACTGAGCGTCAGCGAGGCGGCAACGGACGCGATCACGCGCGCGACTCGCATGTTGGGTGCGGTAAAGGCCCCCACGATGCGCGGGGTCGCGGTCTTTGATCCGCGCACGGCGGCGACGTTGATCTCGATCATTGCGTCGGCGCTGTCAGGAGACGCTGTTGTACGCGGACGAAGCTTCTTCGCCGACCGGTTGGGCGAAGAAGTGGCTGCCCGTAGTTTCACGCTCGTCGACGACCCCACTGACGCGCGCCACTACTCCGCTTCGACCTACGACGGCGAAGGTCTGGCGTGCCGGCGAAACGTGCTCATTGAAGACGGAGTGCTTCGTCAGTTCGTCTACGACACCACGTCCGCCCGGCGGGCCGGAGCGGTTTCAACTGGCAGTGCCACGCGTAGTTCGGCCAGTGGAACAGTCTCAGCGAGTTGTCGAGCGCTGCTTCTCAGTTCTGGGCCGTTCGACCAGGCGGAGATTTTGCGCCAGGTGGGCGAGGGATTCTTTATCGAATCACTCTCGGGTATTCACTCGGGTGTAAATCCGATCTCAGGCGACTTCTCCGTGGGCGTGACGGGCCTGATGATTCGTGACGGACAGTTGGCCGAGCCGATCCGCGAAGTGACGGTGGCCTCAACACTGCAGCGCATGTTGCTCGATGTGTTGCACATCGGCAGTGACGTCGAGTGGTTGCCCGGCTCAGCGGCTGGTCAGACGTTGGCCGTCGACGGAGTCGCCCTCTCGGGCAGCTAGTTCAGTCGCTCGAGCTCGAGCTCGTCACAGGCGCCGCCGGCGTCGACGTGCTCGCATCAGTCTTGGGAGTGGTGGACGTCTCGGTGCTCTTGGACTCCGTCTTGGTGTCCGATGCTCCCGACGACGAGGACTTTGTTCCGCTGCTGCGACTGTCGGTCTTATAGAAACCCGAACCCTTAAAGACCACACCGACCGATCCGTAAACCTTGCGCACTGCACCACCGCAGACGTCGCACGACGTGAGTGGATCATCGGAGAACTTCTGGACGACTTCGAAGTGACGCTCGCACTGCGTGCATTCGTATTCGTAGGTGGGCATTGCAACTCCGTGAGAGAACGAAGGAGTTTACCGTCGCCCAAGAAACGTTCCACCGATCTCAGTAGCATTTGGTAGTGGACGACTTCCACCAGCGGCGCATGATGGTGCGCGATGCGGGCTTTCGTCGCGATGTCGCGGCGTCAGAGGTCGGACCCCGACGCGCAATGGCGCGCTGCCGCGTGATGATGTCGCCTGAGACCACGGCCATGGTGGCCGCGAACACCGTGGGTAAGGGCGACGTCTTGGCGACCGCCCGTGTGGCAGGGATTCAAGCAGCCAAGCAGGCGGCGTCGCTGTTGCCGATGAGCCACGCCGTTCTCGTGGGCAACGTCTATGTGAATTTCACGATCGCCGACGAGTTCATCGAGGTGGAAGCCAGCGTTGACACGGTGGACCGCACCGGCGTCGAGATGGAAGCGATGACCGCAGCGGCGATCGCGGCGCTGACCATCTACGACATGTGCAAGTCGTCGGACCGCACGATGACGATTGAAAATCTGGCGCTGTGGGAAAAGTCCGGGGGCCGTTCGGGCACGTGGCGCCGCGAAGAGATCACTCCTCGCTGATCCCCAGTTGGATCAACAGCTCTCGCACCCGGCCCGAATGAGCCGGCGTGAATCCAACCTGTTGGTGGTCGTCCAAGGTGACTTCCACGGAACTCTGTCGACGCCAGCGTCGCGCGTCGCGCGTGTACCAGACCCCACGGTCGTCTAACCCCCAACGGGGGAGCTGTTCGTTGGGAAAGTCGGACCGATTACGGATACGAAACGACACGATCTGATTGAGCGGGATTCGTCGGGGCCGACCGAACATCTTGGTGAAGCCACGCAGAACGAGCGATTCGTCACTCAGGCCGACAGCGCGGTCCTGATACAGCAATCGACTGCTCATGGAGGACTCCTTTTCGTCGTCTCTCCTGGGGGTGGGCGGCGCTCTAAAGCGTAGTCTTCGCGTCTGGCGAATTATCGGGAGATTGTGCAGTGAGCGCGATGCGCAGCGGGACCGAAGAGAGCCGCGAACGAAAGATCGCGCTGTTCTTGACGCTGGTGCGCGCCTTTGAAAACGGCACGCCCATCACCCAAGAAGAGATCGTCGCCAGTTTGACGATCGACGACTTCGAGTCAACCGGCAAAGTCCCCAAAAAGAAGTTGGCGTACGACGGCAACGACAACGCCTATCGACAGAAGTTCGAACGCGACAAGGCGGCGATCCGCGACCTCGGCTTTGAGATCTTGACAACCAAGACACTCTTTGACGTTGACGGCTACTCGATCGACCCGTCGTCGGTCTATGTGCCGGCCATCGACTTCAGTGATGACGAACTGACGGTCGCGGCCTGGTCCGTCCAACTCCTCGGCATCGGCTCGGCGGGAGTGGGGCGACTCTTTAGCGACGGGCCGTGGCCCGAGGGCGGCATTGAATTCTCTACGGTGCTGCAACCCCTGGCGCGGGCGGCCGCGCTTAGTCGAGTCGTCAGCTTCCGGCATCGCAAGAACAACGACAAGGTGAAGTCGCGCACCTTGGCCCCACTCGAGTTCTTGTACTGGCGCAGCCAGAGTTATGTCATCGGGGTCGAGCCTGATAGCGGCGACGTCAAGGGATTCAAAGTCAGCCGCATCGTGGGCGTGCCGTCAGTCACCGAGTTGGTCTATGAATCCAGCGAGGATCAACGCCGCGCCGCGCGCACGTGGCTGCCGACCTCAGACCCCGAGCGCGACTACGCGTTCCGGTTCCATACCTCGGCGGGCTTTGCGCGACTGCTGCGCTCTCAGTACCCCGATGTACGCATTGATCCGCGCGGCGAGCGCGACGACGTCGTGGAGGTTGAGGTCCCCGTCGCGAGTTCCTGGAGCGCGCTGCGCGCTGTGCTCTCTTTCGGCGATCACGTCGCCAAACTTCGACCCAAGTCGCTGCGCGACGAGGTGCTCACTTGGCTCAAGGGAGTGAACCGCCGTCCAACCAATCTGCCGAGCGTGCCGGCGTACGTCGCGCAAAGTTCGCGCAGCGACACACTCGGTCAGACGTTGCAACTCATTAGCGCCGTGTACCACTCGAGCGAGCCGCTGAGGGCCAGTCAGCTGGCTCAGCGTTGCCGACTCGATGTGGAACTGGTCCGCTCCATCATGAGCCGATTGATGGCGCTGCAGTACATGCGAGATCCAACGAAGTACCTCGTACATATTGAGCCCGGCGATGACTTTGACGATGAGGAGGCACTCGACGATCCGCGTTACGTGCGCTCGGCGAGCTACGAACGCGCGGTGGGATCGGCGCTCGCGCCGCTCACTTGGCGCGACGCCTACGAGCTGCTCGTGGCGCTCAAGGAGGCGGCGGCGCTATATCCGACCGAAGTTCTCAACCGGGTGATTCACAAGATCGAAGGGGTGATTCACACGTCGGTCCGGGTCATTGAGAGTGAACCAGCGAGCTTGTCGTCCGTGAGTGATGCGGTGACTCGACACCAACGAATCAAGGTCGAGTACTGGTCGGCCGCGAGTGATGAAGTGAGCGAGCGCTACTTAGAGCCGCGAGCCCTCTCGGCCCGCAACGGTCACTGGTACGTGCGCGCCTTCTGCACTCGTCGAGAGGCGTGGCTGACGTTTCGGGTTGATCGGATCTTGACGGTTTTGGCCGCCGAACCGGCGAACGTGACCCGACCAGTGGACCTCGTTGAGGACTGGATCGATCGATCCGGCGAGGACGGAGCCGTTGTCACCATCGTGCTGCCACGAGATCGACGCTGGCTCTTTGAGCCTCTCCCCACGCTGCAGTGGAGCGATCTGGACGCCGAGCACGAGATTGTGCGCTTGAGCGTTCGCGATGGGGCTTTCTTGGACCGACTGATGGTGGAGGCCGGTCCTGGCTGTTACGTGCTGGACGGAGACGAGCGCGCAGGACTCGATTTGGCTGATCGAATGGCGTCGCGCCTCTAGCGACCGATGTGGGCCGGTGGCCCGCACGTGATTCGTCTCTTTCGTCGCACCAATCGCGATCTCTCGTATCTAACCGACGACCTCGCCGAAGAGATTGCGACGCCCCGCAGTGGTCCCGCGCAGTGGTGGATTCGCGGCGCCGACACCTCGCTCGATGATCTGTTGGCGCGCTCGCCGCACATCATCGGGTACGACCTGGTCATCGCCGCTCCGCGACCGACCTCCGCGCTCGTGGTGATCGGCGATGTCGCCGAACGCGCCGGGGCAGTAGCCGCCCACCGCAGTGGAGTCAGCGCGGCGATTGACTATCTCGCTGAACGTGCGGTCGTCCAACGGTTCGTGGTCGGAGGATTCGACGACGTGGCCGCACGTCCCTGGGAGCGGGCGGTCGGGTTCACGCACGGCGTCAATCGCAACGCGGAGCCCCACTTGCATGACCACGTTCTGGTCTCATCGACTCCGGGACCGTCAGATCGACCGTTGAACCAACGCACGTTGTGGGCGCACCTCGAGACCGCTGACTCGCTGTATCGCGCTCACCTGCGCGCGGAGATCACCGAACGCACGGGACGGCGCGCCTGGCGGTCATTTCGCGGCATTGAGCACGTCGAAGGAGTGGACGAAGGAGTTCGCATGCTGTGGCCGGGCCGCGCCAGTGACCGTCCGGCCAAGATCCACTGGCGCGAAGAGCAGATTCGTGAACAGTGGGCGAGCGATTGGGCGCACTACGACGCCGGTCCGGAAGCCCCCGTGCCCCGTGGTGAGCGCCACCTGATCGACGAGCACCGTTTTGGTGCCGCGCTGGCGTGGCGCGACAGCATCTCTCGACGCGACGTTGTTCGCGCGTTTGCCGATGCGGCGGTCTTCGGCGCGCGAGCGCCGTCAGTGAGTGCCGCCATCGACTCGCTGTTCCCCGAGCTGAACGGCGCGACCAGAGCGCAAACGATCTCGGCCGCTCGCGCGCGAATGGATCGCGACGTGAGCGAGCGTGGACCGCGACCGATCGATCCGCACGAGTTGGCTCAGTGGAACGAGCGACCGTCATCGGTGCGCCCGCGATCACGGGACCGATCCAGGTAGGAACGCCATCGCGGATCGCGATGGGCCGCGGTGAGCTCGACCCACGTCGGACGTTTGGTCTCATCGAGCACGATTGCGTGCTGGGCTCGTCCGTGAGCCACCGCCGCGACGTCGAGTCGGGCTCGCTCGCGCCACGTGACGCCGTGACTGAGCAGTCGACCGCGCCGGTCGCGTTGGACCGAGGGTTCCGCCACGCGCTCTCGGCCACCGAGGGACTCCACGAGTTCGAGCGTGGCGCGATCGGCCAGTCCGGGTAGAACGACGGTCGTGGGAAAAAGCGAAAGAAATCCGGAGGCCAGTTCGCCCCATCGTCGACGCGCCTGACTTAGATCTTGCAAGCAGGCGAGCGTGGTGACTCCTTGACCACCGCCTTCGGACACGATGCTCGCGAGGCGGGGTAGCGGCGCCACGTTGGCCAGTTCATCGAGGGCCAGCAGCAGCCGGGCACCGCGGTGGTGAGACTCGTACGTCGCCTCGACGATCGAGTCAATGAGCCCCACGACCAGCGGTGCACTCACCGCTTGGTGGCGACTCGGCGAGACGACGTGGAGGTGGTGGCGACCGTCTAAGAATCCACCGATATCGAGCTCGGGTAGTCGGCTGGCGGCTCGCGCCGCCTCGGTACGTAGCCCCTGAAAGAGGCCACTCGCCGTCGACCAGATCGATGAGCGCTCGCGCTCCTCGGTGGCGAGTACTCCCGCGAGGAGCGCGGAAGCGGGATGGTCACTGCCGTACCGCTCGGTCAGCAGCGCGAGGTGGTCATCACCGCGGCGCCCGTCGATGCGCGAGACGAGCGCGCCAAGGGTTTCGTGGCGCAGCGCGGCGGCGTGCAACATGGGAGCCACGAGCGCTCCGGCTCGTTCGGTCCAGTGATCGTCACCGCGCTCGAGTCGACCAAATCTCGTCGAGTCGACGAGCGCGCGCGTGGTGAGCACGGCGCGGTCCCATTCGCGAGACGAGTGAATCGGCGAGTACCCGACGCGCACGACGCCCGGCGGAGCCTCGATCGTGCCGCTCGGATCAAACAGCATCGTGACCCGATCCGCGCGCGTGTGAACGAGCTGACGCAGCACGTCGTCTTTGGTTGACGTTGTCACCACGGCGCGTTCACTGCGAACAACATTGGGCACGATCAGGGAAGATGTCTTTCCACTGCGCGACGGACCGAGTACGAGCACGCTGCGTTGTGCACCGGCGAGCGCCGCGCGAGAGTCGCGTCGACCGAGGTAGATCGCGTCGTCACTCACCGCGCACAAATGTCGAGTTTCGAAATGCTTGACATCGATGCGAAAAGCGAGTGAACTTTTAAGTGCCCTCAGGAGGAGTGGGCGACAGTTGTTGTGATTCGGATCGTCGGGTTCGCCGTCATTTCAATGTCCATGACTCCGCAGGGGCCGCGTACTGCGGCCGGCACCACACAGCCGGGGAGGCTGGGTGGCTCACGGTCGAGTCCGCGACGCGTCAATGAGGTACCGGGTACGGGTCCACCACCGTGGTGGGCTCCAGGTCCGAATTGACTCAACGTTGAGTCCCAAGGAGGGAACTAGTGGCAATGGCTAAGAAGGCGGCCAAGAAGAAGGCCCCAGCTAAGAAGGCAGCCAAGAAGACCGTCAAGAAGGCGGCCAAGAAGGCTCCGGCAAAGAAGGCGGCCAAGAAGAAGGCCCCAGCTAAGAAGGCAGCCAAGAAGGCTCCGGCTAAGAAGGCGGCCAAGAAGAAGGCTCCGGCCAAGAAGGCCGCGAAGCGCACCGCCAAGCGCAAGTAACACGCAGTACTCGTCCCCTCGGGGACTGAAAGAGGGGGGCCGCAAGGCCCCCCTCTTTTTACGTCCGCAAGTAGGTCAGATCCTCCGGACCGTCGAGGTCCAGTCCCCAGGCCGAATCCTCGATCACACGGGTCGTCAGCCGGCACCGCTCGGCTTCGTCGCGGTGAGCGCGCGCGGAGTTCGGACCGTAAAAGAAATTGAATCCCACTCGGGTCGGTACCGCCAGCACGTTCGTGCCACTCATGTGCCGATCCGTCACGATGGTGACGCCGTCATCGAATGTCGCTGTGCCGAGACCCTCGGGTCGGATCAGATCTCCGTGCACGACGATGACGGAGTCCGCGCTCGCTCCGAGTTCGTCGTACGCTGCGGCCACGGACGCATTGAGTCCACTGACTGTCACCGCAAGAACTTCGACACCCAGCTGCGTGGCGAACTCTGCGACGTCGTCGTTATCAGTAACGACGACGCATCGACGCGGAGCACACGCGTCGATGACGCCGGCGGCGAGATTGCGCACGAGGTGATCGACATCATGGTCCGACAACGCGACCTTGAGTCGTGACTTGGCCGAGTCGAACGACTTGAGCGGGATGACGACGACGTCGCCCCGAGATGTCATTGAGCGTCGTCGACTCGCAGCGTGATGATTTCGTGGGGCCGCGCGGAGACCGATCCCTCAAAAGGTTGAAGACCTCGCCCCCGCAGATCGACAATCCACCCGTGTCGACCGGTGATTTCGATCTGAACGGTCTGGTTCGTCGGATTAAACACTCGTACCTCCAGGGCGCCCGCGACGCGGCGCACCGCCGACACAGTGGCTCCGCGAATGTTGAGGGTTGAACCGGCATCGGGCAATTCGCCGCCACCTTGCGACGACACGGTCTCGAGAGGTGTCAGGAAATCGTTGGTAAATTGGAACGGGTTGGTTCCCTCCAGGCGCAACGCGTAACGCGCCGAGATTCGCTGGCCCACCATTTGGAGGCCCTCGACCGGGGTTAATGGCCCGGCCGGTAGCGGGCGCAACTTCATGCCAAGCCGAGAGAGCATTCCAGTCGCGCGCAGCAGTGTCAGCGAGATCGTGGTTGCCGCTCCGCCCTCGAGATTGGTCAGTTCGTACTCGTGAAGGCCCTCGTGAGCGACGGTCAGCCCGCCCGCCTCGACGAAGCGGCGTGACGGAAACGTCGGCAGCCCGAACTCCTCGGAGCGGCCCTCTGCGGTCAGTCCACGTGTCACCACCGTGAAGGCGCACTCCGCACTCGACGTCGTGGCCGCGTGGCGTAACGGGAGCTCCACGCGCAGGCGGTGATCGCGGGCTTGATTGATAAATGTCGTGGTGACGTACAACGTCGGATCGTCGGCGCGCAGCTCGAGCACGGTGGTGACGGGGACCTCGACCCGGCCCGTGCGTGACTGCGTCGCCTCATCGACTCGCTCAGGCCACGAGTAGGTCGCTTCGATCGCCAAACGTGCGCGCAGGGGTCCTGATTCGAGAACCGACGTCGACACTGATACGGGCGCAGTCACTCGCTCGTCGCCGAGGGGAGGGGAGTAGTTATACGAGTCGCCAAAGTCGCCATCGTCGACCAGACGTCCGTAGTTGGCGACTCCGTTGAGCGAATAGGTGCCGTCCGTCGCAACGTCGACGTCGATCAGCCCGTTGGACAGGTGACTGGCCTCGGCGGTTGCCGAATGAGTCGGGGGCTGCGGCTCAAGAGCCGCCCATCCGAATCCATCCACCACTCCGGAAAGAGCCAACACTCGCCGGATCGCTGGTTGACTGAGCGTCACGCGCGTGTGCAAAGCGGGATTCGCCGCGAGCCAACTGATCAGCTCCAGGCGTTGGGGATTGATGTCCACGTCAGGACGCTCGTACGGACCCACGGTCACATCGAGAGAGGCTTCATCGCCGCTGCGCGCGAGAACCGCGTCGTGGATGTAGGCGCCCTCGTCTAAGCGCGTTCCCTGGATCACCGAGAGAATCGAGCGCATTGCTTGGGCGTCGAGCAGCATCGAGTTCGGAAGTGCACCGCGCTGTTCGAGCACTTGCATCCGAGTCGCATCAAAGTCGCTGTCGTCGACGAGAGCCTCGACGAGCCCGGAACGAGGGAACTCGAGCGAATTCACGACCGTGACCCCCCGACGAGCGAGACGCTCCGAGAAGCGCTGCAGAGCGCGATGAGCGACTCCCTCGCCGATCTGACGCGCTTGGCGAAAGCGCTCGAGGACCGAGTCCACAGTGTCGTCCACCGAGCACGCACAGATGGAGTCATGCGCCGCGTTGCGAATCACGTCGCGCCACGCCAAGTTCAAGAGCGCCGCGGGATAGACGTCGACGTGGCCAAAAAGCGCGGCGATGGGCTCGGCTCGGTGCTCGAGAGTTCGTTCGCACAGCGACGCCAATCGCTTGACGTCAACGCGGTTCGACAGAACGCCCATCAGGATGTTGGAGCGAAAGCCACTACGCAGTTCGCCTTTCCACTGCGTGAGTCCCTGACGCGGCGCTGTTGAGATGTACTCGGCCAACGATGTGATCTCAAAGTGAAGTTCGCCTTGAATGTCGTTCGCTTCAGCCACGACGCGCCCTAGATGCGCTTGGGGCAGCAGGTGGTCAGAACCGTTCATGTAGAGCAGGTCGCCGAGCAGGAAGCTCTCAACCTCTTCGATGTAGCTCGTTGTGCGCCGCACGAGCGCTTTGGCGTCAGAGGGCAGCGAGGCTCCGTTGCCGTAGCCCGAGACCAGGTACTCCGCACGAATCGATGTTCCATCGGGGGCGATCCAGTCAAAGCCCGTCTGGGTGATCGCGCTCGGCACGCCCCGCCATAAGACGGTGTCCGAGAAGCCCGCGAGCGAAAGGATCTGCGGCATTTGGGCGATGTGGCCGAACATGTCCGGCAGATAGCCCACTGACGTCGCGCCGCCGAACGCCGCCGCTCGCTCGAGTCCGAGTTGCAGGTCGCGAACAATCGTTTCAGGCGAAACCAAGAACTCGTCGACGAGGATGTACCACGGTCCGACGGAGACACGCCCGGACGCACAAAGTGCGCGCAAGCGCTCTTCCATCTCCGGACGAACCTCGAGGTAGTCGTCAATCACCGCCATCTGACCGTCGAGCAGGTACCTCGAATACGACGGATCTCGTTCGAGCAATGGAATGAGTTGATCGAGGAGCTCGACAAGGCGCATGCGGAACCCTTGAAATGGCTCGTACCACTCTCGATCCCAGTGCGTGTGCGGGACGACGGCGACTCGGCGCGACATGAGGTCACATTACGGGAGGCCCCATCGACCTACCGTGGTCGAGATGCGTGCCGACACGACACGGCCAACTCTCGAGATCGAAGGCGCACTCATCAAGCGGGGCCCTGTAATCGGCGTTGACGAGGTGGGCCGCGGCGCGGTGGCGGGACCGGTGGTGGTGGGCGCAGTCGCGATTACCTCGTTGAAACAGCCACCAGAAACGCTCAATGACTCCAAGAAGTTGAGCGCCCCGCAGCGCGAGGCTCTGATTCCGCAAATTCAGGAATGGTGCGTTGACTCCTCGATCGGGACCGCTAGCGCGGACGAGATCGATCGCTACGGCTTGGCCCTCGCTCTGGCGTTGGCGGCTGCACGGGCCGTCGAAGGACTCTCATTGTCAGCCACGACAATCCTCGTTGATGGCTCTCACGACATTTTTCGGCCACTTGATGCCAGTTCGATGGATCTCGTTGAGTTCGGAGTCGCCCGACCCGCGTCGCCGGTAACCCCGGTGGTCCGAGGAGATGGCCGCTGCGCGACCATCGCGGCCGCGTCGGTGATCGCCAAAGTGTGGCGCGACATATATATGGTCAATCTGGACGCTCACGCTCCGCATTTTGAGTGGCGACAAAACAAGGGATATCTGTCACCCCGGCATTCCGCAGCTCTGGTTGAACGGGGCGCGTCACCCTGGCACCGTCGAAGCTGGGCGCTGCCGGCGACGAGGTAGCACATTTCGAGGGTGATCGGTACGTCAGTTAGAGCCAACACTTGAATTCATCGCGGTCAAAAAAAGAGATGCATTGATCGCGTCAAATGCCAACGCGTTACTACGTTGTGGCTTCTCGAGGCGCTCCCGCTATTGCGTGGTTCTTATGAAACTCCTATAGTCGCGGGAATGTCACATCAGCGACATGTAGGGCAAGTTGCGGGGGGAAACCTGCCGCAGGGAGGAAATGAATGAGAAATCACAAACTCATGCGTGGAGTTGCGACACTCGGTCTGTTGGCCGGGTCGTTCGTTGCTGGCGCATCGGCAGTCGCTGGTAGTGCCGGCGCCACTGTCGTGCATCCGCACACGACGCCCGTCTACGACTTGGCGCTCGTCAACTCTAAGCAGCGCGAGATTTGGCCGTACACGGACCCTGGATTCTTCACGGTCACGAACGTGTCAGACACCGTGCAGCCGATGTATCGCCCGCTGGTGTGGGTCGGTCTTGGTAGCTCAACGGCTTGGCAGCCTGCGTTGTCAATCATCGCTGCTGCGCCCGCAATTACGGGCAGCGGAAAGATCATTGACTTCAACGTCAAGACGTGGAAGTGGAGCAACGGACAGGTCATCACTGCGCGCGACGTGCTGTTCTGGCTGAACCTGGCGAAGGACGAGCCGACGAACTACGGCGGATACGCGCCGACCGTTGGTGTTCCGGACCAGATCCAGTCTGTTACCGCTGTCGGTCAGCACATTCACATGGTGTTGAAGACCTCGACGAACCCGTTCTGGTGGCTGTACAACGGCCTCGCCACGGTGACGCCGATGCCGATTGCTTGGGACGCCCAGGCCCTCGGACTTGACACCTTGACTGGTCACCCGACCCTGTCGGGCGCCGCTGCGAACTGTGGCACTTTGACGTTCTCGACCCTTGTTGCTGGTGCGGACAATGCCTGCACCCGCGTGTACAACTACTTCACGGGCATTCAGCTCGGGACGGCGTACCGCACGCACAACATGGACGCGATCTTCCAGGTCACTGACGGCCCGTACCACATCACCAACTACCACTACGCGAGTGACTCTTCGTACAACGTTGAGTTGAGCCCGCGTCCGGGAACGGTGTACTCGGGTCCGCAGAAGGCTCACGCCAAGGTTGAGTTCCACTGGTACGCCACCCTGGCGTCGGAGATCCTCGCGTTGCAGGCTGGTAACCAGCTGTCGCGCGGTGGTGTTACTCCCGACATGGTGACCGCCAAGCCGAACAACGCTGCGGTTGGTACGAACCTCGACCCCGCCATTGCGGCTCACTACAACCCGGTGAGTGGCAACTTCTGGGGCTTCGACTACGCGTACTTCAACTTCAATGGTCATGCGGCCCACCAGGCGCTGCTTAACCAGTTGTACATCCGTATTGCTCTGGAGCAGTCGGTGAACCAGGTCGGCATCATCTCGGCCATCTACAACGGTTACGCGAAGCCGGGCTGCAGCCCGCTGCCGGCCATGCCAGGTCCTGGCGTTACGGCGCTGACCTGCCCGTACCCGTACAACCCGGTTGCGGCAAAGGCCCAGCTCACCTCGCATGGTTGGGACACCACAGTGTTCCCGGCAGTGTGTGTGAGCCCCGGTACCGGCGCTGGCCACTGTGGTGCAGGCATTCCGCTGAACACCACGCTCAGCCTCAACTTCGAGTACAACTCGGGCGGCGTGACCGCTCCGTTGGACGAGCAGATTGCGATTGAGCAGACGGAATGGCACGCCAAGGGATTCGATGTCACTCTGAGCGCAAACACTGACGGTTCGATCATCGGTGACTGCCTCAGCGACGACCCGAGTGCCACGTTCGACCTCTGCCAGTACGGCGGCTGGGTCTACTCGCCGGGTGGATACCCGTCGGGTGAGCAGCTGTTCCTTACGGGCGCTGGCTCGAACACGGGCTTCTACCACAGCACCCAGATGGACAACCTCATCAAGGCCACGGACCACACGACCGTCTCGTTGCACGCGTACGCGCTGTACGCCGCGCAGCAGCTGCCGGTTCTGTTCGGCCCTGCCAGCCTCGGTGTTGGTGAGTTGAAGAAGTCAGTTGTCGGTGCGAAGCCACCGTCACCGCTGTCAGACTTCAACCCGGAGTACATCACCGCGACCTGATCCGAATAATCGGACAAGTCTGAAGTCCGCGAATCCCCCCGCTTCGAAAGAAGCGGGGGGATTCGCTTTTCATGTATCAAATGCGTCGTACAACCACTCAACCAAGCCAGAGTGATCTAGGTGCGCTGATAGTGTTTCCGCGATGCTCTCGTATCTCGTACGGCGCGTCTACCAAGGCGTCATTGTCTTGTGGGGCGTGACATTGGTGACGTTCGGACTCAGCCGGCTCGACAATGTGAACTATGGACGAGTGATCCTGGGAGTGCGGGCCACAGCCGGCCAGATGCGTGCGTTCAATCACAAATATGGATTTGATCAGTCGACGATTGTTCAGTACTGGCGTTACATCTGGCGGTTATTGCATGGAAACCTCGGAGTTTCCTTCTCGCGGGACAATCCCTTTGCGCCCGTAACTCAAATCATTGGGCCAGCGCTCCAGGCGACGTTGTGGCTGGTCTTTACGAGCATCATTGTGTCGGTCGTTATCGCCGTGCCGTTGGGAATGATTCAGGCACTTCGTCGCAACACCAAATTTGACTACGCGGCGACGACGGTGATTTTCATCATTTACTCCACACCAGCATTTCTCTTGGGTGTAATGCTGGTCATAATTTTCGCGACGCACTGGCACATTTTCCCGACTGCCGTGGTGGGAACGGGTCGCACAGGTCCATTCGCGCGTTTGCTCGACATTGTTACGAATCCTCGTAGTTACGTGCTTCCTGTGGCAGTTCTGGTGGGCCTGTCCGTCGGTGGCTATAGCCGATTTATGCGCGGCTCCGTGCTTGACGTGCTGGTGCAGGATTATGTGCGCACGGCACGTGCCAAGGGTGCAAGTTCAGCGCGAGTTTTGTTCCGCCACGCGATGCGTAACGCCATCATTCCGATTATCACGATCCTCGGTCTAACTCTGCCTGCGCTGTTTGCGGGCGCGGTCATTACCGAGTCGATCTTTAATCTCGAAGGAATCGGGACCGTCACGGTTCAAGCCGTAAAGGGCTCTGATGTGAACACGGTCATGGCGACGACGCTCTTGATTGCACTGTCGACTGTCTTTGGAAACTTCTTGGCTGACGTCGGTGTCAGCTTGGTTGACCCTCGAGTTCGCCTAACTGGAAAGCGATAAGGAAGCCGTGAGCGAGGACACTGATTTTCCGTCGGGGCACGCAGAGGTCCTACAACAACGCGTTGAGGATGTCATTTTCGCGCCAGATATCAGCTCAACGACGCCATATGCCTCCGATGATGATCCGACCGAGGCGGAGAATCGTCCACATCCCGCTCCGATTCCACGTTCATGGTTCCGAGAGATGGCTCGTACCTTTGCCAAGAACAAGATGGCAATGGTCTTTTTGTTCATCTTGATCATGATCACGCTGTTTTCGTACGTGGGTCCGCTGATCTATCACACCAATCAAAGCGACATGTCCAAGTTCTTGGATGAGCTCGGTTGCAACAACGCGAGGCCTTCGCCCAAACACATATTGGGTCGGGACTTCATTTGCTTTGACATGTTGGGGCGCCTGATGGAAGGTGGTCGTAACTCACTGTCCATCGGTTTCGCTGCGGGTATTGGCTCAATGATCATCGGAATTCTGTACGGCTTGTTCTCGGGATTCCGTGGTGGATGGGTCGATTCGTTCATGATGCGCATCTTGGATGTGCTTCTGTCCATCCCTGGTCTGTACTTGCTTTTCATCTCGGTCACGATCTTCGGTCGCAGCAAGTCGGCGCTGATTTTGATCCTGTCGGTCACCGGATGGTACGGAATCGCCCGTATCTTGCGAGCTGAGACTCTGACTCTGCGAGAACGCGAATATGCACAGGCGGTTCACTCAATGGGTGGTAGCGGACGCCGGGTCATCTTTCGACACTTGTTGCCTAATCAGATCTCTACCACGGTCACTTTGGGCACATTCGCTGTGGCCGACTCCATCTTGGCGCTGGCCGGATTGGGGTTCCTCGGCGTCGGAATTGCCTTGCCAGATACCGACTGGGGAACAATCCTCAACACCAACTTCACGGCCATCATCCTCGGATACTGGTGGGAAATCTGGCCCGTGATCCTGCTCTTCTTGCTGGTCGTGATGTCATTCAACTACATCGGTGACGCATTGCGAGATGCATTTGAGGTTCGACTCCGCGATCGCTAAGCGTTGTCCTCAGGGCGTGATTGGAAGTTCAAATAATGATCGCGGCTTAAGTTTCTTGCCTGGAAGTGTTCAATACGTTTCACGCGAGATTTCGACGAAGCTGACACCTAAACATCCAAGAGATCGCGATTGAGTTGTGTCGCGTGTCGTTCGAGTTAACGGTTGTTGTGGCGCGGCCCTGGACTTACCGAGTTGTCTCGGCTCGAGAGAAATTGCCGCAACAAGGTGCGTGAGCGCCACGGCACTTGAGTACAGAGATATCTAGTAACGCCTGAGCGTCACGCTGGTGCGAACGCTTAGACCGACGCGGTAGCAGCGGGTTGAATTGCGGTGGTCTGACGAAGTGGGAAGTGGCAGGCCACGGTGTGGCCCGGCGCCACTCGCGACATTGGCGGCTCTTCCTCCGCACACCTTTCAGTTGCGGCGGGGCAGCGAGTCCGGAAACGGCAGCCGGACGGAGGGTTGGATGCACTCGGCAACTCGCCACGTACCTGCATGCCACGACGCTTCTGAGACTCAACTACGTCAGGCACAGGTACCGCATCCAGCAGTCCCTGCGTGTAGTGGTGCGCCGGATTCGTAAAGACATCCACCGCCGGACCCATCTCAACCATCTTGCCGAGGTACATGACGGCAATGCGGTCCGAGATGTACTGGACAACGGCGAGGTCGTGACTGATCACGATGAGCGAGAGGTCTTCTTTCTCGCGCAAGTCCATGATGAGGTTCAGAATCTGCGCCTGAATGGAGACGTCGAGTGCGGAGACCGGCTCGTCCGCGATGATCAGCTTCGGCTTCAGCGCCATCGCTCGGGCAAAGCCGATCCGCTGGCGCTGTCCACCCGAAAACTCGTGGGGATAGCGCATCGCTGAGTCTGCAGGAAGGCCAACTTCATTCAGCAGGTCGTCGACCCGCTGGCGGATTTGAACGGGGCTCAGATCCTTTTGAACGCTGAGCGGCTCACCGACAATCGATCCGACGCGCTGGCGGGGGTCCAGCGATGAGTACGGGTCCTGGAACATCATCTGACGTTCCTTGGCCAACTCCCGGCGCAACGCATGCCCCGTGACGTGGGTCGGTGAGTCGCGGAAAGTTATTGTGCCGCTCGTGGGCATTTCGAGACCCACAATCAGTCGGCCGATCGTGGTCTTCCCACAGCCCGATTCGCCCACGATTCCAAGGGTTTCGCCGCGCTGCATAGTGAGCGACACGTGCGAGACGGCGCTGACGTTGCCGGCGTGGCGGCGAAAGACGCTGTTGCTGCGGATGGGGAAGTCCTTCACCAAATCAACGAGCTCGAGAAATGGGCCTTCGGTGGACGCGGTCCGGCGATCGTTGATTGCGACGCGAACGGCAGTGCTGCGACCGCGCACGGGGTGGAAACAGGCAAAGACATGATCCGCATCGTCTGACGGCGTCAATGGCGGCTCGGTCGTCCGGCACTCATCGGTGGCGAAGGCGCAGCGCTCAGCGAATCGACAACCCACGATCTCTTGGGTCAAGTCCGGCGGAACACCGGCAATCGAGGCCAACCGCATCTTTTCGACACTGCCTGAGATATTCGGAACGGAGGACAGCAACGCCTGGGAGTACGGGTGGCGCATCTGGGTGAACAGGTTGAGGGTGTTGGCCTCTTCAATCTTCTTGCCGGCGTACATCACTGCCACGCGGTCGGCGCGACCGGCGATCACGCCCATGTCGTGCGTGATCAGGATCATTGCCATGCCCAACTTGGCCCGCAACTGGTCCAAGATGTCAAGAATCTGGGCCTGAATTGTCACATCCAAGGCGGTGGTGGGCTCGTCGGCGATGAGGATCTTTGGCTCACAGACGAGAGCCATGGCGATCATGACTCTCTGGCGAAGACCGCCGGAGAGCTCATGCGGGTACTGCATGATTCGCTCTTCGGGATTGGGCATCTCGACCAGCTCGAGGACCTCAACAGCCCGCTTGAGCGCGTCCCGCTTGGAGGCACCCTTGTGGATGCGGAAGCCCTCGCCGATTTGGGCGCCAATGCGCATGACCGGATTGAGCGACGTCATCGGGTCCTGCGGAATGAGCGCAATGTCGTTGCCGCGCAAACGGCGAACGTCGCGCTCCGGCAAATGTGCGATTTCTCGGCCGTCGTAGAGAATCTCGCCGGCGGCGATTTTGCCGTTGCGCGGCAGCAGTCGCATGATGGAAAGTCCGGTCGTTGTCTTGCCGCAACCGGACTCGCCCACAATCCCGAGACACTCACCCGCCTCCACCTGAAAGGACACGTCGTCAACCGCGGCGACGTCCTTTGTGCGGAGGGCAAATTCAGTTCGAAGATTGTTGACCGTGAGCAACGCCATGGGGCGAAAGTCTACTCAGCAGGAAAGAACTCACTCGATGCTGGTCAGGGATTTCGGGCCCCATTTGGGAGTCAATTGAGCCCCCGAAATGTGCGTTCGTTCTTTCTAATTCCGATCAGCGAGGGCGGCGGTAATGACGCTCATCAAGGTGAGGTGCTCAAAGCTGAATCCGCTGTCGAGGAGAACGCGAGGAACGACTCGTTGACTAGCGAGGAGAAGTTCATTGGCTCGATCCGCGCCGAGCACTTGGCGAAGTGCCCATTTGGGCACTGGGATTGCGGCAGGGCGATGCAGTTGATGAGCGAGTTCGCGCGTGAACTCAGAGTTGGTTGGTGCAGTAGGCGAGACCACATTGACGGTGCCCTCGAGTTGTTGATCGAGGACGTGCATGAGTGCGCGACAGACATCAGTCAGCGAAACGACGCTCACGTACTGTTGGCCAGATCCGAGTCGACCGGCGACGCCAGATTGAAAGAGTGGCAGTTGGCGGCGAAACGCCCCGCCGCGTCGTGACAACACGATCCCGAATCGCACTGTCGTTCGATGCGGAGCGTCATGGCTGGCGTTCTCCCACGCTTGGCACACCTCGGCGAGATAGCCCGTGCCGGCTGGCGCGTTCTCATCGAGCATCTCGTCACCGCGATCGCCGTAGTAGCCGATCGCTGATGCCGAGATCAGGGGGATTTGGCGCTCGGCGGCGAGCGTCGCGCTGAGTTGCGTGGCATTGACGCGCGACTCGATGATCTCGCGACGCCAGTCGCTGGACCATCGATGGTCACCGATGCCCGCACCGGCGAGATTGATGATCGCACGTATGGGTCCCATGGAAGCAAGGGCGTCACGGTCAATTCGCCTACGAGCGGGATCCCACTCGATAGTGGGCACTGTCAGCGCGGACGACTGTCGGCGAACGACTCCAACGACCTCGTCGCCTCTCGCGGTCAGGTGGTCGATCAGCGCACGACCAATCATCCCAGTCGCCCCAGTGACGAGAATTCTGTTGGTCACGTCGGAATCACTCCCGAGATCGCGCGAGCGAGGCGCTCGGGTCGAGACAGATGGATGCCGTGCGCTGTGCCTTCAATGTGGACCGGAACGCACAGAGGATTCGCCGTATTGATCCGTCGTGCGAGTTCGGTGAAGTACGTCTCATACACACCATCGCCGTAGGCGACCACGGTGGGTACGGCGATGTCCGCGATCTCAAAGAGCGCACCGTGATGTAGCGCGTCGAGATCGGCCACGAGGGCGGGACCGTCAAGAAGCCGCGCGTTGCGCTCGGTGCCCGAGAGTCGCTCCCAGGCAGCGTTGGACACCATCCGACGAAAGAACGATTCAGCCTCAAGTCCGGGTTCATCGCTCGCAGGTCGGCGGGATTTGGTTTCGGGCATCAACCAGGGGAGCGAACACTCAAAGACCAGAGCGTTCGCGATCGAGCGAGACGTTCGCAGTGGGCCCGCGAGTGCCCCCAACACAACCGCGCCGCCGAAGCTGTGACCGACCACCACCGTTGGGACCTCGTGCGACTCGGAGTCAATGACCGCCACGAGGTCGTCGAGCTGAGGACCGAACCCGAGCGGAGTGACGGCCCGCGAACCCTGGTATCCGCGGCGGTCGTACGCCACCACGTCCACATCATCTAGGCGTCGCGCAACTCGGGTGAACGACGCTGCTCGATCGAGCGCACCGTGAACAAAGACGACGACGGCGCGAGGGTGATCAACGCGTCGAGCGAGGACGTGCAGACCATTGATCGGCTCCACCGCACGGAGCGAGATTGGTGTTATGCGACTCGTCGACACAGCCGGAACCTACCGTTGAACCTCGATGATTCGGCCCAAAATCGTCAGAACTCGCCCGTAGGCTTAGTTCGTGGTCCCGGCCAACGACGCCCCTTCATCACGTCCCGCCTCGGGCAGCTTCGGGCCGAATGCGTGGCTCGTCGACGACATGTACGAGCAGTTCCTCGCTGATCCGGAGTCGGTCTCGGCTAGTTGGCGCGAATTCTTCGCCGACTATCAGCGCGCGCCGGTGCCCACCGTGGTCTCGAGTGCTCCGGCGAAGTCGGTGACGGCGTCTGCCCCCGCCAGTTCGACTGCCGATCCGACGGCCACACCGCTGCGGGGAGCCGCCGCGCGCATTGTCGCAAATATGAGCGCTTCGCTCGCCGTGCCGACAGCGACCAGCGTTCGCTCGGTTCCGGCACGCTTGCTCGAAATCAATCGCGCCGCGCTCAATGAGACTCTGTCGCGCTCGACGGGCGCAAAGGTCTCCTTCACACATCTCATCGCGTTCGCGATCGTGCGCGGCCTCGAGGCGGTGCCGTCGCTGAACTCCACGTTTGTTGACGCGGTCGATGACAAGGGCACTCCGGGCGTTCGCCACCACGAGCACGTGGGACTCGGTCTCGCCGTCGACGTCGAAAAGTCCGACGGCTCGCGCACATTGCTCGTGCCCGTCATCCGCGACGCCGACACGATGAACTTTCGAGATTTCCTGCTCGCCTACGAGGACAAAGTCCGCCGCGTGCACCGCGGTGATGCCTCCGCGGATGACTTTGCCGGCGCCACGGTTTCGTTGACGAACCCCGGAACTATTGGAACCGTTCAGTCGGTGCCTCGTCTCATGAGCGGACAAGGAGCGATCTTCGGCGTCGGAGCGCTCGGGTGGCCCCCGGGATTTGATTCCGCCGATCCGCGCGCGCTCGCCGAGCTCGGTGTGGGCAAGGTTTTCACATTGACCTCCACGTACGACCACCGGATTATCCAGGGCGCGGAGTCGGGGATGTTCTTGAAGTACGTCGCGGAGTGCCTCACTGGGGATCACGCGTTCTACGACGACGTCTTTGCGGCCCTCGGTGTTCACTATGAACCGGCCAGGTGGGCTAAGGACCGCAACGGACTGGCGCTCGAAGATCCCGAAGAGCGTGCGCTGAAGCAGGTTCGCGTCCAAGAGCTCGTGAACATGTACCGGGTTCGCGGCCATCTCAATGCACACCTCGACCCGCTGCACGGTGAGCCGCTGGAGCTTCACCCGGAGCTTGACATCACCACCTACGGACTCACGATCTGGGACCTCCAGCGCACCTTTGTCGTGGACGGGCTGGCCGGACGATTCGAGGCGACCCTCGAAGAGATTCTCGCGATTCTTCGCGCAACGTACTGCACAACCATCGGCCTTGAGTACATGCACATCATGGATCCCGAGCAAAAGAAGTGGATCCAGTCGCGCGTCGAAGGAGTGAAGTTCTCACCGGGACCCGAAGAGCAACGCCGCATTCTCGATCAACTGAACGCCGCCGAGGTGTTCGAACGTTTCTTGCATACGCGCTACGTAGGACAAAAGCGCTTCGGGCTCGAAGGTGGCGAATCAGCCATCGTCGTGCTCGACGAGATCTTGACCGGCGCGGCCGCGAGCGGCGTGAAAGAGGCCGTCATCGGCATGGCGCACCGCGGCCGACTGAACGTGCTGGCTAACGTCGTGGGCAAGAGCTACTCGGACATCTTCAGTGAGTTTGAGGGCAACCTTGATCCCGAGAGCGTGCAGGGTTCCGGTGACGTGAAGTACCACAAGGGCGCGTCGGGAACGTACAAATTGCCCTCCGGTGAATCGATCGCGGTCTCTATGGCGTCGAACCCTTCGCACCTCGAAGCGGTGAGCCCTGTGGTCGTGGGCGTCACGCGCGCCAAGCAGGATCTGGTGCTGCGACCGAGTGACGGCACCGGTGACGCGCTTATTCCCGAACTGTTCCCGTACCTTGCGGTGCTGGTGCACGGTGACGCGGCATTCGCGGGCCAGGGTGTGGTCGCTGAGACGCTCAATCTCTCCCAGCTCTCGGGATATCGCGTGGGTGGATCGATTCACTTGGTCATCAACAACCAAGTTGGTTTTACGACTGCGCCCGAGAGTGCGCGATCGAGTTTCTACCCGACCGATGTCGCCAAAATGATCCAAGCCCCGATCTTTCACGTGAACGGCGACGACCCCGAAGCGTGCACCCGGGTCGCGCGTTTGGCGTTCGACTACCGCCAGCGTTTCCATCGAGACGTCGTGATCGATCTCGTTTGTTATCGCCGATTCGGGCATAACGAGGGCGACGATCCGAGCTACACGCAGCCCCTCATGTACAAAGTGATTGACCAGACCCGTTCGGTGCGCAAGCTGTACACCGAAACGCTGGTGCGTCGTGGCGACATCACTCTGGAACAGGCCGAGGCGGCGCTCGAAGAGTTCAACGCGCGGCTCCAAGGTGTGTTGGATGAAGTTCGCACTGTGCCAAAGCCCGTGCTCCATGAAGCACCGGTGGCCGAGGTGCCCGTTGATCCGTCAGCCCCACCCACCGGGGTTGATCGAGAAGTCCTCGTGCAGGTGGCCACCGCCACGAGCCACGCCCCTGAAGGATTCACCACTCATCCAAAACTTGAGCGTCAGTTTGCTCAGCGCGCCGCGATGGTGGAGAGCGGAGAAGTCGACTGGGCGCTCGCTGAAGCGTTGGCGATGGGCACCCTTCTTCTCGAGGGCCACAACGTTCGCTTGACAGGACAAGATTCGCGCCGCGGAACCTTCTCGCAACGACACGCCGCGCTGATCGACTTCGAAACGGGCGAGCAGTGGATTCCGTTGGCGCATCTCCAGGGCGCCGAGGGAATCTTCACCATTCGTGACTCACTGCTCTCGGAGTACGCCGCGCTCGGCTTTGAGTACGGCTACTCCGTGGAGTCTGATCGCGGACTCGTGGCGTGGGAAGCCCAGTTCGGCGACTTCGTCAACGGGGCTGAGATCATCATTGACAACTTCCTCGTGGCCGCCGAAGACAAGTGGGGCCAGATGTCGGATCTGGTGATGCTGCTTCCGCACGGGTACGAAGGTCAAGGCCCCGAGCACTCGAGTGGCCGCATCGAGCGTTTCTTGTCACTGTGCGCACGCAACAACTTGCGCATTGCCCAGCCGACCTCGGCCGCGCAGTACTTTCATCTCCTTCGCAGCCAAGTGCACCGCGAGCGCCAAACCCCGCTCATCATCTTCACGCCGAAGTCGATGCTGCGCGCCACCGCGATGCGGTCACCCATAGATGAGCTCGTCAATGGATCGTTCCGCGCGGTGCTCGACGACGACACGGTCGATCCCGCCAACGTGACGCGCCTCGTAATCTGCACCGGCAAGATTGCACACGAACTCATTGCCGCACGCGATGAAGGCGCGCGACACGACGTCGCCATCGCCCGACTCGAACAGATCTATCCGTGGCCCAACACTGAGTTAGAAACAGTTGTCGGGCGCTACCCCGCGGTGCGCGAAGTGGTCTGGCTCCAAGAAGAACCCGAGAACATGGGTGCCTGGCCGTTTGTGCATCACCAGTTTCACCGCGTCTTACGCGACCAAGTTCATCTCCAGCACGTCGCTCGAGCCGAATCAGCGAGCCCCGCGACCGGAAGCGGTCTCGTGCACGCCGCAGAGCAGGCCGACCTGCTGCGTCGCGCGCTGTCGTGAGCGCCGCGCGCGCGGTCCGGCTCCGCGTCGTCGTCGACGGTTCGAATCTGGCCACCGAGGGCCGCACGGCGCCGAGCCTCGCCCAGCTCGATGAAGCGGTGCGGGCCTACCTCGACGAAAACCCGAAAGCGGAAGTCATTGTCGTGGCCGACGCGACCTTTGAGCATCGCGTAGCCACCAACGAACGTCCTCGCTTTAAGGATGCCGAAATCGCCCGAGAGATCGTGACGCCGCCGGCCGGTGCCGTCGGTCGCGGAGACGCGTTCATCTTGAAGATTGCGGCGCGCATCGACGCGGTGGTGTTGTCAAATGACTCGTTCCAAGAGTTCCACGAGGAGCATCCGTGGTTGTTCGAAGAGGGGCGCCTGGTGGGCGGGAAGCCCGTTCCTGGAGTGGGGTGGGTGTTCACGCCGCGCTTGCCGGTGCGAGGAGCCAAGACGCCTCGTCCGGCCAAAAAGTTGACGGTCGCCCTGCCCGGCGGGGCAAAGCCGGCGATTGGCGCGACGATCACGCCGGTGAAGGCGGCGAAGAAGGCCGCGGCCAAGGTGACCAAAGCCGCGAAGAAGGCACCAGCGGCGAAAAAAGCCGTCAAGGCGACAAAGAAGGCGCCTGCCAAGGCCGTGAAGGCCGAGAAGAAGACGGCCACAAAGGCGAAGGCACCGTCACCGACAGCGGCGCTGCGTCGTGATCGCCAGCCCGTGAATCCGGAAGCCGATTTCAGCCAGTTCGTGGCCGCCCACAAACTTCGTTCGAAGGTGGAAGGAGACGTCATCGCCTTCACATCGCACGGAGCGATCATTGGCGTCAATGTCAGCACCGGTCGACACATTGAGTGCTACGCACCAACGACCGGATTGGGTTCACCACCACCGGCACGGGCACGCGACGTCTTAAAGCGGGGTGATCACCGGTCGTTTCGTTTGGTGAGCGTCGACCGCGAGCGCCGAATTGCCGAATTGGCGCTGGCGTGAGCGACATCGTGCGTGACCCCGCGCACTACCTGCCGCACCGTGCACCGTTCTTGCTGCTGAGTGAGGTCGACACGATCGAGCCGGGCGTGTCCGCACGAGCGCGCTGGACGTTGACCGGGGACGAGTACTTCTTCGCCGGTCATTTTCCGGGTCGACCGATCACACCGGGAGTGCTCCTGCTGGAGTCGATCGCTCAGTGCGGGGCCCTGGCCGTTCTCGCTGATGGTCGCTTCACGGGCAAGCTGCCACTGTTCGGCGGTGTCGAGCACGCCCGCTTTCGCAAGGCCGTGGAGCCACCCACGGAGGTCGTCCTCGAATGCGAGATGAGTCGACTGTCGGCGCGCGCCGGGCGCGGTGCGGGCCGAGCGCTGCTCGACGGTGCGGTGGCCGTGGAGGCTGAGCTGCTCTTTGTGGTGGTCGACGCCCCGTGAAAGTGGCCACGTGGAACGTCAACTCGCTCACCGCGCGCTGGCCCCGCGTGGAGGCGTGGCTCAAAGAGAGCGGCGTGGATGTGGTGTTGATCCAAGAGACCAAACAGAACGATGCGAAGTTCAAATTCGATGGATTCAAGGGCCTCGGGTACGAGTCGGCGCACTTTGGACAGGGTCAGTGGAATGGCGTCGCGATTCTGTCGCGTGTTGGACTCAGTGACGTCGTACGTGGATTCGGCGAACCTGACGAGGAAGCACGAATCATTAGCGCCCGCTGCGGCCCACTGCGCGTGTACTCCTGTTACGTCCCGAACGGCCGGGCGCTCGAGGACCCGCACTACCAGTACAAGTTGCGCTGGCTCGAGTCACTGCGCGTGCGCCTCGCCGCGCGACCGCTCGATGAGCGCGTCGTGGTGGGCGGAGACTTCAACGTCGCGCCGAGCGACCTCGACTGTTATGACCCCACCCAGTTCGTCGGCGCCACTCACGTCAGCGAACCCGAGCGCGAGGCGATCCGGGCGCTTGAGGCCACGGGGCTCGTTGACATCGCCCGGGCGCATCACCCCGACGAGCCGGAGTTCACCTGGTGGGACTACCGCAACGGGTCGTTTCGACGTGCGTGGGGACTGCGGATCGATCTGTTGCTCGTTGATCAGATCACGGCAGTCGCGGCACGTTCCACTGTGGTTGATCGCGACGCGCGCAAGGGCGAAAAGCCGAGCGATCACGCTCCCGTGATCGTCGAGTTAGACGACGCCCAACTGTGAGTACAACGCGGCTCGAAACCGAGCGACTGATCGTTCGATCGTTTGTGGAGTTCGACGGGCCGCCGTGGTTGGAGCTCGTCAATGACGACGAGGTCGGGCGGTACCTGCCGCCGTATCAGCCCGTTGGAGCGGACCAACTCCCCGCGATGTTCGCGGCCCGCCAGGCCGCCGAAGAGAGTCGCGGCTACACCCTGTGGGCGGTGGAACTGAAGGACTCCGGCGAGTTCATTGGTCAGTGCGGTCTGCGGGCCATCAACGAAGCCGGCGGCCCCGAAGTGGAGATCGCGTATCACTACCTGCCCGCCGCGTGGAACCACGGCTACGGCAGCGAGGCGGCTACCGCCGTGCTGGATCACGGGCTGCACACGCTCGGACTTGATGAGATCGTGGCCCTGGTGATGCCCGAAAACATCGGCTCGTGGCGAGTGATGGAACGCGCCGGCATGCGCGAGGCCGGAATGGTCGACTACTTCGGTCTCACGGGGCTGAAGAAATACGTGGCGGCTCGCAGTTGGTGGCAACGACCGCCGCGGGACTGAGTCGAGCTAGCCGAGACCCTTGCGCAGCATCGCCTCGATGAAGCACGGTCCGGGCGTCGCGAAGGATCGTTCGAGCGCGGCGGAGAACTCCTCGGCGGTGCGCACGCGCTGCGCGGGCACTCCGTAAGAGTTGGCAATACCGGCGAGGTCGAGTTCGGGGTCATCGATTTCGAGCATGCGGCGCGACTGGGAGCCCTCGGCGCTGGCCCCGACGCGCTCGAGTTCGAGGTTGAGAATTCCGTAGCTGCGGTTCGATAGGGCGACCACGGTCACGTCGAGATCCTCACGCGCCATGGTCCAGAGCGCCTGCGACGTGTACATCATCGATCCGTCCGCTTCGAAGCTGAGGACCCGGCGACCGCCACCGCCAATGGCCGCGCCCACCGCACTCGGCAATCCGAATCCAATGGAGCCGCCGGTGAGCGTCAACCACTCGTGCGGTGGACAGAATCGGGTCTCGCCGAACATGTGCAGTCCACCGGTGTTGCCTTCGTCCACGACGATGACGTCCTCGGGCATGAGCGCACCCACGGCCTCGGCCATTGTTCGCGGCGTGAGCTCGCCTGATGGCCGACCCGGGCGCTCTCCGGATTCACTCGGCACTTCGGGTGCGTTCAATTCATCGACCATCGCCTGCAGCGCCGCGACCACATCGGTGCCGGGAGCCGCCACAGGCACAATCTCGCACGCGGGATCGACCAGTCGGCTGGCGACGGTGGGATAGGCGAAGAATCCCACGGGCTCATTCGCACCGACGAGCACGAGCGCCTCGACGTCCTTTAGTTGCGACTGAGCGAATTCGCTGAGGTAGATCAGCCGCTCCGGCGCCGCGATCCCCGCTCCGTGATCTTGGTTGGCCGGGAAGGTTTCCGTAATCACGCGTGCGCCGGTTGCCGCCGCGACACGCACCGCGAGCGACATGGCGTGTGCCCGCACGGCATCGCCACCCAAAAAGAGCGCGGCCCGCTTGGTGCGCAGCGCTTTTAGTCCCGCAGTGATCTGCTCGACGGCGGGCGCGGCTTTCGCGCGCAATGTGGCGAGCGGAGGTGCGAACGACTCGCCACTGAGCGCGCCCCAACTTGCGTCAGCCGGCAGCACCAGTGTGGCGATCTGTCCCGGTGGGCCGTAGGCGGCGGCGACGGCCGCCGCGGCGTCGCCCGCTACGTCGTCAGCACGCGCGCTGCGCCGGTACCAACCCGACACGGTGCGGGCGACGGAATAGATGTCGCTGTCGAGCGGCGCGTCGTAGCGCGAGTGGTACGTCGCGTGGTCGCCCACGATGTTGACGATGGGAGTCCGAGCGCGCCGCGCGTTGTGCAAGTTGGCCAGTCCATTGCCGAGACCCGGGCCGAGGTGCAACAAGGTGGCGGCGGGCCTGCCGGTCACGCGCGCGTAGCCGTCGGCCGCACCCGTAGCGACGCCTTCAAAGAGACAGAGCACACCACGGAACTCGGGCACCGAGTCGAGCGCCGCGACGAAGTGCATTTCGCTCGTTCCCGGATTGGAGAAACAGACATCCACGCCGTTGGCACGCAGCGTCGAGAGCAAGGAGACGGCACCGTTCATGGCAGGGGCCTTTCATCGAGGAGTCGGTAGGGGTTGAGCAGCGCGCGGGGATCAAAGACGTTCTTGATCTGTCGCTGCAGATCGATCAGGTTCGGATCGCTTAGCGCTAAGAACTCGGTCTGTTTATCGAGGCCGATGCCGTGCTCGCCCGAGATTGCCCCGCCGAGGGAAATGGCGTAACTGAAGAGGTCGTGCAACAGCGCGTGGCGCTTTTCGTCGTCGGCCTGATACATCGAAAGGTGCACGTTGCCGTCACCGACGTGACCGCACCCCGCGAGGAAGGTGTCGTAACGACTCGCGATGACCTGTGAGTGCGCCATAAAGTCCGGCACTTTGGACCGCGGGACCACGATGTCGATGATTTCGTGGGCTCCCGCGGACTTGGCCAGCCAAAACGCGCGCTCGCGCGCTTCGATCAGCCGCGCGGCGACTTGATCGGACAGTACGTAGACGTCGAGCGCCCCGGCGGCGTCGAATTGGAGGGCCAGAGCTTCCACATCGGCATCCAGCTGTTCGCGAGTGCGCGTCTCCAGCACGATCACCAGATACGCGAGAGTCTTCTCGGCGACGTCGGCCGAGATCCCCAGCTCGATCTCCGCGGCGCGAGTGACCCCGGCCATCGTGAGCACGTCGAGATACTCGAGGATTGAGGGCGCGAGTCCGGAGCCCACGATGGCCGGCACAATGGTGGTGACCTCGCTCAGCGTTGAAAACGGCACCAGCACGGTCGCGGCGTGCTCGAGAACCGGCGACAGCCGCAACGTCACCTCAGTCACGAGAGCCAGCGTCCCCTCAGAGCCCACGATCAATTGAGTTAGGTCGTAGCCCGACGACGATTTCACCACCGGACCGCCGGTGCGTAACACCGTGCCGTCGATCAAGACCAGCTCGAGCCCGAGGACGTGCTGACGCGTGACCCCGTGGCGCACAGCGCGCATGCCGCCGGCGTTGGTGTTGACGTTGCCGCCCAGGGATCCCGAGAGCTCCCCGGGGTACACGGGGTAGCGCAGGCCGTGAGGCGCGAGCGCTTCGCCCAGTTCGCGCAAGGTGACTCCCGGTTGCACCACGGCGACGTGATCGTCGGCGTCGACGCGCAGGACCTGATTCATCCGCGAGAACGAAACGACGAGCCCGCCATTCACAGGCGTCGCGCCACCGGAGAGTCCGGTGCCACTGCCGCGGGGCGTGACTGCCACACCGTGTGCGGAGGCGATCCGCGCGATGGCCGCGACGTCGCTGGTGGAGCCGGGACGCACTACCGCGAGCGGTGTGGGTTTGCGAGCGTGAAGCGACTCGTCGTGCAAGTCGTCGGGGTGAATTGCGTCGCCGCTGCGCACGTGCTCGGCGCCGAGCGCCGAGATCAGTTCGCTAAGGATTGCGTCGTCGCCCACCGTCGCGCAACGCTACTTGTGAGGCTGCTTTGGCCAAGTCGGCCTTAATCGCGCGGATTCGGGCGCGTCGATCCTCGCCCTCAAGTGGCGCCTGGCGGGCCCGTCGCTGGGCGATCTCGGTTTCGACGGGACCGAGAAATCGCGACGCGACGCGCGGCGGCCGCCGGGCGTCGCCGAGGCCGCGACTCCACGTGATGAGCAACGTCGATTCGGCGCGCGAGAGCGCCACGTACGCGAGACGTTGCTCCTCGGCGATTTCGGCGTCGCTCGAATTATTGAAGTGCGGGAGGATGCCTTCAGCGAATCCGACAACCGCCACGTGCTGCCACTCGAGTCCCTTCGCACGGTGAATCGTTGCGAGCGCCACCGCGTCCGCGACGTGTTCAGCGAGCCACCGTGACGGAGTCTCCGATGTGGTGACGAGGTCACTGGCAGGCGAGTGGTCTCCGCCCAGTCGCTCGAAGGGAATCTCGGCGCGAGCAAGCGCGACTTCGAACAGATCGAGTTGCGCGTTGGTGCGCGCGAGGATCGCCATCGATCGCCACGGAGATCCAGGTTGACGGCTGGCGCGCAGCCACTGCGCCACCCGCTCGGCCTCCTCCTCGTCGGAGTTAAACGCTCGCACCAGGGGCAGTTCGCCGTCCTCTTTGGCCGGGGTGATGGCGCTCACGCCCGCTTCCAGCAATGTGCTGGCGACCGCGACGATGTTGGCGGTCGAACGATGGTTGCGTGTGAGGTCCATCACCACGGTGTCGGGCCACGTCTCAATGATCGTGCGCAGCAAGTGCGGATTCGCTCCGTTAAATCCATAGATCGACTGGTTGGGGTCACCCACCGCGAACAGGTCGGGGTCCTCGCCGGCCATCTGGCGCAAGAGGTCGAACTGGAGAGGATTCATGTCTTGGGCCTCGTCAACGAACAGCGCGCGATTGCGGTGACGAAACGCGGCGAGCACCGCCGGATCATCGCGCAGCAGGGTGGTCGCTTCTCCGAGCAGCAAGTCGAAGTCCAAAGCGCCGCGGCTGCGACAGAGCCCGACGTAACGATCGAGAACTTCAGCGAACTGCGCGGCGGGCAGCGGTCCCGCTCGGCGCAGCCGCGAGGCGCGCTTGGCGTACGTCGTGCCTGACAGTCCTTGGCTGAGCGCCCAGCCGATCTCTTGTTCGAGTCTCGGCAGTTGCCACTCTTCGATGCGCGCGACGCCGTCCTCGCGAAGTTGGTTCGTGAGTACGCCGAGCAGTCGTCGACGGTTCGCCTCCACCGTAATGGGGCGCAGGTCGTGGTCTCGGCGAAACTGGTTGACAATCGACAGCGCCGCGCGGTGAAACGTGCCCGCGCGCACGTCGCGGATGTCGCCGCGAGCGAGCCGTTGACGCAGCTGGTCTCCCGCCTTGCGAGTAAAGGTCATGGCGAGCACGTGTTCGGGGTCGAGATCGCCGACGGCGACACGACGTTCGATGCGCAATGTCAACACGTGGGTCTTGCCCGAGCCGGCAGTCGCGCGCACGAGGAGTCGGCGCGCCGACGAGGTCACGGCCTCGCGCTGTTCGAGCGTGAGACCCTCAAGCAGCGATTCGTCAAATCGCCCGGCGCCCATCGTGGCTGAGAGTATCGGCAGACACTGACGGCGTGGAGGCCGTCGGTAACCTCACCTCGTGCTCACGAGCTTCGCCGACGGGCGTGTGTTCGGCGAGTTCTACGGCGACCCACCGCCCTCGCTCATCTATTTGCACGGCTGGGCGCGCACTCACGAGGACTTTGCCTCCACGGCCCGCGAACTCGCCGCGACTGGTCGCAGCGGCTTGGCGCTCGATCTGCCCGGCTTTGGGGCGTCGCCGGCGCCGCGGGTGGTGGGCGGAGCCCGCGACTACGCCTCGGCGCTCTGGCCAACGATCGCGGAAACGATTGAGGGACCCATCACGCTGGTCGGACACTCCATGGGGGGACGTGTGGCGCTGTGTTTGGCGGCCGCGCACCCCGAGCAGATCACCGCATTGGTGCTGATTTCCACTCCTCTTCTGCGCCGCGCGAGCCGCAAGAGTCCGTGGCGGTATCGCGCTCTGCGTCGTGCGCACTCTTTGAAGCTGGTCGGCGACTCAACCATGGAGCGCGCCCGACAGCGTTACGGCTCAGCGGACTACCGCGCCGCGCACGGAGTGATCCGCGACGTGCTGGTTCGAACCGTGAACGAGGACTACACCAGCGAGATAAATGCGTGGCGAGGTCCCACGACTCTCATTTGGGGAATCGACGATCACGATGTTCCCCTCGAAGTGGCGCGCGCGGCCGCGCAGCAGTGGGGATCGTCCTGTCGTCTCGTGGAGCTGAACGGCGTGGGCCATCTCGTGCCGACGCAGGCTCCTTCCGCCATCGTCGCCGCGCTCAGCTCACCATGAGCACGTCCGGCGTGATCGGCACCATCGCGATCTCAGTGGTTGTCACTGCGGGAGTCGCAGCCCAAGCTGTGCGCTGGTTGCGGGTGCTGCAACGCGAGCACTACGAGCCAGGTGCGGCGTCGCGATTTCGTCGTCGCTGGTTCAACCACGCGCTGACTAATCCGCTTAACAGTTCAACGACTCGCGCCACGGTCACGACGCTGCTGGGTCTCGCATTCGTCGCCGGTGCGGTACTCGTCGTCGTAGCCCACGGCGACGGGGCGCTGGCCGCTGGACTCGGCGTAGCTGCACTCATCACCCCGTGGCGCCTCACGCTGCGCGGTCGCACTGGTCGACTCGTGTGGACGCGGCGTTTAAGCACCGTCGCAATTGTCACCACTTTGCTGTCAGCCGCGTTCGCGCTTACCGCCGTGACATCCGTGCCGTGGGTGGGTGCCGCGCTCCTGCTCGTAGCCATGCCCCTTGTGGTCGATGCCGCGGCGCTGATCACGCGTCCCTACGAGGATCATCGCGCCGCGGGGTTTGTGCGACAAGCCTCCGAGCGACTCTCCCGCGTAAGCCCGACGGTCGTCGCCATTACCGGATCGTTTGGTAAGACCTCGACAAAGCACCATCTGGCCGAACTGCTCGGCGGCCGTCACGGCGTGGTGCCGACCCCTCGCAGCTTTAACAATCGTGCGGGACTCTCGCGCGCGATCAATGAGAACGTGATTGACGGCACTCGGTACTTCATCGCCGAGATGGGAACGTACGGATCAGGAGAGATCAGCGATCTGACCTCCTGGTGCACGCCAGACATCGCGGTGGTGACGTCGATTGGCCCGGTGCACCTCGAACGGATGGGCACGATGGAAGCGATCGAGCGCGCAAAGTACGAGATCACGGCCTTGGCGCCGCTGGTCGTGCTCAACGTGGACGATCAACGACTACGCAACTGGGTGCCACGCCTGCAGTCCGAAGGTAAGCGCGTCGTGACTGCAGGCTCCGTTCACCACGACGCGATGGTCCAGGTCGCCGAGGCGGGGGAGCGCTGGCAGATTTCGGTGAATGGCGTGGTGGCCGGCATTGCGCCGCCCGTCGTGGGCATCCACGCCACGAACTTGGCGTGCGCGATCGCCGTGGCTTTGGAACTCGGCGTTTCGATCGAAGAGATCGTCGGACGGCTCACGCACCTCACGACGGTTCCCAACCGGATGGTCGTCGCGACATCGCCGAGCGGCGTCATGGTGATTGACGACACCTTTAACGCCAACCCATCGGGCGCGGCGAGCGCCCTTGCCACATTGGGGGCGCTGCCGGTCAACGGCCGCCGGCTCGTCGTCACCCCCGGGATCATTGAACTCGGTATGCGCCAGCACATCGAAAACGAAACTCTGGGCCGCGAGGTGCGCGAGCTCGGCGCCGACCTCGCGGTCGTGGGACGCACGAATCGCGTGGCGCTCGAAGCCGGCTACGGCGCGATCGCGCAGCGCTTCGCCACGCGCGAGAGTGCCGTGGAGTGGGTGCGCGCCACGCTGCGCGCGGGTGACGGCGTCCTCTACCTCAACGACTTGCCCGACCACTACCCTTGATCCCTTGGTGACAGCGGACCCGTCGCGAGCGCGCACCGCGGTCCTTTTTGGCGGACCGGCCCCCGAACACGACATTTCGATCCTCACCGGGCTGCAAGCGCTGCACGAACTCGCGCGAGCGGGTCGCGCCACGCGCGGTATTTACTGGAGCAAGGCCAATGCCTTTTACGAGGTGCCCGCGACTCTGGAAGCCACTGCGTTTGTCGACGGAGTTCCCGACGGTGCTCGCGAACTGACGCTGCGCGCGGGAGAGCACGGCGGATTTATCGAGTCCGGCGGTCGGTTACGCGGCGAACGCGTGGTGGAACTCGATGCCGTGGTGGTGGCCACTCACGGCGGACCCGGCGAAGACGGATCGTTGCAAGGTGCGCTTGATCTGGCCGGTGTGGCCTACAGCGGCCCGAGCGTTGCCGGCGCGGCGCTCGGCATGGACAAGTGGGCATTCGGTCTAGCCATGACCGCCTCAGGTGTTCCGAGCCTGCCGCGCGCGCTGCTTGATGAGACCACGGAGATCACCTTTGCAGGCCCGTACATCGTGAAGCCGCGCTTTGGGGGCTCGTCAATCGGCATCGATGTCGTGAGCGATCTCGCCACCGCGCGCGCCCGGCTGCGCAGCAACAGTCACCTTGATCTCGGCGCGGTGATCGAGCCGTACCGGCCGGATCTCAGTGACTTGCAGGTCGCCGTGCGCAGTTATCCCGACGTGACGCTGTCAGCGATCGAGCGACCGCTACGCCGGAGCGGCGCGACCGAGATCTTGGACTACCGCGACAAGTACGTGGCGGGCGAGGGCATGGCCGCCGCGCCTCGAGAACTACCGGCCCAGCTGTCGAGCAACGTAACGACCAAGGTGCGCGAACTCGCGCACGCGGTTGCACTTCATTGCGGCGTGCGCGGCGTGGCGCGAGTGGATTTTCTCGCTCACGACGACGAGATCTACGTCAACGAGATCAACACGATTCCCGGATCGCTCTCGAAGCACCTCTTCGTTGATCCGCCGCTCTCGTTCCTCGCCCTGCTCGATGACCTCGTCGCCGAGGCGATGGAGCGACCCACGCACCGCTACAGCTCAGCGGGCGCCGACGGCCTCGTCCTGCGCTCCTCGAGCGCCATCGCCGCCAAACTGGCGTAGCCGCGGCACGCGGTGCAGCGCCGCCTCAAGCGTCTCGCTGTATGGATCGAGCAGTCGGCCCTGCTCAATCGCCCAGAACGCCAAGTCGAGGTCGTCGCGCTCGCGTGCTTCGGCCGCCAGGCGCAGCGCCGCCCACTCCCCGTCGCGCTGTAAACGCGCCAGATGTCCCTCAGCTAAGAACCACTCAAATCCCCTCAGCGCAGTCGCGAGTGGCTCGCCGCGCACCAAACTCAACGCGGCTCGCAACGTGTCGGCCACTCCCTCGCCCTCGGCGCGGGCCGTGGCGACGAGTTGATGGAACTCCACGACATCACAGCTAACACCCTGGGTGCGGTATGTGCCGCCGGGAGTGACGGGACGAAGTCGCGGTCCGTCGTCGTCGTGACCCAACGAACGGCGTACAGCACTGGCGGTGTTCGCCAGAGTGCGCAGCGAAGCGTCATCCGACCCGGTACCGAGCACCCTGGTGCGCAGCCGGTCGCCCGAGACTCCTTCGTGGTGATGCACCGCGAGGTACGCCGTCATCTCGACGCATCGACGGCGCAGCGTCGGAGTAAACGGCGCCTGAAGGCCGGTGACGGTGGGTTCGGCGCGCAGCAGTTCGACGCGGACCGCGCCCGGCGAACTCGGCGCACTGAGCGTGATCATGGGCTGCACCGCTACAAAGGCGTGCGTGGCGCCCGTGGCCGAGATTGCGCGCCACGGCTGATCGCCCACAAACAACGTGTTGCCCTCGCGCGGCAAACCGTCCCCGACCCCGACACAGCGCGAGGCGATGTCGGGATCAAGGTCCGACGAACGACCGAGATAGATCACGACGTCGTCGAACGAGGCCCGCAACGCCAAGGAACGAATCGCGGCGTCGGGAGTCGCGGCGAGTTGGCACTGACCGGTGTCGGTCAACAGCACGCCGAAGCGATCAACGAGAGCGACACCCTCCTCACCGAGCGGGAGTTCGTGACCGGGACGCGCGAACGCCACGAGGGTCGCGTCATCGCGGGTGCCGAGCGCCACCGCGACCACCGCGTCGTCACCGAGTCCGTCGGAGTCCGACACCTCAATGAGCCGCGAGACCGCAACCACTCCGCTGTCGGCGTCGCCGGCGGCATGCTTCAAGGCGGCGAGTTGGCGCACGTCGTAGTGGCGCAGCTCGGCGATGGCGTCGTCAATTTCGTCGTCGGCCAGTTCGGCGCGCGCTTGGCGCAACGTGTCGCGACGACGCTTGGCGATGAGCGCGAGCGGCAGCGGTCCGAGCGCGGTGTCATGAAACAGAGACGGCTGTCGCGCGGTCTCGGGCTCGTGACCCTGGCCGATGCCGTCACCGCTCACTGAGATTCCCTGGGGCCACGGGTCCGCAACCGTCGCGACCACGGCGGCCTTGGACGGCAGAACTGGTGCCGCGATCGACGAACGTCCGTGCGAGGACGTCACGTAGGTCAGCAACACGACGATCGCCGCGGCGAGCCACACGATGCCGGTGCTCGGCACATTGGTCGTTCGTTCTCGCCACTGTTCGATGACCGCGGCGGTCAGATGCGACAGAACCCAGAGCCACAGAATCGCGATGCCGCCGACCGCCACTGTGGCGATCGTGCGATCGGGGCTGGTGGCGATGCGGTGCCACTGCGAGGAAGCGAGCGCGGGCAGCGCGACGATGAAGATCGCGATCAGCGCTCCCGAGAGCGCGACGCGGACCGGCGTTAGCTCACTGGATGGAGTGTCCATGTAACTCCGGAAGTCTCCGTCGTCGAGATTGTGATCTCACAGTCGACGCCGTCGTTCGGCACGACCGTCGGTTGCGCCTGGGCCGAGACGGCGACGCCGTTGCAGCTGAGCGACCAGTTGATCGGCCCATCGGCGGTGACGTTCCACGTGGTGCCCGCGTCGACTGATTCGGCGGCGCTGAGGAACGGGGGCTTCAGCGTGCCGGTGATCTCGGCCGAGCTGCCGCTCGGAGCGCTGGCGGAAACGCTCAACTTCCCGATCGAACCGATCGAGCTGGCGGATCCGCTCCCGAGCGTCGTGGTCGTCACCGCGGGTGCGGGCTGGTGATGGCTCGGAGTGAGTTGATGGTGATGAACTCCCGTCGCGAGTGGGTGAGTCGCAATCGTCGTGGGCGGGGCGCTGAAGAAGTGGTTGTCGATCACGCGCACGATGTCCGGCGCGGTGCGAATCGCGAGCAGGATCAGGAGGAACGGCACCGCCCAGGCCACCTTCTGATTCATCGAATGAGTGCGCGTCGACATTGGAATGTGAAGGTATCGCCACTTAGATGAGGTGTTTCATTGCAAATTGTTGAAGTTCGACGGCCAACGCCTTGGGCGCGGTGCGGTCCAGAACCGCGAGGTCGCGCAGGGCACGACCCTCAAACACCCGCGCGTAGGTCAATTGGGCCAATCGGGCGGTTTCGCCGTCGCTCAGCGCGGCCAGTCGCGATAACAGCGGTGAAGTTTCAGTCGCCGGAGTTTCGAAGTTGTAGTTCCCTACGAAGGATCGACGAAGCGACTTCTCTTTGAGCAACCACCGCCGCAACCGTCCGCGCAGGGCACTGAGAATGTCTGGCGCCGCGTACTGGCGACTCTGTCCGGCCCACTCACTTAGCAATTCGGTGGCGATGGACAGCGCCTCGTCGACCATCTGACTGGGATCGCCCAGCACGCCGCGCCCGAAGTGCAGTTGACGACAGACCGAGACCACGCCGGGCAACAGCGTCTGGAGCAACGTGCGGTGAATCAGCGGATCCGCCGCGTCACTAAGCAGCGCCGTGCAAATGGCGGCGCGCTCTTCAATCGTGCGTCCGCCTCGCGGCTCGAGCACGCGCACGAGATCGCCCAGATCGCTCACGCCGGCCAGGGCCAATTCGGGATGATCGAGCCGAAACGTCTCGGCCCGCCGCCGAGCCTCAGGTGTCCGTCCCGCGCGCTGCCACTCGTCGCGCAACGTGCCCAATGTGTCGTGGTGAAGTGTCATGGGCGCAGTTGAGAGCGCCTCGCGCACCTCGGCGTTCACCGCGCCGTTCACATCGCAGGTCACAGTCGTCATGGCGACGATGCTCGTGGCCGTCGCGCACAGCGGAACGCACATAGCGGCGACCTAAGGTTCAGCTATGGATATCGAGCAGTTCTATGAGGCCGACGAGCGGCGCCGCCACAGCGCCGAGATCGAATTCGGTGATGACTGGACCGGGGCGTCCGGCGAGAGCTACGAGCTCAGTTGGATCAAAGACACCGGCGAGCTCTACCTGATGCTTGACCCGAAGGGGCGAGTCATGATCGACATCTTCGGTGACGGGGTCGTCGAGTCCGAGCCCGTCGAGGCGCTACAAGTCAAGGTGATTGCCACGATTTCTGACCACGACGAGCTCGAGCGACAGCTCGACGGCTGGGCCAGCGCAATGTCAGCCGAGAATTCGCTCCGTTGGCTGAAAGAGCGGTTCCCCGCCACGTGATCTAAGCCAGCCAGGACTCCGCAGCCTGCATCAAGAAGTCGGTCACTTTCCGGCCTCGCTCAAAGAGATCACACAGCGGGTCTTCGTCCTTGGTGATGCTGGCGAGTGACACTGGGTGGCGCGCAATGATCGAGATGCGCCGCTCTCCCGCGTCGGTGGCGGCGGCAAAGGTGTCCGCCGCCGTGACCTCGAGCGGCATGTCCAGTCCACCGACCGGAGCGATGTCGATGGCCAGGCGCAACAAATCTGGTCCGTGAGCAAGTGGCGGCAATGACCACGTGAGCACCAGCGGGAAGTGAAACTCATCGGGCGGATCGACGTCGTCGGGGAGTCCGAGTAACGCGTCTTCAAAGGCCAGCAACGTGCGCGGATCGACATCGAGCGCGAGGTGCAGGTCAACCGGTCCGCCGCAGCCGTCCTCGGAGTGAAGGTCCACTTCCCACGCCTGGCGCAAGGAGTACGTCTCGACGAAATGGCGTTCGTCGTGCACGTGAAAGCCGTGATCGACCGCGTGATCCTTGAGGTCAGCGACGAAACCCGCGACATCAATAGCGGCCATTGAGCCAGAGATTACTCGCGGCCCGGTACGGTCTCGCCGTGCGGGCCGACGAGATCCTCGACGTCTTTCGTGCGTGCGCCGAAGTCATCAACGACGCGTACGCGTCACACACCGGTCGCGGCTACTCGGGTGATCGCGCCACTCAGTACCACCTTGATGTCGCCGCGGACGCGGCCGCGCTGACGATGTTGCACGCTGCTGGTTTCACGGTGGTGAGCGAAGAATCCGGCACGACCGGGAAGGGTGACGTGACGGTCGTAATCGATCCCATCGACGGATCGACCAACTGCGATCGAGGTGTCCCGTTCTTCGCGACGAGTTTGGCCGCGATAGTGAATGGTGAGCTCGAGGTAGGACTCGTGCGCAATTTGGCTACGGGCGTGGAGTTCACTGCCATCCGCGGTGGAGGTTCGCGCCGAGACGGAGAGGTCATTCGCTCAAGCGGCCATGAGCGAGTCAATGGTGCGGTTGGTGCGTTCTCAGGTTGGCCATCCCGCCACATTGGCTGGGCGCAGTTTCGGGCAATGGGTGCCGCCAGTCTGGAGTGCTGTCTCGTCGCCGACGGCTCGCTGGACTTCTTCGTCACGGCCAATCGATCGGTTCTTCATCCTTGGGACTATTTGGCCGGAGTGCTCATTGCAATTGAAGCCGGGGCGGTGTGCGCGGAATATGACCAAAAGCCGCTTGTGATCACCCGAGCGGAAGGTCGTCGTCCGGTTTTTGCGGCAACACGTTCGCTGGCGGACGAACTGCTCGCGGCCGGTGCCTTGTAACTCGAATGATGTGGCGATGAGTCCTTCGGTTTTGACCAGAAGTGCTCGTAGGCTTGATCAGCCGGGCGCTTAGCTCAGTTGGTTAGAGCAGCTGGCTTACAACCAGCAGGTCGGGGGTTCAAGTCCCTCAGCGCCCACCAAGTGGACAGGATTCCAACCCCCTGCAACATTGTTGTTCCCAAAGAAGTTGGATGGACCACCTGTTCCGACGAGCAGAGTTTCGGTAGCCGTTTGAAATACGTCATCAGATTCGTTCGACCCCGACTCTCGTACAACGTCCTCGGGATTCAATTCAAGAGTGAACGGAGCGCTCTTTCGAACTGATGCCTCTTCGAGAAGATTCTTGTCAAGAAGCTTGTCGAAGGGTTCTGCCAGTTCCGAAGTGACCGTGTAATCGTCATCAATCAGGAGTTTGTTGAAGAAGGCTTGGTTGAAGGTTCTTCTCATGATCGGAGATGCCTCTCGGTAGCCCTCTTCGCATCTCGCGGCAAGTTCCAGTGCCCGAAGCAGCTTTGACTTCCCGATCTCAAAATCGCCACTGATCATGGTCAAACGACGCTCGGCCGTTTCAAGTTCACTCTGAATCCGACGTTGCTCCGTCTTCATCAGGTCCAGCGGGATTGCATCTGAGTAATGCGCCTGAAGTAGCTTCGATTGTTCAGATTCGAGACGGTGGATTCGTCGTTCTTGTATCCCGCGTTCGTGCTCAATATTCTTTCCAGCGCTCTCAAGTTCGGAGAGGATGAATTCGCGTACGTCCACCAACTGTCCTTCAGTGAGCCGGATGAATTGGTAGTGCAGAGCGACCTGTTCTTCGACCACGTCGATCCGCAAGGCCCGTTGGGAGCAACTATCGGGATTCTTCTGCCTGCCGCCACAGACGAAGTAGGGGAAGATTCCGCCATGACGTCCCTTGGCTTTGTTAACGATGAGTCGACTGCCGCAGCCGCCACAGAAGATGCTCCCCTTCAAGTAATGAGGATGAGCTCGCTGAGTTTCTCCCGCAAGGTTCTTGCTGTCGAGCATGTCTTGCACGGCGTTCCAGGTGTCGACCGACACCAGCGGTTCATGGCGTCCGGGATACATCACTCCGGCGTATCGGACGATGCCCGCGTAGTACGGGTGACGCAACATACGGTGGAAGTGCGAGATCTTGAGTGGTTGCGATGGCGTCTTTGGCCCAGCGACTGAGACCAGGCCACGATTGGTGAGTTCTTCGAGGAGCCCTCGGAGCGTCCAGTCTCCCGTGGCATAGGCGTCAAAAGCCCAGGCCATCAGTGGCCCTCGAACTGGGTCAACCTCAACCGTTCGGATTTCTTGGCCGTTCTCCATCTTTCGCACATTGAGATAACCAATTGGGGCACGCATCGGCGTGCCACCATTCTTGGCCTTCTCGAGCGACTTGACCTTGACTTCTTGGGAGAGGTTCGACGAGTACCACTCGGCGATGGAAGCCATGATGCCGTGCAGGAGAATCCCGGACGGCGTTGCGTCCACATTTTCGCTGACGGAAACGAGTTGTGCTCCGGCGTTCTTCATCGCCAGATTTATCATCACATCGTCGAGTCGATTTCGTGCAAGGCGGTCTAGTTTGTGCACGATTACGTAGTTGACGGGAGTTGATTCCAAGAACTCCAACATGCGCTGAAGTTCCGGTCGGTCGGCGGATCTCGCCGATTCTCCGGCGTCGATAAACTCCTGGACAATCGTGGCCCCCAGCGACATCGCCTTACGAGTTACGGCGTCACGCTGGGCGGGTATCGAAAAGCCTTCAAGATCATTCCCGCGAGCGGCTTGATCCTTGGTTGACACGCGCAAATACAGCACGGCGGTCAGTGGAGTCGCGACCGTGGATTCTCTTACTCCGCTCTTGATGCGGAGACTGCTGATGTCAAATGATGGTGTCTCGTTGGCCATACGACCTCCTTCCTATTGGTTGGGACGTAGTCCCTTAAGGACGCCCGTCAGTTGTCGTCGTTCGGATTTCGTGAGATCCGGGTACTTCTTGCTCAAGTAGGTATCGAAGTCAGGCAGGTCATCGGGAACGACGTACCCGGCCTTGGCGTAGACCTCGCCCAAACCCATGTCCAGTTCTTCGGCGAATTTGGCGAGCTTCTCGGGACTGGGTGCAGCGAATCGCCCCAGTTCAATTCTCACGACGGTCGAATTACGCACCCCGGCAGCGTCAGCTAATTGGTACGTCGAGTAACCGAGTTCCTTGCGTCGGGCACGCAACATCGCTCCGAGCGCCTGTGCCTGGCTCTCATTCACAATCGTCTCTCCTGTGTAAAACCCCATTTTATCAGGAAAACTGCGCAAAAGCATCAGTCGTTGACCATTCCACAACGACTTCACCATTGCCCCCAGAAGATGTAGACCCCGTCGTCGCCTTCCGAGGTCATGATGTCGCCTGAGATTTCCAGGTCGTTGGCAAAAAAGTCCACATCGATGTGTATGTAACTGGCGAGACCCTCCGGCACCATCTTCTCCAGGACTTGTTCGGCTCCGAGATCCACAAGGAGCTCCTCGGCGTACTCCTTCACCGAGTCGTAGTGACCGATGTAGGCATTGCCAAAGTCATCGAGCAGATCGGCGTCTGTCGTGCCGAAACACGAGGCGAAGTGCGCGAACGCCATTCCGTGCTCGCTGATTCCTTGAGCGAGACGTTCAACTGTCTCGAGGCTCTCGTATTCACTGAGTCGGAGTGGTCCGAATCCTTCAAAGTCATGAATGGCATACTCCTCAGCGAACGGTTCAGGCGATCTCTTCAGCATTTTCGTGACAGCCTCGTTGATCTCTTCCTTGTTGAGGGTGGCGTCAATCCACACACCGTGGAGCCTGCCGGCGTTGTAGTCGGCCAGCGACGCCACGTAGATCTGAGGCGTCGGCTCCTTGGGTTCGTTCTCGACTGTTGCTTCACCGGGCAACGTGGTTGGTACTTCAAATTCCTGATCTTCGTTACTCATGATCACCTCCTTTCGATTAGTTGTTGACGTTCGGCGTTCCCGTGCGTCCGAAGGATTCGCGCAGGTCCAGATATCGCTCATGCGGCCTTCGGGCGCGTTCTGCGTTCAGCCTCCGCGATCCTGGACTCGGCCATTGCCGCAAACTTGGGGTTGATGTCAATCCCTAACCAATCTCGGCCGTGTCGTGCTGCCACAATCCCGACGGTCCCAGACCCGATGAAGGGGTCAAGGACGATGCCGGGCCGATGTCCGCTTCGGCACTTGCACACTGGTTTCAACAGTCCGCGCTCTGACTTGTTCGTGACGTGTTTCCACGGCTCTCCACATCGGAGGCAGACGCGCTCGGGCACGCTGGCGAGCATTGGCTTCTCGATTAGCGACTCAGGAAAGGTCGCGAAATGAGCACCGTGGAAGTTCGCTGACGGCAGCGACCAGACGTCGCCGGGATTACGACCCAACGGGTGTCCGATTCGACCTTCCCGTTTCAGCTTGGCCAGCCCGGAGTTGTCGCCGGCAAGAGGAGCGCTCCAGGCTCGCGGCACAAATTCCTGTGGTGGGTATACGGCCCGCGAGGAACGAGGTCGATATGGTTTTGATCGGTGCGGTTCCCGAATGGCGTCTAGGTCGAAGTAGTAGCGCTTTGAGCGAGCGAGGAGATACAGCACTTCCCAGGTGCACGCCAATCGATCGTCAACGCTCGTCGGCATCACGCGGGTCTTGGCCCAGATCACCTTGTTGCGGATGATCCAGCCATCTTCCATGAGTACCCGAGCCACGCGCTCGGGTCCTAACAACAAACTCTTAGCCTCTGCGCCGTAACGAGAATGACGGCTGTAGGAGTCGCCAAGGTTGAGCCAGACGGTTCCGGTTGGCTTGAGCACTCTCGCCAGACCCCGAAAGGCGACACGCAGTTCGTCAACCCACTCATCGACCGAAGGTTCGAGACCAATCTGATCCGCGACTCCATAGTCGCGGAGTTGAAAATATGGAGGTGATGTAATGACGGCGTCGACGCTCTCCGGCGGCAACTTGTCGATGGTCGCGCCAGCGTCACCTACGAGAACGGTGTTTCGCGGCAGCGACTTCATCGTTCGCCTCCGAGCAGCGTGCCCAGAGCGTTTTCGTCGGCACACACCGCGAACAGTTCTTGTGTGAGGCTCTTGGTTGTCTTGAGAGCGCCCTGGATCGACTGCTGCCGGTCCTTGTCCGGTACTACAATGAGGACTGTCGGAAACAGACCGTCCTTATGTTGCTCCTTGCCCGAGCGGAAGTAGCGGTCGTAGATCTGCGCCTTTCGAACAATGGCCGGAAGATGCTCGGTGCCGCGATCGACCTCGATGAAGTATCGGTATTCGTAGTCGCCAACCCCTATGGCCAATTGGAGATCCGGTCGAAGCATGGACCTTCCTGCAGCGGTACTGAATACTCGCCAACAACGAGGTTCTCCCTGCCAGGAGATCAGTTCACAGAGCCCCTCGCTAGCTGCCGAGGAAATCTTGACGACGAGTTCGGCGATGGCCAACGTGTGCTCAACGAACAACGGACTCGGTTCCCGATAACGAGGACGAGGCTTCGAAAGATTGAGTAGGCGATGTCCCACCGGTCCGAGGCCGTAGACAAAGGCCTTTGAGCCCGCTCTTATGCCCCCGATTTGGCGTTCCAGACGGACAAGGAGCCGATTGCTCACCAGTCGAACGAGTACTCGACGGGTGGCTCGTGCGGCCGCCCCAGGTGAATCGTGTTCGCTTGATCCGAAGAACGATGATTCGATCTGCCGACCACTCATCAGGCGCAGTCCGGCGACCATCTCAACAATGGCGAGGTCGCGGTCGCTGAAGCTCCGTCGCAGGGCCGATAGCTCTCGTCGTCCGGTTCGCACGCTCATGGTTGCCACCAGTCATCGTTCCGCGCCCCAGTTTGAGTGGATATAGGGAGAACTCGGAGGGGGATAGGAGACGCGAGCGGACGGCCAGGGCCGGAGTCGATTAAGGAGTGGAATGGTCTGACTTGAAGCCAAGTGAGCCGCTGACCAGACTTCGACCCCTTCGGGTCACTTATCGGTCGCGTCACCAGAGGTGCCGATATAGAGGTTCCAGAGGCGTGGGTCCTTGTCGAGAAGAAGCGTTGCGTGGCACGCAGAGCAGTCCGCGCCCCTGTTGAGCGGATCACCTTGATTCGCTTGGTGGTTACAGGGACCGCACTCAACGCGACCGGACTAGCGACCGGACAGATTGAGCGACTCACAACTCTTCTCCCGAACGACGCCGTCGTCCAATAGTTGTTCCCGATTGATCCGATGGAGGTCCCTGAATGAGCTCTCGAATGGCATCATCGATCGCGCTCCGATCGGTCCCGTATGCGTCACGGGAGATCTCTCGGAGTTCGGTCGGATTTGACGTTTCAGGAATCATCGGGCGGCTTTGAAGACTGAGCCAACGGCCGACAGAATTGCCGACGACGAGCTGGGCATACGCCTGGTAGGCGGGAAGTCCCTCGAAGTCTTCAACTGACGGGACTGATTGGTGGGCGAGCGCGACGGCGTCCTCGTGAGCCAATCTGAAGGCAATTCGAGACTGTGCATTTTGGAGCACGGCCGTACGGGTGCCGGCGTCAAGCTGGTGCAGGTACTGGTGAGCCAAAATGAGTCCGACTCCTAGTCCACGGCTCTGGGCCAGTACGTCGGCAAAATCGAGCGGCAGTTTGAGGTAGTCCTGAAACTCGTCGACGTAGACGAACACTGGGTGGCGCTTTTCAGGATCGACCTTGGACCGCGAAAGAATTGTCTGCCAAAGTTGAGCGACGACGAGAGCACCGAGAAGAGCGGAACTCTCCGGGCCAAGTTGGCCCTTAGCCAGATTGACTAAGAAGATTCGACGCTTGGTGAATACGTCTCGCAACTGGAACTTCGGATGGTCCTGACCCAAGACGCCACGAAGTTCGGGACGCATGATGAAGGGACGCATCTTGTTCATCGAAGGAGCGATCGCGGCAGCTCGTTCCGCTTCACTCCATTCCTCGTATTGAGCCCAGAACGGACCGAGGGCTATGGGGTCATCGATGCCGCCAACGATCTTCCTTCGGTAGCGAGCATTAGTCAGAAGAATTGGAAGGTTCACCAAGGACGCTCCCGAAGTGCGAGCGAGCGTCAATAGTGAACTTCCCAATATGTCCGAGGTCCTGGGACCCCAGGAACTGGCATAGAGAGCGTGAAATACACCCTGCAGCTGATCGGCCACCAACTCGGAAGATTGACCTTCCCGCGCTAGTGGATTCAGCCCGACAGGCCTCTCAAGGTCAGTGGGATCGAGGAGAACTACGTCATTGAGACGATCACGTGGGACACGCCTCAGTACGTCCTCAATGAGATCGCCCTTGGGTTCGATTACGACAACGCCACGACCCTGTTCCATGTCTTGGACGATGAGGTTGCAGAGCAATGTCGACTTGCCTGATCCAGTTGGACCCAGAACGTGCAAGTGTCGCAACGAGTCACGCAGCGGCAACGAGATTGGCTGTTCGCGTCCGGGAAAGGTGGCGTCTCCCAATACACGCCCTCGCCGTGGAGCTCCTCGAGGGGGCGCCAGCAACGTGCTGGACACCTTCTTGATGGGTAGATCCGCCGTTGGACCTACGGGCCAAGCCGAGAGAGACGCCAGTTCCAGAGCATTTACGCGCATTGGAGCGAGCCAAGGAATGACGGCATCCGATACGCGGTGGGGTGCCGTCGACCGCACCCGGAACCCAACGCCCGGTGCTTCCACGGTGCGAAGTGCACCAAGGACGTGACGAATGAGTTGACGTTCTCGGCTGTCACTGGCAGCGCGAACGCCCAGTCGACCCAGCCCACGCCAACCTGGCTCGGACTGTTTGGTGCGCATCGCCGTTCGAAGCTCCGAATCAATGTCGTGAGCACCTGTCAAGAGACTCGCTACAAGTAGTCCGGAGACTGTCTCGCTGCTATCGACAGGAGCTTTGGTCGGCACGGAAGTTGGCACCAACGATCGCGTTAAATACCACTGCAGTACGAGCTCTTCTTTGCCACCGAGGTGCGAAAGAGCCGCCAGAAGCGCCGAAGCAGCCTTCTCGGGATAATCAACTCGGATCTGGCGACGCTTGGTCGATAGCCGAAGCGACACCGCCCGAGAGAGCGTGGGTTGCGGTCGAGCGATCGCCTTCAGATTCAGTCCAGGAAGAGACGATCTCAGTAGATTGCTTAAACCTCCGGACTGACCCTCAGGAACGCCAATGCGGTGGATGACCGAGTCAGTCGTTCCGCGTATTTCGATAACTAGAGGTAGAGCTCCTGAGGTGGCGAGCAATCTGAAGATCTGTTGGTGGCTCTTGGGGTCAACCTCTCGAGGAAACTCGACCTCGTACCAGACGAGTGCGCTGCTCAATGGCCAACCTTGTCTTGTCCGTCCTTCGCTTTCGGAGGCTTTGGCCCCTTCGGTCTCGACGTGCTCTTGCGGGCTTCCTCTTCAGCCAAGGCTTCTGCTTCTGCCTCCGCTTCAACCAAGGCGATCAACGCTCTGGCCAAGCGACGCAGGTCGGGTGGATCTTTCCGGATCGCTCGTACCCGAATCTTGCGTTCTCCGTGATGAAATGTTCGACTCATACCAGCCTCCTTCCCCACTCCTCTGTTACGACCTCTGAGCAACTCAGAACATCGCTTGATGGTTCAAGAACTCGACCTACCACTGCGCAAACGCAGTAATGGGAGTGAACATATTGAACGATGCTTTTACGCATTAGTCAAGACCTTTCTGTACTTGTTGACGATTCCACAACAACGACCGGATGACTGATCTCAGTGGAAAGTGATCACCAGCGAGAGCGCTTCGTTCGATACGCGATCGTCACGATCAACGCCACTACGGCGACTGCAATCAGGTCGAACGCGTACGGTGCGAGCAGGTGAATCGTCAGGTTGATGACAAAACTGATGATCAGCAGTTCGATCAGCAACCTGACGAAGCGATCCCACGTCGACCGAGGATTTATGTCGCTGCCCATTACAATTGGCACCTGCTCGACAAATAACTCACGGTCGACCTCTTCATTGTGGCTGCTTCGGCTGCTTGAATCCGCTAGTGCGTGCGACGTCGAGTAGCGCACTTAACGCTTCGCTTGCCATCTCGTGGAGGCGGAACTCCGCCTTGTACATCTCTCGTTCGATGCGAGCCTTCTCAGCTCGCCCTGGCTCCCTGACCGTCAAGGCCAGGTGAGCCAGAGCGACGAGGAACGTCATCGCGGGGATGGTCATGAGAACGACTGCGATGATCATCGGTGTACCCGTCGAACGGTGTCGGCCACAACATCGGCGGCCGAAAGCGCCACCATGTCTCCGATTGCCACCAATCGAGCAGTGGCCATCGGGATTAGCGCGATCAGCTGCTGCTCCAGCTGGCTGATCATCGTCACTTCGTGCATGGCACGCTTTCCGACGTATGACACCGCCATGACTCGTGCGGCCTGCATCTCTGTCTTCGACTCAATCTCCGCTAGACCAATTTCAGTCTGAGCATCGAGCCGAGCTTGGGCCCGACCCGCGTAGCGAGGTTCACGGCGACCAACTGATCCACGTGATGATGGAACTAGATTTGACATGATTGTCTTCCTTTCTCAGGCGTACGCTTAGCGGTGACCGCGACAGTGGCGCGTCGGTGTGGACGACGAACGAGACAGCTTCAAACCGAGAACTTTTGAACGCAGAGCGTTGAGGCTCAACTTCAGATCAAGATTTGTTTGCGGGCTTCCTTCACTCGTTACTGCCTTAACTGATGCCTTCATGGTTCTCCTCCTAAGTACGGCCTGAAGGCCATTGAAGACAGACACACATGCGGCTCAACATCTGCAAAATTGGATTTGTACTTAGCACTCACTGAGCTATTGCGCATATTCTGTGCATCATGCCGAGAATTAACTACCGGAATCGGGCCATTGAGATTGGTTACGGTCCCGAATTTGATTCGCTACAGCAGTTGCGCAGCCAGACAGGCCTGGACGATCCATCTCGACTACTTGGATTGAGTCCTCGGCTAATCAAGGCTCTCAGATTGGACAAGGAACCCGGTCCGGATGAATTGATGGCAGCAGTGGATCAATTGGTTGAGATTGCTGATCAACTGTCCGCGGAGGATCGACTACTGGCTCACCTAACGTGGAACTTGCCGATTATCGAAAACTCACCAAAGGTCGATAAGAAACTCCCTCGCGAAGATTGGATGGAGCGGTCGGAGGCAGCGGCCGGCAGTCAACTTTTCTCGTGGACGAACGGTGCAACCCTTCGCCATCATTCAAATCGAATCATCTTTAAGACGCTCGTTGAACTCTCCGGACGCTTCGGTCAAGAGATGAGTCGTGAGTTGATGAATGCCGACGATCTGGACGACCTGATGCAACCTGCACTTGGTAGCTCAATTACGATCACCACTTCACCGCAGCAATACAAATCGCTAATTCTCTCCGCCGAAAGTCAGGCGACCCGGATCTCACGACTTCCTAAGCGAGTCTCAACTATCTTCAAGAGTGACGAGGCTGTTACTGAACTCGCTATGAAGCGATTTGGAAAGGGCAGTTCAAACATCGATCACTATGTGGAAGAACACCTCGAACGAAAGAAGCTCCAGTTCGCTTCACTCGAGCAGGGCCATGCGCTTCGAGAGATATATTCTTTGGAGGAATTGACGTCGTACCTCGAGAATGGTCTACACGGATTCCACATTCACCTGAGCGATGCTTCGATTGAAGAGACGTTTGAAAACTGGCTCGATGCCATGGAGCACTTTGACCACTACTACGTCGCCCTTACTTCGGAGCCATTGCCATTGAAATACGAGATCATTGATGCTAATCTTGTGATAATGCACGAGGTGGTCGGTCAGGCCGACGCCCATCGCATCAATGCGATCGCGATCGAATCAAAACAGGTTGCTCGCAAATTTCAAAGTGATTTTGATCTCATTTGGGAGCGTACTGCCAACGAGTATCGCGATACCAATGTTGTCGTGTCTACCGTTAGAAGGTTAATCAACGAGAGGCGAAGGAGTTAGAGAATGAGTGACATGTCCCACTGGAGCAAGTTTGAACCAGAATCGCGCGCTGTTTTCGACACGACCCATTGGCTAGTAGTCGTCCGGGGCAAGCAGATCACTCTCGGGGCTTGCGTTTTCCTTCTTCGGCGGCCCGTCGAATCACTGTCTGAGGTGACACCAGATGAATTGTCTGAGTTGCCGTCTCTAGCTGCTTGGTTTGAATCCCAAACCAAGAATCTGTGGAACGCTGAGCGGTTTAACTACATCTCGGCGATGATGAAGGACCCTTATGTTCACTTCCATGCAATACCCAGATACTCCGGAGAACGAAGTTTCAATGGACGAACATGGACTGACGAAGATTGGCCCAAAGTTGCCGGATTCAGAGACGTCGATACCTCGGATGAGGATCTTGCCGCTATAGCGGCTGCCCTGAAGAAGTGAATCTCGGATCCATTTATCGATCGGAAGTGCAATAGAAATTGGTGAGTTCAGTCAATCGTGCGTCCCAAGTCGAGGATTCGCGTTGCAAGGGCCTCTTGAAGAAGACGCCCAATTGAACTTGTAGTCCCGGTTTGAATTGGTCAAGGGATGGTCCCACTTCTACCAAACGGATCAGATCCAAAATCAGTGGCGCTGCCAAAAATGAGTCGGAACCTCTCCAGTGCAGGTCTAGTGAATGCTTCGAGTTCAGCCATCCAGAAAGATGAATGGAGTCGATTGCTTCTTTGTCGTCGCCTCGATCCCGGATGAACTCAATTCGTACTTCGTGTTGAGTGGACTCAGTCGCGTAGGGCGAAAGGGCGTCCTGCTTGTCTTCCATCTTCCACTTCGCATAATCCGCATCACTCAGGACGAGTCCATCATGATTGCCGAGCAAGTTAGTTGAATACCAGGACGTGATCTCAAAATTCCGCATTTTGAAAAGGTTCCCTAGGACAACTTTTAGCAAGGTCTGGCCAGTACTTCCATCTCTTCCGGCAACTTGGACTCCGCGGTCGAGAGCTGTCTTGATCAGCTCCTCGGTGATCGACGGAGAAGGTGTGAATTCTACGAAGTCACATCCGTGATCGACTGCGGCCGTCGCATATATTTTACCGCTCGGCAAATTCGCAGTCGACCGGAAATTCGAGGGATTTGAAAGGTTCACAACTACGCACCTTTCAACACCATGGACTTTCCGAAATAGCTCAATGTCCTCGCCGATTTGCTCGACCATCTCAATCTCGCTTAGGGGAGTTGATTTGGACCCCTCGCGATTGACGGAAAAGTCAGAATCAGTAAGGATTCCGGGCAATATGTCGATGTCTTCCAGCCGAGAAGATATCGAATCGATCGTCGCGTTATCCATCAGTCCATGTCGTCGTACTACATCGATGGCGGACTCACGTCTGAGATCCCAACCTCCCCAGACCATGTCAGACGTGCCAACGAGTTGTTGGTTGGCGAAATGTGGCAGCGAGGTGTATCCATACTCTTCCTCAACGATCCAAGACGCCATAGCAACGGAGCCTGCGACAAGCGTTGAAGCAGTCGCGCCGGCTGCGCCGATGAGAAGTACGCCGATTGGCATCCCGTGTCTCCTGTTCAAACCGTCGTGATTGAAGATATTTCGTTGAGTGACTGGTACTGAACAATCCACAGTCGCTTTCCGTCGTAGACCCATTCGACCTCCACGGGTTCTTCGAGGTTGAGACTCCCGAGCTCAAGTAATGCATTCAAGTGAACAGCCCCAGACACTAAGTACTCACAATCCTTTGAAACCATCTCAAAGGGAACGGTTGTAAACCACCCGGTCAACTCCGGCGTCTTGCCACGGGCAATTCTGCTGACCGACATGGTCTCCAAGCCAAAACTTGCCCGAGTTTCGATTCCCAAGAACTCATCAGTACGTATGTGCAAGAAGCCTGAACAAACTGGAGAGACCGCTGGTTGAACAAATATGGCAACGGGCATCGGATCTGACTCCATAATTGCTTTTGAGCCTGTTATCCATTCAATGGGCGTCTCTACTACCAAGCTTCGACCAAGTCCGGAAACTTCATCAGCGTTGGACCAGTCGTCACCATAGGACGTACGAATGATGATCGGGAAGCCCAGACTCGGTGGCGGCGCTGCACCAATTTCGTCAACATATATACGTTCGGTTCGATCTGTCGTGAGTATCCACGTCTCTGGTACGGACAGACCCATAGTGAGAGCGCGCGCTAAGCCTCGAAGTTTCCCCCCAATTCGTGGTTCCTCGTGACCGCGAGACAGGCGTCGCCACGTCGGCTCGGTCGTACTCATTGGAATCGATGGATTAGATCAGCAATTGATAGCTCCCTGAATTCGCCTTCGTTCCAATCAGGAAGACTCCGAAGCGCGTGCGAGAATTCGCGCATAAGAACCTTGTTCGTAAAGAACTTCCACTCCTTAGCAACGAAGATCTTTGAGGCCAATAGGACTCGGTCACGACAATCGCTCGAGACTCTAGCCAAAGCAGCCGTAACTGCTCGCTGTCGTGCACTCAAATCTTCAAACGGAGTCAACGGCGGGACGGGAATCGGGCCACCATCTTCAAGAACGTCCTTTTTGTTGGGCAGTAGGATTCGGGAGGTCATCATCCAGTCATTTATCTGAGAGTTCAATGCGAGGTCATATAGTTGGGCCAGCGGAGCCCCCTCTTCTCGAGCTGACGTGCACAAATATCTGAGGAGCTCTTCATACGTGTTGTGAAAGAGCAAGAAGTTTGAGAAGTACTCAGACAGAGCGGATGCCAATGGAGCTATACGCCGCTCCGCTCTGAGAGCCGTTGACCTTTGGAGCTCAATCAACTCCAGCGCCGAAGTGTATGTGAGCAACTGTCGTTCCACCATCGACGATGAGACATCCGAATCCTTTGCGAGGTCCGTCATCTCGCCAATTGACAAAGCACCACCTGTAAACCACAGATGGCCAGATTGCATCCTCTCCACGACGATCGCTTTTTGAGCAAGTTGCGACGCGTCCCGTTGCAACCCAGGGATCATCAAGCTTGCCATCAATGGGTCGTACCGACGATGCGGCCAGTAGCAGCGAGAAACTTCGGTAGATTCGCGGAGGTCACGTAGTACGAAGTCAGACGGCATGGTGGCTGGCTGTAAATTTTCAATATCGCTGGCGGAGGTGATTACGGAACCGTCTGGCAATATGACGATCTCTGCTCCACGTCGAACTCGAATTCCCAACTGCCCATAGAGAGCAGGACTTGATCCGTGTAGACGTTTCTGCGCTCGAAGAAGATTCACTCCGTGGGCAAACGGCGATCCGAAACCGGACAGGATGGCACTTACACCGCGCCTCGCGGCTTCAATCACGGCTGGAACGCTCAATTCATCCATATAAACAGCACAGTTGTCGTCAATTGCAACTTGATTCGAATTCAAGTCATCGACGCTTAGGACGCGGCACATTGTGGCTGCCTGCACAGGGCTAAACGTGAATTCAGAATTGATGGCACGGCGTCCATCGGTCCCCTTGCCCCGGAAATTTGATAGCACTGACTCTGTGGGCAATGTCATTGGCGCAATTATGGCGGGAGGTTCGGGTACACGACTTCGAGCTTCCGGTATTGGAACTCCGAAGCCGCTCTTGGAAGTGTTGGGACGCCCATTAATCTCGTGGACGCTTGACGAGATGCGCGTTGCAGGCATCGAGCGCGTGTCAGTAGCGATCCGTCGGAACGACTTTCAGCTGAGGACGTATCTCCACCAATATGCACGGACAAGCAGAATCGAGATTGAAATACATGAACAGAACCTAGATGGGACACTTGCGGCGATCGAGCTTTTGAGTCGCTCGTTGTCGGGCCAGCTCGTTATATCGACTTGTGACATAGTTTGCATACAAGGTACCTTCCAGCGATTCTTGGCTGACGTTAACTCCTACGAGGCGACCACTCCACTCGCGGCATTCGCCACCACATCGCTGGTCCATGATGCAGACCCGATCTGGGTTGAAGTCGATGATACGGATCCGAGGTTTGTACGGAATGTGGGCAAGAACCTCGATGCAACGAATTTGTGTTTTGGAAACTTTCGCTGGTTATCCGTCCCTGGAATTGACACAATGAGGCGGATTATCAATTCGAAATTCCCAGTTCGCGACTCCGAGTTGCTCGGAATGCTGGCTCGCTTAAATCCAAAGTCGGTATTGGCAATTGATGTCGGCCCCGTTCTGGATGTCGACAACCGTGAGGACCTGGAATTTGTATCGCGGCATGGCGAGGAGCTTTTCTCGAAACAGTCAGACTTCGACGCGTCTGGCTAGAGCTTGTAATTTATGGAGCGAAGTGAACTTCAATCTGATTGCGAATAGACACACGCGACGGGCGAACCTATGCTCACCGACGGTGCGGATAATTGAAGAAATCAACTTGATCGACGTCGGTGGTTGCAAGTCGTCATCGGAAGTGTCGGGGGCAGTCGAAGAGATTCGCCAGGCAATTAGAGCCTTGGTCTGGCCGTCTGGCGCTGACCGATTCATCATTCATCCTCAGTCCGGCAAGAAGTCTGGGGAGGGTAACGGTGTTCGACCGATCCGTGATGCCTTTGTACTTGCACTGGAGGAGCAAGGATGGGATTCGGAAGTCCGCTTCCCAGTGATAACCGATTCGACCATGGCTGATTTTGGGAAACTGGATGCCTCAAAGCATGTTTTTGGCAAGCCGTTCGTTGCTGAATGGGAAACGGGCAACATCAGCTCGTCTCATCGCGCGATGAACAAGATGAGTGTTGGTCTGATCGAAGGCAAAATATCTGCTGGAGTACTTGTCGTACCTAGTAAGGCACTCGCACGATTCTTGACTGATCGCATTGGCAATATCTGGGAGCTTCGTCCCTACTTCCCATTGTGGAGGTCAATCGTCGTCTCGTCTGGGTACCTAGGAATCATCGTTGTCGAACACGATGACGAATCCGAGAATGTGCCAAGAATCAAAAAAGGGACCGACGGCCGCGCTCTGCGCTAGAAGGCCTTCGAGGGTTGCCCTTGGCGGCGTCACCACGATTGGGCGCTGGTACGTGATACTCACGACCTTCGAGTCGCGCCACAATCGGTGCGACATCGCCAAGTTCGATTCCGACCCACTTGCGGTGCATTCTCTCTGCAACGACATATGTGGTGCCGGCACCACCGAACGGGTCCAGCACTAAGTCACCCTCAATTGAACTGATGGAGATGACTCTCTCAAGCATCTTCTCGGAGAGCTGATTGGCGGATCGAGATTTAGTTTTACGGTGACGAACGGGGGGAATGTCGGTCCAGACGTCAGAGATATTCACTCCGTCTGGATTCATCTTGTTTCGGTGACCGCCGTAGTCCTTTACGTCGCCACCACAATGGCGGCATACCTGGATAGGAATTCTTGGTCGTTCAAACGTCTTGGGCTTTCCCTTTGTGTAATACAGCAGTGAGTAGTGAGATGGGTACAGGCGACCTGGGATTGGCAGCAGCATCTTGATGTCGACTGCAACCCAATGGCGGAAAAGCATTCCGTTCTCGTTGAGCTTGTGCCCTATTTCAATATTCCACTTCGGCAAGTTGTAGAGCCAGATCGCACCGCCAGGTGCAATCACTCGGCAACATTCTTTGATCCATTGAGCGCACCATTCCAGGTACTCGTGTTCCTTGAGATCATCCCGCACTCCTCTTCCGTAGTCCTTCCCCAGATTGAAGGGTGGGTCAGCGAAGATTAGGTCGACGGAATCATCGTCAAGCGAGGCGAGGAGATTCATGCAATCCCCCTGAAAAAGCCTACCGTGGGTAGTGGAGAACACTGGTACTTCGGGCATCGAGTTCGTCAACCTCCTAAATTTGATGGTACTTAATCGTTGTCACACCGAGAGTCCATTTCACGAAGACGACTATGCCAAGCATCAATTTCAATGACTTCCGCCAATTCGAGGTCGCGATGATCAGCGTGCATGAAACTGAACACTGCTTGTCCTAGGTCATCGGACTTTCCGACTGAGGCAATTTTGCCAACCGTATTTCCGTACCGAATCAACACGCCGTCCGGGTGCCAGACCATGTCTTCGACTGCAAACGGATAGACAGTTGCACCTGGTAAGGGTTTACCCGTGGCTCGATCACGCATTCCGACATTCCAAGGAGCGTCGGAATACACTTCAAAAGTCCTTGACCCAGAAGTGATGATCATTGATCGCGAAGTACTGCCATTGTCGGAGCTCGCACGCCGAACCAATTTCAGGGGCACGCCGTTCGCAACGGCCTCACCAATCGGTATTGCTCGGAGGTTGTACTCGACGCCATATCCAAGGGGCCTCAGAATCTGCTCGATGGTGTCGATTGGTAATTTCACCCTTCCTGATTCCCATCGAGCTACAGCGGGTTGCTGTACTCCGAGTTGAAGAGCGAGTGCGCGTTGAGATAACCCGGCTCGCTCACGCAGATTCTTCAAAACGAGGCCGATATCCTGTGCTTCATCCATAACACATGATGTTATCAATGAATTGAGGTCACTCATGACTGATGGACGGAAATATCTCCCGACCAGGTATGACTATCGGTTTGCGGGAGGTGAATTCAGATTTTGACGATGTTGTTTGATTGGGCTAATCTACGAACAAGTGTTCGTGTGCGTGACTGCGCTCGATTGGCGTCACAGGAGCGACATACGTTGGAAGGTTGTCGGAGTTACCTACGCTCAAGCATTGAAGTTGGAGATTTTCATGGCAGATAGACGAGCGGGTCCACGACAAGGACCGTACGTTGCAAAGGAGCCGAGAAGCAGAAACGCGGATGGCTCTTGGCGGAAGAAGCGATCCGACGCTGGCAAACGAAAGTCGAAGTAGGCACGGCGATGCAGCGAATTCTGACGATAGTGATTAGCGACAGCCATGAGTGATATCTGGCAAATCTTTGACTGGTCAAAGGAGGGCTTGCTGGGTAGAAAGATTCAGCGGGCAGCATCTCGATTGCTTGGTGGCATTTTCGTGCTGGGTCTCGTGTGGGCAGGCCCAGCCAACTGGGTCATGAGGACGTATCTTGCATATGAGACGAGCAAGATCAAGAGTTTGATAGCTCCGATGGAACAGATGGTCCTTCACAGGGCACATCTGCCTATACCCGCAACCAAATGACGGTACGTTTCGTTATCGGAATCGTGGAAGCTCCGGAAAATCGACTCGACGAATTCGGTTCGCGCACTGAGCCGCGTTTGCCTCGCAGCCTCGCTCGAACTGTGACTAAGTCGAAATGGCCATCATGGAATACGTGTCAGTCTCCGGGCGGAGACTCCAGATCGTGAATAAAACTGAATTAAGAGTTATCCTTGCCCAAGAGCTCGAAGGAATTCCGCGAGGAAGCATAAGCCAGAATCTTTATCGAATGATCTATTTCGATATACGGCTAAATGGATTTGGCATGCAACCAGAAGTACCAGCTACGAGGAGAGCTGCACACGAATTCGCGCTCCAAAAGGTCAGAGAGAGTGATCCTGATTTTGTGCCTGATGTTCAATGATGAGTTCGCTCAGTGAAATGACTCTTACAGCAGCGAACGGTGTGCCGATCCCGCGGCCCCCGGGCACAGTTAGCGATTTTCCGGTTCTTGGTATTTACGCTGTCTGGCACCCCGCGTCGGAGATCGGCCGGACTCTGGCTCGCGCGATGTTCCGTACTTTCTGTGCTAATCCCGAACTACCAGCTTCGAGGGGGTTGGGAATACCAGTCAGATTTAGGACGTCGTTGGAGACTGGAGTAACGCCTTCGTCGATACCGGTTGATGCAGCTGATTTCACATCGATCTTCATTCTGGCGGATGAACATCTGGTGGCTGATGGAGCTTGGCGCGAGTACCTTGTGGGCCTAGCATCCCGTGCACGTCCTCGCGTTCGAATTACGCCTGTACTACTGACGAGTGCGGCGAATCTTCCGACCGAACTGGGAAGATTAAACGGCATTCAGCTCATGGAGATTCCAGACGAGGATCGCGTCAGCGTGATGTTGAGCGAATCGATACATGATGTCTGTCAGTTGCTGGATCCAACAGCTGCCAAGGTGAAGGTTTTTTTGAGTCATGCAAAGCACGATGGTGTCGATATCACCAAATCAGTACGAGATCACTTGCACGCCGTTGCAAGATTGGACGATTTCTTCGATGCGACTGACATTCCCCACGGTACTCCGTTCAGTGATTTCATTTTGTCCATCGTGGGCTCTCTTCCTGCTTTGTTGGCCGTGCAGACTGATTCGTACGCTTCGAGAGAATGGTGCCGACTCGAAGTTCTCGAAGCAAAACAACGCCACGTCCCAATTGTTGTACTCGACGCAGTCGAGAGTAGAGAACCGCGTGCATTCCCGTACATGGGGAATGTCCCAGTAATTAGATGGAGCGGACGAGAGTCTCTGCCCGAGGTTGTCAGTGCAATGTTGATCGAGGTGCTAAGGAATCGATACTTTCCGAAACGTGTTGCTTCAATATGTCGCCAATTCTCGATCGATCAAGCTGACGAGATTCTTTCGTATCCGCCGGAGCTCCTCACGGCGCTCGAGTATCGCACTCGAGTACTTACCGGTGGAGGAAGTGTTGGTCGGATTTTGTATCCCGATCCACCGTTAGGAACGGAGGAAATCGGACTACTTCGACAACTTGATCCAAACTTCGACGCAGTTACTCCAACAACTCTTCGAGCAAGAGCGACTTCGCAATGACATCGTCTTCTCAGACAGCGTGCGTGGGGCTCTCAATCTCCGACTCACCGATTGAAGACCTAACGAAACTCGGATTGAGTGATCTTCATGTGAGTCACGTGTTCATTGAATTAGTTCGGCACATCTTGGCCCGCGGTGGTTCGATTGCCTACGGAGGCGATTTACGAGTTACGGGTTATACGGAGTCGCTATTTGACCTCATAAGGACTTACGATCGAAAGGATCTCAGAGGTCCTGACCGAGTGTATTCGTACCTAGCTTGGCCAATCTGGAAGTCGCTATCGATAAGCGACCGTGCAGATCTCATCAATGTAGCGACCATTGTTGAGGTGGCTCCACCTCGAAATTCGCCCGAGGATCTACCGGTACCTGCTGATCGAAGTCCTGCCGAGAGACTTTGGAACGCATTTGCGCTGACCAAGATGCGCGAGGAAATGAACGGAGAAATTCAAGCGAGAGTGGTGCTAGGCGGGAGGGTGTCCGGTCAACAGGGCCTCGTCCCTGGCGTCTTGGAGGAGATCGATTTGGCACTCAAGTCGCGAATGCCGCTTTACCTAGTTGGTGGTTATGGAGGGTGCACACGACGTGTAGTGGCTTCAATTTTGGGATCTCCTGTTGAGGAATTCACGGTCGAGCATCAAGCTGCATCAAATCCGAACTACATGGATATATTGAACGAAGCTCGTTCGCTTGGGATCAGTGACCCTTTTGAGGCAATAATCAGACGCTTGAGTACTGCGGGCATCGGTGGTCTCCATAACGGCTTGAGCGATACCGAGAATTACCGACTATTCGAGACCGATGACACAGATGAAGTAGTTGCTCTCGTACTTAACGGAATGTCGCGAGTATTCAGAGATTCGCTGACGGAACAACCGGAGACCTAAGAGAGTGAAAGTGAAGGACTCATTGAAGAAACTTGGGACAGTCGAAACGGTGCATATTCCACCTCGTTTCCGTCATGCGCTTGACCAGCATCTCGTCATGAGTTTCGCTGAGATGGAGGACTGGCCGCTCATACTTGGAATCTTTGGCCGCCCAGGAGACGGCAAAAGTTATCAGGCCAGGCTTCATCTTGTTGAAAGGCAAGTCCACGTTGTCTCAATAAATTCTGCAGACTTGGAGAGCGATCGCGCTGGACAGCCAGGCAAGCTCGTTTTATCGAAATACAAGGAAGCCGGTGAACGGGCGGACCAGGGTCAACCGGCTGCGCTTCTCGTCGACGACTTTGATACCACCGTTGGTGAGTGGGCACACAGCACGGGAACTGTGAATCATCAACAGGTTCTTGCTCAACTCATGCACTTGGCCGACTCACCGAGCAAAGCTGCTGACGAGGTGTTGCGACGAATACCAGTGATTGTTACTGGAAATGACCTGACAAAGGTTTATCCACCACTGCGCCGGCCGGGTCGACTGCGCCCATTTACGTGGGCGCCAAATGCTCAAGAGCGTCATGACATGGTCGTGGCAATTATGCGCGGTCTAACTGATGATGCCGGTGTTACGACGTTGATCGAATCGTGTCCTCGTGCCCCGATTTCCTTCTTCGCCGATGTTCGATCGCTGATTCTCGCCACGCAATCAGATTCTGCTATTCGAGTGCTCGCGGAGAAACTTCCAGACGTGGTCAAGAGTCCACAATCGAGTCGTTCAGAAATCGAGCGTCTACTCCAAACGTCTCGTCCCACATCGCGCGAGATTGCGGAAATGGCTGTCGCGGATTGGAATGTTAGGAAGGAAGCAAATGCATCGTTTGTCGAACAGGGGGATTGATGTACACGTATACAAATACAAGAACGAGCACTCTGGTCGACCAGATTGATTTATTTCTGAAGTCGGCCGGATTTGGCGACCAAGCGAGAGGTCCCGTAATTGATGGGGTTAATGAGAGATGGATCGTTGCAGTGGGTGCCTACGTTACGAAGGACAATCTAAGGGTGCTTGAGAGTTCGATTGAAATTAGTTGGAAGGCGCATTCAGACCACGCTGATCTCACAATCTCCGCAGATCTCCCAGGTTGGGAAGACGGAGTAGCACCCGAACTCTCGATTTTGGCGAGTTGGCTCGTCTCTTACGCTAAAGCCGAAAAACTGGACATTAATTTCTGGGTCATCTTTAGTGACGAGACGAGAAACGATCCAGTTCTCTACGCGAGCAGAAGACAGAAGGTTGGAGTTAGTGGCAAGGTTCCCGACTGGAAGTCCTCACCGCGAACACAACGCATTCCAATTCAAGACATTCCAGAAGCGCATGTGTCGTTTCTCGATGCGAGATAGCCGACTGCCATGCGCAGAATCTTTCTCTCTTATCATCATCGAAATGATTCTCTTGAGGCAGCTGCATTCATCAAGAGGTACTCACAGTATTTTGACGAAATACGTAGCTTAGGAATTCACGAGAAGGGCGGGGAATTCGCAGACAGGATTGACAGTGGCGATAGCGACTACGTGATGCGCAAAATCCGAGAAGACTATATTGCGGGTACAAGCTGCACCATCGTCCTCATCGGCAAATGTACATGGGCGAGGCGCTACATCGACTGGGAGATCGCAGCAACGCTTCGTAATAATAAGGGTGATCCGCGAGGTGGATTGATTGCTGTGCAGCTTACTTCCGCCGAGGAGAACAATTACGACACATTGCCTCCCCGACTTGAACTCAATATTGTTCGAGGAGCCGGAGTCGACAAAGGTTACGCGCGTTTCTATCCGCCGCCGCCGAGCGATGACTCGCTTGCTAAATGGGTAGAAGATGCAATTTTTCGTCGAGACTCGATGGAGCCAACAGTCGGATCGACTACGAATCTGAGGTCCAAAAGCTCATCGTGTGATTAATTTAATTGAAGGTGAGTTGATTGTTAGAGCGACGCGATATTGCGTTGATACCCGAGCGATGAAAGTGATGGTCTGAGTCAATTGGCAATAGTCACCGCGGTCGGATACTTTTCACGATTGGAGTCGTTATCGGACCTTCTCTTGGAGAATGGTTTTTTGGTGACGATTCTGCTTGACGTCGGTGACCGCGAAGAAGGTCATCTTGTCGTCACTGTTTTGAATGTCTCGCTAGTGAAGGGGGGCGGGAATGTTCGCGCAAGCGAAGTGCGCCCTCTAGTGGAGGGGATCAAGAAGCTTCCGGATTCGCCAGTGGCATATTTGCTTGTATCGGATCGACAGGCGAGCCGTATTACTTGGATACACGATTTCGACGAGTGCTGCGCCGAAGTCGGCCGACCTCTTAAGTGGCGTCGCATTCCGAAAAACGAGGGTGAAGCGTACGGGCATTGGAAGTATGGGCGAACCGTTTGGCATATTGATCCGAGTATGAAGGTACAACTCAGCATGTTTGAACGATCAGATGGATGGCATGACTACTTGGAGTGTGGAGATCGCGGCGAAGTCGAGTGGTTCTAGGCAGGAACCACCTGTTTGGGCCGACGAGAATCTGAATCCGATGAGCGGGCGTCTAAATCAGCTGCCCTGTTGAATAGTTGACGAGAAGAAACTCGGATTGGGGTTTTTCGATCCCAACCTCGATGTACTTGTCGTGACTCGTCCACTAAGGGTTCGGCAGGGTTCTGATATAGGTCATCACGGCCACTTCAACTCGGACTGCATACATACAAACTGGTGTGCTTCTTTTATGGATTTCAGTCGCGAGTAGTTCATCGTCTGCGGGGACCCCAATTAGTGAGCCACATGACCTGTGCCCCGTTTAGTGGCTCATCGGAAATGCGCGGGGTTCTGTCAGCCCCAGAAGATACACGTCTGATCTAGTTCGACCTCGTTGAGGATCTCGTCAATGGATCCAGGATCGATCAAGTCGAACACGTGCCATTTGCTGTTGCGATCGGCCCAATAGAGCGTCCACTCGTTGGTTTCGCTGGAGTACTTCATCCTGGCCACACCGTGACGCGTCCACTCGGGACCCCACTTCTCGTGCCACGGCGGCCGGCAGCAGTAGGCGTCGGATGGCTGCATTCGACGGCAGGCGGGTCTGTTGATCACGGTAGGTGGAGCGGTTCATCCCGACGAGCCGACACGCCGTGCGCTCGGAGTAGCCCAGGTCGCAGAGTCCCTTCACGACCTGGCCGAGCCTTTTGGGCGCACCACCTCCTCGCCGTTGAAGATCGCAACAGCGGCCTTCACCATCTCGAGTTCCGCCTCGAGGTCCCTGATCCGACACTAGGCCCTCGCGAGCTCATCAACCTCGTAGCTCTTGGTTCCTGGACGACGACCCGCGTCGACGAGTGCTTGGCGTTTCCAGCGGTAGAGAGTGGCGGCGGTGATGCCACTCTCTTCGGCGAGAACTTCGACTCGTTCGCCGGCGAGCAAGCGCTCGCAGAACTTGCGACGAACGTCTGGCGGGTAGCTAAATGCCATGACCACCTCCGGTGGATCAGGGCCACGCTCTCACAAGAATGGGCCAGTTTCCGGGGCACAGGTCAAGTGGCTCAGTTCAAGGGGATCTCCGCACGTCGATGACGTTCCAGAGAATCACGATCCAAGCCCAACATCTTTTCGGGTATTGAATCCCAGCCATCGACTGTGTCTGCACATCCCTCGTTCGAAACAAAAAGAACGCAGCAAACGCCACTCGTCGTCTTTGCGGACCGGTACATGATTCCGTGGGGATGTCCTTTCTCCCATGTCCAAACACGTCGAAAATACTCAGTCACCACTTGAGTCGGTACGTAGTCAACGTGTTCTCTGCCGTCCCGTACAATCTCTGCACTGATATCGCGTACGAAATCATGCAGGAATATCAACTCTTCTCGCTCGGTCCTTTGACGTAGGTCCAAAATACTTGGCACGTCCGGGAGTTCCGTCAGATCTATAAGTGTCATCTCACGTGCTGACGCAAATGCACCAGTGGTGGCACAAAGGTCAGCCATCGTTTCGGGCCACGTCTCTGCAAGTGCCGTTGGGACATCAAGGCTGCCGTAAAACATAGGAATACCAGCCGGACTCATTCGGTTTGAAGTGTTGGCAAATTTGCGCGGTGCTGTACCCAGCTCTGTGGCAGTTGAGATTATGGCGTCGCAATTGTGCACGCGAGCTCGGTACCAAACGTGACCCGCATCAATCTCGTTCACGAGGGCATGGTCAAAGACAAGCTTTCCCAACCTCTCGAGCATGGCTGATGGTGGTATTCCTTCATCGTCAAATGTTGCGGTTCCCACATCGGATTGTTCGACAAGAAATACATAGCGTGTATCGTGCTTTAATCGTTCAGTGAAATCGCGCCATCCGAATCTAAGTGCTTGTTCTCTGGTTCGACGGAAGTAACCCCTGCGACAGACTTCTCCATCCGGGAAGCACTCGACGATTCTTTCCCAAATCTCCGTATCGTCAGTGACAATCTCCTTGAACTCCCAGTCGAGAATCGATTCAATGGATTCAAGCTCGGCGAACCACTGTTGCTCCTCCGCATCCCAAATGATCCCTTCGTCATCGGGGTTACTCCAGTACTCCCAAAATGCGTCGCCGATAACTGCCACCACATCCGCCAAGTTCGCGGCAATTTCTGGTCCTGTGCGATCGCAGAAGTCGCAGGTACTTGCGTATCCACCCAACATCACCGTTTGGACGAGCAACGGATCAATAAAGTGCATTGAACACACGACTCCCTGTGGCAGACGGTATCCACGGTCGAGCGATGCCTCCCACTCCTGCTTTGCTCCTCCCACGTGGTGGCCTCCTCCTACAAACCGGCGAAAATGGTCATCGACGAATTGACATTGGCGTTCCGAAGCGTAAACCTGGATTCTGCACCAGGCCAGTCCCGAACTGACCAAGACGTGTTCGTCGACGGTGGTACGCCCGATATTGATTCTCGTTGAAGCACGGCATTTGCAGATCTCAGCTGAGTCACTTAGCCAATTTGACTAAAGATCCCAGAAGAATTCGACCGAGATCAACTACGGGTACAGACCCGAATCCGACGAAGGTCGCCAAGGTTGTAGATACGTGAGTGGGTCACGATGTTCTGGTTGCGTTTCAAGATGTCGAAGCCGATAATTGAAGTATGAGACGAAGTTTGAGAATCTAGTGACACCTCAGCCTTGGTTAGATGGTGTCAGGGGCACGGAGGTCTTACCTTTGATCCAGTCAGATGCTTCCGTGATTCGAGTTGAAGCAGGGCCCGGCGCTGGAAAGACCTTTGGACTCGTGCGTCGTGTACAACGATTGGTTCATCCCGAGGGGGAGAACTTGCGGGGGAACGAAGTTCTCATTGTCGCTTTCAACCGTGTGATCGCCGATTCGCTGCGAGCGGACGTCGAGGGAGACCTTGTTCGCGCAGGAATCGAAGAGCATCCAGTGATCCAAACGATTCACGCGCTGTGTCTTCGTATCGTCGGCAACCATCTGCGAATTTTGATGGACCACGAACGAGAAGCGATGATCTTCGACATTCGGGACCAGCATTTGCAGTTGAGACAGGAATGTAGATTACCCACGCAAACGGATCAGGCACTACGGGATCATGAAGCTGGTCATACGCCAAACGCGTTTTTATGGGCAACTGTTCAACAGTGGTTGCGACGCCACAAGGCGCGACTGATTAGTGAATTGCCTACGCTTCTTCTCGACAGGCTAAACGCTGGAGACTTTCAGACAACTCGATACTCGCATGTGATTGTTGATGAGTTTCAGGACTTGACTGAAGCAGAACAGCAGCTGATTGTCACTCTTCTAAAGCCAAGCGGCAACATCGTTGCACTTGGCGATCCACGTCAGTCGATCTACAAGTTTCGAGGAAATGACCGCGACGGCCTGAGCAGGATCGAGGCCTTGCTTGGTCAAGAGGTCATGGACGTTTCGATGACGCAGTGCCAGAGATGCCCGGTAGATGTTGTTTCGGCAGCAAATCAACTTATGACTCTCTACGGATCTGCTCCGATGGTTTCAACGAGCACGCTTGACGCAAATATCCACATAGTCACTTGGAATACACCGCTAAAAGAAGCTAGAGGTATGGCAAAGGCCATTATCGATAATTACAACGCGCACCCAGAAGAGAGACACCTCGTAATGGTGACTAGACGCAGATTTGGTTTCATGCTTCGGAAGGAATTGAATGCGCTCGCGCCCGAAATCAATGTTGACCTAGATTTCACCGAGACCTTGCTTGAGACTTGGTCAGTAAGAGAAGCGTTCCTCTTATTCTGTCTGCTTTGTGACCCTGATGCGGCAACTTGGCGAGCCTGGTTTGCCTATGCAAATTCCGCTACAGGAGAAAACTTCAAGGCCAGTAATCGCAACGCCACCTCTTATTTGAATTTCTTGACTGCGTCAAGAGACGAAATCAACTGGACCGCAGTTGAATCATTATCTCGAGAGAGTCGAACTGCGGTGCGAGGTGCAGGCGGCAGAACACTATGGGATCGCGCTTCAAGGGTGGTCTCGCTTCGTGCGGAAGTGGGTGAACCCGCAATAGATCCTGAAGCTTGGATAACTAGATTCTTCGATACGAACCGATGGGTCTCAGACTCGACTGTAGAGAGGGACGTTGCGGAAGCTGACTTAGGGCTCGCGTGTAGAAAAGTCCTTGCGATGTTGGCCGTTGAACGGGAGTCGTCTCCAATGGCAGATGTTGAAACGCTGTTGCGTAGGGTGGTGCAAGCCCTGAGGTACCAAATTGCGACGAGGGAACCACTCGAGGCCACAAAGGACGCCAAGATCCATATCTCAACAATGTGGGGAGCCAAGGGAGTAACTGCGGAACATGTCTACATTCTCGGTCTCTTTAAGGAAGCAGTGCCCGGGACGCGTAGGAGCGAGTATCCAGGAACGGACGACGAATACTTCGAAGAGCAGCGTCGTCTGTTTTACGTTTCAATAACGAGAGCCAAGCAAACGATGGTTCTTTCGCGTCCAGTAAAGATCAATCGGAATGAAGCAGCCAGAATGGGCGTTGCACTTCTGGATGGAAGCAACCCTTATCCATTTTTGGAAGCATCACCTTTTCTCTTAGAAACTTTACGTATCTTTCCAACTTCGGTTGACGGTGAAGACTGGGACGGACCGGTCGCACACTGATCAGCGATTTGAGTTCGCTCATGCGCCCCTCGAATCTTCACCCCACGATTGATGAACTCGTGTCTGATGGTTTCGGGGCTGACTCCTAGCTTCTTGCCAACGACAGCGAATGACTTTCCAGACTCGTAGAGAGCAATCGCTTTCTTGATCTTCGCTTCGGTCATGACCTTGACCGGTCGCTTGACTCCAGCTGCATCGAGAATGGCGAGAGCAGTGGTTCTATGAATGCCGAGGTCCCTGGAAAGAGCCAGGGCGCTCTCGCCTTCTAGGTATCGCCTGACCAGTTCGAATTTGGTTTCTGGGGTCAGCCGTTTGACCCTTGGGGGTAGAGGTTTTCTCGATTTTGCCGTAGAATCAATGAGAACGGTAGGAAAATCCCTATCTCTGTAGAACTCGAGGAGTCTCTCCAGGGGTCCAACAGGGTTGGAATCATGTCCACCACCGTCCACGCCATAGAAACTGCCCGAAACCGATTTCGCTTCGCCGCAAGAACATTTGGCGTCACCCCGACCGGCCCGAGTTGAGAACCATTTCGAAAACGTGAATAGATTTTGATATGCCCAACGATGTCGTACCAATGATCGCGTATCGCGACGGTGTTCAAGCTCTCGACTGGCTCGTTGAAGTCTTCGGCTTCACCGAGCATGTCCGCATGGTGACTGACGATGGACGCCTCGAGCACGCTGAACTGGGCGTTGGCGCAGGAACGGTCATGCTCGCCACACCGAGTACTGAGTATGAGGGACCCAAGCTTCACCGCAGTCATTGCGAAGTTGCGTCTCGTTGGCAAGAAGTGCCCTACATTGTGGACGGTGTGCTCGTCATCATCGACGATCTCGATGGGCATTTCAAACGAGCGCAGGAAGGCGGAGCGGCGATTCTGACGGATGTCGAATCGACTGAATTCGGTCGGAGGTATCGCGCCGAAGATCTTGAAGGTCACCGCTGGATGTTCATAGAATGAGGATCGATCAACTGATCCCGCCCGTGTTGTATAGATCCTCTTAGCTCGTCGATCTCTGAATGAGAAATCGCACGCCCCCGACGGCAGTACGACAGTTTTACTGCGGAGATCTTGAGTGCATCAAACGCCGGCGTTCGCGCGAATCAACGTGAACGCGCCTGCTACGACGGATTCTTTCAACCCTTCTTTGACGCCGCGTTGAATTTCACTGCACTGCGAATTAGTGCGGTGAACGCTCGTTCATTCAGCTTGTCATTCTCTCGAATGTCCAGAGCGCGACGAACCTTGCCGTCGAGGCTGGACGTGAAGATCGCATGCGGATCAGGCAGTGAAGCTCCGTGGGCGAATGTCAACTTGACGGCGCTTTTGTAAACCTCGCCCGTGCAGATGATGCCCTGGCTCGACCACACTGGAATATTCCACTTCCACTCTTCGACGATGGTGGAATCGGCAGCCAGAATTAAGTGGCGCACGCGAGCAAGCACCTTGCCGCGCCAATCCTGATATTCAGCAATACGTTCGTCGATTCGCTGGGCGATGGGGCGCGTGTCGTTGGGGTCAGCCTTCTTCATGGCTCGTGCGTATCACAATCGATCCATTCGTGGCGACGCATAAATTTGGACGTCGTCAAACGTGAGGAGGACCTGATGCGCAAGTTCGGGGGAATCGTGACGTTTCCTACGGCAGATCTCGAGGCGGCCAAGCGTCTCTTTACGGTGCTGCTCGGCGTGGAGCCTTACGCCGACAGTCCGTACTACGTCGGATATCGGGCAGGTGAGGTCGAGTTTGGTTTGGTGCCCAACGCCCCGGCCGACGGACCCACAGTCTTTTGGGACACTGACGACCTCGATGGATCCGTCTCGGAGCTCGTAGCGGCCGGGGCAACCGTTCGCGATCGACCGCGTCCCGTTGGTGGGGGACTCCGAGTGGCCACCCTGGTTGACGGCGCCGGCAACGTGATCGGTCTGCGTGAGGGGACGAAGTAATCGGAGTGTTCTGACCTAGTTCGCCCGGTTGAGTTGTGCCGCGATCAGAGTCATATTTCGCGACTCTTCTCGTTGAAGAGATCGACGAATCAGCGGCCAGAGGAGTCGGATCGCTCCGTGCGGTGTCGCATCGAAACGAGTGCGCAGGACGGTTGAACCTCGGCCGGTGTCGTGCAGTTGAACTTGAAGTGCCACTTCGATGGGGCCGTCATTGACCCAGCACCACGCTCGAGGCGGATCAAAGAGTGTGCACTCCATGTTGACGAGCGGACTCCTCGTCCACTTGGCTCGGAATTTGCTGCCGAGACCAATGGGCTCGTCAGAGACGAGTTCCATCACTCGCACTTTGGGATTCCACTCGAGTTCGTGTCGGGGATCACTGAGATACGCAACGACCTCGTCCAGAGGACGCTGAATCTCCACCGAGTTTTCGATGACGGTCACGGCCAGATTCTGCCCGACGGGTGTGCGAGCCCGGGGTGATATGACATCACCGGGAGCTGCGAGGTCGAGATAATTTCACTCGATGCCCTGCTTCGTGTGCGATGAGAACGCGCGACATCTCGATGGAACGGCGCAAGGCGTGGTTGGTGAGACTTCCACAGGATTCGTTCGACTCCACTCGCGACAGCGCTACGTCGGGGCCACCTTCTTTGTGGCCAAGCTCTGTGTTCGCGAGATTTACCACTTAAAGCCATCTATCCGTCGACGCCATTTCGAAGAGTTGGCTGGGATCACCGAGTCCCTCGACGAAGTCTTTTCTCCGCACAAGTTGAACGTCGAGTCGTTGGGCAATTCGGTGCCTCATCTTCATTGGTGGCTCACACCGCGATACGTCAGCGACCCACTGCCGGGCAGTCCGATTTGGGAAGACTCCCAGTTCGTAGCGGACATGAAGAACGACGAGGGGCACGCTCCACTTGACGTCTTGGAATTCAGGGCGAATAACTTGCGCACTGCTCTGCTGCATCGGAATCTGTTAATTCACTGAGCGAAAATTCGTGATGATGCACGCCAAAGGTACGGTCATCGCGTGAAACTCAGTTTTCGCGGCGAGGTGATCTTTTGGCGCGGTCCCGCACCCTGGTACTACGTCGAGGTTCCCGACAAAGAGAGCGGCAGGCTCAAAGCCGCGTCTGCTGCTCTCACGTACGGCTGGGGCTGCATCCCGGTGACCGCCACGCTCGGCTCAACAACGTGGACGACATCGCTGTTTCCCCGCCAGGGTCGCTACATGGTGCCGCTGAAGACGTGGGTGCGCAACGCCGAGGGCATCGACCTCGAAGACGTCGTGAAGCTGACCTTGCTCGCCGGCGAGTAGCGACGACAGTTTGACGAACTAGGCGGCAGAGGTCGCAAGACGTGCGCCGAGCAGATTCGCAAGATTGCCAGCGAAGAATTTCGCCTGGTCGCCCTCGGACACTCCGACCAATGCTTCATTGAACTTGGCCAGTGGATCGCGCCCACCTTCGGGGTGCGGGTAGTCCGTTGAGAACATGAAAAGGTCGCTGCCAGCTTCGTTGATCATCCAATCAACGGGCTCACCGGGAAACGGTGTGAATTTGAGGTGGCGCTGCACGTACTCACTCGGACGCAGCTGTAGCTCCCGCAGCGGCTCTTCAGTGCGCTTGAACGCTCGCTGTGCGTAGTCGAGGTCCTTCATCCACGACACGACCCAACCAGCGCCCTGCTCAATGCAGCCGCCGCGCAAATTCGGATGCCGATCAAAGACACCATCGAGGATGAGCGTCCCGAGGAACAATGCGGGCGAGTGCGAAATTGCGAGATAGTCCTTGGATCGGATGTTCTCACCGCCGCCGAGGTGATCGGAGACCGGTCGACCGTTGTTGTGCAGCGCCGGGTCGAGCAGACGTCCGCCGCCGCCGACGTGCAGGACAAACGGAACACCGGAACTCTCGAGTTCGCTCCAAAACGGTTCGAGGTCGGGGTGCGACGGTGAGAGTTCACCAGCCGCAGTCGAGGGAACCATGATGGCCGCGCAGCCAGAATCGAGAGCTTCGAGCAATGTGATGACCGCTCGCACCGGATCGATGAGTGGTACATACCCCACTGCCAACAGGCGCGGATCGCCTGAACAGAAATCCGCCATTGCGCGGTTCTGCGCTGACGATCCGGCGTACAGGCGGTCGCGATCGCGACCAGCAAAAAGTGACGTGGCAAACGTCGCAAAGACGAGCTGCGCGTCAAAGCCGAGCAGATCGAGCACGCGGGCGCGCTCGACTGGATCCCAGCCGCCCATGGCCCACCAACCCTTGTCCTGCATTAGGCGCTCTTCGGCCGACGCGCGGGCTGACGGATCACTCCGACGCTCGTCAGCCTTCTTCATCGCGTCACCGAGGTACTTGCCGTAGTTCTCCAACGTCTTGCGCTTGAGGTTGTCGCGCTGCGCTGGTTCGATGTAGTCATCGAGGAAGTCCGCCAACTCCATTACGTGGCTGTCCGCGTCGAGAATCGTTCGTCCTGCGGCGTAGGTCATTGGCGCTCCAGACTCTGGTGACAGAATGTCACCAGAACGTAGTGGGAGAGTTCCTAGGTGTCAACCACATCGTCGCGGACCGCCAAAATTCGGCCCGAACAGCGCCTCGACGCGCGCGATCGCCGCGAACGGCTACTCAATGCAGCGGCCTCCTTGGTACGTAGCGGCCCAATTGAGGCAGTGACGATGGAGGCAGTAGCGGAGCAAGCCGGAGTCAGCCGGACACTCGTGTACAAACACTTCTCGAATCGCAGCGCTTTGTTAGGTGCTCTCTATGAACGCGAGTCACTAGAACTGCATCGACAACTCGCCCACGATGTTGCGGATGCTGGGGACCTTGAGTCGATGCTTCGCTCGCTGGTCGCCGGTGTCTTTGAGTCGCAGCGTCGCCGTGGCGCAATCTTCGCGGCATTGCACGCCGCGCAAGCACGCGGTGAACGCCAGCGCGAGATCCAACGACGCCGCGATGCCGCGACCCTCAAATTCTTTGCGGATCGGGCCACGATCGAATTCAAGATTGAGCCTGACCAGGCGCGCGCGTTGCTTTCGGTCGCCCTCGGGACCATCCCTGCTCTCATCTCGCGCTGGCGAACTCGACCAACGGCCGAACGCGCGCGAAAACTTGAAGATCTCTACGTCGCGTTGGTGATCGGGGGACTGAGAGAGCTGGCGTCTCGACGCCGGTGAGTACTCCGCGCGATTCACTTCCAAATTCGCCGCGGGTCAACCGACGCGAGGTTCTGCGATGGGGCTCGGTTCTCACCGCCGCCGGCTTTGGGTTGGCCCTGACGGGGTACGAACTCGCTGACCATGTTGTTGGCCCGGCTCTCTCGCACCTCGGCGGCAGGGGCGGCTGTTCACTAGGTCCGACTGACACCTGTGGTCCAGTTGGCGTCAACGAAGACGGTTCCTTTTACTCTCACGCTCGTCATCAACGCGTTGGGTACACCATCGGGTATCCAGCGAACTACTCGCACGGGGACGAGATTCCGCTCGTCGTCATGCTCCACGGCTTTCGAGGAGGTCACCGCCGAGCGCTGGCGGGATTAACGCCAGCCGAAGCCGTCTCGCTCGTCGTCAATGGTCGTCCACTACAACCAATGGCTCTGGTGACCGTCGACGGCGGTAATGGCTACTGGACACCCCATCCCGGCGACGACGCACTGGGCATGGTGATTCACGAGCTCATTCCTCTCTGCCAGGAGCGCGGCCTCGGCACGCACGCAATCGGGATGATGGGGATCTCCATGGGCGGATTCGGCGCACTGATGATTGCGGAGAACTATCCGCATCTGGTGAAGGCCGTCGCGGCAATCAGCCCCGCCATTTGGACCACGTACGCCCAAGCGCATTACGTCAATCCCGGTGCGTACGCCAACGCGGCGGCGTTTCGTCGCTACGACGCCGTGACCCATACGGCGTCGCTGCGCGGACGACCGGTTCGCGTGGCGTCAGGTCAGAGTGATCCCTTTCACCCGTACGTCGTCGCCCTCGCCGACGCCTTGCCGCGCGGAGCGATCGTGACGTTCCCACCGGGAGCGCACACCTCAACGTTCTTTCGATCCCAAGAAGGACCGTCGATGGCGTTTCTCTCCGAGCACCTCTAAGCGACGTCGCTCACTGGCCCGTCGAGCCGTCCAGCCACTCGCGAAGAATGTCGAGATGCCCGAGGTGTCGGGCGGTCTCTTCGATCATGTGAATCAATACGTAGTCGTAGGTGTACGGCTCAAATTCCACTACCCAATGTCGAGCGCGCGATGACAGATCGTCGATCCTCGACTGCACGGCACGGGACCGTTGGCACGCGGCGCGGTAGTCCGCCATCGCGTGTGACAGAGAACTCGTCGGCGTGACGGTCCACGCCACCGCGAACTCGTCGTCTTCGAGGGCTTCTTGGTCGTGAGCCATGACGACCGAGAACCAGTAGTCCTCCACTAAAGCGAGATGCGCGATCACACCGGTCACGCTCGTCGATGAGGCGACGGGGGAGCGTGCTGCCGCCTCGTCACTCAGACCGTCAGCTTTGGCCAGCACTCCCTCGCGCTCGTACTCAAGCCATCCTTCGAGCACGGCGCGCGGGAGCGCCGCGGTCGGTTCGGGGTACGCGCGATCGGCCACTGCCGAACGGTATCGGTGTTGGTTCAGTTCTCGACGAGGTGTCGGGGGTTGGCAATCTGCAATGAGTCGCGGACTGACCGGGCCACGACCGCGCCGACCTGGGCGAGCCGGTCATCGAGCGAGCCGCTGCGCAGGGCGCTCGCGAGTTCAACGTCGTCTGCGAAGCCGAGATCCCTCAGCCGACTTAGGTGTCGTGCCTCGGCGGAATGTCCCCAGCGCAGTTCACGCGACACAATGCCGAGAGCCGTGCGCGCTACTCGCTGTTCGTAGGACACATCGGAGTTCGACTCATTTTGTTCGAGCACGGCATCTATCAGCTCGCCGGCAGTTGGGTGACCGAAGGGCGCGGAGTCGTCACTCACCAGTTCGACCTCTGAGTCGGTGGTCCAACCGAGCACCATCATGAGATCCCACTCGGACTCAACGACGCGACGTCCGATCGTCGCCAACTCGACTGACCTCGTGGCCCCGCTGAGGTGTGCTGACGCTTGCATCACGCAGATGACGGCCCACTTCACCGCGGCGAACGCCTCCCACCACGTGACTCGTTCCACGGATATCTCGGTGCCACCCGCGTCGACGTAGGCAGCCAAAAACGAGTTGAGGTCTCCCACACCACCCACGCGCCCTGGTCCACCAAATCGCCACGAGCGATGACAGAGCCATCCGATGTCTTCGGCGGGATCGCCGGCGTGAGCGAGCTCCCAGTCGAGCACGGCGACCAAACCGTCATGGTTGACGAGAAGATTGCCGAGACGAAAGTCGCCGTGAACCATTGAGGGCTCAACTGGAGTCGGTCGATGCGCATGCAGCCACCGCCACCCGGCTTCGAGTGCGGGTCGAGTTCCGTGCAACAGATCAAGTACAGAAAGTGGCTCCGCCAATGGATCACGGCGAGGTAGGCGATCGATGGACGCGGGATCGAGCCGATGGATTGCGGCAAGAGCTCGGGCACTTTGATCGCTTAACAGCGAGCGGGCGTGCGCGAAGTTGTCGTCGCGCAGAATCCGACGGGGAATCGACTCGCCATCAAGGCGCGTCACCGCGATCCACCCACGTCCGTCCTCGCGACGACCGACGGCGACAACGTCGGCGACGGGTACGTCGGCCGGTGACGCGGCCGACAGCAGTGCCGCTTCGGTCGTGACGCCGCCCGCAAACGGCGACGGTTGGCCCCGATCAGATTGAACAATCAGTGGGAGTACTGATCCGGAGCGCTCCACATCGACCGCGTGGGTCACGCGCGAAGCACCGCCGGACAGTCGACGAATCTCGATGACGCGACCGCCGAGGGACGATTCGAGAGCGCCGATCAGCTCCTGGTCAGGCACTACTCAACGGCGCGCGACGGGCGACCGTCGCCGTCAAGTTGGTGCAGATACTCCGCAATGCCGTAGCCGACGCGGCCGTCACTCTTGAGAGTCCAACGGGTGAGACCTTCATTGACCACCGTGCCACCGGCACGACCAATATCGGCGACGCGCATCACGTCGCCGCGCAGGTGGTGCGTCGTTCCCGATTTGTCCACGACATCGAGGTGCACGACCTGGTGAGTGACTGCGTCGTCGTCGAGTTCGGTGCGCAGTTGCCACTCGGCCACGCTCGTCGCACGTCCGTCGGCCAGGACCCACCCGCGGTGGAGGTCTCCCGCCGAGGTGCCCAGTCGGATCCCGCCGAAATGCGGTCCGCCGTCAAAGTTGATGGAGAACCAGCGCCACATTGTCGGTCCGCCCCATCGACGAGGTCCCCACGAGCGATCTCGATTTCCCCACGCACTGGTCCAGTGAAGTGGTGTGCCATCCACTGTGAGAGTGCCGGTCCAAATCCCGGGCTGTTCAAAATGCCCCTTGCCGGTTGACTGGGCGGCGGCGCGCGACTCAGCGGACTGCGGTCCGTGGCTTTCGCCGTCGGTGCCGATGGCGGGACCACCGGCGGTGAAGGTCACGTCGAGATTGACGTGCACCGTCGACTCCGCGACCGATCCGCGCTCACAGCGGCGTACATCCATGTCGACAACGGCGGAAACTCGCCAGCTCTGCATGGCGTCGAGCAACTCGTAGGTCACACCGCCGACGACGAGGCGATCGCCCGCGGCATCGTCCGAGAATGGAATCAGGTGGCGGCACTCGGCGAGCCGTCCGTCGGGCAACCAGATCGACAGCCCCACATCAATGGTGCCGTCGTTCGCGCGACATCCGATGCGAGTAAAGAACCCGGAGTCAGAGTCCGGGTCAAACGCGTTGAAGTAGTACGACTCGCTCCAGGCCCCATCAGATTCAACGGCGTGACGGTGGTCATGGTGGGCTTCGATTACTGGCATCTGGACCTCCCAACGTCATTCACTCTTCCACGGATACGGGCGTATCGTTAACCGATGGTCTCGGAGCGGTCCAATGAGTTCGTGCGCCGTCACCGACGAGCTCGGCGATTCATCGTGTTCGTTCTTTCGTTCGAGTGGATCCGGTCGGCGCGCTTCTTGCGACTGATGAATCGGGCGATCGACACGCCAGGGCTCCGCAGCCCGAGCGAGATGACCAAGCTCAAAGCGGAGATGAATCGCCAGCGTGATGCGGCTCGCCACGAGAACTCCAAGGATGAATGGATTCCGCCATATTCGTCGTAAGACGACGCGGGCCACGAAACCAGATACTGGGAATCAACGTGATGACCAAAGGTGAACACCCAGCGTGACCAGTCGATCCAAAGCTCTGGCGATCTACCTCGGGTTGTACGCGGTCATCTTCATTCTGTCGTTCAAGTTCTGGAGTCCGTCTCAGTGGATGGTGGAGCGCATCACGATTTCGGTGGCCGGCTGGATCTTCGTCATCTATGTCACCTACCTAAAGATGCGTCCGGAAATGCGAACCCGGCACGACTCTGATCTCCTCAAGCAGGAGATTCACCGCCAACACGAAGATCAACGCGATAACAAACTCCACGAGGGCCCTCGTAATGTCGAGTGGGAGCCGCCGTACAGCACGTAATCAAGTCGCGCTGAATTCCGCCTCTCGGCGCGACCAGCGTGGTTGTATTTCTTGATGCGCAAATACGTGTCTTGGACGGCGTTTGGCATCGGCGTGCTCGGTCTCGCCTTTGCGATCATCTTCTTTCACGACTACCAGCACTGGCTGGCAATTCATACCGGCACGCTCAATGAACCGGGCCCGTACTACGGCTTTTGGTCCGGCTTTGGCTCTGATCTCGGCGAGGCCACGTTGGTGGCGACTGTCTTCGTCGGCATCACGGCCGGGATTCGCAAGGTCAACTGTCACGCCAAGGGTTGTTGGCGAATCGGGCATCACCAGTTAGAGGGCACCCCGTATCACCTGTGCAGCAAGCACCACCCCGATGTACCCACGGGCGGAGCGACGCACGCCGAAATCCTCGCGCACGGCGAACGCGCCAAAGCCGAAAAAGAGTCTGCAGCCAACTGACTTTCGCCGGGAATCAATTCCTGGGTTAGCGTGCGAATCGAGCGATCAAGGAGGATCCATGGGGTTCATGGACAAGTTGAAGGAACAGGCGTCGGCGGCCGTCGATGCGGCCAAGGGCGCGGCGCAAAAGGGTCAGGAGAAGCTGGACGAGGTCCAGGCCAAGCGAGCGGCCGACGGGGTGCTGCGCCAACTCGGACTCTCCACGTTCTTGCAGAAGGTGGGCCGCGGCGACGGCTCTGACGCCGACAAACTCGTCGAGACGTTGCAGGAGTACGAGAAGGAGTACGGGGCGCTCTCGAGCGACTGATTCATCTATCGTGCCGGGCATGATTCGACTGTCCGTCATGTACCCCACGACCGAGGGCGCGTCCTTCGATCACACCTACTACGAGCAGAATCACGTGCCGCTGCTGAAGCGCAGTTGGAGTCCCGAGAAGGTCGAGATTGACCGCGGGATTTCCGGCCCGTACGTGGCGGCGGTGCACGTCTGGTTCAAGGACCAAGACGCGCTCAACGCGGCGTTCGGCTCGCCGGCACTCGGCGAGATCATGGCCGACGTTGCCAACTACACGACGATTAACCCCGATCTGCAAACCAGCGAGATCGTCTAATTCAGCTGTAGATCAAACACCCGTCGTCGAGATCGGCCACGGGCAGCGCCTCGCGCTCCGCGAGATAGTCCTGCGTGTGCTGCCACTCGGGTTTGTCGAGCCGTCGAGGCAGTTGGTCCATTGACCTCATGATGTAACCCGGATTGAAGTTCTCCGGATCGATCCAGCTCAAGATGTTCTCGCCCACGTCCTCGGCGCGTAGTTGTGGAGTGACCACGGTGGCGCCGATGTCCTCCATGTGATTGAGGAGGCGACAGACAAAGTCACCCACGATGTCAGCGCGCAACGTCCAACTCGCCCGGAAGTACCCGAAGATGTGCGCCAAATTCGGGACACCGGTGAACATCATCCCGCGATATGTAATCGTGTCGGAGAAATCGATTGGTGCTCCGTCGATGGAGAACTCAATATCTCCCGTCAACAGCAGATTGAACCCGGTGGCCGTGATGATGACATCAGCGTCGATGCGCTGACCTGAGGTGAGTACCACGCCCTTTTCATCGAAGTGATCGATCTGATCGGTCACGACGGAGGCTTTGCCCGACGCAATTCCTTTGAACAGATCGCCCTCGGGAATAAATGCAATGCGCTGCTGCCACGGTCGATACGACGGGTTGAAATGCGTATCGACGTCGTAGCCCTCGGGCAAGTACTGCTTGACGAGCTCTAACAGCATCTCGCGAACGAACTCCGGTTGCTCGACGGAGAACTTGGTGAGCACACCTTGGTCGTGAATGATCTTGGTGCGACAGATGGTGTGAATCCACGCATCATTCATTCCGAGCGAGCGCAACGTGTCGGAAACTTCGTTGCGGTTCTCCGCGATGAAGAAGAATGTGGGGGAGCGCTGGAGCAACGTGACGTGACCGACCGTGTCCGCGATGGCCGGCACGAGTGTCGCGGCGGTAGCACCTGAGCCGATCACCAGCACCTGTTGACCGGAGAGGTCCAAGTCCGCGGGCCACTGTTGGGGATGAACGACGCGACCTTGAAATCGGTCGAATCCCGGCCACTCCGGCGTGTAGCCCTCAGAGTGCCGGTAGTAGCCCGAGCACATCCAAAAAAATCCCGCGGAGAAGTGCCGTTCGATTTTCGCTGACTCGTCGCGCGCGACGACGTGCCATCGGAGCTCGTCGCTCGACCAAGACGCCGAGATCACCCGATGCTGGTAGCGAATGTGCTCGTCGAGCCCTTCCTCATTGATGAACTCCTGGAGATACGTCTGGATCTCTTCGCCAGAGGCAATGGGCGCGCTGCGCCACGGCTTGAAGCGGTACCCGAAGGTGAACAGATCGCTGTCAGAACGCACCCCGGGGTAACGGTGCGTGTACCAGGTGCCTCCGAAGTGATCCATCGCCTCGAGGATGACGAAGCTGCGATCGGGGCACTGTTCGCGTAAGTGGTGCGCCGAACCGAGCCCTGAGATTCCCGCACCGACAATCAGCACATCGATCTGCTCGATCTCCGTGGCGGTGGTGGCCTCGAGTTCCGTCGTCGTCACGATCTCTCCTCGTCGCCCTGCTGGGCGCTGCACGTGACTTTACGGCGGCGTCGAGCCGCGATCAGAACGCTCAGCGCGTCGTGGCGCTGACCTCGTTGGATCGAGGACCGGAACCAATTGAGTTCACGGCGCGAACGACATAGAAGTAGGTGATCGAGTGCTGGGCCGAACGGTCATTCCACGAACAGACGCTGGTGGAGCACGAGACCGTTACGAGTGCTGCTTCGGTGCCCGATGACGTGCCGCGCAGGACGATGTAGCCGGTGACGGGCGAAGTCCCCGGGGAGCTGGGCGCGTGCCAACTGAGTTGGATGTTGCCACGCTTGGCCGATGTGGCCGACAGAGCGCTCGGCGCGCCGGGCACCAGACCGGGTCGTCCCGACAACTCATTGGATGGAGTGGACGACCCCGCCGCGTTCAGGGCACGAACGATGAAGTAGTAGGTGACGCCGTTGTTCAGTCCCACTGCCGTATACGACGTGGCGGTAGTTGGCGTGCCGTTCGTGGGAGTTGACGCTTCTCCGCCGGATGTTCCGCCGAGATAGATGTTGTAGCCCGTGGCCCCGCTGACCGGACTCCACGTCAGCGTCGCCGAACTGTTGGCGACGGACACGGTCAGCAATATGGGCGCCCCCGGCGGCCCACTGAGGGCCACGGGCGTGGCCGAAAGCTCGTTCGAGCTCGGCGAACTGCCAATGGCGTTGAGCGCCTGGACGCTGAAGTAGTACGTCGTACCGTTGACGAGTCCGCTCAACGTGAACGTCGTCGTAGTGATCGGCGTAGCCGTGGCGGGCGAATTCGATTCGCCGCCGGCGCTGGTACCAACGAACAGGTTGTAACCCGTGATGGCACTGCCGCCAGTGTGCTGGGGCGCGGACCACGACAAGCTCACGCTGGCGTTGCCCGCGGTTGCCGTCATCAGCGTTGGTGAGTCCGGTGCCTTGGCGGGGGCGGTTGACCCACTGAACGCGGAGAGTGAGCTCGGGGAGCCACCTGGCGTGCCGAGTCCAGTCGGACCGTTGTAGCCACCTTGACTGGCCGCCGCGTTGCACAGATACGTCCCGCAACTTCCGTCACTGCCGGTCGTCACCGGGATCAATGAACTCGGTGCGGCGTACAGCCACGAGGCGGGAACCGCAGTCGAGCTCGACGAGTCGGCGCTCAGCGCATAGATCGAGGCCACGATTGGTGTAGCGACGCTGGTTCCGCCGTAGATCGCAAATCCCGATGCGCCGAACGTGTCATACACCCAAACTCCAGTGGCCGGATTGGCAACCGCCGAGACGTCGGCGACGGTGCGCATGGCACAGCCCGAATCGTGTTGCCAAGTGGGCTTCGGTTCAAATCCGCTACATCCCGCACCCGCACCGCTCCACGCGGACTCCGTGCCGTTGCGCGTTCCCGTGTTGGTGAGCTGCGTCAAAGTGGTGCCCCCGACGGCAGTGACGAGTGGAGACGCGGCAGGAAATTCGACGCCGTAGCCACTGTCGCCGGAGGCGGCCACGATCGGGACGCCCGGATGGTTGAAGTACGCGCCGGAGTCGGTGTCTTCCGAGTTGTACTCCGAGCCGCCGTAACTGTTGGAGACCACGGTCGCGCCGATGGACACGGCGGTGTTCACCGACTGACCTAGATCGTTGAGTGAGTTCGATGACGCTTCGACGAGGAGGATCTGGCACGACGGACAGATCGCGCTCACCATTTCCACGTCCAGTGAGATCTCGGTGCCCCAGCTCGCGTTCGTTGACGGCAGAGGAGCACTGGCACCTGCCTCATTGACCTTTTCAAAGGTGCAGGTCGTCGCGCTGGGAGACACCGCTCCGAGCGTGCACGGCGGCAAATTGAAGTAACTGCGGTAGTGCGCGAGATCCGCGGCGACATTGGGATCGTCGTACGCATCGACGATGGCAACGATTTGCCCAGACCCGCCGAGACGGGCCGCGGTCAGGGCGGCGACGTTGTACGCCGATTGCAAGTAGCTCGGGTCGTACGCACCACCGTTGCCAAGGACGCCGAGAGAATCGGCGTGATCGCGCGCGGGTTGTGCAAGCTCCGCGCCGGCGTCGATACGACGGCTGTCATTGCAGTGCGCATGTCCTGGTACGACACCATACGAACAGACATTTTCGCTCACTGATCCGTGAGGACCAACGAGTTGATGAAGGGCCCGCTCAGTCGCCGACGCCCCAGCGGAGTGGGTTGCGGCGTGAGCGGGAAAGGCTGTCAGCGTCATGCTGGCGAACAAGCAGATCGCCGTAGTGGCGAACGCACGATGGAGAACGGTGGGGAATTGGGGTCTAACAATTTGAGTGCAAGAGATGCCGGACACCGTTTCGCCTCCTATGTCGCCGCGACGCCACTTCGACGGTGGTGTCGAATTTCGCGGCGAACCCGTGTTGGGCCGGCAAAGTAGTGCTCTTCAGTTAATTAATGAAATGTAAATTCGGTGACAACTACGAATTGAAGTCGACGCGCTGTCAAGTAGTAAACGTGGACCAAACGCTGATGGCGACGATCTGGCCAATATCGAAAGGGAAGTGAGCCACTTCGGCTGAACTTCGACGAGCAATTATTGCCAGTAAGTCCTGACATTGACGATGCGTCAATGCATATTAAATCTCGTCATATGATGACGATCTCGTACGGTTTTTGTGAAGAACAGCGTCGCGAAATTGTCGTTTTGATGTTGATGAACTTCACTCGCTCCCAGGATGAGCTCGAGGCGGTTCCGCACCAATTCTGAAATTCGCGCCGTTATTCGTCCACCGACTTGATTGTTCCGGAGAACGTGGCGTGGCGAGTGCGAGCCCAAAGTGTTTCCGGACCACTTCTACGAAACCCAGAGATCTCTTCGCCGCAACGATTCCGGTTTCTCCACGCAGATGGTTCTAAGCGAAGTGGCCCAAACTAGGCAGCAGCTTTACGACGATGGCTGGTTCGGCTGATCTCGCGGCACGGGAGCAATGAGCATGATCGCCCAATACGTCACGATGGCAATGGCGAAGTGCATCACCACGAGTACGCCAACGCCGCGGATGGGCTGGTTCTGAATGAGCCAGATGTAGCCATCGGGAGCGAGGAGGACAACCGTCGTCGCGATCGCCGCGCGCAGGTACACCCAGCGAGGGGTGGAGCTGATCCGGGTGACAATCGGCCATCCAACTGCAGCGATCACCACGCCAATGATGGTCAACTTCGCGTACTCGCCAAATTGAAAGTGGGAGTAGTGAGCAAGGCTCGGAAAGAGTCGCTTTCCGAGGAACGCGAGACCGGCGTCGCAGAGCAACGAACCCGTGATGGCGACGACGGTGCTAAGCGCAACGCGAGACATCGACGGCTGCTGCTTTGAAGGGAGAAAGTCGATGTGAACTACTCGCAGCAGAGATATCCAACGATCCAATGTGCACTGCTCCTGACGGTCTCGGCGCGACACTATGAGTAGTTCCACTACAGCTTCGTCAGTGAGGTCAGGGACGAAAGTCCCGACAGATATCGCCAGAGAGCAACGATCTTCCAGGTGGTCCCGCAGCGTGCTCATTAGAGAAGGTCACGAGAGTGCCGTTCGACATCGACAGATGGACCCGTGGAAATTCAGATCGCTGGAAATCCGACGGAGATTGATTCACCAGTTGATGACCGTGCGGCAGGATCGTGTTCCCCAGTGCTCACTTGGTGAACGAAGGCATTGCGACCGTCCCTCTGGGGGTTTTCAGGAAAGTTGTCGGTAGTAGCGTTTCGCCCGAGGAGCCCTTGCCGACCACCACCCGTCGTTTCAGAGGACCACTACTTACCTTCACGATCGCTCTCGTGGTGGGTTTCACCTCGTACGCCATCTCACCAACGCTGGGCTACGGCGCGGGCGGCTATCCCGGCCCCGACGCACTGCCTTCGGTGCCCACGTACGGCTCCTATCTCGGCACGATTCCAATTGGCGGACACTCACCGGTGTCCTACGTCTGCGGCTTTGACGCCCCGAACGCCACGAACCACTCGCCGAAGAACGCCATCGCAGAAATCAACGGCCACATCAGCGCGTATCTGCCAATTTCGACCCAATTCGGCTGCGCCGAATTCGTGGTGTACGTCTCGTTAACAAACGGCGTGAACCAGGCGCCCTGTGGCTTTGCGTACGCCTCAGTCAATGGCGGGACGTGGATTCTCGTGAGTTACGGGGTGAACTACTTGCTCATCTCGGGCATCAAGCACTACCGCCACGTCGCGGCGTACTTCCCCTTCACGGTGCCCCCGCCGGCGGTGCCTCCAGCGGGGTGTGCCACGACCACGACCACCACATCCACCACGATTCCCGTGATCACGACGACCACCGTCATTCACAACCAGACGACCACCACGTCGTTGCACGCGACCACGACCTTGCCGGGATTTCACACGACGACCTCGAACTACAACGCCGGATCCACCTCGACGATTCCGACGTCGCTCAATAACAACCCGGGCACGGTGATTCACACGATCACCCAGATCATCACGTTGATCGCGATCATCATCGCGGCGGGCGCGGCCGCTGCGGGCATCGGTCAGTTCTTCGTCGAAGTGCCCGAAGCGCTGGTTGAGGAGTACACGACCGAGATTCCGCCCGGCGGCGGACTGCCCTACAACTTGTTCCCCTCCGGCGGATCAGGCACTGCCGACGAGGAGTCCGTCCTCGCTACGGTGCAGGGAGCGTCGACGGACATTCCGCCCGGCGGCGGCTACGCGCTCGGCGGCGAAGCTCCCGAGGGCACCGTCGCCGACGAGTACACCGCCCAGATGGCGGGTCGCAGCACCGAAGAGAACCCCGAGCTGTTCAACCTCGATGAAGACGAAGTGCCGCCCGCGGGTGGTGCGCCGATGGACGAGCTGTCCGAGAACACCGGCGGGATCGAGGACTCGAGTACTGACGAGGCTCCGAGTTCGGGCGGGACCGCGTAATGGCGAAGTTCGATCAGCCCGGCGCGGCCCTCATTCCGACTCGACCCGAGGTTGAGCGCGAAGTCGACACTCCGAAGCCGAAGCTGCGCCCCGCGCCCCACTGGCCCTTCGGCCGTCGGGCCATCGACAAGATGACCGATGTCGTCGGCACGCCACTGCACAAGGCGTCGCCGCTATTCGGCAATGCCTACGACCACGGAATGCAGCTGCGCACGCTGTTCGGCAACGGTTACGTGATCTTCCCGGCGGCCGGCGTCTATCTCGGTGCGTGGGCGGTGAAAGACACCCACGGCTTGGCGCTGCCACCCACGTTGTGGCTGACCATCACGATCATGGTGCTCAGCATCTTTGACGCCTTCAGCGGTTTGATGGCCACGGCGACCTTCGCGGTGGGCGTCATCGCGAGCGGACACCTATTTAGTTCTCACTGGCTCTACGGTCCCCCGGGCACTCAAGGGATGCTCTACGCCTTTACCGGGCTATTGACCATGGCCTTTTTGTGGTTCATCGGCGGCCAGTTACCGCGCCGTGTGCGCATCTTGGGCTTTAACGCGATCAAGAACACGTTCCAGCGGCGCTACGTGATCGCGGCGGACTTCTTTGTCATCACGCTGCTCATGATCTTGATCCTGGGCTCGGTGCCGATCTTCGTGCCGATCTTCACCGGTGCCGACAAGCAGTCGCTGACCCAGGTCGTGCTGCAGAACCATTTGGTGGCGATCAAGATTGCCGTCGGCATTGCGGCGTTCGTGAAGGTCGGCCTCGACAGCTGGCTGCACCACAAATTCGAACTCATTCCCAAGTCCGTTGGTCGCGAACGTTCGACGATCACGAAGTGGATCCTGCGCATCGTGGCCTCAGCGATTGCGCTGGCGCTGGTGTGGGAGATCGTCGGCACGATTTGGCAGTGGCCCGTCATTTGGGTGCTGCTCGTCAGCTTGGACCTGCTCTCGGCGATGGGCGAACGGTTCCTCAAACCGAGCGCGATCTACCGCTACGTCCCGCGGAACCTCTTCCGCATCGTCACGTTGCTGCTCCTCTGCCAGTACGGCGCGCGCATCTTGAGTGGTCGCATCGTGACCGGCAGCCAACTGCTCGGGTGGCTCGTGCTGTTGGTGGTGATCGCCGTCAGCGTCTACGCGATCCTTGACGGGCCCGACGACGAAGAAGAGGGCGACCGTCCCGCCACGTGGCTCACTCGGCTCATCGGGATCATCGTGGTGGTCGCGCTCTTCTTGTTGTCCCAGCAGCTGATCGGCATTCCCGCGACGCCGTACGCCAACGAGTCCGCCCTTGCGGCCGGTCCGAACGGGGCGCTGTACATCGCGGACTCCGGCAACAACCGCGTGATCATGGTCGCCCCGAACGGCGACCGCTCGACGATCGGCACGGGTCTCAGCAATCCGAGCGGCGTGGCGCCTGATCCGACCAGCTCGCCGACTTCGATCTATATCGCCGACACCAATAACAACCGGGTGTTGCGCGTGGAACTCACTGCCACTCAGGCCGCAGCCCTGACGCACCCTCACGCGCACGTGGCGTTCGCTGACGCCGCCACCAACCAAATTGCGATCGGTCTGCCTTTCTCGCACCCCACCGGGCTGTCCACCAACGCGCAGGGTCTGCTCTACGTGGCGGACACCGGCAACAACCGCGTGGTGCTGGTCAGTCCAATCGGGTATCTCGTCAATCAGATCACGGGGCTCTCGAGCCCCTTGGCGGTTTCGGCGGACCCCTTCGGCAACGTCTACGTCGCCAACTCCGGGACGGGCACGGTGCTGCGCTACAAGGTGACCCGAGGGGGACAGAGCATCTCGTCACCCACGATCGTGGCGCGCGGACTGTCCTCGCCGGCTGGAGTGGCCGCGGACGCCGAAGGCAACTTCTTCGTTTCTGATACCGGCAACAACCGGGTGTACGAGTACCAGAGCGATCACCGACGTCACACTGTTCGCGGGGACTTTCTCCGTCCGCGCGGCTTGGCGGTTGATGGGGCTGGGCACCTCTACGTCGCTGACGCAGGCCACGGCATCGTCATTCTCTCGGAGCCGGTGTACGTACCGCACACCTATAGCTATGGCGCGACGGCGGTACCGAGTGCCGTGGCGCGCGCTAGTGACGGCTCGTTCTACGTCGTGAACGCCGCCGCGGGCACGCTGGAGCACGTGACCAGCAGTGGGACGACATTGATCCTTACGCACCTCAATGAACCAAACGGCGTGGCGTGGTCGGTCATTGGACGGCTGTATGTCTCCCAAGCTGGCAACGGCACGATTCTCGAGGTGAACCCGACGACGGGCAGCTACAAGATCCTCACCACCGGACTGCTTGGTATCACTTCGATAACGCCGGACCCCTACGGCGGACTGCTGGCGATAGAACCAACGCCGGGCAACCTCGTGTACATCTCGGCCAAGGGCAAAGCCAAGATTCTGTACTCCAAGTTGCAGTCACCGACGTCGATTGTTGAAGACGCCTACGACAACTTCGACGTGACCCTGCAAGGAACTCACGCGCACGGTGGCGCGGTGTGGCGCATCGTGTCCGGTCACGGCGCCCAAGTTCTGGCGAGCGGCCTCAGCAGTCCTGGTTCGATCACTGCTGACGGCAACGGTGATGTCTTCTTCGTTGAGCGCGGCACCAACCGCGTCTGGGAGGACCGGGGACTGAACGGCACACAGATCATCTGGCAGGGCCGAGGACCGCGAACGAACCCGGTGCAGATCAGTTCGGATCTGGCGGGCAATGTCACCGTCTTTCCCGCGACGCCCGGTCGCGAGATCGTTCTTCACGCGTCAACGACAAAGTACGAGCTGTAGAGCGCCTTCTCGCGAACGCGAAATCGCACGTCCTCTAACGTGGCGCGCGACAGAGGGGTCCCATGGAAAATCGCCGCATCGTTCTCGCCCAACGCCCGACGGGTCTGGTGGACGCCACTACGACCCGAGTCGATGTGAGCCCCGTTCCGAGCATCGGCGACGGTGAAGCGCTGCTTCGTGTCGGCACCGTGTCAATCGATCCGACGATTCGTACTTGGATGGACGACGCGCCGGGGTACTTGCCACCGATCGGTATCGGCGAAGTGATCCGCGCCGGTGGCGCGGGCGTGGTGATTGAGTCCAAATCACCCCAGTACGCCGTGGGTGACGTTGTCTACGGCATGACGGGATGGCAGCAGTACTGCGTCGTCGGCCCCACCAATCCCGGCACGGTGCTGCCGAAGGGTGTCGGCGTCGATCTCGGCACGATGCTCAATGCCACTGGTCTCACCGGCGTCACCGCGTACTTCGGCGTGCTCGAGGTGGGCCAACTGAAGTCCGGAGATGTCGTGGTCGTGTCCGGTGCCGCGGGTGCGACGGGCTCCGTCGCCGGACAGGTCGCCAAGGCCAAGGGTGCTGCGAAGGTGATCGGCATTGCCGGCGGCGCCGAGAAGTGCGCGGAAGTCGTCGAGCAGTACGGATTTGACGCCTGCCTTGACTACAAGGAGCCCGATCTCGCGCGACGTCTCCACGAACAAGCCCCCAAGGGCGTTGATCTTTACTTCGACAACGTCGGTGGCGAGATCCTCGACACGGTGATGGCCCAGATCGCCATGCGCGGACGGATCGTTCTGTGTGGCGCGATCTCGCAGTACAACGGTGCGACCGGGTGGTCGGGTCTCAAGAACCACGCGATGTTGATCGTGAGACGCGGTCGGATGGAGGGCTTCATCGTCCTTGACTACTTCGATCGCATCAACGAAGCGATTGGCGAGTTGACGATGATGTTGCTCAACGGTCAGCTCGCGCACCGCGAGCACTACGTGCACGGACTAGAGAAGGCGCCCGACGCGCTCAACCTGCTCTTTACCGGTGGCAACCATGGCAAGACGCTCGTGGTCGTAGACGAGACCGTCACCGTCAACTAGCTCGTGCCGGCGAAGCGGCGGGCTCGCCACACGGTCGTTCTCATCGCGGTCGCGGCGGGTTTTGCGCAGTTCTTCGCCGTGGCGTCACTGAGTGAAGTCGCGCGTCACTTCGGTCACGCCGGGGGCGGCGACAGCTTCTCGGCCGTAGTGGGACTCTCGGGCACCACCATCAGTCTCGGACTCGCGGTGATTCGCGTGGCCAGTCTCGCCGCGTTGCCGATCGCGTCGTTGGCGGATCGCTGGGGGCGGCGCGAGGTCCTCGGCCGCATTGTGCTGAGCGGCATGATCGTGACCGCCGCCGCGTCACTCAGCCCGAGCTACGTCGTCTTTGTCGTGATGGTGGCCGTGGCGCGGCCGCTGTTGTCCGCGTCGATCTCCGTCGTGCAGGTCATCGCCGTCGAGCTCACCTCGGCCCGTTCTCGCGTCACGATGTTGACTCTCGTCGCCGGCGGCGTCGGCATTGGATCGGGATTCGCCGCGGTGTTACACGGACTGCTGCCCGGTTCCAACGCCTTTCGCATCCTGTTCGCCACGGCGTTGGTTCCCGCCGCGTTCGTCGCGCCGCGCCTTAGCCACCTTGAAGCCGTCGAGCGACCGATTGAAAGCGGAGTGAGCGCGCGACTCGGGGCAATTCCTCGAGGGTTCCGTGGCCAGATGGCGATCTTGTGCACGCTCGGGGCGGTCGTCGGCGTCATCACGGGACCGGCGAACGGCTTCGCGTTCGTTTACAGCGAAAGCGTGCTCAAGATCTCGCGCCACGAAGTAGCCGTCGTGGTGACCCTCGGCGCCATTACCGGGCTTGGTGGTCTCGTGCTTGGTCGATGGTTGGCGGACACCGTGGGGCGACGCCCGACGGTGGTGCTGGGCGCCTTATCCACGGCGGCGACCAGCGTGCTCGCCTACAGCGGGGGCCGTGTGGTCTTCATCGTGGGCTTTTTGATTGGCGTCGGTGCGGCGGGACTCCTCGCCCCGGCGGCCAACGCGTTAGTCAATGAAGTTCTGCCGCACCACGCTCGCGCGACCGGCGGAGGTTGGATGATTGTCGCGAGTGTCACCGGTGCCGTGATCGGGCTCATTACGTTTGGCTTCGCCGGCGACGTGCTGCATTCGACAATTCGCGCGAACTCACTGCGCGTGCCCGCGCTCGTGACGTTTCTGCCGTTGCTTCCGCTGCTTGGACTACTGCTGCGCTTGCCCGAGACTCGAGGTTCTGAGCTCAGTTAGCGGCCGGCCATCAGCGTTGCTTCCATCACGAGCGCGCGGTGATCGCTCGGCGTTCTGACCGCGTGCGGATCTTTGAGCGACCACGGACCGCGCACCAAGAGATGGTCGATCTGGCTGTGGGGGAACCAACTGGGCCACGTCTTGGCCCGCACGCCGCTGCGCCACTGCGGGAGCACCGTGCGCAGCAGCGGCCGCCAGCAGTTGAAGTCGCCGCCCACGATGACCGGGGCCGTGGCGCTCAGTTCGTCGAGCGCCCTTCGCAGTACGCGGTACTGGCCGAGCGAACCGTGGGTCAGGTGCGCTCCGTGCAGCGACACGGCGTGGAATTTCTGATCGCCGTCACTCAAGGTGGCGACGATGTACTCGCGACGCGTCTTGTCGCGGCGCAGTTGGGGGAGCTCTCTCACGCTCAGCTCATCGACCGGGAGGTTTGTTAGCAACGCCACGCCCCAGCTACCCGGCTCGCGGCGCTTGGCCTCGGCCAGCCGGCGCCGCTGAAAAGACGTCAGTTCGCGCCGCTCGTCAAAGAACAGTCCCTCCTCGCCGCGTAGCAACGCGACCGGACTCTGCCAACCGCGCCCGCCGTCTTCGTGCGTGACGCGCTCGCCGTTACCGAGCGCGACGTAGCGACCGTTGAGTCCGAGGCGCTGGCTGAGCGCGTCGAACTGGTCTTCGTCCGGTCCGCGCCAGACCTCCTGGGCGAAGAGCAGATCGGGCTTGATCGCGACGGTGGCATCGACCACGGCGGTCAGGCGCCCGTAGCCATCGACGCCGGCGTGCAAGTTGTGGGTGACGACTCGCACCGCTCAACGTTACGCAGTGCACTCACGTTGACGAACTCATGAGCGGTGAACATCGCCGCGCGCTGTGGCAATCTTTTGTGGTGAGCTCCATCGGCGCCACGTTCGGGCACCGCTTGTGGTGGGTCGACGCCTTCATCGCGGATCACGCGCGCGGGAATCCCGCCGTGGTCGTGCTGCTCGAGCGACCAATGCTCGACGTCGAACTGCAGCAGATCGCCTACGAGTTAGGAGTCTCGGAGACGGCGTTCGTGCGTCGCGTCGGCGAACAGTGGTCGCTGCGGTGGTTTACGCCCACCGTCGAGATCGACTTGTGCGGTCACGCGACCTTGGCCACGCTGCACGTGTTGCTGACCGAATTAGGTGTCCCCGAGGGCGAGTTCTACTTCCAAACCAAGTCCGGCACGTTGACCGGTCGGCGACTCGATGAGGGACTGTTAGGCGTGGACCTGCCCCGTCGCGACGTTCACTCCTCGGACCCGTCAATTTTGAGCGGCATTATGGGCGACGTTCAGGAGGTCTACGAGACCGACGGCCAAAGTGTGCTCTGCGTCGTACGCGACTACGACGAACTATGCGGTCTGGCCGTCGACGCCATGAGCCTGTTCTTGGTGCCGGCGTCGATGGTGATTGCGGTCTGTGAGGGTGGTCCTGATGTCGACGCGTCCATACGGGTCTTTGCGCCCCGCATTGGACTGGCGGAAGATCCCGTGACCGGCAGCGCCATGTGCACTGTCGCCCCGTGGTGGGCCGAGCGCACCGGCTCACCGGTGATGAGCGTGCACCAAGCATCGAGTCGCGGCGGCGTGATGCACACCCGTCTGTTTGAGCGCACGGTCGAAGTCGCGGGACTCGCTCGCACCTTCTTCGGTGGCGATCTGCGCGCCTAGGTGAATCTCCGCTCAGATCGCGCCCGCGATGTCGAGCAGCTGCGCGCGACGCTGGAAGCCCACGATCCCCGCGACCCCCGCGAGGTCAACGCGCATCAGCTCACCTTGGTGCGCCTGGGCCGCGGCGATGACCCGTTCGACGAGCACGCTTCGCCCGAGCACCTGACGGGCTCCGCGTTCGTCATCTCGCCGCGCGGAGTGGTCCTGCACCGACACAAACGACTGAATCTGTGGCTGCAGCCGGGCGGGCACATTGATCCGGGCGAGAGCGCGAGCCAGGCGGCGCAGCGCGAGGCACTGGAAGAAACCGGGCTGAGCGGTGAGCTGGACGAGCGCCTCTTTCACGTCGACGTGCACCCCGGACCCCGTGGCCACACCCACTACGACCTGCGCTACCTCATCGTCACTGACGGTCGCGATCCCGAGCCGGGACCGAACGAGAGTCCCGATGCGGCCTGGTTTGATCTCGAGTCAGCCCTGGCGGTGGCCGAGCCGTCATTGCACGTGGTCCTTCGCCGGCTGTTCGCGTCAGATCTGCTGCGCGAAGTGCGAGACTGACCACGTGGGGGAGTGCGAACAGCTCGCCGCGTTGATGGAGCACGATCGATTCATCGACAAGGTCTGGGCCCAGCGTGAGCACCTCCCCGAGTCCGCGGACCTCGCGGCCGTCGAGACCGAGTTGCGCGCCCTCGCGGTTCGGCTGCGCGAAATCGAAAAAGAACGCCAGCCCGCTCACGAGGCTTTTGACGCCGCGGCGAATGACGCGAAAACGCTGCGCACCCGCAAGAACGACGTGGAGGAGCGACTCAACCGCTCCGACGGTTCCGCCAAGGAGTTGGCCGCGTTGCACCAAGAGGTCTCGCATCTCGCCCAACTGCTGAGCGACGCCGAAGACCAAGAGATTGCGCTGCTCTTAGAACTTGAGCCCCTCGACGAGCTGGCCGAATCAGTACGAGCCCAGGCCCAACCTCTCGCCGCGCGGCGCCAGAAACTCCAAGCAGCGATCGTCGAACTACACGGATCCCTCGATGACGAGCTCGCGCACCGGCGCGTGGCGCGCGCGGAAGCGGCGGCGCAACTCAGCGACGACCTGCGGCGCCGCTACGAGGCCGCAGCCTCGCACGCGGGTGTCGCCGGGGCGGCTCGAGTCGTCGAAGGACGCTGTGACGGATGTCGCATCACGTTGACGCCGCTGGATGCCGGACGGGTGAAGTCCGCCGGCGACGGCTTCGTTGACTGCCCGCAGTGCGGGCGCCTTTTGCTCACGTGCTGATCCTCATTCGCCACGCCCAGAGCGACGCCAACGCGTCCGCGCTGCTCGTCGGACGACTCGACGCCGCGTTAAGCGAACACGGCCGAAGCCAAGCGCTCACGCTGGCGGGCGTGATCAGTCGGGCGGCGCAGATTCGCAGCTCGCCGCTGTCGCGGGCCCTCGACACGGCCCGGCTCGCGGGGGCTACATCAATTGAGATTGATGACGCCTTCATCGAACAGGACTACGGCACGCTCGAGGGCCACGCCATGTCTGAGGTACCCGCCGAGGAGTGGAGGCGATTTCGCTCGGACCACACCGCGGCCATCGGCGGCGGCGAGAGCTTGGCCGACGTTGATCGCCGGGTGCACGCTCGACTCGACGAGCTGGCGCGCGATGAGGCGGCGCTTCTCACGAGTGCCGACGAGCACCTCGTCGTGATCTCTCACGTTTCGCCGATCAAGTCGGCGGTCGCCTGGGCGCTCGGCGTGCCCGGGCCGACGGCGTGGCGCATGCGCCTGGATAATGCGTCGCTCACGACTATCGGCGTGCGAGACCGCGGTCCGTACCTCGTCGGGTACAACGAGACGGCCCACTGGCGCGACCCGGGAACGCTCCAGCGCTGAGGGCGCTCCATAAGACTGTCGCGATGGACGAGGACCTGCCCACTCACCGCCGAACGATCACCGTTGAGAGCTACGAACGAGACGGCCAGTTCGAAGTGCACGCCCGACTGCGCGACGAGCGTCCCTGGGCCAAGGGCACCGACACCGTTGAGGTGCTTCACGAAATGGGTATGACCCTGCGCGTTGATCCCGCCACCATGACGATCACCGACGCGCGCGCGGAGATGTCGAACTTCCCGCACGAGGAGTGCCGCAGCATCGAGCCAGCATTTCGGGGCCTCGTCGGACTGTCTGTGACCCGTGGGTATAACCGCGAACTGCAGGCACGACTCGGTCGTGAGCGAGGCTGCAGCCACCTCGAGTTCCTCGCGCGAGCAGTTGGCCCGGCCGTCATTCAATCGGCCGCGTCCGCGCGCGGACGACGCGGGGGCAATCGGGTGAGCGAGGACGATCGCGGGACCTTCGGCACCTGGCTTACCAACACCTGCCACTTGTGGTCCGAGGGGGGCGTCGGCGCCGAGAAGGTTCGCCTCGGTTGGCGACCGGGCGTCACGGCGTACCCGACGCCGTCGCTAGTTGAAATTCGACGACGCGAGCGCGACGGCGTCTAAGTCGTCGCGATGAAGTTGGCGAGCACGTCGGCTAACTGCGCGCCGCAATCCTCTTGAAGGAAGTGACCGCCGCCAGTAATCGTTGTGTGCGCTGGACCCTTCGTGCCCGGAACGAGTTCCAGGAACTTGCGATCAGCCCCTTTGGTGATCGGGTCAGAGTCCGAGTAGCAACAAAGGAACGGCTTGGTGAAGGCGCGCAGTGTCGTCCACGCGGCGACGTTGGCGTCATGGGCCGGATCGCTCGGCGAAGTCGGCACGAGCAGCGGAAAGATTCGCGCGCCCTCCTTGTAGCGCTCGTCGGGAAACGGCGCGTCGTAGGCGGCAATCACCTCGGGGGTGACCTTGGTGGCGCAGCCGCCTCCCACGATCGCCCCAACCGGCAGCTCGGGAACCGTCTGGGAGAAGTTCTGCCAGTTGGTGAAAGCCTCCGAGACGCGCTCTTCCCCAGTCGGCAGCCCGCCATTGCCAATGGCCACTCGTGCGAAGCGTTCCGGGTGCTCGCCAACGAGCCGTAAACCGACGAGCGAGCCCCAGTCCTGGCCGAAGTACGTGATGTGATTCAAATCAAGATGGTCAAAGAGCAGTTCGCGCATCCACTCGACGTGACGCTCGTAGGTGTACTCGGTGCGGTCCGCGGGCTTGTCACTACGGCCGAATCCGACGAGATCTGGCGCGATGACGCGGTGCCCCGCGCTCACGAGCGGCGGAATCATCTTGCGGTAGAGGAACGACCAACTCGGTTCGCCGTGCAGCAATAACACGGTGTCGCGCGCGTCGCGCGGACCTTCATCGAGGTAGCCCACGCGCAGCGGCTCACCGCCGGTGGGATCGGCGACCTCGGCGTAGTGCGGAGCGAAGTCGAACTCGGGCAGATTGGTGAAGCGCTCATCGGGGGTGCGCAGGCGGTCCATTAGTTCCTCGTCTCAGTGACGGGCGAATGTACCGCGCAAAACGCCGAGGGCCGCCCGATCCTCCGCGAGCGCGGCGAATCGGGCGGCTCGACGATTGGCCCCCCTGCCAATGGCGGCCACCGTAGCGTCGCGGTGACGCACCGACCAAGTTCAGATGTAGGTCGCGGCGACCTTGTGAGATAGTTCACAATCTGTGAGGAGGCGTCAATGAAACAGCGCACGTTGGGTCAAGGTCTGGTGGTCTCGGAGCAGGGTCTCGGATGCATGGGCATGAGCGAGTTCTACGGCGCGACTGACGACGTCGAGTCGATCGCCACCATTCATGAAGCCCTCGACAGCGGGGTCACCTTCCTCGACACGGCCGACATGTACGGGCCTTTCATCAATGAGGAGTTAGTCGGTCGAGCGATCGCCGGCCGTCGCGATGAGGTAGTTCTCGCCACCAAGTTCGGCAACCAACGAACCGCCGACGGCGGTTTCTTGGGGGTCAACGGCCAGCCCGAGTACGTGCGGCAGTGCTGCGAGGACTCTTTACAGCGCCTAGGCGTCGAGCAGATTGACCTGTACTACCAACACCGCGTCGATCGCTCCGTACCGATCGAGGAAACCTGGGGCGCAATGAAGTCGCTGGTTGACGCCGGCAAAGTCCGATATCTCGGGATTTCCGAGGCGTCCGCCGCAACCCTAGAAAAGGCCCACGCAGTGCATCCGGTGGCGGCGATCCAGTCGGAGTATTCGCTGTGGACCCGGGATCCCGAAGACGGTGTCCTTGAGGTCTGCCGTCGCTTGGGCATTGGCTTTGTGGCGTACAGCCCCCTCGGTCGCGGCTTTTTGACCACCAACGAGCAGGTTCGCGCGTTCGAGGACGCCAAGGACTACCGCAAGAATCACCCTCGGTTCACGGAGGGCAACCGAGAAGCGAACCAGGCGCTCGTTGATTCTTTGTCCCTGATCGCCGAAGAGCTGCATGTCACCGTGGCGCAACTGTCTCTCGCCTGGGTGCTCTCGCGGGGCTCTGACGTTGTGCCGATCCCCGGGACCAAGCGTCGAAAGTGGTTGCGTGAAAATATCGCCGCGAGCGACATTGAGTTGAGCGCCGATCTCTGCGCCCGCATCGAAGCAGCCGTGCCACGCAGCGCCGTCAGCGGTGACCGTTATCACGCCTCAGGAATGCAAACCATCAACGGTTGATCGACGACACCGCGCCGTCGTCGAGGGTGAGTTCACCGTCGCACCACCGAATGACCCGTTCGTCGTGCGTGGCCACTAGCACGGTGACGTCGCGTCGCGTCAGCGCGTCAAGTACGAGTTCAGTTTCTAACGGCCCCAATGACGCCGTCGGCTCGTCGAGGACGACGACGCGAGGAGTTCCGACGAGGGCTCGCGCAATCGCCGCTCGCTGAGATTCACCGGCCGACAGACCGTCAGAGTCGACTCGTTCGTGATCGAGCCCCAGTTCGCGCAGCACACCTTCAGAGTCACCTCGCTCGAGCGACACCACGCGAGAGAGCGGACCGTGCAGGTGGTGGGGCACCGTCGGTACATATGCCATCTCCGCGGGGTCGGCCACCGCGACTCGGCCGGCCGTCACCATCTCGAGACCCGCCGCGACACGAAGAAGCGTGGACTTGCCCGATCCGTTCGGTCCGGTGATTGCAACCTTCGATCCACGCGCAACGGCGAGTGAGACTCCGCTTAAGACATCGTGTCCCTCAACAGTGACGTGTACGTCAGTGAGTTCGAGAGGGTCGTCGCAGTGTGAGCGGAGTGTCGTCTCAGAAAACAATGCGTCGAGGAGATCGAGTCGTTCGGCGGCCGCCGACACGGCGATGACGGATTCGACCGCGCCGACGAGCACGGCGGCCTGATCAAACACTGAAACGGCCACCAGGGTCGCCACGAGCGCGCTTCGCCCGTGCACGCCCCAACCGCCCGAGGACACAATGGCCGTCGTGATGACGCCGGCTGTCACCAGGGCGGCGACGGCGAGACGGGTGGCAATTTGCGCGCGATCCCGGGCTCGTTCGGCGCCGCGAAGTGTGCGGGCCATCTTCTCGAGGCGAACATCGCCGATGCTCGACGCGCCCAGCAGAGACAGTTCGCTGTGAGCGGTCATGAGCGCCAACCGTTGAGTGGCCCGGCGTGCTCGGGCCTCGCGGACTGCACCTTGTCGTACTAATTCGATACTCATGCGACGGATGAGAACTGCGACCACTGTGACGTCACTGGCGAGCAGCACCACGGCCGCCAACGCTCCACGGAATCCGATCCCGGGAAGCACGGCCACAACGAGTACGCCCAGCACCATCGTGGCGATCGCCGCGACGGCGGGGATGAGTCCACGCAGCCACAACAACTGCAATGTGTCGGTGTCGGTGACGGCGCTATCGAGTAGCTCGCCGCGAGACGCCGCGGCGAGCGCTGAGTACGGCCAGCGAGCCAAACACGCCAAGAGCCACCGGCGCCACGACGTGGTGCTCGCCGAACCAACCTCGTGCCCGCTCAGACGTTCCGCGAGGCGCAGCGGCGAGCGGGCAAATGCGAGAAGCTCCACTACGACGAGCAGAACGGCGAGAGTCACAGAGCTACGTAATTGGTGATGCGAAACGCTGTACACGAGCAGGTACGGAGCGGCCACCAGCAATGCCGCCGACACCGCAAGCGATGCGAAGGCCGCAACGAACGATGTGACCACGACTGACGTGTCGGGTCGTGCCCGCCGAATCCAGTGAGTGACCGTTGCCCTTGTGGAGTTCACTGGTGCCCCACGGGAATCACCGTTTGAGTGTCAACGACCGGTTCGCCACCATTGGTCGCCTCAATCGTCGCAATATGAGGGCGCCGAAGGATTGATTGGCCAACCAAGTCGCGTCCTGTGACATCGAGAACTCCGGCGACATCGTCGAGCACGAGCAGTTGCACATCGCTGAGGAGAGCACGAACAATCGCGAGGCGTACGCGTTCACCCGAGCTGATTGCACCGCCGTTGTCGCGAGACGGGCTATCAAGAGCAAACAGCCCAGAGTCGTTCAGCCCGAGTTCGCTGAGACAGGACTGAATCTCCACTTCGGAGTTCTGACCGAGCGGATCCAAGTTGTCACGCCACGTGCCGTCTAGGAAGTGCGCCGTCGGACGAATGAGTCCAGTGCGTTGCGCCGAACAGGTCACTGTCCCCGACGAAGCCGCCCGGAGTCCGAGTGCGGCGTCGAGAAAGGAACTTTTCCCGATGCCGCTCGGACCATCGATTCGTACTCGATCTCCTGGGCGAACGCAGAGTGAGATCGGTTGCGCCGGAGCGTGGGTCGCGAGGTCGCGGGTGTGCAGCAATGCCGCATCGTGCGGCTCTCCGGATCGACTCGCTCGATCGTGGGTTCCTTTCAGAGAATCCAGCGCGGCTCGCGCGACGATGGCGTCAGAACGTTGGTGAAACTCGCTGCCCGCGCGCCGCAACCACGCGACGTACTCGGCGGTGAAGAACACTGCCGCCAGCGCCCGGGTCAAAGTGATCGATCCGTGCCAGAGTCCGAGGCCGACGACCATCGCGACTAACCCGATCGACACACCACCGAGGAATTCGGTGACGAGCGTTGATTTCACGGTGGCGCGAACGCCGTTGATGACCACTCGTCCCTCGGCTCGACTCGCCGCCTCAATCTCCCCAATGCCGTACTCAACGGCCCCGACGCCCTTGAGATCCGTGAGCGCGTCGATCACCTCGAGTTGACGACGCACCAAGGCACTGCGTCGGAGCTGAAACTGCTCGAGCGCCCGTGCGCTGGATCGTCCAAAGGCGATGTAGGCGGGCACGGAGAGCGCGCTCAGAGCGATGACGATCAAAGCGCTGAGCCACCCGGCGACGACTACAACGAGAACGAGCGACGTGATCGACGCGAGACCTGCGCCCTCGGTCGCGCGCAACATCGGCGTCACCGATACCGAATCGATGAGTGCGTCCTGGCGCTGAAGTGTGCTTAAGGAGTGAGACGTGTCGCGGATGGCACGCTCTTCGTCATCACGGGTTCGTCTTGACAGCGCCGCAGTGATCCACGTCGTCGCCACCATCGCGATCGAACGCGCGGCGACAGACGCGACAATGAAAAGGAGTCCGAGACTCCACTGCGCAGTGACCGAATGAGCGACCCCAAGGGCCATCAGCCCCGCGGCGAGGACCCCGATGAGTCCGTTGAGTGCGCCAACGCTCCGAGCCAGAAGCGCACGGTCCGCGCGATGAACAACGGGCGCGGTCACTTCAGGATGCTATTGAGATCGCCGATCCTCAGGGAATGTCGTCACGGCTCGGCAGTTCGTGCGCTGGTCCATTGAGCCATTGGCGCAGTGACAGCGTGGCGCGACAGTCGTCCTCGTTGTACTCGAGAAGTCGCTCGCGCGCCCGGCGCGCCACGTCGGGATCGGCGCTGATGGCGTCTTCGTACCAAATCATCGATGCCTCGCCGCTCGGATTGTCGTCGCGCCACTCAAAGCCCGAGTACTTGGCCAGGGACTTCAGCCCGAGGGGTCCATCAGTTTGGATCTGGCGCTTCACGACTTCGTGCAAGTCGATCCACTCGTTGGGGTCGCCACGCCGGAATCGATCGATCTCGTCGCGCGTGGGGGCATTCCACAGACCGTGACGAACGGCGCGGTTCATGGCGCTCTCTTCCGCGTGGGCCCAGAAGCAGTACGCGGCGAAGCTGGCGTCCGCCGCGCGCGCCAAGCTTCGCGTGTCGCTGAACCACCGCCAGAAGTTTGCAAAGACGTCCATCTCGACGTCGCCATCGAGGGGCTCGAAGCTGACAAAGGAGTGGTAACCCTCCTTGATCCCAAAGATCGTGCGCCGTGTCGTGACGTACGCACCCCAGAGATAGGTCAACTCGTTGTAACTCTCCATGTCGACATCAATTTCGACGTCCGCCGTCGGGCAGTTCACGTCGTCGGCGTCGACAATCAGCAGGGGAGAACCTTGGACAACTGAGCGCGCCCGGTAGATCAACTCGTCGAGTTTGTCGATTTTGCGCCCCAGTCGATCCTCGACCTCGTGTGACCCTTCCGGTGACAGCGCCTTGGCGCGTGACTGTCGGGCTCGATCCGGGTTGAGCGCTGCGAGTTGTCGGCGAGTGGCAATGCCGTTGTCGCGCAAGAAGATTTGCTGATCGAGCGAGGTAAATCGCACTAGTGACACATCGTCGTGGACTTCTAGTTCGGACTCACACAGCGTTCGATAGGGACAGGCCGGACACTCGCGGTGCCAGAACGGCGACGTGGGAAAGGGCCCGTCACCGTTGCGCCACTGGGTGTGGCGTTCGATGATCTCTTCGCGTTCGTTAAACGCTTCGTCATAGTTGGCGAGCTTCCAGCGGCCCCAGTCGTCGCTGTCGAGGTCGAACCACCACACTCGTTGGCCACGATCGATCACAGCAGCGAAGTGCGTGGGGTCTCCGACGCCATTGGCCTCGAGGATCCGCGTGGCGTGGGCCAACGAGATGCCGTTGCGCGTCATGGTGTCGTTGCGACGAACTCCGATGCCGCTGGTCCACACGGCCTTGTCGGGTCCGAGGGCCTCGAGCGAGCTTTCCAAAAGACGGCGCGTCGAGGCGTGTTCAACCACCTCATTGTTCTTGATGATCATGGGGACGTAACCCGAGGTGGCGTCGTGACGCGATGCACGAACCAACACGTCAACGGCGGAGGTTCGTTGGTGCGCTCCGGTCTCTACGAGACGGGCGTGCAAAATCACATCACGACGCTCGTTGATCGCGGCGGTCGTGGCCTCGAGCGATCCGGCGTCGACTGCGTCGGGGTGAAGTTCGCGCAGTCGGGCGAAGGTGGCGTCGCGGTGATCGTCAGCCTCGCGAATCCTTCGAACGATCTCGACCGCTCGCGGTTCAGGGGCAAAGGCGGTCGGCGCGCCACGATCAAGGGCAACGCGATGCGGGCAGCGTCCTACGTCAGCGGCCGTGAGTTGCGGACCGCGCGCCACGAATCAAAAGCCTACGACGAAGTGGCTGCCTCATTGCGCCAACTTCGCCATAACGCGGCGTATTCACCGTCATGTGCAATCAGTTCGTCATGTGTACCGATCTCGGCGATCACGCCGTCAATCACGACCGCGACGCGGTCGGCGTCGTGCGCGGTATGCAGACGGTGGGCAATGGCGATCACCGTGCGACCTTCCAGCACGGCGCTCAGTGATCTCTCGAGATGTCGCGCGGCTCGCGGATCAAGCAACGCCGTCGCCTCATCGAGCACCAACGTGTGCGGATCGGCCAGAACGAGTCGGGCGAGTGCGAGTTGCTGAGCCTGGGCCGGCGTCACTGGGAAACCAGTGGAGCCGAGTTCGGTGCTCAGTCCACTGGGCAACGCTTCGACCCACTCGAGAGCGTCCACCGCGTCGAGTGCGTGTCGCAGATCCTCGTCAGTGGATTCGGGTCGAGCGAGAGCCAAGTTGTCGCGAACGGTGCCAATGAAGATGTGGTGTTCTTGGGTCACCAGCGCGACGTGTCGACGCAACATCTCCAGCGGCATCGTTGACAGTGCGACGTCACCGACCATGACCGCCCCGGTGCGCGGCGCGTCAATGCCCGCGATCAAGCGACCCAATGTGGATTTGCCTGCTCCCGATGGTCCAACAATGGCGAGACGCTCGCCCGGTCGGACGACCAAATTGATGCCGTGCAGCACGTCGCGGCCAGTTCGGTACGCGTAGCGCACGTCGTTCACCGTGATCACTTCGTTGTCGGGCTCTCGGCCCTCGCGAGGTCGGGTGTCGCGAACAGTCGAGACACCGATCAGCCGCGCGAAGGAAGTTTGGCCGACCTGAAGCTCGTCGAGCCAACTGATGACGCGGTCGAGCGGGTCGTTCAGCTGGACGGCATAGAGCGTGACGGCCGCCGCGGCGCCCGCGGACACTAAGTGTGGGTGCGAAATTGCGAGGTACCCGCTCCAAAGCAGGGTGATGGCGATGGCGAATCCGAACGCTCCTTCGACGGTCGGGAACCACCTCATGCGCAGAACGAGCGTGTACATCTCGGCGTAGAACGATTCGCGAATATTCGATTCGATCCGACCGCGCTGGCGCGAAGAGAGCCGCAGTGCGTCGACCGTGCGCGCACCCTCGGTCGTCTCGGACACAGTGCCCGAGACCGCCGCGTAGCTCATGCGCTCGCGGCGATAGCCCGGAGCCGCGTATTTCAAGTACCGCCGAGTCGAGACGAAGAGGAACGGGATGGAGACCAGTCCGCCGAGGGCGCACGCCGGACTCTTTAACAACATCGCGCCCAACGTGAGGATCGACTGAATGATGGCGACGATCCACTCGGGCGCGGCGAACCGCACCGTTCGCGACAGCGCTTCGATGTCGTTCGTGGTCCGGCTCAACAAATCACCGGTGCCCGCGCGCTCCACTTCGACGAGTGGCAGTTCCAAGACGCTCGCGAGGAAGTTCTCGCGAAGCTCCGCGAAGATCCGCTCGCCCAAGATGTAACTGCGCCGGCGCGCCAGGAACTGAAAGAGCGCGTAGAGACCAGATGAGACGGCCAACAAGATGACGTTCTCGTCGATGCGCGCATCGGTCAACTGGTGGTGATTGGCAAAGTTGATGAGGTTGCCGATGATCCAGGGCGCCACGAGCGAGCAGGCCGACGCGAACGCGTAGATCACCAGCATGCGCACGATCTCGCCTTTGTGGCGTTTGGCGATGGCAATTGCCTCGCGCTTTACCGTGGCGGCATCTGCAATGGGAAGTGCACTCATTCGTCACCCCCTCTCAGAACAATTCGCCGATACAGCGGCTCGCGTTCGAGCAGTTCGTGGTGTGTCCCCTCCGCGACAACTACGCCGTCATCCAGCAAAAGGACGTGATCGACCTGCTCGAGCATGAGCGGACTAGTTGTGGCAATAAGCGTGGTGCGTCCGTGGCGTGCGTCGCGCAGTCCTCGCGCAATGCGGCTCTCGGTGTGGGTATCAACCGCCGACGTGGGTTCAATGAGGATGAGGAATTCGGCGTCAACGAGTAGGGCGCGAGCGAGCGTGAGGCGCTGACGTTGACCGCCCGAGAAGCTCCGACCGCGCTCTTCGACCTCGGTGTCCAGTCCGCCGTCGAGGGCGTCAATGACGTCCAGACCACTGACGGACTCGAGCGCCCGCAGCAAATCGGCTTCTGATGTGTGCTCGTGTGGAGAGAGTTCTGAGCGCAGATCCCCGCTGAACATGCGCGGTTCGATTTCGGACACGAGGATGTGCCGGCGCGTGTCCGCGAGAGCGAAGTCCGCAATCGGGATGTAGTCAACGCTCGCACCGTCGATGTCCGAAGTGAAGTGACCGAGTCGGTCCGCGATGTCCACTGCTTCGACGGGAGTCTCGGTGACGAGAGCGGTCATTTGCGCGGAGTGGACGACAACGTGGCTTCGTTCGTCGCGGTACGTGCCGATTGTGGTGGGCCACGGCACCGGATGTGCGGGATCAGTAACCAGCGCGTCGCTGTTGAGAATTGCGAGCACCTTTCGGGCCCCCACGTACGCACGAGTGGTCGCAATGATGTATTCGATCGTGGTGCGCAGGGGAGTGGTGAGGAAGATCGCCAAACCGAAGAACGCCGCGAGATTGCCCGGGTCCAGTTGGTGATGCTTGATCAGGCGAAGACCAATCAGCGTGACAATCGCCATCAAGATGGCGGGCAGCAGAACCTGGCCTGACTCGAGACCAGATTGAGGTGTCGCGACGCGGTTGCCCGCGAATCGAACGCGCTGAGACTGCTGGGCGTAGTTCTCAAAGAAGACGTCCTCGCCACCGACGCCCCGCAGAATCCGAAGTCCCGCGACCGTGTCTGATCCGAGCGCCGCGAGGCGGCCCGCGGCTTCGCGCTGAGCGGCTTGAGTTGCGTGAAGAGGCCTCATGAGTGGTGTGGTGAATGACGCCAGCACCGGAACGCCAATTAGGACGACGAGGCCAATCTCCGTGGACGTCCGCAGGAGATAGACAGCCACGATGGCCCACGCCGCAATGGCTCCAACGAACCTCGCCAGGACGTCAAAGGCTCCACCAATTCGCATCGCATCGGCGGCGACGGTGTTCACCACATCGCCTGAGGGAATTGACTCAATGACGCCGCTGGCGTGCGTTGAGAGGTGCCTCCCAACCAGCTGGATCGAGCGAAAGGTGCCCTTCATCCAATTGGTGACGGCGAGCTGGTGTCGGTAAACGCCGCACACCGCCTGAAACATGCAGACGACAAAGACGATGATCGACCAGCGAACGAGCGCTCCTGAGTTATGCGCGTTGATGCCCTGGTCGATCGCCTTGCCCAACGCAATCGGCGCTACGGCTTGAGACACCATCCAGCCGACGCCAAAGAACATGGCGGCCGTCAGCGTTCCGAGTTGAGTTCGAGCGAGCCAGATGAGATATCGCCACGGCGAACGGGTGTCGGGCGTGCCGGGGTCCCTCACGGGGAGTTCGCGATAGGGGAGCGTCAGCACAGCTGAATCTTTCGGATTCGTTCGGAGGTTGACGACCCCGAGCCCTAAAGGCTGCGTGTCGACAACAGCGAGATGAGTAGAACTGGGCAGTCAACTGTGACTGCGGGGATACTGCGTGTCCGGCCGGCGCTCGAGCGATTCTATATGCGCGAATGCTCTCAATGCTGGGTGACGACGGTGAGCCGACCTATAGGCGGGGTTCTGTCCACCTCTTTGAGGTGGGGTGACCATCCATCTGAGCGGTCTACCTGGGGAGTGCCCGATCTCTCAGGCGAACGGGCCGTTCGTCTCCCACGCTTGACCTTGCTCCGGGTGGGGTTTACCAAGCCGCCGTGGTCACCCACCGCGCTGGTGCGCTCTTACCGCACCGTTTCACCCTTACCTGATCCCCTTGCGGGGCCATCGGCGGTCTGTTCTCTGTTGCACTGTCCATCGCGTCGCCGCGCCTCGCATTTCGCGAGCACCCTGCCCTGCGGAGCCCCGACCTTCCTCACCCTCTCGGGTGCGGCCACCCGGTCAGCTCACCGTCAATGCGATTCTCCCACATTGGAATAACTAGCGATTTGCCAGTTGGCTTTACGGAGAAACTGTTACAGAGATCGAAAGTGCGACGACTAAACGAAACGCTGCTCCGGGCCCTTCAATGAGTGCGGGTTCACGTCGGGCCTTCGACGTAGTACTTCGTCGTCCGGATTGTTCGTAGGCAATTAAGCGCTTGCACTCTTTTGGGTATGTGAACCAGGAAGTCGAAATGCAGCGATCGCCTGACCAATCCCAAGGACCAGGGTGAGAATCATTCCGTATCGCGGACCGTACTGATACGAGTATCCCCCGCTGGTGTAGCTGCCGCTCGGGATTGTGAGCCACCGAATCGCCACCAAAATGGTTCCCGCAATTGATAGGACGAAGACAACTCGTCCCGGGGGCCACTTCAACGCTGATACGTCGGCGCCCGAGCGGACAAGTACCAAATACACGCCCGCGCCGATGATCAAGAGAGCTCCGAACCATCCAAAGAATCCCGCGCTGAACCCGTTAACCGAGGCCGAAAAACCAAGCGCTGAAGCGCCGTACCACGGAAGAAACAGTGCCACGACGGCAATAAGGCCCGCGCCAGCGACACATCGATCGAGGGTGGAAAGACGTTTCATATCAAATTGGGCCACGGGCTTCCTTTCGTCAATGAATTGAATTAGGTATACACCCCGAACGTGCCCATGGAGCGACTCATTTGTTGGAAGAGAGGGTCGCTCATTTGTTATCGATTTCTTTCGACATGTCGATGGGGCTCCTTCAAAGAACGAGCTAGTCACATGCGGCTGACCGAATCGGTCCATTTCGTGTCGGATGTCACCGATAACCTCGCGCCAGCCGTCGCGGCGGAGCGACCATGAGAGGACTCGAGTGAGCGAAGAGGATCAGCGCGACCGTGGCTCTGTTCTCGAGGTCTCGGAGTTCTACGACCGTTTGACGGCACATCTCGAAGAGTCATTTGGCCGTCGACACCCGTGCTGGGTGCGAGGGGAAATCCAGAAGCTGTATGAAAAGAGCCACCTCTATCTCGACGTGGTCGATGCCTCAGAGTCGGTTGAAGGATCCCCGGCGGTTTTGAAAGTTCGTTGTTGGCAGTCGGCGTGGTCTCCACTTAAACGATCACTTCGAGAACGCGGGATCACACTGACCGAGGGATCAATCATCTCGTTTCGGGGCTACGTCGGTGTCTATCGACCGAGGGGTGAGATTGGCTTCGCAATCACCGAGATCGACGTCGAGGGTCTCGAGGGCGATCAAGCACGTCGTCGAGCCGAACTGATTGAACGGCTGCAGCGCGAAGGTGTTCTGGACGCGAACAAAGCGCGATCCGCGCCACTGGTGCCGTTGCGTGTCGGTCTCGTCTCCAGTCCGAGAACTGAGGGCTACAACGACTTCACTGGACAACTTCTGGGATCTGGTTTCTCCTTCGCCATCTCCCTCGTTCCCGCAACGGTGCAGGGAGACAGCGCGCCCGACGAAGTGGCACGAGCGATCATCGCCCTTGATGACAGCGACGTCGATGTGATTTGTGTCGTGCGCGGAGGGGGATCTAAAGGCGACCTCGCCGCATTTGATGATGAAAAGGTCGCTCGCGCAATTGCCGGCGCCACCACTCCCGTCATGACGGGGATCGGGCACACCGGCGATACGTCCATTGCGGACCTGGCGGCATTTCACGCGGCCATCACTCCGACGAAGCTCGGCGAGCATCTCGTGACTTTGGTGGCTCAATGGCGTGATGACCATGTCACGGACTCCGCGTCCAGGGTGTCGCGCGCGGCCACGGCAATTGTGGAAGAGGCGACCGAGTACCTCGCGGAGCGGCGGCGCACGGTCATGTTGGCGGTTCGGGATCGACTCGGATCGGAGGCACGCCACCTGGATCACGTCGGGGCATCCCTCGTGCGCCAGACCCGTTCTTTGTTGTCTGCCGAAAGTCAGCGACTGGCATCCTCACGAGCCTTGTTGCGCGCGCTTGATCCGCAGCGACGGCTCGATCAAGGATGGTCGATTGTCACTGATCGCGACGGTCGTATCGTGCGAACGGTTCGCGGTGCCCATCAAGGTGACGATTTGAACGTCCGCATGAGTGATGGAACCATCTCGGTCACGGTGAAATAGGAGTGTGATGCCAGGCACAGTCGGAAGTTGGAGCGAGGCGAGCGCCGAGCTCGACGCCATCGTTGAATCCTTTGATGACGGCGAAGTCGGTGTCGACCAGCTGATCGAGCGACTCGAGCGGGCCACCACGATTATCGAGGCGCTGGAGCAACGATTGACTGAGACGCGCGCCAAGGTCGATGAACTCGTACCGAAAATATCGCGCGCTACCGACGACGAATGAACGACCGGCTGTATTTTCGCCAATGGCTGGCGGGACGCGACTTCGCGGTGGGCGATCGCGTGGCGCGATCCATGGTGAACTTCGTCTACGCCATTGGCGACCACGCGAGTGGCGAGGCGCTCCTCGTTGATCCGGCGTATGCGCCCTCTGAACTGTGCGATCTCGTGGCCGCCGATGGCCTCAGCGTCGTTGGGGCGTTGGCGACGCACTATCACCCCGATCACGTGGGTGGCGAAATGGGCGGTGTCTCGATCGACGGAATTTCCGCACTCCTGGACGCTGTCGATATTCCGGTGCACGTGCACCGCGATGAAGCCCGTTGGATCACGCGGCGCACGGGTGTTGGTGAGGACAGCCTGGTGCAGCACGATGGCAACGATGTGGTGCAGGTGGGCGACGTTGAGGTGACCTTGGTGCACACCCCGGGCCACACGCCCGGTAGCCAATGTTTCTTGGTCGACGGTCGACTGGTCAGTGGGGACACGCTCTTCCTTGAAGGATGTGGACGAACGGACCTGCCGGGCGGCGATCCCGAAGAGATGTACCGCACATTGCAGCAACGACTGACTCAACTCTCCGACGACACCGTCGTCTATCCCGGGCACCTCTACTCAGCCGACCCCTTTGCTTCCATGAGTGTCGTGCGTCGCGACAACTACGCATTGGCGCCGGTGACAGCGGACCAGTGGCTCGCCATGTTTGCGCGGTGAGCAAACCGCTCAGCCCCACCGATCGCGTCATCGTCGTCGGAGCGGGACTCAGCGGATGGCGCCTGTGTGAAGGGCTGCGTCGAGAAGGATTTGCCGGGGAGATCCTGCTGATCGGCGACGAGGCGCACCCGCCGTATGACCGGCCGCCGTTGTCGAAGCAAGTTCTCACGGGGAAATGGTCGATCGACCAAGCCGCGCTCGCGACGAACGAGCTCGTGAGTTCACTAGACATCACCCTTCGATTGGCCGACTCGGCCGTGGCTCTTGATGTCGAGAGTCGAGCCGTCACTCTCGCGTCGGGTGATGTGCTCAGCGGCACCCACGTCGCGCTCGCCACCGGGAGTCGAGCCCGCCGGTTGAGTACCACCGTGGGAGAGTCGGTGCTCGTTGTCCGATCGCTCGATGACGCCGCGCAGTTGGCGGCGCGCGCTGACGCGCAGTCGTCCGGCGACGTCGTCGGGGTCATTGGTGGTGGATTCATTGGGGCGGAAATTGCGACTTCGTTGGCGACTCGTGGTCTTCGACCCATCGTGGTCGAAGGTTTGTCGTATCCGCTCCTCAATGTTCTAGGCGCCGGCATTGCTGAGCGACTGGCGGAGTTGCCGGAACGCGGAGGAGTGGAGCTTCGAGTCAATCAGAACGTCAGAGACGTCCGTGCCGTCGATGGTGATCTTGAAATTCAATTCGCCGAAGGTTCCGCACTGCGTTGTTCGCTGGTCGTCGCGGGGGTGGGCGCGGCTCCCAACGTTGAGTGGTTGGAGTCGTCTGGGCTTGCTCTCTCTGATGGAGTGATTACTGACGAGTTCTTGACGGCCGCACCGGGCGTGAGTGCGATCGGTGACATTGCGCACTTTCGCTGGCTTCATGGCCCCTTTGATGAGTCCGTGCGCATTGAGCACTGGCAAGTCGCAATCGACCATGCGGGGTATCTCGCCCGACAGTTGATGAGCAGTGCTCCAGAGCGCTTCGCCGTCACTCCCTATTTCTGGAGCGACCAGTACGGCAAGAAGATTCAGATACTCGGTCGCCCGCATCGTGACGATGATGTGGAGATCGTTCTTGAGGGCGATGACGGGAGATTTCTCGCGCTCTACTCCCGCGAGGGTTACGTGAGCGCGCTCTGTGCTCTCAGCCTGCCGCGCGCGTTGATGATGTCAAAGTCGCTGGTCGACGACCACGTGACCGTGGTTGACGCACTTCGCACCGCCCCGTGGCGCAGCTAAAAGGAAACTGACGACAGTTCGGGAATGGTCCCCGCGGCTCGATCGACCGCGCGAGCCCAGCCGGCTCGCTGTGAGGTTCGTTCGTCAATCGAAAGCGATGGTTCAAAGACCACTGACGGACGCCACAGAGCGACGACGTCTGAATCGGTGATCTCGCCCGCGCCAACGAGTGCCATGAGGCCAGCTCCTCGAGTCGTGGCTTCGCGTTCCGCTGACTGTTCGACGACGCAACCAGAGGCGTCGGCCAGACACTGCATCAGAAATGAGTTTTCACTCATGCCGCCATCCACTCGCACCGTGCCAATGGGGTGGCCGAGCTCTCGCGCGGCCGCCTCGACGAGATCGGCTCCGCGATGGGCGATCCCTTCCAGCACCGCGCGCACGAGGTGAGCGCGCGACGATCCTCGCGTCAGTCCGAAGAACGCGCCGCGAGCGCCGAAGTCCCATTGGGGCGTGCCGAGTCCAAGGAGAGCCGGCACGAAGTACACGCCGTCACTCGAGGAAACTGAGCGAGCCAGTGACTCGGTCTCAGTCGCGGACGAAATGAGCCCAACGTCATCACGCAGCCATTCGATGCAGGTGCCCGCCGACAGCATGATCGCTTCGATGCCCCATTCGAGGTCGTTGCCGTGCGACCTCGCCACAATCGGAAAGCACCCCGACGCCAGACGAGTGGTCGTCGCCTCCGGCGCGGCGCGGCGCACCGTGTCGAGCATGCCGCCAGTGCCGAAGGTGATCTTGGTCTCGCCGTCGTGCAGGCAACTCTGGCCAAACAGCGATGCGGACTGATCGCCCACCATCGCGTGGATGAGTGGTGCACCGTCGAGTGCCACCGCGGGTCCTATCTCGTCTTGCGTGCCCACAATTCGCGCCAACATCGAATCGTCGATGCCGAGCGTGTCGAGCACCGAGCGGTCCCAGTGAAGAGCGGTGGTGTCGATCAAACCGGTCACCGCCGCGTTCGAATGGTCGGTGACGTGCAACGCGCCAAGTGAGAGGGCGGAGGCCACCAATGTTTCGACGGTGGCCACGCGCGCCCGCGCACGCTCCGGGGCACAATTCGCCAGCAACCAGGTCGCCTTGGTGGCACTTTGATTGGGCGCAACTCGGATCCCTGAACCCTGCAAGATCAGACAGTCGACAACCGTGCGCAGATCCTGCCAACCAAGAGCTGGTCCGAGGGCTCGGCCCGTCTGTGAATCAACGAGCGCTGTCGTCGCTCGTTGATTCGCGATACCCACAACATCGCAACGTCCGCCATCGGCAATGGTCGCCCGGCTGAGCTCGACGCTCAGCTGGCTGATCTCGTCGGCGTCCAGTTCGACCTGGCCCGGCTCGGGTGTGCGCACCGTCAGTGCTCGTTGGTGGACGTGACTAACAGTGCCGACCTCGTCGACAATGGCCGTTCGGATTGATGTCGTGCCAACGTCGACGACGAGCGCTCTCACCAGGGTGCTCCGCCCAGCCCGAGCACGCCCGGATTCAGCGTGGACTGTGGATCAAGGGTTGCTTTGAGTGTCTCTAACAGTGAGAACCCGCTACCGAGCGCGTCGGCTACGAAGCGCGCGCGATTACGCCCGACGCCGTGGTGATGACTGAGCGCGCCCCCGGCACGAAGAGTTGCCACACTCGCGGCATCCCACGCTGCGCGGTAGTAGTCATCGGCGCTCTCAGGGTCAATCGGTCGACCCGCAAAGGTGAAGTACAAACACGCTCCGTCGTCGTACGCGTGGGATTGGTGCACTGAGGCGACCATCGTGCCGGGCACGGCTTGCAGCGCGGCCGTGACGGAGTGGTAAATCTCCGGCAGGGCGGACCACGAACCCGCGACTTCAATCGTGTCCACCACGATGCCGCGACTCCAGAGCGGGCCGAGCGCTCCCACGTCATTGCGATGTCCCAACCAACGTTCGACCAGTTCGGCGTCTTCCCCGCGGGCGTTCGCGCACTCTTCGGCGACGATCTGCATGGTTGCACGCACCAGCGCAGGATCTCCCTCGTCAAGGACAATGAGCGCACATCGATCAATCTCGAAGTTGCGCGTTGACTCGGCCACGTCGTACAAACGGAGCACCGCCGGGGCGGCTCCGCGTTGCAGGATGCGGCGACAACTCTCAAGTCCTTCTTCGACGGAGTCAAAGCTGTAGGCCGCTCGATCTTCAGCTTCCGCGAGGCGACGGACGACGAGAGTCGCTTCGGTGATCACGCCGAGCGTTCCCTCGGCCCCCACGAAGAGCTGGGTGAGGTCGGGACCGACGGCCTGTCGCGGCGCGCGGCCCCCAGTGCGAATGATTGCGCCGTCCGCGAGCACGACCGTGAGGCCGCGCACGATGTCTTCGATCTTGCCGTACCGATTGGAGTACTGACCAGCGCCGCGGCACGCGAGCCATCCGCCGACGGTGGCGAGATCAAACGACTGGGGGAAGTGTCCGACGGTGAATCCCCGTGAGCGCACGTACGACTCGAGTTCGGGTCCAAAGCACCCGGCTTCAACGGTGACCAGCCCGCTGGTGGCGTCAAAGTCGATGATGCGGTTCATGGCTGTTAGGTCCAGCGCAATCGCCCCGGGGTCCGGCACCGCACCGCCGACGACACCGCTACGACCTCCCTGGGGAGTTACCGGCACTGCGAATCTCTGCGCGATCGTCACAACCTGGGCGACCTCTTCGGCGGTGGTTGGACGAACCACGGCACACGGACGCGACGGCACGTCGCCGGCGGCGATCCACCCGATGGTGAGTGGCCACCAATCACGGCCGGAGTCTTCGCGATCTCGTCGATCGTCAGTCACTTCAAGTCCGGCTCGACGCAGTTCGACTAGTAGATCGTCGTGACTGTCTCCGTCGCCCAGCCGGGCCGCTGCGACGTCATCCGCGAGCTCGATCGGCATGGTGGGTTTGGTCACTGTGGCGTCGACTCCACTGTCAAACCCGCGGCGCTCAACTCGTGCTCCACGAGGGCGCGATAACTCTCAACTTCGCTCACCCGTCGAGGTTCGTCCCAACCCAACACACTCGCGACCAACATCGACACCGAGTCGGCCGCCGCCAGAGTGGCGCGCGCGTCCATGAGATGCGCTCGCGTGCGTCGGGTTAACAGATCAATCAACGTCACCACCATCTCCTCGCGCGCCGCGTACAGGAACTCAGCTCGCAGGTAGGGCAGCCCCTCAATGGCGAGCTCGCCGAGTGACGGGTCAGCGTCCATGAGCGCTGCGACGTCGGCGGCGCGCGTCCCGTATCGACCCGCGAGATGCGCGCTCACTTTCGCAGGTGCGGCGCCGTAGCCGTCGAGGCGCAACGACTCGGTGCGGCATTTGCGCCGTTCGTGCAAGACCTTGCCGACAGCGTCGACCGCATCTTCGGCCATTTCGCGATAAGTCGTCCACTTGCCTCCGGTGACGTGGACCACGCCGTCATCGCCGGTGCTGACGCGGTGACGTCGACTGAGATCCGCGGTTCGTTCGGCGAGTTCGCCACCATCGGTTGGTGCGAGCAACGGTCGTAGCCCGGCCCAGACTCCGGTGATGTCGGCTTGTGTGAGAGCGGCCGATGTGGAGGTGTTGACGGCGTTCAGCAGATAGTCCACGTCCTCAGCGGTGCAGAGGGGATCGTCGAGTGATCCGTTATAGGCCGTGTCGGTCGTTCCGATGTAGGTGAAGCCACCCTCCTCAAAGGGCACCACGAAGATCGACCGGCGATCTTTCGGCACGGGAATGACGGCCGCTACGTCCGCGCGCAGCCGATCAGCTCGGACCGTGACGTGCACGCCCTTGGCGGGCGTAATGGGGGCCGCGAGATGGGTGGGGGAGAGTTGAGCGACCTCGCTGGCCCACACGCCCGTGGCGTTGATCACACTGCGGGCTCGAATCGTGACGGGCGTGCCGGAGTGCTCATCGCGCGCGCTGACGGTGCGAACGCGGCCCGAGCTGTCCGCGTTGAGCGCGAGTACGCGCACGTACGTGGCGACGACGGCACCGTGCGTTGCAGCCGTCTTCGCCAACGTCAACGCCACTCGAGCGTCATCACCGCGCGCATCGAAGTACAAGAATCCGGCGACCAGCCGATCCACGCGCAGCGACGGCACGTGGGCGAGCGCCTGATTTCGCGTGACGCGTTCGTAACGCCGCCCGATGCGCCAGCCTCCAGTGAGGTCATAGAGCCGCAAGGCACCTGAGTACGCCCGAGAGACAGTGCGCGACACCGCACCGTCCTTACCGAACAGGGGGATAAGAAACGGCAGAACCCGCACCAGGTGCGGCGCGTTGTTGAGCAGACGCTGGCGCTCACGCAGGTTCTCGTAGACCAAGCGAAATTCACGCTGCTGGAGGTATCGCAATCCTCCGTGGACCATCTTCGAGGATTTCGACGAAGTGCCACACGCAATGTCGCCTGCGTCGATGAGCGCGACCGAGTACCCGCGCGATGAAGCATCGAGCGCCGCGCCGGCGCCGGTCATTCCCGCCCCGATCACCACCACGTCAAATTCTCGTTCCGCGAGGACCTGAAGCGACGCCGAACGGTCCAGGGCGCTCACCCGTCCATGCTTACACAGCCCTTCGCGAGTTGATTCGTCGAGAACGACGAGAGCGCGTCCGGTAACTTCCTCGCGTGCCGTTCGCGCTCAATGACGAGATGGTGGCGCTGCAGAGCACGGTGCGCCGCCTCGCCCAAGAGAAGGTGAAGCCCCGAGCCCGCGAAATCGACACCAGCGCCAGCTACCCCCAGGACATCTTTGACGCGCTGCGCGACGCCGATCTTCTGGGTCTGTGTATTCCCGAGGAGTACGGCGGCTCGGGTGCAGGGATCCTCGGTCTCACGGTGGCCATTGAGGAGGTCACCAAATACTCCAACGTCATCGGGCTGATGTTGCTGTTAACCCGTTTGCCGACGGGCCCGATCATGATTGCGGGCAACGAAGAGCAACGCCAGCGGTACCTGCCGGGCATTGCCAAAGGGATCTCACGCGCGGCGTTCTGTCTCTCTGAACCGGGCGCGGGCTCCGATGTGGCGGGCATGCAGACCCGGGCGGTTCCGGATCCTGACGTCGAGGGCGGCTGGATACTGAGTGGAACCAAGTGCTGGATAAGTGGCGTCAGTCAGGCCGACTGGTTCACGGTGTTCGCCAAGACCGGTGAGCCGAGCTCGCGGATGCACGATTCGATTACCGCGTTCATCGTTGATGCGTCCACACCCGGACTCACTCGTCCGCGCGTTGATCGCAAGATGGGCGTGAAGGGAATCGACACGGGCGAAGTTGTCTTTGATGACGTTCACGTCGGACCGCAAAATGTGATCGGAGCGGTCGGGGGATTCCGCGTCGCAATGCTGGGTCTCAACGCAATGCGTCCGATCGTCGCGGCTCGAGGCATTGGTTTGGCCGAAGGCGCGCTCATGTACGCGACCGAGTACGTCAAGAACCGCGCCGCGTTCGGACAAACAATCGCGCAGTTTCAAGGAATCCAGTGGGAGATCGCCAAGTGCGCCACTGAAATCGAGGCCGCGCGGTTGTTGACCTACCGCGCGGCGAGCCTGGCCGACGACGGTAAGTACACCAAGCAGTACGTACCGCAGCTGTCGATGGCCAAGTACTACGCGACTGAGGTCGCGGTGCGCGCGAGCGGTCTCGCCCTCCAACTGCTCGGCGCGGCCGGGTACATGGAAGATCATCCGACTGAGCAGTGGTACCGCGACGCGCGTCAACTCACCATTGTGGAGGGCACTAGCCAAGTGCAGCTGGGACTGATCGGGCGAGGGGTGCTCGGCCACGACCTGTGGTGGGATTAAGTGGCGACGTCGTGGGTGACGGTCCTCGCTGAACTCGTCGCGGGTCGGTCCCTTGACTCTGAGAGTTCACGCGAGGCGCTCACGACGATTCTTCGCGGCGAAGTGTCCGAGGCAGTCATCGCGAGTTTTCTCACCGCACTCACCGCGAAGGGCGCGACGCTCGATGAGATGTGTGGCTTCATCGACGCGATGCTGGATCTTTCCGTGCCGTTGTCGGCGCCCGAGGGCACCCTCGATGTCGTTGGAACTGGAGGAGATCGACTTCACACGGTGAACATCTCGACTCTGGCGGCGTTGACCGTGGCGGGCGCCGGCGTGCCCGTCGCCAAGCACGGCAATCGGGCGGCGTCGTCGACGGTGGGTACAGCCGACGTTCTCGAATCACTCGGAGTGCGCATTGAGTGCGGCCCCGCACTGGTGGAAAAGTGCGTGAACGAAGCGGGTTTCGGGTTCTGTTTTGCCCCGGCATTTCACCCAGGACTTCGCTATCTCGGACCGATTCGCCGGGCCATTGGATTCCCGACGGTCTTTAACTATTTGGGACCGCTGGCGAATCCCGCCGGCGTGCGCCGCCTCTTGGTGGGCGTGGCCGACGCCTCGATGCTCGACTCGATGGCCCACGTTCTAGCCCGCCGAGGAGTCGATGCGGCGATCCTCGTTCACTCCCACGACGGACTCGATGAGCTGTCGCTCGGCGCAACGTCAACGTTGCGAGATGTCCGCGGAGCAGCCGTCACCGCTCGCGACTTCGATGCGCGGACGGCCATTGGAGCATCGCACTCCGTGGACGAGTTGCGCGGCGGCGATGTGACGGTCAATCGAGCCGCGGCCCTCGCCTTGCTGGACGGTGAGCCGGGAGCGGTTCGCGACGTCGTGGTGGCGAACGCGGCCCTCGCGCTCACCATTAGCGCCGATGAGGCTGACTACGCCTCGGCGATTGGCCGCGCCCGAGAATCGATTGACTCGGGTCGCGCGCGTACCGTCTTGCGTCAAGTCGTGGACATCTCGAATCGTTAAGGGTGCACAGCGAGTGCACCGTCAGTGGCGTGCACACGCCAATGTCGCTGCGGAATTTCGAGGTTGATGTCAGGCTCGTGGACGACGAGCACGCTGCCACCAAAACCACCGCCCACGAGACGAGCTCCGGTAACGCCGCGACGCGAAACGAGGCTCTCAATGAGGGCGTCAATCTCCGGCAGAGAAACGTCGAAATCATCGCGGAGACTCGCGTGTGATGCATTGACGAGTTCTCCCAGTGCGAAGAGGTCTCCGTCACGTACGCCAGCCACCGCCGCATCGACGCGGCCGTTCTCGCTCACCACGTGGCGCAAACGTCGACCTAATACGTCGCCACTTAACGCCGGTAGATCAGACATCGAGAGGTCACCGAGAGCGCCGTAGCGACTCTCTAACTCTCGGACGTCACTTCGGCGTGCGGCGTACTGGGAATTCGCCAACTGTCTCGGGACTCCCGAATCAACCACGGTGATGCCGATGGTCGCATTCACGGGAATCAGAGTCGTGAGTTCGCGTGCGAAATCGATCAGGAGCGCGCGATCTCGGCGTGCCCCGAGGACGGTGAGTTGGTCGAGCAATCCCACCTCGCTGCCCGAGCGTGCCTCGCACCGTTGCAATAAGCGCGCCAGTTGCCACAGCTCGCCGCGTGCCCCCCAGGCCAGAGCCACGGTCGCGAAGAACGCCGCCGATGAGGACAGCCCCACTCCTTCGGGCAGATCGCCACTCACGGTGATGGCGCCGGTGCTGGGACACAGTTCATCAAAGACGGCGCGGACTTGGCGGTGCCAAAGCTCGGTGTCGTCGTCTTCACATCGCCAAGTCCCGTGTCCGCGGGAGCTCACCGACACAGGTGCTTCCGTGACCTCGGCACGCAGGGCGAGATCGATGGCAATCGCGAGACTGCGGCCGCCGGCGTAATCGGTGTGGTCGCCGATGATGGTGAGACGACCGGGCACGGTGACGTGCCGCGGCGACATCTCTCGGAGGATACAAACACACTCACTACGCTCCGTGCGACAAAGGAGCGTTGTGGCCGGCCCGTTACATGGCGTGAAGATCATCGAGCTCGCAGGTCTGGGACCCGGTCCATTTGCCGCGATGCTGCTCGCTGACCTCGGCGCGGACGTGTTGCGTCTGGAGCGCGGCAATCCGGACGCGTCCGCGGAGCCGCACTGGGACCTCCTCACACGGTCGCGCCCATCCGTCGCCCTTGATCTAAAGAACCCTGCGGGCCGCGACCTCGTTCTCACGCTGTGCGAGTCCGCCGACGCATTGATCGAGGGTTTTCGACCCGGTGTGGCGGAGCGATTGGGAGTCGGACCGCACGATGTCGCGGAACGAAACTCCCGTCTGGTCTACGGCCGCATGACCGGATGGGGCCAAGACGGTCCGATGGCTCCTCGCGCCGGACACGACATCAACTACATCGCGCACTCGGGTGCGTTGTGGTCCATTGGACGGCGCGGCGAAGCGCCGCTGCCGCCGCTCAATTTGGTCGGCGACTTCGGTGGTGGCGGCATGTTGCTCGCTTTCGGCGTGCTTGCGGCGATCATTGAGGCGCGCACGAGTGGCCACGGCCAGGTCGTGGACGCCGCCATGGTCGACGGCGCGGCCACGCTGATGGCGATGACGCAGTCCTTTCTCAACATGGGTCTCTGGCACGAAGAGCGCGGCACCAACATGCTCGACACGGGTGCACCGTTTTACGAGGTCTATGAGACGAGCGACCACGGCTACATGGCGGTGGGCGCCATTGAGCGACAGTTCTACGACGAACTGTTAAAGGGACTCGAGATCGATCCCTCCACGTTGCCCAACCAGATGGACCGCGCGCAATGGCCGGCGATGAAGGAGATCTTCGCGCGATGCTTCGCGCAGCGCACGCGCGCGGAGTGGACCAAGATCTTCATCGGCGTCGACGCCTGCGTGACTCCGGTGCTGTCGCCGAGCGAAGCGCGAGTCGACGCTCACAATGTGGCGCGCACGACATTTTTGAGCGTTCCGGTGGATCAGCCCGCCCCGTCACCGCGCTTCTCGCGCACGCCGGCCTCACACCCGACGCCCGCGATGACTCCGGGATCGGGAACCCGCGACGGACTGCGCGCCTGGGGCGTCAGCGACGAAGAGATTGAGCGGCTGAAGGCCGCCGGGGCGTTCGGTTAGACGTTGACGACCGGGCAGGTCAGCGTGCGCGTGATGCCCGGGACTTTTTGGATCGCGCCCACGACCATGGCGCCGAGTTCGTCCACCGAGCCGGCGCTGCAGCGCACGATCACGTCGTAAGGGCCGGTCACCTCGCTGGCGTCAGAGACGCCGGGCACGAGACGCGACGCAGCCACCACGTCGTTGGCTCGGCCAACTTCGGTCTGAATCAAGATGTAGGCGTTTACGGCCATGGGGACCCTTTCAACGGCCCCCATTGTGCCAACTCTGCACCGAGGTTCGCTACTCGTCGCGAAATGGTCGTCCGATGTGCCACTGGTGGCACTGATCACAGCGGTACGTCTGAAGATCGATTTTCTCGAGCGTCCACGCCAGCTGCGCGGCGCTGGCGGCCTCCTGTTGCGTGCGGTACCGCTTCTTCGGCGTGCCGTCGCGCTTGAAGTGCCCGCCGAGGGACGTCACCGGACGCGTCAGGCGTCGGCGGTCGCGTCGCGCTTTGGGCACCTAATTACGGTACCGAGCGCTCGGTAGCGTCACGTCGTGGAAACCTCGACGGAAACCGTCACCCGAGTTGAGTCGGTCACGCAACTTGATGATGGCGACCACGACCGCTTCACGCACATCGTGCTTGAAGGCTTCACGCCCGAGGGCGGGGAGTTCGTGGCGGTCGGCAACTCGGTGATCGAAGGAATGGTGAACGCCACACCCGTTCGGGCGCTTTGCGGCAAGGAGTGGGTGCCGGGACTTGATCCGGCGAAGTACCCGATCTGTCCGACCTGCAAAGAGGTGGCCCAGCGTCTCGGCTGGAACCTGCCCGCCTAACTCAGCGCAGGTTCTCTCCGCAGAAAGTGATGACACGCTCGAGCGCTTGACGAGTCGGCGAGGCTGGATCGTCGCTGAGCTCTTCAGTCAGCACCGAGTGCGCCGCCTCGGTGTAGCCCCAGGGATTCGACGGCGACGAGTCGATTTCCACGTCGAGAAATTTGTCCCCGAGCAACGTGCGCAACGCGGCGAATCGCTCATCGGGCACGAGTTTGTCGCGCGTAAAGCGCATGCCAAGTACGCATTGACCGGCCTCGGCGCGCGCTTTGACAGCCGCGGTCTCTCGGGCGTTTAATCCAACGCTCGATTTTGCCAGTGAGGTGGGCCGAAAACCAAAGGGCAGCGACGGTTGGCTGAGCACGGGGGCAGTTATGACCGGATCAACCATCATCGCCAACGCGAATCCGCCCGTGAGGCACATCCCGACGACTCCCACGCCTTTTCCACCACAGCGCTGGTGCTCCTGGCGAGCGAGCGACGTCAGCCACTGGGTCACCCGCGATGAACGATCCGTGGCGAACAACGTGAACTCCCGGCTGACACAGACTTGACGGAGCGATTTGCGGTACGCGGCGTTTGACGACGGTCGGCCGTCATCACCGAAGAGGTGCGGCATCGTGACCGAGAAACCGCGTGCCGCCAGCGTGCGGGCGAAGGCCGCAACCTTGGGGGTGATGCCGGGCATCTCACTGAGCACCATCACGCAAGGGCCGTCGCCCAGTCGGTACACGGTGCGAGTGCGACCGTCAACGGTGACGGTGTCACGAGAGAAGTCGTTCAGCGGGTCAAAACTTTCGTCCACGAATTCCTCGCCTCGGCTCGCAACGGCCCTCGTAGGCTACCGACGAGCATGGCGGCGACGGTTCTCTTCTTGTGCGGTTCGCTGCGCGCGGAGTCGGTCAATCGGCGAGTGATGATGATCGCCGCGCAGCAGTTGCCCGAGGGTTACGACCCAGTCTTCATGGATCTCAGTGAGATCCCGCCGTACAACTCCGATCGCGACGGTGAGCACGCTCCCGATGCCGTTCGCGAGTTGCGCGCTCACGCCAATAGTGCGGCCGGTGTCTTTTGGGTCACGCCGGAGTACAACTACGGGCTGCCCGGACACGTAAAGAACGTGATCGACTGGCTGAGTCGGCCTCTCATCCCTCAAAGCGCCATCATCGGACGACCGATGAACGTCGTGGTGGCCACGACATCGCTGACCAACGGCATTCGATCACTCACTGATCTCAAGCGGTATTGGACGATGGCGGGGGGAGCGGTGGTGCCAATCCCTGAGTACGTAATCCAGGCGGCGGCGTCCAAGTTCGTCGATGACGATGGCACCGAGACGTTGGAACCCGCGACGCTCAAAATGGTGCGTCTGGCCGTCGCGAACTTGATCCGACTGATTGAAAGCGGGGTCACTGCAACGTTCGAGGAGAACTGGCGCGAATACATCAAGGCATTAACGACGTGAGACGCGCTGTGGTCATTCGGCATCATGAAGAAGATGACGCCGGCCTCATTGGTGCGGCGCTAACGCGCCGGGGATTTGAACTAAGCACCGTGATGATTAACGCGACCACACCAGTGCCGCGTGAACTGCTCGCGGACCTCGTGGTCATTCTCGGGTCGAACGAATCCGTTTACGACACTCGCGTGAGAGCTCACTGGCTCGACGACGAAATCAGCGCACTTCGTCGAGTCGATGAGAGCGGGACACCAATCTTTGGCATCTGCTTCGGTGCCCAGGTGCTCTGTTCGATGTTTGGTGGTTCAGTCGAAAGAGCCAGATCTGAAGAGATCGGATGGACGACCATTGATGTGACCCCGAACAGCGGACTGTCACTAGGTCCGTGGTTCGAGTACCACCATGACCACTGCATTCTTCCGAAAGAGGCTGAAATTTGGGCGACGACCGACGTGTGCGTGCAAGCGTTCATACTGGGTCGACACGTTGGAGTTCAGTTTCATCCCGAGCTTGATGCCGAACAACTCGGGCGGTGGTTCGACAGTGAAAACGGGGCGCCCCGCGCCCACTCGCCTCGTCAGCGGGAGTTACTCGCCGAGACCGCAGAACTCGAAACGGCGGCATCGCAACGCGCTGACGAGTTGGTCGATCTCGTTCTTAAACACGCGAGTCTCACGTGAGCGCACCGGTTGTTGATGTCGCGGGGCTCGTTCGACGCTATGGCGACGCCGTCGCGGTCGATCATCTGGATCTTGCAGTCACCGCGGGTGAGTGTTTGGCAGTTCTCGGACCGAACGGGGCGGGCAAGACCACCACGGTCGAGATCCTCGAGGGCTATCGGCACCGAGATGATGGTCACGTCTCCGTCCTCGGTGTTGATCCTGCTCGCGCCACGACCGAGTGGCGGCAACGAATTGGCATCGTGGCCCAGACCGCAGCGGACCTCGCCGACGCCACTGTGCGAGAAGCCATATCGCATTTCGGCCACTTCTATCCACGTCCTCGCTCGGTCACTGAAACAATTGAGCTCGTCGGCCTCGAAGAGAAGGTCGACGCCCGCGTGGGCAAGCTGTCAGGCGGCCAGCGTCGACGCCTCGACGTGGCCCTGGGTGTCATAGGACGCCCCGAACTGCTCTTTCTCGACGAACCGACGACCGGGTTTGACCCCGAAGCGCGCCGACAGTTCTGGCAGCTGATCAACTCGCTCAAAGCTGATGGTGTCACGATTTTGCTCACTACTCACTACCTCGACGAGGCCGACGCCTTGGCCGATCGCGTTGTCGTAATTGCCCGCGGGCGGAAAGTGGCCGACACGACGCCCGCTGAACTGGGCACTCGGGGTCGAGATCAGGTGCTGGTCCGGTGGCGCGAAAACTACGAGCTGCACGAAGAGCGAACGACGTCACCGACTCAGTTCGTGACGATGCTGGCAGCACGGCTCGGTGGAGAGATCCCTTCGCTCGAAGTGGTGCGCACCACGTTGGAGGACGCGTACTTAGAACTCGTGCGAGAGCAGGTCGTATGAGTCGACTGGTCGCGCTCTATCTCGATCGCACTCGTTTCGAAGTGCGCGCGATGCTTCGAGACCGACGCACGGTGATGTTCTCGATGCTGCTTCCCATCTTCTTGCTCATCATCTTCGGATCGGTGTTTCACCATCAAACGATCGGCAAGACGGGCGTGACGTTCTCGCAGTACATCGTGGCGGGACTGCTCGCGTCGGGGATGCTCTACAGCGCCTTTCAACAACTGGCGATTTCGGTGCCTGAGGAGCGAGAGAACGGCACGCTCAAGCGATTAGTGGGCTCGCCGGCGCCGCGCAGCGTCTACTTCGTCGGCAAGCTCGCTACTTGCGTTTTCGTTTACGTCTTCCAAGTGGTCTTTCTCCTCGGTCTCGGCCACCTGTGGTACGGAATCAAGTTGCCCGCGACAGCCTCCGCGTGGTTGATCTTTGCGTGGGTGAGCGCACTCGGGCTGCTCGCGAGCTCGCTGCTCGGCGTGGCATTCAGCTCGCTGGCCAAAGACGGACGCGGCGCGTCCGCGATTGCAGCGCCACTCGTGCTGTTCTTTCAGTTCACCTCGGGCGTCTACTTCGTTTATACGAATCTGCCGAAGTGGATGCAGACCGTGGCGGCCGTCTTTCCGCTCAAGTGGTTAGCTCAGGTGATGCGTGGGGTCTTTCTCCCGCACCTCTTTGCCTACAACGAGGCCGCCCACAACTTCGAGTACACCAAGGCCGCAATCATCCTGTCGGCGTGGACGGTGATCGGCGGCGTGCTGTGTTGGCGACGGTTCCGCTGGCTGCCGCGGGGGATGAACTGAGCTACGCGATGAAGTTGGCGAACTGCCAGGGATCGCCTTCGTCGTAACGCCGACCGTTCCACTGGTCAAAGAGATCCACGCGACTACTGAGGGGATCCCAGTCAATGGGTCCAGACCACTGGCTGCCAACGTACGGCGCGGCGACCGAAAGCACTTGACGAAACGGCAACTCGTCAGGCACCCGCACCCCGGCGTTTGGAGAGCGCAACAGCCAGTCGACCGCGCCGAGCACCGCGGCGGCGACCTGAATGGTGGTGGCATTCTGTCCGGGCGCGACCGCGCGCGCCTCATCAATCGTCGTTGTCATTCCGGTCCACCACGCCCCGTAGGGGTGACCCATGAGCAAGACGCCGAGTTCGTCGCACCCTGAGACGATGTCGTCGTTCATGATTCGCTGATTGACGGGGTAGCCGTAGCCCGCGCCCTCGAGTTCGATAAAGCTCGCCCACGCCGCGTCCGCGGGGCAGTAGGCGTAGTGCACCGTCGGTCGATATGCCGCGTCGCCGTCTGACCACACCGTGAGGTGATCGCTGATTGTGAACGCTTCACCGTGACGGATCACCATGCCGACGATGGGTCCAGACGGCACGACGGAGCGAACGAGTGTCTTGTGCGCGGGTTGGGCGAGGCAGATCTGATTGCGCGGGCCGTCGGCGTGTTCGTGCGCGAGAGTGGGCAGCGCACGTTCGTGAGTACCCCAACCCATCTCGGCCGGCGCGACGCCCTCTTCATAAAAGCCGTCGACGGACCACGTGTTGACGAATTCACCGACCTCTTTTGGACGCGAGCTGATCTGCGAATCGCGCTCGGCGATGTGAATCACTTTGACGTTGAGTAGTTGAGCCAGCTGGGCGAAGTCGTCGGCGACGAGGGCGTCTTTGATGGCGTGATGGCGCTCGAGGAGGTGTCCGTCAGTGAGGACCGCCGTACCGATCTCACTGAGCGCCTGTTTCACAAAGTGACTCACCAGTCCCGGGTTCGCTCCGTGCTCAACGACTGCGCTCGCTCCGTGGTTGTCGGGCCATGAACTCAACAGCGAGCGCAGACGCATGTGGCGCCAGTACAAAGTGCGCTCGCGCGGCGGGATCGCGCCGGCGTCACCGTAGGGATCCCACACTTCGACCGAGGTGTTGAGGTAGCGGACATTGTGCGAGCGGCACCACTGCAGGATCTCGTTGACATCAATGTTCCACGCGAGGTCGATCAACAGGTCGCCGTCGCCGAGGTACGTGGACAGCGTCGTAGCGAGGTTCTCCGGGGTGATGGTGTCCTGCACGTAGCGCACGCCACGGCCCAGCACGTCGGCGACGCGATCGCGGTTGTCGCGACTTTCAAGAATCGTGACCGAGCCGGGCTCAAAACCGAAGTGGTCGAGCAGCAGAGGGAGCAGGCACTGGGCAACTGACCCGCAGCCGAGGACGAGCACGCGTCCGGGGATCTGCAGTTCGCCCAATCAGGTACCTACCTTGTCGTCGCGCGGCCTCCTCGCGGAGCGAACACTCTACTTCGCCCGCGCCAGGGCGGCCGCTCTCACGCGGGCATTAAGTCCACTCACTCGCTCGACGCGCCGGGTGATGGCCCATTCGATTTCCCGCCGTGCACCCACGATGGTGACCGAGCGGCGCGCGCGGGTGAGCGCGGTGTAGAGAAGTTCACGGGTGAGAATCGGCGACGGTGTCGACGGCAGCGAGACGATGACGTCGTCGTACTCACTGCCTTGGGACTTGTGAATGGTGAGCGCCCACGCGGGCTCGTGTTCGGGCAGGGCGCTGAACGCCCGACGGCGCATGGCGCCGATCGGACCAAAGGCGACGCCCAATTCGTCGCCGGGTACGACGACACCCACGTCACCGTTAAAGAGTCGCTCGTCGCTCGCGGCAGTTCGCGACTCGTTGCGCGTGACGATGTAGGGCCGGCCGATCTCGTCTCGGGGGTCCGCGACGGCACGCTCAATTTCGCTCGACCACCACGCCACCGAGCGTGGGCCGCGGCGTGTGGCGCACAGGACAGCTCCGCGCACCAATTCGCTGAGCGCGCCGGCTTCGTCGCCCGATTCCGCAGCGGCGCGCACCCGTCGCGCGCGCTCAATCGCCTCGGCGAGAGGAGTTGCCTCGTTGGTCACGATTTGCACGGTCCCGTTGGAGGCTTTCACCGCGTCAAAGAAGTCGTCTGGTGCTCCGCGCCGCACGGCCTCGGCGGTTTGCACCAGATCGGCGTTGGCCCGAAAATTTTCGCGCAGCCGCGTGACGAGGGGATCGAGCGGTCCATCCTCGGCCGCCTCCACGAGGTCGCGCAACACCGCGCCCACATCCACCGACGCCAGCTGGTGCGGGTCCCCGACGAGCACCACCCGTCCGACTGCTCGGCGCAACAGCTGCTCGAGCAGGTCGGCTTCGAGCATGGAGGCTTCGTCGACAACGATGAGTTCGGCCACAATCGGATCCGGCGCTTGGTCACGATCGGGTCGCACTCCAAGAAGTCGATGGACGCTGCCGGACTGTTGGTGAATGACGAGCCCCTCGAGAGACGCGTCTCGCTGTACGGCTTCGGCCGCGATCGATTCGTTCAGGCGCACCGCGGCCTTCGCGGTGGGAGCGCAGAGAGCGACCGTGAGCTCGGTGCCGTGAGCGCGGTGGTGTTGAGCCAAGACCAGTAGTGATCGAGCGAGTGACGTTGTCTTGCCCGTACCGGGACCGCCGGTCACGATGCTGAGGCGGTGGCGCGACATCGGCGCGAGGAGATCGACGCTTTCAGGTGATTCGACTGTCACAGAGAAGCGATCGTCGAGCTCGATGGACAGTGAGTTCAAGGCGTGCTCGGCAATCTGAGACTCCGTCCACGCGAGGCGTCGCCAGTACGCGAAGGCGTCTCGGCCGTCGACAGTCGCGACCACGAGTGGTGGGCCACTCGGCGCGACGGGTATGCCGACATCGAGTCGTTCCACCAAGTCGCCCTCAAGAGTGGGATCGCTGAGGGCGCGCAAAACCTGCGCGGCGTCCGCGCTCACGAGTCCGACCGTGGCGAGCGTGGACGTGAGGTCGCTCAGATCAAGCGACATGGCAATGTGCTCGAGTCGCGCCGCGCGAGCCAGCAACAGTGCGCACAACGCGAGGTCAGCGTTCTCGCGAAGTCCGCCGCCGTATGCGCGCCGCGACAGCGACTCGACCACCACGATGTCTTGAGCCTCAAAGGCGCTCGACCACTCGGGGTGCGCGCCTAGGAGGTGGCGCAGCTCGTTCATGCGGGATCTCCGAGCAGATCGGAGCCCGCCGTAATGACGTCGGGGTCAAAGCTCCATCGAGCGAGCCCGTCGTCGCCCTGCTCGGCGTCACAGCGCACGAAGTAGTACAGGAGACCGCCGAGATGACGCGCGGGGTCATAGCCAGTTAGCACCGCGCGCAGATGACGGTGCAACGCAATTGAGTAGAGCAGTGCTTGAAGCGGGTAGCCCGCGTTCGCCATCGCGCGCGTCAGCGACTCGTCGCGATAGTTCGCCGCCGCGCCCAAGTCGTTGGTCTTGTAGTCCAAGATCACAAAGCGCTGATCGCCGGCATCACAGACCAAGTCGAGGCTGCCGTGCAGATAGCCGCCGGCCAGTTCGTCTCCGTCGGCGACTCGTTGGGCGGCCTCCGCGAAATAGGCGCCGTGCGTGCCGTCGTGCGCCGCGAGCGCGCACAGGCGCGCGAGGCGTCCCCGACGCGACGTCGTAGCGAGTGCCAAGGTGAAGCGCATTTCGGTCGCGACATCGCGAGAGCCCACGAGAGAGTCAAGGGAGCGCGCACCAAACGGTCCGCCCAGCACGCGCGCAAGACGTCGCTCAATGGTCGGTGCCACCTCGACGGGCGAGAGAGCGAATTCTCGCCATGCGGCGTGACACGCGCGCTCGACTCCATCGTGATCACTGGAGGAAGTGCGTCCAACTAGCCGCTCAAAGATGCGGTGAACGGCGTTGCCGAGCACCGTGCCGCGAAGACCCCCGAACGGGTCGAGCACCTCGGGATCCTGGTCGTCGCTGTCGAGCTCGCCGAACGCTCCGGCGTCGTAGGCGGCGCCATCGTCAGAGAGTTCGTGCCCGTGTGGCGCGTGCACCGTCAGCGAGCTGTAACTCCACCGCCAAGTGCGTTCGTCAAAGATGGGAATGGGCTCACGACGTTGCGGCGTCGTAGGAGGCACCACCGGCGCCGGCTCCTCTTCGTCATCAAGGTGCGCCAGAAGTTTCGCGCCGATCGGGCCGCTCACGCGATGAAGGGCGCGCTCGCGGGTCGCATCCACTAACTCGGCCCACTGCACGTCGCGCTTGGCCCGCCACGCGATGATGCGCTTCTGCGCCCTCGTCAGGGCTACATAGATGAGTCGACGAGCTTCGGCTTCCTCACGAACCCGCGCACTCAACGACGCACCGTCACCGTCGAGAGTGAGTGACGGCCCGTCGATGTGGCGGTGACCACCGCTCACCCAAGTCACCGTTCGTCCGCCCCGCGGACGCGCTTCAAGGTCGGGCAGTAGGACGATGGGAAATTCGAGGCCCTTGGCCGCATGGATCGTCAGGAGGCGCACCGCGTCTAAATCGCTCTCGATGCGGCGCTGCGCGACATCATCGCCGGATGGAGCCTGACGAGCAGCGGTGACCAGTTCGTTGAGCCGTGAGGCGAGTTCGTCCGCGTTGAACGACTCTGTCGACGCGGTGAGCAGATCAACCAGATGCTCAAGGTCCGTCCAATGTCGTTCTGGTTCACTCGTTTGGCGTATCCGCGCCAGCACTTCTCGGGAGAGAGTGACCCGCATAAACAGGCCCACTCCCTGGTTGGCCATCGAGCGCCCCAAATCTGTCAGCGTCTCATGGGAGACGTCGGCGAACCACGTGGCCATCAACAAGGCGCGCCGACGCGCATCGGTCGGGTCGCTCAGCACGTGTAACCAGGCGCGCAGTTGCGCGCACGCGGGCGAGTCAGCGACTGATGAGCTCATCGTGGTGACCGTGGGAATTCTGCGCGCGCTCAGGCGGCGCGCGAGTGAGCGCAGTGTTGTGCCGCGCGCGGAGAGCACGGCAATGTCGCGAGGGCGCGTGCCCGCCGCGACAAGCTCGCCAATGACGCGTGTGACGTCAGAGAGCACCGCATTGGTGTCCGCGTCGACGTCCTCGCGGATCTCGACGCGACCGGGCCGATCCGCGAGGCCGTCACAGGCGCGAACTGGTGAGTACGTAATCGGCGAGTCCACCGTGCCAAAGGACCACGGCACGATCTCTTCGACGTCAAACAGTTCGTTCAGCGCGTCGATGACCTTGCCGTGACTGCGGTAGTTGACCGCAAGTTCGAGCTCAAAGCACTGACGGGGATTGTCCGCCGCCCGGGCTTCGGCCAGGACTTGGGAGAAGACTTCGACATCGCCACCGCGAAATCCGTAGATGGCCTGCTTGGGGTCACCAACGACGATCACGGGGCGGCAAACCTCGCCTTGGCGAAATGCGCAATTGAAGATTTCCCACTGCACTGCGTCGGTGTCTTGAAATTCGTCAACCAGTACCAGATGAAACTGGGCGGCGAGCGCGTTCGCGATGCCGTCGTGATTGCTGATGACGTCGTCAGCGGCTCGCGCAATGAGTTCGTCGTAGCTCGTTCGATGCTCGCGACGCCGTAAGTTCGTCGCTCGGCGCGCGGCTCCCTCAAGGACCGCAAGCGCCACTTCGTCGGCCTCGCCGTCAAATTGCACGCGGCCGCGCTCCAGTCCACCGACGCCCTCGATCGGCGCGAGGGCGTCGGCGAGTCGATCGGCCAAGGTGACCGCTCCCGGCGTGGCGCGACTGTCTTCGAGTCGCTCGACGAGCGCGTCAAAGGAGTCGCTGCGGGTAGCTGACTGACGAGTGATCTCTTCATTGATGGCGCGGGAGCGCTCGACGCGTCCGTCGGAGACCTCGAGTTCAGTGAGACCACGCAGCGCAGCCGCGAAGGAGTGGATGGTGCGCGCGTGCACATCGTCTAAGCGATGAAGAGCGCGAGTCGCACGCGCGAGGCGCCGCTGACGCTCCTCGGGCGCGACGTCACGAAGGGCAAGCACCCACGGCTCGCTGCGACTCTCACCACTGTCGCTCAGAGCCTCGACGAACTCAGTCAGACGCTGTCGAAGGCGGATCTTTAGTTCCGCCGCGGCCGAGCGCGAGAACGTCGCGAGGAGCAGTTCGGCAGGCTCGTGGTCTTCTTCCACCATCCAGCGCGCTGCGAGGTGGGTGATGGTCCAGGTCTTGCCGGTGCCCGCGCTGGCGTGAATCACCAAAAGATCCTCAATGGCGCTCACCGGCGTGCGGAACGGATCAAAGGTGCGGATCATGCCGGGGGGCTCTCGGCGATCGCGGCGAAACTCACCTCGGCGTCGTCGTCGAAGTATTCCGTCGGAAACGCCCGCACGAGGGCTCGAGCCGGCGGTCGCTTGGTGCCTGACTGCGACGCGTACTCGACGTGCGACAACAGCCGAGCCAGGTCGCGTTGCAGCGGAAACTGACCGTCATCCAGCGCGGACAACGACTCAAACTCGTAGGGATACAGCAGTTGGTGCGCGAACTCTCGGGATTCAGCGAAGCGCTCACTCCACAACGCGCGGGCGTTGAGTCTGAGAGTCGGCGCCGCGACCGCCACCGACGTGCGCGCGAATAACGCCACGGGCCCGTTACGCAGTGCCTCGAGCTGGTGGAACCACCATCGCAGATCGTCGAGGGCGTCGTCGGCGCTCGCGCAGTAGCGAAGAGTCGTGATCGGATTGAACTGACATCGATATCTCGGAACCGTGCCCTGCCGGCGCTTGTCGTACGGCTCCACACGATCCGGCAAGCGTGATCGGCGAATCGTGGGTGCCGACACGCCAGCTGCCCGCAGCGCGGCGAGATCAACGACATCGGCGAGGAGATCGCGCCACACAGGGCCCGACTGCGCTCGCGTGTCGATTCGCCGCAGCGCTAAGTCGCCGCCGAAGGAGATCAGACCGTCAAGGGCGCCACCGCGCCGAGCGTCGGCGAGTTCCCAGGTTCTTCCATTGCCCAGGTTGAGGGGAGCGATGGGAGCTGCGACGAGCTCATCATCGAGCGAATCACAGGCGTGGTTGTACGCCGCGAGATCGAGGAGATCGAACTGCAGGCGATGTCGCCACAGTCGCGTGTCGGTCCCGGTGCGAAATCTCCGCCTATCGAGCGTTTCGTCGCGCCACTGCGCCGCAGGTTCGTGACGCCAACGACACGGCCGTGACGCGCACGTCATTGACGGATCGTGATCTTCGAGGTCGAACTGACGAACGCCGTTCTGGCGCATCTCAGTCGTCAAACTCGCGGTCATTTGAGTGAAGTACCAGCGTTGCATTCGCGCGCGGAGCCGATCATCAAGGCGCAGCGGGGGAACGACGTCGCCTTCGACCTCGTCGTCGGGCACGTCAGCCCCGAGGTGCGTTGTGAGGTAGTACCGCGCGGGAGACCGGGCGAAGCGCCGAGCGTCATGGTGCGACACCGTCTGACTTTCGGGTGGGTGCGTAGTGACCGAGCGGTCCGGATCATTGGCGTCGAGGCGGTCATAGGTGAAGTCGATCGTTCGCGGAGAGTCGTGAATGACGAGGTGGGCGTGACGCGACGCCGTCTCGAGGAGGTGAGGCGACGTTGTGTCCGCCGTGCGCGCCAAAGGACCGAGCAGCTCTTCGAGAGCGACTGTGGGAACGATCTGGCGACCTGAGGTGAGGTCGCGATTCGTGAACATCACGATGAGGCGGTCCCGAGCGCAACAGATGGCCGAGAACAGTGCCGAGCGGATTGCGTAGCGCGGATCGGGATCTCCGACTCGTCGCGGTCCAAGCAGTTGGTCTGCAATGGCCGGTTCGGGAAACGACGCTTGATCAACCCCTAAGAGGCAAACAATGCGCGCCGGCACACGCGGCATCGACGTCAATCGGCTCGCCGTTGCTCCAAATCGACCGAACACCCGTTGCCGCACCGCGCTCGTGCGCCGTTCTTCGCACCACGTGAGGAACTCCTCGAGTGAGACCACCAAATCGGCCGCATCGCAATCGTTGACGTCGCGACTCGCTCGTTCGACAAAACGACTGAGCGACGAATCGTCGCTCAATGTCGTGAGTCTGCAGGTCTCGGCCACTGAACTGAGCAATTGGAGCCACTCAACGAGTGACCGTGTGGGGCGGAGATCAACGTCAACGGCGGCGTCGTTAATTGCAGAAAGAAGTGGCGCGACCTGGGCGGCGAGCGCAACATCGTCGCGAACACCCAGTCGACCGGGACTTTCAACTTCCGCGTCGATGAACGTGCTGACGAGTTCGTCGAGCAACGACTCCCAGGTGCCCGCGCCCTGGTCGTCGGGACCGTAGATATCCAAATCTCGCCGTTGAGCCACGGAGGTTCCGAGTACCACCGGCGTGTCTCCGGCGAGCGTCCACCACCGGTTCCAGTCGTCAGTAGACAGCCCGAGCACGCGACGCACGGCGTCGATCGACGCCACGTCTTCTAACTGTTCTCTTGTGATCGAGCGATCGGCCAGCTCGAGCAGTGCCAGAGCACCATCCAGCGCCGTCTCGGCGAACGACGACGGACGTTCGGTGAGCTCGACTGGCAGTCGGGCGCGACCAGCGTGTGCGCGGTGCATCCAGTGACGCTCGAGCGAAGGACTGAAACGAGTGAGATCAGAGCTGAGTACGAGCACGTCGCGTGCCGTGGCACCCGTTTGTTGCGTGGCGTCGAGTATCAGATCGCGGGCGACCTCCACTTGGCGCGCGTCACCGGGCACGCCGACCACGCGCACGGTGTGGTCAAGATCACCTGACTGCTCCTCGCCGCGTCGTAGGGCTCGTTGGAATCGATGAAGGTGAGTTGAACCGAGATCCACCGACGGAATCCGGGTGATCTCAACATCGCCGTGCGCGGTCCACAGCTCGAGATGTTCACGGGCTTCGAGAGTCCACTCGCTCAGCGCCGACTCAGGACCGAGGTCATCGGTGGCACAGAGATAGATCGAGACGTCGCACCGTTGCGCAACGGTTCTGACGAGCTCGACGAAGGCCGGTCCGCCCGGCGAGGTGCTCAATCCAACGAGCGATATTCGTGTCGGTAGGCCGTTGACCCCACTGTGAAGTAGTGCATCAATCGCCCGTCGGCGCTGCTCGACCGGCCGAGAGCCCAATGGACCCAACTGGGAGTACGCGGCGAGTGCGCGACGCGCCGACGGCACCGCGTCGTTGGGCCAGTTGATCCACTCGGGACGCCACCGAGCGATGAGGTCCACATCACGCGCGAGCGCCCGGCACTCTTCGAGCGTGCGCGTGGGATCGCTGCGCGCGAGAGTCAGTGAGACCGTCGAGGGGTCCCAACCGCGCCACGGCGGCGTCGAGTCGGCTAACGCGAGTTGCTCAATGGCGCGAACGAACTCCTCGGGGAACAAGTGAACGAAGTTGGCCGAAATCCCGTCATCGCGATGGGGCGACGATGTGCCGAGGCGGCGAGCCAGCGCCCAGTCGATCCATTGGCGCACGGGTGCTGACGGCACGATGCACCACAAGGGCTCCAGCGGCGATTCCAATGGCGAGCGCAACTCTTTCGCCCACGCATCGACCAACACTTCGAGGTCGTCGCCGAGGACCAGGCGAAGCGGCGGCATTGCGAGGACTCTACGGACGGCCTGCGACGCGTTGTGACTCTCGTACTGTTCGCAAGTGCCCCACGACGATGCGCTTCACGAAACGACGGTGACTCTGGATCGTCCGGCCGTCGGCGGCGCCGTCGGTCGCTGCGACGACGGCGTCGTCATCTTTGTGCGGCTGGGCCTACCGGGAGAGCGCGTACGCGCCCGAGTGACCGACGAGACCACGAGCTTTCGGCGCGGTGAGACCGTCGAGGTGCTGGAGCGATCATCGGAGCGCGTCAAGCCGCCGTGTCACTACGCCGGAGCCGGACAGTGCGGCGGATGCGACCTCCAGCACGCGAGCCCGATTGAGCAGTTGCGTTGGAAGGAAGCCGTAATCCACGAGCAGATGCGGCGAGTCGCCAAAGTTGAGCGAGAGATCACCGTGGAATCTGCGCCGTCGCCAGCGCACGGGTCACGAACGAGAGTGCGTTGCGCGGTGCAAGACGGGCGACTCGGCCTCCATCGCTGGCGGCAAAGTGACGTCGAAGCACTGGACATGTGCTGGTTGGCCGACAGTCGTTTGAATCCGGCCTTTGGAGTCACCTGGTCCGCCTACGAAGTGGAGCTGCGCGCGATCGGCGATGGTGATCCGATTGCGGTTCTCAGTCACTCCGGATCCATTCGTGACGGGGATGTCGACGTGTACTCACTCGAGGGCGGATCCATCGAACAAGGTGAGCAAGTTGTCGAGGTGGACGGTCGTCGCTACGTGGTGTCGGCGACGTCGTTTTGGCAGTCGCATCGCGACGCACCGTCGGTCCTCTCTCGCGCCGTGCTCGAAGAGGCCGACTTTCCTCGCGACGGTTCAGTCGTCGATCTCTACGGTGGGGTGGGTCTGTTCGCTCGGGTCGCGGCCGACGCGGTGGGACTCCACGGTCGCGTCACCGTCGTGGAGGCATCAGAGAGCGCGGCTCGTGACGCGGAGCGGAACCTCGCGTCGTTGTCACGCGCCAAGGTGCGACCGTGGACGGTGACCGCTCGCTCGATCAATGACACGGTTGACGCGGGATCAACTGTCGTGATGGACCCGCCGCGCAGCGGTGCGGCGCGCGGCGTGATGGAGTCAATCGCGCGTCGCGGAGCGCGTCGCGTGGTCTACGTGTCATGCGACGCGAGCACGCTTGCACGCGATATCCGTCGGGGCCTTGATGCTGGGTTGACGCTTCGTCAACTGCGTGCCTTTGACCTTTTTCCCATGACCGAACACGTGGAGTTGGTCGCAGTACTTGACGGATGACGCTACGAGGGGCAAAGTGGCAGTGAGGGGCCGAGGCCACTCGGACCCCGTAAGGAGGTTCGATGCCGATGACGATCAAGCTGGATCACCACCACCGCAGCACGGTCGAAGCGCTCTACCGTCACCCGATTGGACACAACATCCAATGGCGCGACGTCTTTAGCCTTCTCGAGAGATTCGGCGAGGTGCGCGAGGCGCATCGCGGTGGGTGGACCTGCACGATCGACGGCGTTGTTCACTCCCTCGGACGCGCGCGAGGGCGCGATCTGACCGAAGATCAAGTCGTGAAGATTCGTCACCTGCTGCAGTCCCTACAGGTGACCGCCGACGGCGAAGACGCCGCCTAGTTACTTCGCCGCCATCCTCTCCAGGGTGGCGGCCATCTGCTGGTGAACGGCGTTAACGGCCTGCAGTGGACGAACCATGACGCGGAACTCGACGATGCGACCGTCCTCGTTGCAGCGAATGATGTCGACGCCGTTCACATACTTGCCCGCCACCGTGGTCTCAAATTCGAGGACCGCCGTGTCGCCCTGGGAAACCTCTTTGGTGTAGCGAAACGAGCCGTCGCGCCGTTCTGACGTTGACGGTGCCGTTTCGCCTGGCAGAGCTTGGCCCGCGGCCAGCAGATACATCGCGGTGAGTTCACGACCGACTTGAGGCGTGTAGACGACCGGAGAGTAAAAGATGACTTCGTCATCGAGCGCGTCATGCAAAGCGGCCAGTTCGTGGCTGCGCAAGAACGTCTTCCAGCGGGCGAGGGCAGTGTCAATCGAGTCCATGTCGTGACGGTACCAAGCATGCGTTGATCGTCCGAATTCGACGGCCTTGTAGCGACGCCGTCACGTCGTTCACGTCGACACCAGGTCGGTGACGACGTGACTCCGAGCTACTGCTGCGCCATCATCCTCGTCATCTCGGCGGCGGGATTCACGAGGAGATCGCCAGTGATGTCGAGCACGACCTTGTGCAACTCACCGGTGAAATCAAAGGGAGCGAGATACTGCGTCGGATCAATGGAGTCAAAGAACGCGGTGCCGCAGCTGAGTCCCGTGGTCGCAAACGTGCTCGGCACGCTGTAGGGCAGTGAGCCTTCGGCGACGACGTCGCCGTCATGGAACAGTCGAACGTCCGCGGGAACTCCCTTGCCCTCAAGGAATCGCGCCTCGCCGGTGGGCAGGAACTCGAGGCGGAGTTCGTGGTCGCCTTCGGGGATCGGCGTCAGTGACCGCACCTCAAATTTCGCCAGGCTTAGGTAGTTGTGCACGAAGCAGAGTCGGTTGTCCTTCACATAGAAGCAGTAGCCGCCATGGCGATTGCCGTGAGAGAGCAGAACGCCTTCGACAGGTCCCGTCGTTGTGACCAATGCCGTGATCGAGTGCGCCCGATTGTTCACGCGCGGGGCGGCGGCGAATGAGATTGGCGAACCACCGGGGAAGATCTCGTAGACCTTGCGGGGCTTGCCCACCGTGGGGCGTCGCGCGAACATTCGCGTGATGCCGCTCGCGGAGAGCGGCAGGACGCCCGTTCGTTCGGCTTCGGCCCACCACAAGGCGCGCATCTCGAGCAATTTGGCGGCATTACTCGCGGCGACATTCACCGTCTCGGCCGGATCTTCAGCGACGTCGTACAGCTCCCAGTCGTTGGCTTCAAGATCGTCGAGGATCGCCTCGCTGAGCGCGGTGCCGAAGGGATGGCCCTTTTCGGCGCCCTCGGCCAAACTCGGACCCGGGTACGGACAGACCGCTTTCCAGCCGTCGTGGTAGATGCTGCGGTGCGCGAACATCTCAAACAGTTGCGTCGTGTGACGGCTCGGCGCGCTCGGGTTCGCAAAGCTGTACGCGAAGCTGATCCCCTGAATCGGTGATTGCGCCACGCCGCGGATCTCGGCCGGCGGCTCAATGCCGATGGACTCAAGCAGCGTCGGCAATACGTCAATCGCGTGCAGGTACTGCGTGCGCACTTCGCCGCGCGCGTCAATGCCCTTCGGCCAGGCAATCACGCACGGATCGGTGACTCCGCCGCGGTAGGTCTCGCGCTTCCACCGTCGAAAGGGCGTGTCGCCCGCCCACGTCCAGCCCCAGCTGTAGTGGTTAAAGGTGTCCTCAGATCCCCACAGGTCGTAGGCGGCGAGGTTGTCCTCCAAAGTCTCGGGCGCAAGATTGAAAAAGAGACCCTCGTTGCGCGTTCCGTGCTCACCGCCCTCAGCGCTCGCCCCGTTGTCCGAGACCGCAATCACGATTGTGTTGTCGAGCTCACCGAGAGAGTCGATGAAGTTCAAGACCCGTCCGATGTGGTGGTCGGTCTGGGTCATGAACCCAGCGAAGACCTCCATCTGTCGCGTGTACATCCTTTTGGCGTCCGCACTGAGTTGCGCCCACGGCTCGACGTCGGGGTCGCGCTCGCTGTGTGTCGTGCCCGCCGGCATGAGTCCGAGATCGAGCTGACGTTGAAAGACGATCTTGCGGTACTCGTCCCAGCCCATGTCGAAGCGGCCCTTGTACGGCTCCACCCACTCGGGTTCAACTTGGTGCGGGGCGTGTCCCGCACCTGTCGCGTACCAGAGCAAGAAGGGCTTGTCCGGTGCGGCGGTATGGGCGTCCTTGATGAAGTCGATCGCGTGGTCGGCGAGGTCGGCGTTGAGGTGGTATCCCTCCGCGGGCGTGCGCGACGGGCGCACCGAGTGGTTGTCGTAGGTGAGGTCCGGGTGGTACTGGTCGGTGTCGCCGCCGAGAAATCCGAAGTAGCGCTCAAAGCCCCGCCCGAGCGGCCAACGGTCAAACGGTCCGGCTGCGGTGGTCTCCTGGGGTGGCGTGAGATGCCACTTGCCGACGCAGAAGGTGTTGTAGCCGTGGCGTACGAGGATCTCAGACAACATGCCGTGCTCAAAACCCATGATCGCGTTGTGCGCCGGGTAACCGAGGCTCATTTCAGTGATCGCCGACAGTCCCACGGTGTGGTGGTTGCGCCCTGTGAGCAGACACGCCCTCGTGGGTGAGCAAAGCGCCGTGGTGTGAAAGTTGGCGTAGCGGAGACCTCGGCTGGCGAGTCGATCAAGATTCGGCGTCTCGCACAATCCTCCAAATGCACTCAGCTGTCCGTAACCCACATCGTCAAGGACGATGACGACGACATTGGGTGCGCCGTCGGGGGGAGTTGGTCGAGCGGGCCACGCCGGCTTCGAGGTCTCAAGAGTGCGACCGATGACGCCGGGAAAAGGAGTGCCCGGCGGGTATGTGACAAGTGGGTCAGCCATCGCGTCAGGTTAGGCACGACGTTTCGTGCCTCTGAGTAGACGTCGAGAACTACTCTGAGCGCGCCGGGTGACGGCGCGGAGGTCGAGATGGTCCCCAAAGTCGTAACTCCCTTCGGCGAAATTCGCGGCGTCGAACGTGATGGCCACTTCGCGTTTCTCGGTATTCCCTACGCGATGGCGCCGGTCGGCGTCTATCGCTTCGCACCACCGTCACCGACTGAGCCGTGGGACGAACCCATCGACGCGACGTCGTTCGCCAAACACACTCCCCAAAGCGAGAGCGTGATGGAGACCTTCTTTAATGACGGCGTTCCGCCAGAGATGGACGAGGCCACGTGCCTCTCGCTCAACATCTGGACGCCGCGCATCGACAGCCGCCGGCGACCAGTCATGGTGTGGATTCACGGCGGCGGCTACACCGCGGGCAGCGCCAGCACCTCGATGTACGACGGGGGCAGCTTTGCGGTGAACCACGACGTCGTGCTCGTCAGCTTCAACTACCGCTTGGGCGTGCTCGGATTTACCTATCTCGCACAACACGGCGAGGATCTCGAGAGTTCGGGATCCCTCGGTGTGCAAGACGCCGCGGCCGCCCTGCGCTGGGTCGCGGCCAACATCGTGCACTTCGGGGGCGACCCCAACAACGTGACGGTGTTCGGCGAATCCGCCGGCGCGATGAGTGTGGGCACGCTGCTCGGCATGCCCGAGTGCGACGGGCTGTTCTCCAAGGCGATCCTGCAAAGCGGCGCGTCGAGCAACGTCATTTCTCCGAGCGAAGCCGAGCGCCGCACGACGATGTTGCTGGAGCAACTGGGACGACCCGACGCAACGGTGCACGAGCTGCGCGATCTCAGTATTGACGAACTGCTCGCCGCGCACGAGCGCGCCTCGGGCGATCACGGAATCGGTCTGTTCTCGTGCCCGGTGGTTGACGGCGACGTGTTAGTCGAGCCCCCGCTCGATCACGTGACGTCCGGTCACGCCGCGGGCGTGAAGTTGCTGATCGGCACCAACCTCGACGAGTGGAATCTCTTCACGATGGGCAACGCCAATTTCGCCCAGCTCACCGAGGAGGAAGCGGCGGCGATTCTGGCTACTCACACCACGCGTTCGGTCTCCGAGCTCGCCTCCATCTACGAACCACGCTTGGGTACGACTAACACGCCGAGCACTGTGTCGGCGGCACTTACCGACTCTGTGTTTCGCGCGCCGGCGATTCGGCTCGCCGAAGCCCAACTCGCCGGCGGCGGGCACGCGTGGATGTACCTGTTCACCTGGCCGAGCCCGCTGGCGGGCGGCACGCTCGGCAGTTGTCACGGCGTGGAGATCCCCTTCGTCTTTAACTCCACCGACACGACGTCAGGTCAACTGCTCGTCGGGGACGCGGCACCGAAGGAACTGGCCGCGGCGGTGCACGCCACCTGGGCGGCCTTCGCGCGACACGGAGATCCCTCACAAGGTCCACTTGGTGACTGGCCCGAGTACACGCTCGAGCGCCGCGCCACCAAGGTGATCGGCGAGTCGAGCTACGTCGAGGACGATCCGCTCGCCGCCGAGCGCGAGGCGTGGAGTTAATCCGCGAGCGCTGAGTACAACGCGTCGATGAGGGCGCGGTTGCGACTGGACTGCCAGCGCGGGATGACGTGATTCATCACGTAGCCCATCGCGACGCGGTGTTCGGGGTCCGCAAATCCGACGGCTCCTCCCGTGCCGAAATGGCCAAAGCTGTGCGGCGACGGCCCAAATGAGCGCCGCGCGGAGGACGGGGTAAAGCCGAGCCCGAAGGTGACGATCTCACCGAGCACCGGACAAAATCCGCTCGATTGAGGACGAGAGGCTTCGCGCAATGTGGCGGGGCGCAGCACCTCGCCGTTGAGGAGGGCGCGATAGAAGGTGGCGAGACCGCGTGCAGTGCCGTGCCCGTTCGTTGAGGGGATCTCCGCTCGTCGCCACCGCTCACTGTTGACGACGCCAAACGAGGAGTACCCCGGGGGATTGAAGTACCCCCGAACGATCATCTCGGTTTCCACACTGGCGCCTTCGGGCAACGTCGCCGGAGACGCCGCCACATCGAAGATCACAGTGGCGCAACGGGTGAGATCGTTCTCAGTGAGGCCGATGTGCACGTCCGCGTCGATCTCAGTCGCCAGGGTGCGAAGTTGCGCCCCCGGCATCTCGCTGTAACTGCGCCGTGCGATCTCGCCGACCAGATGTCCGTACGTGTTGGTGTGGTACACGTGACGTGACCCTGGTTCAAACCACGGCGCCGTGTCGGCCAGCGCCGACGTCATGATCTCCCAATCCATGAGATCGTCATCGGTGAGATCTCGCCGAAGTGCGGGGACCCCGGCACGATGAGAGAGCGCCTGACGAATCGTGGCGCGTGCCTTGCCGTGAGCGGCGAACTCGGGCCACACCGTTGAAATGGGTTGGTCGAGATCAAGTCGTCCGTCATCGACGGCGCGCAGCACCAAGGTGGCCACGACAGCCTTGCCGGCCGAGTAGTAGTTGACGAGAGTGTTCGCACCGAACAGGCGAGACGGTCCGTCGGCGTCGCCACCAGCGAGATCGACCACGAGCTCACCGTCGAGGTAGATAGCAACGGACGCTCCGACTTCTCCGCGCTCTAAGAAGTTGTCGCGAAAGGCGTCGGCAACCGCCTGAAATTGAGGATCAGTCGCGCCGTGCACCGTGCTCGCACGACGCTCCGGCTCACTCACGTCGTCGCCAGTTCGAAGAGGTAGGTATCGGCCAGGTACGGCATCATCACGTGGGCAGGCAGCGACGCAATGACGCGATCGACTTCGAGCATCGTGGCGTCACGTTCAGCGGGCGAAGCGGCCGCGATGTAACTAGTGGAGAGAACTCGCTGGCGGATTCGCTCGTGATCCATGGGATCGCTAAAGCCAATGCGTCGACGCTCGAGCGCGACAAAGGGACCGTGAGCGGTGACCACATCGCGAAAGTCGCGGCCAACGGCGTAGGGCCGACGCGTGGTCCACTGCATCGCGATACTCAACTGATGCACCCAATCAACTGACTCGTCGCGTTCGTTCCACACGAGACCGAGTCGACCCGCGGGGCGCAGCACGCGGGCGAACTCCGCAAGGGCGGTCGCCGGATCGAACCAGTGAAACGCCTGGGCGACCACGACTGCATTCACCGAGTGGTCCTCGAGCGGCAGCGCCTCGGCGGATCCCTCCAAAATGACCACATCAGGCAGTGACCGCGCGAACTCTTCGCGCATGCTGAGCGACGGTTCGACGGCGATGAGCGTCGCGCCGTAGGGCGCCAACTGCTCGGTGAGTTTGCCGGTACCCGCGCCGACGTCCACAACTGTGCGACCGGGCTCAACGCGGAGTCCCTGCACCAACATTGACACGGACTCTTCGCAGTACCCCGGGCGGCCCTTCGCGTAGGTCGAGCCGACGCCAAAACCCTTGGCTCCGAGTTCGGAGATCTCTTCGCTCATGGACGAAGGTTGAGAGCAGCGAGGACTTCTGTCTCTCGTGCGGGATCGAGTCCGAGGCCGGGGATTCCCGCGGGCGCGCCCTCTTCCGTCATCCAGTCGTAAGTGCTCGCCACGGTCTCGGCCACGGGCCGACAGCTCAGTCCGTGCGCGAACGCCTTGGTGACGTCGCCGTCGTGCAACGCGGCAGCCTCGCCGTCAGGTGGCAGCCAGATCGGCAGTTGCATCCAGCCCTCCAGACCCGCGTCGTCAATCTGCTCCGGCGTGAGCCAGTGCAGTGTCGCGTTGGGGCCGGCCACGCGGGCGCACTCGCTCAGCAGGTCGCCGATGGTGGCGTGACCAGGTTGGCTCACGGTGTTAAACGTGCCGGTTACACCGCGACCGCTGGCCGCCAGCAACCACTCCGCCAGGTCGCGGCCATCGATGTACTGCAGCGGGCGAGTGATCGGACCGGGACACAGCACGTCGCCGCCGCGCTCCATGCGCGTTAGCCACCACGGAAGTCGACCGACCATTTCGTAGGGACCAATGATGAGGCCGGGACGAGCGATCAGGGTCCGCGCACCGAATGCCCGCAGTGCCGCAAGTTCGCCGCCGCGTTTGGCGGCGGCGTAGTCGGATCGGTCGTCGCTGTCCGCATCAGCATCAACAGTTGGCCCGGACTCATCGAGATGCGACGCCATGGGCCAGCCGTGTACCGAGCGACTCGAGACGTAGACGTAGCTCTGGGCGCAATCAACGAGCGCCTCGGCCGTTTCAGCGACCGCCCGCGGAGCGCCGGACCAGGTATCAACAACGACGTCGAAGTTGAGTCCCGCGAGGGCTTCGCGCGCCGCGCCCAACTGAGTGCGGTCGGCCGTGAGCGCTCTCACGCCCGCCGGGGCGCTCGCGCTGATCCCGCGATTAAGCGTGGTGACCTCGTCGCCTCGCGTGAGTGCCGCTTCGACGACGTTGCGCCCCACGTGGTGGGTCCCGCCAAGTACCAGCACGCGCACACGGCGAAACTAACGGGGGAGCGTTGATGTCAATTGTGTGACAACCGGTGAAGACCAATCAGGCGTTGGAGTGTTGAAACCAAGTGCCCCGAGATCGACCAAACCATGAGGCCGCCTCACGCGTAGTACCAGTACCAGCGATGCGATCGGGAGCCCCCGTGAACACGATCACCGATACCCCTCCTCCGCACCGGGGGTCGTACACGTGTGGGTGTCCGCGACGCATCGCTCACTTCGCGATGATGGGGTCATGAAGCGCTCGACTCTTCGATCGGTGCCGGGCTCGACTGCGGTCGCCCCGAGCGATGAGGCGCTGCTCGCCGGCATGGCCACGGGGGACTCGGCCGCGACGGTGGCCTTCGTGCGCCGCTACCAACGCCGGGTCTACGGGCTCGCCATCGGCATTGTGCACGACAAGGGAGCGGCCGAAGACGTGGCCCAAGAAGCCATGGTGCGCGCGTGGCGCCACGCTCCGGTCTTTGACGCTCGTCGCGGATCGGTCGAGAACTGGGTGCTCACCATTACGCGCAATCTCTGCATCGACGCGCTGCGGCGCCACCGACACGTGGCCGTTGATCCCGACGACATCGTGAACATGGCCGCGATCAATGACACCGCGTCGGCCGAAGAGGCGCTGGCGACGAAGTCACAAGGCATTGCGCTCGTCGCGGCGCTGCAGCGCCTGCCCGCCGAGCAGCGACGCGCCGTGGTGCTGGCGTCACTACAGGGCCGCACCGCCCAAGAGATCTCTGACGCCGAGAGCATTCCGCTCGGCACTGCCAAGACCAGGATCCGCGCCGGCATGACCAAGCTGCGCGATCTGTTGAACGACGAAGTGGAGCAGGCATCATGAGCATGTCGAGTACTCAAGAACACGACCGACTGCGCGACGAACTGGCCGAGTACGCACTCGGCATCGGCGACGGCCGCACGCGATCGGAGATCGTCGCGCACGTGAGCGAGTGCGACGAGTGCGCCGAGGAGGTGGCCTCGCTGACCGCCGCGGCGGAGTCAATGCTGCGCCTCATCCCGGGTCAAGATCCGCCGGCCGGCTTTGAGAGCGCCGTGCTGGCGCGCATCGGAGTCAGTGACGCGGCGCCGGCTCGACGCCCGCGGCCGATTATCTACTCCATCGCGGCAGCGATCGTGGCGCTGACCTTCGGTCTCGGCATGTTGACCTCAGCGGCCACGCGCGGTCCGTCGACCTCGGCCATCACCAAGGGTGTGGTGCTCCAGCGCGCGCTCATGGCGAACGGGCATCCCGCGGGCGTGGTCTACGCCTACAGCGGGCATCCGTCGTGGATGTTCGTCACCGTGCACGACGCCTCAATGCCGTCAGTGGTGCGCTGCGTCGTGCTGCAGCCCGGTGGGGCCCGCACGGTCGTAGGCAATTTCGCCCTGCATTCGGGCAACGGCGCCTGGGGTGCGGATCTGGCGATTCCGTTCCATTCGGTAAGTGACGTCACTCTCACGACCACGTCGGGAACGACGTTGGCCCAACTCTCGCCCACGGCCTGGCACTACGCCCGGGCGAACTACTCACCGAGGGCAATCCCGGCGCAGGGTTGAGACGTAGAGCCTTCTAGCGGGGGCTGCCCGCACGAGGAGGACCAATGCCGAACCGACCGAACTCTCTACTGCACTCTCGACGAGGCCGTCGTTTCCAGCTGCTCGCCGCGGGGCTGATCGCCGCCGCCGGCATCGGCACGTCGCTGGCTATGGCCTCGGCGTCCACCAGCCACTCGACAGCACCGCTGCAGAAGATGAACGTGGCGCCCTACAGCAACATCCTTGCCAACGCGGCGCTGCACTCGTACTACTCACTCTCGATTGAAAAGGGCGCTCACCTGCACTGCACCGGCGCGTGCCTCAGCGTGTGGATTCCCTTCACCGTCAAGAGTTCGGTGACGTCAGTTCCTCGGACGACGGGCGTGAAGGGTCACGTCACGTTCATTCGGCGCACCTCAACCACCAAGCAGGTGATCTTTAACGGTTATCCGATCTACACCTACATCGGCGACACCAAGGCCAAGCAGATCTCCGGTGAGGGCGTGGTGGCTGACGGGGGCACCTGGTTGCTGCTCGCGGCCGGTGCGACTACCACCAGTGCCACTCCCGTGAAGCCGAAGTCGCTGCTCACGGTGAGCTCGGCGTCGCCGTACACCAACGTCCTCGCGGACAACAATCACATGAGTCTGTACGTGCTCTCCGCCGAGGTCGGCGGCACGCTGCACTGCACGGGCACGTGCTTGTCGGTGTGGCCGCCGGTATTGGTGCCCACCTCAGTGACCTCGATCCTCGTGGCCACTGGCGTGCACGGCACCATTGGTTTCATCGCGCGCAGTGGCGGCATGAGCCAAGTCACCTTCAACGGTTACCCGGTTTATCGCTACACCGGCGACGGGGGAGCGAATGGCTCCAGTGGTGAGGGCGTCGTCGCCGACGGCGGCACCTGGTACCTCGCGAGCGCACCGGCCACGACGCCCGGTGCCACTCCGATCCCCGTCTCCTCGTCCACTACGACCACGACGACGTACGGCTACGGGTACTAATTCGATTCGCGCCACCGCACCGTTGCAGGGAAGAACGGTGCGGTGGCGACGCGCCCGGGGGGACTAAGCGCGCTGGATCGTGACGTCGCCTGACAGAGTCGAGGCTTCGAGGGTGACCGTGCCCGCTGAACTGGTGCCGGCGTTGCCGTCGAGATCGATGTCGGAGTGCAGATCGCCCGACATCGTGGTGGCGTTGACGGCAATCGTGTAGCCGGGCTCAATCTTCACTTGGATGTCGCCCGACACCGTCTTTAAGTTGGCCTCGAGCGCACCGGCGATGACCACGTAGAGATCACCCGAGACGCTGTGCAGCTTGCAGTCCTTGATCGCGCGCAGCACGCTGATGTCGCCCGAGGCGGTCTTGACTGAGACCGGGCCTTCGACTTCGTTCACCGAGACGTCGCCGCTCGCCAGATTGACGTTGGCATCGCCGGAAACCTTGTCGAGCGAAACGTCGCCCGACGCACTCGCGATCTCGGTCGTGGCGTAAGTGCCGGTGGCGTGAATGTCGCCCGAGGCGGTGTGCACGTCAAGCGAGCTGGACTCGGGGATGGTGACCTGCAGGTCCAAGTCGTCGCGACCGAAGTCGAAGAACTTGGTGCGGCCCGTTCGATTGGGCAACGTCACGACTCGCAGCACTTGGCGAGCGGAGTCGAATTCGATGATCGCGTCGGCCAGCCGTTCGGCGGCGTGCTCACCGGTGCCGATGGCGATCACCGAGATCTCGGTGCCGCTCGAGGTGCGCACCACAATGTCACCGGACGCGGTGTGCAGCTCTGCGGTAATGGGCCCACTCGCGGTGAAGTGCTCTTCGCGCCGCTCGCTCGGACCGTCAGAGCGTCCCCAATTGATGGTCATGGACTTGTTGTCCTCGTCGGTCGTGATCTTCATGCCCTTGGCCCCCTTGGTCCATTTTTTGAGTGTCTTGTTCTTCATCAGCTCTGCCCCGTTCCTTTGAGCGTCCGACCCGGACGGTTGCCCTTCTTCGCGCCAGCGTCGCCGAGTTCTTTGGCGAGCGCGCGCACGATGTAGCTGTTGGTGGAGGCGCCGGCCTTATTGGCGTGCTCCTCGATGACCGCCTTGAGCTCTTCGGGGAGACGCAGCGCGAAACGCGCGGCCGGCCCGGGGGCGTTTTCGACGTTCTCCACGTTCGGCTCGTTGCGCACGAGACTCACTTCGTCGCCAGCGAGGCGCAGCTCTAAGCGCAGCGTCGGAGCCGCGTCATTCGCCTCCGCGACAATCTGATTGAGAGCCTCAAAGAGCCGACCGCGCAAGGCCGGTTCGACGGCGGCAGCGAGACGGCCCGAAATCGCCGTCATCTCGTCGCCGCCCAACTGACCCAGGCTGGTGAGGTCGTTCTGGATATTGGTGACATAGTGTGATATCAACATGACATCACTCTATGCATAGATGTGATCTCATGTCAAGCATGGGCGCTGGCAACAAAATCGTCATCAAATCTTGGCCCAAAACCGTGAACTTTCAAGGCCTCGCGTCCGTAGTCCTGTTATCGAAATGCCACCCGCAGAGGCTGAAATGACCCCGAACCCGGTCTTAAAGTCACTGCCGACACGAACAAGGAGTCAGTTCCTCATGTCCCAGACCGTTCTTCATCGCGCGGGCCGCCTCCTCGCCTCAACGTCGCTCGCGATCGGGCTCGTAGGAGTCGCCGCGTCGGTTGCGGGCGCCCAGCGGGCGCACGCCGCCACCAAGCTCGACGGCTTTACCTGCACGCTCGTGACGCACAAGAGCAACCAGAGCATCACGGGTCACAACCACCAGGTGATCTGCGCGCTCGGGCTCAATGAGCACCTGACCGCGAAGGGACCCGGCACGGTCGTGCTGATCGGCGGACCAGGCAACGACACGCTGACCGCGACGGGATCGGGCACCGCGTTTCTCTTTGGCGGACCTGGCGCCGACCACCTGACGGCCTCGAGCGTTCGCAACAGCCACGACACGTTGCACGGGGGTTCGGGCAACGACACGCTCAAGGGCGGTTCGGGCAACGACAGCCTGAACGGCGACGGGGGCAACGACTCGCTCAGCGCCGGCAGTGGTCAGACCACCGAGAACGCCGGACCGGGTGATGACACACTCAGCGGCGGCACCGGCACCGATGATCTCAATGGCGGCGTCGGCAACGACACCTTTCACGCTGGTCACTCGGGCAGCGAGACCTTCAACTTGGGCGGGGGCCACGACCACGCCGACTGCGGCGGGGGCACCACCACGGTGACCGTCGTGGGCGAGGACGCCAACGACACCGAGAGTGCCAACTGCCATGACGGCAACGTCAACCAGGCGCAGTTCTTCTTCCGCGGCAAGATCACCGCGATCAACGGCGCCATCGTCACCGTCGCGTACCACGAGGTGAGCGACTCCGCCCAAGCGTGGCTCGACGCCAACGGCGATCCGACGACGGTCGATTTCGACACGACGACTGCCACCATCAACCGCGAAGGTGGCGGACCGCTGCAGGTCGGTGACTTCGTGCGCGTGCTGGCCAACGCTCCGAGCTCGGGGTTGGTGTTACCGGCGGTGGAAGTTGACGCCTTCGTTCGCGCCGCGCAGCACTGGGAAGGCGTCGTGACTGATGTCACCGGTCCCCTCGTCACCGTCGCGTACCACGAGGTGAGCGACTCCGCCCAGGCGTGGCTTGACGCCAACAGCGATCCGACGACGGTGGTCTTTGACACGACGTCGGCCACCATCGTGCGCATCGGAGGCGGCACGATCCAAATTGGTGACCAAGTCGGTATCGCCGCCAACCCGCCGAGCAGTGGCACGACGCTCATCGCCCTCACGGTGGTGGCGTTCCCGCAAGCCGAGCAGAAGTGGGTCGGACTCATCACCGACGTAAGCGGCACGACATTCACCTTGCAGTTCGCCGCCGAGAACTCTGCGGCCCAGAGTTGGCTCGCGGCGAACTCCAATCCCACCACGGTGGTCTTTGACACCACGACCGCCGACGTGCACGTCCTCGGTGGCGGAGCGCTCGCGGCCGGTCAAATGGCTTTTGTGTCGTCTAACCCTCCGTCAAGCGGCACCACGCTGACCGCCGTTCAAGTCTTCGCCTTCAACTTCCCGCCCTTGGGCGGGGGACCGGGCGGCGGTAGTGGCGACGGTGGCGGCGGCGACAGCGGCAGCGGCAGCGGTACGGACTAGTCCACTTCGATCTCAATCGTCTCGGATGCGCTGAATTCGCGCATCCGAGACGACTAGTTCGCAGTTACGACAGTGGCGCCCACTTCGAACTGTTCGCGTCCGTGCGTGGAAAGTCGCCACACCGACTGGTGGCCCTGAACCGTCCAGTGAGCGGGGCCGCCGACGAGGGCGGTTCGTTCATCGACACCCAGCAGATCGACGCCCTCATCGTGGGGGAGCACGAATCGCGAGAACAGGTCGGGAATACGGGCGGCAAACGCATCAAAGTGAGGAATCACGCGCAGCTTCGGCAGCAGACCAAGGCCGACCGTTCCGCCGGTGCGCGGATGGCGCAGTGAGGGGACCCACGTGGTGAGAGCCATCGCGCCGGCACTGCATCCCGCCAGCGCAGCCCCCGAGCGCCACGCAGACTCGATGGCCGCCCACACGGCGGAGTCGCGCAAGGTGTCGGCCAGAAAACCGGGATGCCCGCCGGAGAGATAGATCAGCCCTGCGCCATCGATCAGAGAGGCCAATTCGGGATTCTCGGCATCTTCCCGCGAGTGCACCGGCACCGTGACTGCCTCCACACCTAATCGGGCGGCCTGCTCACGGCCGAGACGCTCCCAGCGAGCCACGACATCGGGTCCGTCGAGCACTGACGCCGTAGCGAGTTGGACGTAGCGCGGAGCTCGGCCGGCAATAAGCGAGCGCTCTACGTCGAGCATCGACTCGAGATATTCGCCGGATCCCACGAGGGCGATCGGCCCTGGTTCAGAACTCACGATTCACTCGCTGGGTGCAGATCGCGGTGACAGTCGGCGGCGTGGCTAGCGTCCAGACGAGTCAGTGTAGGTAGGAGCACGAACACCATGACCGAGAGACCGCCGCTTACCTTCTCGTTTTTTCCACCGGTTCCAACCTTCGAGCTCACGAGCGACGACGTCGCTGATGGCGGCACGATGCCGATGGCTCAGGTCGCCGATTCGATGGGCTACACCGGCAACAACTTGTCGCCGCAACTCAGCTGGAGCGGCTTTCCGAGTGAGACGGCGAGTTTCGCGATCACAGTGCACGATCCCGATGCGCCGACGGGCTCGGGGTTCTGGCACTGGCTTGTCGTTGATCTCCCCGCACACGTGACCTCACTTCCCACCGGGGCGGGCGATGTGTCGGGTGCTGACTTGCCGCGCGGCGCTCGCCAAGTTCGCAACGACGCGGGATTTGCTGGATACCTCGGCGCGGCTCCGCCGCCCGGCGATGAACCCCACCGCTACGTCCACACGGTGCACGCCCTGGACGTGGCGTCACTTGAGCTGCCCGAGGACGTCAGTGCGGCGATCGTGGGTTTCAATCTGCGTTTTCACGCCATTGCCCGCGCGCAACTGGTCATCACCTTCGGATCCTGAACGGGACCTTCGACACTTCAGCGGACATGGGCCGGTCGGTAGATTGTCGCTGAGGAGGTGCCAGCATGCCCGACGAAGCGCACGAGTTGGTACACGAAGAGGAAACCGGCAAGGTTCACGCCCGCGATAAGGACGGAACCTCGTACTGCAAGAGGGTCCTCGGTGCAGTGACCCGCATCTTTCCGAGTGAGTCCATGGCCATTACCTGCACGGAGTGCTACGAGCGCGCGATGTAGGTAGCGCGTCGCAAAGTCGGCGCGCAGTGACCCCGGTGATCAGCCGGACACGACAAGACGGAGAGTGATGATGGACAAGGTAGGCGTGGTCGGTTGCGGCCTCATGGGCTCAGGCATTGCGGAAGTTGTCGCGCGCCACGACGTCGACGTCGTGGTCGTTGAAGCGGACGAGTCAGCACTGAGCCGTGCGCGCGAGCGGGTGGCGGGTTCGCTCGCGCGAGCCGTCAAGTCCGGCAAGGCCACCGAAGATGATCGCGACCGCACGCTGTCGATGTTGACCTTTACAACGGAGTTCGACGCACTTGCGGATCGCCAACTGGTCGTGGAGGCGGTTGCCGAGGATGAGGAGTTAAAAGTCGAGGTCTTTCGTCGACTCGACCGGGCGGTCACTGACCCTTCGGCGATTCTCGCGACGAATACGTCGTCGATTCCGATCATCAAGCTGGCGATGGCCACGGCTCGTCCTGAGCAGGTCGTCGGTCTGCACTTCTTTAATCCGGTGCCGGTCCTGAAGCTCGTCGAGATGATCTCGTCGCTGCTCACGAGCCGCGAAACGAGCGAGCGCATTCGTACGTTCGCGGAAGATCAACTCGGAAAGACGGTCATCGTGTCGCCGGACCGCGCCGGTTTTGTGGTCAACGCGCTGCTCATTCCGTACCTGCTGTCCGCGGTGCGCATGCTCGAATCGGGATTTGCCAGCGCGGAAGACATTGACACGGGCATGGTGCTGGGCTGCGCGCACCCCATGGGGCCGCTCAAGTTGATAGACCTCATCGGACTAGACACAACGCTCGCCGTCGCGGATTCGCTGTATGCGGAATTCAAGGAGCCCCACCTCGCACCACCACCGTTGCTCTCGCGTATGACTCAGGCGGGGTTGCTCGGCCGCAAGAGCGGCCAGGGGTTCTACGCCTATCGCTAGTTAGGCCACAACGGCGAAGGCGTGCTGCGGTTCGTCGAGTCCCTTTAGCGAGAGGACACCAAGGTCGGCGAAATCGATCTTCTTGCCGACACAGAGATCCTTGATCGCCGACGACACGATGATCTGAAATTCGCTCGCGGCCGAGCACAGTCGGGCGGCCAACTGCACCGCTGCACCGAAGAGATCATCGGTTCCTCGCGAGATGGGCTCGCCGGCACTAATGCCGATGGAGACGGCGAACGGTTCGGACTCCTGAGAGGCGCGGCGCACGTCGGCCACCACCGCTCGAGCGAATTCGACGGCGGCGACCGACGAGGCGAACGACGCCATGATGCCGTCGCCCGTGTGCTTCACTTCGCGTCCGCTGTGGGCGCCCAACGCGGATCGCACGATTTCGTCGTGGACATCGAGTACCGCGACGTGACCGTCATCACCGAGACGAGCGGTCTGTTCAACGGACCCACAGATGTCGGTAAAGAGGATGGCGCGCATCGCGGACTCGACGTAGGCCTCTCCTGGCGGGTGAGCGGGCGGCGCGCCCATGAATTGGTTGAGCGACGTCAGTGAGCCCAGCTCAATGATCTGGTCGGCCGCGAGTCCGTGAGAGTCGCGGTGCACTTGATCGACGGCGTCACGACTCGGTCCTTCCGCAAGACAAAAGACCGATCCGGCGGCTTGATCAAACCAGTACGTGTGGTACTTCACTCCGTGGCGGTCTTGGACCTCGAGATCCTGCACATGGGCGGCAGCGAGCGCTTCGGGCGTCACTTCGCCCACTACGTGTCGATCGAGAAAGAGCGCCACGGCTAAAGGCTACGAGAACGTCGAGTGCTCGGCTGTGTCCTATCGCAGGTCGAAGCGATCGAGTTCCATCACCTTGACCCACGCCGCGACAAAGTCGTTGACGAACTTCTCTTTGGAGTCGTTACTGGCGTACACCTCGGCGATGGCTCGCAACTCGGAGTTCGAGCCGAACACGAGATCGACGCGAGACCCAGTCCACTTGGTCGCTCCCGTCGAGCGATCAGTTCCCGTGAAGTTGGTCGCCGCCTCACTTGTTGGCTGCCACGAGGTGCCCATGTCGAGGAGGTTGACGAAGAAGTCGTTGGACAACACACCAGGTCGTGATGTGAATACACCGTCCGAAGACGTTCCGTGGTTGACGTTCAGCGCACGCAGGCCGCCTACGAGAATGGTCATCTGCGGGGCGGTCAACGTGAGCATCTGGGCCCGTTCCAACAACAGCCGCTCGGGCTGACGCTTTTCCCCCGCACTGATGTAGTTGCGGAACCCGTCGGCGCGGGGCTCGAGCAACTCGAAACTCGCAACGTCGGTCCATTCATCGGTGGCGTCGGTTCGACCTGGGTGAAATGGCACGTTGACGGGCATGCCGCCGTCCGCCGCCGCCCGCTCGATGGCGGCGCCACCGGCGAGAACGATCAGGTCGGCGAGCGAGACCTTCACACCATTGCTGTGCTGAGAGTTAAACGTCGACTGCACAGTCTCAAGGGCGCGAAGAACACGGGTGAGGCGGTCAGGTTCGTTGGACGCCCATTGGCTCTGCGGGGCCAAGCGCACGCGAGCGCCGTTCGCGCCGCCGCGCTTGTCGGTCCCGCGGAAACTCGATGCGGCGCACCACGCCACGGCGATGTAGTCGCCGAGTGAAGGACCAGCAGCAAGAAGCGCGGTCTTCAAGGACGCCACGTCTGCGTCAGAGACCAGTGCGTGATCAACGGCGGGAACGGGGTCCTGCCAAATCAACGTCTCCTCGGGCACGAGTGAACCGAGACAGCGCGATCGCGGCCCCATATCGCGATGGGTGAGCTTGTACCACGCGCGTGCGAACGCGTCGGCGAACTGATCGGGGTGCTCAAGGAATCGCCGCGAGATCACCTCGTACGTGGGATCAAAGCGCAGGGCGAGGTCGGTCGTGAGCATCGTGGGCGCGTGACGGAGATTCGGATCGTGCGCGTCCGGCACGGTGTTGGCACCTTCGCCGTTGACGGGCTTCCACTGCTGGGCGCCAGCCGGGCTCTTGGTCAGTTCCCACTCAAAGCCGAAGAGGATCTCAAAGAAGGACGAGTCCCACGTGACGGGGTTATACGTCCACGCACCCTCGAGCCCGCTAGTGATCGTGGCGGCGCCGTTGCCGGGACCAAACGAGTTGTGCCACCCAAATCCCTGTTCTTCGATCGGTGCCGCTTCGGGCTCACGACCCACGTACCGACCGGGGTCTGCGGCGCCGTGCGTCTTGCCAAAGGTGTGTCCGCCCGCGATGAGCGCGACCGTCTCTTCATCGTTCATTGCCATTCGGCCAAAGGTCTCGCGAATGTCGCGCGCCGCGGCCAAGGGATCAGGGTTGGCATTCGGACCCTCGGGGTTGACGTAGATCAAACCCATCTGCACAGCGCCGAGGGGATTGTCCAGTTGGCGGTCACCGGCGTAGCGCTCGTCGCCGAGCCATTCAGACTCGTGTCCCCAGTTGACCTCTTCGGGCTCCCAGACGTCTTCGCGTCCGCCGGCGAAACCAAACGTCGTAAAGCCCATCGACTCGAGGGCGCAGTTGCCCGCAAAGATCATCAAGTCGGCCCACGACACGGACCGGCCGTACTTCTGCTTTATCGGCCACAGCAGTCGCCGAGCTTTGTCGAGGTTGGCGTTGTCGGGCCAACTATTCAGTGGCGCGAATCGCTGCATTCCTGATCCGCCTCCGCCGCGACCGTCAGATGTTCGGTAGGTCCCGGCGCTGTGCCATGCCATGCGGATAAAGAGCGGCCCGTAGTGGCCGTAGTCAGCTGGCCACCACGACTGCGACGTGGTCATCACCTTTATGACGTCCTGGCGCAACTCATTGAGGTCCACCTTTAAGAACGCGGCGGCGTAATCAAAGTCGTCGCCCATTGGGTCCGCGGCGGCGGCCGGTGCGTTGAGGATGCCGGGGTTCAGCTGGTTCGGCCACCAGTCTCGATTCGACCGACCCCCGGTGGGTTCGGCCAAAGTTCCGCCCACGACCGGGCAGCTGTTTTCGTCGGTGCTCACTGAAACTCTCCTTGTGTGCGCCCGAGTACGACTCGTAGCGACGGTGTCTGCTCGCCACGATATTCGGGAAGCGAACACCGTTCACCAGCCGCTGTTCGCACCACGTTGGTCAATCCGTCAAACTCGCATTGTGACGACGGACTACGACTCAGCGGCCGAATTCTTTGACCGCCACGCGGCCGATAGTGCCTATAACGCGTACTACGACCGACCCGCGGTACTTGAGCTAGCGGGTGATGTCCGGGGCCTTTCAGTACTTGATGCCGGTTGTGGTCCGGGGTATTACTGCGAGGAACTGGTCAGCCGCGGTGCGACTGTAACGGGGATTGATTCATCACATGAGATGGTCAAGTTGGCTCGTCAACGCCTCAGAGGGACGGCACAGATACGCGTTGCGGACCTTCAGGCCGAACTTCCCTTTCCAGCAGATGCATTCGATCTCGTCATCTGTGCACTTGTGATCCATCACGTTGACGATCGGCGTTTCACATTTCGAGAGTTGGCGCGCGTCACTCGACCAAGCGGAGCAATCGTGATGTCAACGCAACACCCAACGACCGATTGGCTTCGCAAGGGTGGTTCGTATTTCGACGTGAAATTGGAGACGGACATCTGGACCCGAGAAGGCCAGGCGTTTGTTGTTCATTTTTGGCGCGAACCTCTAAGCGACTTATGTGAAGCCGCGTTCGAAGCCGGGTTGATGATTGAGAGACTCATCGAGCCGCGTGCCAACGAATCGATGAGATCGCTTCATCCAGAAGAGTTCGCCAAACTTCAACATCGTCCAGGATTTATCGCACTGCGACTGAGAAAGCCGCCGATCTTGAATTCGGAGACCAACTTTCCGTCGTAGATCACAGTTCATTGCCTTAGGTCCCAACAAGTGGAGGTGGCGGGAATTGAACCCGCTTCCGCCGGCATCGCGACTGACCTTCTCCGAGCGCAGCCAACGGGAAATTGTCGGGGTCGTCACCGTCGCTGGCGCCTGCGACGACCCGTATCTAACTAAGTTGTCCCGCTGCTCCCGCTAGCGCAGAGCGACGGTAAGTCCCACTAAATGACGCCCTGGAACTAGACCGCAGGACCGGGTCTAGACGGACGTCGCTGCACTAGGCAGCGAGCACAAGCTGAGGCTTGGCGTTTATTTTTATTTCCGGCTCTTTTACGTGGCTCCGGAGACCACGGCTCGCTTCTTCAGCCTTGACAACCAACGTCGAAACCGATCACCCCCTCGTGTCGCCGAACTGACGACGGCGTCAGTCTACGACCGAAGAGGTGGAGATTCTCAGTCGAAGGCGTTGACGCGCTGGTGTTGACGCGCCGCGCGCTGCATCTCTCGCTCGGCGTCACGCTTGGCGATCTCTTGGCGTCGATCGTGGTGCTTCTTGCCGCGCGCCAGCGCGAGTTCGACCTTCACCTTGCCGGATTTGAAGTAGATCCGCAGGGGGATGAGGGTCAGCGGCTGGGCGCGGGTCTTGCCGTTCAGCTCGTCAATTTCGCCCCGGTGCACGAGCAGTTTGCGCTTGCGGTCGGGGTCGTGGCTGCCAAATCCGACGGCCATGTTGTACGGAGGAATGTGCACCGCGTGCAACCACAACTCCCCGTCATCAACGCGGCCATAGCTCTCGGCAATCTGCGCCTTGCCTTCCACCAGCGACTTCACTTCGCTGCCGGTCAGCACAATCCCGCACTCGATCACGTCGATGATTTCGTAGTCGTGGCGGGCTCGGCGATTGGTCGCTACGACGCGGTCGGTCCCGTTGATCGCCTCGCGAGCCTTGGCGCGCCGTTGCTGCATCGTTTTGGCTCGAGCCATCGTCTCAGCGTAACGACAGGATTTCTCGTGTTCATTAGCGTGACGTGATGCTGTCGATCTCGCCCGAGCAGCGCGACGCCGTTATCGCGCACGCGGTGAGGTCGCTGCCGCTCGAAGCGTGTGGTGTGTTATTGGGCGACGCCGCAGGCGTCGTGCGTGAGATCGTCCCGACGCGCAACGCGGCGCACTCCGCGGTGATTTACGAAATCGATTCGCGCGATCTGTTAGGTGCCACTCGGCGAGCCGACGAGCTCGGTTGCGAGGTCATCGGCTGTTTTCACAGTCACACCCACACCGACGCGTACCCGAGCGAGACCGATGTGCGCCAAGCCCCTGACCCCAGTTGGCACTACGTGCTGGTGTCGTTGCGCTACGCGCAGACGGCCGTGCGCTCTTTTCGAATTGTGAGTGGGGAGATCTCCGAAGAGGAGATCACCGTTTTGGGTTGAACTAGTCGAGCGACGCGGCGATGGCGGCGTTGAGAACGAAGGCGAAGCCTCGCGTGTCGCCGACGAGACCCACCTGCATCTTGTTCATCATGTAGGCCACGACGAGTTCGGCGTCTTGATCGATGACGACAATCGAGCCACCGAAGCCACCCCAAAAACACGCCCGCGGTCCGATCGGAATGGTGTCGTTGCCGAGGCCGTAGCCCGCACCGAGTCGGATTGGCATGTTGAGCACCAAGTCAGTGCCGTCTTGTTCGGTCACAAAGATTCGATCAAGAGTCTCGGGCTTCACGAACCTTTTGCCGGCCGCCTCGCCGCGATTCGCGACAATTGATTGGAGCAGCGCCACGCTGCGCGCGTTGCCGTGCCCGTTGGCCGCGGGAATTTCCGCCGCCCGCCACCAGCGGTGGTGAGGATGCGTTGCATTGAGCGCCGGTGAGGTGAGTGTGCGCACCATGATCGAATCTGGATCAAGCGCGGAGAAGTCCGGTTCGGGCGAGGGGATCACGAGACTGATGCGGGACTCTTCGGATTCGGGCACACCGACCAAGAAGTCCGCGCCGAGCGGACCGGCGAGCTCCTTTTGCAGCAGGTCGCCGAAACTGAGCCCGGTAATGCGTCGATAAACCTCGCCGAGCAAGAAGCCCTGGCTCACCGCGTGATACCCCGATGCAGTTCCGGGCTCCCACCAGGGAGACTGAGCGGCGAGTAGCGAAGTGGCCTTCTCCCAGTCCGCGAGATCTTCGGGGACGATGGGCTCAGTCCAGCCCGAGAGACCTGCCGAGTGACTGAGCAGGTGGCGGACCTTCACGTTCGCTTTGCCGTTCGCTGCAAACTCCGGCCAATACTTCGCCACGGGATCGTCGAAGTCGAGCTCGCCGCGGTCCATCAACAACAAGCCGGCGAGAAACGTCATCGTCTTGGTCGTCGACCAAACATTGACGATCGTGTCGCGGACCCACGGAGTGGTCTTGGCAGCGTCGGTGTAGCCGCCCCAAATGTCCACAACGACCTCGCCGCGGTGATGCACGGCGACCGACGCGCCGATGTCGTCGCCGTTGGCGAGATTGGTTTCCAGTTGGTCGCGCACCGCTTGGAACGCTTCGGTGGTGAATCCTTCAGTCAGCGCCATCTCACTCCTTGACGTGGTGAGCGTATCCAAGTGCGTCGTTGGAAACTGATGACGACGGTCGCTCGAGTTTCTCGACGGCCGCGCATCGATGGATGAGCCCGACGAAAGTGGAGGGACAGAGCGGTAGTAGATTCGCCCTCGCCTCGGCGGGCGACGGGGCCGCCCTCGACACTGTGTCGGGCGTCGCGTGAGACCACGTGGGGACGTTTCGCGTGAAGAGACGGTCGGGTTCGACTTCGGCGCAGTGGGCACTCGTGCTCGGCCTGCTCGCGTCGCCGTTCACCTGGTTTCTCGCCGGGGGAGTGGCCCACGCGGCTCCCGCACCCCGCCTCACGCCCTTCTTCGCGAGCGCCCCCTCGCCGGTGCAGTCCGTTCGGGTGCACTGGAGCGATCGCACCGAGGGCCACGCCACCGCAACCATCAGTTGGCGCGCTCCGCTCAGCAACGGCGGGGCGTCGATCACGTCATATGACGTGTGGACCGAATCGCGGCACTGCGCACCGCCGGATGTAACCGTCACGGTGATCTCGTGCTCGATCAACCGATTGATCGCGGGACGGACCTACGTCTTTGATATTTACGCCACGAATGCTGCGGGATCGTCGCACCGATTCGTGACCTCGACGATCGGCGCCGAGGGCCAACGGATCGACTTTCCCCCAATTGCTAACACCGACTTCAACCACAGCCCGATCACGCTGACCGCCACGGCAACCTCCGGTCTGCCGATTCACTACGAGGCCGCCGGCGCGTGCACCACCAAGGACGGACTGTTGACTCTCACCGCCGTGGGCAGTTGCGCGGTCACCGCGTTTCAAGAGGGGTCCCACCAGTTCCAGTCCGCGGCACCGGTGGCGACATTTTTTGAGATCTCACCGGGGCCGGTCACCATCACCGATGTGGGGGGCACCTTCGCGGGCGACGGAGTCGCACATCCCGCGACCATCACCGATGAGCCGCCCGCCACGGGACTGTTCACGCGGTACTGCCTGTCAACGGGTGCCGCACCGATCTGTTCGCAGAGTCCGCCGATCGCGCCCGGCGTGTACCACGTCACGACGAGCCTTCACAATCTCAACTACACGGCAAAGGATGCAACAACCACCATCACCATCAACGCGCCGACGGCCGTACTGCCCTCAGACCTCATCGGAGGAACTCCGCCACCGGGGTCCGGCTCGACGCACTTCAGCAAATTCGGCGTCGAGGTCCACTCAAACGGTTCGGGCTTTCCCACGGGCGATCACGTTGATGTCGGGGCGGTGAGTGAGGAGTCACTCGGTAGTTTCACGATTCCCAGCGGATCGAACTCCGCCGCGTGGCTACAGCTGCTGCACTGCTCGTCGCTGTCGACCTCGGTGATCTCGGTGCGCACGGTGCACGCTAAGAGTCCCGAGGCACTCTCCATCGGCGGGTCGGTGGCGTTTCCTCAGGGGGGCTTTAACGGTGCCGGGTACTACGAACTGATCGAGATGCAGTCGGGTGGCTTCATCCCACACTCAACAGTCAGCTCGGTGCTGCACTCCTCTCCGACGGTCCTCTCGCAGTCCGTGGCGGATGCCAACGGTGTGGTGACGATGATCATTCCGGTTTCTCAGTCACTGGCGGGCCAGAGCCACCAGATGTTTCTCGCCGGCACGTACCTCGTGACCACGACGACCGCTGGCCCTGACGGCACGGCTCCGGCTGACGTCACGGTGTCCAAGACCTTGCTCAGTCGCCTCGTACCGGGCGCGAGCATGGTCATGGTCTTTAAGGACGCGGCCAATCCGTCAATCACGTTTGCGAGTGGCGTGACGTTGCCGACCAAGGAGGCCTACGCGGCCTACGTGAAGGCGACGACCCCCCTCAACCTCAAGCGGTACAAACCGGTGAATCACGCCGATTCGACGATGAAAGCGGTCACCGGATCAGCCGCTGCGCTATCGGCAGTAGCCGCGGGTGTCGCCGCGGCGCGCGCCGCCGGTGCGGCGAGTGCGGCTAGTCACGCGTCGTCAATCTCCGCGCGCGGAGCGGCGGCGGCTCACCGAGGATCGACAGAAACTGTTGAAGCCGTGCACCACACGCACGATCGCAACCGCGAGCACGTAGGGGACCGCACGATCATGTGGAAGTTCCCCGGGCGAAAATTCGTGGACGATCTCAGCTTGTTGGTGCCAGTGACTCTGTCGCGCTACTCGCCACTGGCGGCCGTGTCGGTTGCTGACGCCGCGTACTGGCGCGCGATGTTCGGCTCGCTGTCATTGGTGCTGCCGGTGCTCGGCATGGTGCTCGGCACCGAATCGGCCATGCAGACTTCGGGCTACCCGCTGCCGCCGCACCTACCTCTCTTTTTGGCGATCACCATTCTTGGGATCTATGACGCCACCGCCGGATTCGCGGCGTCGGTGGTGTCGCTTCTCTCTGCAGTTGTGACCGGGCACGCCTTTTCGCTCAACATGATCATCTCGGGACTGCTGCTCGCCACGTTGTGGTTCGGTCTGCCGGTCATGGTGAAAAAAGTGCGTCCGTTTGTTCGCCCGCATCCGCGTACCTTCCAGGATTGGTGGGTCCGCATCGCGGACTTCTTCGTGGGACCCGCGTTCGCGGGATTTCTCGCCGCCAAACTCACCGACTCTTTTTCACTCGTGAGCAATCTGCAAGTGGGGCTCGTCGATCACGCCAACGAGGTTGGCTACATCGTGGCGTTCGCGATGTTCCTGCGCTACCTGCTCGCGACGTTCGCGGTGTTCTTCTTCCCTCGGCGGCTGGCTGAAGTCACTCCGACCGAGCTGCCCGAACAGAGTCACGGCTACTTGGTCCTCTCCATTCTCGTGCGCATGGGGTTTGCGACATTGATTCTCGTCGCGCTCGTCGGCACGCGGTGGTTCGTCGGACCGCTCGTGGCGCTCGCCGGGCTCGGCATGTACGTGCGCAGCTCGGACGTGCACCTCACCGCGCCGGACTGGCTCTATCGCATCGTGCCGCGCAACGTCGGCAAAATCCTCGTCTTTGAAGTTGTGGGCACTGTTGTGACTGGACTCGCGAGCACTCACATCCCTTCGCCGTACTGGCAGATCGCCGCGCTGCTGTGCACGATCTTTGTATTGGGACTGTTGATCGATCTGCTCAGTTCGGTGCGCGGGCGCGACTGGCCGGTCAACTGGTGGACGCGACTCGCCGGAGTGGGCTTGTTCTTAGTGACCGTGGCTCAGCTGAGCGACAACCTCATCAAGTAGCGAGCGGGCGCACTACCTCTTCGTCGAACTGCGCCAACGTGTCGAGCGCCCGGGCGGTATCTCCCAAGTTCCACAGCGGCACGATGAATTCGTCGCACCCGGCGTCGCGATATGCCGCCATGATCTCTAGAACTTCGCTCGGCGTGCCGACGACCCCGCGCGCCGTGTTCGCTCGATGCGGCGTCAGCCAATTCTCGTCGGTGCTCATGAAGACCAACGCTTGTGTGCTGCGCGAAATGCTGGCGGGATCGCGGTCGATCTTTTCGCAGTGCGCGGAGAGCACGCCGTTGAGTTTCGCGAGATCCTCGGGGTTGGTCCAGGCGTTCCAGATCTGCGCGTGTCGCGCCGCAATCGCCATGGTGCGCACCGCGCCGCGCACGCCGAGGAGGATCGGCGGGGGTGTCTGCACCGGACGCGGTTCACACGGGGCGTCACTCACCGTGTAGTAGCGACCCGAAAAGGAGGTGGTCTCCTTAGACAGCATGGACGCGACGATCTGCACGTACTCGTCAAAGCGGTCGATGCGCTCGGTGATCGAACCGAGTTCGATGCCGTAACTAGCGTGCTCGTTCTCCTGCCAGCCCGCGCCGATGCCCACGATCGCGCGACCGTGACTGACGTGATCAAGCGTGACGAAACTCTTGGCGAACACCGCGGGGTGCCGATAAGTCGCTGACGCGACCAGCGTGCCGAGCCGAATAGTCGTGGTACCCGCGGCGAGAGCGCCCAGGGAGACGATCGCCTCGTGCACGGGACCGCGCAGGGGAGTGGCATCGGGGCCGTTCGGCATGAAGTGGTCGGCGTAGTACGCGGCGTGCCAGCCAAAGCTCTCACAGGTGCGCACGATCTCGAGCGTGTCGGCGAAGTGACGATCGTGGTTGGGCCAGACGCTGAAGCGCACGGGGTCTCCTTGGCGTTTTCGCTCACAGTAGGGGGTCAGTGCGCACCTCACCCGTAATATGTGACCAACTTGGTCAACAATTGACTTCGTCCGAGGAGAGCCCGTGGCCATCACCGTTCGGATTCCGACAGTGCTTCGTCCCGCGGTCGGCAACGCCAGCACTGTGTCGCTTGATGGGGCCACCGTGGGCGAGGTGTTGGGCAAGCTCGCGGCCGAGCACCCCGGGGTGCGCGAGCAGTTATTTAACGACGACGGATCGCTGCACCGATTTCTCAATATCTATGTCAACGACGACGATGTCCGCTACATCGGCGGTCTGGAGGCCCCCGTCGCCGCCGGTGACGAAGTAACGCTGCTGCCGGCGGTGGCCGGCGGCGTGGTGTGACGCGGTACCGCTCGGTCCTCGACCTCATCGGCTCGACGCCGATCATTGACGCGAGTGCGCTCTCGCCGAAACCGAACGTCGCGATCTGGGTGAAGCTCGAGGGTCGCAACCCGGCGGGCTCAGTGAAAGATCGCGTGGCTCTCGCCCTCGTAGACGCAGCCGAGCGCGACGGACTCCTCACGCGCGGTCAACCCAATCAGGTGCTCATCGAGCCGTCGAGCGGCAACACTGGTATCGCGCTCGCGATGGTCTGTCGACTGCGCGGCTATCACCTCAAAGTCGTGTTGCCGAGCAACGTGTCGCCCGAGCGCCGTCAACTGCTCGCGGTGTGGGGCGCCGAAGTCGTGGACTCGCCGGGCGAAGAAGGCTCCAATGGTGCGGTCAGACTCGCGCAGCGACTCGCCGCCGAGCACCCCGAGTGGGTCTTTCTCTACCAGTACGCCAATCCGGCGAACCCGCGCGCGCACTACGAGACGACCGGCCCCGAGATCCTCGCCGACGTCCCTGAAGTCACTCACTTCGTGGCGGGTCTCGGAACCTCAGGCACGCTCATGGGCGTTGGTCGATACCTCAAGGACCACAAGCCAGACGTCCAGGTGTGGGCGATTGAACCGCCGGCGGGCGAGATGGTCGACGGTCTGCGCAACTTGGACGACGGATATGTGCCACCGATCTTCTCGGACAACCACGGCAGCGAGCTGCTTGATCGCAAGGTCATCGTTCGTCCGCGCGAGTCCATCGAGTGGACCCGCAAGATGGGCGAGATTGGACTGTTCGTCGGGATCTCCTCTGGAGCGGTGATGGCCGGAGCGGTTCGCTGCGCGCTCAGCTTGCCGGACGATGTCCCAGCGTGCATCGTGACGGTGGCGCCCGATGAAGGGTGGAAGTACCTCTCCACGGGGGCGTGGACTGACGACCTCGATGAAGTCGTCGAGCGCGCCCAGCGCATCATCTACTTCTAAGTACGACGTCCACTACCGTGGTCGCCCGATCACGAGGAGTCTTATGAGTCCAGTCCCCGCACTACGAGGCGATGGTCGACGCCCCAACGAAGCGCGACCGCTCAGCTTTGAGCGCGACTACACCGATATGGCGCTCGGAAGTGTTCTGGTGAGTTTTGGGCGCACTCGAGTCTTGTGTACGGCCTCAGTGGAAACCGACGTGCCGCGCTGGCTGCGCGGCACCGGCAAGGGCTGGGTCACGGCCGAGTACTCGATGCTTCCCGGATCCACGCCTGAGCGAGCCAGTCGCGAGGCCGCCAAGGGCCGTCAGTCCGGTCGGACGCAAGAGATTCAGCGACTGATCGGTCGTTCGTTGCGAACCATCACCGATCTAACGAAACTTCCCGACATTCAGATCACCGTCGACTGCGACGTGCTGCAAGCCGACGGTGGCACTCGAACGGCATCGATCTGCGGAGGCTTTATCGCCCTGCACGACGCGGTGACTCGCTTGGTCCAGCGCGGCGATGTTGCCGAGCACGCGCTCACTGATCTCGTCGCGGCCATCTCGGTCGGCGTCATTGACGGCGTCGCCATGCTCGATCTGCCCTACGAGGAAGATTCGCGCGCGGAAACGGACATGAACGTGGTGATGACCGGCAGCGGTCACTTCGTGGAAGTGCAGGGTACGGCCGAACAAGCCCCCTTCAGTCGCGACGAGCTCGACGCACTGTTGACGTTGGCGGCTGACGGCATCGCCGAGATTCACGCCGCGCAGCGCGACGTTCTCGCCGTAGCGCCGTCACCTCGCGCCGGGTGAGCACGTTCGTTCTCGCCACTGCGAACCCCGACAAGGCTCGAGAGATCCGCGAGATTCTTGGCGAGCTGTCCGTCACGTTGCGCGATCGGCCCGCTGATGTGGCTGATGTGGACGAGACCGGAGAGACCCTGGAGGACAACGCGCTTCTCAAGGCGCGCGCCATCGTGACGGCAACCGGACTGCCGGCGATTGCCGATGACACCGGACTGTTTGTTGATGGACTTAACGGCGATCCCGGCGTGTATTCGGCCCGCTACGCCGGTGAGCACGCCACGTACCACGACAACGTGGTCAAGTTGTTGGCCGAGCTCGCGACCACTGGCGGTTCACGTCGTGCCACGTTTCGCACCGTCGCCGCAGTGGCGTACCCCGATGACTCGTGGTTCGTCGTTGACGGAGAGTTGCGCGGGGTCATCGCCGACGCGCCGCGCGGGGACAATGGTTTTGGATACGACCCCATCTTTGTCGCCGACGATGCGCGAGGCCGCACGCTCGCGGAACTGTCGGCCGAGGAGAAGCACGCGCTCTCTCACCGCGGCAACGCACTTCGCGCATTGGTGGAAGCGCTCGCTGAGCGTTAGTGCGTCGCGCGCGTTACGTCTCCGTAGGGTGGAGTCGTGACCGCGACGTTCGAGTTGGCGATGTTCCCGCTCTCGACGGTTGTCTTTCCCCATCAACGCGTGCCCTTGCATGTTTTTGAGCCGCGCTATCGCCAACTGGTCGAGGATGTGACGGCAGGGGATGGCTGTTTCGGCATCTGTCTCATTGCGCGAGGATCCGAAGTGGGTGGCAACGACGAGCGCGTCGATATCGGCACCTTGGTCGAGATCACTGCGGTCTATCCATTCGCCGATGGACGCTCCATGCTCATTGTCGACGGCCGTGACCGCATTCAAGTTCGCGAGTGGCTGGATGACCAGCCGTATCCGCGGGCCCGCGTCGAGATTCTGCCCACCGATGAGATGCCGTCCGATCTCGAGTTGCTGGCGCGTACTGAGGCGTCAGTGCGCTCACTGCGCAATCTGCATAGCGAGATGTTTCCCGACAACTGCATGGAAGTTGATTGTGGCTTGGCGCTGGAGGCGTGCGAGCGCGTGTGGCAGTTGTGCGCCATAACGCCCATGGCGACTCTTGATCAGATGAAGTTGCTCACCGAAGATCGATGCGACTCTCGACTGGCGATGCTCGCTGAAATTTGCTGTGAGCGCTACGGCGATCTCACGCGTCAGCTCGCGGTGGACGAAGCCGCAAATTAACGCACGTCGTAGAGATCGACGACGAAGATCAACGTCTCATTAGGCCCGATGACGCCGCCGGCGCCGCGCGAGCCGTACGCGAGGTCAGACGGAATAACGAGTCGCCGCCGACCGCCAACGCGCATCCCCGCAACTCCTTGATCCCAGCCCTTGATGACTTGGCCCGCGCCCAGACCGAACTCGAACTTCTCGTCGCGATCCCAACTGGCGTCGAACTGCTCTCCGTTGTGAGCCTTCACGCCCACGTAGTGCACTGACACCGTGGTTCCCGGAGTCGCTTCCGTGCCATCGCCGACGACGATGTCCTCAACGAGCACGGTTTCCGGGGTTGGGCCAAAGTGCGGTTCAACTAGCGGCTTGCTGGACACGAAGTTCCTCTCGATGATCTCGGCGCGCGAGATTATCGGGGCCTAGCCGAGGGCGAAAACGACGGTGACGCTGACTGAGATTGACTGACTGCCTTGGGCCAGAGGCACCGGCGAGTTGACCGAATCGGCCAACGCCCGCGCGGCAAAGACAGGTCCGTAGTAGATGGGTGAGTAGTACCCCTCGTTCTCCGTGATCGTTTGAATCGATCCGAGCGAGTCGTGTCCGCCTTGGGCGAGCTGCTGTGCCTTGTTGTACGCGAGGTTCATTGCTTTAATTCGTGCTTGTGCCTGGTACTTCTTGGGGTTGCCGATGGAAAAGTACGCACCCGACAGCGTGACGCCGTTGCCGCCCGCTGCAACGGCGGACTGAATCGCCGCCCCGGCCGTGCTGATCTTGTGCACCGTGACGTTGAGAGTGTTGTCGACCGCAAATCCGCACGGCGAGGCGTTGCAGTAGTTCTGATAAATGGAGAAGTCGACCGTTTGAAGGTTGGACATCGTGAGCCCGTGGCGCAGCAGTGCGGCTTCGAGCCGACGAATTTGCGCGCTGTTTATGGCAGTGGCTTGCGCGGCATTACTCGACACGGTATGCACGCCGATTTGGAACTTGAACGTATCTGGCTTGGCCCGCACGGTGCCCGTCGCGCCCACTGAAATTTGGCGGAGCCGACCGTGACCAGAGTGTCCGACGAAGTATCCGACAAGGACCGCGGCCGCAACGATCTCCAGAGCGACGAGCAGTGTGATCACGCTGCGGATCGTTCCGGAATTTGCAACTCGATCTGCTCCAGCAGCGCTTTCGGTGTCCATTACGTCCTCTCACCGTCCACTTGAGTTATGTCGTCACTGACCACTCACTTACGCCAATCGTGCGGGCGAGAGGATTTGAACCTCCACTCTCAAAGAGAACTGGGACCTAAACCCAGCGCGTCTGCCGTTCCGCCACGCCCGCGTCTCTGCTGGTCACAGTACCCGTCGCTGACGCGCGCTTCAGGTTCGTGAGAGTGCTCGAAGTGCCATAAAACGCAAGGGGTCGGGGTAGATTGAGCCGATGACTGTGACCGACAAAATTGACTCCTCAACCTCATTCGACCTGGGACAGCGGCTTCTTCGGGAGAGAATCGTCTTTCTCGGCTCAATGGTTGACTCATCCTCAGCCAATCGCATCTGCGCGGAGCTTTTGCTCCTTGAAGCAGAGGATCACGAGAAGGACATCAGCCTCTACATCAACTCGCCAGGCGGATCGGTGACCGATGGCATGGCCATCTACGACACCATGCAGTACGTGAGCTGCGATATCCGCACGATCTGCATTGGCATGGCGGCCTCCATGGGTCAGTTCCTCCTGTGTGCGGGCACGCCCGGCAAGCGTTTCGCCCTGCCGCACAGTGGTGTCCTGATGCACCAGCCGTCCCTTGGCGGAATGCAGGGGCAGGCCTCCGACATCGCCATTCAGGCGGAGCAGATGCTCTACATGAAAAAGATGCTCGCTGAGCGCATTGCATTTCACACTGGTCAGACAGTGGAGCGAATTGCTGCTGACTTCGATCGCGACCGTTGGTTCACGGCAGATGAAGCCAAGGAGTATGGCTTCATCGATGCAGTCATCGACCGCTCGCCGGTGCGCGCTGGAGGCAACTGAACGTGTCCGACGCGCCGACACCGGCGCGCCGACCCGTCGAGGAGCGTCCGCTCCGCATCGTCAGCGCTCGTCCCTCATTCGGGCAGCGACTGGCCGCGATTTGGAATGCGCGTGAATTACTGACGCATTTCATCGCGACCGACATCAAGATCAAGTACAAGTCGTCGGCGCTCGGCATGATTTGGTCGCTTGTCTCGCCCGCACTGACCTTGGCGATCTACTACCTCGTTTTCGGACTCATTATCAAGAACCCGATTCCACACTTTGCGATCTTCCTCTTTAGTGGACTGCTGGTTTGGAACTTCTTCTCCAATGTCGTGTTGACGTCAACCGGAATCGTCGTCGATCGTGCTGCGGTCGTAAAGAAGGTCTCATTTCCTCGCGAGATTTTGGCCCTTTCAACTGTTGGAACCTCCTTCATTTACTTCGCGATGCAGCTCTCGATCATGGTGCTGTTTCTCGCAATTTCACATCACGCCCCTGACTGGGGAACGTTGTGGCTGCTGCCCATCGCACTTCTTGCTCTTGCGCTACTCGCTGGAGCGCTCGGCATTTTTCTGTCCGCGGTCAACGTTCACTTGCGCGACACCAAGCACTTGATTGAAGTCGGGATGCAACTGTGGTTCTTTCTCACGCCGATCATCTATTCATTTGAGAACCAGGTGTCACCCCGTCTCCACGGGCACAACATCCTCGGGATCTACTTTTTGAATCCAATTACTCCGATCGTGATGACGTTTCAACGTGTTCTGTATCGGAGCGAGATTGCAGTCGTGGTTTCAAAGGTGCCGCACCCCCACGCGACATATCTCAAAGTTCTCCCGACGTGGCCGACGACCACCTACGTATTGCTCGATGGCGTGCTCGTCTTGATTGGTGCAATTGCTTTGGCGTTATCGATCATTGTTTTCGGACGTCTCGAAGGTGCATTCGCGGAGGAGTTGTAAGTGACCGCGGCCGTCGAAGTCAGGGGAGTGTCCAAACACTTCCGACTTCATCACGAGCGACACCAATCGCTGAAGGAACGCCTCATTCACCGGGGAAGCGGGACCTATACCGATTTTCAAGCGCTCCATGACGTCGGATTTTCGGTGGGTGCATCTGAAACAGTCGGTGTTCTCGGTCGAAACGGCTCGGGAAAGTCGACTCTCCTGAAATGCATTTGTGGTGTTCTGCGTCCGACCGCGGGAGAGATTCTCGTGCGCGGCACATTGGCTGGACTCCTCGAACTCGGCGCTGGATTTCAGCCGGAATTAAGTGGTCGCGACAACATCTACTTGAGCGGATCGATGTTGGGACTCTCCAGGAGAAGCCTTGATCGGCTGTTCGAACAGATTGTGGACTTCTCAGAACTCGAGGAGTTCATTGACACCCAGGTGAAGTTCTATTCCTCGGGAATGTACGTTCGACTTGGATTCGCGGTTGCGGTCAATGTCGATCCTGACGTGCTGGTGATTGATGAGGTGCTGGCGGTTGGTGACGAACGGTTTCAAACCAAGTGCATGGACCGGATTCACCAGTTCCAAAATGAGGGTCGTTCCATCATGCTGGTGTCACACAACGCCGATCAAGTTCGTTCGTTGTGCGACCGTGCAATCGTTCTCGATCACGGCAAGCTCATTGCTGATGCGCCAGCGGGCGAGGCGGTTCGCGTATTTCGCGAGGCGCTGCTCGGTGAAGCGCGCATGGACGAGCAGCCCGGCGAGCACACCGAATCGGTCACGATCGACGCTGTCACAACCCCAACGGGTCGTTTCACGGCGCAGACTGGTCGACCACTCAACTTTGAGGTTTTGGTCTCAGCCAAAGAACCGTTCGAGGGTTACTTCTCCTTCGAATTGCACACTCACTCAGGAACTCTCGTGACTCGAAGCGATCCCACGTCGTCTCCGGTGGTCATTCCTCGCGGTGACAAGCGCATTTCGGTGACCTTGCCTGAGCTCAATCTTCTTGACGGCAGTTATGAGTTGTCGGTTGGCCTGATCAACTCACTGGGTCATGGCGTCGTCGCGTGGCGCGAACAGGTTGCGACCATCGAAGTGAGCTACGACGGACGCGCCAGTGGACTTGTACCGATGGAGCCCAAAGTCACCGTTATTTAAGGCGAGGGAATTGGCGCAGTGCGCCGAGCCGTCCCAAATGCCCCGCATTAAAGGGATGCGTCGCCGATGCCAACATTTTGCGATCGCCGCGAGAGTTGCCGTAGGCGTAGATCTCGGCCCCGTCGTCGGCATTCGTTGTGATCCACTCCGCAAGACGACGTCGCTTTTCATCGCCGCGACAGTTGAGTCCGAGATACCCGCCAGTTAATCGATCAAGCGGGTCGGTGGCGAGGCGCGTGCCGATGGCGCCGTGGGCACCGAGCAGCTCGGCGACGACCGTGACGTAGATCTCTGGTGACGCCGAGACGATGACGACGCGGTGGCCCTCCGCCAGATGCCAGGCAAGGCGCTCCACGTATTTCTCCCGCGATTTGCGCGTGACGTGACGCGTGGCGAACGCGGCTGATGCTTTGGCGACATCAGTGCGGGCGCGACCCCGCAAACACGCCGCAAAGAGTGACTCTTTCGCGGTGTCAGCGGCGGTCCCGCTGCGCAGTGCACCCCACGCGAGGGGCCATAGGCGCCACACTGCCGCGCGCCACGGTTTGGATCCCGAGACAGCGCGTAGCCACTTAAAGACGCTGCCGCCCTCGGTCAACGTGCCATCCAGATCGAACGCGGCCACCGGCACGGGACGCTCACTCATGGGCCGCGAGTCTCGCATCTACCAGTAGGGGACTGAATTCCTACAAATCCCGTTGAAATTTACGAGAATTAGTTCAGGACCACTACACTCACCCCGCACCCACGTGGGTGATCGACTTTCAAGGAGTGAGCATGACAGTTCGTCTCGGCGACGTGGCCCCGGATTTCACCGCGGACACCACGGACGGAAAGATCAAGTTCCACGAGTGGCTCGGCGACAGCTGGGGCATCCTCTTTTCGCACCCGAAGGACTTCACGCCGGTGTGCACCACCGAGCTCGGCGCGTTCGCCAAGCGCAAGGGTGACTTCGACAAGCGCAACACCAAGCTGATCGGTCTGTCCGTTGACTCCGTTGAGTCCCACGAACAGTGGAAGGGCGACATTGACGAGACCCAGGGCTCGGCGCTCAATTTCCCGCTGATCGGTGACGAGAACCGCGAAGTGGCGAACCTCTACGACATGATTCACCCGAATGCCAACGACACCTTGACGGTGCGCAGCGTCTTCATTATCGCGCCCGACAAGAAAGTGAAGCTGACCCTCACGTACCCGGCTTCGACAGGTCGCAACGTGGATGAGATCGTGCGCGTGCTCGACTCACTGCAGTTGACCGCGAACTACTCGGTGTCGACGCCGGTGAACTGGACCGACGGTGATGACGTCATCATTGCGCCGGCCATCTCGGACGAGGACGCGCAGACCAAGTTCCCGAAGGGCTTTAAGAAGCTCAAGCCGTACTTGCGCGTCACGCCGCAACCCAACAAGTAAGCGGTGCGCCAACCGTAAGGTGGGCGCCCGTGATCAGCATCGCCACCGAGCGACTCGTCCTTGAACGGTTCGACGCGGCGCTGGCCCAACTCATTGTCAGTGGCGGTACACGCGAGGACTTCGCGGACGGATTTCCGACGCCGGGGGAGCACCGAGCCGGTCAGTGGGTCCTCACCGGCACTGGGAACCCCGAATCCGCCGCGCCGTTTCTCGCATACGTGGTGCGTGAGCAGGCGAGTGGACAGTTAATTGGTGGCGCCGGATTTCATGGCGCCCCGGTGAATCGCGAAGCCGAGGTGGGGTACGGATTCGCCGAAGGAGCCCGCCGCAAGGGATACGCGACTGAGTGCGTGCGCGCACTGGTGGCGGCCGCGACATCGAGTGGCGCCGTCGATCGCGTAGTCGCGCGCGTCGACGCGGACAACGACGCGAGTCGTTCCGTTCTTCGGAGGTGCGGATTTATCTCCGCCTCTGAAGTGGGGACCTACTTCGTGATTGACGTGGCGACAACCTCGTCGCGCAACTGACGCTTAAGAACCTTGCCCGCAGGATTGCGCGGCAGTGGTTCGGCGCGAAAGTACAGATGTGTGGGCACCATGAATTTGGCCAATCGCGTCGCCACGTGTCGACGCAGCTCATCGGCGTCGAGCGCCCGGCCCGGTCGCATGACCACCACGGCGCCCACTTCCTCGCCGAGCACATCGTGCGGCACGCCAATGACGGCGCAGTCGGCCACGTCCGGGTGCTCGAAGATTGCGGCTTCTACTTCGACGGAGTAGACGTTCTCGCCGCCGCGGATGATCATGTCCTTGGCTCGATCGACGATGTAGATGAAACCTTCCTCGTCAATGCGCGCCACGTCGCCGGAGTGCAACCACCCGCTGGTGAAGGTCTTGGCGGTCTCTTCAGGTTTGTTCCAGTAGCCGCGCACGACGTTGGGACCCTTGATCCACAGTTCACCCACGACATCAGAACCGACCGGCAACTCCGGACCTGGCTCGAGACCTTCGTACTCCTCGGGGACAATGGCGACGTCGTTAACCGGATGCGCCATGCCGCAGCTCTCGGGACGTCCGACGTAGTCGGGTCCCTGGTTGTTCGCAATGGCCGCCGAGGTCTCGGTGAGTCCGTAGCCGTTGCCCGGTTGTCCGAGAGGGAACGCCTCGCGAATGCGGCGCACGAGGTCCGGCGGTGATGGCGCGCCGCCGTAGCTGACGGAACGCACGCTCGACGTGTCGAATTTGGCGAAATCAGGGTGATCGAGCACCTGCATGGCGATCGTGGGCACGCCACCAAAGGTGGTGATGCGTTCACGTTCAATGAGCTCAAGAGCCTGGCCGGCGTCGAAGTGATGAACCATGACGAGCTTGCCGCCCGCGGCGGTGTTCGGAATCAAGATGGCCAGAGTCCCCGTGGCGTGAAAGAGCGGGACTGAGAGCAAGAACGCGTTTTGTGTCGGCGTGCCAGGTGCCGCGGGCCCCGCCGGGAACCGCATCGAGGCGCGAGCTCCGGTGAAGAACAGATTCATGAGATTGGTAATGGCGTTGCGGTGTGTTCCGACGGCGCCCTTCGGTCGTCCGGTGGTGCCCGATGTGTAAAACATGGTCGCGTCATCTTCGGGTTCGACGGCGACCATGGGCGCTTCGACATCATCGCCGACGTCGCCGAGCACGTCAGCGAAGGACCGAATGCGAACTTTTGGGTGCGCGTCGCCTAACGCGGGCGCGCCGCTGCGGCTCTCGTTTACGACGAGCACGTCGCGCAGGTAGTCGCACTCTGAGAGGTGCGGGCGAATTCGTGCGAGGCGATCTTCGTCCACAACCACCACACTGGTACCCGAATCACTGAGTCCGTAGCTCAGTTCTTCGCCGGTCCACCACGCGTTGAGCGGTACCGCGATTGCCCCAATGGAGACCGTGGCCCAGAAAGTGAAGGACCACTCTGGGAAGTTGCGCGCGGCAATGGCGACGCGGTCGCCCTTTTTCACGCCCATCTCCACGAGCCGGTGCGCCAGGGCCGCGGCAATGCGGTAGTGGCGCTCAAAGGTGTAGCGCTCGCCCTCATAGACGATCATGTCCTTGTCGGCGTGGTTGCGCGAGAGCGCGAGAACGGCCCCCAAATTCACCGGCGCGTTCTTCCACGTGCGCACCGTGATCCCGCGGATCTCGCGGTCCTCCATTTCGAAGGGTTGACCCGCCGCCGTGAGCGCTGCCGTGGCTTCGTGAATGCTCTGCGGTGCGGAAGCGTCAGTCATCGACGGCGCAGGCTACAGCGACGCGCCGGCGGATCCCGGCGCGGCCGCGAAGAGATGATCGCGATAAAACGCGAGCTCGTTGATTGACTCGATGATGTCGTCATACGCGCGGTGTGCGGAGAGTTTCTCGGGTCGACGATGCAGCACGTCGGGCCGCCACCGCTGCGCGAGTTCTTTCACGGTCGAGACGTCCACGTTGCGGTAGTGCACGTAGCGCTCGAGTGCGGGCATTTGGTGGGCGAGAAATCTTCGGTCCGTGCCGATCGAGTTGCCCGCTAGCGGCACCTGGCCCGCCGGCACACCCAGGTCACGCAGAAAGTTGAGCGTGGCGGTTTCTGCGTCGGCCCGCGACGTGGTTGAGTCGCGAATGCGATCCAGCAGGCCCGAACCGGTGTGCATGTCGGTCACGACCCGGCCCATTTGAGCGAGTTCGTCGTTACTCGCCGAGATGACGAGATCTGGTCCAACACCGAGGACGTTCAAGTCGTCGTCGGTGACGACCGTGGCGATCTCGACGATGACGTGGCGATCTGGTTCGAGTCCCGTCATCTCTAGGTCCAACCACACGAGCACGGAGCGCGACGTTACTGATCGGCTGGGGATGCTCTGAGAGCACCTGAGTAGCCTTGACCCATGGACGTCCTAGTCCGCCGGCTGCACGCGGACGCCGTCGTGCCCACATACGCCCACGAGGGTGACGCTGGAGCGGATCTCGTCGCCAATGAAACGGTGAGTCTCGCGAGTGGTGGGGGACGAGCGCTGGTGGGAACGGGTCTGTCAATAGAGGTCCCAGAGGGCCATGGCGGTTTCGTCTTGCCCCGCAGCGGCCTTGCCACCAAACACGGAGTGACCTGTGCCAACGCGCCGGGACTGATTGACGCCGGCTATCGCGGCGAAGTGCGGGTCTCGCTCGTGAACCTCGACCCCCAGCACGACTACACCGTGCAAAAGGGCGATCGTGTGGCTCAGTTAGTGATCTTGCCGGTGCCCACAACACGTTTTGTTCTGACTGAAGAGCTCAGCACGTCGACTCGCGACGCCGCAGGATTCGGGAGCACCGGACGATGAGTTTTCGAAATCTCGAACCGCTCGATAGCGCGTTTATCACCCTGGAAGTGGCGAGTGCCCCGCTGCACATCGGGGCCATTCTCGAACTCGACGCACCCGGAGCGCTCGATCCACGAGAGCGCTTTGAACTGATCAAGTCGAACATCGCCGCGCGCATCCACGAGATTCCCGTACTCACCCAACGGATACTGCGCACACCGTTTGATCTCGCCTGGCCGGTGTACGCCGACGACCCGGACTTTGACATCAACGCCCACGTCATCCGACGCGCGGTGCCCTCACCTGGTGGAGAAGCCGAGCTCGACGCGCTTGTCGGACGCGTCATGAGTCGCGACCTCGTGCCGGATCGACCGCTGTGGGAACTGAACATCATTGAAGGACTCGCCGACGGCCGCATCGCCATGATCATGAAGATCCACCACGCGCTCGCTGACGGCGTCTCGGGCGCCGCCACCTTCGCGCGGCTGCTCGACATCACGCCCGAAGTGCGCCGGCCTGATCCCAAACCGGACTCGGGTCCTATTGCACCCCTGCCAACCCCCATTGAAATGCTGTCGCGGACGGCCGGGGAGTGGATGCGCCGACCCGGCGCGTTGGTGGACGTCGTCACGGCCAGTGTCGAGCGGGCGGCCGACATCTTGGAACGGGTTGCCAATCCGCCCGAGGAGACCGAAACGGGCGTCGAAGGCCACCAACCCGGCATCCTCGAAGCGCGTCGCACCTCAATTAATGGCACCCCGAGCCACTCGAAGCGATTCACCCGGCTTCGCATGGAGCTGCCCGAAGTAAAGCGCGCCGCGAAGGCTCGCGGCGCATCGGTGACCGATTTTGTGATGTCGACGGTGTCCGGCGGGCTGCGGCGACTCTTTGAAGAGCGCGACGAAACTCTCGAGCACGATCTCGTGGCCTTCGTGCCCATCAACGTTCGCCGCCAGGGAGCTGAAGGCGATCTCGGAAATCAGATCTCGGCGATGTTGCTCTCACTGCGCACCGATCTCGCTGATCCCGAAGACCGCATCCGCGCGATCGGCGCGGCCCAAGCGCTCGTCGCGGACAAGCAGCGCGAGCAGAGCGCCAAGCTGCTCATGAATCTCGCCAGCGCTGCCGGACCAACGGTGATGTCCGCTGCGGGTCGCACTCTCGCCGCGCTCGAGTTGTACGACCACCTGCCGCCACTGGCCAATGTCGTCGTGTCCTCGGTGCCCGGTCCGCCCATTCCGCTATGGCTGAGTGGACACCGCGTGCTCACGGCCGCGCCACTCGGACCGCTCATGGCCGGCCTGGCGCTCAACATCACTGTGCTCGGCTACTGCGATCAACTCGAGTACGGAATGCTCGCCTGCGCGCGGCGCGTGCCGGAGCTCGATCAGTTGCGCGACTACATCGCCGAGGAAGCGGACTACTACCTAAAGACGCCGCCGACAGCGAGCTAAGCAAGGTCGCACGGCTACAATGACCCCGACGCGGACGTAGCTCAGTTGGTAGAGCGCGACCTTGCCAAGGTCGAGGTCGCCGGTTCGAGCCCGGTCGTCCGCTCCATTACCGTCGAGTCCCCTGGATTCGACGCGCCCTGTTGGATTGTGCGTCACGGACCACCCGACACCAGTGCGGGCGGAGCTCCGCCGTCATGGCCACTGCACCCCGATGCGGTGCCGCTGATTAAGGCTCTCGCGTCACAGCTGGTGGCAAAAGAAATCCGCGACGTCGTGGCCAGTGATGAGCCCAAGGCCGTCGATACGGCGCGCATCGTGGCGGACGCTCTCGGACGTGAGTTTCGCGTCGATGCGCGAGCGCGAGAGGTGGCGCGTCCGTTCGTCAGTGGTGATTTAGCTCACTCGGTCTCGCGTTATCTGCGCGGCGACGTGCTCGAGGAATGGGAACCGCTGGACTCGGTGGTGGCCCGACTCGATGAGATTTTGTTCGCGGCGCGCGGCACGGTCGTCGTAACTCACGGCACCGCGCTGTCGGCGTGGCTCGCTCGGCGCGCCGAGCTCGATTCAGTTGCGCTGTGGTCGTCGCTGCAGTTCCCGGATCTGATCGAACTGAGCGGATCGTGACCCTACGATCGTCGCGCAACGAAGGAGACCAATGAGCGACATCGTCACGTACGAGGGGCCGACCGACGGAGTCGCCGTCATCACGCTCGATGACGGCAAAGTCAATGTCTTAAGCCCCACGATGCTCTCGGCAATTAACGAGGCGTTCGATCAGGCCGAACGCGACGACGTGATCACCGTTCTCGCCGGTCGCACTGGCATCTTCTCGGGTGGATTCGATCTCAAAGTCATGACCCAAGGACCGCACGAGGCGAACGCGATGACTACTGCCGGTTTCGATTTGGCTGAGCGAATCTTGGGTCTGCGCCGGCCGGTTGTGGCGGCCTGCACCGGCCACGCGATTGCGATGGGTGCGTTTCTTTGTCTCTCCACTGATTACCGCATCGGGACCGACGGACCGTTTCGCGTCGTGGCCAACGAAGTCGCGATCGGCATGACCTTGCCGCGCGGCATTATCGAGCTCTGTCGCGCGAAGCTCGCCACGCCACTGTTGGGTCGCGTGATGACCCAGGCTGAGCCGTTCTCAGGTGCCGCAGCAGTAGCGGCCGGATTCTTTGACGAACTAGCGGCCCCCGAGGATGTCATCACGCGCGCTCGAGCCAGGGCCGCGCAGTTGTGCGCTTTAGATGCCCGGGCCGTCGGCGCCACGAAGTCACGGGTGTTTGCCGCCGATCGTGCGGCGATTCGCGCCGCGTTCGAACAAGACGAGCTCGATGCCGCTGAGGTTCTGGGCGGCTAGCTACATCGGCTCGTCCCACTGAATCCTCGCCGAGCCGGTCGACCAGGAGATCTCTAGCGGCGTGCCGAAGGGATCTGACAACTCGCGCGGTCCGTCCTCACGAGTCGACATCAACCGGTCAAGGTCGCCCCAGCACTCACTGTCGTAGAGCGAGAGATCGTCCGAGACGGCGACAAGTCCTCCGGTGGCGTGCACGGTCTCGACCAAACGCTCTCGCTGCGGCGCACTGAGTTCGGTGGACGAGCGGCGAAGCATCACGCAGTCGGGATCAAGAGTGAACCAGCGACGATGAAGTGGCGCCCGCAGGCAGCTCTGTTCGATCGCGTTGCGTGTCGCCACGCTGGACTCTTCGAACCCGGGAAAGAACCGTCGCGGTTGGTAGAACGGCGCCACATCTTCTGACACCCGCATCGCGTCAACGACTCCCACGGCGCTGAGTAGCGGTGATCCGCATCCGAGCAGGTAGCTCTCTGCGCCGATCCCGCGGCGGATCGCCTCCAGTCCGCCACGAAGTGCAGAAGCGCGAGTCCCGTCGCGTCGAGACCGAGAGCCCACGGCGGCTCCCGCGTGACAGAAATCAATTTTGAAGTACGAGTAACCGATTTCGCGCAGACGTCGATACGTCGACTCGATGTGATCGAGAACATCGGGTTGCGTGGTGTCCAGTGCGTAGACGCGTCCACCCCAACCCTCGTGAAAGAGAGCGGTCGTCAGGTTGCCGCGGTCGTTGGTAACAAACCACTGCGGGCGAGACTGAACCAGTTCTGATCCCTCGACCGCACAAAACGGTGCAGTCCAAATGCCGGCCCTCATCCCATGTTGTTGGATCTCGTCGGCCAGATCGACGAGAGGTGTACCGAATCGCTCGTTGACTTCGCCCCACTCGCCAATCTCTCGCTGCCACCCATCATCAATCTGTAGAACGTCGAAGTTGTGCTCCGCCGCGATCGCGAGATTCGCGCGAATGTCAGTGGGTGTTACTCGATCGAAGTAGTGGTACCACGAGCACCACGTGAGCGGAGACGAAACGGCGTCGCGAGCATTCGAGAAGCGACCGGACGCCTCCGCGTAGGCGGAGTACGCCCGGCTGGGCGAGTCCGTGCTCCACCAGAGGGGATCCAGCGTCAGTCGTTCAGCGGGTTCGACGTCAATGTCGTCGAGAAGCCACTCGACACGGATCTCACCGTGCTCGTTCACGACGCATCGACCGAAGGCCACGAGTGAGGACAGGAATCCGATGACCCCCACATCGGTGACGAGGAAACTGTCGCCACTTATTTCGATTCCAGCACCGTCGCGGTCCGCCAACATCTGCCCGCGAAACCATCGCGGTGCGTCACGACGGGCGGAACGTACGTCGCTCGGAGCGCAACGGCGCACGGTGGACCACGACTGAAATCCGTGCTCGAGTAACTGTTCACAGCGCCACGGCGTCGAAGCGACGACGCGGCGAAGTGAGGCGGGGCGCCGAGCCGAGATCGAAATCTCCACCGATGCCCCGTCCGCTCTGGTGTTCTCGTGGAGTTCGAAGTCAGCGTCGATGACGCGACCGTCGCGATCAAGGGCACGCAGATTCGTGAGCACGCCACCATCGTCGCAGCCCGGAGCACTGCGATTTGTAGGATTCGCGCGTCAAGGAGGCGCCGTGGCGCTCCACCCTGAAGTTGAAGCGGTCGTGAGCACGGTGTCGCCGTTCCCGGCGTCGGTGCTCAACGACGTGGTCGCTCGGCGCCAGGCGTATCGCGAACTCGCCGTGACGATGTGGCCGACTCCGCCAGCAGTCGCGTTAGTCGAGAGTCACGTGCTGGAGCTCGACGGACGAAGTCTCGCGGCCCGTCTCTACATTCCCGCCCGCGATGAAGGCCGTGCGCTCCTGCTCTTTTTCCATGGCGGCTCGTTCATCGTGGGAGATCTCGACAGTCATGACGCGATATGTCGACGCCTCGCCGAGGACACCTCGATGCGAGTGCTCTCAGTGGACTATCGCCTCGCTCCGGAGAATCCGTTCCCCGCGGCCGTCAACGACGCCATCGATGTGACGCGTTTCGTCATCGCCCACGTGGGTGAATTCTCCCAACCACAGAGCCGCGTCGTCGTCGTGGGTGACTCGGCCGGTGCGACGTTGGCCGCGGTCGCGGCTGCGGCGACGCGAGGTGACGCGAAACCACCATTCGCACAAGTCCTGCTCTACCCGACGCTTGGACCGGAAGTTCTCACCGGATCGGCGCACAATTTCGCCGCGGGCTTCCTGCTCGAAGTCGAACAACTCCGTCGCGACTATGTGACCTATCTCGCCGGAGCCTCACCGATTGACGAGCGCATCGCTCCGCTGATGAGCCTTGATCTATCGGGATCAATTCCCGCGATCATCGTGGTGGCTGAGTGCGACCCGCTGCGCGATGAAGCGATCGCGTACGCCGGGCTCCTCGAACACTTCGGCGGAAGAGTGGAGGTTCTTGAAGCCGAAGGGATGACGCACGGTTTCTTGCGCCTCGGGGGAGTCGTGCCTGACGCTCTCTCAATTCTCGATGATCTCGCCCAACATCTGCACGACCTGGTCGCGTCGTCATGACCAATGTGCTCTTTGTCACCCTGGATCAGTTCCGAGGCGACACGCTCGGCGTCGCTGGGCACCCACTCATCAGCACGCCGACCCTGGATCAGATTGCCGCTGAAGGTGTCCGATTTTCGCGCCACTTCAGCCAAGCAGCGCCATGTTCGCCGGGTCGAGCCGCGCTCTATACGGGCAGCTATCAGATGAACAACCGGGTCGTGGCCAATGGCACCCCGCACCCTCTCGGATTCGCCAACGTGGCCACCGTCGCGCGCGAAGCGGGATTTGATCCGACGCTCTTTGGCTACACCGATCAAGGCGTGAACCCGTCACTCGCGCACGGAACCGATGACCCACGCCTTGACAACTACGACGGCGTCTTACCGGGATTCTCGATCGGATGTTTCTTGCCCGAGAGTCAAGCGCCGTGGCTGCGGTGGTTAAACGAACTCGGCTACGACGTCCCGACGGACTACAACGACGCCTTGCGCGGCGAACCTGATCGAGCCGCCGAACACTCACTGGCGGCGTTTCTCACGGACCGATTCATTGGTTGGCTGGATCATCAAGGTCCGGGGTGGTTTGCGCACCTCAGCCACCTCCGTCCACACCCGCCGTACGCGGCGGCGGGTCGATTCTCGACCGAGATCGATCCAAGTGACGTCGAGTTACCACTGGCTCCTGTTGACGCGGCGTTGCGCCATCCCCTGCATAGCTTCGCCATGGCGATTGAAGCCTCTGCCGCACCAACGACCGAGTCAGAGATTCGCCACATGCGCGCGCAGTACTACGGGATGATCAACGAAGTCGACTATCAACTCTCGCGAGCGATCGCGGCGATCAAGGCCCGCGGCGAGTGGGACGACACGATCGTGATCGTGACCTCAGATCACGGTGAGCAACTCGGAGACCACGGCCTCAAGGAGAAATTGGGCTTCTTTCCGCAGAGCTACCACGTGCTCGGTCTGTGGCGGGACCCGACGCGAGCCGAGCAGCGTGGCCGAGTCGTGAACTCCTTCACCGAAAACGTCGATCTGCTGCCGACGTTGTGCGAGCGGCTCGGAGTAAAGACACCGGTGAGCTGTGACGGGCGCTCGCTTCACTCGGTAATGGCGGGAGAGACCGCCGGCGCCCGCGAGGCCGCGCACTACGAGTGGGACTGGCGCTTCTCGTTAATCAGTGACGCCGAGCGAACCTGGCCCCGCTCGAGGCGTCTGAGCTTCGCGAACCTGGCCACTCGAGTGACCGACGATCACGCCTACGTGCAGTTCGGTGATGGATCGGCGCTCAGTTTCGATCTGGCCGCCGATCCCACGTGGCGCACCGAATGCACCGATGCCGCGCGCACGCTCGAAGCGGCCCAGGCGATGTTGGCGTGGCGCCAGCAACACGCCGCGCGCGAATGGACCGATCTGTTGCTCACACCGCAGCGACCGGGTCGCTGGCCGGCACTCGTTTAGCGAGCCGCCACGCGCGCGCGGTAGCCGTCAGTCACCGCATGCATGAGCGAGATGAATGTTGCTTCCGGTTCCACCGAGAAGTTCACGCCCTTTAGTTCTAGCGAGACGAATCCGTGCACGGTGGCCCAGATCGCTTGAGCGATGTCGATCGGGCGATCGGGGGGAAACAGTCCCTCGCGCTGCGCGCGCTCGACGCGATTGATCAAGGTCTGCAGTGAACGCCCGGACGCCGCCGCCGCCTCGGCACTAGGTGTGAAGCTGTCGTTGCGATCAAGAAACATCAGTCGGTAGTGCGCCGGATGCTCGAGTGCGAATTTCCGGTACCGCAGACCGCACGAGACGAGCGAGGGCAGGGCCTCCTCTTCTCCGCTCTCATCGGCCATCGCGGCACTCAATCGGTCAAAGCCATCCACCCACAGCGCCTCGTAGATGCCGGTCTTGCCGTCGAAGTGGTTGTAGATCCCCATCGGCGCCACCCCGGCGCGCTGGGCAATTCCCCGAACCGTTAGGGCCTCGATACCCCCATCGCCCAGTAGTTCCAAGGCGGACTCGAGGATTCGGCCCTCGAGCTCGTTGGACGCAGTGCGCCGGCGGGCGTTCATTGAGCCGAGCGTAGTTCGGCGAGCGCGTTACAGCACATCGTGCTACAGTAACAGAACAACGTTCTAAAAGGAGGGTCCATGAGCGCAGCGGCGACGAGTGATCGGCGGTGGCTGGTTCTCAGTGTGATGTGTCTGTCGGTGTTCTTGGTGGTCGTCGACAACACCATCGTGAACGTGGCGTTGCCGTCGATCTCGCGCGATCTCGGTGCGTCGAACTCCGCGCTGCAGTGGATTGTCGATGGCTACTCGCTGCCGTTTGCCGGACTGCTGCTCGCCGGTGGAGGACTGTCGGATCGCTTCGGACGCAAACGGGTGATGCTCATCGGACTCGCGCTCTTTGGACTGTTCTCACTGCTGGCGGCGGAGTCGCACTCGACTGCGGCCCTGATTACGACGCGCGCGCTGATGGGTGCCGCTGCTGCGTTCGTTTTTCCCGCGACGTTGTCGATCTTGACGGTGACCTTTACTGACGCGAGCGAGCGCGCGAAGGCGTTCGGCGTGTGGGGCGCCACTTCAGGACTCGCCGTCGCCTTTGGACCGCTCGTTGGAGGCGCACTCATCACCCACTTCTGGTTCGGATCGATCTTCTTGGTCAACGCGCCCATCGTGGTGTTGGCCATGGTCGCGTGCGTGATGTTTGTTCCCGAATCGCGCAATCCCGTGCGCCGCGCACCCGATCTCGGCGGGCTATTTCTCGGCACCGCGGGAGTGACGACCCTGGTGCTCGCGATCATTGAGGGACCGTCGTGGGGTTGGTTGTCGGCGACGACGCTGCTCGTCTTTGGGGTTTCCGCTGCGCTGCTCATCGCCTTCACGCTCTACGAACTACGCCGGACCGGCCCACTGCTGGACGTGCGGGTGTTCCGTTTTCCCGCGTTCTCCGCGGGTGCGGGCGCGATCGCCTTGGCGTTCTTTGGACTGTTCGGATTCATCTTCCTCGTCACTCAGTACTTCCAGTTGGTGCGGGGGTATTCGGCACTCTCGGCGGGCGTACACACTTTGCCGTTCGCCATTACGTCATTCATCGTGACGCCGCTCGGCGCGCTCGCCGCGCTGCGCGTGGGTACGCGCAACGTCGTTAGCTCGGGACTGGTGCTGATGGGTGTCGCGCTGGTGTGGATGGCCGTGCAGGGTTCCCAGGCGGCGTACTTCGGTCCCGTCGTGTTGTCGATGATCGTTTTGGCGTTCGGCTTCTCGTTGGTCACTGCTCCATCGACGGCGGCGGTGATGAGTTCTCTCTCGCCCGAACAGATCGGGGCCGGAGCGGCCGTCAACAACACAACGCGCGAACTGGGCGGCACGCTGGGCGTTGCGATCGTGGGGTCAGTGTTCTCGTCGCGATTCGCGCCCGCCGTCGCAGCTGCGCTGCGCCCCTTGCACTTACCGAGTGGTGTGGTGTCAACGGCGCAGTCATCGATGCAGGCCGCGAGCGCCACGGTGCACGCGCTCCCGTCGAGCGCGGCACGTCTCGTGGGGCCCCACATCAATGAGGCGTTCATGAGTTCGTTTCATCGCGGGTGCTTCGTGGCCGCGGCCGTCGTCGCGTTGTTGGCGACGCTGACGTGGCGGTATCTGCCGGGTCGCTCCAACGCGACCGAGACAACGAGCGTGCTGGCGATGGCCCACTAATCTCCGCGCGGTGAGCGGAGCTAACGAGCTCTGGCCGCTTCATCCATCCAATGTCGGCACCGGGTTGCCGTTGGAAGGGGTGAGGATTCTCGACCTCTCCCGGGTGTTGGCGGGACCCCTGTGCGCGATGGTGGCCGGGGACTTAGGGGCCGACGTCATCAAGGTCGAAGCGCCGAGCGGTGATCCGGTGCGCCAGTTGGCGCCGCCACGATTTGGCGAGGACGCGACGTACTACTTGGCCGTCAACCGCCACCGCCGCAACGTGGTGGCCGATCTCACGAATGCCGAGGATCGACGCCGCGTCGAACAACTCCTTGATGCGGCCGACGCCGTGATCGACAACTTCTTGCCCGACCAAGCAGAGGCGCTGGGCATCAACGAGTGGCGAACTGCTCGACCGGACCTCGTGTGGGTCACGGTGACCTCCGCGTCGAGTGGGGGACCGGTGGCGTCAACGCCGACCTTCGATTTGCTGGCGCAAGCGCGCTCGGGCTTGATGTCGGTGACGGGCGAACTCAGCGGTCCGCCGACCAAGGTGGGCGCACCAGTGGCCGACGTCATCACTGGTCTGTACGCGACGATCGGACTGTTGGCGGCGCTGCTCGCCAAGAGTCGCGGAGCGCCTACGCGTCACGTCGAAGCGCCTCTGTTGGAGTCGACGATCACCGCACTCGTCAATCAAGTTCAGGGTTACCTCGTCACGAACCACGTCCCGAGCCGTCTGGGCAACGACCACCCGAGCATTGCGCCGTACGGACCGGTGAACACGGCCGACGGCCCCTTGCTCGTGGCTGTCGGTACCGACGCACAGTTCGCCGCGCTGCTTCAAGCGCTCGATGATCCCGCGCTCTCGGCGCGCACGCCGTGGCGGAGCAATGACGCGCGCGTGCGCGATCGACTCGAACTCGCCACCGAACTCGACCGCGTGTTTTCAACGCAGAGTCGCGCTGAGTGGATCATTCGTCTGGAAAGTGCTCGAGTGCCGTGCGCCCCAATCTTGAACATTGACGAGGCGCTCGCAGATCGCCAGATTGCCGACGGGGATCTCATTGTGAGCACGGAGAGCGCCGCCGGATCATTTCGTACTGTCGCATCGCCACTGCGACTTGATGGCGTGCGTCCGGCGGTGCGGCGCGGTCCTCGAGGATTCGGCGAGGATTCGGGGGAGCTCGGCTTTACCCCGTAAAGCTGTCGCCATCGAAGGAATCGAGCGACGTGAACTGTTCGACCGTGCGTCGACGCAGCGTTCGGATCTCTCGCTGCGCTCGACCCAGCGCCACTACCGCGGCGACCGCGTGTGAGTCGGGCAGTTCAAAAAGCTCCTTCAAGGCGGGCTCGCTGCGAGTCGCCATGGTGGTGATCACGCCACCGAGTCCATACTCCCGAGCCGCGAGCAGGATCTGCCACACGAACGGGTACACCGAGGCGCCCCCGGCAAATCCGTAGCGATCGAGGTCGCGATCAACCGCGGCAAGCAGGGCGAGATCAACCGTGACGACCAGCAAGACGGGGGCCGAGCTGATGGTTTCGGGAAATCCGTCGGGACGAGAGAGTGCGACGGCGTCGGCGCGCTTTTCCGCTGCTGCGGCGCGATCGGTCTCGGTGGCGAGTGGCGAGAAAGGAACGAGACCGGCGATCGAGTGCGCGACGTAGTCGTGCCAGGCGTCGAGGTAAATCTCGCCAAGCCGGGTCCGCCGTGCGGGGTCTTTGAGCACAATGACGTGCCACGCCTGGCGGTTGCCCCCACTCGGAGCGAAGCGCGCATCATCGAGGATTGCGGCGATCGTGGCGTCACTGACGATCTCGTCAGTGAACTCACGGACCGCACCAGTCGAGCGCAAGGCTGTTCGGAGCTCCACCGACTCAATGTAGGTGGGAACTGAGAGACTCGCCGTATGCACCGCAGCCGCTTTTCTACGATCTGCATTGACGTTCCCGCCGACTTGCGCGACGCCGCCGAGGCGTTTTGGAGTTCGGCCCTCGAGCGTCCCGCGACTCGCTTTGAGCGACACCCCGAATACTCCACACTCGGCGACGTCAATGGTCATCGCATCTTGGTCCAGGCGATTGGCGACGGCGTCGCGAGAGTTCATCTTGATGTTCACACTGACAACGGCCCAGCCGAGACGGCACGCCTCGTCGCGCTCGGCGCAACGGTGATCGACGACTCTCTCGGGTGGACGGTGCTGAAAGATCCCGGCGGCACGCTCTTTTGCGTCGTGCCGTGTGAACCAGGCGATCCCTCACTTGAGGGTGCCAGCGAATGGCCCTAAGCGTCGCGGCGATTTAGTAAATAGATGGCAGCCGCGTTTAACGCCACGACGTAACCGAACATCACCAAGGTGCAGACCCACGGCGTAAAAGTGGCCGGCGCGTGGTTGATGGACATCATTCCGAGGCCGAGCTCATTCGGCATGTATCGCAAGATCGGCACGCTCCAACTGCGCGGCAGCGCGTGCACCAGCCCAGGAATGATGAGCAGGAACATCACAAAGAGCACGATCGCTGCGGCGCTGCGGCGAAGCAAAAGTCCGAGCGCGAAGCCCAGAGCTCCGAGGATGGCCAAATAGACGCCCGCCAACAGCACCGCGCGCAACGCGCCAGGCGCCGCGATTGAGTACGAAGTGAGGTGACCGGAAAATACGGCTTGTCCGATGAAGAACATCGTGAAGCAGATCACTTCGCTCACGACCAATAGCGATGCAGCCATTACAAACAATTTGGCAAGCGCGAACGATGTCCGACTCGGTACGGCACTGAGTGACGTCCGAATCATTCCGGAGTTGTATTCGTTGGTGATGAACAGAGCGCCGAGCACTCCGACGACAAACTCGGCAAAGAAGTGACCGGCCAGACTTCGCGCGACGGGATCGACGAAATCACCTCCGTTGTCAGCGGAGTGTTGGATGAGGGCGAAGTCGATGAGAGTTCCGACACCAACGGCCAGCACGATCATCGCCATCACGCCCCACCAGGTGGAGCGCACCGTGCGGAATTTGATCCATTCGGACTTAGACGTTGAAAGGAACGTGACGTCGCTCATGACGGACTCGCCGTCGTCGAGCCGCTGAACTCAACTTCACCGGCGGTGAGTTCCATAAACACATCCTCAAGCGACGCCCGACGGGGCGTGAGCTCGTGGAGCGTGACGCCAATTGACGCGGCGAGGTCGCCGATGTCGGCGGCATTCACTCCGTCGACGACAAATGAGTCGACACCTTCATCGACGACAGTCCACTGGCGGTCGCGGGCAGCCATGCGCAACGTGTCGGCCGCAGGTGAACGCACAAATACTGAACCAACAGCTCCAGCCGTCAGTTCATCTACTGATCCTTGGCGGATCATCTGGCCCTTGCCAATGACCACAATCTCGTCCGCGGTCTGTCCCATCTCGGCCATGAGATGCGAACTGACAAACACAGTCCGCCCTTCTTTGGCGAAGGAGTGAAACAGTTCACGGACCCATCGGATTCCTTCAGGATCAAGTCCATTGATCGGTTCGTCGAACAGCATGATTTCGGGGTCGCCTAACAGTGCGGCGGCAATTCCGAGACGCTGGCCCATCCCGAGGGAGAACTTGCCGACTCGCTTGTTGGCAACCGCGGACAGCCCCACGATTTCGAGGACGACGTCGACGCGCTGGAGAGGAATGGAGTTACTGGCGGCCAGCGCCAACAGGTGGTTCTTGGCGCTCCGTCCCGGATGTAGCGCCTTGGCGTCGAGCAACGCGCCCACCGTGCGCAGCGGGCGCTCGAGGTGGCGATAACTGCGCCCATCAATGGTGACCTGGCCGCTCGTCGGGTGATCAAGGCCGAGGATCATGCGCATGGTCGTCGACTTGCCGGAACCGTTCGGCCCCAAAAATCCGGTGACGACTCCGGGGCGGACTTCAAAGGAGAGGTGGTCGACCGCGAGAACGTCGCCGAAGCGCTTCGTTAACTGTTCGAGCTTGATCACCAGCGCACCGTCGAATGGTTCTACCAGCCGTGCGGCGAGTTCAACGGGGACTCGCCTAAGAACTCGACAAGACTTTGGGGGTGACGTTTCCCGAGTACCTCGGGCAGCCCGCCGAATTGCCGGGCCGCGGGGAGCCCGCGAGATCTGCGCGAGTTCGTAGTTGGCCGCACGCGGAGTGGCTCGCCGTCGCGGCGGTCGGCTTTGGGGCCATCACGAGTTCGCTCGATGTGGGTGTGATCACGGTCTCGTATCCGCGATTCGTTCACCAACTCCATCGACCGCTCAGCCAAATCGCCTGGTTAGTTCTCGCGACTCAGCTCACCGTGGTGGCGACGCTGGTTCTCTTCGGACGGCGCGCCGATGCGGTGGGACGCAAACGCGTCTATCTCGACGGGTTCGTGCTGTTCGTGATTGGAGCGGCCGCTTGTGCACTCAGTCCCAATTTTGCGTGCCTGATCGCGGCGCGCATCGTGGAAGCGCTGGGTGTGGCGATGATCCAGGCGAACTCGGTGGCACTCGTGGCGAGTTCGGTAAAACCCGAGCATCGCACCACCGCACTCGGCATCCAGGCTTCCGCCCAGGCGACGGGTCTCGCGATCGGTCCGTTTCTTGGCGGACTGCTCGTCACGGCGCTGCCGTGGCGCGGGCTGTTCTTGGTGTCGGTGCCATTGGCCGTCGTGGCGTTTATCGCGTCCGTGCAGTTTCTGCCTCGTTCGCGCACCGCTGTGCCTCACGAACGCTTCAACATCGTGAGCGCCATCTCGCTGGCGATCGCCTCGGCCGGCGTAATTGGCGGAGTGACCATGGGTGCGCGCAGTGGATGGGGCGGGTGGCCGGTGACGCTGTGTGTCGGCGGCGCACTCGGCGCGGGCAGTTTTGCGTGGTCGGAGCGGCGAGCGCACACTCCGATGATCGACCGCACAGTTCTTGCGGCGCCTGGAGCTCGTCGAGCTCTGGTCTCAATCACCATCACGTGGGTCACGTTCTTTGGTCTGATTACGTCGGTGCCGTTTTACGTCGAGCGGCACTTGCACCGTTCGACGTCGGTCGCCGGTGCGGCGGTGGTGGCGATCCCCATTGGTTTGATGGCGACCGCGCCGATGATCGGCGCACTTCGGCGCCGCCTCTCCGTGCGCTCAATTTCCGCGGGCGCCGCGGTTTTGGTGATGATCGCGGTCGCGGCGTTGGCCCTGCGACCGGGACTGATGGTGTTGGTGCCGGCACTCGCACTCGCGGGTGTTGGCATTGGGGCCTCGAACACTTTGAACTCGACGGCGATCATGAGCATCGTGAACGACGCCGAACGAGGCGTGGCGTCGGGCATCGTCAATCTCGCGCGGGCGGGCGGCAGTGCGACCGGCGTCGCGCTCGCCACGGCTCTTGTGACCTCAACGACCGCGTTTGATGCGTTGATCGTGACGGCGTCGTTGAGTCTGCTGGTGGTGCTTACGACCCCGCGTTCTGGCACGCAGCGCACAGTCCGCTAATGGCGAGATGGTGTCGATCTACTTCGAAGTGGTAATCACGCCGTACGCCACGCGCCAGTGACTCAAAGGTCTCCGAGGGCACTTCAATTGTGAGACCGCATCTCGCGCACAGGAGATGGCCGTGCACTGGACCGGCGAGGTGGTACTGCGCGGCGGCTCGACCAAGATGGCTGTGCACCACGATGCCGAGCGCTTCGAGTTCTTCGAGGTTTCGGTAGATCGTCGAGGGACTGGTGTCGGGTGAGTCGCGCTGAATGTGCGCAGTGATCTCCTCGGCGGTGAGGTGATCAGTGCGTTGAGCGAGTAGGGCGAGCAACGCGCGCTTAGTGGTTGTGACCCGTCCACCCGAATCACGAATGGCCCGTTCAATTGACTCAACGGTGAGACCGGTGTCGCTCACGGTGCGGAGCCTACGGCCGAGCCCCCGTAGTCTTCAGTGGTGCGCGGATCAGTCTCCATGGTGAGTGCCAACGATGCACTGAGCGGTCGACAGGACCCGATCGTCGTCGATCGCCCCCACCTCACTCTCGGGAATTCGATGAATCCGCCGTATCCATCGGGCAGCGAGATTGCGTACTTCGCACTGGGCTGCTTTTGGGGAGCGGAACGCAAATTCTTTGAATCGCCGGGAGTATTCGTCACCGCCGTCGGATATCAAGGCGGCTACACCGAGAACCCGACGTACCGCGAAGTGTGCACGGGGCTCACCGGTCACACCGAGACGGTCAAGGTTGTCTTTGATCCCGCGGTCATCTCGTACGCGCAACTGGTTCAACTCTTTTTTGAGAGTCACAATCCGACCCAGGGCTTTCGCCAAGGCGCCGACATCGGAACCCAGTACCGCAGCGCCATCTTCGTTACGTCGCCCGAGCAACGCACCGTGGCTGAGTCCGCTCGCGCCATGTACGACTCGACGTTGCGCGCCGCGGGATATGGCGCGATTACGACTGAGATCGCCGACGCTGGGCCGTTTTATATGGCCGAGGAGTACCACCAGCAGTACCTCATCGCCAATCCCGACGGCTACTGCGGCATTGGCGGTACGGGCGTGAGCTGCCCGATCGGACTGAAGATCTCCTAGCTCGTCGCGAGCAGTCCCAGTCGACGCAGATCCGCTTCGGCTTCAGCGACGATCGAACGCACGAGATCACCCGCGGGGATCAGTGCACTGATCGCCCCAACCGCCTGTCCGGCCGGATACCCCTCGCGGTCCGGGTCGACGCCTTCAGTGTGTTCGTCTCCACCGAGGTGAAAGGTCCCTTCGGAGAACGACACGCCGAGTTGTTCGGGGAACTTCTTCAGCAACGTGGGATCGGCGTCGTAGCGATCGGTCGTGGAGTTGCGCAGTACGCGCATTGTCTTGCCTGAAAACGCGCGCGAGATGACTGTGCCGTCTTCTCGAGTTTCGATCAATTTGTCCTTATATCCCGGTAGTCCTCGCGCTTCGGGAGTGGCGATGAACCGTGTACCCATCCACACGCCGTCCGCGCCGAGCGCCAACGCCGCCGCGAGACCCCGACCGTCAAAGATCCCGCCGGCCGCCACGACGGGAATGTGCTCTCCGACCGCGTCGACGATCATCGGCACGAGCGGGAATGTGGCGACCGTTCCGGTGTGTCCGCCGGCCTCAGTTCCCTGGGCCACGACGATGTCGCATCCCGCGTCAAGCGCGCGCTGGGCGTGCTCGACCTTGCCGCACATCGAGGCGACGAGGACGTTGCTTGAGTGACAGAGGTCGATCACCGCGCGCGGTACGCCCAGACCGGCCACGAACGCACTGGCCCCACCTTCAATGAGCAGTTCGACGTCGTGGATCAGTCGGTCGGGCACGGCGGTTAATAGATCCACTCCAAAGGGCTTGGACGTCAGTGACCGCGTGGCCGAGATCTCCTCGACCATGCGCTCCGAGGACATCGTGGACGCTCCGAGACAGCCGTACCCACCGGCGTTGGATACCGCGGCGGCGAGCGCGTGGTACGAGACGCCACCCATGCCCGCGAGCATGACGGGGTGTTCGATCTTGAGCAGTTCTGTGAGCCGATTTTTCACGGGGCCTCCCTGAACTCGCCAAGTTACTGAGTGCGCGACCGCCTCACGATTCGTCGCAGCGCGACCACGCCGATTCCGGCGGCAACCAGCGAGGCGAGCGACAGTCCCGCCGCGATGGCCGAGTAGCTCGCCGAGGCGTCACCAAAGTGGCTGGCCGCAAAGAGCAAGGGAACGGTAAAGCCGACGGCGCACAGCACCGATGCTCCGAGAAGCAGTTGCGGGTTCAGCGCCTCGTCAACGACGAGCCAGCGAGTGAACACCGCGCCAATGACGCCGATTCCGATGAACTTGCCGACAATGCGGGCAATGAACACGACCCCGATGACACGCCAGGCCGATGAACTCGACCACACGTTGTGGAGGTCGTATCCACACGACGCCAGAGCAAAGATTGGAAGCACCAGTCCGTTCACGACGGGAGCGAATCCGAGGTGCAGCGCGCGACGCGGACCGTCAGCTCCACGACGAACCACCGCACCCACCGCCACGCCGGCGAGGGCCGGTTCAACCCCGCTCGACACCGTCAAGAACCACACGACGGCCAGAGCGAAAATCACCACGATCGACCGACGGGGCTTTAGGGCCGCCAGCAGGCCCACGGCCAGGACTGCGGCCGCGCCGTACGCCCACGACACGTGACCGTGTTTGGTGGCCGCGAGGGCGATCACTGAGAAGATGTCGTCGCCCACGGCCAGTGCCAACAAGAACACGCGCAGTGACTTTGGAACGCCAGTGCCAACCAGGCTGAGGGCGCCCAGGGTAAAGGCAGTGTCGGTCGCCATCGGGACGCCCCAGCCACTCGCGATGTGGCCCGATCCCATGAGATGAGAGATCGCAATCCACGTCACGGCCGTGGCGGCCATGCCGGTCACGGCACATGCGGTTGGTAACAGTGCGGTGCGCCACGCCCCCTCACGACTCGAGCGCAGCTCTTCCGATAGCTCAATGCCGACCAAGAAGAAGAACGCGACCAGCAGCAGATTCTCCGCAATCAGACGCGGCGACCCGAGGGCGTGGGTGCTCAGCCACCCCCACTTCTGTGTGCGCACGACGACGGAGGAATAACTCGACCATCCTGTAATCGACCACAAGGTGGCGCCAATTGCGCCGATCGTGAGAGCGATGCCTCCCGCGTAGGTGTGTGTCAACACGCCGCTCCAGGAGCGTCGAGACACGGGCGAGCCCGTTGCGTCCTGCACGGTGACTCCATCGTAATTTTGGAAGTAGATAATTGCGGACGCGCCGTTAATATTCGTTTCTTCGCGCGCGTCGTAGCCTTGTAACGATTCCTCGCTGCCTCGCCGTCGCAGCGAATTTGCGTCGCGGTCCTTGAGCCGCAACACCCGAGAGGGGAGTGTGATGACGAGCGCCCAGAGCACCGTCGTCACCGGGCGCGGACGGCTCACAATCATTGGCGCCCTGATGATGGGCATGATGCTCGCCGCGCTCGATTCGACGATCGTAAACACGGCGCTTCCAACGATCCTGCATGACCTGCATGGAGGCACACACATCGCGTGGGTGACGGTCTCGTACCTGCTCGCCTCGACGGTCACGACGCCACTGTGGGGAAAACTCGGCGACCTTTACGGACGCAAAAAGTTCTTTCAAGGCGCGATCGTCGTCTTTCTCGTCGGCTCGGTGCTATGTGGTTTGGCCACCTCGATGACAACGCTGGTGCTCTTTCGCGCCCTGCAGGGACTCGGCGGAGGCGGACTGCTGGTTGGCGCGCAAGCGATCGTCGGCGACATCATCCCGCCGCGCGAACGTGGTCGATACGCGGGATGGTTCGGAGCTGTCTTTGGATCCGCGACCGTTCTCGGGCCGCTGGCCGGCGGACTGTTCACCGACCACAACATGTGGCGCTGGTGCTTTTACGTCAATATTCCGCTCGGCCTTGCCGCACTGGTCGTAACGGCGATTGTGTTGCCGGGTCACTCGACGCGCAAGAGCCACGTCGTGGATTACGCCGGCTTTGTGACGCTGCTGGTCGGCGCTGCCTGTCTCATTGTGTACACGTCGCTCGGCGGACAGGATTTCGCGTGGTCCAGCGCGACGGGGGTCATGATTTTGGCGGTCGGACTCATTGCGTCCGGGCTCTTTGTCTTTATCGAACGTCGCGCCGCCGAACCAATCTTGGCGCCACGTCTCTTTCACAACCGCGTGTTCTCATCCGCGTCGGCGATCAGTTTCGTCGTGGGCTTCGCCATGTTCGGTGCGATGACGTTTCTGCCGATCTATATGCAGTGGGTTCGCGGTGTCTCGGCCACGATGTCGGGACTTCGCATCCTGCCGATGATGGTTGGACTCCTCGGCGCGTCAATTCTGTCGGGTTACCTCGTCTCGCGCGGATGGCGCTACCGGGGCTTTCCGATGCTCGGCACGATCATCATGACGGTCGGGCTCTGTTTGTTGTCCACCATCAATGAGGCCAGTTCGTCGGTGGTGATGGCGGCATTCATGTTTGTTCTCGGAGTCGGTATCGGCCTCGTGATGCAGATCCTGGTCACTGCGGTGCAGAACGCGGTTGAGTTTCGAGATCTCGGCGCCGCGACGGCCGGCGCCAACTTCTTTCGTTCGATCGGTGGATCGTTCGGGACGGCGGTCTTCGGGGCAATATTTGCGACCGTGCTCCCGGGACGTCTCTCGGTTGCCTTTGAGAAAATCGGTGTCAACGTCGCGCCGCCCAAGTTGAGCTCGTCGTTCTCGCGGGCGAAAATTCAATCGTTCCCGCCGCCGGTGCGCCACGCCGTGGAACACGCACTGGCTTCAGCGATTCACTCGGTGTACCTGTACTCAATCCCGTTCGCCCTGTTGGCGCTCGTGCTTTCACTCACGCTGCCCGAAGTCAAGCTGCGCACCACGCACCCCCAGGGTGAAGCTCTCGCACCAATTCCTGACACGATCGGCTGATCGCCGCGAGGCACTGATCAAAGTCATCGTCGTCCCCGTAGTACGGATCAGCCAGATCGAGTTCGGGCTCACCCACCAAACTGCGCATGAGCACGATGGGAGAGCCACCACGACGCCGACGATTATCAACGTCATATCGATGTTCGCGAGTCATCACGACGATGAGATCGAGCCGGTCGAGATAGTCCGGGTCAGCGAAGGCCGCGAGTGAACCGTCACCGATAAAGCCCGCTCGATCCAGCGCCGCGCGCGCCCGCTCGTCCATCTCAATGCCGACGTGCCAATTGGCCGTCCCCGCACTCGACACGGTGATGTGACTCAAGCCTGCATCGCTCACGAGCCGGCGGAGAACAACTTCACCCATCGGGGAACGGCAGATGTTGCCGGTGCAAATGATCCCGACGTGCATCGCTCGGTCTTACGCTACGAAGGAGGAGGTGACCATGTCGGACCAACCTGCATCGTCCAATCCCAATCCGCCGTCAAAATCTCCGACGTCACATGGCTGGGAGATTGCCGTAGGTGTCGCGTTCGTCTTGTTGGCGTGGTTCGCCATCGCGAACTCCGATTCGGTGCGCGTGCACTTTTGGGTGACGTCCGTAAGAGCGCCAGTCGTCGTAGTCATTGCTCTTTCCGCTCTGCTGGGAGTACTCATTTTGGCGCTGTGGCGTCGGGCTCGACCGAAGCACTGAGACGTCGCCGCGCGCGCCGCGACAGCCAGAACCACAAGATCGCAATCGTGGCGATAAACAACAACGCACTCACTGATTGGACGACCCAGATCAAAAGGGCCACGACCATCAACACGACACCCACGTCGACAATGGCGAGGTAGTTGAGGACTCGACTGCGATTCTCAGCGGTCCAACCCCGCCAGTCAGTCGCCATGACTTCGCGCGAACGAGCGAGCGCGGCGCGGCCCGCTGTCTTTAGGTAGCGATCGAGTTGTTCGCGCAGATGAATCGCTCGCGTGGAGTGACCACTTATCCAGTGCAGCGCGAGTCCGAGAGCACCGAGCGCCATCAGCAATAAGAGCTCGTGGGCCAAAAACGACGTGATCGCGTTCAAGATGGCAGTCGTCACGTCGGGGGGAGTGGGGGCCAGTGGCGCCGCCAGCACGATGCCGATTCGCAGAAGGGCGTAGGTGACAGCGCAACTGAGCATCACGGTCACCGCCAGGCGTCGAAACCCATTTCGTCGTGGTCGCGCACTCACGATTACGGCCAGAGCCAACAACAATGTGATGATCGGGAGAATCCACTGCAACGTCGTCGCCAAATGGAACCAGTACTGAGCCTGTTGGAGCTCGTGGAGATTCAACAGTTTCAAGATCAATCGCTTGTCGTTCTTGATCGTCTTTTTGAGCGGGTCAAAGAAGGTGATCCCCTGCGCGTCGAGGTTCTTAATGGCGCTCAAGATCGTCGGCGTCACGTTGAGGACCACACTGCGCGCGGTGGAGAGTTCGGAGTTGGCCCGGCCCTGCAGGATCAACACTGCAGTGGAGTGAGTGATCTGATTCTCTTTGTCCCAAATGGTGCCGAACGCTTGCGTGTTGATGGCGTCGTTGAGGGCGGTGGCGATCGTGCGTTGTAGTTCAGTCGTGATGGTGCTGGCGAGAAACGACGCCTGTTTGGGCAGCGCCTGATTGATCCGTTGTTCGACGTGGAAGTCCTTGATGAGCGTCTCGGCGCCCTGGGTTGCGATGTATTGAGTGACGGTGGCGTTGGACGCCAGGGGATGAAGCGTGGCCACCCAGCGCGAAGTGTCGGTGACCGTGGCGACGCCCCACGCCGCGATCGTCGAGAGCGGGAGAACGAGAGCCAATAGCGCCGCGTACAAGCGTGAGCGCCACGCGTGATTCGGCTTGGACGCCACCGACACCTTTCGTCGTCGTCTCGATCAGATTAACGATGTGTTCACGCCGAATCCGCCAGCCGCCCTGTCTGTACTCGGACGTGACAGGTACGATTAAGCACGGTCTAACTCGAAGGGAGTCGCGATGCCGTTGTCGGAACACGAGCAGCGAATCCTCGCCGAGTTAGAGGAGTCACTCAGCAAGGATGACCCTCGCTTCGCCAAGAATGTTCGCGAAACTACCGTCTACTCACACAGCGGACGCCGTGTTCGATGGGGCGTGGCTGGTTTCGTTCTCGGCCTCATTGAATTGATTTGGACGTTCTCGCACTCCATCGCCTTCGGTTTGGTGGGTGTGGCGATCATGTTCGCGTCGGCACTCGTCATCGAACGAAACGCTCGTCGACTCGGTCGGGCGTCGTGGAACGACTTCACGCGGTCTCTGCGCGCTCACGCCGAGGAGCGCACCAGCTTGGAGGACCGCCGCAACTCGCTGCGCGAGTGGTTGGAGCGTCGTCGTCGGGGCGAATGAGCCCACTGCGATTTTCGCCCGGCGACATCTGCCTGGCTCTTGACATTGGCGGCACCAAAGTGGACGCCGCTCTGGTTCGCCCCGATGGCACCTTTGTGCGACGAGAACGGATCGCCACGGCGACAAGCGGTGGGCGTCTGTTCGATGAGATCGTGGCGCTGCTACATCGAGTCGATCCCGAGCGCACGGCCGCGACGCTCGGCGTGGGGTGCGGGGGGCCCATGTCAGCTCACGCCGCAACTGTCTCGCCGCTCAATATCCCAGTGTGGCGTGAGTTCGATCTGCGGGGCGCGCTCAGCGAGTCAATGAAGATGCCCGTTCGTCTCGACAACGACGCCAAAGTGCTGGCGCTTGCCGAAGCGCTCTTTGGCGCCGGGCGGGGCCAGGACAGTTTTCTGTCGATGGTGGTGTCCACCGGGGTCGGAGGCGGCATTGTTCTTGATGGTCGTCTCCTTGACGGAGCTACCGGCAACGCGGGCCACGTGGGCCACGTCATCGTCGAACCGCTCGGACGGCGCTGTGGTTGCGGCGCGCGTGGCTGTCTCGAGGCTGAAGCTTCTGGACGCGCCATCGAAGCGATCACCCAGTCACCGGCACCAAGCGCACCGGTGGCCATGCGCGCCCGCACCGGCGCGTTGGTGGGTCGCGCCGTGGCGACCGTGGCCAACCTGCTCGATCTGCGCCACGTGTATGTCGCTGGATCCGTGGCACTCGGATTCGGCGAACCGTTCTTCGCCGCGGCGAACGAGTCGGCGTCGAGTTACGCGCGCATCAGTCACGCCCAGGGGCTGCGCGTCGAACCAAGTCCGCTCGGCTCTGACGGTCCGTTACTCGGGGCCGCCGCGCTCACCTGGTGGGACCAGTCATGAACTTCGCGCCCCGAGGACTGCTGCGCGCTGTGCTTCGTCACCCCAGTGACGGCTTCGCGGTGGCGCGAGCGGCGTGGGATCTGCGTCGAACGAAGTGGTGGCGTCATTGGCCGCCGCTGCCGACGCCCGATCCGCACTACTGGGAGTTCCGCATGACTACTGCTTACGGCGATCCGCACGCCACGCCGAGCGTGCACGACGTGATCGCGGCGGCTCGCTGGTCGCGGGCCCAACGGGCGAAACAGTAAGTTTTCCCTCATCGCACGCGTTCTTTTGCTCAACGCGACTTACGAGCCGCTCCAACTAGTGAGCGAGCGACGCGCCGTGGTGCTTGTACTGGCCGGACGCGCCGAGGCCGTCGTGACCCCCGAGGTCCCTTCGGTGGTGCGTTCCACTTCAGTGTCGGTGGATGTGCCCTCAATCGTCCGGCTGCACAATCTCGTTCGTCTGCCCGCTCGAATGCGCACGCCACCGCTAACGCGCCGCGCCGTCCTGCTGCGCGACAACTATCGCTGCGCGTACTGCGATGGACCGGGCGACACGATTGACCACATCGTGCCGCGCAGTCGCGGCGGGCGACACGAGTGGACCAATGTGGTCGCGGCGTGCCGTCGACACAACACGCAAAAGGGTGACCGATTCCTCCACGAACTCGGGTGGTCGCTGCGCAGTGAGCCGCGAGTTCCCGAAGGTCTGTGGTGGCGTTGGCGGCATCTCAATGACCCTGATCCACTCTGGGAGCCGTACCTGCCGCGCGCGTCGTGAACGACGGGGTCGCTGAGCTCTACCGCTACGACCTCATCCGGCAACTGGAGTCAGCGAGCGCCCTCTGCCCTCAGGTGACCGCCCCAACCATCGTCCTTGGCAGCACGCAACGGCGCGAACTCTTGCGTGGTGACGTCCAGGAGCGCTTTGAGTTACGTCGGCGGCGCGGTGGCGGTGGTGCGGTCCTTCTTTGTCGTGGTGACGCCTGGCTGGACGTGTGGATCCCTCGAGATGATCCGTTGTATGTCGACGATGTGCGCGCTCAAGCAGTGGCCGTCGGTGAATGGTGGCTGGCGGCTCTGACCAACAGTGGACTCACCGAGTTGACCTTGATTACGGACAACGGGGCACTACGCCCCTCCGCGATCTGTTTCGGTTCTCTCGGCGCCGGCGAGATCGCTCGCAACGGACACAAGATCGTCGGTTTGACGCAGTGGCGCGTCCGAGAGGGTGCGTTTATCAGCACGACTGTGCCGAGTGACTCCAGTGACCCACTGGTGAACGAACTGGCCGATCCACCGGCGGACGCGTCGAGCACATTGCAACACGCGACGTTGCACTCGGTTGGACTGTTCGATCGCCGCCAGGAACTCCTGGACGCCGTTGTCTCCCACGGCGGGCTGAAGAAGGTCACCACAATCCCGCTGACGTAGCGCCCGAAGCCCCCTTTGTTGGGGCTCATCGCACCTCAATTCCTCACCCGAACGCGACTCGTCACGTCCCGACCCCAAAAAGTGCTCTCGGATGTCACAGGCGATGTGTCCGTAGACAAACCCAGTGGGGTAAATCAAGGGAATCCGTGGCAAAAGGGCACGAATCGTCACGCCCAAGGCGGCAATGGCCGCGTCCTCAAATGGCTGGCCGAGTGGTTTCGTAGATTTAGGCGCTTATGGCAACGGTTAGCGACACGACCGGAATTCTCATCGCGATCTTCACGGGCCTCACGGCCATCGGCGGGTTCGCTCTCGTGGTAATCACTCGCAGGAGCCACGCCCATGACAAGGCGACCGCAGGAACCGAAGGCTCGTTAGTGATCCGAGCTGCCCTTGAATATGTCGAACCATTTCTTACAACGGTTCTGCAAATCCCGACGGGTTGGGAGCGCACCGACTCGCGCTATTTCGCGGTCTACTTCTATAACCGCGCTCCGTATTCGATTCAACCAATATTGCGGACCAAATCTGTGCGGATCGGCTGGTCGGCGCGACCATGCGAAGTAGCAGGCGGAGCCGACGCAAACCTGGACACACAAATCCTGCTTGAGCCACAAGAGCCTGTCGTGGCCTTTTTCACGGTCAGGCGACCGAAAAAGTGGGAATCAAATCGAAACTTCAAGCGAATAGTACGGATGCGAATCGGCACCCCGCTGGAACAGATCACATTCCGTGCGCGGGTCTGGTTTAAGCCAATGCCACCGCACGCTGTTCAGGTCAGTTCGCCTCGTCCGGCTCAACAATCTCCTGACGCGGCTTTGACGCCCCCAGCATCAACCTGAGCGCATCTTCCGGTTCCATCTCGTAATTCAGCGGCTCGTCGTAGAGCGGGTTCTTACGGATGTCAGGCACTTCACCATTGTACGACTGGGTATCCCGCATTGGTAGGTCCCGACAACAACAGTCGGCGCGGTCACAGATAGATAGCCGCTCTCCGCGATCAACGAGACAGCCGCAGTCGGCGCAATACATCTCCATATGTGGAACCTACGGCAGGATGAAAGCGCCTTCAACGAGTGGCTTGTAGGACAGGCGGCACTTGACCTTGGTTATCAGGTGCAGCATTCGCTCGGTGTCCGTCATCTTGCGAGTGGAGTACCGGAAATCGAACTCAGCCAAGTAACGGTGTAGGTGCTCCTCGCTCAGGTGGTGGTGGGTTCCGTCAATTGACCTTTTGAGTTGGCTGAAAAAGTTCTCAACCTGATTGGTTCCCTTGGTCTTGTCGGTCGCGTACACGCCCTCTGAGTGATTGACCACGTAGTGACCTGCCATTTCCTCGCCAACCCTCGCGTACACCGTGTTGGCGTCTGTGTGCAGCGTGGCCTCGCGCAGATCGACGTTGGCGCGGATGAAGGAACGGAGCGTGCCGCCGTTCACGTTGTTGATTACACGGGAGCGAACCTCGCCGGTTTTGTTGTCCACCAATGAGACAACGGGCACTTTCTCAGTTCCGCGCCCGTACTTACGCTCTCCGCGCTCTGCGGCATGGCGGTTCTTAGGGTCGCCCCCGATGTACGCCTCATCTGCGGCCACGTCTGACTTAAAGAGCTGCCCGCTGTCTGAGCGCATCGCCTCGCGGATTCGCTGAGTCATAAACCAAGCGGTCTTAGGAGTCAGTTTGTAGGTGCGCTCAATCTCTCTGGCGGCGATTCCGTTCTTGCTGGCGCACATGGCAAAGGTGACGTACAGCCACGTTGTCAGCGGGATTTTGGAACCATGAAAGATCGTGCCCGTAGTTACTGAGAACTGGCGGCGGCAGCCCTTCTCGCGGCACTTCCACACTCGACGCTCAGACACTCGACCCGTACGGGTCTTTCGGCCCTCGCCTTGCGGGTTCAGGTAGTAGTGGTCACCTTCAACCTCACAATGGGGGCAGATCGGCTTGTCGGGCCAGCGAAGAGACTCCAAATACTCGTACGCGGCAGCCTCAGATTTGATCGTTTTCCCAATGTTTGCAATGGTTATTTCCTTCACTCAACCATTGTCACATCGAAAACGTGGTTTGTCAAGTCTCGTTTATGGAAGCGGCTTTATCCACGCTCGCTTGCGGTAACGGCGGTCTCGGAAACTGGTCGAATAATCGAAACGGACCAATCGACGGATTGGTCGCTGCGAGTTCCACCCATCGGGTGAATACAAGAGAACCCAAATATTTGGCTTGAGGTCGTGAGTGAGCTTCGCGATGAACGGCAAGCCGAAGTCTTCACCACTCGGTAGCGAAACTCTGATCGTCAGATTTGGCCGTTTCAGTCCGATCTTGATTCCCTGCAATTCCATCCTCAAATCGGACGACATTTCTGAACTGTTGTATGGTCGCAAACAGAAGTAGCGCACCTTAGAACGGTCCCACTCAGCGGGCACGGGCATATCGGTTTTGGGCATCGGCTCGGCGCTCTTTGGCGCTCGATGAATGATGACCGAATCGCGTTGGCCGTACATTGCGCGATCAAGGCGTAGAGATCGGTAAGTGCTCACCGCAACGAACCCGCCGACAACGGCTCCAGCGCCGGTACTGGCGATGATCCACCAGTCGCCTGTGGTGATCCCCGCGTCCACCCCCGCACTCTAGAAAACCTCACTTTTCCCTTCCTTTCCTCCCTTGGTTTGGTAAAGGACACATCGCCATGTCACAAAGTGGCGCTAAGGGCCACAATGTGGTGTATGGTGGCGCGTTGTGGAACGGAGTGGTGATGAATCACTCCGAGGAGGGGAACGATGCTGGGGTTCGTCGGTCAGTTCGAGCACACGCTCGACGCCAAGGGCCGACTCATCCTCCCGGTTCGTTTTCGCCCCGAATTTGAACGGGGTGGGCACCTGGCCCACCACTACGAGGGATGCCTCGCACTGTGGACGCCAGGGGAGTTCGAGCGCCAAAAGGCAGAGATGCTCGAACTGTCCCGCTCTGGAGATCGCGCCTCGCGCAACCAGGCCCGTGTCTGGGCGCGAGGTGCGTCCAATGTCGAGTTTGACCGGCAGGGACGCTTTCCCGTCCCGCCGTCAGCTCGCAGCTTCGCTGGTCTCTCCGATGAGGTGCTCGTGATCGGCGACATCGATCACGTGGAGATCTGGGATCCGGCGAGGTTCAACGAGAGGGTTGCACCAGCGGAGGAGTACTTCAACGGGAGCGACCTTGACGAATGAAAGGAGCCACAGCACGAGCCCTCGGATGTGAGTCGATGACCATGCGCAGCCTTCCGACCGAGTCGGTCGAAGATTTCTCCTCCGCCCTCTTCCCCGATAGTCCAACGAGCCCCCACTTGTTGGCATCGGTCGGAAGGCTGCAGATGGCCAGCGACTACCGCCACGAACCCGTCCTCGTCGGCGAAGTCGTCACGCTCCTTGGTGACCGTGCGCCCGGGCTACTCGTCGACGCCACCATCGGCGGCGGCGGGCATGCGCTCGCCCTTCTCAACGCGGCATCTGAGACCCAGCGACTGCTCGGCCTCGATCGCGATCCGATTGCCCGGGCGGCGGCGACGGAGCGGCTGTCTGGCTTTGACAATCGCGTGCGAATTGTTGACGCTCAGTTCGGCGACCTGGCGGCTGTGTTCGACACGGAATCTCCGTTTATTTCCGACGAGCCGGTCACCGGAGTTCTGCTCGACCTCGGTGTGTCGTCCGAGCAGCTCGATCGCGCCGAGCGGGGATTCTCGTATCGATTCGACGCTCCGCTCGACATGCGAATGGATCCCACGCGGGGCGAAACGGCCGCCCAACTGTTGGATCGAGTGAGCGCAGACGAGCTCATTGACTTGTTTCGCCGTCACGGAGAGGGTCGCTTCGCGCGCGCCTTGGCTCGACGAATCAAGGAGAAATCTCCAAAGAGCACATTCGAACTGGTCGCCGCCGTCGAAGCCGCAATTCCCGCCGCCGCTCGACGGCGCGGTCACGTGGCCGCTCGGGTCTTTCAGGCGTTGCGCGTCGAACTCAACGACGAAGAGGGAGAACTTGAACGGGCTCTGTCGGCTGCACTCGAGAACGTCGCGGTCGGAGGTGTCGTCGTTGTCATCTCGTATCACTCGGGGGAGGATCGCGCCGTCAAGCGGGCGTTTATCGAGGCCGCGACCGGTGGGTGCACTTGTGACGCCCGGTTGGGATGCGTGTGTGGCCGCCGGGGACGGTTCAGTACTCATCGATCCGGCGCGATCTTGGCGACGCCGGATGAGATCGCGCGTAATCCGCGTGCACGTTCGGCGCGACTGCGGGCCGTGAGGCGGGTGCTGGCGTGAGCGTCGTTACTCTCCCGCGCCGCGTAGAGACGCGCCCTCGGCGCACGACCACGGAGCGCACGCATCGAGCCCGTCGACGGGGCCCGTTGGCGCGATGGGGGGCGCTGCCGATCCCCACGCGAGTGGGGGCAATCGTCGTCGCCACGTTGCTCGTGCTTCTCGCGGGCAGCAGCTACGCCGCACAGCGCCAAGTCCAGTTGCACACCTTGCAGTCCGCGCTACTGCAGGACCAGTCCAACTACGCCGCCAAGATGGCGGCGCTGACCAACGCGTCCGCGCCCGCCAAGGTCGCGTCCCAGGCGGGTCATTTACATCTCGTGGTGCCCGCACTCGTGACGCAGATTCCCGCGGCACCACTGAATCGTCGTCTGCCGCTGCCGCGTCTTGACGGCATCTACTCGGTGAACTCGAGGACGTTGCGGTGACGACGCGACAAGGAACCGTGCCGTATCTGCGGGCGATCGACAATCGACCGTTAGCCGCGATCAACCGTCCCCTCTTCGGCCGACGCATGAGCGCGATGTACGTCGTGTTGGTGCTCTTGCTCGTCGCGCTCGTGGGCCGCCTGGCGATGATCCAACTCGTCGAGGGTCGCCACTACGCGGCGATCTCGGTGCGCCAGGTTCGAACCGAGGTCTCGGTCTCTCCGCTGCGCGGCGGGATCTTTGATCGTCACGGCCAGATCCTCGCGATCTCGTCGCCGACGTCGCTCGTTGTCGCCGACGACATGCAGATCGATCACCCGGTCACCGAGGCCCGCGCCCTCGCGCCGTTTCTCGGCGTGAGCGCCTCAACGTTGGCGACGCAGCTGTCGCACAAGCACGACGGCTACGTCGTGCTCAGTGATCATCTGGCCATCAACAAGGGCCACAAACTCGCCGCGCAGTACTTCCCGGGCATCGTCGTGCTCAGTTCGTCGGTGCGCAGTGATCCGAACGGCACGATTGCCACAGCGCTCTTAGGGGGAGTGAATGCCGCCGGCACCGGCTCGGCGGGCCTTGAGTACCAGTATCAGTCACTACTCGCGGGCCAAGCTGGGCGTGAACGGATCTTCGCCTCGCCGTCCGGTGTGAGTCTGCCGAACTCCAAGCCCACGGTTCTCAAGCGCGCGGTGCCCGGCGTCGGAATTGAACTCACGATCGACACCTCGTTGCAGTTCGTGACCGAGCAGGCGCTCGCCGAGCAACTTCGCGCCATGGGGGGTCTCAGCGGCACCGCGATCGTCATGGACGTGAAGACCGGCGAAGTCCTCGCTGACGCCTCGCTCGTGAACACCAAGGTGCCCGCCGGCACGCTCGGACCGATTCCGTCGTGGCGCACTTCAATTGGTGTGCCCGGCGTCGCCCAGACAATCAACAACCTCGCCGTGAGCCAGGTCTACGAGCCGGGCTCCGTGTTCAAAATTGTGCCGTTCTCGGCCGCACTGGACGCCGGACTCTCCACTCCGACGACCAAGTACACGGTGCCGTACTCGGTCAGTGTGGGCGGTCGGTACTTTCACGACGCAGAGCGTCACGGCACCGAGCGCTTGACCATGACCGACGTGTTGGCCCAGTCTTCGAATATCGGCACGTACATGATCTCGCGACACGTCGGCGAAGCGGGACTGCTGGCGCAAGTGGAGCGACTGGGATTTGGCCAGCAAACGGCCCTCAACTTTCCGGGCGAATCGGCGGGACTGCTAGTCAACGCCGCACAGTGGTGGCCGAGTGACCTCGCGGCGTTGCCCATCGGACAAGTCGACGCTGTCACGCCGCTGCAGATCCTCGATGCATACAACGCCATTGCGAATCACGGCGTGTTCGTCGAGCCGAAACTGGTGCGTGGCTACGTGTTGGCCAGCGGCGCGATGCGCGCCACGGCGCGTAGCGCTTCGCATCGCGCGCTCAGCGCGTCAGTGTCGGCCACGCTCACCAAGATGCTCGAGCAAGTCGTCCTCGCAGGCACCGGTGTGAAGGCGGTGGTGCCGGGCTACGCCGTGGCCGGCAAGACCGGCACGAGCCAGATCCCCTCGCCGGACCACCGCAGTTACATCCCCGGCGCCTACAACGCCAGCTTCGTGGGCTTCGCGCCGGCCAACAATCCGGTGCTCTCGATGATCGTGCTGGTGCAACGTCCGAGTGCGGTGATCTTCGGCGGGTCGGTCTCCGCTCCGGTGTTTCAGCGCGTGATGAGCTACGCGCTGCACCACTACGGCATCCCGAGCAGCGGTCCGGTGGCCCCCGTGCATCACGGCGGCGCGTCGATCTCCTCTGACGTCACCTGATGCGGCTGGGGGAGTTAGTCGACGGAGCCACGCCGGCCGGTCTCGACATCCACAACGTCCAGATCGATTCGCGCGCGTGTGGTCCCGGGAGTCTCTTCTTCGCCATGCCCGGTGAAACCAATGCGGGCGCGCAGTTCGCCGATGACGCGGTGGCCCGCGGTGCGGTGGCGGTCGTGGCGACCGCTCCGCTGACTACCAACGTGCCGACAATCGTGGTGCCCGCGGAGCGTCTGCACGACGCAATGGTGACTGCCTCAGCGCGGGTCTGTCGTCACCCCGAACGAGACGTGCGCCTCGTGGGCGTGACGGGCACCAACGGCAAGACCAGTGTGACGACGGTGCTCGCCGCCATGTGGCAGTCGCTCGGTCGCCCGGCGCGCACCATCGGGACCTTGACCCATGAGCGCACCACGCCGGCGCCCCCGGAGCTGTACCGCGAACTGGCTCTCGCGCGCGAGGCGGCCGGAATCTCGAACGAGTCACTCGTGACCCTCGAAGTCTCGAGCCACGCGTTGGTTCAGGGCCGAGTCGACGGACTGCACTTCGAGGTGGCGGTCTTCACCAATCTCACCCTCGATCATCTCGACTACCACCAGTCAATGGAGCAGTACTTCGAAGCGAAGTCACACCTTTTTTCTCCCGAGCGCTGTGAGCGAGCGGTCGTTTGGGTCGATGACTCCTACGGACGACGCCTGGCCAACTTTCTGAGCGTGCCAGTGCGCGAAGTTCAGCGCAGCGAGGCCACCGACGTCGTCGTGACCGTCGGATCAACCAGCTTTGAGTGGCGCGGTCATCGCGTGACGATGTCCCTCTCCGGCGCCTACAACGTGGACAACGCGCTGGTGGCGCTCAGCACCGCGAGCGAGCTGGGTCTGAGCGACGAGGACGCCGCACGAGCCATCAGTCACGTGCCAGGTGTGCCGGGTCGCATGGAAGTCGTGCGCGCCAGCGATCCGACCGTCATTATTGATTACGCACACACGCCCGACGGGCTCGAGCGTCTACTGCGCGACACGCGCGAACTCGCCACGGGACGACTGATTGTGGTCTTCGGGTGCGGCGGTGACCGCGACCGTTCTAAGCGCGCGGTGATGGGCGAGATCGCGACGCAGTACGCCGACCTCACCGTGTTGACGTCGGACAATCCGCGTCACGAGAATCCCGAGACAATCCTCGATGAGATCGAGCGCGGCTGTAAGGCTGGAACGTCATGGCGGCGCCTCACCGACCGCCGTGCCGCGATCGCCTCGGCACTCAGCGACGCCGGCACGGGTGACGTGGTCGTGATTGCCGGCAAGGGACACGAGAGCACCCAGACGATCGGTGACGTGGCGACCCCGTTTGATGACCGCCTGATCGCCGCCGAGTTGGTGAGCTGAGCCGTGCTGAGTCTCATGGAATCCGGCGGCGTGGCGTTTCTCTTCGCGCTCTTTGCCACCCCGCTGTTCATCCGGTTCGTCGCGCGTCGTGACTACGGCCAGCGCATTCGCGAGGATGGACCCGCCACGCATCGCCACAAGGCCGGAACCCCCACGATGGGCGGAGTGGTCATCATGACCGCGACCGTGCTCGGGTACCTGTTCGGACACGTCGGGACCCGCGACCAGTTCACGCGCGCGGGACTGCTGGTCGTCGGCGTCGGCGTGGCCTCGGGCATTCTCGGACTGATCGATGACGTCCTCGGGGTCCGCAACGACCGCAATCTCGGGCTGAACAAACGCGGAAAGTTCGTGGGTCAGTTGGTCATCGCCCTCGCGTTCGTGTTGCTCGCGGTCAACTGGGTCCACACCTCCACGACGGTGTCGTTCACGAGAATCTCGCTGCCCGGCTGGCAGGTCGGCGCGGTTCTGTGGTCACTAATGGCGATGTTCTTACTCGTCTCCATCTCCAACGCGGTCAACTTCACTGACGGCGTCGATGGTCTGGCGGCGGGAGCCGGGACGTTCTGTTTTGCCGTGCTCGGAATCATCGGTTACTGGGAGTTCCGCCATCCGCACCTGTACCACGTGGCGGGCGCAATCGATCTGGCCGTCGTGGCCGTCGCGCTGGTCGGTGGCTGTCTCGGTTTTCTGTGGTGGAACGCCGCGCCCGCGCGCATCGTGATGGGCGACACCGGGTCCCTCGCGATCGGCACCTCGCTCGGCGCGCTCTGTCTGGTGGAGAACCTCGATCTCCTGCTCGCAATCATTGGCGGGCTGTTCGTCGTCGAAGCGGTCTCGGTCGTGATGCAGATCGTGAGCTTTCGCGTCTTTGGCCGCCGGATCTTTCGTATGGCGCCGATTCACCACCACTTCGAACTTCGCGGTTGGCCCGAGACGACGGTGCTCATTCGCTTCTGGATCCTGGCCGGACTGCTCGCGGCGCTCGGCCTCGGCATCTTTTACGCCGACTTCTTGCAGATTGCGAAGTTCGTCAAATGAGTTCTCGTCCCGTGGCGCTCGGGCGCGCCAATTTGCTGGAGCGTTCGCTGCTGATTGTGACCGCGGTGCTCGTGGCCCTCGGCGTGCTCTTTGTCTGTTCGGCCGCGGCACCCACGTCGATCGCCAACAACGGCTCGGTGTGGGGATTCATCGCCCGCGACCTGCTTCAGGTGGTTCTTGGCTGTCTCGGATTCGTGATCGCGGCACGACTGCCGGCGCGCACGATCGCTCGGTGGTCCGTGCCCGCCTTATGGCTGAGCATCGTGCTGCTCGTGGCGGTCAAGGCCGTCGGCACCACCACGTCGGGTGGTCGGCGGTGGTTAACCCTCGGAGTGTTGAGCGTGCAGCCGAGCGAACTGTTCACGCTGTGTGCGTGTTTGTACCTCGCCATGGTGGTGGCGCGCACCGAGACCGCAACGCGGGAGTGGTCCAAGATCCTGCGCCAACTGGTGCCGATCCTCGTCGGAGTCATCCTCGTGGCGATTGAACCCGACATGGGCACGACCTCAGTCGTGGTGCTCGTCTCGCTCGCCACGTTGTGGCTCGCGGGACTGCCGCCGCGCGCGGTCGGTCTCACTGTCGTGCTGACCGCGCTCATCGGACTGGTCTTCGCGCTGATTGAGCCGTACCGCCGCGCGCGATTGATGGCGCTCTTTGGCGGATCGGGCCACTCGAGTTACCAGGTGCTGCAGGCCAAGATCGGACTCGGGGCGGGACAGATCTCCGGGCTCGGTTTCGGACACGGCCGAGAGAAGTGGGGACTGCTGCCGAATCCACACACCGACTTCATCTTCGCCACCATCGGCGAAGAGGGGGGCTTTATCGCCGCGGTGATCCTGCTCGGACTGTTCGTGTGGCTCTTGACCTTGGGCATGCGCGCCGCGCGCCGCGCGCCGGATCGTTCCATGCAGCTGTTCGCGGCCGGCATCACGGTGTGGTTCGGCATCGAAGTGTTCGTGAACGTCGCCTCCGTCGTCGGGGTCTTTCCAGTGACCGGCGTTCCGTTGCCGCTCATCAGCTACGGCGGGACTTCTCTCGTCATCACGCTCGGCGCACTCGGTTTGCTGGTGAACGTCGCGCGCGCGACGACGCTGCGCCGGCGCGAACCCGCGAGCGCCACAATGTCCGCGGTGCGCCCGAGCTCGACGACCACGACGCGCCCCTCGCGCGCTTCCGGGACGTACGACGCGCGGGGTCGCCGAGAGAACTAGTGCGCCGCGGCGTGCTCATCGCCGGTGGTGGCACCGGCGGGCACATCTTTCCGATGGTCGCGATTGCCGAGGCACTGCGTGCTCGCGGCGTGGCCGCCAGTGAGATCACCTTCGCCGGGTCGCGGCGCGGCTTGGAGTCCCGTTTGCTCGCCGGTCGAGCGGAGCACCTGGTGCTCTGGCCGGGTCGAGGACTGTCGCGGCGAGGCGGCCCGCGCGCCCTCGTGCGCAACCTGGGTGCCGTTCTCGGACTCGGCGTAGCGATCGTGCTCGCGACGGTGCACTTCGCGCGTCATCGTCCGCGCGTCGTCGTCTCACTCGGTGGGTACGCGGCGCTGGCGTCCAGCGTGGCCGCGGTTCTCACGCGCACGCCGCTCGTGCTGGTTCAACTCGACGCGATCAGTTCGGCGAGTCATCGCGTCGTCACGCGATTCGCGGCCGCGCGCACCGTGCCCTTTGACGAGGGGTCGCACGACGACGTGTCGCACTGGACCGGTGTGCCGCTGCGCCAGGAGATTCTCGACGCTGCTCGTCCGATCGACGTACCCGGTGGCCCGCTGCGCATCACCGTGATGACCGGGTCGCTCGGCTCTGAGCGCGTGAATGACGCAGTGGCTGATTTGGCGCAACAGTGGAGCGATCGCACCGACGTGGCGATTACCCACATCACTGGAACGCGTGACTATCCCGCCATCAGCGCGCGCCGCGCCGCGGTCCCGCCGCGCCAACTGGTGTACGAGGTCGTGGAGTTCGCGGCCATGGCCCCGCAGTGGTCACAAACAGACCTCGCGATCTGTCGCGCCGGGGCCAACTCCGTCGCCGAATTGGCGTGCGTCGGCATTGCGTCGATCCTCGTGCCCCTGCCACGGTCGCCCGGTGACCATCAGACGGCGAACGCGCGAGCGCTCGAAGCAGTGGGCGCCGCGATCGTGGTGCGCGATGAGGAGGTCAGCGCGACGGTGCTCGCTCGACTCATTGACGAGTTGATCGCTGACCCTGCGCGTCGACGCGCCATGGCCGATGCCGCGCGGTCCCAGCGCTCTGACGGTGGCGCACCGGCGATTGCAGAACTGGTCCTGTCGGTGGCGCGATGAGTGGGTTCAGCCCCGGCACGTCGGTGCACGTCCTGGGCGTCGGTGGCGCGGGCATGAGTTCGCTGGCGGTGTTGTTACACGAGGCCGGTTGTCTCGTTAGTGGCTGTGACGCGCGCGAGAGTGAAGTCCTGCACGATCTTCGCGCTCGCGGGATCGTCGTCAGCGTGGGCCACGACCCCGCGCATCTCGATCTCGCCCAGTGGGTGACGGCCAGTCCCGCGCTCACGTCGGACAGTCCCGAGTGGTCGCGCGCTCACGCCCTCGGCCTCGCGCGCTCGCGCGCTCAACTCATGGCGAGCTTGTGCCACTGGCGACCCACAATCGCCTTTGCGGGTACTCACGGCAAAACCACCACCACGTCGATGGCCGTTCAGGTGTGGACCGCCGCGCACCGTGACGCGTCGTGGCTCCTTGGTGCACCGGTCCGCGGCGTGGGCGCTGGGGGCCACTGCGGCGACGGATCAGAACTGTTAGTGGAAGCCGATGAGAGTTACGGCACCTTTGGCGCGATGACGCCGCGAGTCAGCGCGGTAACGAGCGTCGATCCCGATCACCTCGATTTCTACGGCTCTACCGAGGCCCTCGAGTTGGCCTTCGATGAACTCATCGAGCGCACCGAGGAGTTGTGCGTGGTGGCGAGTGACAACGCCGGATCAGCGGCGCTGGCCGCGCGTCACCGCAACCGGGTGGTCACGGTGGGCCGAGCGGGTGCACCGGACGTTCGGATCGACGAGGAGATCTTCCGCGCGGACGGCTCAACGTTCACTGTGCGCGACGAGAACGGCACACTCGGACTTCAGCTCGCAGTTCCCGGAGCACACAACGTGTCCAACGCCGCGCTCGTCGCCGCGATCGCACGACGACGTGGAGTGAGCGACGACTCAATCGTTGAGGGCTTGGCGAATTTTCGTGGCGCGCCCCGGCGTTTTGAGCGACACGCCGATATCAAGGGCGCACTGGTGGTTGATGACTACGCCCACCTGCCCGGCGAGATTGCCGCGACGATCGCGGCCACCGCGCCACTTGGCGCCCGGCGACGCATCGGGGTCTTTCAGCCACACCGCGTCACGCGTACCGAATCGCTGGCGCCCACCTTTGCGCACAGCTTCGACGGACTGGACGTGCTGATCGTTACCGACATCTACACCGCCGGCGAACCGAACCCGCATCACGTCACGGGTGAACTCATCGCTCAGGCGGTCCGAAGCGCCCACGGCGTGAGCGACGTTCGTTACGCGGCGTCGCTGCACGACGCGGCCGCCGAAGTGCGTGCGAGTGTGAGCCCGGGCGATCTCATTCTCACTTTGGGTGCCGGCGACGTCGCTGTCGTTCTCGATCTGTTGGGTCAATCGTGAGCCTCGACCAACTGCTCGAGGCGTGCGGCGCGCGCGCGAGCGAGCACGCTCCGTTTGGCGCGCGCACGACCTATCGAGCCGGCGGCACCGCGCGGGTGATGGTGGCGGTGGAGGACGAGTCGAGGTTGGTGCGCTTATCTGCACCCCTGGCCGAGTGCGGTCTGCCGGTCATGGTGCTCGGCAACGGTTCGAACTTGCTGGTCGCTGACCAAGAGTTCGCCGGCGTCGTGCTGGATCTCGGCGTGGGCTTCGAATCGTTGACTTGGGACGAGAGCGACAACGCGGTGCGCGTCATCGCGGGAGCCGCGCTCGATCTACCCGTAGCCGCGCGTCGCCTCGGCATGGCCGGGGTCGCGGGATTTGAGTGGGCCGTCGGGGTGCCCGGGACGATCGGCGGCGCGGCGGTGATGAATGCCGGCGGGCACGGATCAGAGATGGCCGCGTGCATCCAGTCGGTGCGAGCGCTGCGGCTCGGTGAGCGTGAGGTGCGCAGTTGGACTCCAACTGAGCTGCGCTACGGGTACCGCAGCAGTGCCTTAAGCGCCCGCGACGTCGTCATCGACGCCACACTGAGCTTGCGACGCGGAGATCCGACTGAGAGCGCGGCGGCGATCTCAGAGATCGTGAGCTGGCGTCGCGAGCACCAGCCCGGCGGGGCAAACGCCGGCTCGGTATTCGCAAATCCTCCCGGAGACAGTGCCGGCCGGCTCATCGACGCCGCTGGTCTCAAAGGTCACCGCGTGGGCACAGCGTCGGTGTCGATGAAGCACGCCAACTTCTTCCAACTCGATGCCGGCGGCTCGACGAACGACGTCAAGGCCCTCATTGATCAAGTGGCGGCCGAAGTCGAAGCGCGCTTTGAGGTGCGATTGCGTACCGAGGTGCGCTTTGTTGGATTTGAAAGCGACGAATGAGTTCGCGTCGAATCCGTAACTCAAAACGCCGAGCGACGCCCCGCGGCGCGTCCGCGAGCGCTCCGCGTCGTCGACGGGCGCCGTGGCTCATCGCTCTCGTCGTGGCGGTGCTCGCGTCGTTGTACGCGGCGGGGGACTGGGCGCTGCACTTGCGCTGGTTTCGCGCGACGACCGTCACGATTTCGGGCAACGTCCATGAGAGCTACGCCCAGGTGATGAGAGTGAGCGGTCTCAGCCTCGCGCCCGCGATGATCGACATTGATGATGGCGTGATCGCGCGCCGCATCGAGCGCTTCACCTGGGTGAGCACGGTGAGCGTGACGAAGCACTGGCCCCACACGATCGCGCTCAAAGTGAGCGAGCGGATCCCGGTGGCCGTCGTGCGCGTGGCGAAGGGCGCTCTCGTCGAAGTTGACCGGACCGATCGGGCGCTCAGCGTGATTGCGGTCAGCACGAAGTTTCCCCAACTCGTCGTGGTGGGGCACGAAAATGACCCCTGGCGCTTCTCATCGTGGGCCCAACCAGCGGCCGACGTGGCTGCGCAGCTACCCGTCGCCTTCTCGAGCCAAGTCGCCACCGTCGAAGTCGACCGACACGGACAAATCACGATCGCACTGACGACGCCACTCACGTTCACGCTCGGCGCCGCCGTTGATCTGCACGACAAGTTCGTCGCGATCGCGTCGGTGATCAAGGCTTCTGCGGTGCATCACGTCGCGCTGAAGCCGGGCGATGTGGTCGATGTCTCGGTGCCGGGCACGTTGACGGTCAGTGGTCCGTGAGCCAACATTTGACCGGTCATAGGGCCAGAACTAGCCTCACCTCCCGACTCGCGGCGCCACATTGGCCGCCGATCGTGCGCCGCGGCGCCGGCGAGACGACCAAGGGCCAAGGGGAGCGATGAGTCTGAGCCAAGGTAACTACCTCGCCGTCATCAAGGTCTTCGGCGTTGGCGGTGGTGGCGTAAACGCCATTAACCGCATGATCGCTTCCGGCCTTAAGAGCGTGGAGTTCTTGGCCGCGAACACCGACGCCCAGGCGTTGCTCATGAGCGACGCCGATTTGAAGCTCGACATCGGACGTCAACTGACGCGCGGTCTCGGTGCCGGCAGTGATCCCGAGATCGGCCGTCAAGCCGCCGAGGAGCACCGCGGCGAGATCGAAGAGGCCCTCAAGGGCGCCGACATGGTCTTTATTACCGCCGGCGAAGGCGGCGGTACCGGCACCGGCGCGGCGCCCGTCGTGGCCGAGATCGCCCGCGCTCTCGGTGCGCTCACCATCGGCGTCGTCACTCGTCCGTTCTCCTTTGAGGGCAAGCGCCGCGCGACGCAGGCCGAAAAGGGCATTCAGGCGTTAAAGGAAAAGGTCGACACCCTCATCGTCATTCCGAACGACCGACTGCTCACTGTCTCCAATGCGCAGACCTCGATGCTCGACGCCTTCAAGATGGCCGACGAGGTTCTGCTGCAAGGTGTGCGGGGCATCACCGACCTCATCACGGTGCCCGGACTCATCAACACCGACTTCGCCGACGTGAAGATGGTGATGAGCAACGCCGGCACCGCCATCATGGGCGTCGGCCAGTCCACCGGTGAAGGTCGGGCCGTCAACGCGGCGCGCGCGGCGATCACGTCACCGTTGCTGGAAGCCTCGATCGAAGGCGCTCGCGGCATCCTCATGAACATTGTCGGTGGTCCCAACCTCACGCTGTTCGAAGTGAACGAAGCCGCCGAAATCGTGCACTCGGTGGCGCACCCCGACGCCAACATCATCTTTGGCTCGGTGGTGGACGACATGATCGGCGATGCGGTGCGCGTGACGGTCATTGCCGCGGGCTTTGAGCGGTGGGAAGAGCGCGGTCAGCGCCCGCCGGTCACGGTCGCGAGCGAGAACCCCGCTCCCGCCACCTCGGCCCCGACCGACATCTTCAGCACGTTCGACGCGAAGGACGACTTCAGTTTCGACGTCGGGGGCGACGATGACCTGCCCAGCTTCCTTCGCTGAGCAGGATCTCTCCGCTGCGCTCGAACTGAACCTCGCGGCAGTGCGCCGCGCCATTGAACGAACCGGTCGCGACCCGGATTCGGTGCGCATTTTGGCTGTCACTAAGGGCTTCGGCATCCCGGCGGCGCGCGCCGCTCTCCAGGCCGGGCTTACGCACCTCGGAGAGAACTACGCCAGCGAACTCGCCACCACGCGAGCTGCCGTGCCAGGGGCCACTTGGCACTTCTTGGGCAACATTCAAACGAACAAGTTGAGAGTCATCGCGGCCAACGCCCAGGTGATCGAATCGATCAGCCGAGCGCGCGAGATCGACAAGCTCGCCCAGTTGCCGACGCCGCCGATCTGCATGATTGAGGTCCGCACGGTGGATGACCCCGCGCGCGGCGGCGCCGCCGCGACGGACGTGAGCGGACTGCTTCAACGGGCGCGAGACGCCGGACTGAGCGTCAGTGGGCTCATGACCGTGGCGTCTCTCAGCGATCCGGTGCGCGACTTCGCCGCGGTGCGCGCACTAGCCGATGAGCTGGATCTGCCCGAGTGCTCCATGGGTATGAGCGATGACTACGAAACCGCGCTTCAGCACGGGGCCACCGAAATCCGGCTCGGTCGGACGCTGTTTGGACCGCGACGATGAGGGTTTTCTCGCGCTGGCCTACTATGGCGCGCATCGCAGCCGGCCAGAGGAGAGTGGCGTGCTGAAGGACTCATTTCGCAAATTGATGGTCTACGTCGGGCTGACCGAGGACGACTACGACGAGTTCGGTCGACCCCGCGAGAGCGAGCGGCCGTTCGTCGAGCGCCCCGAGCCCGACGAGAGCCCCTGGGCGACGACGTCGGTCGGCGCGCGCAGCGGCGCCGTCTCGGTGCTCGACACTGCTCCGGGCGCATCGGGCAGTTCGCGTCCGCTCATTCGGCCGGCGCAGCCGAGCTCGGCCGTGCGCCCGATTACGACGCTGGCCCACGACGGTGATGTCGACGTGGTCGTGCCGACCACCTACGAGGAGTCCAAGCGAATCGCCGACGACTTGCGCGCGCGCCGAGCCCTCGTGATCAACCTCGCGACGATCGACAGCGAACTCGGCCGTCGGATCATCGACTTCTCGGCCGGGGTCGTCTACACCCTGTCGGGCAAGATCACCAAGATCGGCCCGCACGTCTACCTGCTCGTGCCGCCGAACGTCCGCGTCTCACCCGAGTCGATTGAGCGGCTCCGTCACCAGAACTTCCGACCCAGCAGCTTTTGATTCGCGTCGTCCAGTCACTGCTGTGGCTGTACTTCTTTCTGCTGTTCTTGCGCTCGGTGACCAGTTGGCTGGTGCTCGCGCGCCCGAACTCCGTGTTTAGCTCGACCGATCGGATCCTGCGCGTCATGACCGAGCCGCTGCTGCGCCCGATCCGGCGGGTCGTGCCGCCGATTCGCGGCGGGAACTTTGACATCGACCCGAGTCCGCTCGTGGCGATGGCGCTGGTCTCGATCCTCTCGGCGGTGCTGTAGATGTCGGTGAGTTTTGGCCGGCGCCGCTCTAAGGAGTCGAGCGAGCTCGCCAGCGTGACGGCAAGCACGAATGAAACCTCGGCGCTCAACTCTTTGCGCACCGTGCAGTTCCGCCTCGGACTGAAGGGCTACAACGTTGATGACGTCGACGCCTTTTTGGAGCGGGCGGCGAGCGACGCCGAACGGTTACAGCAGCGACTGCGCGACGCCGGTCTGCCGACGGACTGAGCGCGTCGAGCGCGTTTCGCGCACTGTCGTCACGCAGCGAAAAATGGGGCCGGACAAAGCGTGTCCGTGCGAACTCCCAGTAATAGGGTGAGCCAATGGACACCGCCAGCCAATCTCAGTCGGCCCTCGACGTGCTGCGCACGGTCGAATTCAAATTGGGCCTCAAGGGGTACAACGTCGACGAAGTCGACGAGTTTCTCGAACGGGCCGCCGTGGAGGCCGAACACTTAAAGGACCAACTGCGCCAGCAGCAACAACAGCTGCGCCAGGCCGCCGAGCGCATTAGCCAGCTCGAAGCCGAGCGTCGCGGCGGAGCCGCCGTTCCGCCCGCAGCCGCCCCGGCCACCGC
>CAYSVK010000002.1:146636-436328 GCA_964434455.1 uncultured Ferrimicrobium sp. | reverse complement strand
GGTAGTTCACGACCAAACTCTCATAAAGCGTGTCCGAGGTTTGGGGGATAGGTCACTGAGCGCGCTCGGAGGGATTCGAACCCCCAACCTTCTGATCCGTAGTCAGATGCTCTAATCCGTTGAGCTACGAGCGCAGGTCGGCAACTGCCGAAGAGCAATTCTAGCCCCTGCAAACACTCCGTAATTTGGTTAGCGCTACAGGCTCGAGCGATACGGCTCGACTTGGGCCAGAAACGTCGTGGCCCGCAACTGCTCGAAGATGTCGATCGCTTCTTTCACGCTCTTCGCGTCGGCGTGATCGGCTCCAAGAATCGCCACCAGGTCCAGTTCAGTGAGGGCGACGTCGAAGAGGTCACCCAGCGCACGCCACTGTTCGATCGCCGAGAGAAATCCTCGGGACGCGGCGTCTTCACGACCCTCAAGTCCGTCGATGGCCGCGTTGATCTGCGTACGCAACGCACCCATCAAACGTCCGCGCAGAGGTTCTGAGTACTTCAAGGTCTGGCGGAGATAGTCGAGATTGCGCAACCGACACGCCGAGTGCACGGCCGCGGTCAAACATGCCGCCGCATTGATTCCCGTCGGTGAGACCTCGACGCCCGCAATAGCTTCGCGATACGCGCGCTCAAATTGGCCCCACGCGTGCAACGCCTTCGCGTTTGTGCACTTGATCGTGCTGACTGACGCGGGGTCTCGACGCTCCATTTCGTCTGAATCTGACTGGTTCATGGCGACTTCAAACTGCTCTCGGGCGTTGGGCTCATCGCGAAAGACCCTCACGAGATTGAGCAGCGAGTCACGCCACGCGACGCGCGAGGGAATCATGTTGTCGCCAATCGACGCGATCGTCTCTTCGGCCGTATCCCATAGACCGAGTTCGATCGCCGTTTCCGCGCGATTCAACATGTTGACAACGAACGCCGTTGAGATTCCGGCCTTGAGCGCCAACTCTGCATTCTCCGCGCTGAGCGACAAACTTTCGCTCGGCGAGTCGGGCAACAGGGCCAACGAAAGTTGTGTGCGGGCGATGATCTGCTCGCGGCGGTGGCCCCGTCGCTCCGCGATGTCCAACACTCCGCGCGCCAGAATCTGCGCCTCGCGGTGCCGACCTATTTCAAACACCGCAGCTGCGCGGAACCCCAAGCTGCGCAGCAGCATCACTTCGTCGTCGTAGCGCTCGGCGTGCGCCAGTGCGATCTCGCTCCACGCCAGTGATTCGCGACGATCGGTAAAGGCGAGGACGCCGGCGAGGGCGTAGGCGACCGGGCCGCGCAACGTGTCGTCGTCCTCACCGAGCCGTGACCACGTTTGAAAGATGCGATCCCTCACCCGTTGGAAGTCCTGAACAATCTCGGTCAGATCGGTCAGTCGCGAGATGGCGGCAACTTCTCCGGGTAGATCACCCATTTCGAGATAGAGATCAGCCGCGCTGAGCATTGCGTTGAGCGACTCCGCGCGCTGACCCTCGTGGCTGAGGGTTTGGCCGAGATCAAGCAGCAGTGGCGCGCGCCGGGACGGCGTAGACGCGTAAGTCAGCGCGGCGTCGAGAATGCGGTGCGCTTCAGCGGGTGATCCAAGCGCCAAGGCGCGCGCACCGGCGACGCTCGCGGATCGACACACGGCATCATCGAGTTCGTCCGTGTCGGAGTCATCGGGTGCACTGGCGCGCGCCTCGACGTACTGTGCGGCGACCTGCCCGGCGAGATCAGCATCACCCTCGGCTTCGAGCCGTCGCGCAAGGGCCAGGTGCTTGGCGCTGCGGTCACGTCGGGCCATCATGCCGACCGCCACTTCTCGAATGACCGCCTGAACGAAACCGAACTGCCCGCGTTCCGGCGAACGCGGGTCATTGTCAACTAGCAGCAGCTCTCGGCGCGTGAGGTCATCGAGCGCCTCGCGTACTTCATCGACGGACTGTCCGGCCACGACGGCCACGGCGTCTGCGGTGAAGGTCGAGCCGACGATGCCGGCGTTCTGCAGCGTCGCGCGCAGCGATGTCGGCAGCGAGTCAATGCGCGATGCCACGAGTGCGTGCAGCGTCTCGGGAATCTCCAACCGGGCAATCTCGGTCGTCACCGTCCCGTCAGTTCCGAGCGCTCCAGTGTCAATCAGCATCCGCACGGTCTCAACGGCGTAAAGCGGGATCCCCTCGGCTCGATCCAGCACGCGGGTCACGACATCCGCCGGCAACTGTGGCGCGATGCCCAACAACAACTCGCCCATCGCATCACGCGCCAACGGATCAAGGTGCAGCGACGTGAAGTTGCGCACACCCGAGCCCCAACCGGCTCGATGTGACGTGATCTCCGGTCGCGCGAGAGTCAGCACGAGGATCGGCACGGTCTTGGACCACGTCACGAGCGTCTCAATGAAGTCGATGAGTCCCGAATCAGCCCATTGCAGGTCCTCAAAGACCATGACCGTCGGACCCGAACGCGCCACCGCCTCAAAGAATGCGCGCCACGCGGCAAAGGTTTCGTCGCGGTCGCCCGGGGCGTCGCCGCTCAGTCCGAGCAGAAAAGCCATTCGCGGCTCGATCCACTCACGCTCAGTGTCATCAGTGACGTGCAACTCGAGAGCGTCATGCAATTTTGCGGCGCTCGTCGCGGCGTCATCGGTCTCCACGATCTGCGCGCGCATGCGCACCATTTCGCTGAGCGCGCCAAACGCCACACCTTCTCCGTAGGAACGCGAGCGGCCTTGGTGCCAGTAGACGGTTTCAGCTAATCCATCGACGTACTTGAGGAACTCCCAAGCCAAGCGCGACTTGCCGATGCCCGGCACGCCGATGACCGAGAGCAAGCGCACTCGTCGCTCGCGAGCCGTCGCGTGCAGCAGATCTTTAATGAGGCGGATCTCGTCGTCGCGGCCAACGAACGGTGGCTCCAGTCGGCTGGTTCGCCCGAGACCGCGACGTTGCGCGACGACGCGCTCGGCGCGCCACACGTGGACGGTGTCGCTCTTGCCCTTTAACTGCAATGTCCCCGCGTCGGCAAAGGAGATTGCCTCCGAGCTGGCCCGCCAGGTCGCTTCATCCACGAGGACCTGGCCTGGTTCAGCCGCACTCTGGATCCGCGACGCGGTGTTCACCGAATCGCCAAGGACCATGCCCTCAGCCACCCGTCCGATGGTGATTGCGGCTTCGCCCGTCACGACTCCGGCACGGGCTTTCAGTTCGGGCACCGACAGCTCACTCGACAGTGCGGCGACCGCGTCCACAATGTCGAGACCGGCGCGCACCGCCCGTTCGGCATCGTCCTCATTGGCGACCGGTGCGCCCCACACGGCCATGACCGCGTCGCCGATGAACTTTTCGACGATGCCGCCGTAGGCGTCAACGACTTGTTGAGCCCGTTCGAAGTAGTGAGTGAGAATGTCGCGGACCCGCTCCGCGTCGCGGTGCTCGGCGAACGTCGTGAAGCCGACGAGATCGACAAAGAGAATTGAACAGAGTCGACGCTCCGCACTCGGCGCCGTCTCCGAGGACGCCGGTGGGGCCGCTCGGGCGACCTCCCCATCCACGCGGGTGCCGCACTCCGCGCAGAACGGCTTACCTGCAATGAGCTCCGCACCGCAGGTCACGCAGCGCAACGTGATCGCCTGACCGCAGTTCGCGCAGAACCGCTTGCCGTCCGGCGTCTCCTCGCTGCAGTGAGGACAGAGCACCATTCCCCCTTGACCGCTGCGAATTCTACGAGCGCTGGTAAGACGACCTTCTGAGCGCGCCTCGCGCACTCAATATTGTTCGGAACATGAGCACCTTCGCCGACGACCTGCCCGCCCTGTTGCAGAGCGCAACGGACGACATGATTGATCTGCGCCGTGACTTTCACCAGCACCCCGAGTTGTCATTTCAGGAAAGTCGCACCACCAACGTCGTCACTGATCGGCTGCGCACGCTCGGTTGGACGATCGAGCGTTGTCCCACCGCGACGGGCGCAGTGGCGACCCTCGACACCGGTCGACCGGGTCGTTTCGTGATGGTGCGCGCCGATATCGACGGGCTGCCGGTGCACGAAGAGCGCGACCTCTCGTTCAAATCAGTCAATGACGGCGTCATGCATGCCTGCGGCCACGACGTGCACACCGCGGCACTGCTCGGCGTGGCGGACCTGCTGGCTCAGAGACGGGAGCAACTGTCGGGTCGTTTCGTCGCCCTGTTTCAGCCCGCGGAGGAGAGTCTCGGCGGCGCGGACGCGATGATCGAGGGTGGAGTCCTCAATGACCATCCCGTTGACGTGGTGATTGGGGCGCACGTCACCTCACTCGCGCCAGTCGGCTTGATTGCGTTGCGAGACGGCGTGATGATGAGCGACGCCGTGTCCCTCGCCATTGAGATCACCGGAAAGGGTGGACACGGCGCCATGGCCAGCCGCGACGGCAACGTGGTGCTCGCCGTCTCCGCGCTGGCCGAGCGGCTGGGCTCCGCGGTCGACGCCCTCAGTTGCGAGGGAACCAACTGCGCGTGTTCGGCCGGCGTGATCCAAGCCGGCACCGCACCCAACGTCGTGCCACGCGTGGCGCGACTGCGCGGCACGCTGCGCACCTTCACGGACGAGCAGCGCACTACTGCGCTCTCGAACATCGAGCGGCTGCTCGGGGAGCTCAGCCGCGAGTTCAGCGTGCAGTGCACGTTGGTGCTCGATAAGTCGACACCCCGTGTGGTGAACAACGCCGAGGTCACCGCGACCTTCGAGCGCGTCGCGTCGACGTTGAGCACTGTCGGACCGGTGTTGCGCACACCGCCAGCCAGTCCGAGCGACGATGTGAGCGAATATCTCAACCGCGTCCCGGGTTGCTACGTCTTTATCGGTGGAGCGCTGGCCGATCACACGAGCGGTATGCACCACAGTCCCGACTTCGCGGTGGATGATCTGGCGACCCCTGCCGTCGCCGGCGCATTGGCGGCCGTCGCGGCGGAGTTAGCTCAGCCCACGACCGCGCGGTAACAGCCGAACAAAGCGGGGTCGTCCCGTTCGATCAAAATTTGGCTGGACCATGCGCCGAAGCTGTGGCGCGACACGCGCCGTGCATTACCGCCGCAGAGGTGAATCGTAGTGGCACTGAACTCCGTTGCGAGTGAGCTCACCGCAGTGACCAGGTTGGCCAACCACGCGACCTCGTCGTGGCGACGGCCGCGCTCGCCAATCAACTGGTCGTAAGTCTCAGAACCAACGAGTCGTTCGTCACCCACGTCGCGCACCGGCACGAGTTCACCGGCGCGCACTAGCGCAAAGCCACATCCGGTGCCGAGCGTGATCACGAGCTCGGTGCCAATCCCCGTGGCACACCCGCGCGCGGCCATCGCCGCGTCGTTGCCGACGACCACCTTGACTCCGGTGGCGGAGATGAGTGCGTCGCGCAACGCGAAGCCGCGCCACTTGCCCTCAAGACCCGGATCGATCGGTGAAGTCGGTCCGTCAGTGCGCATGAGGTTGGCGCCGTCGATGATGACGCCCGAGCGCACTTCGCCGGGAAATCCCACGCCGATGAATTCGACGGGCTCCTCTTTGGCGCGGCCCGCGATGATCTGCACCAGTCGATCTGGTGTGCACGGCTGAGGCGTCGCCCGCTTAGCGCGCGGACCGCACGGCACACCGTCGGCGCCGAATCGGCGGAACTTGATCGACGTCGCGCCGACGTCCACGGCGAGCACGTCGCCGATCACGAGACGGTCATCTCCAAACTCTCGAGCCCCCGCAGCACCACGTTCGGTCGATAGCGCGGCTCAGTCAGCACTTCGAAAGTTCGGGTCGCATCGAGAAACTCCTGGAGCAGCACCTGGGCCTCAAGGCGAGCGAGTGGCGCGCCCAGGCAGTAGTGCACCCCGAAGCCGAATCCCATCTGCGGGTTTGGATCTCGATCGAGCTTCAACGTGGCCGGTTGTTCAAAGACGGCGGGGTCGCGATTCGCTGCGCCCAACAGCAGCATCGCGAAACTGCCGCGTTCGAGTGTGACGCCGCTCACGGTGATGTCATCGAGCAACGAGCGAGCCGTCAGCTGCACCGGTGAGACCATGCGGAGTAGCTCGTCGACTGCGGCTTTGGTGACGCCGCTCTGGCGCAGCTGCGCCGTCGCCGCGGGGTCGCGACTCAGCGCCCACAAAGCGCCCGAGATGAGGTTCATCGTCGTTTCGTGGCCGGCGACCAGCAACAAGATCGCGGTCGAGAGCAGTTCACCCTCGGTCAGCTGATCGGTTCCGTCGTGCGCAGTGACCATGGCGCTCAGCAGGTCGTCACCCGGCGTGCGACGGCGCTCCTCGAACAAGGCGTTGAAGTACTCAAAGAAGAACAGCAACGCGAGATCGCGGCTTTGGCGATCGTCGTCGGTGAGCAAGAAATCGGGATCGAGTCCGCGGGCCAACTGGGCGCTCTGAGCCTGAAACCGCGCGTGATCGGCGCTCGGGATCGCGAGCATCTCGCAGATCACGGCGACCGGCAGCGGCCACGCCAGTGTCGCGACGGCGTCAAAGGTTCGCGCGGCGAGCGCCTCTTTCACCATCGAGCGCGAGAGATCGGTGACAAAGCCGCCGAGTTCGGCGATGCGCCGTGGCGTAAACGCCTTTTGAACAAGTCCGCGCAGTCGGGTGTGATCGGGGGGATCGCGAAAGAGAAATGGCCGATTGTCGACACCAGTGGTGCGGATCATTTCGCGCTCGACGCGCGCACTCTCGGAATTAAATCCTCGGGGCTCAGAACCTTCCGCAATGTTCAGCGAATCTGATGACACGGAGCGATCTCGTAGGACCGAGAGTACGTCGACGTGTCGACTGAGCACCCAGACGTTGTCGGGCGAACGGTGAATTGGGGCGTGCTCGCGCACCTCGTCGAACATCGCGCCCGGATCGAGCGACCACCGCGGGTCCGTCGGGTCGTAGAAGACCACGCTCAGAGGGTAACGGCGCTCTCCTCGAGCACGCGGCGACGCAGTGTCGCCGAGCGGTGCCAGGCGCGCAGCCTCACCGGCATCGCCCGGCGCCGACCGGAGACCACCACGGCCGTGCGAGCCGGCCACTGGCGCAACGGCGACTGTTCGCATAAGGCGACGAGCTCGGGCACGTAGGTCGGCGCCCGCGGGTCGCTCAGACCGCCCAGCACCACGCGCGTCGCGTGGTTGTTCACGATCGTGGCCGCGCGCTCGCTCCAGCGCGCCTCGAGTTGGGCGAAGTCCTGGACCACCGTGAGCAGCGTGATGCCGATGCCGCGGCCGGTGGCCGCCAACTGGTCGAGGTCGTCAATCGGCGCGACGACCGCCGCTTCGTCGAGCACGACCAGCACCTCGGCGGGCGTGCCGCGTTCGTACCGATCGTGCAGATCGGCGATCACCGAGTGCAGCGCGCCCCGCAGCACTCCTTCGTAGCGACGCTGGTCGTGACGAGGCGCCACCAGGTAGATCGTGTTCGCGCCGTCAGCGAAGTTTGCGAGAGATGCGAGCGGCTGGCGACGTTGCCATGGACTCAGCAGCGAATCGACCGTCGTCGCCATTGAGTCGACGGTGCGCGACTCGTGCTGCGTGAGGCCGAACAGAACTCTCGCCGCGTCCGGGTCGATTGGTCGCATCGGCATCTCGAGAAAATCGCGCCGATCCACCAGCTCCACCAGATCGAAGATGTCGCCGCCTCGTTCTATGACGGCGACGGCGAGAGCGGCCAGCAGCTTCACCGCGAGGGATCCCCAAAATTCGCTGTCGGCGGTTGGGCGACCATGTCCGTTCGAACTGAGGTCCCGCGCGACACCAAGCGCATCGTGAAAGTTGCGCACGCGTTCAAGCGGATTCCAGGTGAGGCCGGTCTCTGAACCCGGAGCGAGTTCATGCACCTCGCCGAGTGCCGAACGCCACGCTCGGGTGGCGGCGAGCACATCGCCTTTGGCGCTCGCCACCACCAGCGGTCCACGCCACCGCAGAATCGCCGGGATCACGAGCGACGTGGTCTTTCCCGACTGCGTGGCACCGACGACGATCGCCGAGTGGTCGTCGGGCAACCTCACCTGTGACCCAACTCCGACATGGTGCCAGCTTCGCCGACCGAGTAGCGGCCGATCACGGCGCGTCACGAAGTTGATGTTTCGCGCATCGCAACATCGGTGTCGATGACGTCGCGGTCACTCGCGCTCGGCGCCAGGCGGATGAGCGATCGGTGCCGGCCGTAGCGAACCAGCGCGCCGCCGCGGGGCAGAGCGGTCAGGTGCGATCGTTCCAGCGGCGTGCAGCCGAGCACCTCGTCGAGCAGATCGAGCTCGGACCGGCTCTGGCGAAATAAGAAGACGGAGTCACAGTCCCGCAGGATGCCGACCGCCTTCACTCGTTGTGACGTTCCTTCATCCGCCGCGGCGAACGCGTCGCTCCACCGGTGCAGCACCAATACGTGGCTGATGGCCCGAGCGCGGGCCAACTTCCACGAGCCGTGCAGCCAGTGCGCCACGCGAGGATCAACCAAGACCGCCCACGCCTCATCGACGACGAGGTAGCCCGCACCGTCTTGCTCGAGGAGTTGTCGCGCGAGCGCCATTGCCGCGAGAGCCACAAGAGAAAAACGTTCCGAGGACCACGCGCTTGAGAGATCGAGCGCAATCAACGATCCACTCGGCACAATCGGGTCACCCTCGCCATGAACGATGCCGCGTAGGTCGCCCTCGACAAGTCGCCGCAAAGTGAAAGCGAGCTCCCGGTGAGCACTTGGCTCGTGATCATCAAGGTGAGCGCGCAGCCGCTCAAAGAGTGCGCGCATCGGTGCGCGATCGGTCGGTGCGACACCGGCGCGCCACTCGGCTTCAAGGACGTAGCGCTCCTCGTCGGTCAAGGACCGCTGTCGCGCGGCGGCCACGACCGTTTCGAGCAGCGTGAGGTCATCGCTCGTGACTCCGCTGAAGGGTGAACACCACGGACTCGGTGACCCGAGTGCGACGACCGACCCACTCCTCGCTCGCGCGAGCGACGCGTACTCCCCCTTCGGGTCGAGCACAACCGCGCGTCGGCCACTAGACAGCCCCCGCGCGAGCAGCATCTTCACCACGGTGGACTTTCCGACACCGATCGACCCTGTGACCAGGACATTGGGATTGGTGACGAGCCCTCGTTCATAAGCGGCGAACGGATCGAAACTAAACGCGCTGCCGCGCTGACAGATCCCGATCGGTTCGACACGCAGCCCCGTGCCGCGGTCATAGAGCGCGACGCGTAGTGCGCCCACCTGGTCACTCGTCAACTGGCGTTTCATAGCGAGTTCCACGCCGGCGAGCCGAACAGGTGCGCGCAGTACCACAGGGCGTGACGACCGTTGCCCCGAGCGAGGCGCGCACCAGCCCGGGCCGCGTCGCGACGCAGCGCCGTTGCGGCGAGTTCAAGCTCGCGCGGAGTTCGTCCGCGCACGACGACCATAACAGCCACGTCGAGCAGTGCGCGCCCCTCAATGACTCGACGCTCGCGACTCTCGAGCGACACCGTGGCGGCATCCGTCGACGCGCGCTGACGGAAACCGCCGAGCGCGATCATGGCCACGTTGGCGCGCCAACGGTGAGTCTGGCGACCGGCTCGAGCCCGCGCTCGGGCGTTGGACTCAACGCGAACCGCAATGGTGGCGTCACGCTCCACGCCGAATGGCATGAGCTCGCCGAGCACGGCTTCGTGCGAGGTAGCCGGAGAGGTGAGGATCAAGAACGTTGCCGCCACTCCGGCGTCATCGCGCACGTAGTTCCACCGTTCGAGCAGCCAACCTGCTCGCGTGGCTGATCCACCCACTCCGCCGGCCAGTCGCGATTCGTCCACTGGCAAGAACAGCCGCGGCGTCGGCGCATCACCGGGCAGTGCCAGAAGTGCCGTGGCGCCGTGACGACGCGCAAAGAGGTGCCAGGTGACCCAGCTCGCCTCCGAGTTGAGCGCAATGCGCTCCAAGGTTCGAGTGACGTCGCGATCAAGCGACGCGTCCTCGCCGGAGAGGTCCAGACGTCCGTCATGGTGCAACTCCACAAGCCGAAACTCACGGGTTCCGCGCGCAACGAGCCGCCACGTCGCGCCCTCACGGCTGAGCTCGATCGGCGTCCAGCGCGAGCGGGCGAGAAACTGCGCGGTCCGCACCACATAATCCGCGAGCGACGATCCCGGCACTCCGGCGCCCAGACCAGCCGCCACTGCCGCAACCCCAGCAAACAGACCGCGATGCGGACTGAGCACGATCCACATCACGAGCGACAACATCGACATCGCGAGGGTTGCCCCCTGCGCTCGACTGAGTGGCCAAAGCGACGTCGCGTTGGCCCGCAACGCAAATGGTCCCGCTTCAGTCATCCCAGTGCCAACCCATGACAGGTCCGTCCTTGTCGTTCCAGAACACCCGGTGTCCGGTGCGCAGCGTCGGCTCGCGAATCGGCGGAACCGGAGGCGGTCCGTCGTAGTCCAGCGGAGGCATCGACAGTTCTTCGAACGGGATCGTGTTCTCGTACCAGGGCAGGTCCGGCCACGGTGGATCATTCGGAAAGTCCGGCAAGACATCAGGGGCCATGGCGTTTACTCCATTTCTCGCCGCGAGCGCACCTCGACGAACTGCCGAGGTGGCGCGTTGGCGCATTCCCTCAACGGCCGCGATGGCGCCCACTTCCATCATCGGAATGATGCGCAGCAGCGCAAACGGTGTGAGCACGGCGAGCATCACGACAGCAATGCCGGTCATCGTGACGTAGACGGAGTTCGCATTGACCGCGGTCGCACCGAGCGCGAGCGCCACCACAATGACGAACTTCGTCAACGCAACGACAATGAACGCCTCGGCCAATCTCACCGCCAGTTTGCGCAATGGCGCCCAGAGCGCCGCCGCGAAGACCACCGGCGACAGCACCAGCAAAAGTGCGAGCACCGCGTTACGGATCAAAAGTTCGAACCACAAAATCACTGCACCGAGCACACCGAGCAGCGCCAGGATCATCGTGAGAAATCCGGGGATCTGCGAAGGCACGTTCGTCGCCACGGTGTTGATGTTCTTCAATGCGTCCGACGCGTGTCCGACGGCCCCTGCACTGAGGGCTTCCACGAGATTGAGGATCAACGTGGCGACCGGACGAGCGGCAACGACCCCGAAGACGATGAGTGGAGCTGCGAGCAGCAGTTCGCGCACCAAGAACGCCGCCCCACCGTGGCGCAGCGAGGTGAGGACGTTACCGACGAACGCGCAGAGGGCCACAAAGGGGGCCAGAACCAACAACGTCTGAAACTCCGTGTTGGCGCTCTTCAACACGACCGTCGGATCGCTGGTTGAACTGAGCCAGGAACCCAACGTGCCCCATATCCAATCACTCGACGACACAATCCACGACGTGATCGATGAGAAGAAGGATGAAAAGACATTCGACGCTCCACTCGAAAGCCAGCACAGGGGGTTCAGCAGGCTGCACGCCAGGCTCACTAGTGAACGCCCTTGCCAGTCGCGAAGAAAAAGTTGATGATCGCGGGCGCCGCACCGATGAGCACTGCCGCGACCACCGATGTCAGCACGGCTCGGCGTCCCGCCATCGACTGGTGGATGTTCTGGGAGTGCGACCCAATGGCCCACAGCACTGCGCCAATCACCATGGCGATCAGGGCCGCTATGAGACCCCACCCGGCAATTCCGTTGGCGAAGCTTTGCAGTGCCGCACTACCGGGCAGATTCGTTGGAGAGGGATTGAGAGTGACGGCGTAACGCAACGCGGCTCCTTGGTCGTAGGGACCACATAACGGTCGGGCCAATTCGGTTGCGTGTCTCTGCGAGACTGAGAATGTGCTGATCGGCCTCGTGCGTAACGTCGTCGCCCACTGGCCCAACTACACGATCTATCTCGTTGGTGGCGGAATTCTGGTTGTCGGGCTGCTCATTGGCGGATTGTTCGGGCGTCGTCGCGGGCATCGCTCGATCGCGCAACGTCTGACGGCACTGGGCACTCGACTCGGTGTCGAGCAGCCCCACGACGACGGTCGCGTCGAAACCGCCTTGTTGTTCCTGGAAGAAGTGACCGGCGCGGCGACCACTGCGGTCACCGAGTCGAGCGCCGACGCCATCCGGCTGCGCCGTTCGCTCGACACGTTGCCGCTCGGTCTGGTGCTCTGCGACGAGTCCGGCACCGTGATCTACCGCAATACCCAGGCGGAGTCGCTCATGACCAACCGCTACGGCGACGCCCTGGCCGCCCAGGCAGTGACCGAACTGCTCGATGAGGGCTGGCGCCACGGCGTGGCCGAGCGCACCATCGACCTCTACGGTCCGCCGCGGCGCACTCTCACCATCCGGGCCACCGTGATCGACGACGGGCGCCGTCCGCTCGGCGTGTTGGCGCTCATCGAAGACGTGAGCGAACGCCGACGACTCGAAGACATTCGCCGCGACTTCATCGCGAACGTCAGTCACGAACTCAAGACTCCGATGGGCGCACTCGGTCTGCTGGCGGAGACGTTGCAGTACGAAAAGGATCCGGTGATCGCGAGTCGACTGGCCGACCGCATCCACACTGAGGCGTTCCGAGTGAATCGCATCATCGAGGACCTGCTCGATCTCAGCCGCCTCGAAAGCGAGGGCGCCCCGGCGCGCGAACCGGTGCCGGTGGGACTGTTCGTCGCTGAAGCCATGGAGCGGATCCGCACCGCGGCCGAGCAGCGCGACATCACCATTTCCGTGACCGAACCCGAGGTGAATCTGCTCGTCACGGGAGATCGGCGCCAGCTGGTCTCGGCCGTGCACGCCCTGCTCGAAAACGCCGTCACTTACTCACCTGAGGGCGGAAAGGTCACTCTCACCGCCGAGCGCATTGATCGACCGAGCGACGCGGACCTCTCTGATGGTCCCTACGTGCGCATCACGGTGGCCGACAGCGGCATCGGGATTCCGGCGAAGGACCTCGAACGAATCTTCGAGCGTTTCTACCGAGTTGATCCGGGACGAGCCCGACAGACTGGCGGCACGGGTCTCGGCCTCTCTATCGTGCGCCACGTGGCCCAAAACCACGGTGGCGCGGTGAGCGTCAACTCGCGCGAGGGCGAGGGATCGACCTTCATGCTCGACCTGCCGCTGAACGCCGCGTGAGCAAGAACGCCAATCCGCGCACGCGGATCTTGCTCGTTGAAGACGAGGAGAGCTTCGTTGAAGCTCTCACCATCGGACTCGACCGCGAAGGATTCGAGGTCGTGGTCGCCCGCGACGGTCAAGAAGCGGTCTCGCTCTTCGAGGGCGGCAGCTTCGACGTGGTGTTGCTGGATTTGATGCTGCCCAAGATGAGTGGGATTGACGTCTGCCGCACCATTCGCGGAGCCAGCGATGTGCCGATCATCGTCGTCTCGGCCAAGGGCGAAGAGGTCGACGCGGTCGTCATGCTCGAGATCGGCGCCGACGACTACGTCACCAAGCCGTACCGACTGCGCGAGTTGATTGCCCGTATCCGCGCGGTGTTGCGTCGCCGTGATCACACCCCACCTGCAGAAGTCGCCGCTGACCACGTCATTGAATCGGGTCCGGTCCGCCTCGAAGTCGACACCCGTCGATGCTTCGTCGACGGCAAAGAGATCAAGGTGCGCAAGAAAGAGTTCGCGCTGCTCGACCTCCTGCTAAGCAACGCCGGACGAGTTCTCACGCGCGATCAGTTAATCGATCGGGTCTGGGGATCTGACTACGTCGGCGACACCAAGACTCTCGACGTGCACATCAAGCGGCTGCGCGCACTAATTGAAGAGAAGCCCAAAGAGCCCCAGCACATCACCACGGTGCGCGGCGTCGGGTACCGCTTCGACGCCTAGGCGCCGGTAATCACCGAACGACCGGCGAAGTACGGACGCAGTACCTCAGGAATCTCGATCGAGCCATCGGGCTGACGGTAGGTCTCGGTCACTGTGGCCCACACCCGCGCAAAGCCGAGTGCGGAGCCGTTAACGGTGTGCACCAAGGTGGGCGAACCTCCCGCCGGGCGATACCGAACGTTGGCGCGTCGCGATTGGTAGTCGCGGAACCAGCTGACCGAACTCACTTCCAGCCAACGATCCACTCCCGGTGCGTACGCCTCCAGATCAAAGGTCCGTGCCGATGAAGTTCCGAGATCACCGCAGCACAGGTCCAGGACGCGGTAGCTCAGTCCGAGGGCACGCAGCATTGATTCGGCGCGCGCGAGTACGTCATCAAAGAGTGCCGGCGCTTGTTCTGGTGTGCAGTAGCCAAATAGTTCGACCTTGTCGAACTCGTGGACTCTCAACAGACCGCGAGTGTCACGTCCGGCCGCACCGGCCTCACGGCGAAAACACGCCGACGCGGCCGTCAACTTCAACGGCAACGACGACTCGTCGAGGATCTCTCCGCGCGCCATTGACGTGAGCGGTACTTCCGCGGTCGGAATCGCCCACAAACCGTCGCGCTCGATCCCGTACATGTCGTCCGCGCTCTTCGGCAGATGCCCGGTCGACATCATCGTTTCGGTCAAAGCCAGTGACGGCGGTCGCACCTCTTGGTACTCGTCACTATTCAGATCGAGGCTCAACATGCTGAAGGAGCGCAATAAGCGCGAACCGTCGCCTCGAAACAGCGGGAACATCGATCCGGCGAGCTTGGCGCCGGCTTCAAGGTCGAGAATCCCGAGCTGCTCACCAATTTCCCAGTGCGGAACACGTTGGTGATCTCCGTAGATGGGGGCGGGCACACCCTCGTCGATCCCGGGCCACCACCGCCGTAGCTCCACGTTGCCGGTCTCATCAAGTCCGTCCGGCGCGTCGGGGGACGGCACGTTCGGGATCTGTAGCAGCAGCGCGCGGACGCGGTCCCCAGTTGCTTCGGCCAACGCCGCGGCCGCCTGCTCCTGGTCTCCGAGTATTCGACTCTGCTCGGACAACGAGGACGCCATCGCGTCGTTCTTTGCTCGCCGGGCTTCGCCCACTTGGCGAGAGAGTTCCTTCACCTGGGCGCGCAACGCTTCGGCAGCTTGGAGCTGTCGGCGATGTTCGATGTCGCGCTCGATGAGTTCGGTGATCTCGTCAGACGGCACGCCGCGTCGAATCAGGCCCGCGCGAACGACCTCGGGCTCTTTGCGCAGCCACGCGAGGTCAATCATTGGTCAAGTGTAAACGGCGACCTGTCAACAATCTTGTGCCTAATAACTTGCACACGTGGATCGTGCCGCGTCGCTCGATTCTCTCGTTGTGCGATTCGGCGACACCGTCGCTGTCGACTCCCTCACGATGTCCGTCGCGACCGGAACGATTCACGCCGTGCTCGGTCCGAACGGTGCCGGGAAGACCACGGCGATGGAAACGCTGCTCGGTTTTCGCCGGCCCACGTCAGGTTCGGTGCAGCTGCTCGGTGTTGATCCGATGGGCGAGCATCGTCACGTCACCGAGCACGTCGGAGCGCTGCTCCAACGCGGTGGCGTGTGGTTCCCGATGAGTCCCATCGACGCGCTCACTCTCACGGCGTCGTACTACCAACGACCCCGGACCCCCACTGAACTGCTCGATCTGCTCTCGCTCAACCGTTGCGCAACTACGCCATGGCGTCGATTGAGCGGAGGCGAACAGCAACGGACGTTGTTGGCTCTCGCGATGGTGGGACGACCGGAGGTGTTGGTGCTAGATGAACCGACGTCGGCTGTTGATCCCGAAGGACACGAAGTAATCCAACAGGTGTTGCTCGCTGAACGGACCGAGGGCCGCACGGTGTTGTTGACCACACATCAACTCGATGACGCGGAGGCGATCGCCGATCACGTCACGATCGTCGATCGCGGACGAGTCATTCTCGATGGGCCGCTCGCTGAGCTTCGTTCGACCTCGACAGTCATCGTCGAGATGGATCGCACCGTTGACGGAGCGACTCTCTCCGCTCGAGTCGGAGCACCTGTGTCGGTGTCCGAAACAACGTGTCGTGTCTTCGCTGACGACGTGGCCACGGTCACGGCGAGACTCACCGCGGCTCTCGCCGATCTCGGCGTCACGGTTGTCTCGCTGAGGACGCGCGCCTCATTGCGCGAGGTGTATCTCGACGCGGTGGAGAACTCACGAAACGCCTCACGCTCGTGAGCGCACTCACACGCCAAACGCGCGCCGAAGTTTCGATGACCTTGCGGCGAGGCGAGACGCTGTTATTGACCGTGGGCATCCCGGTGCTGCTGCTCGTGATCTTCACTGAAGTGAAATTCACCTCGGTGCCCGGTACTCACCGGATCAACTTTCTCGCGCCCGGCATCCTCGCTCTCTGCGTGATGTCCACGTCACTCGTCGCGCTGTCGATTTCGACTGCGTTCGAGCGGACCTACGGCGTACTGCGCCGGCTGTTCACCACACCACTCGGCCGTAGTCGCCTGATTGGCGCCAAGATCCTCGCGATTCTCGTTGTGGAGGCGATCCAGATCACTCTCGTCGCGGCAGTCGCAGTCGCACTGGGCTGGCGACCTCACGGGGCCGGGATCCTCTATTCGCTCGTGGCGCTCATTATCGCCACGGTGGGATTCGCCGGCATCGGGCTCGCCCTCGCCGGTCGACTGCGAGCGGAAGTCAATCTCGCAGCCGCCAATGGGCTCTACATCGTGTTGCTGCTCGTCTCAGGATTCGTCGTCGCGGTGCAAAGCTTTCCGAGTTCAATTCGCAACTGGGTGGTCGTCACTCCGGCCGGAGCACTCGCCGACGTGATGCACCGTGGACTGGGAGCCGGGCACGCCCCGCGGATCATCGATGTGGTGTCGCTCGTCGCGTGGGCCGTCGTCGCCCCGCTGCTGGCCGCTCGAACGTTTCGCTTCGACTAACGCAGTTCCGCTAGGCCCACGCGCAACTGTCGATTCGTCACGGGACCTTGCACGACCTCAGCGACCGTGCCGTCAGCGCGCACGAAGTACGTGTCCGGCAACGCGCCCAGTTCAAAGGCCGCGGTCGTTTGCGACGTGGCGTCCACTCCGACGGGAAAGGCCACCTTGGCCCGAGCGGCAAATGCTCGTCCCGCACCGGCACTGTCGTTGTAGTCAATCCCCAGAATGCGAACGTTTCCCAGATCCTTCGTCGCCGCGAATCGCGCCACGCGAGGCAACTCCTCCGCGCACGGTCCGCACCAACTCGCAAAGAAGGTCACGATCGCGGGGTGTCCGCTTTCCCAGGGTGCGGAGATGCGGCCACCGTGTAGACCCGGCAATGTCAGATGACCGAGCTGGCGACCATCTAGCACGTTCTTGGTGAACGGCGACGTGGAATTCACCGAACCACCGGTCAGGAGTGACACGACCACGATCAACGCGATAGCCATCACAATTCCGAGCGTGATCGGAATTGCCATCATCGGTGACGGCTTCCGGCGAACCTCAGTGGTGTCGGACGAGGACATCGACCGCCATCATGACGAACAGCGCGGTGAGATAGGTGATCGAGAACTTGAACAGCCGCATGGCATTGGAGACATCGGCCACGCCTCGACGCGCGGACCGAAACATCCTTGCGGCCATTGCAACGAACCCGCCGCCGAGTAGCAACGCGGAGACGGCGTAGATCCAACTGAGTCCGGCGACAGGACCAACGAGCACCGTGACCGCCCACAACACCACGGAGTACGTCAGGATCTCGAGCGTCGTGCGTTCGAGCGACGCAACCACCGGCAACATCGGCACATGAGCGGCCTCGTAGTCCTCGCGGTAGCGCACCGCGAGCGACCAAAAGTGCGGTGGGGTCCAGATGAAGATCACCGCGAATAACAGCACCGGCGTCCACGCGAGCGTGTTGGTCACGGCCGACCAGCCAATGAGCACCGGCACCGCACCGGCGGCCCCGCCGATCACGATGTTCTGCGAGCTGCGTCGCTTCAGCCACACGGTGTAGACGAGGACGTAGAACGCGGTCGCGGAGAGAGCGAGGACCGCGGAAAGCAGATTGACCAACGGCGCGAGGACACCGAAAGCCAGGGCCTCGAGCGCCACCGCGAACCACGTTGCTTGCGTGGGCGTCAGTGCTCCAGTGACCAGCGGACGGTTGCGGGTTCGGCGCATGACGGCGTCAATGTCGCGGTCCAGCACCATGTTGAACGCATTGGCGCCGCCGGCGGCCAGGGTGCCGCCCACCAGGGTCCAGATCGTGAGGGCCAAACCGGGCATTCCGTTGGCGGCAACGACCATGGTTGGGATGGTGGTGACGAGCAACAGTTCGATGATTCGCGGCTTGGTGAGCGCGATATAGGCGGAGATTGTTGACGCGACTGTGCGCGGTGCCGTCGCCGTCATCGTCACGGCGGCGAGTCTACGGCCGCATTCTCCCTAGTCTTTGGGCCGTGCGCACCGAGTCGCGCGACGAGCGCGAGGTCGCCACGACGCCATCACGTTTCGCCATCACGCCGGCACGATTTCGTTGGTTCGCCCTCGCCAACTTCATCGGAACCATCGCCATCACCCTCACCGGAGGCCTCGTGCGCCTCACGGGTTCTGGTCTTGGTTGCCCGGACTGGCCCACCTGCGAACGCGGACGGTTGAGCGCGCCGCTTGCGGGACACACGGTCATCGAATACGGAAATCGCATGGTCACCGGCGCGCTTGTGATCGTGATCGGCGCGTCATTTGTCGCGTCGCTACTGCGAATTCCGCGGCGGCGAGATCTCGTCGGACTGTGCGTCGCGCTCGTTGGCGGAGTGGTCGCCAACGCGGTGCTTGGTGGACTGGTCGTGTACTCCAAGCTCAATCCGTGGCTCGTCAGCTTGCACTTCGTTCTTTCCTTGGCGATGGTGGTTCTGGCCGCAGTGCTGTATCACCACTCGAAATACCGCTACGGCGCGGGCGCACCAGCGGTGGTGCGCGATGCGCGGTTCAAAGCCGCGGCGTACGTGGTGAGTGGGTTATTTGGCGCCGTGGTGCTGGCCGGCACCGTGGCGACGGGTTCTGGACCACACCCCGGCAACTCTCAGGGTCAACACGTGGCCCGTCGACTGCCAATCGCATTTTCGCAAGCGACGTGGATCCATTCGGTCACCGCCACCGCCTTCGTTGCGCTCGTGATCGGCCTGCTGCTCGCGGTGTGGTGGAGTGAGGTACCCACGCCGCTGCGACTCGGCGTACGACGACTGGCGTTGATCGCCAGTGCGCAGGCAGTCATCGGTGTGACCCAATACTTCACCCACGTTCCGGTCGTGCTGGTCGAACTACACATCGTCGGGGCTACCTCGCTCGCGATTGGAGTCACGCAGTTCTCGTTGCGCCAGGTGCGACGCGAACGCGAGGCGGGCACGAGGCGAACCGCGTGACCGAACCACTGCGTTACGGACTCATCGGCACCGGGATGATGGGACTCGAACATCAGCGAAACCTCAACGCCCTCCCGGGAGCTGACGTTGTCGCCGCGGCGGACCCCGAGCCGACCTCGCTTGAGTGGGCGTCACTCGTGGCCGAGAATCGCCCGTTGCAGCTGTTCACCGACTACCGCGAACTGCTTGAAGCCGATCTTTGTGACGTCTACGTCATCTCGACGCCCAACTACAGCCACCGCGACGTGCTGCACGACGTCATGACCACGTCGCGACACATCTTCGTGGAGAAACCGATGTGTACGTCGATCGTCGACACGCAGGAGATCGCGCAACGTGCGCTCAACTATCCCGCGCTGTTTTGGGTCGGACTCGAGTACCGCTACATGCCGCCGGTCGCTCGGGCGATCGAGATGGCCCAGAACGGCGCGCTCGGATCGGTGCGCACGATCGCAATTCGCGAACACCGCCATCCGTTCCTGAAGAAAGTGGGCGACTGGAATCGGTTCAACCGGTTCACGGGCGGAACCCTGGTCGAAAAGTGCTGTCACTTCTTTGACCTCATGCGACTGATCGCGAGAGGGACGCCCGTCGCCGTCACCGGCATCGGTGGCCAGGCGGTGAACCACCTCGACGAGCGTTACGACGGTGAGACTCCCGACATTCTCGACAGCGCGTTTGTGGCCGTGGAGTTTGACAACGGCGTACGCGCGTCGCTCGATCTCTGCATGTTCGCGGAGGGCTCGCTCAACAACGAGGAGCTAGCGGTCGTGGGTGACTTGGGCAAGGTGGAGTCGTTCTTGCCCTCGAGCACGGTGCGGTACGGACTGCGCAGCGGCTGGGGCGGAGGGGTTACCGAAGAGACGGTCCGCGACACGGCTGTGGAGGTCGAGGGATTCCATCACGGCGCGAGCTACCTCGAGCACATCGATGTCATGACCGCCATCCGTGAGGGCACGCCAGCCAAAGTGAGTGCCGACGATGGCTTGTGGAGCGTCGTGTTGGGCGCGGCCGCTCACCTCGCCATCAATGAGCGCGCCGTGATCGACCCTCGAGAGTTGCTGCGCGCTCAGCCGTAGAGAGCGGCGTGATCCATCTGTGAAAGCACCATCTCGCCGAAGCGACGGCACTCGTCAAGGTGCGGATAGCCCGAGAGAATGAACGCCTCAATCCCCATTGATTCATATCGGCGCAGCTTCGCCACAATCTGATCCGGAGAGCCGACCAGCGCGGCGCCGCAACCCGAGCGCGCTCGGCCGATTCCGGTCCACAGGTTCGCCTCGACGTAGCCGTCGTCACTGGCTGACTCTCGGAGCTGAGCTTGACGTGCCACGCCGATCGATGTTGAATCCAGAGACTTCGCTCGAATCGCGCGACCGACCTCATCATCGAGTGCCGCCACGAGGTGGTTGGCCGCGGCCCGGGCTTCAGTTTCTGATTCTCGAACCACCACGTGAACTCGGTAACCGAACCTCAGAGTGCGACCACGCTGCTCCGCTCGTTGGCGCAGATCCTCAATCGTGGCCGCAACGACATCTTCGGTGTCGGGCCACATCAAATAGACGTCGGCCATTTCGGCCGCGACGTTTCGAGCCTCGTCGCTCAAGCCACCGAAGTAGAACGCCGGCCGCGGGCCGCTAACGATACGAGGCGGCGCCACTTCGAGATCCCAGTGCTCGCCGTGGCGGTTGGTGGGCCGAGCGTTGCCGAGGTCATCGAGAATGTTCATCACCTCGAGCGTCCGCTGGTACCGCGGCGCGCTCGGCAGTGACTCGCCGGCCAGATCGCTCGAGATCACGTTGACGTCAATGCGGCCATCACTCAGGTGCTGGAGGGTCGCGATTTGGCGCGCCAGCTGGGCCGGCCAGTTCTCGCCCATCCGGATCGCCGTCAGCAGTCGAATCCGCTCCGTCACCACCGCGAGCGCCGCCGCCATGGCCGTCGTGTCGAGTCCCAGTTCGTACCCCGAGGGCAGCAGCACCGAGTCAAATCCCTGGCGTTCCGCCTCGAGCACGATCGCCGAGCAGTGGTCCCACGAGGAGCGCAGCGACTGATTCGGCACGCCAAGTTGCTCGTAGTCATCATCGCACAGCGCGCCGAACCACGCAACTTCGACTGGCATCGCGCCATTGTCACAGAGCCCGCAACGCGGCTGGGGCCCTGAAGGGCCTTTCGGCCCTACTTCAGACCTCGACCTTTTTTCCCACGCCGGACTAAGAAATGACCTACCGCCGGGCTCCCCGGTGGTGAGAGGAGAGTTGAGGTGCCACATCTCGCCGGTCTGGTCGGCGCCATCGTGCCGCTCGACCACCTGGGCCACTACTTGAAGTGGGGCTGGATTCAGATCTCGGTCGCCAATTTGATCGTGATCTGTCTCATGGTTGCCACCTTCGTTGCGGCTCTGCTGCTGCCCTTCCCCGGCAAGCGCCGGCGTCGCGGAGGTCAGTCATGACCTCGGCAGACCTGGGCATTGAGCGTCAGTGGACGACGCGGCTGCGGAAGCGGTTCGTCCAAGCGCTGCCCCCTGACAAGATGCTGCCCGACACGCAGCCCGCCTACGTCAGTTCGTGGATCTACGTCTTTGGCGTGACCACTCTGGCGGCGCTCGTGGTGGTCATCGCCACCGGCTGCGTGCTCGCCATCAACGGGCCCCAATGGTGGCACCTCAGCTCACTTGGCAAGTTCGTGAACTCCATGCACCTCTGGAGCGTCGAGATCTTCTTCTTCGCGATGGTCGTGCACCTGTGGGGCAAGTACTTCATGGCGGCGTGGCGCGGCAAGCGCGCCTGGACGTGGATGACGGGCGTGGTGACATTCCTCGCCTCGATCCTGACGGCGTTCACCGGCTACGTCAGCCAGACCAACTTTGACAGCCAGTGGATCTCCACTCAGGCCAAAGACGGCATCAACTCGACGGGGGCGGGCGCGTACTTCAACGTGCTCAACACCGGCCAAATGCTGATGTGGCACATCGTGTTGATGCCGATCATCGCGGTGGCGCTGACGACAGTTCACGTCCTGATGGTGCGCCACAAGGGCGTCGTTCCGCCGTTTGAAGAGACGAAGGCGGTGCCGGCATGAGCATCTTCACCAAGAAGAGCTTCAACCCTGACCGCGACGTGAAGGAGTACACCGGGCGGTACTTCCCCTACGACATCGTGCGCGAGGGCGTGATCGCGATCGTCGTAGTGCTGATCTTGACGCTCGGCTTCGCGACGCTGTTCGGTTCGCCGGACGAAAAGCAGGTGACGCTGCGCCAATGGAGCAACGCCGCGCCGCTCGACTTCGCCCAAACCGCGCTCGCCGAACTCAACGGATCGGCCGGCACCGCGGGCTACGGCGCGCCGTACAACACGGCGTCAGAGGGGATGAAGTTATTTCCCCTCGCGCTGCAGAAGTGGGGCGGAGTGCGCATCCCGATCGACGCGACGCGCGACTTCATCTTGTTGCCGCTGACGTCATTGCCGAATCAGCCGGACCTACACGCCGATCTCATGCGATGGGCCCACGCGAGCGCGGACACGCACACCGCATGGATCAACGCCTACGGCGACGGCACCCAGACATTGAGTTTCACCAAGGGTCACCTCGTGAGCAATATTCCAACCCTCACGTCGACCAACGGCGCCAATCCGTTGCCGGTGATGCTCGATCAACTGACGTCAATGGCCCGCACCGGCGCGCTCGATCAAGCGCTCATTGCGGGCAAGGGCTTTTATGCGATGGACTACACCAAGCCGCTGCTCTTCTTGGCCGACGGCGGTTGGTTCGCCGGGCTAGCTGATCACCAGCACTTAAGCGGTGACCAGTGGGGAATGATGAACGAGACCGGGAGTTACCCCGGTCAGGCGTGGCTGTGGCTCTACACCTTCTGGTACCAGGTCCCCGCGATCGGTGGCAGCGACAACGCCGACGTCTTGGTGTGGGCACTGATGATGGTGCTCACCCTCGGACTCATCTTGGTGCCGTTCATCCCCGGGCTGCGCTCCATTCCTCGGTGGAGTCGGGTGTACCGCTTGATCTGGCGAGAGCACTACCGCGATTCTCAATAGCTGAGTTCACCTCGACCCCGCGTCTTTCTAACGGCGCGGGGTCGAGGTGTGCGAACTGAGTCAGCTCAACGTGGCGAGGAGTTGTTCGGATCGTCGCGCCACGCCGTGATAGCCCCGCGCCTCTGAAAGCGATCGAGCTCGCTCGAGCAGTTCTCGCGCTCGGGCGTGCGACCTCCCCTCGCTTCGCAGTGTGATCAGCTCGCCCAACTTGTACAACGTGCGTGCCTCAAAGAATCTCGCGTGGCAGCGCTCGCAGAACGCCAGCGCGGCGTCGAGATGCGCGGCGGCGTCGTCGTACTGTCCGAGCACCATCGCGAGAGCGCCCAACACGTAGCTCACTGGTCCTTCGGCGGTCAGTCCGCCCGCACTCGAGAACTGTTCGGACCACGGCAACAGTCGTTCGTACAGCGGTGCCGCAAACTCTCGGTCTCCAAGATTGATCGCCGCCTCGGCGTACTCGGTCATTCCATTGATCCACGCCGTGTCCATGCGCAGTTCAAAGTTCGACTGGGCGAACTCGGACAAGACATTCCGGCACGCATCGAACGCTTCGGCTTCAGCCAGTGCCATTCCGAGTGACGCCCGAATCGTGGGCAGATTCGGATTGTCCGCGATCATCTGCTCGATGATCGGCGCGAGATCGCCCATGGAGCCGTTCTGCCACGCCACGACGGCGTACTGAACGCCATAGAACGTCACGGCATCGGGTTCGCCGCACTCGCTGCCGATTGACAGAGCGGAAGTGGCGAGCGATTCAGCGGCTGCGAGGTCCCCAGCGATCTGGGCTCGCTTCGCCTGATGAAAGGTGAACTCCCAGTTGAGCGACGGTTGATTGAGCTGAGCCACCAACTCCGAAGCGACCGCCAAACAGCGATCAACCTCATCGACATCTCCGGCTCGAGTCGCGACCGTCGCGCGATAGAGCGCCGCCGAGAACCACAGCAGAGGGTCACGGACGTTCTCCGCGCGCTGCAGCGCTTCGGCCGACCACTCGAGTGAACGGTCGAGCAACGGAGGTACCAGATGCGGGAACACCAGCAGATTCAAGATGCGCACGGTGGTCGATTCATGCTCGAGACGTCGAGCAATCTCAAGCGACTGCTCGGCCAACGCCAGTCGTTGATCCAAGCGATCGTTGAACGTCAACTCCGAACAGAGAGTGGCCAAGAGAAGTGCGTGCTCGACGGTGTTGGGTTCGACTCGCTCAAGCGCCAGCTCGAGTTGAGCCACCTTGTCCCAGTCCACCTTGCCGCTCTCGCTGTACCACCCGCGACTGTTGGCGAGGACTGCGCGAACCAGTCGCGGCGTGTCGTTGATCTTCGACGCCAATCGAGCGGCGTTGAGTAAGGTCTCGCGATAGCTCGGAGTGCCCGTCTGGCGCTCCGCGGTTCCAAGTCCGATCGCCGCTTCAACTTCGAGTTCCGGATCGATCGCCGTCGCTCGAGATTGCATCTCGGCAGCCTCGCGAAAGTGCCGAAGAGCGTCAGCGGGTGCCAGCTCCTTGAGCGCCACGTTGCCGGCCAGGCACGTGTAGCGAATCGCGCGCGGCAAATCTTCTGTCTGTCCGGTGTTGGACCAGTGACGCGCCAGCTCCAAGGCGTAGAGCTCGTTGTACTCGCCGGCTCGTGCCTCTACCTCCAGCGCCACGGCACGGTGCATGAGCGATCGGCGAGTAAGAGCAGTGCGTTCATACAGCACGTGCTGAATTAACGCGTGAGTGAAGCCGAAACGACCCGGCACACTGTCTGACTCTCGAATGAGCGATGCACTGGCGGCATCGTCAAAGACGTCAAGCACTGTCGCGACGGGTTGTTCGGACGTGGCCGCGACCAGATCGACGGTGAATTCGCGACCCACCACCGCCGCTACTGACAGAACTCGATTGGCGACCGCGCCGAGTCGAGCCAAACGAGCTCCGATGACGTCACTGAGCGACGACGGCATTGACGTGGAGTCCACAGCCGCACTTGACACTCGAAGTCCGACGGTGCCCGAGACCGCCATGCCGTTTTCGGCGAAGTGCCGCAACAGTTCGAGAACGAAGAAGGGATTGCCGTCGGTTTCGCGCAGCAGATTCGCGGCCAACTGCTGGGCCACGTCGTCAATGACGTACCCCGACGTCGACATCATCGTCAGCACGTCGGCGACTGTCAGGCCCGAGAGGTCGATGCGAGTGAGGCAATGTTGTCGGTGCAGCGCGCCAATCGCCTCAACAAGACCTGGCGAGGCGTCAATCTCGTTGTCGCGACATGTCGCGATGATCTGGACATCGAGCGGACGGTCCGAGGAGCCCAAGTACCTCAGGAGCGCCAAGGAGCCGTCATCGGCCCACTGGACGTCATCGAGAACGATGAGCACCCTCGACCGCTTCGAGATCTCCTCAAGCAGTCCCACGGTCGCCGCAAAGAGCAGGTACCGCTCGGAGTCCTGATCGGTCGCCACTGTCGCGGGTAGCTCGCTGACGCGTCGGGCCAGTGACGGTGCGAGGCGCACGAGCGCCGAACCGTGCTCGGCGACGTGAGAAGCCAACAGATCGTCATCCACGTAACGAACGCAGTGCTCCAGCACTCGCGCGAACAGCTGGTACGGGGCCGATAGTTCCTGTTCGCAGAAGCCGAAGAGGGTGCACGCACCCTCGGCAAAAGCCCGACGTGCGACGTGCGCCGCCAACGTCGTCTTACCGAGTCCGGCCTCGCCCGCCAACAACACAATCTGCGGAGAGAGCGGACGCGATTCGATTGTCCAGCGATCCTCGATCGCGGCCACCACATCGAGTCGGCCCGCGAAGCTGGTTCCTGGTCGTTGCTCTAACCGCTCGGGCAGCGGAATTTCCACGGCGCCGGGTTCTTCTTCCAGAGGCGACCACAACACCTCCACCGTGGAGACGGGCTCGGGCAGTCCCTTCAGCGTGAGTGGTCCAAGGGGACGTAGTTCGTGTTCACTGCGTCGACCAGCAATGAGCCGCACCACCTCAGACGCGAAGATCTGTCCCCCGGTACAGGTGGCACACAGCCGCGCGGCTTCAACGACAGGATCGCCGAAGTAGTCGTCGCCGTCGTGAGCGACCTCGCCCCCGCTCACTCCCACACGCATGCCGACATTGCTCGAATTGCGGGAGTTGTCCGCGGCCACTCCCTGTTGCATTTGAACGGCGCACGACAGAGCCGATGACGCTGAGTCAAAGATCACCATCACGCCGTCGCCAAGACTCTTGGCTTCGGTACCACCGGTCGCCGCGATCGCCCGGCGCAACATCGCGAAGTGCCGTCGCCGAAATTGGTCCGCGGCGTCAGGGGATCTCGAGGTCGACAGAACCGTCGAATCAACGAGGTCCGTAAAGAGAACGACGACCTGTTCGGTGCTCATGCCAACTCGTTCGGCATCGTCACATCCACCTGCTCACCGGGTGGCGGTCTGACCCAGGATTCGTAGTGCGCTCATGCTCGGCAAGAACAGATACGCGCCGCCGCGGGTCACCACGAATCTCTCGAAGCCGCGAAGTCGAATCTGCGTGTCGCCGACGGGGAGGGAGAACTCACTGAACGCCGGATCGTTGTTGCCAACCACCACGTCATTGGTCCCGGTGATGCGGGGATCGAGCAGACCCAGATTCATCCAGTCGTACTGGATCGACTCGAACTGCACGAGCAAACTGGCGCAGATAAATGAGCCGAGCAGTCCGCGCTCAACAGTGCCCACGGGCTCGGGTGCAGAAGGGTCAAAGAGCGGTCCGTACGGGATGCCGCGCCGAACGATGCGTCGTGTGTGATTGGTGTTTCGCTGAACGATCCGCGCATCACGGGGATTGCACCGGCGCATGTGACTAGCCATCGGACACATCACGCCATTCGGATCGCCGAGATATCCGAAATCGTTGAGGTGCTTCTCGCTGATCGGCACGGTGGGAGTCGGTGTGAACGGCGACATCTCCAGCGCAACGCCATTGCGCCATCGACCGAGCACTTTGGCGGCCACGACCTCGCGCATTGCCGCTTCGCGCGACAGTGGCGGATCCCAGCTCGACTCGGCTCCGGGCGGCAGCACCTGATCGGCCAGTCCGCTGGCCAAGATCGTTTGAGCCGACGCGGTGAGAAAGTTCTCAAAGGCGTCGACTCGTTGTTCGAGAACGCGAAAAGCGTTAAAAGCCCCGTTGATCCCCATCACTTTTGGTGTCGGCAGATCGAGTCGAACGTCCTCCATCGGCGTTGCGTATCCCAGGAGGGCGGCGCCAATCTCCACCAGCGGTTGGTGATCGGGTCGATCGAGTCGCTCATGAACACCCTTGAATCGAGGTTGCGAGATGTTGTCGCGGTACCCGAAGTGAACCTTGCCGTCCGGCAGCGCGGCACCGTCGACGTGGCCCAGTTCACGAAACGCTCGTCCCCCACCCAACGCGAGGACTTGATTGCTCAGTTGGTCTCGTTGAGCTTCGCTCTCCGCGTAAACCGACACCACCACGTGGAGCTGATCGGGCGATCTCCACTCGGGCTTCCAGGTTGAGGGCGCACTGTCGCCGACATCACCGATTTTGCTGGCGCGCGCCGCCATCCCGGCCACGAATTCGGGAGGGAAGCTCTGCACCGTTGACGACGCTGTTCCGAGCGCCGCCAAGCCCGTCGCCGTGACCGAAACATTGAGGCACGTCGGCGGTTTGTCGTCCCAAATCTCGGCGTTCGTCACTTGGTGCGTTCGCATGTCTCGACCGGTGGCATCAAGGAGCCAATTGCCGACGGTCACGCGGTCGTTCACGGTGAGCGCGAGGTGACGAACGAAGCTCTTGCGGTACCCGCGCAGAATGTTTCCCTGCACGTCAGCGAGATCAGGACGTTCGCTCATCACCACTCGATCCCGGTCGCGAGGCGAATCTGCGCTGTCGACATCGCGGGGTACCCGCTGAATCTTCCAATCTGAACATACGGATTCTGATCAAGCAACAGAATCAAATCGCGTGACAGATTCTCGAGGTTGGTTTCGTTCGGGAACATCGTCGTGAGATTCGTGGGGATCTGAAACCCTTCGTGGTCGTTGATCCACTTCACGAACTCCGCCGAATACAGCTCGCACGGCCACGGCGGCGGATCGGCCACAACTCGAATCATCGCGTCAAAGACACTGCCAAAGACCGAGATGAAGTCGCGGATGTACACCTCGTGATCTCCGTCATAGACGGTGATGATGCAGAGGTAATCGCCGATCAAATCGAAACGGGCTGAATGGACTGTGCCGATGTTGTTCAGCCCGGTAAAGAGCTCGTCGATGTTGGCGGCCACCATTTGAACCGCCTTGGCCTTGCCGATCGCAGTGGTGTCGCGAAGCGGCATTGCGAGATTCATCTGTTGTTGCACGTTGTCAGCGAGCGCGGTCTTCCACGTGTACGGGGGCGTGGTCACGGGAGCACGGTGCCGCCAGTACCAGACGAGCAGGCGCTCGAACATTGAGGTGAATTTGGCAACCAACCACTTCATGTCCAAGCACCCGCGACGGGACAGTCAGCGCCACCACGCTCTCGGCACGAATACTCGTACGTCGTGCCACGCGCGCGGAGAATTGGATCGTCGGAACACTCAAGACCCGGAACCACTCGCGTCGGATTGAAGCTGAGTCGCTCGCAGTCACGCTCTTGGTCCGGCACCAGCTCAGTGATGAACAGCTCGCCCAATACCACCCGCAGCCGTGTGGTGTCCCACTGGATGGTCGGGTCATTGACCTCATCGCCTTGTCCAGCCACGTCCATTCGGAGCACAAAGCGAGCCGGTTCGACAGCGAGGCGCACGGGCAGCTCGCGTCGCAGATACTCCTCGGAGGTTGTGGCGGTCGGCTCGAGGGGACGAACACCCGCCACGGGCTCCCAGCTGAGCCGTACGAAGCGCACCACTCCGTCAGGCGCCGTCATCTTGAAACTATGGAGAGCGTGATACGTCGCTCGCGCATAGCTCGTCGGCGTCACGAGCATTAGAGCCGCGATCGTTCCCGCGCGGGCCGACGCGTGACGGTTGGCGTAGGCGAGCACGCCGGCTGAACCGTCGCGGGGGTTCTTCGGATCCGGACGCGTGGGTACCGGGCGAAGTTGTAAGGCGTCCATCAGTCGCTGGAACCAGTTGGGCCGAGGGTCAAACTTAGGTCGCCCGGCTTTGGCGAATTCGAGGAACCCTTCGGGGTCCTTGGCGAAGAACACCGGCAACGTGATCATGATGAGGTCGGCCACCTGGTCGTGCGGCAGATGAAATTTCGCCGCCATCCCGCGAACGTCGAGGGCCTCGTCGTGTTCGACTGGTGAACCCGAACCGTTGGAGAACCGGATCGTCACCGGAACATCCGGTCCGGCGAACTGAGCGGCGACGCAGTACTCGCGCGCGACGGTGGACGGCGTGAAGAAACCCTTCGCTCCAATGCCGACCGCGTGAACCGGACGGGTGCCTTCCCGATGGTCGGGGTAATCGCTGAGGAGCGCGTCGTAGAGCCGTTTGGCCAGTACGTCACCGCGCTCGTCGGCCATGGACCCCCTCGGCGTCGACTCACGATATCGAAGGAACACCCTGCGGTGAAAAGGCGAACGCCTACGGTGAGAGTCGACCTCAACATGTCGACACGGGAGATCTGAGTGAATCCGTCATTACCTCAGATTGAGACCGTCGTGGTGTTGATGCTCGAGAATCGGTCGTTGGACTCAGTTCTTGGTTGGTTGTACGAGAACGACCGACCAGCGCACGTGTTTCCCGCCGGATCATCACCCGACTTCGACGGACTAAAGAACGCGATGTCCAACTTCTCTGGAACGCGCGAGTACGTCAGCGCGCATGGCACGCAACGGATGTCCGAGCCACTCCGCGTACCGCGCTGGGATCCCAACGAAGAGTACGAACACATCGTGCGCCAGCTCTTTGAAGATGGTGACGGGCAGTTACCAGAACATCCGTGGTCCACCGAACCGGCCATGACGGGATTCGCTCGAGACTTTGACGCTCTCTACGCCGATCCGGCAGAGGTCATGGGTGCCTACGACGAAAGCCAGTTACCGGTTCTTTACGGTCTGGCGCGACGATTCGCCGTATCGGATCGATGGTTCTCATCGGTACCCACGCAGACCAATGTCAATCGGGCCTTCTCACTTTGTGGAACTTCACTCGGCGCTCTCAACAATTCGGACCTCAAGACCTACCAAACCAAGACGCTCTTTGACGCTCTCACGTGCCACAAGAGCTGGGGCATTTACTGGCAGTGGGACGGATTTCAAACTGGCGACCCCGGTCCAGCGGGCGGTTGCTACACCGCCGATCTCTTTCCCAACATTCGCCGCCGGATCGATCTCGGTGACGGTGAGATGCACAAGTACGACAAATTTCTAAAGGACCTTCGCGAGGGGCACGACATTCCGCAGTTCTGTTACCTCGAGCCGCACTGGGGAGTGGGCCGTGGTTACGTCACGGGACACGACTTCATTGGCGTGCAAGGCAACGACTATCACCCACCATGTTTTGTCGGTCCCGCTGAGTACCACCTGAGCGAGCTTTACGACGCCCTGCGCAACTCCACGCAGTGGCCGCACATGTTGTTCGTTCTCACCTTTGATGAACACGGCGGCACGTACGACCACTGTCGGCCGACGGGCACCGTTGCACCCGATGAGCATCGGTCGTTCCCGGACCGTGAACCTCGCTTTGACTTCACTCAGTTGGGAGTTCGGGTCCCGACGATTCTGATCACCCCGTTCGTCGAACCGGGCACGGTCTTTCGCGCACCCGCGGAATCGCCGTACGACCTCGACCACACATCGCTGACCGCGACGGTCCTCAAGTGGGCCGGCATCGATCCGGCGACCGCGGGTCTTGGCGCGCGGGTCGCCACGGCACCCACTTTTGAATCAGTGCTCTCGAATACGGCGAATATTGAAACGAAGCACATCGCGGTACCGGAGGGCTACGCCGAGCAGGGCGGAGGGCTCGGGCTGCACCTCGGATTGGAACTCGCTGACCTCAATCCGGTCGGACTCGGCATCGAAGTGTGGCGCCACCTGACGGCGCACAGTTCAGACATCGATGACTTTGTCCACAAATTGCGAGTTCACGCCACTGATCAATAACTCCAAGATCTTGAGAGCCCGCTGTTAATCAAGATGTTGTTGGATCTGATCGGCAACTCAACCGCCAGGGGTCACTGCGAGTAGCTGCCTCGATGGGCGCAAGTGGCGTCGCTACCAACAACGAGTCCATCACCCAATGCCACGGAGTCATGCCGCTTCGACGTTGTTGCCAGGAATACAGGACACCGATTCCAATAGCCACGAGGTCGGGCGGCGTGGGCCATCAACCTGACGCGGCTGAGAACCCCTTCGTATAGTGACGCTCAGGCGAGGCAACTCGCCGCAAGCCGTCACGGGCGACGGCACAAAGGGGGAACTGTGAAGGGCTTCAAGAAATTCTTGATGCAGGGCGAATTAATCGTGATCGCCGTGGGACTGGTCGTCGCGCTGGCCTTTTCGACGCTGATCAAGTCGTTCACTGACAGCATCATCACGCCGCTCGTCAATGCCGCCGAAGGCGGCGGCAACACGGCTCAGAGTCTCGGCTGGACGATCAACGGTCAGCGGATCGATGTCGGCAGCTTCATCGGGTCGGTTGTGTACTTCGTGATCTTCATGTCGGTCATCTACTTCGTGCTCGTCGTGCCGTACAAGGCCTACATGGCGAAGCGGGGAACCACCGTGTTCGGCGACCCGGCACCTTCCAAGTCATGTCCTAAGTGCTTGTCAGGTGACCTCCCGGTCGCCGCGACAAAGTGCAAGTACTGCGCGAGCGAGCTCGCCGCTTAACTCCGAGCCGTGCTCGGCTGACCGTCACCAAACCAAAGGAGCGCCGTCATGCGCACCCGTCCCTTCGCGGCCGTGATCGCGGCCGTGGCCCTCGCGAGTTCAGCCCTGGTGTTAACCGCACCGAGTGGCGCATCACCGCGTACGCCGCACACTGTTGTCGGCAGCATCTCATTCGCCAATCAGGTTGTCGGCACGACATCGGCACAAAAGTCCGCCGTTATTCCGCTTTCCACCACGATTGGGGCGCATCGCGCCCTGATCACTGACTACTTAACCAATGACGTCACCTACTACCCGTTCACGTACAACTCGGTCACGATCCTGACGGCCGCCCAAGTGAAGTCTGCGATTCTCGGCGCGTTAGCCGAACTTCCTGATTCCACCGTGGTGGCAATCAAGGTGACGGGCATCTACCTCGCTAACCATTTGGACTTCAGCATTTCGGGGAACTGTGACGGGGCTGACGGTCAAACGACACCGAGTTGCACCGAGTCGGCAACGTTTCACCCACAACACGGGGGCGTCCGCAAAGTCGGCGTCACGGCGATCATCAACACGACTCAGGGCTACAGCGCGATTCAGTCGGCCGTTGGCGACCAGATCGGGGCACTTTTCGGCGTCAACGGAACGCTCGTCAATATCCTGCTAGGACTGTACGGAACATCCATTCACAGTTTCGTCGACGATTCATTCGCCAACTTTCTCAATCCGATCGTTGATCTCACGGGGACCGGTCTGGTCACGGTGGGCTTCAACTCGCCGTTCGATCGGGTCAGCGAGGGTAATGCGGGACCGCACCAGGTTCTTGTTCCCGTTCAGCTCAACGCCGCGAGCGACTCGGCGGTGAAAGTGCACTACGCAACCACGAGCGGTTCGGCAACGACCGCCGATCACGATTTCGTGGCTACGAGCGGGACGGTCACCATTGCGGCCGGCCAGACCTCCGCAACGATTCCGGTCATGGTCATCGGAGATCAAACGGTCGAGGGAAATGAGGGCTTTCGACTCACGTTGAGCTCGCCGCCGAGTGGCGTCGCGGTGTTGTCGAGCACGCCCGGCGTGGTGGTGGTTCTTCTCAATGACGACAAGCCGAGCGTGACCGTCGTCGGGTCGAGCGTTCCAGAAGGAGCACCCGCCTATGTCGCTTTCACCCTCGACGCGCCGTATACCTCAGACCTGACTGTGCACCTCTGGCTCAGCACCGGGACCGCACACGCAAACGACTTCGGAACTTTGTCTAGTGCGTCGGTCACGTTCCCCGCGGAGACGACGGGGCCCATCTTCCTCACCATTCCGACGCACCTCGATGGTCTCGTTGAACCGGATGAGACGTTCAGCCTTCACGGCATCGGTGCCCGCTCACCCGTCACCGAAATCTTGACGATTCGCGCCAATTCGACGTAACCGTCGCCATGCCTTCTCCTTCGAACGTTCGTCTCGCCGAGATTGTCGCGGCTCTCAGTCTGGGGATCGACCTCGGCTTTGGGCAGCCGATGGAGCACGTTCTGCGCCAGTGCCTCATTGCGTTGAGGATCGCTGAGCTCCTCGATCTCGACGAACAGCAGCGCTCGACCGTCTACTACTCCGCCATGCTCGTCAATGTCGGATGTCACAGCGACGCGCACGAACAGGCCAAGTGGTTCGGCGACGACATCGCGATGAAGGAGACCAAGTACGACCACGCGCCAAAGTCGCTTGCGGGCGCGGCCGCCATGTTGCGAATGCTTGGCTCAGGCGAGACGCCGCTTCACCGATTTCGCGTCGGACTCGAGTTCGCGATCTCGGGGCACCGCGAGGTCGAGTCAATGATTGACAGTCACAGCGAGCTGGCCCGGCAACTGGCGGTGAATCTCGGACTGAACGAGGACGTGCAGCGCTCCGTGTTTACGGCGTACGAGCGGTGGGACGGCAAAGGATGGCCCGGCAAGCTCGGCGGTGAAGACGTGCCAGTCGCCTCGCGGATCGCTCAGTTCGCGGAGTTTGCCGAAGTGGCGCACCGAGTCGGTGGTTTAGAAGGGGCGGCGGAACTCGCCCGTCGTCGATCGGGCTCCCAGTTCGACCCAGCCGTGGCGACGTGTGCCGTTCAATACGCGCAGCGGGTGTTCGAAAATCTTCACCCCGAACAGACGTGGGGCGAAGTCATCGACGCCGAACCCGCACTTCGTGTGCAACTCGATGACGATCAGACCGACGCAGCGTTAAGCGCCGTCTCTGACTTCGTTGATTTGAAGTCGCCGTTCACACTTGGGCACGGTCGAGCCGTCGCAAATCTGGCTGCGCAATCGGCACGGAGGCTGGGGTTAAGTGACGACGAACGCGTCACTGTGACGCGGGCCGCCCTCGTCCACGGATTTGGGCGAATGGGAGTGTCAAACGCCATCTTGGACAAGTCGGGGCCGCTCGGTGCGGGCGAGCTCGAGCGGCTTCGCATGGTGCCGTACTTGACGGAGCGGATGTTGAAACAGAGCGCGGCACTCGCTCCTTACGGTGCCCTCGGCGCGCAGATCTACGAACGACTCGACGGTTCGGGATACCCACGAGGGATCGGGGCGAGTGGACTGAACCGCTCAGCGCGACTTCTCGCGGCCGCCGATTCGTACCAAACGGCAATCGAACCGCGGCCCGGTCGCGACGCGATGAGTGGCGCCGACGCGGCCCGTCGCCTTAAGAGCGCGGTGCAAGATGGCCAACTCGACGGCGAGGCCGTCGAAGCAGTCCTGCAATCTGCGGGCCACCGCGTGAGCTCACGGCGCGAAGGGCCAGCCGGCTTGACCAGTCGCGAAATTGAAGTTCTTCGACTGACGGCTCGAGGGAATTCAGCCAAACAAGTCGCGGCGCAGCTCGTGATCTCGGTGAAGACCGCACGAAATCACATCGACCACATTTACGCCAAGATCGGCGCGATCAACCGCGCGCAGGCCAGCCTGTTCGCAGTGACCAACGGTCTCTTGTACGACGAGGACGTCGCCGCCGAGATCTGAAGATGAGGCAATTGCCTCATGGACGTGACGTCCTCACTCTCCGTACCATCGTGGGACCACAACTTGGGAGGAACTCATGTCGCTTCGCGGACGCTTTTTCGCACTCACCTACGACCGTCAACTGGCCAAAACCGAGAGGGCCGGACTCGCTGCGATGCGCCGGTCTTTGCTCGGCGACGTGGCGGGCTCGGTGATCGAAATCGGCGGCGGCACCGGCGCCAATCTCGAAATCTACGGCCCCGGCGTTACGTCCCTCGTAGTCACGGAGCCCGAAGTTCCAATGTTGAAGCGACTTGAAAAGAAAGTTGAGACCCTCGGGTCTCGCGCAGTTGTGCTGAAGGCACCCGCCGAGGACCTGCCCTACGACGACCACACCTTCGATGCGGCCGTCAGCACCCTGGTGTTGTGCGGAGTCGCCGACCAGGATCGAGCGCTTCGTCAACTTCGTCGAGTGCTGAAGCCCGGCGGCAAGTTCTATTTCCTTGAACACGTTCGCTCCGAGGACGCCGCATACGCCAAACGACAGGACCGAATGAACCCCATCAATCGGTTCGTCGTGCACTGCGACTGCAACCGACCGACATTGCATTCAATCGAAGCGGCCGGATTCACGGTCGATCACGTCGAGCACAGCCAACTCCCGAAAGCTCCGTTCTTTGTACGTCCCCTCATTGTGGGAGTCGCCACGGTCCCCGCGCTCGTTCGCCACTAACCAGCCAGAGAACTAACTCACTCGCCGCGCCGCGATCCAGCTGAATGGCTGGATCGCGCCGTTTGGCGTCGAGTGATCCTGAATTCTTCGCTCGACCTCGAGAAAGTCCTCGCCCAGGAACTCAATGAGATCGTCGGCTGAGTAGCGACGGACCTCTAGTCCCGAGCAGTGAGTGGGCCCCTCGGGCGCAAAGACGCCGATCACGACTCCACCGCCCACCGACACAGTTCGTTGCAGTTGGTGTTGGTAAAGGTCACGGTCATTGTCGTCAATTAAGAAATGCAATACCGCCCGGTCGTGCCAGATGTCGTAGCGACGTGTCGGAGACCACGACACAACATCGGCGATAATCCATGTTGGTTCGATTGATGATCGCGATCGACTTCGCGAGATCCGTCGCGCTTCGCGAGAGATATCGAGAACCGTGACGTCGTGGTGACCGACAACGATCAGTTCATCGGCGAGAGTTGACGTCCCTCCTCCAATATCAATGACGCTGGTGTCTACGCCACCGAGCGCCGCGATCATCTCGAGGGAGATCGTGGGAACACTCTCGAACCAACTTGCGCCAGCCTTCGCGCTGCGCCGATGCGCTTCATCCCAATGTTCAGTGGATGGCTGCGTCACGCGGTGACGCTAGGTCGACGCTGCACTGGGCCCACCCAGCACGCAACACACCGTTGTTCTAGGTTCGTTGACCGGGGAGGCGCCATGGCTGAAGTCGTCTTGTTTCACCACATCTTGGGGCTGACCAATGGGGTCCGTTCGCTCGCCAACGAGCTACAACGCGGCGGTCACGACGTGCTCACCCCAGACCTGTTTGGTGGGGTTGTCACTTCGACCATTGACGAAGGCTTCGCCCACATGAAGTCAATCAATCCCGAGGAGTTGGAGCGGCGCACCGCGCAAGTCCTTGATGGCGTCGCGCCCACGGCCGTGTTGATGGGTATCTCGTTCGGCGCAGGCACCGCTCAAGAACTCGTAATGAGCCGTCCAGGAGCTCTCGGCGCGGTGCTGCTCGAGGCGTGTCTGCCGACAACGGGTGAGTGGGCCGTAGGTCCCTGGCCCGCGGGAGTACCAGTTCAGATCCACGGAATGGATCGCGATCCATTCTTCGCCCTGGAAGGCGATATCGACTCCGCACGAATCATCGTCAGCGAACTCGGGCCAGATCTCGCCCAACTGTTCACGTATCCCGGTGATCAGCACCTCTTCACTGACGACTCGCTACCGTCGTGCGATCCGAGTGCCCGAGCGCTCGTCATCGATCGAACGCTCGAGTTTCTCGATCGCGTGCGCTAATTCATTCGGCGACGCGGACGATGATCTTGCCGCGAGCGTGACCTTCACCTAAGTATCCAAAGGCGTCTTGGATTTCGGCGAGCGTGAATTCCCGGTCAATCACTGTTTGCAGCCGACCCGTGGTGGCGAGTTCAGCGAGGTGGCTGAGGTCAGATGGTTCGACTTTGGCGACGAAGAATTTGGCCTTTTGAGATCGCCCGATTGATTGCAAATAAGTGGCCGCAATGTGTCGGAGAGGACCGAGCAGCGAGTTGTGCATTCGGGCACCGACGACCACACACGGGGCAGCCGGCGCCAGCACACGCCGACACGCGAGGAACGATCGACTACCGGCAATGTCGATGATGGCGTCGTGGCGAACATTAAGTCGGGTGAAATCCTCAGCGGTGTAGTCAATGACCCGATCAGCCCCTAGCGAGCGAACGAGCTCAACATTGCGAGGACTCCATACAGCGGTCACCGTGGCCCCGAGTGACTTGGCCACCTGCACCGTGTAGGTCCCGACGCCGCCGCTGGCACCGTTGATAAGAACCGAGCTACCTCGGGTCACCTTGGCGTGATCTCGTAGTGCTTGAAGTGCGGTCAAACCCGCAATCGGCAATCCGGCGGCGTCCTTGGCATTCAGCGACGGCGGACGACGAGCTAATCGATTGGGGAACGCAAGTGAAAATTCTGCGAAGCAGCCCGGTGATGTTCCGAACACTTCGTCACCGACGTTCCACTCGGTGACGTCGCGACCGACGGCGTGAATGACGCCGGACACGTCCGTACCGGAACGAGGATTCTTGGGCTGGCGGATCTGTCGACTAGCCAGTCGCATGAACGGTGGTGAAACGACGTCGTACCAGTCGGCCGGATTGATGGAAGCTGCTTGTACGCGAACGAGCACTTTGTCGTCGGGAAGCTCTGGAATGTCGATCTCCCGCACAGCGAGAGCATCGATTCCAAAGCGGTCGCGAATAACGGCTCTCATCAGATGAGTTGATGAACTCGACGTGTCGATCGCAAATCTGCCATGTCACGAATGTACGACGATGCAACCACTCTTCGGGGCACTCGAGCCTCCAGGCATTAGTCGAGACGATGCCCGCATCCCGCGGTTTAGCGCGAGACGGTTTCGAACTTCATGTCGCATCGGAAGTAACAAGAACTTGCTCCGGCATTGGTTTCACTCGACATGTGTCGACGCGGCAACTGTGTAGTTGCAATCCGCTTTGAATTTCCAATGACAACCTCGAGATCGTTTTGTCGCGTTAACTAAACATCAGTGGGAACAACTCCACGATGTCGCTGGAAGCCCGACGGTGTCGCTGTATCGGAGGAGAACATTGAGCGCGCTCGTTACTCGTCAAGTTGCTCACATCTGGCGCCGCCTCGGCTTCGGGGCGACCAACAACGACCTCGATCACGGAGCGCGTATTGGAACGTCAGCCCTCATTCAGGATCTGTTGTCGCGCAAACTCACCACGCCCGCGCAGTGGAACTTCACCACCGCAACTGACTGGCAAGGAACCGTCTCATTCGTGGGACGTCAGCTGGAACTGATGAGATCATCGCCCAATCCCCTCCAGGAGCGGCTCGCGTGGATCCTGCAGGGACTCGTCGTCGTCGGACTGGTTGACTCCGTGCAGTTTGCGGATCTAAAGAGCCACATCGCGCGACTACGGATCAACCCGTTCGGCTCGTACACAAAGTTGCTGCGCGACGTCACGATCATGCCCGCGATGATGCAGTACCTCAATGGCGATCAGAACTACGCGGGTCACCCGAACCAGAACTACGCACGAGAGCTCATGGAGTTGTTTGCTCTAGGGCGGTACAACCTCGTCACCGGTAAACAGAACTACACCCAGGATGACGTCGTCGAAATCGCTCGGGCCCTGACTGGCTACAGCTACAACTGGGACACCGGAACTATCTACTTTGATCCCTCGAGTTTTGACTCCGGTTCAAAGACCTACTTCGGCGTCAATCACGGCAATGCCGGCACGTGGCAGGTGTTGACGTCCATCTCGAATCACCCGTCGTACAAATACTTCATCCCCGCACGGCTCTATCGCGAACTCACGGGACTCACTCCATCGGTCACGACTCTGGAGCACCTCGGCAAGTTGTGGACCAATAGTGGCGACGTTCGTGCCGTCGTGACGGGCATCGTCACCTCACCCGACTTCCTGTCACCTGCGGCCATTGGATCGAGAGTCAAGACCCCGGTTGAGCTGCTGGTGAGCGGCGCCAAGGTGATGCAGTTCAACCTCGGCCCCAGTGACTACGGCTGGCAGTTAAGCGATTTCATGAATCAGCATCCGCTGTTTCCACCCAACGTGTCGGGTTGGCCGAGCGGTCGCATCTGGCTGAACTCCGGTGTCACGATGATGTGGGGCTCGATCGTCCAGGATTTTGCGTCAGCCTCTCTCGCGTCGTCGACCGGACGAGCGGCGTATCTCGTGGGCAACGCCAACAAGGCGTCCGCTCCCGGATTGGCAACTCGCATGTGCGGACTGAGCGACGTCAGCGTCACCACGATGCGAGCGCTCTCGACGTACGTCAATGCCGGACCGTGGGACCGAACACGGGCGGCCGGTTTGCTCGCTCTCGTTTTGGTGTCACCCGAGTTCGCGATCAGTTAGGAGTGGCGATGGCAATTGATCGACGAACGTTCCTCGCACGAGGCGGGAATCTCACGTTGCTCGCGCTGGGCGCCGCAATAGGAATGGAGACCCTGAGTCCGAGGGAGCGCGCCGCCGCGGCCGAGCTCGTAAGAGCCACACCTCCGCTGCCGTCTGGCACACCGATCCTCGTCATGATCGATCTCCAGGGTGGCAATGACGCGACCAACATGCTCATCAATCCGAATGACCCGTGGTACTACGACACCAATCAAGGGCACGGATCAGTGGCGATTGCTCCGGCCAACCTGCTGTCACTGGCGGGGACCTCCTATGCCCTTCATCCCTCAATGCCGTGGACTGCAGCGCGATTCGCGAATCAAGGTGACGTCGCGTTCATTCGGGGACCCGGCGAAAACGTTGTCCACGAGTTTTCCCACTTCGCCGCGATGCACTACCGCCAAGTCGCCACGTTTAACAGCTCAGTCGCAACCGGGTGGCTCGGTCGGCTCAACGATCGAGTCGCACTGAACAATCCCTTTGCATCAATTTCCACGCAGGGCGTTCACCCCGCACTCGTCGGGAACTCGACATCCGTCCTCAGTGTGCCAAACGTCCAGTACTTCAACTTCGACGTGGGCTGGCAATGGGAAGACAGTTGGCTGACGGCGTGGCAGGCGATGGCTGGTCCTGGTTGGCCCCTTGGCACAATGTCCCGACGGGCCGAAACGTCTCTCCACGGAGTCTTTGAAGCGCAATCAACCGTGTACGCCGCGTGGGACGCCAGCGTCGACAGCACATTCGCGTCAACAGATGTGGCTCAGCAGCTCGATCAAGTGGCGATGATGATTCGCGCCAACGTTCCTTGTCGGACCTACGTCGTGAGCTTCGGTGGATTTGACACCCACGGCAGTGAGAACAGCGCCGAGCTGGATCTCTTTGGTCAACTCGACACGGCGTTGTCAGAGTTCTTTGCGTCGATCAATGGAGCCACTCGAGCGAATGACGTTTTCATCTACATGTCGAGCGAGTTCGGACGGCAACAGACGGCCAACGATTCGGGCGGATGTGATCACGGACAGGCTGGCACCGACATTCTCATTGGGCCGCGGGTAAAAGGCGGTCTGTACGGACAGACGCCGGACACAGCACCTTCAGCGCGACTTGATGACGCATTGGTGCCGACAGTTGACTTTCGCAGTGTCTACGCGACGATTCTCGAGCACATGACCAACAGCGCCTCGCTGAGTTCTGATCTGTTGTTTGGCACATTCGAAAATCTGGGTTGCTTCGCGTCCTAATTGACGGTGAGCCTCTTCGGCCGTCACAGAACTGGATTCTCACTTCAGATCATCAAGAGCAGGATTGATTTGGATCGATTCTTGGATGGGTTCATGTGGACTGACCATTCGTGCTGAATTAGTCCGAGATCGCACGTCCCGTTGTGAGACAGAGGTCCCGGAGTCACAATGAGACAAAGGTCCCGAGCCATCACCGAAACATGGCCCCTGACCAGGGTGGAGACGATGGGGCTCGAACCCACGACCCCCTGCTTGCAAAGCAGGTGCTCTTCCAACTGAGCTACGTCCCCGCGCTCCCAAATTACTGGGAATTGACCTCACCGTCTGCGTCTAGATCCGCGCGATGACTCTCGCTACGTTGAGCTCGATCGTGCTCCCGTAAGGCATCCTCGACGTAGAGCGTTGACCCCTCATCTTCATGCTCAGCGGACCTCGCCAACAAAACGAACGCCACGGCCCACATCGGTGCGTACGCGAGGAGCTTGGAGAGATATCCCGCTCCTTGTTGGTCCACGATTGGTGAAATGCCGAGAATCGCTCGTTGCCCACTGAGACCGGGGTACATCGGAGTGCGCGAAAAGATCCAGACAAACGAGAGACTGGTCACGACAATCGATGACACGAAGAAATAGCCAGCACGACCGGCGTCGCTAAGTCGGCGCGCCGTCGGAAATCGACTCGTCATTGGCAGCCACAAAACGACACCAACCACAACTGTCAGGCATTCGACCGCAAAATGCCCGAACACTGATCCAGCCGACCAATCAACACTCGCTGGATCCAGAGAAATCGCTCCCGCGATCGTCACGAAGAGCAGAGCAACGATCGGGCGCGACAACCACGACGCCAACCGATCAAGAATCCTCGGCTGCGACACGATCGAATAGACCGAGCGGTCAATTGAGTACATCACCAGTGGAACGATTCCGAGGATGATGGCTAGACGTTGAATCACCGCCGCGGACAGTGAGACGTGCGTCGCGAGGTCATCGAGTGGCCACGAGAACACCACAAGTGAAGCGACGACGGCACCTGCGAGACGACGACGATGGACTAAGGCCGATCCCGAGCTGACAACGACGATCGCCACGCCGCAACACACAATGACCACGACCCAGTGGACCTTGAAGGGCAGTCCGCTGATCACAACGACTCCGGGACCGCCTAGGGCTTGACCGACGAAACGAATGCGGACCAATCAACTTTCAGACGTTCGTGCGTTGCCAACGCGTGCTCCGCAATGGCGTCGTCGAATTTCTCGGATTTCCCGAGATAGTCAGTGATCTCCTTCACCCGACCGCTGCGCGAGTGGGCTCGAGCCAGCGCCCATCCACAAGCACTGACGTACGCCGAAAGTCGCTCTTCGTCCAACTGTCCCAGCTCGATCGTCGCTCGTCCGTGGGAATACTGGCGAACGTAGAAGCCCCGCGTGGTGATCGGATCGTTCGTCCACCAGCCCAGAAGCGGGTCCGGCGTTGACTGCAAGAGACGTTGCGCGCGAACGACGCGCTCGGCATCGCTCGTGGCAGGCACCTGGTTACGCACAACGTTGAGTGCGGACGCCATCGCCTCTTTGACCTGCAGCACAAAGTGATCGCTCTGGTCTCGTCCGGTTAGCAAGACAACTAAGCACCGTGTGCCGATCGACGCGACACCGACGACCTTCAGTGCCATGTCAACCGCCACAAACTGATCCAGAAGGGGCTGACGCTCGGCGGGCAACGACTTTCGATATCGAGCGAGCAATTCTGATGGATCGACAATGCCAACGTCTGCACACAGTGGCGGCGACATCTCGCGGACCGGAATCAATCGCGGGGGGTGCGCCTCAAACTGCGGTCCCTCGTCACCTGTCCGCACCAACGATCCGTACGAACGAGTGGCCGCGTTCATGTCGTCGGTGAGGACATCGCAGATCTCGTCAGTCAGCTCATTGGAAAACGCTCCACGCACATCGGACAGCCGACTTCGGACATCGAACAGCGAGTACCACGCATCGAGCACACCGAGTTGTGAGAGCTCTCGCGCGCCGCGGCGATACGAGCCCGCGGCCGCCAACGCGAGCCGCCTCCACCGCTTGGGCGTAACACCGATCTGATCCGCAGCCGCCACCGCGGAAAGGGCCAGGCGCTTTACGTCCCACTCAAACGGACCGATCGTGGCCGCGTCAAAGTCGTCAACATCGAAGATCCGCCGACCCTCGGGGGACGTGAAAACACCAAAGTTCAACAGGTGCGCGTCGCCGCACAACGTGACATTCAGTCCCGAATTAGGTTCCGCGACAACGTCTGTAGCGAACAGCAAGTTCGAGCCGCGCAGAAAATCAAGCAGTGAACTCGTCATCGTTGATGTTCGCTGTCCCATCAGCGATCCAATACGGCCGGATTCGCCGGTACGAACGAGAGCGACGGCATCACACGACGCCGAACGCTTAACGACCGTGGCGAGCGCCGACCGCGGCGTCGACCGTCGCCGCTCTCGGCCAGCGGTTGGCGTGGTCATGCGGCCATTGTGGTCGTCGAGTTGAGACGCTCGCCCACGCGCGTGGAGATGAACAGGAAAATGACGGTGTTCATTGCCAAAACTGACGTTGGGAACAGTCCTCCCGCTGTTGTATAGCGGTGAAGAGTCAGCAAGGTGAGACCAGCGAAGACGGCCGCAGCTGCAAAGTTCCAACGCGACTCTGATGATGGATGGGTGAACGATTTCTTCATCGTCGGTAGCGCGGCGACGGCATCAGCAGCGACGAACGACACCAAGGCGACTGTCGGGCGATCGGACGCCGCCCAGAACCCGAGTCCGATGACGGAGATCACGCCGCAGACAATGTCGAAGGCGCCAATGCGCCACACCGATCGTTGATCGTGAAAAGACGCGATGAGCACGGCGACAGGCATCAATCCGAGCACCAATGTCATCACCGACGCCCAACCAACGTGCTCTTGACGTTCCACGCCGAACGCGAGAAGTGGTTCGAGCCCCCACAACGTCCACGTCACGCGATTCGGCGCAGTCTCGCCGCGCCACGTGTCGCGCACGTAGATCGCCGAGCCGGCGATCGCGAGTATCGAACCAACGAGCACAAAGCGCGCGTCAATCACAGAACTAGTCTGCCCCGATGAACGCGACCGAATTCCTTGGAATCGTTCGCACCGGTGAGAACACGTGGGAGCTCACCGTTCTCGAACGGTTGATTACGCCTGGTCAGTTTCTCTTTGGCGGGTGTGGTCTCGCTGCGGGACTGTCGGCGATGGAGGAGCACTCTGGTCGCCCCGCCATCTGGGCGACCGCTCACTATCTGAGTTACGCGCCAACGGGATCAAAGGTCGTCGTGACATCCACCTTGGCGGTCGTCGGACACCACGTGACCCAAGCCCGGGCCGTGGCGACGATTGAAGATAAAGAGATCCTCACGGTGAACGCAGCGTTCGGCAACGGGACGATGGAGAGTCCCGAACCGTGGGTCGTGATGCCGAGTGTCCCGCCGCCGGACCTCTGCGCCCCTCGACGCACGCCGAAAGAGTTCGGCGAGTCAATCTTTGATCACATCGACACCCGCTACGCGTTGGGTCGGCGATTTGAGGAGCTGGACGGCACACCGGGTTCGCCGCATTCAGCACTGTGGGCCCGAGTGCCAGGACACCTTGATCCGTCGGCAGCCACACTGGCGATCTTTGGGGACTACGTCTCGGGATCGGTAAGTCAAGCGACGGGAACTCCGCTCATGGGTCGCAGCCTGGACAACACCATCCGCATCGCCAAGATTGAGCCCACCGAATGGGTGCTCTGTGACATCCACATTCATGCGCTCTCTCACGGTTTCGCGCAAGGCATTGCGTTTCTGTGGAGTGAGCGCGGCGCACTGCTCGCGACGGCGAGTCAATCGATTCAGGTGAAGCTGTGGACCGAGATGCCCGGCCAGCGTCGATAACCGCTGGTGTAGATTTGACTCTTTCGGGGCTATAGCTCAGTCGGTTAGAGCGCAGCACTGATAATGCTGAGGTCGTAAGTTCGATTCTTACTAGCCCCACCACTTCCGAAAAATTCTGCACTAGTTATCGAACTCATAACATCGTCGTTCTGAACCACTTGACAATTCAAACGAACGCGTGAACTCCCAAGAGCGCGAACGGCGCAGCGTCTTTCACAGCTGGAGCGCCCAAGCAGCGATCACGCCATTAATGGTGCGCACAGCCCACGGCTGCACAGTGATCGACGAATCGGGACGCGAATTTCTCGATTTCTCCTCGCAGCTGGTCAACACGAATATCGGACATCAACACCCCGCAGTCGTCGAGGCGATCAAGCGGCAAGCCGATGTGCTGTGCACGGTTGCGCCCCAGCACGGATACGAAAGCCGCTACCGGGCGGCCGAACTAATTGTGGAGCGAAGTTTCAGCGGCGCCGCCAAGGTGTTCTTCACCAACGCGGGGACCGAGGCGGTGGAGCACGCCGTTCGCATGGCTCGGCTTCACACGGGGCGACCGAAGATTCTCGCCGCCTATCGCAGTTATCACGGTGCCACGTCAATGTCGATCAATCTCACGGGAGATCCACGACGGTGGCCCAATGACAACGGCACCGCCGGCGTGGTGCACTTTTTCGGACCGTTCCTGTACCGAACTGAGTTCAACTCACGGAACGAGTCCGAGGAGTGCGAGCGCGCTCTCGCGCACCTCGAAAGCACGATTCGATTTGAAGGACCGTCCACCATCGCGGCCATCATTCTCGAGTCCATTCCCGGCACCGCCGGAATCATGGTTCCCCCACCGGGATATCTGCGGGGAGTTCGAGATATCTGCAACCGATTCGGGATCCTCTACATCGCTGACGAAGTGATGTGTGGATTCGGACGCGCGGGGGAATGGTTTGCCTATGACGCGTTTGACACGCGACCAGATCTTGTGACGTTCGCCAAGGGCGTGAACTCGGGATATGTCCCACTGGGCGGAGTCATTCTCTCCAGTGAAGTTGCAGCCAGTTTCGACACCACGCCGTATCCCGGCGGGCTCACGTACTCGGGTCACCCATTGGCGTGCGCGGCGGCGGTCGCAACTATTGAAGCCATGCGCGATGAACATGTCGTGGAAAACGCCAAGCGCATCGGCGAAGAGGTTCTCGGGCCCGGACTCTTCGAGCTCGCCGCTCGGCATCCCATTATCGGTGAGGTCCGGGGTCGCGGTGTCTTTTTCGCCCTCGAGCTCGTGGCGAAGCGCGAGACCCGTGAGCCGCTCGCTCCGTACGGCTCGAGTTCGGCGGCCATGGACGCGATTGGCGCGGCGTGCCGCGCAGAAGGTCTCCTCATATTCCAGAACTACAACCGTCTTCACGCCGTGCCGCCGTGCACGATCACGGACGAGGAAGTCCGCGACGGATTGGCGCGTCTCGATCGAGCTCTGAGTGTCGGAGACCAGCACTACATCGGAAACACATGAGTGATCTCAACGAAAAACGCGCCGAAGCGGCCACGGCCATTCGTGAGTTGGGCCACGAGTTTGTGGCTCACGAGATCGACCACGAGGATCTCGAACTCATCGTGCGCCTGGTGAGTGAGGCGAGAGAACTGATCGTTGAGGGTGACGCCCGTCAGCGACGACGGGGGTCCGACGGACTTCAAGCGTTCTCGGCCTCGGTTCCCGAGCACGGCTCCAGTCCACCGCGTCAACTGTTCGCGGACTCGATTGTGTCGGGCGCGTCAAACCCCCACGGCCTCGGCGCGTACCTGTTTCGCGACGGCGAGCACGCGGTGATGGAAGTGACGCTCGGTCCGGCCTTTGAAGGAGCCCCGGGTCGAGCCCACGGCGGCATCGTGGCCGCACTCATCGATGAGACCATGGGCATGGTCCTCTCGATCCACGGAACCTTGGCCCTCACGGCCAATCTGCAGATCGAGTACAAGTCCGCCACGCCGGTCAATCGGCCGATCGTCGCGAGGGCGTGGCTCGAGAGTCGCGACGGCCGAAAGCTCCGTATGAAGTGCGTCGTCACCACTGAGGGCGAGCCAGTTGCGGAGGCCACGTCGCTCTTTATCGCGGTCGATCCGACCAAGTTCCTCGACCGAGGCTGACTCTTTAGGCTCCGGGATATGCCTGCGGTCTCAGTAGCTAATCCGCTCGAACTCCCCCGCGTTGACGATCCAACACCAGGTGCTCGAGCTCGGCGAGTGAAGTCGATTACATCAGCTCCGCGCGGAGTTGAGGGCGAGGGATTCCCCGTGTTTCGCGCCTTTCACGGCATCTCGATGGTGGACCTCGATCCGTTCGTGCACATGGACCAGATGGGCGAAGTCGACTACGGACCGGGCGAGCCGCGCGGCACCGCGTGGCACCCGCACCGCGGATTTGAGACCGTCACCTACATGATCGACGGCACGTTTTTGCACCAGGACTCCATCGGCGGTGGTGGCGTCATTCAAAACGGGGCCACGCAGTGGATGACCGCCGGCGCGGGCATCTTGCATATCGAGCGCCCGCCCGACGCGCTCATTGATGCCGGCGGACTGTTTCACGGAGTGCAGCTGTGGGTGAATCTGCCCGCGCGCCTGAAGATGACCAATCCGCGGTATCAGGACATTGAGGCCCAGGCCGTGAAGTTGCTGACCTCGAGTGCGGGTGACGCCATCGTGCGCGTGATTGCCGGTGGTCTCGGGAGCTTTTCTGGTCCCGGGGTGACTCACACGCCGATCACGATCGTGCATCTCACGTTGTTTCCCGGCGCGCGCATCTCACTGCCGTGGAACCCAACCTACAACGCGCTCGTCTACTCACTCGCCGGTCGCGGCACCGTGGGCGCCGAGCGCACGGCGCTGCACGAAGCTCAAATGGCCGTGCTGGTTGATGGCGACACAATTGAACTCACGGCCAACGAAACTCAAGACTCACGCACTGACGCATTCGAGGTGTTGCTCCTCGGAGGCGAGCCGATCCGCGAGCCCGTCGCCAAATACGGACCGTTCGTAATGAATACGCGCGACGAACTTCAGACCGCGTTCGAGGATTACGAGGCGGGTCGACTCGGCCAGGTGCCGGCCGAGCACATTTAGCTGGCCGGGCGCTCGGCGTCCGCCGCGCGGTGAATGAGAAAACTGCCCGTCGCACGCGAGACAATCTGGCCGTCCTGATTGGTGAGGGACGCTTCGCCGTAGGCGACCTGGCGGCCGAGGCGCACAACTTGGCCGCGCAAGGCGTAACTCTCGCCCTTTAACGCTGGGCGCATCAACTCGCTCTTGATCTCGATGGTCGCCTTCGTGCGGTCCTTGCCGCGCAGCGCCGCGTTAATCGCGAAGTTGATCGCGGCGTCAAGCAGCACCGCCTGCACGCCAGCCTGCACCGATCCGTGGGGATTGCAGGCCAGATCGTTGGGCGCAAAGGTCCCCTCGACCCAACCGAGGTCCTCGCCGTCAACGCCGTAACTCGTAAAGGAGCCACCGATCTCGCCGATGATCGCCATGCCGCCGTTGCCGAGCCAGCGATCCATGTTCTTGCGGTCGGTCATCGATTTGACAGTAGTTCTGACACCGCCAATAGGCTTCGCGCGCGGCGCGGAGCGTCGTCATCGTCATAGAGAGGACCCCCATGCCGACTGCGGTCATCGTGGACGCCGTACGCACACCCGGCGGCAAGCGCAACGGAAAACTGAAGGGCTGGCACGCCGTCGACCTCGCGAGCGAGGCGCTGAGGGCCATTCAGTCCCGCAACGACCTCGACCCGGGCGTCATTGATGACGTGATCATGGGCTGCGTCATGCAGGTGGGCGAGCAGTCGCTCAATATTGGTCGCAGTGCGGTTCTGGCCGCTGGGTGGCCCGAGGCCGTGCCCGCCACGACGATCGACCGCCAGTGCGGATCGAGCCAGCAGGCGTTGCACTTCGCGGCCCAAGGCGTGATGTCGGGTGCCTACGACGTGGTCGTCGCCGCCGGCGTCGAGGGCATGACCCGGACCCCAATGGGTTCTTCCATCGTGCGCGACCTCGGCTTTCCCTTCGGTCCGCGCGTGATGAAGCGCTACGAGCCGGTGGGTGGTCTTAAGTCCCAGGGCATCGGTGCCGAGATGATCGCCGATCAGTGGGGCATCACCCGCGAGCAGCTCGACGCATTCAGCGCCCAGAGTCACCAGCGCGCGGCGCGCGCCACCGCCGAGGGCCGATTCGAGAACGAGATCGTGAAACTCCCCGTGCGCGACGAGAACGGTGACGACACCACCGAGATCTTCAGCGCCGACGAGGGCATCCGTCCCGACTCAACGGTGGAGACGCTCTCGAACCTGAAGCCTGCCTTCAAGGAGGACGGCAAGGTCACCGCCGGCAACTCCAGCCAAATCACCGATGGCGCAAGTGCCGTGCTGATCATGAGCGAAGAGCGCGCGAAGCAGCTCGGCTACACGCCGCGCGCCCGCTTCCACGCCTTCGCGCTCGCGGGTGTCGACCCGGTCACCATGTTGACCGGCCCAATCCCGGCCACCGCCAAGATCTTGCAGAAGACCGGACTCAAGTTGAGCGACATCGACCTCGTCGAGATCAACGAGGCGTTCGCCTCGGTGGTTCTCGCCTGGCAGATCGAGCACGACGCCGATCTCTCAAAGGTGAATGTGAACGGCGGCGCGATTGCGCTCGGGCACCCGCTCGGCGCCTCGGGCGCCAAGCTCGCCTCGACTCTGCTCAACGAACTCGAGCGCACGGGCGGTCGCTACGGCCTGCTCACGATGTGCGAAGGCGGTGGGCTCGCCAACGCGACCATCATCGAGCGCCTCTAGTTACAAACCAAAAGGCTCCCCCCGCGCTCTCGAGCGCGGGGGGAGCCTTTTGGTTTCGTTATCGATATCGAATCAGCATGAAGAAGCCGACGAAGATCACGACGATCCCCACCAGCAAGTACCAACTACTGACGGCGCCGGGTAGCGCCCCGAGGTAGTTGAGCGCGATCGTCAGCAAACCCAGAATCAACATCACGAGGATCGCGGGTCCGTACCAGCGAGGGCTGTGGTACACGGACTTGGGCGTCGGAGCGGTGTAGCGCCCACTCGCCTCCGCACTGATGTAGCGACCAGTGCTTGACCCTTGGTGCTTGCTCGGCGTGGTCACGCGGCCTTGACTGCGTCCGGCTTTCGAGGCACTGCCGGGACCTTTTTTGGACGCCATGGACCATGGATGTTAGTGAAGGAACCCGCGATCATTGGGCTCCTGCTCCGGCGCCGGAAACCGATCTACTCCAGTTGCGAGTCGTCGATCCAAGTTCGCGTGTCACCGACCCTCGGTCCGTTCATTGATCGCGAGCGGTGATCCTTATGTGCATATTGATCGAGCTCGTGTGCGGAAAGGTCTCCGCTCACTATCTCCGCCGCCAACTCGGTGAGCCGCCGATTGTGATTGCGTGCGTGAGCACGTAAACGGTTAAAGGCGGCATCCATGTCGCACTTCGTGGCTTCGCTGATCTTGCCCTTGGCTTGTTCAACGATCACCCGGCTGTTGAGCGCGTTGCTCAGTTGATTGGTCAAGGTGAGGGCGTCGGCGGCGACTTGATGTTGCAGGATGGCAATGGTTGCCACGTCGGCAAAACCCTGTGCCACCTCGACGTCCTCGTCGCTGAGCTGACGTTCTTCTTCGAGGAAGAGATTGAGCGCCCCGATCGTCCGGCCCCGCAATCGCATCGGCAAGCAGTGCACGGCGTGAAATCCCTGCTCGAGGGCTTGAGGAGTAAAGAGCGGCCACTGCGCATCCGGCGCGCTGAGCCGTCGATTCAAGATTGCTTCACCAGTGCGAAAGCAGTCCACACAGGGCCCCTCGTTGGCCTGCAACTGAAAAAGCTCCAGTACCTCCATCGACTCACTAGACGCCGCAATGAATTGCAGTTCGCCGCCTGGAGCAGACAACATCACACCCGCAGCATCGACGTCGATGGTCTCAACGCAACGATTCGACAGCACGGTCAATACATCGACAATGTCGAAGTCGTCAACCAAGTTGTCAGCCAGCTCGACCAAAGTGGAGATCAGGAGTGACTCACGGGCCATGCGAACGCCATTCAATTGAAGGAAATCAGCGACGGTGCGAGATCTAGACGGCCGGCTCACCAAGGCTACACGTGCTCTTTGCCGTCCGCCGGGGGTGATTCGACCCAACTTTCCGTTGTTCGATTGAATCGGAGTCGTCGTTCAACGACCAGATGGGCGATTTCAACAGACGTGCGAGACGTCGCAAAGCCTTGCGCTCGAATTCGTACGAGGGCGTCGCCCACGCTCATGGATCCCTGTACCGACACCATGCCCGCAGCTTGTTGAATCACCATGTCGAAGGTCGCCGGACGACTGAGTTCGTGACCCAATTCGTCAGGGGGTGCGCCGGCCTGCATCGCGACCACCACGCGAGCCGCGATCGATGACAACACGTGCAAGTCGTCGACTTGGGCTTCGGACATTTCGCCCGGTTGATCGTGAAAGAGCACCAATGCGCCGAGTCGAGAAGCGCCAATGCGTACGGGTGTGGCGAAGATGGCCTCGGCTCCTTGCGCGAGCGCCAATGGGGCAAAGACCGGCCACCGAATCGCACCCTCACGACCGAGCAGTGGCGCACTGACGATGTTGGTCGTGCCAAATGAGTCCAAACACGGTCCTTCGCCAACGGTCTTTTCCAGATTGATCAGTGTGTGCATCGATTCGCTGCTCGCGCAGAAAGTGGTGAATTGAGATCCGTCTCCACATAAGGCAACGGCGGCTCCGGCGAGTTGGGTCACCTCGACTGCCACGGTGCACACAGCGGGGTTTCCCGGATCATCAGCCACGACCCGTCGGAAGTGCTCGAGAATCTCGAGGTATCGCTGTCTAGCCACGGCGAGGCGCACCTCGAAGCCACGACGTGCGTTCGGAGTTCACCGCGACTTTCGGGAGGTGATTCAAGGGAGCTCGAAAGAGGAACTCTGAAGTTCGACCGGACATCATTGGCTTCAACAACCGCTAGGGCGTCGATGTCGAAGATGATGAGCTAACTGTTCGCGCCCACAGTCGTAGTACTTGTGAACCTTGACGGACTCGTTGGGCAAAACCCCAAGGTGAGATCGCGATTTTCGTTTCTGTCGTTGACGGAGTGTTCAATATGGGAACGGCCGGTGCCAGTTGACTCACTCGTTGCAAATGCTGCTCTAGTTCGACTAGTCGTCGAAACGATGCTTCAGCTCGCCGAACGCTGGGCGCACTTTGTGGCACTCGAGCCGGCGGCGGAAACGCGGTGCGAACAACTGGCAAATCGGCTGATTGTCGAAATCTGGGCGTGAGACGGTGTATTGACGAATAAAACATACGGACCTCCAAAAAATTGGAGCCGTCTAGCCAGAACGGCCGACAATCGTCTAGATCGTCCACCTGTACTCGGCGTCTCGCGGCATGGATGCATCATCCGCCGCGTTCGCAACCTACACCTGCGGAGCGAACATCATTCGGCGCTCTGTACACGGCGCGACCGGCACTGAATCACCAAAGCGGTGTAGGTTGCAAGAACCGACGCGCCAAGACCCCGCTTCCGCCGCACTGAACCAACCTGGTTCGGATCAACGCTGGAAGGAAGACCATGGGTCTACCTGGAATGGTTATTAGCGGTATCTCCGCAGTGGCAGGCGCAATCATGTATTGGGCCGTCACTGCACAAAATTCATCAACCGTGACCCAACACGGGTTTCGTTTGTCCACGGTCGGGGTCATCTTGATGGTTGCGGGTGCGGTGGGATTCATCGTGTCAGCGATCGTCTTTGCGAGCTCGCGACGTAGTCGGTCGGCCCCAACTCAAACACTCGATCGGCAAGTCACCGATTCGACCGGTCGCACGACAGCGCTTCACGAGCAGAAGTCCTAACAGTGCGAGCCACGACTCGATCACTCGAGTCGGTGGACTCCACTCAGGTCGATGTTGATACTGCGGAGACGACATCGACGCTTGAGCTGTTCACGATGACGGGCCCGATCCATAGAGGGCCGGGCCTGACATCGTGGGCTGAGGTGGCCAAGACACACGTGATTTACCGCCATGAACTTCACTTCTGAGCGCTCCACCGTGAGCGAGATTGCCGAGGCGTATGACTCGTTCTGGAACTCGTCTGACATCGAAGTCGTGAACTTCGCGGTTCGATCAATAACTACAACGTCGGAGGACTAACTCATGATGATTTTCGGAGTTCTGCTCATGCTGGTGGGACTGATTGGGGGAATCCCGTTTCTGTGGACGGTGGGACTGGTGCTCTTGATCGTTGGTGTCGTCCTGCTCATCTTGGGACGAACCGGTCACGCCTTCGGCGGCCGGTCGCACTATTACTAGACCGTTGGCACGTCGGGTTCTCCCATTTGACGTGCGCGCGGTCCAGCACCAATGGCCCTCGTCGGCTGAACAACTTGCTCGCCGGCGTGGGCCATTTCATTACGACGTAATGGTCTCGTCGGCGAGGACGTCATCAGATAGATCGGCGACCTCTTCATCGCGCGGAAACACCACTTCAGGCGCTGGTGTCCTTGAGAGTGCTGACGTCATGTGACCCAACTGCTCACGTCGGCTTTCGGCAGATTCAAGGTGGGCGCAATGGCTCACTGTTGTTCCGCCGGTGTTTTTCCTCATAACTCTCCTCAGAGAGCCGAGACTTCAACCATGCTTCACAACTGGCTCTCTTCGAGCTGCAGAAACAGCCTGCACTTGTCATTTATTACTAGTAACAATGTTCTGAGACAACCGCTCAAACCTGAGTGGTCGTTTCTCACCGAGCACGGTCAAGCGCTGTTGCGGGTTGCGCAAGATCCGGAGTGTCGGCTGCGCGACATTGTGGAGTACACGGGTATTACCGAGAGACGAGTCCACGGAATTCTCAATGACCTCGTGGAATCGGGCTACGTGCGCAAAGCCAAGGTCGGACGCCGAAATCGCTACGACGTCAGCGTGCAGATGCCCACGCCCGAGATCAAGTCTCGCAGCCAGTCCATCGGCGACGTTCTCGCTCTTTTGAACGGTCCGCGGCCCACAACCAACTAGTCCCGAATTTGCCGAGCCAGGCAAAACGGCGATCATTTCGCAACAATCACTTCTGATCTGGCAGTTTCGGCGATGCGGCGAATTGCAGTGAGAAGGCTCACGCTTCCTCGGGTACATCTACATGCCGTTTCGAGGTTGGTGGCCCGAACGGCTCGTGACCTCGGACTGCAATGCAGTTGATGCGTGCATCGATCAAAGTGCCGGGCAATGTCGCAGCGCTAGTACCTCAATCCGAAGAGATGATGGAGCGAACAAGCACCCTCATCGATTACGGACCTCCAGGACGCGATCCGTTGAATTTGGCCAAAGTCGGAACCATGACTGTCGACATGCATATAGGAGGCACTCCCCGAACACTCCCTTGGTGGTTGTTCTCGAGAGACTGTTGGGCGTGCCAAGCACCGGACGAACTGTTGAACATTCGTGGGCGGCCATTCTCTACGACCGCGCTCTCCTTCACGCCACTCGGTAGCCTCCACAGATGGCGCGCGTCCTCGTCATTGACAACTACGACTCGTTCACGTACAACCTCGTCCAAGAGATGGGGGAACTGGGCGCGGATCTCGAGGTCCATCGCAACGACGCCATATCGATCGAACAGATTCGTCAGCTCGAGCCTGCGGGCATCGTCCTCTCACCTGGGCCGGGTCGTCCCGAACACGCCGGCATCACCTGTGACGCCATTCGAGAGTTCGGCCCCACCACCGAGATCTTGGGCGTCTGTCTCGGACACCAGGCCATCGGACTCGTCTACGGCGCCTCGATCGTGCGAGCGCCATCGATCATGCACGGCAAGACCTCAGAGATAACGCACACTGGTCAGGGGGTCTTCGCTGGACTCGACTCGCCGCTAATCGCGACTCGGTACCACTCGCTCGTCATTGATCCAACCACTCTGCCGGCGGAGTTAGAGCGAACTGCGTGGAGCGAAGATGGCGTCATCATGGGAGTGCGACACCAAACGCACCCCGTTGAAGGGGTTCAGTTTCACCCCGAAAGCGTCCTCACCCGAACAGGTATGTCGATGCTGGCCAACTTCCTCGGCCGGCTCTCTCAACCAGTGGGCGGGCAGTAGTCCATCGTCACGGTCGACTTGAACAGCGCCGACGAACCTCCAAGCGGCGTCTGGTCGACGACGTAGTCGGACTGACCCAGACAGTTGGGATCGGTGGGCATCAAGTACGTGTACTGAGGCATCAGACCTTGAGCTTCAAGGGCCGCCGACGCATTGGCCTGAGTCTCACCTTGGACCGTCGGCACAATGACTGTGCAATAACCAGAACTCACGATCAACTTGATCTTGGTGCCCGAACTCACCGGCTGTCCGGCGGCGGGCACCGTCGAAACAACAATCCCACTCGCCTTTGTGTTGCTGCAGACTGACCCATTCGTTGCAGTGACACCGAGACCCGCATTGCCCAGCGCCGACGCTGCGCCGACAGGGGTGTCTCCTGAAACGTCAGGTACCGGATACGTGGAGTTCAGCGAGAGCACGATGAGGCTGATCTTTTCCCCGGTGTGACCTTGGGTTCCACCGCTCGGGTTCTGTTGAATGACGTTGCCGGGAAAATCTCCCGGGCCACCTTGATTCGTAAAGCTGACGCTCGCGCCCAAGCCGCTTCCGGCAAGCTGTGATTCGGCGGCAACCAATGAGAGACCAACGACACTTGGAATGTTGACTGGTGTGGTTGTTTGACCTTGGCTGATGTAGATCGTGACGAGTTGTCCCCGTTGAACCTTCTTACCCGCCTCAGGTTTCGTTCGCAGCACCGTGCCCGCAGTCTTCGGCGACACTTCCAGCTGCGTGCTGGTGTTGAGGCCCTCGCTTCGCAAGAAACTCTCTGCCTGCGCTACCTTCAGACCCACCACATTGGGCATTTTCAACGTGGTGGGGCTGTTCGCAATTACGTAGGCCGCCGCCCCTCCACCGGCCAGTAGCACGACCAGAACCACGGCAAGCCAGGCCGGAAAGCCCTTCCGACGAGGACGGATGTCGGTCCGAGGTCCACTCATGATCGCCACCGACGCAGTTCGCTCACCCGCCGCCACCGTCGAAACTGCTTGCGTGACGTCGTCGCCCATGATCGCTCCGCGGCCAGCCACGGACACTGGTTGTCCCTCGACGAAACGCAGCAGGTCTGAACGCAGCTCATCAGCTGTCTGGTACCGGTCTTCGGGTCGCTTCGCGAGGGTGTGCAGCGAGATCGCTTCGAGATCACTCGGCAACGACGGATTAAATTGTCGCGGAGACGGTACGACTTCGCGAACGTGCTTGCTCGCGACCGACACCGGAGTTTCTCCGATGAACGGAGGTCGACCCGCGAGCAACTCGTAGAGCACCACACCGAGTGAGTAGACGTCGCTACGTCCATCGACGAGAGATCCTTCGGCCTGCTCTGGCGAGAAGTAGGTCGCGGTACCCATCACTGAACCGGCCACGGTGAGGTGATCTTCGGTGGAGACTGCTTGGGCGATGCCGAAGTCAGTGACCTTCACCTGACCATCACTCGTGAGCAGGATGTTGCCGGGCTTCACGTCACGGTGCACCACACCTTGGCGGTGCGCGTAACTGAGTGCGCTCGCGACTTGCGCACACACTTGGGCGGATTTAGCCGGAGACAGCGTTCGCGACTCGCGGAGGAGATCCGCCAGCGACGTGCCCTCGATCAACTCCATGACGATGAAGTAGGTGCCACCCTCTTCGCCCCAGTCAAAGACCGGGACAATGTTGGGATGCGACAGATTGGCCGCGGCCTGAGCCTCGCGGCGGAACCGCTCCACGAAGTTCTGGTCGACACTGAGTTCGGGGTAGAGGAGCTTGAGAGCCACGTAGCGATTGAGCAGGAGGTCGTGGGCTCGATAGACCATCGCCATGCCACCGCGAGCGATGAGATGGGTCAGCTGATACCGGTTGGAGTAAATGCGTTGGTCGACTACCGGTTCCATGAGCTCCCCAACATTAGGCGCGGCCCTTTCGCCGTTAAAGGGCTCATTGATGACACGTCGTGGCGGTGTTCGACGCGGGCAGACCCTTACTCAACGCAATCGCACCTTCGATGACGCACTTCACGATCGGTCCGGCGATCGTCGCGCCGTACGCGCTGATCGCCTGATACGGCACAACGACGGCGACGGCCACTACCGGATGGCGCGCCGGAGCGAACGCAATCATCCAGTCGTCGGTGTTGTGCAGCGCATTGCCGGTCTGAGCCGTACCGGTTTTGGCGGCCACATCGTCCTGGTAGAGGAACCCCACCCCACCGGCGGTGCCGTAACGAGCCACCGCCTCCATGAGCGGCACGATCCTCCCCGCTTGAGCCGGCGTCATTGGAGTGAGCCACGGGGTCGCCTTGAACTGCTGAATGATTCGGCCGTCTGGTCCGACGATGTTGTCAATCAGGTGCGGGATCATGATGGTGCCGCCGTTGGCGATTCCCGCGGCTACCAGTGCGTTCGACAGGGCACTCGCGCGCACGTTCTCCTGGCCAATGGCCGAGTAGGCCAGCTGCGGTTGGTCGTACTTAAAGGAGCCACCCCCGGGGAAATACGACTGCGCCACTCCAGGTAAGTCGAGCGGGATCTTCTGGTCGTAGCCGAACGCCTGGGCGGTGGAACTCAGCGCCTCGCCGCCCAGATCCAGACCCATCAGTCCGTAGCCCGGGTCACAGCTATACGGCAGCATCACTTGTACCGTTCCACCGCACGGTGAACCGCCGTCGTTACAGAGCACCTTGTTGGTGCTCGGCAGCTTGGTGCACGCGAGGTACGGGTACGACTTCAACATCAGACTCGGCTTGTTGAGAATTGCGCTGGCGGTCGTTACGACCTTCATGGTCGAACCCGGCGGGAAGGTCTGTTGGGTCGCGAGCAGACCGAGCGGCTGAAAGTGGTGCGCGTTGTAACGGGTGTAGAGCGCAAACGCGTACTTCTCGGCGCCGTAGGTGGGCACGGTGATGAGCTTCGGGTCAAAGGTGGGATTCGAATACATGGCGAGAACGGCTCCGGTCGATGGATTGAGTGCCACCACCGCTCCGTCGCGTCCGGCCAACGCCGCTTGAGCCACGCGCTGCAGTGCCGGTTGCAAGGTGATGTTGAGGGTGTTGGCGCCCGTCGAGGGAGCGAGGACCTGGGCCCAACTCTGAGCGGGCTGCTTGTGCGCGACCAACGTTGAGGCGTACTCACTTTCGAGCGCCCAGTCGCCGTAAAAGTCCGACGTGTAGCCAACGATTCCTGAGGTCAGCGAGCCAAGCGGGTAGATCCGGCGCCATGGATACCCCGACACGCCTGAGCGCACCGAGTGTGCGAGCAGTTCACCGTCGGCGGCCACGATGTCACCACGTGGTGCGTAGCGAGACGCGTGAATGACTCGGGGATTGAGCGGCGAGGCATCGAGTACTGGCTTGCGCGAGAACTGGAGATACGCGGTCATGCCGGCCAGGATCGCGAAGAGCACGAGCATGACGAGCCCGAGGTAGCCGAGACGTTTCGACATCAGTGAGATCCGCCCGCGAGAGTGGTGGAAGTGGTGGTCGTCGTAGGCACGCTCGATTGGCGAATGAACTGCTGGTGGAGTGATTCAACGTAGGTAATGGCCGCCGCATCGCTTGGCTGCTCGATCACGTTGCCGTTGTCGACCATTCCGCGGTCATAGATCGGGATCTGATCGAGGCGAATGCCGGTGCCGATGACGAAGCTCGGCTTGAACCACAAGATTCCCCCGGGCTGACCGCGGTAGACGTCAAGGAACGCGGGACTGGTCGGGGTGGCCCGATCGGCCTGAATGTAGAAGGTGGATCCGGCGTACCAATCGAGCACGGCATACGCGCCCGCGAGTGAACCAATGAGCGCGACCGCGAACAGTCCGGCTCGCCACGTGATGCGCGACTTTCGAGCCGGGCGCACCTTCGCCGCCGTGGCGGCGGCCGGTTGCTCAAGTGAAGGAAGCGGCTCAGGTGGCGGCAGTTCGAGTTGCTCATCGAGTTCAACCAGGACGACCGAGATGTTGTCGCGGCCCCCTCTTCGATTCGCCGCCTCGACAAGTGCAGCGACCGCTTCGTCTAGACCGACGGGCGGCGACGCCAGTTCGGCGATCTCGGCGTCCGTAAGTTCGTTACTCAATCCATCGGAGCAGAGGAGAACTCGATCTCCCGGTTGCGTCGCAATCGGAAAGAGATCGACTCGAACACCGTGTTCAATCCCGAGCGTCCTCGTCAATTGATGTCGACGGGGATGAACGGCGGCTTCCTCGGGTGTGAGTCGACCTTGACGCACCCACTCCTCAGCGACGCTGTGATCGGCCGTGATCTGACGCATTGCGCCGTCGCGCAACTGGTACGCACGCGAGTCGCCCACGTTGGCAATGACGGGTAGGACGCCGCCCTCTCCTTGCGTCAACGCCAGGACCACGGCGGTGGTGCCCATGCCGCGACGCTCTTCGTGACTCTCGGCATCACTGATAATCGCGTCATTGGCCAATTCGAGGGCCGATTCGAGTCCCTCGGTGGTCGACGTCGTGTCAAAGGCATCAACAATCGTGCGAACCGCGAGCTGAGACGCCACCTCTCCCGCCGCGTGTCCACCCATGCCGTCGGCCACCACCGCCAGGCGATCGTCAACGAACACGTCGTCCTCGTTCACCTCGCGCACCAGACCAACGTCGCTCGAGGCGGCGTAGCGCCAGAGAGTCACCGAACGACCTCAAAGATGACGCCGCCGATCTGAACAATGTCGCCGCGCTCCAAGCGAGTGCGGTGTGCGATCAGTTCGTGGTTCACGTACGTCCCGTTGGTGGAGCCGAGGTCCTCGACCAGCAAGTCACCGTCGTCGAAGCTGAACAACGCGTGACGAGTTGAGAGATACGTGTCATTGATCACGAGGTCACACTCGACGCCGCGCCCAATCGACAGCGTCTGGTCCACCTCGACGCGCTCTCCAGAGTGCTCGACCGGTTCGATGAAAACAAGCGACAGTCTCATCACGCGCCGTCGTTCGACGCGCCGTTCGGCTCGGCTCGCGCGAGCGGGTCGAACTTCGACGATTGCCACGCGCATGACGCGCACCAAAAACAGGCCGGCCACGGCGAGCACGATGAGCTGCAGCGGTCGGATAGCCGCCGTGTAGTCAGTCGCGATGTTCAAGTTCAGGCGAGCTCGATCCGCATCGTTTGGGGACCGATCTCGATCTCGTCAACCGGAGAAAGTGAGACCGCCGTGATGCGGTGGCCATTGACCAACGTGCCGTTGGTCGAGCCAAGGTCCTTGATCGCCACTCCTTCGCTGGTCTTCCAGATTTCGGCGTGGCGACGCGAGACATTCGGATCGTTGACCACGATGTCGCACCCCGAGAGCCGTCCGACAATGAGCGGACGCGGTCCAATCACGTAACTCGCACCTTCGGCGGTCACCACGCGAGGCTCACTGCGGCCCTCAACAAATGTGGCTTTGCACGAAATGGCACCCGCGTGTAGGCCATCGTCGACAAACACCTCAACGGCCACCGGGCCGACAAAGTTGTACCCCTCGGCCACCGCGTGCTGGCGAGCGGTTTCGGTCAATTCGGTCACCAGAGCCTGCTGGAATCCCTCAAAGCGCTGCGCGTCAGCGCTCGACAGCCAAATCTTGATGTGGTTCGGCGTGATCGGACCGCGAACGCCGAGACGTCGAGCGAGATCCATCTCGCGCACAATGCGCTGCCCGATCTCAATTGGTTGGAGTGTCGAGCGAAACGGGCGCGACAGTCCGCGCTCGAAGAACTTTTCCAGTCGGCTCTCGATGTTGCGGAGTGCCATAGCGAACTCAACTGTACCGGTGACACTGCGCCACTCTTGGGCGCAAGATGTGCCTCCAGTAGGCTTCAAGGCTCCATTCGGGCGAGTGGCGGAATTGGCAGACGCGCAGGCTTCAGGTGCCTGTATTCGAAAGGATGTGGGGGTTCAAGTCCCCCCTCGCCCACGCAGGTAAAAGTCGCATAAGAAGCTGTGACTTCGCTTCCCTTTTTGTTGGGCTATTGAAGTCATTTGGTCAAAAGCCAGCACCGATCCGTTCAGCTCATATGAGCGATCCACTTATCCGACCGTGGCGCCACGGATGCGCATTCAATTACGTGCAGTCAGGAAATTGTGCGGGATCTGGTGATGACTCGCTCCAGCATGAGATTCAGTCGACAACTCATTTGGCGTCAGCCGCCATCCCTCACGTAGTCGACGAGCAGATGGCCGGTAGGACTCACACTCGACTGTCGGGTATGCCACCGGCCTTGTGGAACACCATCTAAGAGTCGTCGACCTTGAGCCTCGATTGCTGGAGCCACAACCAACCGAAGCTCATCGACAAGCCCGGCCCGCAGCAACGACTGAACTACCTGAATACTGGCGTGCACTCCGATATCGCCACCCGTCTTCTGCTGAAGGCCCCGAACGTATGTCGAAAGCTCTCCCTCGATCTTCGTCGAGTTGCTCCACGGCAACGTGAAATCAGTGGAGGTCGCAACAAATTTTGGAACGTTGTTGATAAAGCTGGCAAATGGTTCAATCTCGCTGTTCGGCCAAAATCTCGACCATTCGTCGTAACTCCGCCTTCCGAGAATGACGGCATCTTGTGAGCTGATAACTCGAGCAAGGTTGGCGTCCATCACGGGGTCCCATTCCGTGATGAAGCGATCAGGATCCTCTGCAACCCCATCAAGTGATATGAGTTCGTAAGCAACAACCTTGCGCATAGTTCATCCCTCCATGTGATTGCGACGAGTGGTCAAGAATGCAATTTCGGCGCGGTTACCTGCCAGCTCAATTGCTCGGTCATAGGCGTCGCGCGCTTCGGAGATTCGACCGAGCCGCCGGAGAAGGTCAGCTCGAGTGGCATGAAATGCGTGGTAGTTGATGAGCGCATCGCCCAACCGATCGACAATCCCGAGTGCCGCACCAGGTCCGTCAAGCTCGGCTACCGCCACGGCCCGATTGAGCTCGACAATCGGCGACGGGTCGAGTTGTCGTAGTTGGTTGTACAGCGCCAAGATCTGAGACCAGTCGGTGGTGCTGGCGTCGCGCGCTGAGTCGTGGACGGCATTGATTGCCGCGAGGAGGTCGTAGCGACTCGGCGAGTCGCCCGACACGAGTCGTAAACGAACCAGCGCGAGCCCCTCGTCAATGCGATCCCGATCCCAGACAGTTCGGTCCTGTTCGTCCAAAGTGACGAGTTGTCCGCCACTTGACACGCGCGCTGCTCGTCGAGCATCAATGAGAAGCATCAGGGCGAGCAGTCCCACGATCTCGCCGCGGTCATTCATAAGTGACCGCATCACACGAGTGAGTCGGATCGCTTCATCGATGAGTTCCTGGCGTACCGGATCAGTTTCCGCGCCCGTGGCCAAATATCCCTCATTGAAAATGAGGTAGATCACCGCGAGCACACCGGAGAGCCGACTCGAGACGTCCGCCTCATTGGGCACCTTGAACGGAATGCCGGCCGCGCGAATTTTGGCTTTCGCCCGAGTGATCCGCTGCGCCACCGTCGTCTCGGGCACGAGAAAGGCGTGCGCGATTTCGGGGACGCTTAATCCACCCACCATCCGCAGCGTCAGCGCCACGCGCGACTCCATTGCCAGTGCCGGATGACAACACGTGAAGAGAAGCCGCAGCCTCTCGTCGGCGACGGTTCCGTGGTCGTTCACTGGCTCCTCGCTGAACAGAACTCGACTTCCTTCGTGCTTTTCGTCTCGTTTGGCTTCTCGGCGCAGCCGATCGATGGCGCGGTTCGTCGCCGTCGTCGTGAGCCACGCCCCGGGATTTGGCGGAACGCCGCGCTCGACCCACTGTGAGACCGCCACGGCGAACGCCTCGGCCGTCGCTTCTTCGGCGATGTCGAGATCACCGAATCGCTTGGTGAGCGACGCGACGATGCGGCCCCACTCCTCGCGGTGAACACGAGTAAGGGCGTCGGTCGCGTCGATCAACTGCCGCCGCGGTGATACGGGCGCAGCTCGACCTTGCGATTGCAGGCCAACGATCCCTCCTTAGCCAGTGACAGCGCGACATCAAAGTCAGGCACGTTCACGAGCCAGAACCCGACGAGATACTCCTTCGTCTCCACAAACGGACCGTCGCTCACCAAATCTGCTCCGCCGCGATTGTCGATGGTCGTCGCCGCGCTCGGGCCTTCTAGTCCCGTGGCAAAGACCCACTGACCTGCCGCCTGCATCTTCTCGTTGAATGCGTCGATGCGCTCCATCTCGCCCGGCGTCGCCAGTCCCTGTCCGTCGTCAATCACCATGATCATGTAATTCACTGTTACTCCTTACGTTTCGCCGAGATCGAACAACTCAGCGGCACCAGTACTACGAACGACCATCGACAGATTCGACAGTTCGCGCGAAGTTTCATCCGATGTGTTCCTCACCACGACCGCGACGAGGGTTATCGCCGTCAAGCCCCTTCGGCGACGGCGAGTTCTGGCAATGCGACGCGATACTGCGCGCTTAGTTCGTGGTACCGATCTCGCGTCTGTTCTCTTGTCCACGGCTCGCCATCAATGAAGGCATCGAGCGCCTCGAGGTGGCTCTGCCATCCCGCGGCGAAGCCAATCGCTTCACGAACTGGAGTGTTGAGGTGATCCAGTCCGAGCAGCGCATCAGTCAATCCGTTCGAAATGCTCCAGCGCACATGAGAGACGGTCGCGCCTTCCTGCCAGCTGTACCCCAAGGCGTGCGGCGCGTCGAATTCATCCAGTACTCCGTTCATCTCTCCTTCGCCGGGCCACACGAGCGTGATCGCGCCGCCGATGCGCGGTTCGATCGTCAACTCCGCCAACCATCGAGCCACGTGATTCGGGTCTGTGAGCGCGGACCAGATGGTGTCGGCCGTCGTCGGTAGTTCGCGGGTGAAGGCCACGTCGGCCAACGCACCATTCACCGTGATCGTCGCATCCAATCGCATCACCTAATTATTCCCCTCGAATCGCAGAGATGCCCCGGTAGCGTCAGCGCCGCCAAGGAGGTGCCGATGTATCTGGACTCACGACCCGAAGGTTCCGTCAGTTGCGACATCGATGTCAGCCCTGAGCAGCTCTGGCCCTTGATCAGCGACATCACGATCCCGGCGCAGTTCTCCGATGAGTTACAGCAGGCGGAGTGGCTCGAGGGCGCCACGCCCGCCGTGGGCAGCCGCTTCCTCGGACGCAACGCATCGCCCCAGGGCTACAACTGGGAGACAACACCGGTCGTGACCGCGTGCGACGAGCCGACGATCTTTGAGTGGACGATTGGTGAGCCTGATCAACCAATGGCGATCTGGTCCTTCGAAGTGGCACCGGCACCGCATGGCGCGACTCTCACGCACCGCGTGATCTTTGGACCAGGGTCGGGCCCTCTTCGTAGTGCGGTCGAAAAGGATCCCGAACGCGCTGAGGCGATTGTGAGCGGCCGCATCGCCCAGATGCGCGACTCGATGCAGCGGGTGATTGATGGCATCAAGACCCTCGCTCAAGAGCTCGGCTAACTCACGGCGCCACTTCGTCGATTAGTGAGCGCACTCGGTTTCGAATCTCGTCTCGGATAGTCCGCACGATGTCCACCGGCTGTCCGGCTGGATCAGCCAAAGGCCAGTCGTCGTAGCGAACGCCCGGCACGAACGGGCACTCATCGCCGCACCCCATTGTGACGACCACCGTGGCGCCGCGGACGTCGTCGAGCGTCACTCGACGCGGTGTCTCTCCCGAAATGTCGAGACCGACTTCGTTCATCGCCTCGACGACCGCCGGGTTGAGCCGATCGGCGGGAACTGACCCAGCCGACACAACGGTGATTCGTCCTTCGCCCAACGAACGAGCGAACGCGGCGGCCATCTGAGAGCGCCCGGCGTTATGAATACACAGGAACAGAACAGTCGGTGTCGTCATCGCGGCGCCACCTTCGGGCGCGACACGAGTTGAGTCAGCAGCAACGCCGCACCGAGCGCGCCGGCCGCCTCCATTCCGATGAATGCGGGTGCGGACTCCGGTGCGATGCCCGCGAACGTGTTCGACAACATTCGCCCGATCACGATCGCCGGATTGGCAAAGCTCGTGGAACTCGTAAAGAAATACGCCCCGCCGATGAATGCCGCCACCGAACCAGCCACTTTCTCGGCGTGACCCCGTTCGACCAACACGGTGATGACCGTCACCAGTCCGAGGGTGGCTACGAACTCAGCCAGCAGATGAGACGCCGTCGCGCGGTGGTGCGTCGACAGCGTCACCGCACTGCGCGCAAACATCACGTTGGCCACCACGGCCCCAAGACAGCATCCGATGACTTGGGCGGGTACGAACAACGCTGCGCGTCGTCCGTCCACGTGACCGCGCATCCACAACACCGCAGTCACCGCCGGGTTCATGTGACACGGCGCCACGGACCCGAGTGCCGTGATAACCGCGTAGAGCACTCCCGCCGTAGCGGCGGCGTTGATGAGTAGATCCAACCCGAGGTTGTGCGGGCTGAGCGTGGTGGCCATGATCCCGGAGCCGACGACGCCGGTCGTGAGCAGGGCGGCGCCGACGACCTCGACGACGAGGTCACGACGCAGTGAGGCGTCGCGCTCCGCGCTCAACAGCAGGTGCACGCCGAGCTGGAGCCCGCGGCTGCGCCGACCGTCACGGCCGTGGTCTCTCCGCCACAGCACGTTGAGTCGGCGATCGGCGCGTCGAGCGGAGCATCCGCCAGCACCGTGTAGACCTCCCAACTCGTGGAGTCAGGACCGTCAACCCACACCTTGTCCTGCAGCGCGTAGCAACAGGTCGTGCCGTCTTCCACGCGCACGGGAAAGCCGGCGTCAGCCAAACGGCGAGTTTCGCTCACGACTTCGTCGGTCGAAAAGACCTCGACGCCGAGATGGTTGATCGTGCCGCCAGTCCCGCCCTCGATCAGCACCAATTTGAGCGGTGGTTCGGCGATCGCGAAATTCGCGTATCCGGGGCGAACCTTGGCCGGCTCGGTCTGAAAGAACCGGCGGTAAAACTCAATGGCGTCATCGAGGTTCTCGACGTTCAGCGCCAGTTGCAGGCGGGACATGGGTTCTCCTTCGCTATATCGACACTGATCGATGTATGAGCCACTAATATATCGATAGATGTCGATGAGTCAATCACCCACCGCCCTGGCCGATGTTCTGGGCTGCTGCGCACCGTTCGGGGCGGCTGCCCTTGACGACGAAACGGCCCAGGATGCCGCGAAGTTGTTCGCCGCGCTCGGCGATCCAACCCGTCTGCGCGTCTTTTCGATGATTGCGAGCGGCGGTGAAGTCTGCAGCTGCTCGCTGGAGCAACCCACCGGTCGTAGCCAATCAACGGTGTCGCATCACACCAAGGTGCTCGCGGACGCTGGCTTGATCGTCGGCGAGCGGCGCGGTCGATGGACGTGGTGGCGTGCGGAACCGAATGCGGTTCGCCAACTCGCACGACTTCTCACTCCCTAAAAGAATCGGTCGACACGGCGCGACGCGTCGGTGAGACTGTCGCCATGCGTCGTCGGATCTCACTTGTTGCGCTGAGCGCCGTGACGTCAACCTCGCTGTTCGTCTCGTCGCACGCGCTGGCCAGCACCAGTGCACCCGTCGCACCTCCAATCTCGGCCTGCCCCGCCCCGCTGGTCTCCGGCCACCTCTTCGGCACACTGAACTCCGCGCCCGCGATTGCCGGCGGTGGCAAGACCGTGGCGCTCACCTTTGACGATGGACCTGGCCGCAGCACGGCGAAAATCATCTCGATCCTTCAGTCCTTTCACGTGCGTGCGACCTTCTTCAACATCGGACAGAACATCTCGGAGTGGCCGGCCCTCGTGCGCCTCGAGTCGAATGACGGATACCTCCTCGGCAACCACACGGCGAGTCACCCCTTTATGCCGGGGCTGAGCGCCGGTCAGCAGGCGTTTCAAATTCAAAACGTCATCAACAAGACGTGGAATCTCACGCGCAACGTGCCGTGCGTCTTTCGCCCGCCGTACGGATCGGCCAACACCGTCACGGCACTCAGTGCCCGCGCCCGCGCCGAGACCGTGTGGATGTGGAGCGACGGCGGCGGCGACTGGAAAGCCGAGGGTTCGGGCAGCGCGTACTGGATCAACTACATCGAAAAAGCGGTCATCAACCAGTCACGTCCGCAAAATCATCCGGTGGTCCTGCTGCACAATCAGTCGATCTCGATGCCTGCAACCGTCGCCGCGTTGCCGGTGATCATTCGTAGCTTCCTCGAGCGGGGATACACGTTTGTGGATCTCCTCGGTCGTGACGGACCGCCGAACACCTGCGGCTTGCCAAGCGCGGCGACGCCGGTACCTCTGGCTGCTCAACTAGCCAGTGGCGCGACCTTGGCGAGCGGCGCCTCGCTCGTCTCTCCGAACGGCGAGTTCCAACTCACAATGCAGAGCTCCGGAGACCTGGTGCTCTCGCTGTCGGGCGGGCGAAGCCTGTGGCACTCGGCTACTTCGGGACATCCCGGTGCGACGGCGATCATGCGCCCTGACGGCCACCTCGCGGTCCTGTCGGCGAGCTCGACCGTCCTCTGGCAATCGCCCGGCACCGCCACCGCCGGTTCGAACGTGCAACTCACCAACCTCGGAAAGTTCTCAATCACTCATGGTGCTGCAACGACCTGGGCGGCGACCGGCCGCTTCAGCACGCTCATCGTCGGTGACACGCTGCACCCCGGTTGGGCCATCAGCTCACCGGACGGTCGGTGCCGGCTATTCCTCTACGGCAACGGCGAGCTGCGACTCATCGGTGCCGACGGTCAACGGCTTTGGACAGATTCGGTGACCGGCGTCACGCACGCCACCTTGACACTGCAGAGCGACGGCAATCTGCTGACACGCAATGCAGCGGGCCACGTGGTGTGGGCGTCGTCGACGCGGCTGCACGCTCACACACGCATCGTTGTCACCAATCGCGGGACCATCCAGTTGCTTGGTTCCGGCGGGGGTCTGCTCTGGGCGACGCAGTAGCGGAGGCTGGCGCCCCGCGGCCCGTCTAATTTCATCCCGTGCGAACGCTCAGTCGGTCCACTCCCGCACGGCGCTTGACTCTCTCGACCCTCCTGGTCGCAGTCGTTGCGACGGTTGCAACGTTCTCCGTGCCGCCCGCCGGATCGTCGGTGGCCCACTCTTCGCAGATCACCGTCGCGATCTACGGCGACTCGATGCAGTGGGAGGCCGAGCCGTGGATCGCGGCGGCGCTGCACCGCATGAGCGATCCGCCGCGCATCATCGTGCACGCCGTGCCGGGTCTCGCGATCTGTGACTTTCTCGGACAGATGAAGTCCGACGCCGCGACGTATCACCCCCAAGCAGTGCTCATCTTGTTCATCGGCAACTGGTTCACCAAATGCATGGCCGCGTCGTGGGCTAAAGGTTTCGCGGCGGTGGACGCACAGTACGAAGCGAACACCAAGACCGCCGCGACGATCTTCGTCAAGGGCGGCGCCCGACACATCTTCGTGATGTCGAGTCCGGCCGAACCGCCGAATCCGTTTCCCACGATCGGCAGCTCTGTGACCTTTGAGCAGTACGCGAGTGGCGTGCGCAAAGCCGAAAAGCGAGCCGTCAAGAGCTTTGACGTGCACGACGGTGTGGTGTGGATAAACGCCGGTCAATCGGTCGATCAACTCACGACCAACGCCTTTACGTACTCGCGCGAGTGCGTGCTGTACGAGGTCAACCACCACCTCTGCCTCGGCGTGCCCGGTTCCAAGTTGAGTAACCCGGTGCGGATCAAGGACGGGCACTTTTGTGCGCTGGCCACGGCGCGCACGAAGTACTGCCCCGGGGCCTTTCGCTACGGCAACGCCGAAGCCACGGCGCTGATGGACGTGTACGGATGGACTCCGCCACCGATTACCGATTACGAGGGAGTCCAGTGACGTCGTACCGTTCGGGGATGGACGGTTCCCGGTGAGCGACACTTCGGCCGACTGGGTGCGCCCGGTTGTGCACTTTGAGATCACCTCGACGGATCCCGGAAAGCTCATTCCGTTTTACGAGCGATTGTTCAACTGGCCGATAGGCGACGGTCCGATTCACACGTTTCCGGCGGGCCTCGGCGGACCCGTACCCGGTCCGGCGGGTCACTTTCGTCATTCGACGCACCACGGCGTCGCGCTCTACATCCAGGTGCGCAGCCTCGAAGAGACGATGGCGCTCGCGCGCGAACTCGGCGGCACCGTGACACTCGAACCGTTCCCCGTCCCGGGTGGTCCAACGATTGCGGGCATCACCGATCCGGACGGCAATCCCATCACGTTGGTTCAGCAGTAACTCAGTCGAGCGTGGTGTAAGTCACCCGCGAGTAGCTGTCCGCTTTGATCGCCTCGCGCCACGCCGATCCAGCCGGTGAGGGATCGTCGAACTCCACGTGACGACCTTCCCACCACGACACAATCGCCCAGCCACTGTCATTGCGCGCCGCGGTTCGTCGCCGTAGTCCCTTGCGATGCGCGTGACACCACTCGAGGTAGGCCGCTTCAATCGCCAAGAAGCCGTCAGCGGTGACGTCGTCGGCCAGTTGGAACTGTTCGATCTCAATCTGCGCCACGTTGCCTCCTTGCGCGCAGGCTAGGACGCCACCAGATCGAACCGAGTGAGTTCACCGACGACGTGATACCCGAGTCGCGCGTACACGCCATTGCTCGTCGGATTGGCCGCATCGGTGTGGAGCATCACGTGGTGGCCCAGATCCATGAGGTGTTGGGTGATCGCCGCCGTCACGGCGGCCGCGTAGCCGCGACCGCGTAGTTCGTGCGGCGTAAACACCGGACCGACTCGGGCGACTGATTCAGAGGGCGTCAATACCGGCACGGCGTGCCCGGCCATCGATACCGGCCGCCCGTCGAGCTCCCAGAGATACAGCGACTTCGAGTCAATGGAGTTGCGCAGCGAGTCGTCGCTCCACAGCGGGACGTGAGCGTCGATGGCGAACTGGTGTCCCCAGCCAATCACCAGCTCGAGGTCATCGACCGTGGCAATGCGCGCTCGACCCTCGACGTTCGGAACGCTTAGCTCTTCGATCGACTGTGCGAATTCGCGGAGTGTGGAGACGGCTTGGCGCTCGTCGCCGAGCGCGCGCAGCGCCACCAGGAACTCCCCAACCTCCTCTTTCGGACCGTTGACGTTCGGGCACGTCGGATCTGCCGCCAACACCGCGGCGGCGATCGCGGCCGCCGCGCCAGGTGCACTTGGACCAAAGAACAGCGCGTGCGGAACGGTGCGCATGGCAAATCCGACGGGCTCTTCGTGGTCCTCCACCACCCACCAGAACTCCTCGTCGTACGAGCGGGAGCCTTCCGCGACAGTCGTGGCAACCGATCCAATGACGTTCGACATGATCGGGGATCGTTCCCGCAGCTGAGTCGTCAGTTCCAAGAACTGCGCGGCGGAAAGTATGCGTCGCGCTTCCATCGCGAGAGTTTAGAAGTGGGCGCGTCGTCCGTCTCGAGTAAGCAACGGTCCATATAGGTCGGGGCGACGATCGCGAAAGAGGCCGTATTCGGTTCTCGCTTGCGCAATGGCGTCGAGGTCGACGGTCGCGGTGACAATTGCCTCATCGCTGCGACCGGCGTCCGCGAGGATCGCGCCCGTGTGGTCCGCGATAAAGCTCGTGCCGTAAAAGGTCGTCTCGGTTGGATCGCCGACTTCGTGCCCGACGCGATTGGCCGCGACGACGGGAACCATGTTCGCCGCGGCGTGGCCCAGCATGACGCGACGCCAGTGGCCGCTCGTGTCAAGCGTCGGGTCTTGGGGTTCGGTGCCGATCGCCGTGGGATAACAGATCACCTCGGCGCCGAGCAGTGCGAGAGATCGGGCGCACTCGGGGAACCATTGGTCCCAGCAAATGCCGATGCCCACCACTCCCGCGGCGGTCTCAAAGACCCGAAACCCGGTGTCGCCGGGGGAGAAGTAGTACTTCTCCTCGTAGCCCGGACCGTCGGGAATGTGACTCTTGCGGTACAGCCCACGAATCGATCCGTCACTGTCCGCAACCGCGACGGAGTTGAAGTAGCTGCGACCCGCGCGCTCAAAGAACGAGATGGGAATCACGACACCGAGTTCCTTCGCCAGCGCCGAAAAGCGCGACACCACGCTCGAGGTGTCCAGTTCTTCCGCCCACTCAAAGAACTTCGATCGCTCGTCCTTGCAGAAGTACACCGAAGCGAACAGTTCGCTGGGCAGCACCAGCTGGGCCGAGCGAGCGGCCACGCGCACCATCTTTTCGACGTTGTCGAGATTCGCGGCGCGGTCGTGGCCAAAAGATGTCTGCAGCGCGGCCAGAGTGACTGATCGCATGGGGCTCCTATCCCGGTTGCTGCTGAGTGATGCAGTGCACGCCCCCGCCGAGCGCAAACAGCGGACGCGCATCGACGGTAGCAATCTCGCGACCGGCGAGCACTTCGCGCAGAACTCCCAGTGCTTCGTCATCCGCCTCGTCGCCGTAGGTGCCGAGGACCGCTCCCCCATTGACGAAACTGAAATTCACGTAACTCCAGTCACATAGCCGCGAGCCCACCTTTAGCCGCGACGGCGCGCGCAACGCCACCGGATTGAAACCAGCGTGGCGCAAGGTCGATTCGAGGACTCGACTGACCGCGTGATCGGGGTGCTCGGGGTTGCGCTGGTCGTGAAACAGCACGGTGCGCTCATCGATGAACTTGGCGAGTAGGTCGACGTGACCCCGCGTGCCGAACTCTTCGTAATCACCGGTGAGTCCGCGATCGAACCACACCGCTCGAGTGGCGCCGATGGTGCGCCGCAGCTCTGCTTCGACGTCCTCTCTGCTCCAACCGGGATTTCGCGACGGATCCAGTTGGACGGTCTGAGTGAGCAGGACGGTGCCCGCACCGTTGACTTCGATGCCGCCACCCTCGTTCACCATCTCGGACCGCACGATCTGCATATCGATCGCATGAGCCACGCCGCCAGCAACTTCGGCGTCGAACTCCCAGCTCGACCAGCTCTGCGCGCCCCAGCCGTTAAATCGCCAATCCACGGCGACGACATCGCCATTTGACTCGCGCACGAAGGTCGGCGCGACATCGCGAGCCCACGCGTCATCGACGTCAAGAATGCAAAAACTCGCCGAAGATCCGAGGTCTCGGCGGGCCGCGTCGACATCATTGGGCGCGACGATCATTCGGACTGGCTCAAACTGCGCCACCGCGCGCGCCACTTCACACCACGCCGCCCGTGCATCCTCAAGGGCCGTCGAGCCGTCGTACACGGCCGGCGGATAGATCATCCACGTCGCGGTATGGCGCTCCCACTCCGCGGGCATGCGTCGTTCGATGGTCGTCATCGCTCGGCTCAGCGCTGCTCAACTAGATCGAGGTACTCCTCGCGCCACAGATCGAAGTACTCCTCAGGCAACAACACGGCGTGCGTCGGTTCGAGAGCATCGACGAAACCCCGTTCGTGGCTGACCGCGATGATGGTGCCCTTCCAAGCACGCAACATCACACCGATCGCCTCAACACTCGCCGGATCCAGGTTGTTGGTCGGTTCGTCCAGCACCAAGAGGTTGGCATTGGAACTGGCCATCACCGCGAGCGCCAACTTCGCGCGCTCTCCGCCCGAGAGCGTCCCGGGCAGTTGGTACGCGGCGGAGCCCTTGATCCCGAACGCTCCGAGCAGGCTGCGCCTCGCCACCTCAGTCTCGACGGTCGAATCAGCGAGATGTTCGAGAGCGGTCTTGCTCATGTCGAGCTGTTCGTGCTCCTGAGCGAAGTACCCCATGGTCACGTTGGCGCCGAAACGCACCGTGCCGGCCTGTGGTGTTTGGGTGCCCGCAAGGCAGCGCAGCAGCGAGCTCTTGCCCGCGCCGTTTCGTCCGACCACCAAGATCCGATCTCCGCGACGGGTGATGAAGCCCGCACCTTTGAGGACTTCGAGCGCGCCGTAACGAACTTCGATGCCCTCGACGGTGAGCGGTACGTCACCGCTGCGCGGCGGCAAGGGGAGTTTGAACGCCACCTTGCGCTCGCGGCGGGTCACTTCGACGCGCTCGGTGCGAAGACGCGCCACACGATTGTCGAGCACTTTCGCTTTCCGCGCACGCTTCTCGGTCTGGCCACGCATCGAGTCCGCGAGGGTCTTCAGTCTTGTGATCTCGGCGTCCTGGCGCGTGGCCATCTTCTCTTCGGCTTCGATGCGCGCCGCGTCTTGCTCCAGAAACTTCGTGTAGTTCCCCTTGTACTCACGCAGTTGACCATCGCGCAGGCTGAGTACGCGATCGATCGCGCGATTGAGCAGCGCAATGTCGTGGCTGATGATGAGAACCGTTCCCTCGTAGCGCTCGAGCTCATCAAAGAGCCACCGCTTGGCTGATTTGTCGAGGTGGTTGGTCGGTTCGTCCAGCACCATCGTGTCGGGTCGTTCGTAAAGGACGCGCATGAGGTCAACGCGGCGACGCTGGCCCCCCGACAACGTCGAGAGGTCCTCGAGCAGCAGCTCCTCGCGCAGCCCGAGACCGGCGGCCAGTCGCGCGACCTCACTTTCGGCCTCGTAGCCGCCGCGCGTGCGAAAGGTGTCTTCCAATTCGCTGAAGTGGTGAATGTTCTCTTCGTTGGGATCGTTTTCGAGCACGCGCCGCGCGGCGTGCATGTCGGCGTCGAGTTGGTCGAGGCCTCGTGCGGAGAGCACGTGGCTGAGCCCAATCGGCTCGACACCTTGCCCTCCGGTAATTGGTTCTTGGGGCAGATGCGACCACGAACCCTGTCGCTGGATCGTGCCGCCCACGCGCAGGTGCGGTCCCGGCGCACCGAGCAAGACAGCGAGCAGCGTCGACTTACCGGCACCGTTGCGCCCCACGAGGCCGACCTTCTCGCCATCGCCGACCGTGAAGCTCGTCGGTTCGACGAGTCGTCGCGTGCCGATCTCGACCATGAGGTCTCTGACGATCAACATCAGCGGCCCAGCTGTTCGGCCGCAGCGAGCAGTTCGTCGCGGAACTGGGGGTGGCTAATGCCGGCGAGTAATCGGGCCCGCTCCGTCACGGTCCGATCGCGCAGATCGGCGGCGCCGAACTCGGTAATGACGACCGCGGTGTGATGCCGCGGCGTCGCCACGACCGAGCCCGCGGGCAGTCCCGCTGCGATTCGACTCACCGTCTCGCCCTTCACGGTGGCGGTCGAGGGTAAACAGATGAGCGACACGTCGTCGAGAGAGAGCTCCGCGCCGGCCACGAAATCCTCGTGTCCGCCGACGCCGCTGATCTGTCGACCCCCGACCGAGTCAGCGACCACTTGGCCGAAAAGGTCCACCGTGATGGCGCCGTTGACCGACACGAAGCGGTGGTTCTCGCCGATGATCGTCGGATCGTTCACCACGTGCACGGGACCGAAGGCCACTTCTTCGTTGTTGTCGAGCCACTGATAGAGCGCTGTGGATCCGAGGGCGAACGTCGTGACCGAAATGCCGTCGAAGATCCCTTTGGACTGGTTACGGACTTTGCCCGCCAGGTGAAGTTGGTGGAGCCCGTCGGTGAACATCTCTGAGTGCACACCGAAGTTGCCCTCCGGGCGCGCCTTTAAGGACTCGACGACGATCGACGGGATGGCACCAATGCCGGTTTGCAACGTCGCGTCATCGTGGATGAACTGCGCGGCAACCTCCGCGATGGCCCGATCAGCATCTGTGGGTGCCTCAAGCGGAAGTTCGACCGGCGCCTCATCGCCACGCACCAACACATCGATCTCGTCGAGGTGGATTTCGTTCGGGTATCCCTCGAGTGACCTCGTGCGGGGCAGATGCGGCGTCGTTTCGATGATGAGGACCCGGTTGGGATCTCGGCCCGCGCGGCGCAGCTCAGCACAGGTCGCACCGTGGTGCAGCGAGAGATTGACGAAGCCCCGGTAGTCCGGCTCGGTCGCCTGCGCGGCCATGACCCGAGGGGCGAGTCGCTGAAGAATCGGCGCGAATTGGCGAAAGCCCGCGGGAACCAACTGGATGTCAGCGCCGCTGGCCAATTGGAACCGCTCGGCCGGTCCAAAAAAGCCGCAGCGGTAGTGAACGTTCGGGCGCGTAAAGAGATCGAAGAGGCCGAGCATCAGCGCTCCCGCCACCGTCAAGTCCTCCCAATCGGTGCGCTCCGATAGAGCCTTCAGCAGCGCAGTCGGATTGGCCGGCCCGAGACCAAGACCGAGAACGTCGCTCGGACGCACCAGTGCGGCCGCTTGGGCGGCGGTCATCTCGGTCGCGGACATCTCTCCAGTCTTGTCGGCGCTGCGAACAGTCGTGGCACGATGGCGACGTGAGCGCACCGATGACGATCGACGTCTGGAGCGATGTCATCTGCCCCTACTGCGCGATTGGCCACGCGCACCTCGAGCGCGCACTCGAGCGCTTCGAGCACTCCAGCGAGGTGGTGCTCGCCCATCGCGCCTTCGAATTGGATCCTCGAGCGCCGCTCAGCTACGACCGCTCACTCGACGAGTTGGTCGCGCGCAAGTACTCCCTCGAGATCAATCAAGCGGGACGGGCTCACGCGCGACTTGAATCAGAAGCCTTACGACTGGGGCTGGAGTGGAATCTCGGCGTCGCGCGTCCGGGCAACACCTTTGACGCTCACCGCTTGCTGGTGCTCGCCGCTGACCAGGGCCGCGGTCAGGCCCTGCTCCAGCGCCTCTTTCGCGCCTACTTCACTGAAGGTGCACTGCTGAGCGATCGCGCCACGCTGGAGAACCTCGCCACTGACGTGGGCGTTGCGGGGTGCTCGGAGTGGCTCAGTGGCGAAGCCGGCAGTTCGGAGGTGAGATCAGATGAGTCAGACGCCCTCGAGCTCGGCCTTTCGGGCGTTCCCGCATTTCTCATCGACGGGCGATTTTTGGTCCTTGGCGCCCAGCCGATCGACCACATCGTGCAAACCCTCGAGCGCGCCTGGGCTCGACGACAGGTGGCGTCGCCCGACTCGTAACACTCAGTCGATCACCTTCGGCCGGGCCAACTCATGCGGCTCGGCCGAAGGCAATTCGACGAATCAGTGAAGAACGACCACCGCGTTCGAGGCGGCTGACGGCGCGGACGTGCCGATGTGGTTGGTCGCAGTCACCTTGAACTTGTACGACACGCCCGGGGTCAGACCAGGCACGACGCAGTGCAGAACCGTCGTGGTGGAACAGGTGTGTCCCGACGGCGTCGCCGTGACTTTGTAGGAGGTGATCGGTGATCCGTTCGCATTGGCCGCGAGCCAGGTCACGCGTGCGGACTTCGACAGCGCGGTCGCTGTGGGCACGGATGACCACGTGGGCTTGGCCTTCGGGGTGGCGTCTGCGGAGAACGGCGAGTACGACGAGTCGCCGACGGCGTTAATGGCCGAGACGAGCACGTGATACGGCTCGCCGTTGAACAGGCCGCTAATGGTTGCGCTCGTCGAAGATCCCGGAACCGTGATGCGCTGATTCACGGTCCACGAATCACTGTCAAAGACCGTCACGACGTACGCCGATACCGCAGATCCGTTGCCAGAAGATGCGGGCCATGAAACGTGCAGTTGTCCGGGTCCGGCTGTGGCTGTCACCGCGGTTGGCGCGGAGGGCGCAGACGGTCCCGGCACAAAGACGGGCGTGGTCACCGAATATGTCCCGTCGCCCACACCGTTGGTGCCGAACACGGTCGCCAAGTACGCCTGGCCGTTGGTGAGTCCGTAGAACGTGGCCGAGCGCTGAGTGGCCGGCACCGTCTCATCAAAGAGATATCCGGTATTGGTCTGCTGCACCAACACGGTGTACGAGATCGTCGCATTGGTTCCAGGAGCCGACGGCGTCCACGTCACCGTGGCGCTCTGATTTCCGGTGGTCACTTGCGGCGAAAGTTTGACGCGCACCAGTTGCCCACCGGACCAGGTCACGCAATACAGCGTCAGTGTTTGAGGGTCCTGGGCGCACCCCTCGGCGGTACTCAGATCGGCCACTTTTGATGCGTAGGTCGCGTCCGGAGTTGACTCCCACAGCTGGCCGTCGCCGTACGAACTCCACAGCACGCTGTGGTCCGCCAGCACCACGACGTTTTCGAGGATCGCCGGCGTGCTGATGATTTCCACCTGATTCGATCCGTCGATGTTCATGCGCCACCCGCCGCCGTCATAGCCATTGGCGAAGTAGATATGTCCGGCGTGGTCGTAGGAGAGGCCCCACGGATCGACAGTCGTTGCCAACGTGACGCGGTGCGATCCATCCAGCGAGAACCGGTAGATCGCGGCGTTGCCAAGCGCACCGACGAACACGTGTCCTCGACCATCAAGAGCGATCGCGTTCGGAGCGAAGCCGGGATTAAAGGCAATCGTCTTAGCCCCCGTCGTCGGGTTCACGACGTAGATGTTGTCGTTGATCGTGTCGCCCACCCAGAGGAAGCCGTTCGGACCTATGGCGAGGCCCAACTCGCGGTTCCCACTCGACAGGTTGGTTACCAAGGTGTGCAGTCCCGTTCCGTCCAGATTCGATCGGACGAGAACACCAGTCGCATTCGAAAAGAACAGATGGCCGTGGCCATCGGTCACGATATTTGTCCCGGGGTTCGGCGTCGCCAACTCGTTGGTGGCCTGATAGCCGAACTGATACCCCGGAGCGCCCGGCGGCTGAGGCACGAAGGCTCCCGCCGGAGAGATGAGTGCGATGGGGGCAGCAACCAACACGGCGCCGAGTGTGGCGACCAGCGCCGCTCGACGGGAAAGACCGGACAGACGTTGCATAAGCGCTCCTCAGATGAGATGTGGCGCGAGCCAATCGGACCGTACCAAAGCAACGCATCGTGATGCTGGAAGTCAACGATTCGCCGGATCGACGCCCGGCGACGAACTACTCCTCGGCGTCAGCGGCCACGACCGCCGCCGTCGCCACTTCGTGACCGTCTTCGAGATTCATGACGCGCACGCCGGTGGCGTCGCGTCCTTGTGAGGAGATTTCGCGCACGGCAGTACGGATCATGATGCCGCCGGTACTTGCGAGTAACACTTCGTCGTTCAAGTGAGCCATGGTGGCCGCCACCACAAATCCGCGCGCGGCCGTCAGCTTGATCGCCCGAACTCCTTGGCCGCCGCGACCTTGGCGATTAAATCGCTCCACTTTGACGCGCTTGCCGTAGCCGGCGTCGGTGACGAGCAACAAGTCGCTCTCGTCGCGCACGACGTCGAGCGAGATCGCGCGGTCGTCGCCCTTGAGTCGGATGCCGCGCACGCCCGAAGCGTCGCGGCCCATCTCTCGAACTTCGGTCTCCGAGAATCGAATGGCCATGCCGCGGTAGGTGACGACCATGAGCTCGTCATCGCCCGTGGTCGGCACCACGCGTACGACTTCGTCCCCGTCGCGCAATTTGATCGCGATCCATCCTTCGCGACGTGACTTGTCGTACTCGCTGAACGCCGTCTTCTTCACGGTTCCGAGCGCCGTCGCGAACATCAAGAACTGGTCCTCGGGGAAGTCGCGCGTCGTGACAATCGCTTGGATCTTTTCGCCGACGTGGAGGTTCAACAGATTGACGACCGCCGTGCCGCGCGCAGTGCGCTCCTTCATCGGGATTTCGTGGCCGCGAAGACGGAACACTCGGCCGCGGTTGCTAAAGAGCAGCAGGTAGCTGTGCGACGTCGTGTGCACCAGCTGGTCGATGAAGTCCTCGTCTTTGAGCTTCGCGCCCTGCACTCCGCGACCACCGCGGCCCTGGGTCTTAAATGCTGACGCTGCGACCGACTTCACGTACCCGGCCTGCGTCAAGGTGACGACGAGTTCCTCGTCGTCGATGAGGTCCTCCATGCCGAGCTCGCCCGGGTCGTTCACGATCGCGGTGCGCCGTGGCTCGATGAACTTGTCGCGCACTGCGGTCAGCTCAGTAGAGATGACGCCGCGCAACTTCACTTCGTCGGCGAGAATTGAGCGCAGCTCGGCGATGAGCGTGCGCAGCTCTTCCATTTCGCGCTCGAGTTCGCTGCGCCCGAGACGGGTGAGCCGTCCAAGCGTCATGTCCAAGATGTGGTTGGCCTGCTCTTCGGTGAACTCGAAACCTTCACCCATCAGCGCGGCGCGGGCGGCGGCGCGGTCGTCGCTCGCACGGATCGCCGCGATGACCGCATCAAGCATGTCAATCGCCTTGAGCAGTCCCTCGACGATGTGCGCGCGGGCCTCGGCCTTGCGCAACCGGAACTGGGTGCGCCGAGTGACGACCTCGATCTGGTGCGCGACGTAGTGCCCAAGGGCCTGAGCGAGATTGAGCGTGCGCGGCACGCCGTCGACCAACGCCAGCATGTTGACGGCGAAGGTCGTCTGCAGCGACGTGTTCTTGAACAGTTTGTTCAGCACCACGTGGGCGTTGGCGTCGCGCTTAAGCGTGAGCACGAGGCGCGGTTGCCGTCCGGCGGAGTCGTTCTGCACCCCGGCGATTCCGTCGAGGTCGCCCGACTTCACGAGGTCGTGGATCCTCTGCTCCACGATCTCGACGCTCACCTCGTAGGGGAACTCCGTGACGACGATCCGCTCGGTGCCGTTGTGCTCTTCGATTTCGGCAACCGCGCGCATCTTGACTGAGCCACGCCCGGTGCGAAACGCGTCGAGAATTCCCTGGCGACCGAGGATCTGCGCCCCCGTAGGAAAGTCCGGTCCTTTGACAAACGCCATGAGGTCATCGCTGGTGGACTCGGGGTGCGCGATCAGATGCAGCGTGGCGTCGATGACCTCGCCGAGATTGTGCGGCGGGATTCGGGTCGCCATGCCGACTGCAATGCCCTGGCTGCCGTTAATGAGCAGGTTCGGGAACCGACTCGGCAGCACCGTCGGCTGCTGATTCGAGTTGTCGTAGTTCGGCTCGAAGTCGACGGTTTCTTCGTCGATCGAGTCGAGCAGTTCGAGCGAGATCGTCGCGAGACGGCACTCGGTGTAACGCATGGCCGCCGCGCCCTCGTCGGGTCCCGTGCCGCCGAAGTTGCCGTGGCCGTCAATGAGCGGGTGGCGCAGCGAGTAATCGACCACCATGCGCACGAGGGCGTCGTAGATCGCACTGTCGCCGTGGGGGTGATAGGTCCCCATGACTTCACCGACGACCTTGGCGCATTTGGCGTGGGGACGATCAGGTCGCAATCCCTGGTCGAACATCGAGTAGAGGATGCGGCGCTGAACGGGCTTTAATCCATCGCGCACATCGGGCAGCGCGCGGCTGACGATGACTGACATCGAGTACTCGAGGAAGCTGCGCTCCATCTCGAGGTTGATTTCGATCGGCTCGACGTAGCCGAGGACTGCCTCGGGCTCTTCGGGACTCGGTCCGCCGCTGTTGGTTCGCTTCTTCGCCATGAGTTCTTGCTTCCTAAATGTCGAGGAAGCGCACGTCCTTCGCGTTGGTCTGGATGAAGTGGCGACGCTGAGGCACGTCGTCACCCATCAGGATCGAACACACTTCGTCGGCCAGCGCGGCCTGCTCAACAGTGATCTGCAGCAACGAACGACGCGTGGGATCCATGGTCGTCTCGCGCAGTTCGCCGTAGTCCATCTCGCCGAGCCCCTTCAAACGAGAGAACTCATTCTTGTGGTCAGGGTGCTGAGTGAGGTAGTTGGTCTTCGCCGCATCGTCGCGCAGGTAGATCTTCTCTTTGCCGACCAGCGTCGAGTACAGCGGTGGCTGGGCGACGTAGACGTGACCCTCTTGCACGAGTGGCTTCATCTGGCGAAAGAGGAACGTCAGCAACAGAGTGCGGATGTGGCTGCCATCAACATCCGCGTCGGCCAGCAGGATGATCTTGTCGTAGCGAATCTTCGAGACGTCGAACTCGTTGTCGACCCCGGCGCCAATGGCGGCGATGAGCGCCTGAATCTCGGAGTTCTTCAGCACCTTGTCGGGGCTGGCCTTCTCGACATTCAGAATCTTGCCGCGGATCGGCAGGATCGCCTGGGTGCGCGGGTCGCGCGCGTCTTTGGCCGAGCCGCCGGCGGACTTGCCCTCGACAATGAACAGTTCGCACTCACGCACGTTCTTGGACGAACAGTCCGCGAGCTTGCCAGGCAGTCCCGCGCCGTCGAGCGCGTTCTTGCGGCGAGTCAGATCGCGGGCGCTCTGACTCGCAATGCGGGCTTTGGCGGCGAGCAGCGACTTCTTCACGATCTGGTTGGCTTCGGTGGGGTTCTCTTCCATCCACTCGCCGAGCTTTAAGTTCGTCGCCTTTTGCACGAGCGAGCGCATCGAGACGTTGCCGAGCTTGGACTTGGTCTGACCTTCAAACTGCGGCTCGCGAAGGCGTACCGAGACGATGGCGGTGAGTCCCTCGCGAATGTCCTCGGACTTGAGGTTCTCGTCCTTCTCCTTTAAGTGGCCCTTGGCTCGCGCGTACTTGTTGACCGTCGTGGTGAGGGCGGTGCGGAACCCTTCTTCGTGCATGCCGCCTTCAGTGGTGGCGATGCCGTTGGCGAAACTGAAGATCGATTCGTAGTACCCGGTGTTCCACTGGAAGGCGACTTCCACTTCCTGGCCGTCTTCGGACTGAGAGACCAGTCCCACCTTGCGAAACAGCGACTCCTTGGCGGCGTTGAGGTGCTTTACGTAGTCGACGATGCCGCCGTTGTACTTAAAGGTTTCTTTCGCTTCACGGCCGGGCCGCTCATCGGTGAAACGGATTTCGACGCCCCGGTTCAAGAACGCATAGATCTGAAGACGCTCGAGAATGGTCTGCGCGCGAAAGTCGGTCTCTTCAAAGATGGCGCCGTCCGGCCAAAAGCTCACCGTGGTCCCGGTGCGACCGCGCGGCGCGGGGCCACTCTTCTTCAACTTGCCCTTCGGCTTGCCGCCGTCCACGAAGGTCATTTCGTATCGATCGCCGTCGCGATCGATCGCGAGGATCAACTTGGTCGACAGGGCGTTCACCACTGAGACGCCAACGCCGTGCAGACCACCGCTGACCTTGTAGCCATCCCCGCCGAACTTTCCGCCGGCGTGCAAGGTGGTGAGCACGATCTCAGCGGCCGATTTGCCGGGGAACTGCGGATGCTCGTCGACCGGGATTCCGCGGCCGTCGTCAATGACCTCGCAGCTGCCGTCTTTTTGGATCGTGACGTCGATGCGGTTGCAGAACCCGGCCATGGCCTCATCGATGGCGTTGTCGACCACCTCCCAAATCAGGTGGTGCAGCCCCGCCGGACCGGTTGAGCCGATGTACATGCCAGGCCGTACGCGCACCGGCTCGAGACCCTCGAGGACGGTGATATCGCTGGCTCCGTAGCTCGAGGACCCCCGGGTCTGTTCAGGCACTCAGCGGTCCTTTCGAGGGGTCAGAGTCGCGGTCAGAGGGTGCCGGACTGGACCCTCGATTTCTCCTGAAATCCTACCCGTTTCGGTGTCACGTTCGAACCCCGAAACCGGCTCCCAACGGTCGAACTACGAAGGTTTTCCGACGACAATTTTGAGACTCGTGGGAGCCCGATCGCCGAGGTCGCTGAGCGCGTTCACAATGCGTCGCTCCTCCATCTGAAGCCGCTCGGCAAACGCGCCGGACGGTACCCGCACGATGAGCACACGGTTCTTCACTGCTTCGGGTGTCGTGCGTCGCGCGAGCATGTCGCCAACGAGTTCCATCCAGCGGCGCTGAATCTCTTCGATCGCCAGCACGTCGATCTTGCGCATCCGAAACGCAATGGCGCGCAGCAGTTCGCCCAGCTCTCCGGGAGCGTCGCGACGAGTACTCACGAACGCTCTGCGAGATTGACGATCATCGCCGGCGTCATCGCACTCGGTAACGGTGACGCGGTGGTCACGAGGGTTTGTCCCTTCGGCATCAGGGCGAGCAGTCGCTCGCTGCGCATCGGATCGAGCTCACTAAAGACATCATCTAACAACAGCAACGGCTCGATCCGTCTCTCGCGGCGCACAAGTTCGTGCCCGCCGAGACGCAAGGCCAACGCGAGGGATCTCTGCTCGCCCTGGCTGGCCTGGCGGCGCGCGTCACGCTCCGCGATGAGCAGCGCCAGGTCGTCACGGTGCGGTCCAACGGTGGTGTGCCCGCGTGCCAGATCGTCCTCCACGCATTGGCGCAACGCGTCGCGGAGGTCGCCCTCCCAACTTGATTCGTAGCGAACCTCGACGTCGGTCGGTTCTCCGGCCAGCTCGACGTAACGCTCAGCGACGAGCGGAGCGAGCGCGTCGACAATTCGGTGCCGGGCGGCAACCAACTCCACGGACACCTCAGCGAGGTCTTCGCTCCACGCATCGAGCTCCTCGCGCGCGCTTGGTCCCGCGCGACCAGCGACCATCGCACGCAAGTGAGCGTTCCGCTGGCGCAACGTCCGCTCGAACCGCTCGACGATCTCACCGGTGCGTAGATCCGCGTCGGTGAGCAGAGTTGTAAGAAAGATCCGCCGCCCCTCAGGTCCGTGTCGCACCATGTCGACTCCCTCAGGCGTGAACACCGTGACCGGCAAACTCTCGGCAAGGTCGGCACGCGAGCGGGGACGTTGACCGTTGACGAGCATTCTCTTCACGACCTGGCGCGCCCCGCGCGTCAGGGTGAGATCGACTTGCACGCGCCGCTCCCCTTGCGTGATCACTCCGTGGACCTCCGCCAGATCGCTCCCGGTGCGAATGAGGTCCGCCGCCGACGAAGTGCGAAACGAGGACGCGGTGGCCAATGAGTGCACAGCCTCGAGCACCGAGGTCTTGCCGGTGCCGTTGGCGCTTAATAGAACCGTGACCGCGCTCGGGTCCGGGCGGAACTCGAAGTGAGTAAAGAGCCGAAAGTCGCGCAGCTCGAGCGAGCTGAGGCCCACGGCGTTACTGGACGCGAACCGGCATCAAGAGGTAGCGGTACTGCGTGTCCTCGACGCCGTGCAACATGGCCGGGCGCGAGTTGTCGGCCGCCTCTAAGACGACCTCGTCGCCCGGCGCGGCCTCGATTCCGTCGATGAGGAAGTTGGGATTAAAGGCGATCGTGAACTCCTCGCCGTTGTAGTCCCCGTCCACGTTGTCGGTGACCTCGCCCTTGTCGTGCGAACGGGTCGTGATGTCGACGCCGTCCTTCTTCATAAGGAGTCGCACCGAAGAGGTTGCGTCGCTTGCGAGCAGCTTCGCGCGCTTGAGCGAGACCAGCATCGTGTCCTTGGCGACGCGCAACTGATTCGGGTACGACGCGGGAATGAGTTGGCGGTACTCGATGTAGTTCCCGTCGATCAGTCGACTGGAGACTGAGGTGTTGCCCGCGATGAAACAGATCTCCGCGTCGCTCAACGTGACGCCGATGTCTGATTCGACCGGAAGATTGGCCGCGACGCGCTGAAGTTCGTTGAGCGCCTTTGCCGGCACGAGAAGATCGCGCTCCGCAAATCCAGATTTCACCGCCGGAATGTCTCGTATCGCCAAGCGGTACGAGTCCGTCGCCACCAAACGCAGCGCCCCTTCGTGCGAAGTAAAGAGCACGCCGGTGAGGAGCGGTCGAGCTTCGTCGTTGCTGGCGGCGCGCACCACCTGGTTCAGACCATTAATGAGTCCCAACGCTTCAAAGGTCGCACTCGGGGCCGGAACTGGAGGCAGCCGCGGATAGTCGACCACCGCGAACGTCCGCAGCGAAAATTTCGCTCGGTCCAGCGAGATCTCGACTGTCTCGTCCTTCGCCGCAATCGTCACGGCTCCCGAGGACAGTGAACGCACCGCGTCAACGATGAGCCGGGCCGGCACCACTGCCGCACCGTCTTCGTACCCGATGACATCAATTGATGTCCGAATCGTGAGATCGAGGTCCGTGCCCGTTGCCGTCAACTGGTTCCCCGTCAGCGCCAGCAAGATTCCCGACGTCGCGCCCGGGCTTCGAGTGGCCACAGCCCGAGAGACGGCGCTGAGCGCCTCGACGAGGAGATCGCGCTCGGACTTGAACTTCATGTGATCCCTTTCGACACGTCGAGGTTACGGCGTTGATTGTTGATCTATTTATTACTCGTAGTAGTAGGGGTGTGGATTGTGCACGATCTGGCGATCTCCCTGATCACACGAACATTTGAATGTTGGTCCTTATCCACGGGGATGTGCGCAACTCTCTCAACCAGTTGAACTCAACCTTCGCGTGATGTGCGTGACTGGCCAGTCATCCATCGGTTGTTCACAAGGAACCGCACAACGTACTCACATCACCGCTGGTCGTTTTGGAGCTGGCGACGCAGCTGGTTGACCTGATTGAACAGGTCTTTATTCTCGGGAAGTTGCGACTTGATCTTCTCGACACCGCTGATCACGGTCGTGTGATTGCGGTCATCGAAGATTTTGGCGATCATCGGGTACGAGTAGTCACTCAACAGTTCGCGCATGAGGAACATTGCGACGTGGCGAGCGTTCACCAACGGTCGCAGTCGCTTGGGGCCGCGGACTTCAGCGACGGTCAAGCCGTAGAAGTTGGCGACGGTTTCCATAATCGTGTCGGGTCGAAGAATGACCTGTTCTTGACCAAGATTGGTCAAGTGGCGCTTGGCCAGATCAAGCGAAATTGGCTCTTGGCGCAGGTTCGCGAAGGCTCGCAGCATGGTGATGGAACCTTCAAGCTCACGAATGTTGTCGCGCACGCGGTTGGCAATGAACTCGACCACGTCATTGGGTAGGTAGACGCCGTCGGCCTCAGCCTTCACGCGCAAGATGGCAATTCGCGTCTCGAGATCTGGTTGGTCGATCTCAGTGAGCAACCCCTGCAGGAGCCGGCTGCGGAACCGTTCCTGGATCCCCTCGAGGTCCCGGGGGCTGCGGTCGCTCGTGAGCACAATCTGCTTGCCCTCGCCGTGCAGCGCGTTGTAGGTGTGGAATATCTCCTCGTGGAAGGTGTCCCCGCGCGTCTCCATGAATTGGATGTCGTCAATCAGCAGCACGTCGCACTCGCGGTACCGGTCGTGCAGCGCCATTTGGGTGCGGGTCTGGATGGCGCGGATGAAGTCGTTGAGGAACGTCTCGGTCGAGACGTAGAGGACTTTCTTTTTGGGGTAATTGATCGCGATGTAGTTCCCGATGGCGTGCAGGAGGTGGGTTTTGCCGAGTCCGGAGTTCCCGTAGATGAGCAGAGGGTTGTAGGCCCGACCGGGCGTTTCAGCGACGGTCTGGGCGGCGGCGAAGGCCAACCGGTTGGAGTTACCGGGCACGAAGTTGTCGAAGCTCATCCGCGGATCGAGGCGGCCGGCTCGCTCGACGCCCGTGATGAACGCGGCGGGCTTGGGGGTTGGTTCGGGCTCCTCGACGCCGTGATCGACGCCGTCAGCGGCAAACTCGCTCACGTGGGGCGCAACTTCCACGAGCACGCTGGCCGTGGGGCTCACGACCGCGTGGACCTGGGTCTCGAGCAGGGGCATGAACCGTTGACGGATGCGCGAGAGCTGCACCTGGTTAGGCGTGCCCAGTACCACCCTGGTTTCAGAGATATCCACAGGGCTAAGTGTGTTTAGCCCGGCGAGCCACGCGGCTTCAGACGCGTTGCTACGTAAGGCGTTTCGCAGGTCAGCCCAGGCTTGCTCAGCGCTCTGCACGATGCTCCTCCACAGGCAATGCACGAACTTATCCACAAGAGCAAAAGGGTTCCCCGACAACCTCCGCCCCCCTGTGGGGAGCGTCACCATACACCGTTTGTCCCCAACGCGCCGGAGGCCGATTTGAACCACGGGTAGACTCGCGCGCCGTAGTCCCTCGACCCGCCCCCGGGGGCCGGCCGGAGGATCGTTCCCTGTTGTTCGTTAAAGAGAGACCTCGTGAAGCGCACCTACCAACCCAATAAGCGCAAGCGGGCCAAGACCCACGGTTTTCGCGCTCGCATGCGCACCCGTGCGGGACGGGCCGTGCTGAAGTCGCGTCGTGACAAGGGCCGTCACTCGTTGACGGTGTGAGACCGCGTGCCGCAGCGGGTCAGCTCCCGCCGGCAGTTCGAACGCCTCGCCCGACCGGACTCGAGGGGCCGCAGCGGCCCGATCAAAGTCAGTTACGTCGAGTCAAGCGAACCGTCCGAGCAGATGGCGGTGGCCTACGCGATCTCTACAGCCGTCGGACCGGCCGTTGTCCGCAACAAGATTCGGCGGCGACTGCGGGCGGCCATGGACGAGCGCCGCGAGCGACTTCGAGAAGGGATGTACCTGATCAGATGCGATATTGGAACCGGGCAACTGGATTATGACCAGCTCCGTACTCACCTCGAACGAGCCCTCGACGATGCCTCAACTCTCACGTAAGAGTTGGGCCGCGCGCGCCCTTTCGAGTCTCGTGCGCACCTATCAGCGCCTCTACGCCGGCCGGCCAAGCCCGTGCCGGTACTACCCGAGCTGCTCGGAGTACGCCTTGGAGGCGTTGAGTACCCACGGCGCGCTGAAGGGCGCGTGGCTATCGGTTCGGCGCATCGTGCGGTGCCGCCCGTTCGGTAAGCACGGGATTGATCTCGTGCCGTTAAAGAAGGTTTCCCAGTGATTGCGGCTTCCAACGGGTTTTTCCACGCCATTGGGGCGATCTTTCATCCGATTTTCGTTGGTTTCGCGTGGTTAATGGCGGCGTTCTACGCCGTCATCCCCAACTACGCGGTCGCCATATCGCTCTTGACCCTGGTGATCATGGCCGCGCTCACCCCGCTCACCGTGAAGTCGACCAAGTCGATGCTTCAGATGCAGAAGATTCAGCCGGAGCTGAAGAAACTGCAGCAGAAGTACAAGGGACCCGAGAACCGCCAGGCACTCAACGAAGAGATGATGCGCCTCTACCGCGAACAGGGCGTGAACCCGCTCGGTAGCTGCTTCCCGGTCCTGCTCCAGGCCCCGTTCCTCTTCATCCTTTACAACCTGATCCGCGGTCTGAGCAACGTTGTGCACCACAAGTCGGTGCCCCGCTACGTGCCCCACGGCACTCGTTTGTACCATGACATTGTCGCTAGTCATGGGGCAATTAAGGCATTTGGCGTTGACCTCGCACTCAAGCCATTCAGCCATCACAGCTCGTGGATTGCGTCGATTCCGTTCTTCGCTCTTGTGGCAATTGCCGTGGGTTTGCAGTACTTCCAAATGTGGCAGATGAACACCCGCAACAAGGTCACCGGCCAGGCGATCCCGAGCCAGCAGCTGATGCTGCAGCGGATCATGCCGATCTTCTTCACCTACTTCTACATCGTCATTCCCGCAGCGGTCGTCGTGTACATGGTGATTTCGACGATCGTGCGCATCATCACCCAGGACGTGATGTTCCGCACGGGTGTGAGTAATCCCAACTCGGCGCGCCACGCTCCGAAAGAGAAGGAACTCCCGGCCACCAGTGCCGTGGAAGAGAGCGAACCAGCTCCGAAATCGACGGGCGCGAAGAACGCGCCCGCCCCGAAGGCCCCTCCAGCGCATCCGCGGGCCAAGAACAAGCGCAAACGAAAGGATCGGTGACCCGTGGATTGGGTTGAAACCACTGGTAAGACAGTCGACGAGGCGCAGCAGCGCGCCTTGGCCCACCTGGGAGTGGCGTTGGGCGACGCGGACGTGGAGATTCTCGAACAGCCGACCACCGGCCTCTTTGGACGGGTGCGCGGCGAGGCCCGCGTGCGGGCCCGAGTGCGCCCGGCCGGGCCGCGTCCCAAGCGCACGCATCGCCCGAATCGTCCCGAGGGACGAGGATCAGACCGACCGCGCAGTAACGACAACCGCTCTCGTCAAGGATCTCGATCCTCTAGCGAGCGGGGACCACGCGAGAACTCGACCAACGGCAACCGAGGCAATGAGCGGCGCAACGGCGCCAACTCGGAGCGTCCGCCCCGGAGTCGACCAATGAAAGAGGAGAACATGGCGGAGGGAATTTCACTGGCGGAGCAGGGTCAACTGGCGAAGGGGTTCTTAGAAGGGCTGCTCAGCGCCATGAACCTGACCGCGCAGGTCACCATCAAGGAGATCGACACTGACACCGTCGAGGTGTCAGTTGATGCCGAGCCAGCCAAGGAGCTCGGCGTGCTGGTTGGACCTCGCGGCACCACGCTGCAGGCGCTCCAGGAGATCACTCGGACATTTGTCCAGGCCAAGAGCCCGGGCCGCACCGACCGGATCCTGGTCGATGTCGCTCGGTACCGCGAGCGCCGCGTGGCGGCCCTCGGACGATTTGCCCAGCAGATCGCCCAGGAAGTGACCGAGACCGGTGAAGAGCGCGCGCTGGAACCGATGTCCGCGGCGGACCGCAAGGCCGTGCACGACGCGTTGACCGAGAGCAGCTCAGTAACCACGCGGTCAGAGGGCGAGGAGCCCCGCCGCTTCGTGGTGGTGGCGCCGGCCTAGCGGCATGACCTCGGCCTGGCTGTCGGCGGCCCTGGACGAGTCTCGGCGTCGAGGTTTCCTCGGCCCCGGGGCAGTCGAGCCACACATCGAGCACTCGCAGGGTTTCATCGACGCCTGGCGCTCAGTGCGCGACAGCGATCCAGGTCAGTTCCTGGACTTGGGCTCGGGGGGAGGCATCCCTGCCCTGGTGATCCTCGAACAGTCCAGCTGGCCGGGGATCTTGCTGGACTCAATGCGCAAGCGCGCCAACTTCCTGCGCGAGGTCCTCGGTTGGGACGGCGCCCCCAGCACCGGACAGGTCGTGCTGGGCCGGGCCGAAGACGAGGCCAACCGCCCAGCAATGCGCGAGTCCTTCGAGCTTGTCGTGGCCCGCTCCTTTGGCCCACCTTCGGTCGTGGCCGAGTGCGCGTCGGGCTTTCTCTCCCCCAATGGGGTTCTGATCGTCTCGGAGCCCCCCGAAGCCACGTCGCCAGCGACGCGCTGGCGCTCCGAGCCATTAGCCGCTCTGGGTTTGTCGGCGTTTACCCGAATTGCTGGTGCCGCCACGTATCAAGTACTGGTCAAGACGGGTCCGACGCCGCCCGGATACCCGCGCCGCAACGGCATGCCCATGAAGCGGCCCCTGTTCTGACCCCCGTGGGGCGGTGTTTCACGTGAAACACGGCACGGCAGCTCAAAACCGTTCATGACGCAACGTTCCACGTGGAACATGGAGTCTCTGTCGGGACCGAAACTCGTCGAATTCGGTGAATTTGTTCCACGTGGAACGTTCTCCACTTGACGATGTGCGCCGGAGCGTGTTGAATACGACCACGACCGGCCCTCTGGCCGCTCACGCGTCGGAATGAGGCCCATGTCAGAGTCCAAACCCACCACGGTCTTCGCGGTCGCGAACCAGAAAGGTGGGGTGGGCAAGACCACCACAACGATTTCTCTGGGTGCGGCCTTGGCGCAGCTGGGTTTTCGGGTGTTGGTGGTCGATTTGGACCCCCAGGGCAATGCCACCACAGGGTTGGGCGTCGATGCGCGCCAGTTCGAGCGCTCGATGTACGACGTCCTGCTCAACGACACTCCCCTGGTTGATGTCGTTGAGCCCACCGGGTACCAGAATCTGTTTGTGGCGCCGGCCACGCTGGACCTCGCGGCCGTGGAACAAGAGCTCACCGCGGTGATCTCCAGGGAACTGCGGCTCAAGCGGGCCCTCGAGAGCGTGGACGGGGATTTTGACTACGTCTTTATTGACTGCCCGCCCAGTTTGGGGTTGATCACTATTAACGCCTTCGCGGCGGCGACCGACATCATGGTGCCGGTCCAGTGCGAGTTCTACGCTCTAGAGGGCCTCACCCAACTTCAGCGGATCGTAGACCTCGTCCAAAAGAACCTCAACGCCTCGTTGCGCATCAGCAAGGTCGTTCTCACCATGTACGACTCGCGCAACACCCTCACTCTGGACGTGGCCAAAGAGGTCGGGCGCCACTTCCCCAATGAGCTGTGCAAGACCGTGATTCCCCGAACGGTGCGCCTCGCCGAGGCGCCCTCGTTCGGACAACCCATCACCTCGTTCGACCCGGCGTCCAAGGGCGCCAAGGCGTACGTGGCACTGGCCGAGGAGGTCGTCAATGGCTAGACGCACAGGATTAGGCAAGGGGCTCGGCGCGCTGATCCCCGAGGGCGAAAAGCCCGACGATGACGCGACCGTTGAGCAGAGTGGACCGCTTCGTCAGGTGGCCGTGACCGCCATCCAGCCCAACCGCTTCCAGCCTCGCACGGTGTTCGCCCAGGACACCCTGGATGCATTGGCGGCGTCCATCAAGGAGATGGGGATCCTGCAGCCGCTCATTGTGCGAGCGGTGGACGGCGAGGACGGCACTTTCGAGCTGATTGCGGGGGAGCGCCGGTGGCGCGCCGCCCAGCTCGCGGGTCTCGAACGCGTGCCCGCGCTGGTTCAAGACGACGTCAACGATCGACTGAGCCTGGAGCAGGCGGTCGTCGAAAACCTCCACCGCGTAGATCTGAACGCCCTCGAAGAAGCCGCCGCGTACCAGCAGCTGATCGACGACTTTGACCTGACCCACGAGCAGGTGGCGACCCGGGTCGGCAAGTCCCGGGCCACGGTCACCAACACGCTGCGACTCCTGCATCTCTCTGAGCCAGCCCAAGTGGCGCTCGCCAATGGGACCATTTCGGCCGGGCACGCTCGAGCCCTGCTCGGAATTACCGACCCGGCTGCCCAGGCCGCACTCGTGCAACGCGTGGCCAAGGGCGATCTTTCGGTGCGGGCCACTGAGGAACTAGTCCGCACCGCCCTCGAGCCAAAGACGCCGGCCGTTGCTCCGTCGCCCGTGGCGCCAATCGCCGGCACGATCCCCCGACTTCGCCCGGTGCCCGATGCGTCCGTCGCCGAACTTGAGCGATTGCTTGAGGATTACCTCGAGACCCGTGTTCACGTTGATTTGCGGGGGCGCAACGGCAAGATCATCATTGACTTTGCCGACCTGGACGACCTCGAGCGGATCTATCTCACGATTTCTAAGCGTCGCTAACTATCGAGCTGGACCTTCACCTTCGAGTTGAGGTTTTCCCCAACCTGTGGATGAAGTTGTGTGTTGTCACCTCGTCATCACATTCAACTCACCAGAATGCCGTCAATCATGGTGAAATTAACGTAGAAAAATTATCGAGACCTGTCGAAAAGGTCCAAGGTGGCTTCACCGATCGCTTGAGCCACGCGCGGACCCTCGTGAGTGTGCGCGGAACCCAAGAGGACCAGGATCGCCGGCATTGAGGTCTCACGGAGAATTGGCAACGACATGCCCGAGACGCGGATGGGCACTGTGCCCAACGTCGATAAGGAGTGCGCGACGGCGGCTGATAACTGGCGACCGGCCACCGAGTGCGAGCGGTACGACTCGAAGTAGTGCAGCTCGAGCCCGGGGATGTCAAGGCCCTCTTCGACCGCAATCACCAGTGCGGCATTGAGTGCGTTGGCCCGAGTCGCCGTCTCGTGTACGCCCTCACCGGGTTCGCGACTGATCTCAATCTCGGTGGAGAGCCGAGTCGACAGCTCTCGAGCGATGGTTCCCTCCCCGTGAAGCACCACGAGGCGGGCTCGGCCGGGCGTAATCGGGGCGGCATGGTCTCTCGCTTCGGTCACCGGACGGCGTCCCGAAGTCGGATGGGCCATACGGTCCAGTTGGTCGAGGGTTTCGCGGTTGAGCTCGCCGGTCAGCGGAATTCCGCAGTTGCGTTGGAAATCGCGGAGCGAATGTTCCGTTTGGTGTCCAAAGATGCCGTCGATCCGTCCGGGGTTAAATCCGAGCAGCGCGAGTGACTCTTGGAGGTCGGCGACGTCGTCGCCGCGAAGATGCGGTTCCACGTAATAGAGGAGTCGACTGCCGAGCGACCAGCCCGCTTCGATCAGACGAGCCATCGTGAGTGAATCGAGTTGACCGGAGATGGGAAGTCCTCGCTGGCGTTGGAACGCCTGGAGGGCGACCGAGGTGGCGGCGCCTATGACCCCGGCGGAGTCCGCGCTCGTGTCGTGGCCGAGCCGCGTCAGTCGCGACTGGGCGTCGCGAATAGTGGCGGGGGTCAGAGTGAAGTTGGGCATCGTTCGACCGGCGTGAACCGGTCGACTCGACGGTAGTGGGGGACTACAGGTAGGAGGTGATCTCCTGGAGCAGCGCGCCCTTGGGCTTCGCGCCCACGAGTCGGGCGATGACCTCTCCATCCTTGAACAGCAGCAACGTCGGGATACTCATCACGGCAAACTTGGTCGCGGTCGCGACATTCGCATCGACGTCGAGCTTGCCGATCTGGAACTTGTCGGACTGCTCAACCGCGAGCTCTTCGAGGATGGGAGCGATCTGCTTGCATGGACCACACCACTCGGCCCAGAAGTCCACGAGGATCGGCTTGTCGGCCGCGCCCACCGTCTCATCGAACGTGCTGTCAGTCAGGGTCTGGATGTTCTCGCTCATGGATGCCTCCAAGTCAGGCGTCCACGCTAGCGGTGCCAGCTCGAAATGCGTCTGAGCAGGTGTACTCCGAGTTGGTCAATCGTGCTGGAACCATCGGGCGACGCGGCGCAATTCGTTAGAAGCGGTGGCTACTCCGTGCCCAATCGGCGTAACACGTCGCCCCAGCGATCCATGGCCCGTGATGCTGACTCAGCTACGCGAATCTCATGAGCGGAACGTTCCGAGCGATCTATAACCGCGCGGCGAATGACTTCGCCGGGTTCAACGCGCTCAATCTCCGACAGTGCGGCAAGGGCTCGACCTAACTCGGTGTCGATGTGAATGGTCATGTCCACCACAAAGTCGTAGCAGACGAAATTGCGAAAATCCTTCGACTTTTGGAGATGCCTACACAGAATCTTCGCTATTGCTGTGGTGGCTTCTTGGGGATCTTGAAGTTCGGCACAGTGCGTTGTTGCCAGTACATGAACCGTCGCTTAAAGGCGAACCACATCACCGAGAGAATCAGCGACACCAGAGTAAAGAAGAGCCAACTGGCGATCAGCATGACCAACCACACGACCCGCATTGACCCTCGCAAGTTGATGGCGACGCTGATCATCGCGGCAGCCGGCACGAGGATGTAGATGAGGAAGATGACGAGTGCGACCCCGCCCGGGCCGATCGTTAGTTGCACTCGTTACTCCTCTGCGCCCGTGAGCTGACGCTACAGCTCGTGCGAAGCAACCAATGAAAGTGTGAACGACGCGACTTTGGGCCGAGGTGTTGTCGGACTACTGACCGCGTGACTCCAGCCACCGCTCGGCGTCGATCGCCGCAATGCATCCCGAGCCCGCTGACGTAATCGCCTGGCGATAGACATGGTCTTGGACGTCGCCGGCGGCAAAGACCCCTTCAACACTCGTGGTTGATCCGGCGTACGTCACGACGTAGCCGTTCTCGTCGAGCTCAAGTTGGCCGTGCACCACGGTCGTGTTGGGCACGTGGCCAATGGCGACGAACACTCCGGTCACGTCGAGTGTGCGGGGCTCCCCACTGATTGTGTCCACGACGGCGAGGCCGCTTACACGCTCGTCGCCGAGCACTTCGGTGACCTTGGTATTCCAGGCGAAGCGGATCTTTTCGTGGTTGAGAGCGCGTTCCTGCATGATCTTGCTGGCGCGCAGTGAATCGCGGCGGTGCACGATCGTGACCGAACTCGCGAATCGAGTGAGAAACAGCGCCTCTTCGAGTGCGGAGTCGCCGCCGCCCACAACCGCAATGTCTTGTCCGCGAAAAAAGAAGCCGTCACAGGTGGCGCACGTGGATAGTCCGTGGCTGAGCAATCGGTCTTCGCCGGGCACTTCCAACATTAACGATCGCGCGCCGGTGGCCACGATGACCGCGTCGGCTTCAATGGAGGCTTCGGCGTCGTCCTCGCTTACCCACGCGCGAAACGGATGGGAACTGAGATCAAGACGCTGCACCTTGGTGACGCGCAAGTCCGCGCCGAAACGTTGAGCCTGCGCACGAATGTTGGCCATGAGGTCCGGACCCATGATCCCGTCGGGGAAGCCCGGAAAGTTCTCCACGTCGGTCGTCACCATCAACTGGCCACCGGGTTGGTCGGTGGTCGAGCTCGGTTCGCCCTCGATCACGATCGGGGCGAGTTGCGCGCGCGCCGCGTAGACGGCCGCGGTGAGACCGGCGGGACCCGAGCCGATAATGAGGACGCGCGTGCGTTCGGTCACGACTTCTTTCGCAGCGCGACGGGTCGGCGCATCCGCCAGATGAAGGCACCCGCACCGAGGAAGATCGCCGCGGTCACGAGATAGGTGATCCACTGGTGCGCCTCAAAGGCGTAACTGTCGAGCAGTCGGATGAGCGCCACCAGCGAGACGATGCCGACGAGCAGACCCATGAGCAGAATCACAAATCCGTACGCGACGGCGCGGCCGGCGAGGATGATCGGACGCAGCACTTTGTCGTGCAGCACGTCGAGCAGGTGATCGAGCCCGCCGAGCGCGCGGCTGACCGGGTCGTCCTTGGTGATCTCGGGGCCGTCCACGGCCGTGAAACTTACCGGTGCGGCTCTAGGGGCGGATCCAGCAGACCGCGACGATGCCCGGTCCGCCGTGGGTGCCGACGACACTGCCCATGTCCGAGACGATGAGTGGAAACTCCACTTTCACGCCGCTCAATGCATCACGCGCGGCGTCAACGTCCGCGGCGTTGCCGTGCACGAGCGCGAGTCGCCGTAGCGGCGCGACCGCGCTGGCCTGCGCGGCGAGCGAGGCGAGGGCTTTGCCGCGGGTGCGCTGACGGCCGGCCTCGACCACTTCGCCGTTCTTTAGTTCGAGCAGCGGCTTGATCGACAGCATCGAACCGAGGAGTGCCTTGGCACCCTTCAGACGTCCACCTTTGATGAGGTGCTCGAGCGTGTCAATTGTGCCCACGACGCCAACTCGGTCGCGCAGTTCGGTCGCAAAGCTCTCAAGATCATCCAGCGACGCGCCGGTCGCGGCGCGCTCGGCGACTTCGATCGTCATGAGTCCTTGAGCCATCGAGACGGCCTTCGAGTCAACAACGCGCACGTCAAAGGAGCCCTTTAACGCTTCGGCTCCGAGTGTCGCGGACTGCGCGGTCGCGGAGAGCGCCGAACTGAGCGCGACGACGATCGCCCCGTCATAGCCCTCCGCCTTCGCCTTCTCGTAGGCGGCCTGAAACGCCCCGGGACTCGGCGCGGCGGTTTCGGGGAGATCCTTGGACTCCTTGCACTTGGCCCAGAACTCGGCCGGTGAGAGAGCGCCGTCGACGAACTCCTGCTCACCAAAGCGCACAGTCAATGGCACAACGGTGATGTTGTGAGTGGCCACGAGGTCGGCGGGCAGGTCGCTCGCGCTGTCGGTGATCACCTTGATTTTGGCCACGACCCCCGCCTCTCAGTGCGCGCGTCGGTGGTGACGCGCCCGTGAGCGCCGGTGCAGCGCCCCCATGCACGCACCGTAGACCACGAGACCGAGAGTGGCCGCAACGACGAGTCGCGCGATGAGACCGGTGCCGCGCGTCCAGCCCTCGAGGTTGTAGCTAATCGCCATTGCGACGGCACTGGCGCCCGCGGCGAGCAGCGACCGGCGGATGCGCGCGTCTAAGAGCGCCGGCCAGAGCACCACGCGACGGCGCGCGAGCGTGATCACGGCGACGAGCGCTGCCGCGCCGTACGCGATCGCCACCGACGCGGTCAGTCCGCCGAGACTGTGACGTCCAATGAGCCACGCAATGCCGATGGTCGCAGCGTTTTGAAATGCGTAAAGGATGAAGGTGGCCCGGGCGCGTTGCATCGACTGCAGTCCCCGAATGGCCACCTGGAAGATGGTGAAGCCGGGCAGACCGGCGGCCAGCACGGCGAGCACCGTGCCGGCGCCGAGAGTGTGAGTGCCGTCGCCGTGGTGCAACAGCACCGCGACGATCGGCTGGGCGAGGATCAACATCACGGCGGCCACCGGAATGATCACCAGCAGGCTCTGGCGCAGTCCGAGGCCGAGTCGTTCCCCAAATGCGCGCAGATCGCGGCTCGAGGCCAGCCCGGCGAGCTGCGGCGTCATCACGTTCAGCACCGAGACGACGACCACGGCGTACGGCATCTGCATGAACGCCCAGCCGTAGGTGTAGGAGCTGATCGGTCCGTCGCCACCAACACCAAACGCCAGGGCCAACACGACGTAGAGCGCGATCTGATTGGCGAGGACGACGAGCAACGTCCAGCTACCGAGTCGGCCGACCGAGCGCAGTGCGGGGTCGCGCAGATCGAGCCGCGGAGTGAGTCGCCACAGGTCGGCGCGCACGAGGCTCGGTACGAGCACGAGGAACTGCACCAACACCCCGGCCGTCGTGCCCGCGCCGAGGAACGCGAGCCGCGATGCGCTGAGTGTGACGCCGGGATTTGGATCCACGAGGTGAAACCAAATGAGCACCGCGATGCAGATGACGTTGTTGGCGATCGGCGCGTACGCCGGGGCGCCGAAGCGGTGACGAACGTTCAGTAGCGCTGCGGCGATCGAGAGCAGTCCGTAACCGAGGATCTGGGGCACAAACCAACGCAGCAGCGTGGTGGCCGTGCCTCGCTGAGTCGCCAGTGCGCTCGTCGCGTGAGAGGAGAGGTGGCCGAGCGCGGTGAAGCCGTTGATGATGCTCGGGGCGAGCAGCCACGCCAGGGCGCTCGCGACAGTCAGCACGATGATCGCGGCGCTCACCACCGTCGAGATCGATCGCCACGCGCGCCGTTCGCCGTCGTGGGTGAGTCGCTCGACGAACACCGGGATGAACGTGGCGCTGGCAATGCCGCCGAGCACGAGGTCAAACAGCATGTTCGGCACGGTGTTGGCCAGGTTGAAACTGTCCGCTAACGGGGAGAAGCCAAAGACGTACGCGAGGGTCAAGATCCGCAGCAACCCAGTGATGCGACTGGCGAGCGTCCCGGTAGCAACCGAGAGCACCCGGCGCGCGCCGGGTGCGGCGTCGCTCACTTGGCGTGCCGTCCGCGTGTGCTTTTTCGCGTGGTGCGCCACCACCACAGACCGATGGTGAGAAGCGCCGCGACCGTGAGCAGAATCCCGAGCGCGCTGGTCGCGGTCGAGTGCACCGGGATCGCCCCGTGAGCGACAGCGAGAGTGCGGTCCACGGTCAATACGCGCACCACCAGTGTGAAGCTGCCTGGTCCTCGTACGACGGCCGGAACGCGAATGGCGGTCGTATTGGGGTGAACGGTGATCGGGATCACGCTGCCCTGAGGGAAGTACACGTCGGTGGCGCTGAGGGACAAAAAGCCGTTCAGCGTGTAGTTGGCGTGCGAGGTGATGGTGACCGGCAGGTGCGAGCTCGCACTCGTGAGGGTGATCGACGTCGTGTCGATCGAGAATTTGCTCAGCTCGCTGTCGAGGGCGTTGGTCGCTGCGGAGAGCAGGTGGCTGCGCTGTCCATTAGAAGTACGCGTCTCGGCGAGCAGGTCATCGCGCTGCAGCGGAATAATTGGAGTGATCGAGCTCGTGGATTCGCTCAGGCCGCGCAGATTGTTGGCGAGGGTCGTGGCCGCGCTGACGTTCGCGCCGCTCCAGCGCGGCGCGGCGCTATGGGCCATCTGACGAATCGGTGGATACCCGTTCGCCCCAACGAGATGCGGCGAAAAACGTTTGGCGAGATCGGTGAGTCGCACGAGCGGGTCGTGATGAAGCTGGCCGAAGAGGTCTGAGAGAAACTTCGCCCCAACGTTTGAGAGATCAACGTTCGCGATGGCCACGCGGGGTTGCGAGGCGAATGGAGCTTGGTAGTGCAGTAATCCGAGCGAGCCGATGACGAGGGTCGCTTTTAGCCCTGGCGACATTTTCGTGTTCTGCATCAAGTGATGAAGCGGTGAGTCCGTCGACATTGACAGGACGTTGGTCGTGCCGTGCACTACGTAGAACGGCGTACCCCAGCTAAGGGTCGAGCTGGGGGCGAATTTCAGTGAGCTCTCGGGCACCACGACGTGGTCCACATTGACGGTGCCGAGTGCGCGAATGTCGCCCGGAGTCACGGACCCCGAGAGCACCACGGGATCTGATCGACGCTTGTCGAGATAGTGCGAGGCGAGTCGCGTCGCAAAGCGCGCTTGAGCGAGGGCTTCCGCGTCGAGCCCGTAACGCACGAGCGAGGCGAAGTCCACTGACGCCGGCGGTGCATTGACCAGTTCGTGGTGTCCGCTGTGCACTGCGTCGCGCATCGCTCGGCGGTACGCGTCGCCGCTTGGGCCCGTGTCGCCGGCGACAGTCACCTGCCCGAGGTAGTTGAGGCCCACGGTGAACGTGTCGGCGTCGTACTTGCCGAGCGTGTGCAGCGAGGCGGTCTCGAGTCGTAGGGCCGTGGCGTTAACAGGGTTGGACGTAAAGAGCAGCGACAGGTTGAGCGGGTTACTTGAGGATCGCGGTGAGACCGTCAGCAACGTCCACGTCGTCGAGGAACGCGATCCGCGCGTGGCGCGCAGTGCAATGGGGTACACGGCATCACAGCCAGTGGATCGACAGTGGAGATCCAAATACGGCTGAGCCCCACCGCAGGTCGGAATTGCCACGCCGGCTCGGGCACCGATGGTGAGTCGAAAGCGCGCTACGCCGTCTTTGCGGCAACTGAGCGGGAACGCCCCGGTCGAAGTGATCGGCGGGACGCTCTCGCCTTGGCCGTCGATAATGGATTGCAGCCCGCCGCGGGTGGTCACCGGTCGATAGAGGTCAACGTCCAGCGTGGTCTCGTCACCGTTACGTCCGCCGGTCTGCAGTGCCACCGCCACGGAACTGCGCCCGTTGTGATCCAGGGTGACCAAGGCGTCTTGGTGCACCAAAGTTGTGCGCCACGGAGTCGACGCGAATGCCGCTGGGCTGAGCGCGACGATCGCGCACAGAACGAGTGTGGTCGCCCCGAGCGCACGCCGACCGATCGTGAGGCGATCGCGCATGTGACTCAAAGTTAGTGGGGCAGGTGATTTGACTCAGGGTGCGAACTACCCTCGACCGCTGATGAACGCCGTGGAATCACTGGAGTTTCTGCGTCACGACGCCGCGTCACTCGCGCGCGCGTTCGCCGACGCCGGTCACTCCTTGTACGCTGTGGGTGGTTCGGTGCGCGACGCGCTGCTCGGTGAGTACGCGCCCACGCGCGAAGAACGCGAGATCGACTTCACTACCGATGCGCGTCCCGACGCCATCGCCGCGACAATGGCACCGCTGTGCGGCGCGCTGTGGGAGCAGGGTCGTGAGTTCGGCACGATCGGGGGAGTGCTGCGCTCAAGTGGCGTGCGCTGCGAAGTGACGACGTTTCGCTCCGAGTCCTACGTCGATCACTCGCGCAAGCCCGCGGTGCAGTTCGGCGACTCGTTGTCGGTCGATCTCAGTCGGCGCGACTTCACGATCAATGCGATGGCGATCGATGCACTGAGTGGTGAATTCATTGATCCCTACGGCGGGGTGAGCGATCTCACTGCGCGGCGGTTGCGCGCACCGCACGACCCGAAAGTGCTGTTTAGCGACGACCCGCTCCGCATGTTGCGGGCCGCGCGGTTCGTTGCGCGATTCCATTTGGCGATCGATCCTGAGGTCGAAGAGGCGGCGAGGGAACTGGCGAGCCGGCTGGCAATCGTCTCGGCGGAACGGATCCGCGGGGAGCTCGACTTATTGATGGTGACCGAGACGCCGAGTGAGGGACTCGACTTCATCGTGCGCACGGGCCTCGCTGCAGTGTTTTTGCCTGAGCTGCCGGCGCTCTTACTCGAACAGGACCCAATTCATCACCACAAGGACGTGCTGGCACACACGCTGGCGGTCGTCGATAAGGCGTCGCCGCGACTGGAGTTGCGTCTCGCGGCCCTCTTTCACGACGTCGGCAAACCGAAGACGCGCGCGTTCACCGACAAGGGCGTCAGCTTTCATCACCACGAGGTCGTGGGAGCCCGAATGACGCGCAAGCGTATGGAAGAGCTGAAGTATCCGACGGCAGTCATGGACGCCGTGGTCGAGCTCGTCTTCTTGCACTTGCGCTTTCACACGTACCAAATGGGCTGGAGCGACTCGGCGGTGCGCCGGTACGTGCGCGACGCTGGGGTGTTGCTCGATGACCTCAACGAGTTGACGCGATGTGACTGCACGACGCGAAACCCTCGCAAGGTCGCGGCGCTCGCGCGCCGGATGGATGAACTCGAAGCACGCATCGAAGAGTTGCGCCAGCAAGAGGATCTGGCGGCGCTGCGGCCCGCTCTCGACGGCAACGAGGTAATGAATTTTCTCGGCATTCCGCCATCGCGCGCCGTGGGAGAGGCGCTTGGCTTCCTCATGGAGATCCGCCTCGAAGAAGGTGAGATTGATCGCGCCGACGCCGAAGCACGGCTCGCGGCGTGGTGGGCGTCGCGTTCGTAAACGCGCTCGAACAAGCAGTTCATTCAGCTATGCGAGAGTGGTAGTCGTGTCGACCCCGTTGTTTCGGTGGGTCTCGAGCAATGTGCGAGAACTGCGGCCCAGCCATTCGGACTGGTCGGGAGTCACCCGGTCGTGGCGCCGCGACGTGCTCGCGGGCGTCACCGTGGGCGTTGTCGCCCTGCCGTTAGCCCTCGGATTCGGGGCCGCCAGTGGTGCCGGGCCGGCGGCGGGCATTGTGACCGCGATCATCGCCGGAGTCGTGGCGAGTGTCGCCGGCGGATCGAGCGTGCAGGTCACCGGTCCGACCGGGGCGATGGCAGTGGTGCTGTTGCCGATGGTGCACCGCTTCGGGCTGAGCGCGATTCCGATCATCGCGGTAATGGCCGGCATCTTGCTGGTGATCGCCAGTGTCGCCGGCGCGGGCCGAGCTCTGACCTATTTCCCGTGGCCGGTTATTGAGGGTTTCACCGTCGGCATCGCGCTCGTCATCACGTTCCAACAGCTGCCTCATCTGTTCGGCGTCGCCCACGGGCACAGCGCCGCGCCACTGGGCATCGCCTGGGACGCCGTTCGACAGTTTTGGGCGACGCCGTCGCTCGCCGCCCCACTCATTGCGCTGGCCACGATCGGCGTGATCGCCCTGGTGCACCGGGTGCGACCCAGTTGGCCCGCCTCGCTTCTTGCGGTGGCGGTCGTCACGGTCAGCACGATCTCAGTGCATCACGTGGCGCGTATAGGCAGTCTGCCGGCGAAGGTGATCTCGCCCCGGCTGCCGACGGGTTGGTCGAATGCCGCGAGCTTGTTCTCAGCGGCGTTCGCGGTGGCCATCCTCGCCGGGCTGGAGAGCTTGCTGAGCGCGAAGGTGGCCGATGGGATCGCCGATCACCGCGCGCACAATCCCACTCGCGAGCTGTTCGGCCAAGGAGTCGCCAACATTGCCGTCGCGTTTTTCGGTGGCGTTCCGGCGACGGGTGCGATTGCTCGAACCGCGGTGAATGTTCGAAGTGGCGCACGGACCCGCCTCGCGGCCGCCGTTCACTCGTTGGTCTTGCTCGCGGTGTTGCTGCTCGCCGCGCCGTGGGTCGCCAAGATTCCCCTGGCGGTCCTCGCGGGAGTCCTCATCGCCACCGCGGCGGGCATGGTGGAACGTCACTCGGTGCGCTCGGTCGTTCGCTCCACCCTCGGCGACGCCGCCGTGTTGGTGGTGACCGCGGCGTTGACGGTGCTCGTCGACTTGATTACTGCCGTTGAGATTGGTCTCGTTTTGGCGGCGTTTGTGTCACTCGCCGCGATCAGTCGAAACTCACAGATCGAGCGCGACGACTTGGAGCTCGATACTGACGAGTCGCGCGATGCCGAACTGCTGCGACACCGGATCGTTGTGTATCGACTGGAGGGCTCGTTGTTCTTCGGTGCCGCCCAGCGATTTTTCTCGGTCGTCGCTGATCCGCGGTCCGTTGAGGTGGTGATCTTTCGAATGCCGCGCCTTCGATTTCTTGACGCCACGGGCGCGCGAGCCTTCGGCGAGTTGGTGGACGAGCTCACTGAACGCGGCATTGCCGTCTTGATCAAGGGTGCCAGCACCGAGCACGAGCGGATCCTTCGCTCGACAGGCGTCATCGACAAGCTGCACGGCGAGCATCTGTTCACCTCAATGGAGGACGCCATTGCGCACGCGAGCACTCACGTGCGTCGCGCGGCGTGATCGCTAGGCGATCTGCGCCATGCGGGGCACAACGTAACCCGCGAACTCCTCAATCCACTTGGCTGGGTTGTCCGCAATGGGCGTCACTTCAATCAAGGTCACTCCCAGCGCAGCGAACTCCTCGCACTGCTTGAGATAGGCGTCCTTGTCGTCGGTGCGCATGAAACTGCCAGCGATGGTGCGCTCAATCTCGGCGGGATCGCGCCCGACATCCGCGCAGTGCCGATCGAGCACATCGAGCTTGTGACGCACTTCGTCGGTTGACGAGGTGATGAGGTTGGTGACGTCGGCGTATTTGGCGACGAGTTTCAGTGTCTTTTTCTCGCCGTTGCCGCCGACCATGATTTTCGGGTGCGGAGAACTGATCGGGCGCGGTCGACAGATCGTCTCGGCCAGTTGGTAGTGCTTGCCGTTGAACGGGCCGTCGTTGTCGCTCCACATTTGGTGCACGATCTGCAGCGTTTCTTCGAGGCGCTCGAATCGCTCGGCCACCGGGGGATAGGGCACGCCGAGCCCCAAGTGCTCTCGCTCGTACCAAGCAGCGCCAATGCCGAGCTGGGCGCGACCTCCACTTAAGACGTCGAGCGTGGTGACGATCTTTGCGAGCAACCCCGGGTGGCGGTACGTGACGCCCGTGACGAGTGTGGCCAGATCCATCTTCTCGGTGATCGCCGCGAGGTACCCCAGGGTCGTGTAGCCCTCGATCATCGGATCCTGGGCGGTGCGAAAGAACTCCATCTGGAACCAGTGGTCCATGACGGTGAACTTGGCGCAGCCGGCGGCTTCGGCCGACCGAGCGGTGTCCGCGAGGATTCCGCGAATTGTCTCGGGCTCGCCGGGCAAGGAGAAATCAATGAAATGAACGCCAAGTTGCACGTCGCGGAATCTACGTGCTCAGCAAAGCCGTCATTGGACCGAGGATGCGATGAAACTATAGTATAGCCATATCGAAACACGACTGAATCCCTTTACACCCGGAGCTGGAGATCGCCCTTGGGCGCTCGTAGGTCGCGAAAGTGAGCTGGCACTGGCGGACGCGGCGAGGCGACAACTTGAGGCCGGTTATTCAGCCAACTGCTTGATCTTCACTGGACTGCGCGGCGTGGGAAAGACGGTTCTTCTCAAAGAGATTCGGGATCAGTTCTCCGGGCACCGCTGGTTAACAGTGTTGCTCACCGCTCGTTCGCGACTCACCACCGACCAGTTGTTCGACGACATCCTCCAGCGACTGCATGAATCACAGGGACGATGGTCGAACACGACATCTTCGTTTCGACGGACTATTGATCGAGGCGGCTCGATTTCGATCCTGGGCAGCGGCGTGTCGCTCGATGCGGCGCCTTCTAGTGACGCAAATCGTCAGGTGCGAAAAGAACTACGTGAGTTAGGCGATTCAGCTCAACATCACGGCTCAGGAATCGCACTGATCGTCGATGAACTTCAGGCCCTACCGGTCGATGTCCTCAGCGACCTCGTGTCTCTGGTGTTGGAGTTGCGCGACCTGATCCCGATGGCGTTCGTGGCCGCGGGTCTCACCAATGTGCCCGTGCGTCTCGCCAAGGCCACGACATCGACCGAACGGTTTCGATACGAAGCCGAAGGCGCGTTGTCAACGCTCGACGCCCGCCGGGCACTCGTTGATCCCGTCACGTCGGCGGAATTGAGCTGGAGCGAGCCGGCGCTTCGTCTCATTCTCGATGCCGCGTGCGGCTATCCCTATTTTCTTCAACTCTTTGGATCGCTGGCATGGGACGCGTGCATTCGGGCCAGTTCCACCACGATCGACGCGACACACGCAGCCTTGGCTCTGGACGAAGCGCAACGCCAACTCGACGCCGGCTTCTACGGCGCGCGGTACGACCGCCTCAAGGAGCTCCAACGTCGATACGTCGACACCCTGAATGATCTGTTGGTTCGAGAGCCCACGGCCAGCGGACGAATTCGGACTTCACAGATCGCGTCTGCGTTGGGCCTCACCTTGCAACAGTGCTCGCCGGTTCGCGATTCACTGATCAAGTCCGGGATGATCAGTGCACCGTCAATCGGCGAGGTCGCTTTTGCCATTCCCGGTTTTTCAGAGTTCCTCGTTCGGCGAGGCGACAACAACTGAGTGGTCGGTCGGATTAAGGAAGACTCTCAGACGCTCTAGTCCCTCTGTATCCACCGTTTGATGCGAGTCCAAAGATTGGGTGTGACGTAGTACGCCTCGCGCTGTTCAGGTGTCATTGATGCGTAGCGAGCGTCCTTCTTTGCGTCAATTCGTTCCCACATCGCTTTCTGGTCGGAGCGACTGAGCGGAATGCTGCGGATGAAACCCATGAGCCCCATTCCGTTTGGAAGGAGGGAACCTCGCACCGGACGGATCTGTACAGGTACGTCGTCCGGCATTGATTGCGAGCCTGAGTCTTTGAATTGATCGTCCTCTAGTGAGAGGTCGTCAACACCCACGTAATGACAGTACCGACGCGCAACAAAGCGCGAAATCGACCTAGGCGATCTTCTGCCAGGTGGGGTTGTCAGCGCCCTCGGCGAACTCCGCGACCATCTCGTGAGCGACGTCGTCGTGGTACTGAACGGGCGGTGACTTCATGAAGTACGCCGACGGTCCGAGCAGCGGACCACCGATGCCGCGGTCGAGTGCAATCTTCGCGCAGCGCACCGCGTCGATGATCACGCCGCCGCTATTGGGCGAGTCCCACACTTCGAGCTTCAGCTCCAAGTTGAGCGGAGCATCGCCGAAGTTGCGGCCCTCCATGCGGATGTAGCACCACTTGCGGTCCTGCAGCCACGGCACATGGTCGCTCGGGCCGATGTGCACATCGTCCGCGCTGAGGTGCGAGATCTCGAGCTGGCTGGTGACGGCCTGGGTCTTGGAAATCTTCTTTGACTCGAGGCGGTCGCGGTCGAGCATGTTCTTAAAGTCCATGTTCCCGCCGACGTTCAGCTGGTACGTGTGATCGAGCGTGAGACCACGGTCTTCGAAGAGTCGGGTCAGCACGCGGTGCACGATGGTCGCGCCGACCTGGCTCTTGATGTCGTCACCGATGATCGGCACGCCGGCCTGGGCGAACTTGCGCGCCCACTGCGGGTCACTCGCAATGAACACCGGAATGGCGTTCACGAAGGCGACCTTCGCGTCAATCGCGCACTGGGCGTAGAAGCGCTGCGCGGCCTCCGAGCCCACCGGCAGGTAGCTAACGAGCACGTCGGCGCGAGCGTCGAGCAGCGCCTGAGTGACGTCGACGGCCTCGGCCGGGGACTCCTCGATGGCAGCGCGGTAGTACTTGTTCAGACCATCAAGGGTCGGTCCGCGCTTCACGGTCACGCCGAGGGAGGGGACGTCGGCGAACTTGAGCGTGTTGTTCTGACCCGCGAGGATCGCTTTGCCGAGGTCGCTGCCGACCTTGCTGGCATCGACGTCAAAGGCCGCGACGAACTCGAGGTCGCGCACGTGATAGCCCCCAAGCTCCACGTGCATGAGGCCGGGAACGTTGTCGCCCGCCTCGGCGTCCTTGTAGTACGTGACCCCCTGGATCAGTGAGCTGGCGCAGTTGCCCACGCCCGCGATGGCGACTCGGATCGTGCCCATGTCGCTCCTTTCAGTTCGTCTCGGAAACGAGACGGTCGTTGGTGTTTCTCTCGTGCTCGAGCAGGTCATCGACCCACGCGATCTCGAGCTCGACCGAGTGCGCGCCGTGCTCCATGACGGAGCGCGCGTAGTTGTCGAGCTGCGAATTGGCCGCCTGCTGGCGGGCTTCGTGCAATCGAGTGGCGAGGTTGCTCTTGCGCTGCTCGAGCAACCCGAGGCGCGAGGCGGGAGTGAGGAACCGCGCGAGCGCCATGCGCAGCGTGAAGGCGCGCGAGTCGTCGACGTTGGCGCGGTCTTCGAGCAGTTCGGAGAACTCGAGGCGCCCGCGATCAGTAATGCGGTAGACCTTGCGACCCTTGCGGCCGAGGCCGCTGCCGGTGCGCAGCGAACGCAGCGAGGCGCGTTCGCCCGAGAGCGAGCCGGTGGACAGCGCGCTCAGGCGAGCCTCGGAAGTCGCGACAACCTCGACGGAGCCGGAGCGCTCCAGGCGCGCGAGCGCGGGGTAAATCGAGCCAAATGAGACGTTGGCGCCGATGCCGAGCCGGTCGCGCAACTGGGCCCGGATCTCGTAGCCGTGGTGGTCGCGCTCCATCAGGAGCCCCAAGATGGCTAGGTCCAACACGCGGTTCATCATATCACATCGATATATCGAACGTGCATTTCACTTGATGGCGACGCCAAAGACTTTGAGGGGGCTGGGGATAACCTCGCGCACAATGAATGAGGCCCTCCGGCGCAGCACGGCCACCGGGGCGGTGGTCGAGTACGGCCTGGTGCGCCACGCCCTGCTGGCCAAAGTGGCCGAAGGGGCCCTCGGACTAGAAGAGGTCTGCGACGCGCACCCCGAGCTGGTGCGGGCCGCCACCCACCTGGGTCGACGGACCGGGGAGACCTGTCCGATCTGCGAAGAGGCTCAACTCAAAATCGTGACCTACGTCTTTGGGGCGCGTCTGCCCGCCGGCGGGGCGTGTCCGAGCACCCGGGCCGAACTGTTGAAACTCGAACGGCGAGAGGAGCCGGTGCTCTGTTACGCGGTTGAGGTGTGCGTGAAGTGTCACTTTCACCATCTGGCGCGCAAGTGGTCAGCCGGTGGTCGCCGTCCCCGCGAGTCGCGCCGCGCGAGCCAATGACTCTCACCGCTCCCCAGATCCGCCGGCGCAAGGTCCGCGACGGGGCGGCGCCACTCGTGATGGTCACCGCGTACGACGAGCCCGGCGCTCGCTACGTCGATGCGGCCGGCGTCGATCTCATTTTGGTGGGCGATTCACTCGCCAACGTCGTGCTCGGTCACGAGGACACGCTGCACGTGACCGTCGAACAGATTGCCCACCACGTCGCCGCCGTGAGTGCCGCCAAACCGAAGGCGCACATCGTCGCGGACCTTCCGTGGCTCAGCTACCACGTATCAGTTGGCGACACTGTGCGCAATGCGGCGCAGTTGGTGCGTGCGGGTGCGCAGAGCGTGAAGCTCGAAGGTGGTCGCGTGCGACTCGAGATGGTGCGCGCGCTGCTCGATGCCGAAATCCCGGTGATGGGACATCTCGGCCTCACCCCGCAGAGCGTGCTCGCAATGGGCGGCTTCAAGGTGCAGGCGAAGACTCGCGAGGCGGCGAAGCTGTTGCTCGAAGACGCGCACGCTCTCGAAGACGAAGGAGTCTTTGCGATCGTGCTCGAAGGGGTGCCTGCCGAGGTGGGACGCCAGGTAACCCAAGCGGTGTCGGTGCCGACCATTGGCATTGGCGCGGGCGCGGACACCGACGGCCAAGTCCTGGTCTTTCACGACTTACTTGGACTTACGTCGCGAACGCCGGCCAAGTTCGTTCGTCGCTACGCCGAACTCGGCACGGCCATAACTGAGGCGATCGCGCAGTTCCGCGATGACGTGCGCAGCGGCGCATTTCCATCCCCGGACGAGACATACCCGACACCGACCGAGCTGCTCGAGTAGGTGGTGCGGGCGAAGAAGTCCGCACCGCACTCGCACTTGTGATGGATCGTGGCGTTCGAGTGCTGTTGCGTCCGACAACGGAACGCCAGCGCACGCTGGGCTGGCTTCTTTCGGCCGTGATCTTCGTCGGAACGGTCTTCCTGTACACGAACGCCAATCCGTCGGCGAATCCGGAATCAGCGATTCCCGCGATCGCGGTCGCCACGGGGAAATTCAGCTGCATCTATCCCGGCGCGTCGACCTCCACGGCGATCGTGGCGCCACTGTTTCCCATCATCGCTGGTGCGCTCGAAGCACCTCTCGCGATCGGCCACCACACCTCGAGAGCTCGAGCGTGCGCTGACGCGCTGTCGACGACAGATGCATGGCTACGTCATCGAGATGCCCACGTCGTGATGATCGTCGTGGGGTTGCTCATGTGGTTCGTGCTCGCCTTTGCAGCACGAGTCGCATTGCGCGCTTCGTCGATGTCACGGACGTTCGCTGAGCCGCTGGCTCTTGTTTTGCTGGCGCTCACCCCCGCGATCGTCATGAGCTTCAGCTACGAATTTCACCCCGAAGACGCGTTGAGCGTCGGGTTACTTCTGCTCTCCGCAGCTCTCGTGGCGAGGTCACGGGTGATCTTCGCAGGCGTCGCCGGAGCGTTGGCGGTGTTTGCGCAACAGTTTGCGATTCTCGGCGTGGTGGCGCTCTTCGTCGTGATCTCACGAGAACTGCGCGTCAAATTCGCGCTCGCGGGCGCGTTGGTGGGCGCAATCATTCTCGGGACCTTGGCGATTGTGACCGACGGTCGCGTTACTGAGTTCTTCTCAGCATCGAAGTTCACGCCGCTCGGAGCCACGTGGGTGAGTCACTTCGGTCTCTCTCACAGCGCAGTATCGATGCTGTCGCGCGGGACACCAATCGTGGCCACTGCACTTACTGCGGGCCTGGCGCGATGGTGGCGCCGCGGTGCGCTGAGTCAGGTGGGAGAACTGACCCTCATCCTGGCAGTCGCGATGGCTTGGCGACTTCTCTTTGAAGTGAACATCTACGGCTACTACTTCATGGCGCTCGCGACCCTTCTGATCGTCGGGGTTCTCGCCAGTGGTCGCGGTTTGATCGCGTTGACGCTCTGGCTCGCAGCGCTCGCGGTCGCGTACGTCCCACCGGGCGGCGATGCGCTTATGAGTGGTTGGGGTGGCAGCAACGGCCCCAGTTCGCTGGTGCTCGCCGGTTCCGGTCTCTTGATGGCGCTGATGAACCTGAGACCTCGAGTTGGAGGGGACCTCGCGCGCCCAGTAAGATCGTCCGTCCCCACATCCGTGGGGTGACACACAGAACCCTGCTCCACATCCGCGGAGCCTGAAGCCCTGCTTCTGTCCAGAGGGAAAGGAATACGGCCATGAGGCCTTACGAGACGATGATCGTCTTTGACACGGCGGTGGACGCTCAGGCGATCCAGCAGTCGCTTGACCGCGCGCTTGATGTCATCAAGAACCACGGCGGAACTCCCGGAGCGATCGACCGTTGGGGACGGCGGCCGCTGGCCTACGAGATCAAGAAGCGCAAGGAGGGCTACTACGTCGTCGTCGCCTTTTCCGGCGAACCGGCCACGGTGGCCGAGCTCGACCGGATCCTGGGGCTGGCCGACGAGGTCATGCGTTTCAAGATCATCCGGCTCCCCGACAACCGCCCCGAGCGCGCTGTCGGCGCACCGGCGTAGGTTCGGCCCGCTCGAGCATTCAAGGAGAGTTATGGCTGACAACGCGATCACCATTGTGGGCAACGTCACGCGCGACCCCGAACTGAAGTTCTTCAATAACGGCAACGCCTCGGTGCGCATCGGCGTGGCTGTCAGCCGCCGCTGGCAGAACCGCCAGACCCAGGAGTGGGAGGAGCGCACCAGCTTCTTTGACGTCTCGTGTTACGGACCGTTGGCGGAAAACGTTGCCAACTCGGTGACCAAGGGCACCCGCGTGGTGGTCTCGGGTCGACTCGAGCAGCGCAGCTGGGAGACCCCCGAGGGCGAGAAGCGCTCGGTGGTGGAGATCAACGCCGACGAGGTGGCGCCGAGCCTGCGCTTTGCCACCGCCGTCGTGAACAAGGTGCCCCGTCCAGAGGGTGCCGGCGGCGGAGGGGGCGGGTACCAGAACCGCCCAAGCCGTCAAAGTGAGCCGCAGGCGTACGGATTCGACGAGGAGCCCTTCTAAATGCCCCGTATTAATAACCCCAAGCCCCCCAAGCGCGCGCCGAAGATCGACCCGCGCCACGCGAAGAAGAAGCCGTGCGCGTTCTGCCAGCAGGGCGTGAAGTTCATTGACTACAAGGACCTCGGCGCACTGCGCAAGTACGTGAGTGACCGCGGCAAGATCCGCGGCCGCCGCGTGAGCGGCAACTGCCAGCAGCATCAGCGCGACGTGGCCGACGCCATTAAGACCGCCCGCGAACTGGCCCTGCTGCCCTACACGCAACGCACCGTGACCGAGCGTCGCGGCGGGCGTCGCGACCGGGGTCGTCCGCGCTTTGAGGACCAGGGCGAGCGCCGTGAAGGGGCAGAGGACGCCGAGGTGGCGGTTGACGCTCAAGTCGACGGCGACGAGAGCGAAGCCAATGACGAGGAGAGCGAATGAAAGTCCTCCTGCGCAGTGACGTGAAGGGCGTCGGACGCCGCGGCGACATCGTTGAGGTGAAGCCGGGCTTCGCCCGCAACCATCTGCTGCCGAGCGGCTCGGCGATTCTCGCCACTGATTCCATGGCCACGCAGTCGAGCTCCATGCGACGCGCCCGGGATCTGCGCGACGCCAGCTCGAAGGCCGCGGCGGAAACCCAAAAGGCCGCCATCGAGGGCACCAAGATCACGATCTTGGCCCGAGCCAGCGCCAACGGCCGCCTCTTCGGCTCGATTACCGAGGCCGATGTCGTTAACGCCATCCGTACGGCAACCTCGGTCTCACTTGAGCGCGGTCAGATCGAGATGGCCGAGCACTTAAAGCAGGTCGGGACCGCCACGGTCATCGCGCACCTCTTCAGTGGCGTGAACGCCACCGTCGCCCTCGAGGTCACCGCGGCCGGCTGAGCCCATCGCGGTCGGGGTGACACCACCCTGACAAAGTCAGTTTTGTCAACAGCGTTTCCCCACGTTGATGACCTTGCGCCCCACAAGGCGTATCGACGACCGTTGGAGACCCCATGACTCAGTTCGTCGACGACTCCAGACCCGCGACCCGCGCGCCCCAGAGCGGACGCATCCCACCCAACAACGTCAGCGCGGAGGAGAGCCTCCTCGGTGCGATGTTGCTCTCGACGGAGGCGATTGCGATCGCCAGCGAAATGTGCGCCGCCGAAGATTTCTATCGACCGCTGCACGGACAGATCTACTCGTCGATTATCGACCTCTCGCACTCGGGTCGCGAGGTCGATTGGGTGACGGTGTCCGAGAAGTTGCGCGAGCGCGGCGCACCGGAGATCGAGGCATCGATGCTCACGGCGCTGCAGCTCAACACGCCGTCGGCGGCGAACGCGCAGCACTACGCCGACATCGTGCGCGACAAGGCGCGCCAGCGCCGGCTCATCGAAATTGCCGGACGGATCGCCGATGACGCCTACGAGATCACCGACGACGTCGACGCGGTCGTTGATGCCGCCGAGCGGATGATCCTCGAGGTGCGCGACACCGGTCGCTACGACACGGTGAGTTCACTGTTGCCGTTGCTGATTGACGAGTTCAACCTGCTCGAAGAGCGCGGGGAGAACAAGGGCGCGATCACCGGCGTCGCCACTGGATATCGCAAACTCGACGCGATCTTGAAAGGACTACAGCACTCGAGCCTCACCATTGTCGGTGCACGTCCGAGCGTCGGAAAAACCGCGTTCGCACTCGGCGTTTTGTTGCACGTCGGATCGGTGATCCGCCGGCCCGCCCTGTACTTCAGCTTGGAGATGAGCCGCACCGAGTTGGCCGAGCGCATCCTCGCGACGGCGGCGCTCATTGACTCCTCAAGACTGAAGGTGGGCGATCTCAACAGCGCCGAGTGGAATCAGGCGCAAAACGCCATCAACCGTTTGCACGACGCGCCGATCTTCGTGGACGACAACCCGAACCTGACGGTGATGGATGTTCGGGCGCGTGCGCGTCGAATCCGCGCCGAGCAGGGTGACCTCGGCGTGGTGATTGTCGACTACCTCCAGCTCATGAGTTCTCGCGCTCGCACCGAGAACCGTCAGGTCGAGGTTGCCGAGATGAGCCGCGGGCTGAAGATCCTCGCGCGCGAACTGGGCTGTCCGGTGATTGCGCTCAGCCAGCTGTCACGTGGACTCGAGTCTCGACAGGACAAGCGGCCGATGATGAGTGACCTGCGTGAGTCTGGATCGCTCGAGCAGGACGCTGACGTGGTGCTGTTCCTTTACCGACCCGAGATCTACGACACCGACGTCAACGACGCCAATCGCGGCATCGTCGAGGTGATCGTTTCTAAGCACCGCAACGGCCCGACCGGCACCGCCAACTTGGTGTTCCGCTCGAAGTACGCGCGCTTTGACGACATGGGCGACGAGATCTAAAGGGTTGTCTCAGCTCGCTCGTCGCGGTGTGCGAGGGTGGGCCGCAGTGGAATCGAGTCTCTCCGCGACTGGCCGGACTGTCGCCACGCGCATAGGGGCAATCGTCCTGATTATCGTCGCGGCCGCCATCGCCGTCTCGGCCGTTGCGAACCCTCCCGCACCCCGTGCGCAGCCACACACCAAGTACGGGCACTTTCCATTTCGTCCTGGCCAGTTGATTGAGAGCGAGCGGATCAGTCGTGTTGAGTTGCTGCCGGACGGCTCAGCAATCGGTCTGGCACCGATCGAGACATTTTCCGGGCGACTCTTGGCGACATACCTCGTCGTGTCGCATCGTCCAAGCGATCCGTGGACCGTATGGAGCAAAGTCCCCGCATATCCGCTACAGCTCGCGATGACTGTCCCTAAGCGTCAGACGTCAGGCATTGACCCTGGTTTCATCGCCGCGAATCCTTGGGGTTTCATCAGAACATCGGCGGGCTTGTTCTTCACCACGGACGGAAACACGTTCCAACGCATTGGCAGTCCGGAGATCACGGTCACGAAGATTTCCCCCGGGAGCTCAATGAGAGTTCTTGTGGGTTGCCAACTGTCGGTTCCGAATCGGTCAGGGTGTTACCCACGGGACTTCACCGCGACTGTCAACCCTGGGTCCCACGCGTGGCACGACCGTACTTACTTGCCATACGCGCAGAGCACGAACTTCACTCAGAGCGCACCTGATGTGCTCTTCACAATGGACGCGATCAACGCACATCTCCCGCTTGAGTACTCCACCAACGAGGGCGTTTCGTGGCGAAAAGTTCATGCACCTTGCGCAAACAACGAGATTGACACCGTCGCCGCGACCGACTCATTCAACTTCTACGTGGCGTGTCACTCCGGAGGCGTCCAGTACGACGAGTTGTTCGCGTCAAATGATCGCGGAGCGACATGGCAGAGACGCGGTCCCTTCGAGTTCCCGCAAAATTCCTCGTCGTTAAGAGGGGGCTCCGGTGTGCTCTTTGACTTTGTCGCACCAGATTTGCTGATGTCTACGGATGGAGGTCGTTCCTGGCAAGGCGAGACAGTCCTTTCCGCACTAGCGGCGGGTACCGGAAACGGCGACTGGGCGTCGTCGATCAATCACGGTTCGCTCCTGGTGAGCGCCAACGTCGGTAAGAGCGTGATCCAACTTCGAATCTTGGACGTCGATTCGTGCAACGCTTCGACGACGCCGACCACGACGCCGTGCATATTCAAGGAGCTTTCTAGTGGTCCGTGGAAGTAAGTCCCGTTGAAGACGCAGAGATCAGCAACCGAACTATTGACGGACATCGACGTTCGACAAAGCCGAGAACCCGCATCACATGGTGCCCGACTCTTCGGACTGACCTATCCCTCTGCTAATTCAGATTTAGAAGGCCTTCTGCACAACGTTGCGGAGAAGTACCTCTTTGGCAACGCGCTGAATCTGTTTCGTTTCCCCGAGCTCGCTCAAATGGAACTCGAGGTCATTGAATGGGTAGCCGCTCTGACTCATCGAACGAGTGGGGGACGCCCCGGGGCGATGACGTCCGGTGGGACTGAATCAATTCTGATGGCGATGCTGGTGGCACGAGCGCGCGCACACGAACGCGGAATTGAGAGCCCCGAGATTGTCATCGCTCCATCGGCACATCCGGCGTATGCCAAGGCCGCCCACTACTTCGGGATGAAGATCGCTCGCGGAACGCTCGACGATCAGTGGCGTGCTGATCCCCAATCATTCGCACGAGCGATCAATGACAACACGGCGGTCGTGGTCGCTTCGGCATTTTCGTATCCGTACGGCGTCTTGGATCCGGTGGAAGAGATCGCCTCATTGGCGGCGGACGCGGGCATTGGATGTCACGTCGACGCGTGCATCGGTGGGTTCATTCTCCCGTTCTTAGAAGTGCTGGGGCGCTCGGTACCCCCGTGGGACTTTCGAGTTCCGGGTGTCACGTCGATGTCTGTCGATGTCCACAAGTACGGGTACGTACCCAAAGGCGCATCAGTTGTCTTGCATCGCGACGACGACTGGTTGCTCCGTCAACTGTTCACCTACGACCAGTGGGGCTCGGGTTTGTACGGATCATTAGGAGTTGCCGGTGCGCGTTCCGCAGTCCCGGTGGCCTGCGCGTGGGCGGCACTTCAATACCTCGGCGTCGAGGGTTACGCCGAGATCGTGGGTGAACTCATGGAAACGGTGCGAACGATCCAAGTGGGTTTGACTGGTGACGACATCTCGATTGTTGGTGATCCGATTGGCCCGGTGTTCGCCCTTCAGTCCTCGACGATCGATCTCTACGGCGTCGCTGACGCCACGGAGGAGCGGGGCTGGTACCTCAATCGCAACACCGAACCCCGCGGACTGCATCTCATGATCTCTCCCGCCCACCGAGGGACGGCCGACGAATTGATTGCGGACTTTGCTGAATGCGTCGCGCTGGGCCGATCCTCAAGCGGGGCGGCGCCGAGGTACTCGTGAACCACGAAGTGGAGCTCTTGTTGCGGGCGCCGTTGGTCGCCGATGCCGAGCAGGCGCTCGTCATGCTGCACGATCACGACATTTCGTGGTGGAACCCGGCCGACGCCGTGGTCGATCTTCCCTCGGCGACGGCGTGGTGCGAGCGTGGTGCGGACTGGAGCACTGGACGACACGCGACGTTTCACATCATCGCTACCGCCACGGATGAACTCGTGGGAACCGTTTCGTTGTTCGCGATCATCGATGAGGTGCAGATCGCTCGCATCGGATACCGGGTGGCGCCAGCGTGGCGCGGCAAAGGCGTGGCCCGTCGAGTGGTGTCGGCAGTCGCCGAGTGGGGATTTTCGACACGAGAGCTCGAGCGCATCTCATTGGAGCACGCACTCGATAACCCTGCGTCGTGTCGCGTGGCCGAATCGGCAGGATTTGCGTTCGAGGGCGTGGAACGGTCCGCCGATGTTGATCCGTTGGGCCAGCGACGCGACTGTCACCTGCACGCGCGGCTGGCGGGTGATCCCGCGCCGCCCTTGGCGCCAGTCCGCATCGTCGAACCGAGCTAGCGCCCGAGTCGCCGCAGCGGCGGCAGCGTCGTCGGAGGTTGCTTACGCGGGGGCAGATCCGCGAGGAGTGTGGCGGTGCTGCGAGCGATCTCGGCGACGGCACGCTCAACTGCGGGACGTACGGCATCGCTGATGCTCGATAGTGAGCCGACCTTGCGCACGAACTGCAGTGCGGCGGCCTCGATCTCTTCAGTAGTGGCGGGTGGTTCGATGCCGCGCAGCGGCGTGATGTTGCGACACATGAGAACGACGCTACGTCGATCCCGGAAAGTTGGGGCTGAGACTGAGGCGACATCCGCTGAATTCGAGGGTCGATCGAATGACGTCGTCCCACCAGGGCCAGAGCGACTCCATCACTCGCAACTCAATCCCCGCGAGTGCGATGCGGGCGCACAAATCTGTCATCGCGACGATCTCGATCGGCTCGACCGGGTCATCACTGACCCAGTAGCCACCAACTTGGAGGGGCCGAAAGCTGTCGACGGGTAGTCGATACCCGTACAAGGTGCGGGATGTCATCGCGGAAAGTTCGCTGCGTTCTATTGCAAGCAGCCGAGGCGGCTCCAGATCACCAAGGAAAATCTGTCGATCATCGTCAGAGGTCTGCGACGTCGCCCACACCATGGCGCGAGGACAGTCGCGCGGGAACCAGTAGAGCGGAGCGTGCCGCTCATCGATCGCCCAGACCATTTCCGGTTCGTCGGGTTGGCGAGTCGCTCGTCGAGGAACGAAGCGTGTGATTGACGGATCGTCGCTGAAATGCCACAGAGCGAACCCCTTCTCGCCGAGATAGGGAGGCGGGCTTTCTCGGTTCGCGTCGTCATTCATTGGTGGTGAAGGTGCATCGAAGGACCTTGGACTGTAGGGCGCCGCGATGGGCCGTCGGTAGTTTCGTCGTATGGCCGCTCCGGTGCAGCTCGACGATGTGACCAAGCGTTTCGGCGAGACCGTCGCCCTCGATCAAGTGACGCTCACGTTGGAGAGCGGTGAAGTCTTCGGATTTCTCGGCCCAAACGGCGCCGGCAAAACAACTGCGTTGCGCATCGCCCTCGGCCTGCTTTATCCAACGTCAGGGCGCGCCACGATCCTCGGTCATCTCGCCGGTTCGAGTGCCGCGCGCCAAGCGGTGGCGTTCGTGCCCGGCGAAGTTGCGCTCTGGCCCCGCCTGACCGGCGAGGAGACGCTGCTGTTGCTGAGTTCGCTGCACGGCATGACGGACGAGAGTTACCGAACCGAGCTGGTCGCGCGCTTTGAGCTTGATCCGACCAAGCGAGTTCGGGCGTATTCGAAGGGCAACCGCCAAAAGGTCGCGCTGATTGCGGCGTTCAGTTCCCGCGCCCCCGTGTTGGTCTTTGACGAGCCGACGTCGGGCCTCGATCCCTTGATGGAGCGGGTGTTTCGTGACTGCGTCGAGCACGCCACGGCTCGGGGCCAGACCGTATTTCTCAGTTCGCACTTGCTCAACGAAGTCGATCGTCTCTGTCACCGAGTGGCGATGATTCGTCGGGGACGGATCGTGACCGTCTCGAGCATCGACGAGCTGCGCGCCGCGGCGCGGGTCATCTACGAGATCGAAGGAACCGTCACCATTCCTTCTGAAACGGCGGGTGTCGTTGAGATCACTCCGACGCCGAGCGGCGCTCGAGTTGCGGTGTCGGGCTCGCCCGCGGCACTGTTGACGGCTCTCGCCGGCCAAGACGTGCGGGCAATGACCACGCGAGACATCTCACTCGAGGAGATCTTCCTCTCGTACTACGACGAGCCCGCGACCGCGTGAGCATCGCGCCGCGCCTCTACCGGTTGGCGCTGCGCCAGGTGCGCGTCGGTGCGGGTCTCGTCACGCTCGGACTATTCGCGTTGACGTGGGTGACGGTTCGCTCCTACGAGGCGGTCGGCGAAGCGCGGATCGTGAAACAGCTGGCGCCGCTGCTGAAGAACCCCGCGATTGGCGCGCTCTACGGCCACCCCTACGCGATCACTAACGCCGGGGGATTCACCGTGTGGAAGTCGGGTTCGATGATCGCCGAGGTCGTCGCGATCTGGGCGGCGCTCGCGATTACCCGCCTGACGCGCGGGGCCGAAGACTCCGGTGCTTTTGACCAGTTGGTGATCGGACACGGCGAACGATGGACCGCGACGTTGGCCGCGCTCGGCGCGGTCATGACGGGTGCGTGGGCGGCCGGTGGCGCGGTGGCGCTCGGGTTCCTGGTCGGTCACCTCTCGGTGTCGTCGTCAATTCTTTACGGCGTCGGAGTGGCCCTCTGCGGCTCGTTCGCCGCGGCGCTCTCGCTCGTCGTCTGTCAACTGTTCGCGCCCCGTCGAGTTGCGACGGCGGTGGTGGGTGCGACGGTGGGTGCGCTCTACGTGATTCGCATGATCGCGGACGCCACGTCGTCGCTCAGCGGACTGAGATGGGTCACGCCGTTCGGCTGGTTAGAGGAGTGTCGGGCGTTTGGTGCGACTCAGTGGTCCTGGCTACTGTTGATCGCTGCTGCAGCGGCAGGGTTCGCCTTCGCCGCTCTCGCGGTCTTGGCGCGCCGCGATATCGGTCGCGGCGTCGTGTCGGTCTCTGACACCGCGCGGCTGCGCCACGGCGGGCTTCGCTCGGCTCTCGGTTTTGCGTTGCGCAACCGCATCACGCTGCTCGTGGCGTGGGCGGTGGGCGTCGGGGCGATGTCGATGATGTTGGGCGGACTGTTGAAGTCGATCGTGAAGTTCGCGAGCAGCAACGCCCAGTACGTGAAGATCTTGCAGCAGTACGGCTTCGGCGACATGGTGACGCCGCGCGGGTTTCTCGCTCAACTCGGCACCTTGTTCGCGATCGCGTTCTCTCTCTTGGCCATTGTGAGTCTCAATCACGAACGCTCCGATGAGGACGACGGGCGACTTGAGATCACCTTGGCGACGGGACCGTCGCGTTCCGCGTGGCTCGGTGCATCACTGGGCGCCACCGCGATTGTGGTGCTCGTGGTGGTGACGCTCAGTGGACTGGCCATCGATCTCGGCGCCTCGCTCGGTGGGGCGTCAATCCCGCTCGGCGACGCGTTGTCCGCGCAGCTCAACGCCGCATCAGTGGTGCTGGTGTTTCTCGGTGTGTATCTACTGGCTCACGGAGCGTGGCCGCGCCTGGCGTTGGCCCTCAGTTGCACCGTGTTGATGGCGAGCTACATCGTCGACGCCTTCGGCCGTGCGCTGCACTGGCCGCGGTGGGTGATTGACCTCTCGGTCTTTCACCACGTGGCGCTCGTGCCGATTCGTCCCGTGAGTTGGTCGGCTCTCGCCGTGACGACGGTCGTGGCGATCGCTCTCGGCACCCTCGGCGTCGCGGGCTTCGCGCGCCGGGACCTCGCGGCTTAGCGACCGACGAGCTCGAGCGAGAGATCCCAGAGCATTGCGGCGCGCTCGGGATCAATGGCGTAGTCGCGAACTCCGGCGAACGGGAAGCTCTCGTCAAAGGGCTGCGCCTGAGCGCAGTCTTCGAGGTAGAGCCCGCCGATGCCGTCGAGTTCGGGACCGACGGCCGCCCACACCGAGGTGGACGCGCCCTGACTCGGGGTCTTAAATGCCTCGTTCACGTCGCCGCGCTCGTTGACCCAGCCGAAGCCCTGCACCTCAGAGTCCTCGAGGTGTTTTTGCAGTCCGGTCATGATCCCGCCGGGGTGAACGGCGTTAGCCAAAATCCCGTCACGCCGGTGGTGCTCGGTGACGCCGACCGCGAAGAGTGAACACGCCGTCTTGGACTGGCCGTACGCGATCCACTTCTCGTAGTCGCGCCGCTCGAAGTTGAGGTCGTCGAGGTCGACGTCGCTGCGGCGGTGTCCAATCGAGCTGAGCGCGACGACGCGGGCGTGTCCGGATTCTTTGAGGGCCGGCAGCAGCGCGCGAAAGAGCGCGAAGTGTCCCAGGTGGTTCGTGCCGATCTGCAGCTCGAAGCCGTCTTCGGTGAACTGAAACGGAGTCGCCATCACGGCGGCGTTGTTCACCAGGATGTCGAGTTCGCCGTGTTCGTCGTTGAACCACGTCGCGAAGCTGCGCACGCTGCGCAGGTTGGCGAGATCGAGCGTGTGGACCTCGATGTCGGCTTCGGGATGGGTCGCCAGGATTTCGTCCCGGGCAATCAGACCCCGGGCCTCGTCACGCACCGCGAGCACGACGTCAGCTCCCGCCGAGGCGAGCGCGCGCGCGGTCTCGACACCGATGCCGGAGGCGGCGCCGGTGACAATGGCGGTCTGCGCGGAGAGATCAACGTCAGCGACGACGTCGAGTGCCTCGGTGCGGTACCCGAAGGGAGAGGTGATGCGGGCCACGGTGCTCGTCAGCGGCTCACTTCGGCTGCATCCGGATGCCCGCGTCGACGCGGATGCATTCGGCGTTCATGTAGCTGTTCGCGAGCAGTTCGACGCACATGGTGGCGAACTCGCTGGCGTGACCGAGGCGCTTCGGAAAGAGCACGCCGGCGCCGAGTCGCGCCTTGAACTCCTCGGACGCGGGGCCCTGGCCATAAATCGGCGTGTCAATGAGTCCCGGCAGGATGCAGTTGGCGCGTACGCCGATCGCCGCGAGGTCGCGCGCGAGCGGAAGAGTGAGGCCCACGACGCCGCCCTTGGAGCTCGAGTACGCCACTTGGCCGATCTGGCCGTCTTCGGCGGCGACCGACGCGGTGTTCACGATCGCGCCGCGCAGGCCGTCGACGTCGGGGGTGTTGTGGCTCATTGCGGTGGCCGCAAGACGACAGACGTTGAAAGTGCCAATGAGGTTGATCTCAATCACCTTGCGGTACAGGTCGAGGTCGTGCGCGCTCGAGTACTCGCCGTCCTTGCCGACGGTGCGCGTGGCCCAGCCGATGCCGGCGCAGTTGACGGCGCTCCACAGCGGCGCGAGGGCGCGCGCGGCGTCCACCGCCGCAATGACCTGCTCGGTGTTGGTGACGTCGCAGTGGACGTAGCTGCCGCCAATCTCTTTGGCGAGCGCGTTGCCCTTGTCGTCGTTGAGGTCGGCGAGGACGACTTTGACGCCGCGGTCCGCGAGGATGCGGGCTGTCGCCTCACCGAGGCCGCTCGCGCCGCCGGTGATGATCGCCGAGGTGTTCTTTAATTCCATCGCACGTCTCTTTCGGGTCAGGTGGGGGGAGACCCCGTCTCGTCAGTCCGTCAATGTAGATGAGAACGTCGCCACCTCCCTCCTAGCGTGACCTCGTGCCGTCGCCGTTTGATCTCAACCGTGACGAACTGGCCGAGGCGCTGGGTGATCAGCCGCGGTTTCGCGTCGATCAGGTGTTCCGCGCCCTGTGGAACGAGGACAAAACCTTCGAAGAGATCACCAACGTGCCCGCCGCGCTGCGCGCGACGTTGACGCAGCGCTTTCCGTGGTCAACGCGAGTGGAGCGCACCGTGGAGAGCGATCGTGGTGCGACGCGCAAGATGGTCGTGGCGATGGCTGATGGAACCACGGTCGAGACGGTGCTCATGGCCTACGCCGACCGCGTGACCGTGTGCGTGTCGACTCAGGCGGGTTGCGCGATGGCGTGCAGCTTTTGTGCCACCGGCCAAGCCGGATTCGCGCGGCACCTCACGGTCGGCGAAGTCATGGAACAGGTCGTGCACGCGGCGCGTCTCGCGGCCCCCCGCCGAGTCAGCAACGTCGTCTTTATGGGGATGGGCGAGCCGCTGGCAAACTACGTCGTCACGGTCGAGTCGGTTCGTCGACTGTCGAAGTGGCGGGGCATCTCCGCACGCAATCTCACGGTGTCCACCGTCGGAGTGGCCCCCGCAATTGAGCGCCTGGCCAAGGAAGGACTGGCGGTCACGCTGGCCGTCAGTCTGCACAGCGCCAATGACGATCGCCGCAGTGCCATCGTGCCGATCAACAAGCGCTATCCGCTCGAGCGACTCTCCCAGGCCATGGCGAGATACACCGAGAGCACCGGTCGGCGCGTGAGCATTGAGTGGGCGCTCATTGACGGCGTCAACGATCTTGATCGTGACGTGGAGGAACTCGCCCAGTTTGCGCGGCCGCTGCGTGCTCACGTGAATCTCATTCCGCTCAATCCAACTCCCGGATACCTCGCTCGAGGATCGACGCCCGAGCGAGTTCGAGAGTTTCGAGATGAGTTGGAGTTGCGCGGCGTGAACGTCACGGTGCGCAACACGCGCGGTCGATCAATCGACGCGGCGTGTGGACAGTTGGCCGCCGTCACGAAACCGGTTCGCCGCGTCACGGCAACTCGTTGAACATGATCAGAGCCTGATTCGTTCCCACGTCACGCCTAGGGTCAGCAGCGAGCGACAGTGGGAGCACGGTGGCGACGTTCGAAGATGAGATGGCCAAGCTGCTGAGAAAGCGGGCCACCGGGTCGCTCTCGGAGGAGAAGTTTGCCGATCGACGTGATCAGTTGATGGCTGAGCGCGACGCGGCCAAAGCGGCCGGAGAGATCCCGTCGCGATCGTCAGAGGTCAAGGAGAGCAAGGTCAGTGCGTCGTTCGTGGTCCTCGTCCTTCTTGTCGTCGCGGCCGCCGCGGGCGGGCTCTTCGCCTCGGGAGTGTTTTCGAAGTCCAAGACCACGTCGATCTCGACGTGGTGGACGGCGAATGCCACGACCCTTCACCATCTGAACTCTCAGGGACCGGTCCTCGGGCGGGCCATTCGGGCAAAGGATCTTCCCGGTATTCACACCGTCTTTGAATCCATGGCCACCGACATGGCCACGCTGCGCGGCAGCGGAAGTCCCGACGCCGCGCTCACGCAGGATTTCTCGGCCGACTACAACGACCTCAGCCAGTTGGACTCGACCTTCATCATTGGGCCTTATGCGGCGTGGGAGCTCACCAACGCCGCCAAGTTGCACACATTTGTTACTGATCTCGAGGCGACGGGTTCTCGACTGGATCGGGACGACGTCATTGCGCACCCGATTCTGCGGGTTCGCGCCTGTATTGCTGACGCCAAGACCGTCGAGACCGCGGTCGGCGCGTACAACTTCATGCAGAAGACGCACCCGATTTCGAAGGAGTCGGGAATCTCATTCGATCGTCCGGACACGTTCTCTCACGGAAGAGAGGCGCAGGCCCTGTTGAGCAATGGACTGATTCGTACGTGGCCCGCCCCCACTCACGGGTACGCGGTCAGCTTGTCCACGACGAGGGCCGGCGACGTGTCGATCTACGTGCCCGCGACGAGCACGACGCCAGTCGACTTTGAATCTGAGTCGGCGACGACAGGTTGTAACGCGCTCAAGGTTGCGAGCACCAACTAATGAACAAATTGGCTACGGAGTTGTTGGTTCGATCGACATAGCGGACTCGCGCCAGAACTGCGGCCGCCACTTGGCAATCAGCGCAGCACCGACGACACACGCCAAACCACCCGAGACGATGGAGAATTCGGGCGAAATCGCAGCGGCCACGTACCCGGCCTCGGCGTTGCCGAGCTGCGGTCCGCCTTGAACGACGGCCATCTGAATCGAACTGAGCCGTCCCCGGAACTCATCGGTAATCGTGGATTGCAGAATCGTGTTGCGCAGCACCGCGGAGATCACGTCGGCCCAGCCGGCAATGGCGAGAAACACCATCGCGACCGCGAGTGATCTCCACAGTCCAAACAGCGCGATCGCCGCACCCCAGACGATCACCGCCCACGTCACCGCGCGTCCGCGACGAGAGATCCGTTCGACCCATCCGGTGGTGAATGCTCCGATGAATGCTCCGATTGATGGTGCGGCGAGCAGGGCGCCGTACGTGATGGATCCGCCGTGAAACCATGTGAGCGCGAGCGCCGGAAAGAGCGAGTTCGGCATCCCGAATATCATCGCGTTGAGGTCAATGAGGTACACGCACTGCGCCAGCGTGTGGCTGCGCACGTAGCTAAAGCCATCACCAATCGCACGCAACGTGGACGTGCGCACATCGGTGAGTGGCGGCAGCGGATTCATTCGTGACGTCGCGATCGCGAGGGCCACAAAGCTCGCGCCGTCAATCCAGTAGCACCACTGAAGTCCGACCGCCCAGATGAGCACTCCGCCGAGCATCGGTCCGAGGATCGAGGAGCTCTGGATGACGATCTGATTGATCGAGTACGCACCGACCAACTGATCGGATTTCACCAGCCGTGGAATCGATGCATTGCGGGCGGGGTTGGCGAACCCCGCGACAAAACTGGCGACCACCGACAGCAAGATCAACGCCAGCAGACTCCCGCCGCCGTGGGCGTTGAGCGCCAGGCCGACGGAGAAGAACCCGAGCACAAGCGATGTGAGCGTCATGAGATTGCGCCGATCGACACGGTCGCCCACCGCGCCACCCCACAGTGAGCCGATTAACAGAGGAGGAAGTCGAACGAGGCTGAGCGTGCCGTTCCAGGCAATCGAGTGCGTCATCGCGTACACCTGAAAGTTCGTGGCGGTCAAGGTGAGTTGCGTGCCGAACATCGAAATGAGCTGTCCGGAAAACAGCAAACGAAAGTCGCGACTCTCGCGCAGTGGCCGGAGATCGACCATGAGTCGCGCCACGGGCGAACTGTACGGGGAGTACCGTTAGAACCGATTCGAACTCAAAGGGGAGTCGTGATCGAAACACCACTGGTACAGCTGCTGACGCCCGAGGGCGAGCGCGTGAAGGACGACGAGTACGACACCGCCCTGACCAGCAACGAGATCTTTTCCATGTACCGCGACATGGTGATTATTCGCCGGCTGTGCAACGAGTCAACGAGTCTTCAACGGCAGGGCCAACTCGCCCTGTGGGCTCCGCTGCAGGGCCAAGAAGCCGCACAAATTGGAGCGGGCCGGGCGCTGGAACCGAACGATTTCAGCTTCCCGAGTTATCGCGAGCACGGAATCGCGTGGTGTCGCGGCATCCCGCCTGAACTCTCGCTGCGGCTCTTTCGCGCGGTTGATCACGGTGGCTGGGACCCCCAGAAGTATCGGCACTCGGTGCCAACGATCGTTATTGGCAATCAGGCCCTCAACGCCGTGGGCTACGCGATGGGAATCCAACGCGACGGCGCCAATGAAGCGGTCGTTGTCTTCTTCGGTGACGGCGCTACGAGCCAGGGTGACGTGAACGAGGCGTTCGTGTGGGCGAGCAGCTTTGACGCCCCGGTCGTCTTCTTCGTCCAGAACAACCAGTGGGCCATCAGCGAACCGACGATTCGCCAAACGAAGATTCCGCTTTACCAACGCGCGCGCGGCTTCGGCTTCCCGGGCATCCGCGTTGACGGCAACGATGTGCTCGCGGTTTATGAAGTGACCAAGCGCGCATTGGCGAACGCGCGTGAAGGCGGAGGTCCGACGCTCATTGAAGCGTTTACCTACCGCATGGGTGCGCACACCACGAGCGACGACCCAACGAGGTACCGCGTGGACGCTGAGGTTGAACAGTGGAAGCACCGTGATCCGATCGAGCGCGTGAAGGCATTCCTTGTGCGTGGTCACAAGATCTCCGCGAAGCGATTCGACGAGGTCACTGCCGAAGCCGAGGCGCTCGCGCTCAAGCTCCGCGAAGACGTGCTGGCGATGGGCAAGCCCGATCCGCTGTCTATCTTCGACCACGCGTACGCGGCTGAGCATCCGCTCATCACTGAAGGTCGACGCGACATGGTGGAACTCGGTGTGGGAGGTGCGTCGTGACGACCTCGATGACGATGGCGAAGGCTCTCAATGAGGGGCTGCGCAAGTCAATGGAGGACGACCCAAAGGTCGTGCTCATGGGCGAAGACATTGGCAAGTTGGGCGGCGTGTTTCGCGTTACCGACGGCCTGCAGAAGGACTTTGGCGAGGATCGCGTCATTGACGCGCCGCTGGCGGAGTCAGGAATTGTGGGAACAGCCGTTGGTCTCGCTATTCGCGGGTACCGACCGGTCTGCGAGATCCAGTTCGACGGATTCGTCTATCCCGCCTTTGACCAGATCGTGAGTCAAGTCGCCAAGCTCCGTTCGCGCAGCGGTGGCATCTACGAGATGGGCATCGTGATTCGTATTCCCTACGGCGGCGGGATCGGTGCGATTGAGCACCACAGCGAGAGCCCCGAGGGTTACTTCGCGCACACCGCGGGACTGCGCGTGGTCTCACCGAGCACGCCCGAGGACGCGTACTGGATGATTCAGCAGTCGATCAAGCACCCGGACCCCATCATCTTCTGTGAGCCGAAGTGCCGGTACTGGGAAAAGGGCGAGGTCGAGACCGAGCGTCCGCGCCGAACGTTGTTTGAGGCGGCGAAAGTTCGCGACGGCAGCGACGTCACGATCGTGACCTACGGATCGATGGTTCGCACCAGTTTGCGCGCGGCCGAAGCGGCCCAGGCCGAAGGTCGCAGCGTCGAGGTCATCGACGCGCGCAGCGTGGCGCCACTCGACTTTCCGCCGATGGCGGCATCGGTGGAAAAGACCGGACGACTCGTCATCGTGCACGAGGCACCGGCCACGAGTTCGGTGTCGAGTGAGATCGCGGCGCGACTGACCGAGGAGTGCTTTTACTCACTGCGCGCGCCCGCACTGCGAGTGACCGCGTACCACACTCCCTATCCGCCATCGAAGGTCGAAGAGGAGTACTTGCCCAACGTCGACCGCATCTTGGATGCGGTCGACCGTGTGATGGCCTACGAATCGTGAGCAAGCAGAACTTCTTGCTGCCCGATGTCGGCGAAGGTTTGACCGAAGCCGAGATCGTGGTGTGGAAGGTCGCCATCGGCGACCGCGTGACGCTGAATCAGCCGCTCATTGACATTGAGACGGCGAAGGCGACGGTCGAACTCCCTAGTCCCTTTGCGGGAGTGGTCACGGCACTGCACGGCGCGGTCGGTGACGTGATTGAAGTCGGCAAGCCGCTCATCGAAATCGAGACCGACGGCGAAGTTGCGCCGAGCGCGGCGCCAGCCGTGGCCGAGACGCCGGCGGCCGAGGCGACCCCCGCGCGCAGTCCCGTCCTGGTGGGCTACGGAGTGAGTGAAGAAACGTCCGCTCCCACGCGCACGAATCGTCGGCGAGGCACGAACGCTCCGAGCACTCCCAGTGCTCCCGTGTCACCCAGCACGCCCAGTTCGATACCGACCTCATCTCCGCGATCGACACCGCCGGTTCGTCTGTACGCCAAGCAGCACGGGATTGATTTGACGACCATCGCCGGCACCGGTCGTGACGGTGTCATCACGCGCGCCGACGTGGAGCGCGCCGGCACACCGGGCGCGACTCGCCCCGTGGCTCGAGGATCGATGACCTCGACTCGGTTCGTCGGACACGATCTCGCGCCGTGGGATAGCGGTCCGAAGGAAGAGCGCATTGCGGTTCGCGGTGTCCTGCGCGCGATGTCCGATGCCATGGTGCAAAGCGCCTTCACGGCGCCGCACGCGGCCGCGTGGGTGAAAGTCGACGCCACTCGCACGGTGGAGCTGCTCGCGTCGCTGCGGGGACGGCCATCGCTTGAGGGTGTTCGCATTTCGCCGCTCACGATTGTGGCGCTGGCCCTCTGCGACGCCGCGCGCACCTTTCCGGGCATCAATTCGAGTTTTGACTCCGCGAACGCCGAAGTCATTGTGCGTCGTTCGGTCAACCTCGGAATCGCCGCTGACACTCCGCGCGGACTCGTTGTTCCGAACATCAAGGGCGCCGACACGCTCGATCTCGTGGGAATGGCCCGCGCGATTACCGCGCTCGTGGACAAGGCGCGCGCGGGAACGACGACGCCGAACGAGATGCTGCACACCACCCTCACCATCACCAACGTGGGACCGTTTGGCATTGACGGCGCGATGCCGATTCTCCCGCCGGGGACGTCGGCGATCTTGGCCGTCGGCCAATTGGTCAAGGCGCCGTGGGTCCACAACGACCAAGTCGTCGTGCGCGACGTGGTGGAGATTGCGCTCAGCTTCGATCACCGTCTCATTGACGGTGCGCTCGCGTCCAACGTGCTCGCCCACGTAGGACGATTCCTGAACGACCCCGCCCCGGCACTGATCGCCTAGCGTCGAGCGGTCGTGGATCCGCTCTCGCTAATTGACCTAAAGACCTACCCGGTTACCGACCTCACCTCGCTCCGGGCGCAGTCCGTCATCAAGGATGCGCAGGATCAAATCGCGCGCATCGGGGCGGCCGAACTGAGCGGATTCGTCACGCCGGCCGGCGTCGCCGAGTTGGTCCGCGATGCCGAGTCGCTGGCTGAACGCGCCCATCCGTCCGGTGGTCTCGGCACGGCGTACTTGGAGTTACCCGGTGACGACTGGCCTGAGGATCACCCGCGGCGCAACTGGATGCCGTACCACGTTCGTGCGGTGGGTCTCGATGTGATTCCCTTTACTTCGCCACTACGTCTTATCTACGAGTGCGACGCGGTGACTCGCTTTATTGAGGCGATCCTGGATCGCGGTCCGATCTACCACTACGCCGATCCGTGCGGGGCGCTCAATCTCGCCGTCATGACCGACGGCGATGAACTGCAGTGGCACTACGACCAGACCGACTTCGTCGTCTCACTCGCGATCCAGAGTGCCGTCAGTGGTGGAGAATTCGAAGTCGTGCCGAAGATTCGCAGCGCGAGCGATGAGCACTACGACGAGGTCGCTGCGGTGTTGGCGGGAGATCGTTCGCGCGTGCTCACGTTGCCCATGACGCCGGGAACGCTGCTCATCTTTGAGGGACGCCACTCCATTCATCGCGTCGCACCGATTCGCGGTGAACGACTGCGTCACGTCGGTCTGTTGGCCTACGACACCAAACCCGACACGGTGAGCTCCGAACTTCTACGCGAAGTGCGCTACGGGCGCGCGACGGCGTTCAGCGAACCTCCGGCATCGTGGCCGGCGAGGTAAGCGAGTTCGGCGAGGCGTTCGCCGGATCGGGCCCCGAGGCCGCGCATATCAACACCGTTCTCGGCATTAAGGGCGGTCCCGTGGAAACCGCGTGGTCCACCGCGCTCGCCACTCCTCGCGAAGGTCACGTCGCCTTTGTCGTCGTGGCCCAACCCAACATTCCGGTCCTGCCGATGACCCTGTTCGTCAACAAGGCGACCATCGCGAGCGAGCGTCACGCGACACTCACCTGGGGCGCCGCACAACTCGGCGTGGCTCGCGGCGTTCTTGACGCTCACGAACGCGGTCATCTCAGCACCGAGTCCCTCAGTTCCCATCTACTGATTGTCGCGGCCTGGGTGGACCCGGGTGCCGAGAGCGCCGATGACGTCTACGAGAACAACAAGGTGGCGACGACTCAGTCGCTCGCACGCGGCGCGCGCCGTGGTGTTGATCTGGACGAGCTCGTTTCGGTGCGCGACTCGATGATTAACGGGTACTACGCGCCGCCATCGAGTTAAGGCTGTCGGGACCGCAGTGCCTGAAGCGCGCGGTCGGCGTGCGCGTTCATGTTCAGTTCGGAGTGGATCACGTCAATGAGGTGCCGATCGGTGCCAATGACGAACGTGGTGCGCTTGACCTTGAGCATGGAGATCGCGCGTCGCACGCCATAGAGCGCGGCGACGTGGCCGCCAGTGTCAGAGAGCAGCGGGTAGTCGAACTTGTTCTGCGTCGCGAACTCTCGTTGCCGCGCGACGTCGTCCATCGAGATTCCGACGCGCTGCGCGCCGAGCGCGGCGAACTCCGCGGCGAGATCGCGGAAGTGACACGACTGAGCGGTGCAGCCCGTGGTGAACGCGGCCGGATAAAAGAACAGGACGACCGGTCCTTGAGCCAGCAGTCCGGTCAGTGACCGCTCGACACCGTCTTGATCTTGAAGAGAGAACTCGGGAGCGAGATCGCCAGCGCGCATCTGGCGAGGCTAGGGGTCTAGCGATCGAGTCGAAATCCGACCCCACGAATCGTCACGAGGTGCGCCGGTGCGCCGGGGTCTTCTTCGATCTTGTGGCGCAGACGCTTCACGTGGGTGTCGAGCGTCCTCGTATCGGTGAGATCTTGGCCCCACCACAGGGCGTCGAGGCACTCCTCGCGTGTGACGACCTGTCCGAGTCGACTCGCGAGCAGATTGAGCAAATCGAACTCCTTACGACTGAGATCAAGCGGAGCACCGTCGCGGGTCACTGATCGGCTCGACGGGTCAATCCGAAGGCGTCCGATCGCCACGACATCGGAATCGTCCAGCGCGGTATTGCGGCGCATCACCGCACGCATCCTCGCGACTAGCTCGCGCAGGCGAAATGGCTTGGTGACGTAGTCCGACGCGCCAAACTCCAGTCCGAGCACTACATCGACTTCGTCGGCGCGCGCTGACACCATGATCACGGGAGCGTTCGAAGTGGCGCGCAATTCTTTGCAGAAATCAATGCCCGATCCGTCAGGCAACATGACATCGAGCAACACGACATCGGGTCGGGCAGTCTCAAGTTCGCGGCGCGCGTCGTTCAGCGTGCTCGCGGCGACCACCACGAAACCTTCGGCGCTTAGTCCGAGCGCGAGGGCCTCGAGGTAGCTGGTCTCGTCCTCGATCAAAAGGACGACGGTGCGTCCCTCCGGATCGACCACGTCACGCTCGCGAAGGGCCACTCAACCCGTCGCGCCTGAGAAGGAGTGGTGACGCGACCCCGCGGCCTGGGGGTAGCAAGACCGGTGGGGACACGTCACGAGGTGACCGTAAGAGGGGCCGGTTATCGCAGTGTGATTCGTGGGCCACGGGAAGGTTGAAATCCCGTGAATCTCCTCGGCCGCTCAATCGTCAGTGTTTGCAACGTGTTCACGTTTCTCGACGCGAAATTGCAACCTCGCCACGACGACATCTCGGTTACAAATCCCAGTTTCTCGTCCAATTTCTGGTTTCGTAGTCCTAGATGCGTGTCGGACGTTTCACCCTTCGCCGGACCGTGTGGCGGTCCATGGCCCCCTTCACCGCGGTGCTCGCGCTCATTGCGAGCACCGCGGTGCCCGCATCGGGGACGACGAGCGCGGTCACCGGCGTCAACTTCCTCTCGGTGATCTCGGGTGATCAGACCAGCTGCGCGCTGACCACAACGCCGAGCACTCTGTATTGCTGGGGCGACAACACGAACTGGCAGTTACTCAACGGATCGGCGAATCCGTCGTTGACGCCGACGGTCGTCAATCTCTCCTCCACGCTTAGCGGCGCGGCAATCACTGGCTACGCGTCAGGTTCTGAGACGAGTTGCGTGCTGACCTCAAACTCGCAGATCTACTGCTGGGGCTACGGCGGCCAGGGCCAACTCGGCAACGGCGCGTTCGCGGGATCGCACACACCCAAGCAAGTGGCCTTCACCGTGGCGCGCACCGGGATCATCGCGCGCATCGCCGGATCGGGAACCAACACGTTCTGTGCGCTCACGACCACCAGTCAGATCTGGTGCTGGGGCGGCAACGTTTACGGCTCGCTCGGCAATAACACGACCGCGAACTCGTCGACACCGGTGCGCGTCTACGCCAACGGCGCGCTCGCGAGCAAGCACATCATCTCAATCGCCGGATCGGGCAACACATTCTGCGCGGTGGACTCGGCGGGTGCGGCGTACTGCTGGGGAGACGGCACCCACGGTGCCCTCGGTAACGGATCGACGTCGAGCTCGAGTGTGCCCGTGGCGGTGAGTACCTCTGGTGCCTTGTCCGGTAAATCAATTCGCCAAATCGCTCCCGCCGACGACCACACGTGCGCCGTGGACACGACCGGCACCGTCTACTGCTGGGGCAGCAACGACTTCGGCACGTTGGGCCTCGGTCTGCCGGATGGTCTCACGACGGCGTCCTCAATGCGCACCACGCCGCAGGCGGTCACTGCACTCTCAGCATTCACGTTGACGGCCGTCACCTCAAGTGGCTCGGAGTCCTGTGCCCTCGACACGGCGGGCGGACTTCACTGTTGGGGCGCTGAACCAATTGGCGACGGCTACCTCGAAAACAATGCGCTCAGTCCGGTCACCATCAACGGTGGCTTGTTGAGCGGCGTGACGCTCGCTCGAATTTCGTCCAGTGACTACGGGACCTGTGCGGTCGACACCGGCGGTTCGCTCTACTGCTGGGGAATTAACGACTTCGGTCAGGCTGGCGACAACTCAACGAACCCCTCGGCCTACCCCGAGCAGATCGCGACCTCTCCCAACGCCCCGTCGGGCACGACGGTCCCTGGTCCACCGACCGGCCCGACCCTGCAGCCCTCGCCGCAGCAGATTGAAGTCGACTGGTCGCCTCCGATCAATGACGGCGGTTCACCGATCCTGCACTACACCGCGACCGCGACGAACGGCTCCGACGTCTTTAGTTGCACCGGCACCGGTGCGTCGGCCGCCACGTGCACAATCACCGGATTGACCAACGGCGCCATCTACAACGTCAATCTCGTGGCGACTAACGCCATCGGCGACTCGTCGATCGTTCACGTGGGCTCGGCGATTCCGGCTCACGCGCCTGATGCTCCGACTCTGCTGACGGCCACACCCGCTCCGCGCTCTCTCGTGCTCATCTGGAGTCCCGCCGCCAATAACGGCGGCAGTGCGCTCAATGAGTGGATTGGCACCGCGACCTCGGGCGCCAACTCGTCGTACTGCGTGTCGACAAAGGGCTCTGCGACGGGCTGCACGATCGCCAATCTGAATAACGGGACGCAGTACTCGGTCTCCATCGTCTCGGTGAATCCAGTGGGAACCTCACCACCGTCGAACATCGTGTTGGCGACGCCGGTCGATGTGCCGACGGTGCCTCAAAACGTGACGCTCACCGTGCACCAAAAGTCCGTGACCGTCGCGTGGCACGCGCCGCTCAGCAATGGTGGTCTGTCGATCTCGGGCTACACGGTGACGACGAACCCCGTCACGCCGGGTTGCTCCACTGCGGGTGCACTCAGCTGCACCGTCAATGGTCTGAATCCCATGACGCCGTACACATTCTCGGTTCTGGCCACCAACTCCAAGGGTTCGTCGAAGACGGCGACGTCACTCGCGGCTTATCCTTTCGCCCCACCGAAGATTGGTCTCGAAGTTCTCACTCCCGTGCTGACTCGGTCCACGCCCTTCACGGTCGTGCTGGCCAACGCACCGAGCAACGCAGCGACGTTCACGTTGTCAAAGTTGACGGTCAAGTGCACCGTCAATCTGTTGCGTCAGTGCGCGGTCAAGTTGAGTGAACCCAATGCGGGTGCCTTCCGAATTTTGGCCAAGGCTGGTCCCGCCCCCGCCACCCTCTACGTCTGGGTTCCCGCCGTCGTTGCGCCCGCCACCGGCGTGCACGGCAAGACCGCGATCGTGAAGATCAACTTCTGCCCGCCTCATCAACCGGCAACATTGACATTGAGCGACGGCCGAAAGTTCGGCACCACGACGACGGCGCTCGGCGTGGCGACGTTCTACGTTCCGCTCAAGAAACGCGGTGTCCTGTTCCTGACGCCGACCGTCCAGGGTACGAAGCTCGCCGCGTTTCACATCTCGGTGAGCTGAACTACTGGTACTGAATTAACGCAATCTGCAGCGCGTCAGCTTTGGCGAATAGTGCGTTGGTCGCCAGTGGAACTGGTCCCTTGTCGATCAAGAGATCGTTGAACTTCTTCTTCTGACCCGAGAGCGTCTTATCGCTGAGGATGATGCGACAGTCCGATTCGATGGCAACGATCACGCGCGTGTAGGTGGATAACGCGGACTGGATGGGTCCATTGTTGGGCCACGGTGCTGACGACAAGCTCTGCGTGTCGTGTGCCAGTGATGAATTGAACGCCGAGATCTTGGAGTTAAAGCACGTGAAGGTGCTGCAACTCGCATACGCCGCCTGCAGGGCCTCGAATTTGTGATGTTCGTCGAGGAACATATTGGCCACCAAGTGCCGGAGCTGCTTACTGAGCGCCTTGCCGATGTGCTGGCCGGGATCGACGGGCTTCTTCTTGCCGCCAGTGGTTGCGAAGACCACGACGAGCGCAGCGACAAGAACAATGACAATCCCGCCGATGATCAGTCGGGCGGACGAGTTGTTTTTTGCGGAGGGCTGTGTGGCCATGGAGAGTCTCACCAATAGTTCGTTGGAAGTCAAAGCGTACTTCCCACTCGAGACCTGATCACTGCGTGCGTTGTGTTGATCAACGAGTGACTTAGTTGTGCCAATGACTTGCAGGACCGCGAAATCAACTGTTGAACAGATCTACATCTACGCGCCATCGAATTGGATTTGCGTAGGCTCGCCATTACACGACAAAGGTGATCCGTGCCGATTGCTTATCTAAAGACCAAGCAAGAGTTTCTCCAAGATGCACCATTCATTGAAGAGTTGGTCCGCGCTGCCGTACAACAAACGCTGAGGCGTGCGACGGGAGACTCCGAGTACAACAGTTGGAGGAACTCGCTGGGAAACGCAATGTTTCACGTGCTCAATGACGAATCAATACCTTCAGATGTAGGTCTTGCGATTGAGTACCAGATGCTCGGATCGTCGCTTCGAATTGACATGCTCCTTTCGGGTCTAGATGGATCTATGGCATCACGAGTTGTCGTAATTGAACTCAAACAATGGTCAGATGACACGATTGCTCCGTCAGACCTGGAAGACCACGTACTTCTTTCGACAGACCGTTCGGGTAGCCCGCACGAACATCCTTGTGCTCAGGCGTTGGATTACGCCGATTATTTCGAGGGCTTCTACACAATTGTCTCGGACGGGGATATTGAGATTCGTCCATGTGCATACGTCCACAACGTCATCAATCCCGAGGTCCTTAGAAACGCTGCGCGGAAAGACACGCTCGAGCAATCGCCGCTCTTTACTAAGTACGAATCTGCCGAGCTGCGAAATTTCGTTTCTAAACACATCGCTTCTGGCGACAAGGGATCTGCGATCTCGCGTCTTGATCAGAGCCCCTTGGCCCCATCGAAGGAATTGGCGACCCGTGTTGGAAACATGGTGAAGGGGAATTCAGAATTCAAATTGATGGACCGCCAAAGGACGGCTCTTGCCCAGATCAAGCGCTTGGTAGCAGAGGCGGGGCCGAACGGCAAACGTGTATTGATCGTTCGTGGCGGACCCGGGACTGGTAAATCGGTGGTCGCCTTCCACGCACTCGGGGATCTCCTCAAGTCCGGTCGCAATGTGCGATATGTCACGAAAAACGCTGCGCCAAGAAACGTCTATCTGGAGAAGTTGAGATCAGGAAAGCAATCTGGTGGGTTGAAGGGCTTGCTGGTCTCCTCAGATTCGTTTCATAGCCACGTCGGTGACCCTTTCGATGTGCTCTTGGTCGATGAAGCGCACCGACTCGTTCACAAATCCGGGGTCTATCGAAATCTCGGAAGCAATCAAGTTGAGGAAATCATCGGCGCTTCTAGGGTCACGGTCTTTTTCCTTGACGAGACGCAAGCAGTGACTTGGCGCGATATGGGCACGAGCGACGAGATCCGATCCTGCGCCAATCGATTGGGAGCTCCAGTGGTTGAAGTTGAACTTCAGATCCAATTTCGATGTACGGGCGCGGATGACTATGTCGACTGGGTAGATCGAGTGCTTGGAATCACGCAGAATCTAGAAGAGGCGTGGCTATCCGGGTCGTACATGATCGACATTGTCGATTCACCTGCGGCACTTATAAGTGAAATTGAAAAGTGGAACCGAAACGACTCACATCGGTCCTCTCGACTCGTGGCTGGATATTGCTGGAATTGGATTAGCCGAGTTGATCCATCGCTAGACGACATCGTTCTCAGCGACGGATTTTCTCGAAAATGGAATCTGTCATCTCAGGGCCAAGCGTGGCTCGCGTTTCCAAGTGGCGCCGATCAAGTTGGGTGCGTCTACACGGTTCAAGGCCTTGAGATGCCGGCGGTAGGAGTGATCATGGGTCCAGATCTGGTTGTGCGTGAAGGAAATTGGATCTTTCAACCCGAAGGAAGAGCAAAGACTGATCGCCAGAGCCTGTGGGGTTGGAAGCAAACACTCCGTGACGATCCTGAACGGGCACTCATCCGAGCGCGCGAAATTGTTCGGAACCAATACAAGGTCTTGCTAACTCGAGCAACGCGTGGAACTCTCATCTACTCGACTGACTCTGAAACTCGAACTTTTCTGAAAGAACAAATTCTTTTGTCTAAAGAGCGGAGTTTGCGTGTCGCGTGACGTTTCCGACTACGACCTGTTGGTATCACGTATCAGAACTTTTGCCCAAGACAGAAAGTGGGGCGAATTCCATACCCCCAAAAATCTTGCAATGGCTGTTGCTAGTGAAGCCGGGGAATTGCTCGCTGAGTTCAGATGGCTTACTTCGGACCAGTCTGCAATCGGAGCCTTAAACTCAGAAAGGCTTCAATCGATTTCAAGCGAGATGGCGGACGTTCTTATCTTCCTTGTCCGATTGGCTGACGAACTCGGTGTGGATTTGAGAGTCGCAGCCAACGAAGAACTCGATCTAAATGAGACGCGGTTTCCAATTTGATCGACACCACTTGTAGCGGGAGACCGAAACGAGATGACGCACGGCCCATTGTGGATTCCGCGTCTGGAGGCGTGGATTTTCAAGCACGTGATTCCTCACGCTCAAACGAGCGGGTGACGGGAGTCGAACCCGCGTTCTCAGCTTGGGAAGCTGATGTTCTGCCGCTGAACTACACCCGCGTAGAGGTGAAATCGTACAGCCGCCGAATGAAACCCTCCCGGGGGGAACTCCGTAGGCAGATGCGGTGATCTGACTAACGTTGACCGGTCATGGTTCTCTCCGATCGGTCCATTCGCGAGGCGCTCGAACAGGGCCGAATCGTCATCGATCCGCTGGGTCAAGACTGCATTCAGCCGTCATCGGTCGACCTTCACATTGATCAGTACTTTCGCGTGTTCAAGAACCACACGTCGCGAGTCATTGACGTCAAAGAAGATCAGGAAGATCTGACTGAACTCGTCGACGTGGGCGATTCCAATCCGTTGATTCTTCACCCCGGCGAGTTCCTTTTGGGCTCGACGATCGAGCGCGTAGCGCTTCCCGACGACTTAGTAGCTCGCCTTGAAGGAAAGAGCTCGCTCGGGCGATTGGGACTGCTCATCCACTCAACTGCAGGCTTCGTCGATGCGGGGTGGGATGGTCACCTGACTTTGGAACTGAGCAATGTGGCGAACTTGCCGATCACGCTCTACCCCGGAATGAAGATTGGTCAGATCAGTTTCTTGGAGATGACGACGCCGGCGGAACGTCCATACGGTGCAGCGGGTCTCGGTTCGAAGTACCGCGGCCAACGGGGACCCACGCCGTCGCGCTACGCCGACAACTTCCGCTCGAAGTCGTAAGAATCAAACCCGGCCCGTCCAAGGGAGAGCACGAGTGTTAGCGCGCATCATCATCGGTCTCGGCATCACGGTCGCCGGCTTCTCCATTGCGGGCCGCCGATTCTTCTGGCTGTCCACGCTGATTCGTTCGGGCAAGCCGGCGCCGAACCGCTGGCACGGATTCGCGAATCCCGTTGAAGCTGAGGTGACCGAAGTAGCTGGTCAGCGAAAGCTTCTGCGCTGGACCGTTCCCGGCATTGCCCACTTCTTCACGATGTGGGGCTTCACCATCTTGTTGACCACGATTCTTGAGGCGTACGGCGCGCTTTTTACGCGGACCTTTCACATTCCCCTCATTGGCACGAGCAACTGGCTCGCGTTCGTCGAGGACTTCTTCACCACTGCCGTACTGGTTGCACTGTGCGTCTTCTCGATCATCCGGATTCGCAACGCACCGTCGCGGAGGGATCGAGCGAGCCGCTTTTACGGAAGTCACACCGGCGCGGCGTGGATGGTCCTCGCCTTCATCGCCTCCGTCATGGTGACGTTGTTGTTGTATCGGGCTGCCCAAATCGACTCGGCGCCAGGTGCGGCGTATTTCCCGTTCGGAGAGTCGAAGTGGGCGTTTGCGAGCCATCTCGTTTCCACCTGGCTGCGCCCCTTAGGCACCGGCATTAACTCCGTGCTCGAGGTCGTGTTTCTCCTCGCAAACGTTGCGGTCATCTCCGGGTTCATGGTGTTTGTCAGTTACTCCAAGCACCTGCACATCTTCTTGGCGCCGATCAACGTGGGCGCTTCGCGGCGCCCCCGCGCCCTCGGAGCGCTCGACAAGACGCCCGAGATGGACATGGACAAGGTCACCGAGGACACGGTCTTCGGCGTCGGCAAGGTGGAGGACTTCACCTGGAAGCAGATGTTGGACTTCGCCACGTGCACCGAGTGCGGACGGTGCCAGTCGGTGTGTCCGGCGTGGAACACCGGTAAGCCGCTCAGCCCGAAGTTGCTCATCATGGGGTTGCGCGACAACATGTTTGCGAGCGCAGATCGACTGCTGTCGGGCCACGCTGACGGTGAAGTGGCCACACTCGTGCCGGGCACGATTGATCCCGATGTGCTGTGGGCGTGCACCACGTGTGGCAGCTGTGTCGAACAGTGTCCCGTCGACATCGAGCACGTCGACGCGATCATCGATATGCGCCGCTACGAAGTGCTCATGGAGTCGAGGTTCCCTACTGAAGCTGGGTTGCTACTGCGAAACATGGAGAACCAGGGCGACCCGTGGGGCCTCGGGTCCTCAAAGCGACTCGACTGGTTGGCCGCGCTGGACTTCGAAGTCCCGGTGATTGATGGCGTGATACCTGACGATGTTGAGTACCTGTACTGGGTGGGCTGCGCGGGATCGCTCGACGAACGCGGCCGCCGCCAAGTGGAGTCCGCGGCGCGCATGATGCACCGTGCCGGCGTGACCTTCGGCGTCCTTGGTCCCAAAGAGAGCTGCACGGGTGACCCGGCGCGACGCATGGGCAACGAGTACCTCTTCCAAGAGATGGCCAAGGCCAACATCGCGACGCTCAACGACGCCAAAGTGCGAAAAATCGTGGCGAGTTGCCCGCACTGCTTCAACACCATCAAGAACGAGTACCCGAATCTGGGCGGCAACTACGAAGTGGTGCATCACGCGGAACTACTGGCCCACCTGGTGGCGACCGGCAGGCTGAAGCCCCAAACGACGATCGCCAAGACCGTCACGTACCACGACCCCTGTTACCTCGGCCGCCACAACCGCGTCTTTGACGAGCCGCGCGAGATCCTTTCGGCGATTCCCGGTGTGAAACAGGTCGAGATGGGACGATGCCGCGAGCGCGGATTCTGCTGCGGCGCCGGCGGCGCGCGCATGTGGATGGAAGAGACCATCGGCAAGCGCGTCAACATGGACCGCACCGAAGAGGCGCTCGGCACCGGGGCTGAAATCGTGTCGACTGCGTGCCCGTTCTGCATGATCATGCTCGATGACGCCGTGAAGGCGCAGGGACGTGGCGACGAGGTGTCGGTCGTTGACGTCAGCCAGCTGCTCGAGCGTTCACTGTCGTAACGCGGGGCGAGTTAATCGTCCCGAAACACATCGCTAACCGAGTTGAAACGCACCACCGCGAAAGTGGGGCCGTCCAACGAGGTCAGCGCCGCCCTCCCGACTGAAGTGTCAGAAAGGAGTGGCGGTGCATCTCCTCGCCACGTCGCTCTTGCCGTATCCAAAGTGGGTCAACGCTGGTGACAATGCGTGGCAGCTCACGGCGGCCACGTTGGTGGGCCTCATGAGCATTCCCGCGCTCGCGGTTCTTTACGGTGGCCTCGTTCAAAAGAAGTGGATCGTGAACACGATCCTCATGGTCTTCACCGGATTCGCCGCGACGTTGATCGTCTGGATGGCGTGGGGCTACAACTTGTCCTTTGGCCCGCAGGCCCATCTCGGCGCCTCCGGATCGTTTTGGTCCGGATTGATCGGTATTCCGCACAATCTCTTTAAGCCGTTTAGTGAGCAGTCACAAGCCGTCTCGGGCGCATTTGCGACGGGACTGCACGCGCACTTTCCGACGGCGACGATGGCGTATTTCCAATTCGTCTTTGCCGCGATCACACCACTTCTCTTCCTCGGTGGACTGATCGGCCGGCTCAAGTTCAAGGCGTGGCTGCTCATTGTTCCGTTGTGGATCACCTTCGTCTACTGCGTCAATGCGGCGCTGCTGTGGGGTGGTGGATTCTTTGCCCAAAAAGGAGCGGTCGACTACTCCGGTGGTTACGTGATCCACCTGTCGGCAGGTGTTGCCAGCTTCGTGGCGGCGGCGATTGTGGGACCACGTCTGCGCCGCGACCGCACTACCGTGCCGAGCAACTTGGTGTTCGTCGCCATCGGTGCCGGACTGCTCTGGATGGGTTGGAACGGATTTAACGGAGGAGATCCGTTTTACGCCGGAGTCGACGCGGCCTCTGCCGTCCTTAATACCAATGTCGCCACCGCCGCGGGCGTACTCACCTGGTTGTTGATGGACATGCTCTTTGGCAAGCAGAAGAAACCGACGTTCCTTGGCGCGCTGAACGGCATGCTGTGCGGTCTCGTTGCAATCACCCCGTCGGCGGGTTGGGTCAACGGGCTTGGGGCAATCCTCGTCGGACTGATCGCCAGCTTCCTCGTGTGGTTCGCGTGGAACTTCTTGAGCAAAGTGCGCCCGTTCTCCAAGGTCGATGATGCGTTGGGCGTCGTGTACACGCACGGCTTCGCCGGTCTGATCGGCGGATTACTCGTCGGCATTCTCGCGGACCCGGGAATGATCATGTACGGCCAGGGCACAAAGAACACATTCAGTGTCGGTGGAGTGCTCTACACCCACAGCTGGCACCAGTTCTGGGAGCAGTTGATCGCCGCATTTTGGATCATCACGTTCACGGCGATCATGACGTCGGTCGTCTTCTACATCGTCAAATTCGTGATGCGAGGGCTCCGCGAACCCGATGCCATCCTCGAAGTCGGCGATCTCGCCATTCACGACGAAGAAGCGTTCCCCGCCGAGACATTTGCCGAGCGCGTCAGCTCGCTGTCGCGCTAGAGATTCGACCGGATAGAAAGAGAGACGATGAAACTGGTTGTCGCCATCGTCAAGCCGTTCAAGCTGGACGACGTGAAAGAGCGCCTGAAGAGCCTGGGGGTGAACGGCATGACCGTTACGGAGACCCAGGGATTCGGCCGTCAGCGCGGCCACACCGAGGTGTACCGCGGGGCCGAGTACGAGGTCGACTTTGTTCCGAAGTTAAAAGTCGAGGTCCTCATTGAGGACAGCCAGGTCGACGAAGTGGTCGACGGCATCGTGTCATCAGCTCAGACCGGCAAAATCGGTGACGGCAAAGTGTGGGTGATTCCCGTGGACACCGCGGTGCGCGTGCGCACCAATGAGCGCGGGAGCGACGCGCTCTAACCCGCTTGTCGAGCGACGGCGTCGGCCGCCGCGGCCGCGGCCGCGGGGTCACCGAGGTACTCACCACTCGTGACGTCAAGCGCGTCAGTCAGTCGGTAGCGAAAAGGGATCCCGGTCGGGATCTCGAGATCGACGATCTCGTCAGTTGGGATCGATTCAAGAATCATCCGCAACGCACGCAGTGAGTTGCCGTGCGCGACGACCAACACCGCGCCGCCGTCGCGCGCAGCGGAGCGGATCGCCGGGGCCAACACGTCAAAGAGGTAGGGGCGAACCCTCGCGACGACGTCCTTGAGACATTCAGTCGCCGGCACTGATCCGGCGGGCAGATCGCGATACCGCGGATCGGCGTCGTTGCGACGGGTATCGTCCTCAGGTAGCGGTGGGGGAGGCACGTCGTAGCTGCGGCGCCAGATTTTGACTTGGTCCAAACCGAACTGCGCTGCCGTCTCTTTTTTGTCCTTGCCCGTGAGATCGCCGTAGTGGCGCTCGTTCAGACGCCAGTCGCGCACGACCGGCAGCCACGATCTCCCAGCCGCGTGCAGCGCAATCTCCGCGGTCCGAATCGCGCGGGTTAATAGCGAGGTGTGCACGGCGCGCAGATCGAGGTCACCGTTCTCGGCCAACGACACCCCCGCTGATTGCGCCTCGCTCTCGCCGGCGACGGCCAGATCAACGTCCTGCCAACCGGTAAAGAGATTGAGTTCGTTCCACTGCGACTTGCCGTGGCGCAATAACACGAGATTGCCCATGAGAAGAACTTACCGAGCGGCGACGTTGAGAACTCTCGCGCTACCGGACGTGGCTCACGTTCCACACCCGCACGTGGCCGGCGTCATAGAGGCGACCTGGGCCGAACGCCAAGGTGAGGTAACTGACAACCAGTTCGGGGTGATAGCCCCACGGACGCCAAACGATCTCATCGACGTGATGGCGCGCCACGAAACTTCGAAAGACCGCGGCCGTGGCGGCGTTGAGCGGCGGCAGGGGAGCCATCGGGAACGCGAATCCGGTGATCGGCGCCGCAGGATTCTTCAGCAGCGAGCGGAAAAAGACGTTAAAGACCACTCGGGGCTTCAGCGGCTGAACACCCACATCGACTCCGTGCGCGTCTGGGACGTGAACGAATCCTCCGATGAGTTGGTAGCGCAGTCCGGACTCGGCTTGATCCAACATTGCGGTGTTAAAGAACGCGTAGGAGTACGGATAGGGCAGAACGACCGAGCCATCGGGAATCACGCGATGTGCGGTGCTCGAGTCAAACCACGTGAGCCGCTGCGTCTTCGCTGAAGGAATCTGGTGTGCGGGCAACAGCGAGACAACGACCAGCGCCGACAACGCACTGATGGCCCAGGTTGTTTTCGGTGCATGCGGTGTCGGAGGTAGTCGGAGTTCGTCACGCGCGCCAAGTCGCGGAGTGAAAGCCGCCGCACAGAGCACTCCCGCGCACAGCAATGTGATCTCGAGGAACCGTTGCGGCAGCAAATCACGCAACAGTGGCAAGTGCACGATGAGCCGATAGGGAGACGAGACCGTGGTGTGAAAGAACGGCACGTCGATGCGCGGACCGAGGCTAAAGAGTGCGGTCACGATCGCAATGAGGGCCATGACGACAACCAGTCGGTTGTGGCGAGCTCGCCACAACCCAACCGCACAGAGCGCCACCAACGCGACGCCGATGTAATACGAATTGATCCACCCGCTCGCCGGCCCGCCGAGTGTGCCGCCCACTCGTCCGAACGGCGCGAGCCAGATGAAGTGGCCCGGCTTAAAGAACTCGCTGACCGCGGTGCTCTGTTGGGTGGCTTTGGCGACCAGATTGGGTGTGCCGCCGTCGCTTTGTGGACCGAAGAAGAAGAACCACAGCGGCACGGCGAGCACTACCGCGACCACTGCCGCGCTGATTCCGTACGCGGCGACGAGTTCGCGCAGTCGGGACATGCGGCGCGTGTCGAGTAGGTCGGCGAGCGCGAGCACTCCCAACGTCAGCGCCATGAGGGCGAACAGCTCGGTGGAAATGAAGAACTCGATCGACAGCAGAACCGACGTCGTCACGATGAATCGTCGCCGTGACCAGCGGCGCTGCCATAAGCGCACGGCGGCGAACAGGATCCAGGGAAAGATCGGATCAAATCCCGCAAAGACGTGAACGGAGCCGTCGACCATGCGGTTGGCGCAAAAGCCGAAGAGTGTGCCGGCGAGCCAGGCACCCCACCACGTCGCGCCAAGTCGGCGCACGCAGATCGCCGCGCTAAACGCGCTGAGGGCAAAGCCGAGTTGCAACAGGACGATGTAGCTGGCGAGCGGGCCGGCAATCCAGGTGAGCGGCGCGGCCAGTGTCCCGATGATGAGCATCGCCGTGTTGTCCAACACGTTGAAACCCGCCGGATAGTTGAGATAGTGCGAGACGAAAGGGTTCTGACCATGAGCGAGCGCGTGCGCGGGCCAGGCGAGAAACCACACCTGTTGCACTTGGTCGCTGGTGGGCGAGAACGGGATCTGATCGTGCGAGAGCGTGGGGAACTGCCAGTACAAAAGGACGGCCGCAGCGAGGTACGTAGCGGCGACGAGCAGCGAAGTCGCGAGTTCGCGGTGACGTTGCCAACTCGAGGACCACGCGGGCCGCGGTGAGCCCGCACTCGGGCTCACGGGATCGCCCACGCGCCGACTCTAACGATGCAGTTGCGCGTGAACGGGGGCGCTCTCCGGCTCACCTAACGTCAGTCGACCCGCACGAGGAGGAAGTGCCATCAACGCCTTCGAACCAGTGACCTTCGACCACGGTCCGTCAATGAAGAACCGTTTCATGCTGGCGCCCCTCACCAACATGCAAAGTCACGCCGACGGCACGATCAGCGACGACGAATTCAACTGTTTGGTCAAGCGCGCCGAGGGTGGCTTTGGTCTCGTGATGACCTGCGCCGCGCACGTGCAGGCGCGCGGCCAGGGATTCGCTGGCCAGTTGGGCTGCTTCAGCGATGATCACCTGCCCGGGCTGACCCGCCTGGCTGACGCGATTCGCTCGCACGGCGCGTTATCCATCGTGCAGCTACATCATGCCGGTGTGCGTGCACCGATCGAGCTCACCGGCGTCGAGCCCATTGCCCCCTACGACGACGAGTCCACGAGTGCGCGCGCTATGACCACGGCGGAGGTCGAACAGGCGATTGAAGATTTCGTGGCGGCGGCGGTCCGCGCCGAGCGCGCGGGCTTTGACGGCGTTGAACTGCACAATGCGCACAACTACCTGCTCTGTGAGTTCCTAGAAGCCGAACGCAATCAGCGCACCGACGGTTACGGAGGATCGCTCGAGAACCGGTCGCGGGTTCTATTCACGATTATTCAGGAGATTCGTCAGCGGTGCCGACCCGATTTCAACCTGTCGGTGCGGTTCTCCGCGGAGCGCTTCGGCATGGTGACCTCTGACGTGATGGAGGTGTACGAACGCGTGGCGGCGAGTGGAGACGTGGACTTCATCGATATGTCGATGTGGGATGTGTTCAAGGCTCCCCACGACGAGGGTCTCGGCGCCACGTCACTGCTTGAACTGTTCAGCCAACTCGAACGCGGCAGTTGTCGCCTCGGAGTGGCCGGCAAGATCTATTCGGCCGCGGACGTTCGTCGAGTTCTTGATTCAGGCGTCGAGATCGTGGTGCTCGGCCGCGCGGCCATCACCAATCACGACTTCCCGCTTCAGATGGAAAAGGACGCTGAGTTCGCGATGCGCGAACTACCCGTCACGGCAGAGCAGCTGCACGCGGAGGGTCTGGGAGAAGGATTTGTTCAGTACATGAGGGGATGGCAGGGTTTCGTCGCGGACTGAAGACCAGAAAACTCTTGTGTTCATTGGGTTCTAGGACCAAAGTCCCTTCTTGAGCCTTTCGGTAGATATTTTCTTGACAAGGTAAGACTCAACTTTGGTACACTGACTCCCGAGCCCTCGGGACCCCGGAAGGACCGGATTCTTGGGTGGCCGAAGGAGTTATCACAATGGCTAAGGCAGTCGGCATCGACCTCGGGACCACCAACTCGGTCGTCAGCGTCCTGGAGGCGGGCGAGCCCGTCGTCATCCCCAACGCCGAGGGCAGTCGCACGACGCCGTCGGTTGTCGGATTCTCAAAGACCGGCGAGGTCCTCGTCGGCGAGGTCGCCAAGCGTCAGGCGATCACCAATCCCGACCGCACGATCCGTTCGGTCAAGCGCCACATGGGGACCAGTTGGAACGTGGACATCGACGGCACCAAGTACACCGCGCAGGAGATCTCCGCGCGCATCCTGCAGAAGCTGAAGCGCGACGCCGAGGCGTACCTCGGCGACTCGGTGACCCAAGCGGTCATCACCGTGCCGGCCTACTTCGATGACGCTCAGCGCACCGCCACCAAGGAGGCCGGCCAGATCGCCGGTCTTGAGGTGCTGCGCATCGTCAACGAGCCGACCGCCGCCGCGCTCGCCTACGGACTCGACAAGGGTGCGAGCGAGCAGACCGTGCTCGTTTTTGACCTCGGTGGTGGAACCTTCGACGTCTCAGTGCTCGAAATCGCCGACGGCGTCTTTGAAGTGAAGTCGACTGCCGGTGACACGCATCTCGGTGGTGATGACTGGGACGACAAGGTCATGGGTTGGCTGGTGAAGACCTTCAAGGACACTGAAGGTGTCGACCTCGGCCAGGACAAGATGGCCGTGCAGCGCCTCAAGGAAGCTGCCGAAAAGGCCAAGATCGAACTGTCGAGCGTGCAGGAGACGACGATCAACCTGCCGTTTATTACTGCGACTGCTGATGGTCCGAAGCACCTCGACCTGAAGCTCACGCGCGCCAAGTTCAACGAACTGACTGCGGACCTCGTCGAGCGGTGCCGCAAGCCGTTCGACCAGGCGATCAAAGACGCCGGACTCACTCTCGACAAGATCGACCACGTCATCTTGGTTGGCGGTTCAACGCGCATTCCCGCGGTCCAGGAATTGGTCCAAAAGGTCACCGGCAAAGAGCCCAACAAGAGCGTCAATCCTGACGAAGTGGTCGCCGTCGGCGCAGCGGTGCAGGCCGGCGTGTTGCGCGGTGAGGTGAAGGACATCTTGCTGCTCGACGTGACGCCGTTGTCGCTCGGCATTGAGACCAAGGGTGGCGTCATGACCCGGCTCATCGAGCGCAACACGACGATTCCGACCAAGAAGAGCCAGATCTTCACTACGGCTGACGACAACCAGCCGTCAGTTGAAGTTCACGTGTTGCAAGGTGATCGCGAGATGGCGTCGTACAACAAAACGCTCGGCAAGTTCCAGCTGGTGGGCATCCCGCCCGCGCCACGCGGCATGCCGCAGATCGAAGTGACCTTCGACATCGATGCCAACGGCATCGTGCACGTCTCGGCGAAGGATCTCGCGACCAGCGCGACGCAGTCGATGACCATCACCGGCGGCAGCTCGCTCAGCAAGGACGAGATCGACCGCATGGTGCGCGACGCCGAGAGTCACGCCGAAGATGACCGTCGTCGGCGCGAGGAGGCCGAAGTGCGCAACAGCGCCGATGGTCTCGTGTACTCGACCGAGAAGTTGCTGAAGGACCAGGCCGAGAGTTTCCAGGGCACCGAGCGTGAAGAGGTCGAAGGCGCACTGAGTGCGCTGAAGAGCTCGCTCGAGGGCACTGACACCGACTCGATCAAGAACGCCACGGAGAAGTTGCTCACTGCGAGCCAGGGCTTCAGTCAGCGTCTCTACGAAGAGGCCAGCAAGCAGCAGAGTGCGACCGGTGGTGCTGACAGCGGTCCGGCGGCCAACGATGACGACATCGTGGACGCCGAGATCGTCGACGAGCCGTGAGCGACACCGACTTCGAGGGCGACAGCGGCCCGTTTGAGGATGACTCGGCGATCCTCGCGGAAGCCGAGACCGTGCTCACCAACGAGATCGAGCGTCAGCGTGACGAGTACCTCGACTCGCTGCAACGACTTCAAGCGGATTTCGAGAACTATCGCAAGCGAGTCGCGCGCACCGGCGAGGAGTCGGCGTCGCGCGCCGCGGCCGATCTCGCGTTGAAGCTGCTGCCGGTGCTGGACGCCTTAGATCTGGCTCAAGCGCACTTTGGTGCCGCCGAGGCGGCCGAGCTCGACTCCCTCGAGGCCAAGGCGCTCGTGCAAGCGCGCGCGTTGCTACTCGACACTCTCAGTCGCGAGGGTCTGGCGCGTATCGACGAAGTCGGTGCCGTGTTTGACCCGCTGGTGCACGACGCGGTCGCGCACGTGGAAGGCGACGGGGGACCCGTCGTCGACGACGTGCTGCGGTCTGGATACTCCTGGCGCGGCCAGGTGCTGCGCCCGGCGATGGTGAGGGTGAAGGGGTAGATGGCCGAGCGCGAGTGGTTCGAAAAGGACTACTACAAGGTCCTGGGCGTCAGCTCGAGTGCGACCGACAAGGAGATCACTCGCGCGTACCGCAAGCTCGCGAAAGAGTTGCACCCCGACACAAATCCGGGCAGCGAGGAGAGGTTCAAGGAAGTCTCGGCCGCCAACGACGTGCTCGGCGATCCCGACAAGCGCCGTGAGTACGACGAGGTGCGCCGCCTCGGTCCCGCGGCCGCGGGCTTTGGTGGTCCGGGGGGCTCGACGACCTTTCGCGTTGACGGACTCGGTGACCTCGGTGATCTATTTGGCGGTCTCTTCGGTGGAGGACGTCGGGCCCGTGGTGCTCAACGCGGGGTGGACCTCGAAACGGCCCTACATCTCGACTTCGCCGATGCCGTGCGCGGCATTACGACATCGGTGTCGCTGCCGACCGATGACACCTGTCGCACCTGTCACGGTCGCGGGGCTGCACCGGGCACCGGCTTTGCCACGTGTGAGAGATGTCAGGGCCGAGGCGTCCTCAATGACGACCAAGGTCCGTTCTCACTCTCGTCGGTTTGTCCGGCGTGTCACGGTCGAGGTGGGCGGATCATCACGCCGTGCGCGGACTGTCACGGCACCGGTCACACGCTCAGTTCGCGCAAGGTCAACGTGCGGATCCCCGCGGGTGTGGAAGACGGTCAACGGATCCGACTCAAGGGCAAGGGTTCTCCGGGCTCTAACGGTGGACCCGCCGGTGATCTCTTCGTCGACGTGCATGTCGCCGCTCGCCCGGGATTCGGCCGTCGCGGACGTCACGTGACGACGACCGCGACCGTGTCAGTGACGCAGGCGCTGCTTGGGACCCAGGTCGAGGTGGAGACCCTTGATGAACCAGTGACTCTCAAGATTCCCGCCGGAACCCAACCGGGCACCACGTTGCGCGTCAAAGGACGCGGTGTCCCGGCGGCCGCCAAACATCCCACTGGCGATCTGCTGGTCACCGTGAATGTCGAAATCCCGAAGAAGTTGAACAAGGAGCAGCGCGGCTTGGTCGAACGACTCGCCAGCGCGCTGCACGAGGAGGTGCACCATGAGTGATGATCACGAACTGCGCGCCGTCTACGTCATCAGCGTCGCCGCGCAGCTGGCTGGCGTTCATCCCCAGACGCTGCGCAACTACGAGCGCACCGGACTGTTGGACCCTTCGCGCACCAGCGGGGGCAGTCGGAGGTTCTCCGACGCTGACCTCGCGCGACTACGTCGCATTCAGGAACTCACGAATGAAGGCGTCAATCTTGAGGGTGTCAAACGAATCCTCCAACTCGAGGCCCGACTGGCCGACGCGGAGTCCAAGATTGACGAGTTGAACGGTGAAGTGCGCGAACGCGTTGAAGAAGCGCATCGCGAGCACCGACGCGAACTCGTTCCGGTTCGCAACACCGTGGCGCTATTCATCGACGCGCACCGCCGAGCGAAGGGGGCGCGCTGATGGCGCTCGACCCGCAACGCTGGACCGTCAAGACGCGTGAGGCGTTCCAGGCCGCCTCGGCGCAGGCCGCCGCGGCCGGCAACCCGTACGTCACGCCCGCGCACCTGCTGCTGGCGCTGTTTAACCAGTCCGATGGTGTCGCACGACCACTCGTTGCCGCCGCCGGCTTTGACGTGGTGTCTGTCGTCGCGTCGCTGAATGAGAAAGTTGCCAGTGAGCCGCGCGCCGTGGGCGGCAGCCAGCCGGGCCTCTCTCCTGACGCGAGAAAAGGTCTCGAAGCCGCCGACGAATTGCGCGCGGATCTCGGTGATGACTTCTTGTCCGTCGACCACGTCGTGGTGTCGTGGGCCGATCTGATCGGCACGACGCGCGAGGCGTTGCTGCAAGCGCTGCGCACGATTCGCGGCAGCGCTCGCATCACGAGTGAGAACCCCGAAGAGACGTTCCAGTCACTCGAGAAGTACGGACGGGATCTCACGACGCTCGCACGCGCCGGCAAGCTCGATCCGGTCATTGGGCGTGATGACGAGATCCGCCGAGTGATTCAAGTGCTGAGCCGACGAACCAAGAACAACCCAGTGCTCATCGGTGAACCCGGCGTAGGTAAAACCGCGATCGTTGAAGGACTGGCCCTGCGCATTGTCGAGGGCGACGTGCCCGAGTCGCTGCGCGACCGACGCCTCATCGCACTCGACCTCGGCTCCATGGTGGCTGGCGCGAAGTACCGCGGCGAATTTGAAGAGCGCCTCAAGGCGGTCTTGAAGGAGATTCAGGACGCGGAGGGCGAAGTGATCACCTTCATCGACGAGTTGCACACCATCGTCGGGGCGGGCGCCGCCGAGGGTGCCATGGACGCCGGCAACATGATCAAGCCGCTGCTCGCGCGGGGGGAGTTGCGTCTCATCGGTGCGACGACGCTCGACGAGTACCGCAAGTACATCGAAAAGGACGCCGCGCTCGAACGGCGGTTCCAACAGGTGTTCGTCGGTGAACCGTCAGTGGAGGACACCGTCGCGATTCTTCGCGGGCTAAAGGAGCGCTACGAAGTCCATCACGGTGTGCGGATCCAGGACGCTGCGCTCGTCGCCGCGGCGACTCTGTCGCATCGCTACGTCTCGAACCGCTTCCTGCCCGACAAGGCCATCGATCTCATGGATGAAGCCGCGTCGCGGCTCCGCATTGAGATCGACTCGGTACCCACTGAGCTCGACGTTGTGCTGCGTCGCATCCGCCAGCTGGAGATCGAAAAGGTCGCCCTCGAGCAGGAGAGCGACAGTGCCAGCAAAGAGCGTCTGGCCAAACTCGATGAGGAGCTCGCCGAGCAGAAGGAACGTTCCGACGCGATGGCCGCGCGCTGGCAGGCCGAAAAACAAGCCATCGAACGGATTCGTACGGCCAAGCAAGCGCTCGAGGACAAGCGGGCGGAGGCCGATCGCGCCGAGCGTGACGGAGACCTCGCCGGGGCCAGCCAGATTCGCTACGGCGTCGTGCCTTCGTTAGAGAGCGACATCGATGCCGCGACAACCGAGCTCGCCAAGCTGCAGATCGACGGCGCATTCCTGAAAGAAGAGGTCGACGCCGAAGATATTGCCGAGGTCGTTAGCCGTTGGACGGGGGTGCCCGTCACCAAGTTGATGGAGGGCGAGCTCGACAAGCTCGTTCGAATGGAGGAGTTGCTGCACTCCCGAGTGGTCGGTCAGGACGAAGCCGTCGTCGCAGTGAGCAACGCCATACGGCGTTCGCGCGCGGGACTCGGAGATCCCAACCGCCCGATTGGCAGCTTCATGTTCCTCGGGCCGACCGGCGTGGGCAAGACCGAGCTCGCCCGTGCACTGGCCGAGTTTCTCTTTGACGACGAACACGCCATGGTGCGCATCGACATGAGCGAGTACATGGAGAAGTTCTCGGTGAGTCGCCTCGTCGGTGCACCCCCCGGCTACGTCGGCTACGAAGAAGGTGGCCAGCTGACCGAGGCTGTTCGACGCCGCCCGTACTCGGTGGTGCTGCTCGACGAGATCGAAAAGGCTCACCCCGACGTCTTCAATCTGCTCTTGCAGGTACTTGATGACGGTCGACTCACCGATGGCCAAGGGCGAACTGTTGACTTCACCAACGTCGTCCTCATCATGACGAGCAATCTGCCCGGTGATCCCCAGGAGTTCTTTCGCCCTGAGTTCATCAACCGCGTTGACGAAATTGTCCGCTTCCGGTCACTGGATCAGCGCGACCTCGCCATCATCGTGGGCATTCAGTTACAGCGTCTTCGCCACCGACTGGCCGAGCGGAGATTGACTTTGGACGTCACGTCGGGGGCCGCCGCACTGCTTGCGAGCGAAGGCTTTGAACCGGCGTATGGAGCGCGCCCGCTCAAGCGCGTCATTCAACGTCGGCTCGAGGATCCAATTGCATTGCGAGTTCTGCGAGGCGAATACCACGACGGCGACACCATCACCGTGGATGACAACGCAGGAGAACTCGTAATCCGGTAAGTGCCTACGGCAACGTGAGTATGAGCGCACCGCCGCGAATCGTCTGACCAACAATGATTGTGTGGGCGCTCGACGAAGCCATCGAACTCATGATGGAGTTCGCCGGAAAGGGTCGCTCGGGATGCCACGTCACACCGGCATCGTGCGACGTCTCAACCTCGATCGTTCCGAGCTCGCTGTCAAAGTTGTCGAGAATCCTCCAGGTGCTGCCTCTGGTCGAAATCTGAGGCGGAGTAAGTGGAATGTTCCAGTGATTGGACATGGGAGTACTGAATCCCCGAAACACCGCGCCGCCGAGTGACATCTTGATGGCGTAGGAGCGAACGACGTCATCGCGGTAGTCGTAGGGGACGTATTTCGCGCCGACGATCACGCAAGTAGATATAGAAACGCAGTCAATTGAATCGAGTACGGCTCGTTGAAACTGCCCGAGAACTAATGAGCGCCACGTGCGCCCTCCGTCGGCGGATTTCAGGACATGTTGGGCGAGAAGATACGGACTGCTCTTAGGAGCTGCCCATGACAGTGCGTAACAGATTGCTCGAGATGGACAGACCATCGCACTGATGCTGCGATTCAATGGCGGCAATGGCAAGGTTGCCGACGTCCACGTGGAGCCAAAATCCGTCGAACGGTAGACCACGGTGGGATACGTAATACCGGGACGGTCAATTCCAAAATTTTCAAATGTCGTCAACAGGCAGTTGCCGATTGATGAGCACTTCACTTCTCCGAGCGGTTCGGTCCGCGGGGACGATGACGCGGGGCGCCAGGTCATCCCACCGTCGCTTGTAACGGCAATGACTCCCGTGCGATAGGTCGGCTCGCCTCGTCCGAATCCATTGCGGGGCAGGTTTGCGCCGGTCATCATGCAGCGCAGTGCACTAAAGCAACTCAGTGAAAAGACTTGGGAGTTGAGCGATGTGATCGGCGCCGCGGATGGGGTCCACGTGACACCCCCGTCGTTCGAGACGAAGGCGTCGTTCAGTCCGATGGCGACGCAGTGAGTAGAAGTCGGACACGCAATGTGAGTAAGCGCGGTATGTCCCACTGGAGTGCTGACAGAACGCCACGTCCCTCCGTTCAACGTTGCGATGACGCCGGCGGGTAGTCCCATCCCCGTTGCCATGCAGAACGACGTTGTCGCGCAGTACAGGTTGCCGTAGTACGACGGTCCGCTGTCAGAACCCATCACCAAGCTGTGCCACGTTGAACCCGAATCCGCGGTCGTATCCATGAGCAGCTGGCCGGGTCGTGTTGGATCAGTGGTGACCGCCGCGCACGTCGTGGTCGTTGGACAGGTCATCCATCCGGCGATCGACTGCGGAGCCATAGATGTTGTCGCACTCCACGTGGCGCCGCCATCTTCGGACTTGTCCAAGAACGAGCCGGTGCTCGAACCGTCGCTTAGGTAACACGTGTTGAGACCGGGACACTGGAGTCCACCGCCGTAAAAGGCGATCTCACCGCCGAAGCCCGCACTCTCGCTCGCGGGTACCGAAAGCGCGCTGGCCACGCTCGTCACCGCGATGCCGTTGGTGCGATAGACGCGCATTGACAGTCGACGAACGCCGGACTCAACCCATGCGTGGTACCCATTAAGACCGGTCTGATAACAGGTACCCACGACGGGGCAACTGAGCGCGCCCGGGAAAATGTCCCCACCGGTACCGAATGTTCCACCCTGTCCAAAGCCCAAATTGGTCCAGGTAACGCCGCCGTCGGTTGTCATCACATCGTCGCCATCGCGGGAGCTCACGTAGCAAACGAGATCGGTCGGACAGGCGAGGGACATCTCCTGTCCGGACTCTTCCGAGCCAAGACTCACGTCAAAGTTCCACGTCGCTCCCGCATCCTGTGAGGAAATGACCGCGTCGCCCTCCAGAGCCACACACCAGGTAGAAGATGGACAAGTCAGCGATGTGATCGGGCCCGACTGGCCCGGGACGTACATGTCGGACCAATCGGGACGACTTACTGGCGCCGGAGCGGTCGGCACGAACGACCACGAGTTTCCCTGGTCGGTGGATCGATACAGAAGCGGCAACGTTGACGTCGTATGCATTCCCGCCGCGAGACAGGTTGAGGTGTCAGCAGTGCAGGTGACGTCCGTCATGGTGACGCCGTCAGTCGTCACAAGATTGGTCGTCCAGGATGGCTGCGACGCGTGGGCCGTCGACGAGTAGAACACCACGGAACTCAACAGGACCGTGGTGGCGATCAAGAGTCGCCGAGCGGATATTGCGATCTGCACCGCCATCCCGGTCCCTTCGTCGTGCGCGCCGAAAGGTCAATCTACCGACGACTCGTTGGTCGCCGAAAGGAGCGACGCCGCCGCGAATCTCACCGCACGCGTCAGTGTCGGCCGAAGAGCATCTGGTGTATCTCGGGTAGGATGGAGTCTTAACGCGGCCTTATTTGAAGGAGCCGAGTGCCCGCAACTGTGGTGGTTGGAACCCAGTGGGGGGATGAAGGCAAGGGCAAACTCACTGATCTCCTCTCAAAAGAGATGGACATCGTGGTTCGCTATCAAGGCGGACACAACGCCGGCCACCGCATCGTCGTTGATGGCGAGGCGTTCGCGTTGCAACTCATTCCGAGCGGAATCCTCTATCCGGCGGTGACTCCGGTCATCGGCAACGGTGTTGTCGTTGATCCCGGAGTACTACTCAGTGAGATCGACGCGCTCGAATCGCGCGGAGTTAACACCTCGGCACTCATGATCTCAGGAAACGCGCACTTGATCATGCCGTACCACCAAGAACTCGACCGCGTGACCGAGCGGTTCCTCGGCAAGAACGCTCTCGGAACCACCAAGCGAGGTATCGGTCCCGCGTACGCCGATAAAGCGGCGCGTATCGGTCTTCGAGTCCAAGATCTGCTTGACGAAAAGATCTTCCGCCAGAAACTCGATGTGGTGTTGAAGGAAAAGAACGCGCTGCTCGCCAAGGTCTACAACCGTCTACCGCTTGACGCGAACGCCATCGCGCGCACGTACCTAGAGGAGTACCGGCCCCGTGTCGCTCCGATGATCGCCGACACCGTCACTTTCCTGCACGACGCCATGGCGGCGGGACGACACGTCTTGCTTGAAGGAGCCCAAGCAACGTTCCTCGACCTTGATCATGGGACCTATCCATTTGTTACGTCGTCGAATCCCGTCGCCGGGGGCGCGTGCACGGGATCAGGGCTCGGACCGCGCGACATCTCCCGAGTGGTGGGGATCGCGAAGGCGTACGTCTCACGCGTTGGTGCGGGACCGTTTCCCACCGAGCTGCACGGCGAACTGGAAGACCTATTGGTTGACCGCGGTCACGAGTACGGAACCAACACGGGACGTCGTCGTCGCGTCGGGTGGTTTGACGCAGTGATGGTGCGCCAAGCAGCGCGATTGAACTCGCTGACTGAGATTGCGCTGACAAAGCTGGACGTTCTCGACACACTCGAGACGATCAAGGTGTGCGTGGGATACCTCGCGGACGGCAAGCGGTACGACTACCCGCCGTACCACCAGAGCGTCTTTCACTCCGTCGAGCCGATCTATGAGGAGCTCCCGGGTTGGTGCAGTGATCTCTCGGAGTTCACGGCGTTTGACGCCATGCCGGTGAACGCGCGGCGATACATCGAGTTCTTGTCGGACGTCACCAACGTGAAGATTGGAGTCGTCGGGGTTGGACCCGGCCGACACCAGTACGTGAACGCCGCGTGAGCCGCGCGGTCGTCGTCGGCTCGGGCGGACGCGAGCACGCACTCGCTGCCGCACTCGCAGAAAGCGCCCAAGTTGTCGTCACTCCAGGAAACGACGGTATTCGCGCATCCGGCCACTGGACAACGTCCGCCTCTCCAATAGATCTCGACGCCGATCTCTTCGTCATCGGCCCGGAGGTTCCCCTCGTCGCGGGACTGGCCGACACCTTGCGGAGCCAGGGCAAGCTCGTCTTTGGACCAGGCGCTGAAGGAGCTCAGCTCGAAGGATCCAAGGCATACATGAAGCAGCTACTTGCGGCGGCGAATGTTCCAACGGCCGCTTACGGCAGCTATCAGGACCCCGATCAGGCGATTGAGCACCTCCGTCGAATGAATCGCCCGTTCGTGATCAAGGCCGACGGCGTGGCAGCGGGTAAGGGTGTACTCGTCACGGACTCATTGATGGACGCCGAAGCTGACGTCAAACGCAAGCTTTCCGGTCAGGCCTTCGGAGACGCCGGCACCACGGTCGTCGTCGAGGAGTACCTGCACGGCGAGGAGTGCTCAGTCTTTGCGATCTGTGACGGCTCGCGCGCGGTGCCGATGCTGCCGGCTCAGGATTTCAAGCGCGTCGGGACCGGCGATATCGGACCCAACACGGGAGGTATGGGCGCCTTTACTCCGCTGCCGCTCGTCAACGACGACGGCATGGCCTACATCATGACGACCATCATCGAACCGACGATGCGTGAACTGCGCCGGCGGGGGATCGACTTTCGCGGCGTGCTGTACGCGGGACTGATGTTGACCTCACACGGGCCGAAGCTCCTCGAGTACAACGTGCGTTTCGGTGACCCCGAGACTCAGGTCGTCGTGCCCCTGCTGAGCGACGATCTCTTCACGCTGTTAAGCGATGCCGCTCGGGGCGAGCTCGTCGGACCGCCCAAGTTCTTTCCGGGAGCGGCCGTCACGGTGGTGCTCGCGGCGGACGGATATCCGAACGCCCCGCGATCCGGCGACGTGATTTCAGGGTTGGGTGAAGACGGCCAGTTGTTGACGCCGCACCCGGGCGTCACGGTGTTTCACGCCGGCACCAAGTGCGACGATCGAGGCCGGTGGGTGACGGCCGGCGGCCGCGTGCTCAACGTCACGGCGGTCGCGGCCACGATCGGCGAGGCTCGTGAGAGTGCGTACGAGGCGGCGTCCACCATCGGCTTTCCGGGGCGCGTGATGCGCAGCGACATCGCCCGCGGTTACGAGTGAGGTGAGATGATCCCGCGCTATTCCACGCCGGATGTGGCGTCACTGTTCAGCGACGTGCGTCGATTTGACACGATGCTCGAAGTTGAGATTCTGGTGGCGGAAGCTCTCGCGGAACTGGGAACGGTTCCCGTTGCGGCCGCGGCGGGCCTACGTGCGCGGCGCCCGGTTATAGACGACGCGTTTGTCGCCGACGTCGACGAGCGTGAGCGGGTCACCAATCACGACACGGCTGCGTTTGTCGATGTCGTGCAGGCACGCATCGGGATGCCCGAAGCCGCCTGGGTGCATTACGGGCTCACGTCATCGGATGTGGTGGACACCGCCCTCTGTTCCATCCTCACGGACGCCGTCGACATCGTGTTGAGTGATGCGCTCGCGCTTCGTGATGCGTTTACGGCGCGCGCGGTGGAGTCCATTGATTGGCCCATCACCGGACGCACGCACGGGATGCACGCGGAGCCGACGACGTACGGCGCGAAATTCGCGCTGCTGGCGCTGCAGGTCGAGCGCGATCTCACGAGAGTGCGGGCAGCCCGCACGTCGATTGCGGTCGGCAAGCTTTCCGGAGCGGTCGGCACGTTTTCCAACATCGATCCCCGCGTGGAGTCGATGGTCTGCGCGCGGCTTGGATTGACGGCGGTTCCGGCTACCCAGGTCATTGCGCGTGATCGACACGCCGAGGTGCTGTACGCGTGCGCGGCGCTCGCAACGACGATCGAGCAGTTCGCGCTCGAAGTGCGCCACCTCGCGCGCAGCGAAGTGGGCGAGGCTGAGGAGCCCTTCGCCGCGGGTCAAAAGGGCTCTTCGGCGATGCCTCATAAACGAAATCCCGTCGCGTCGGAGCGACTGTGCGGTCTGGCTCGAGTGATGCGCGGATACCTCGTCGCCGGTCTCGAAGACGTCGCCCTCTGGCATGAGCGCGATATTTCGCACTCGAGTGTCGAGCGCGTGATCCTGCCGGACGCCATTCAGCTGGTGACCTATATGACCCGCCAGGCCACCAAGTTGGCCAACGGACTGGTCCTTCACCGAGAGCGAGCGTTGGCGAATCTGGAGCGCGGTTCACGCGGACTGGTCTTTAGCCAGTCCGTATTGCTGGCGCTCATTGACGGCGGCATGAGTCGCGATGACGCCTACCGCGTAGTGCAGCGCGCGTCGCGCGACGCGATCGACAACGATCGGACCCTGCGCGAAGCGCTCGACTCTGATAGCGACGTCACGCTCACCGCTGACGCGCTGGACCGGGCGTTCTCCGCCGAGCGGTTGCTGCAGCACCGTGACCGATTCCTCGACGCACTGACCTGGAGGTAACAGTGGCCCTGGCGATGACTCACCTGTATCGAGGCAAGGTTCGTGATCTGTACGACGTTGACGATCACCACATGTTGATGGTCGCTTCGGACCGTTTGAGCGCCTTTGACGTGGTGATGGCCGAGGAGTTTCCCGGCAAGGGTCGAGTTTTGACCGCACTGACTGACTACTGGCTCACCGGTCTCGGTGCAGACGTCCCCAACGCGCGCGTCTCGTGTAACCCAGCGGTCATTGAGCGCTACGTTCCTGGTTTTCTCACCGAATCGCAGTGGCACGGTCGCGCGATGCTGGTGCGCCGAGCCGAAATGCTGCCGCTCGAATTCATCATTCGCGCTCGCATGGCCGGCACCGCGTGGGCGGAGTATCAGTCGAGCGGCACGGTGAACACGGTGTCGATGCCGACCGGGATGCAGCTGACGGACGCGTTTCCTGCGCCAATTCTCACGCCGGCCACGAAGGTTGACGGTGGTCACGACATCAACATCTCGCTGCAGAGCGCCGCTGACGCCATTGGCCAAGATGTTCTCGATCACGCCGCTGAGATCTGCATGGGGCTGTTCAACCGGGCGACCGAGAAGATGACCGCGGCGGGACTGGTGTTGGCCGACACGAAATTCGAATTGGGGTTAGTCGATGGCGAATTGGTGGTCTGTGACGAGTTATTGACTCCGGACTCCTCGCGGATCTGGCCGGCTGACTCGATCGTGCGCGGTGAGAGCCCGCCGTCGTATGACAAACAGCCGTTTCGCGATTGGCTGGCGACGCTCGACTGGGACCGCACGCCACCGCCTCCGCCGGTGCCCGCCGAGATTGTCGAGATCACGACGCGCCGCTACGTCGCGGCGTACGAGAACGTGACGGGGCTGAAGTTGAGCGACTGGTACGGTCAACCGTGATGACCTTTTCGGTGTTAGTCGAGGTCTCGCTGCGCCCGGGAATCGCCGATCCCCAAGGGGCCACAATCGAAAAAGCGTTGCCGGCGCTGGGCTTTGAGGGCATTTCGCAGGTTCGTGCGGGTAAGGCGTTCCGCCTCGATGTTGAGGCCGCGAGTGAGTCCGAAGCTCTCCAACGTGCCGAAGCGCTCGCGGAACGGCTGCTGTCAAACCCGGTGATCGAGCAGTCACGGGTCCAGATCGACGGGTCGCGGTGAGCGCACTGAACTCCACTGACGCCGAGCTGGTTGCGCGCTACAACGCCGGCGTGGCGCTGGTCGAGTCCGCACTCGCGGGTGCAACCGATGAAGATCTCGATCGCCGTAGTGACGGTTGGTCGGCGCGCATGGTGGTGCACCACTTGGCTGATTCAGAGACCAACAGCTACTTGCGACTTCGACGGTTGCTCGCCGAACCAACGCCCACGCAACTGCAGGGCTACGACGAAGCGCGCTGGGCGGCCACACCAACGCTGGGCTATGAGACTCTTCCCATCGCCTCGTCGCTCTCGGTTTTTCGTGCGGTGCGGGCGGCGTCAGGACAGTTGCTCACTCGGATTAACGCCGAGGACCTCGAGATCGCCGGAGAACACACCGAATCTGGTCGCTACACGCTGCGCGATTGGCTGAGGATCTACGCCGAGCACGCCGAAGAGCACGCCGCGCAGATCACGCGCGCTCGGGCGGGCGTTCGCGAGGGGGCCGCGTGAGTCGCGTAGGTGTCGTCGTCTTTCCTGGCTCGAACTGCGAGTACGACGCGCTCGTTGCGATGAACGATCTCGGGGCTTCCACCGAGTTCGTCTGGCACACGGTCACCGACGTGAGCGACTTTGACGCGATCATCCTGCCGGGCGGTTTTGCGCACGGCGACTATCTGCGGCCCGGCGCTATCGCGCGGTTCTCACCCGTGATGGAGGCCGTCGCGAGCTTTGCCGCCGCTGGGGGCTCGGTGCTCGGCATCTGTAACGGCTTTCAAGTGCTGACCGAGGCGGGGTTATTGCCGGGCGCGCTGCAAAAGAACGCCGGACTGACGTTTCGAAGTCATGCGACAACCGTTGTGGTCACGTCGACGCGGTCAGTTCTGACGCGCGACGCGTTGGTCGGCCAAGAGCTGTCGATTCCGATCAATCACTTCTCGGGTGCGTACACCTGCGATGACGCGACCTACGAGTCACTCGTCGCGCACGACCAGATCGTCTTGCGGTACCGCGACAATCCCAACGGATCGCGCGACGACATCGCTGCAGTGAGCAACGTGGCCGGCAATGTGGTGGGGCTGATGCCGCACCCGGAACGCGCGACCTCGAAACTGCTCGGCAGCGAGGACGGCCGGGTGCTGCTCAGCAGCTTCTTGCGCACCAAGGTGCGCGCGAACTAGCCCCGCGAACGACTAATGCCGGCGCGCTTTAACACGTCGGCCGACACACCCACGCTGCGAAACGCGCTGTAACTAATGCCAGTGCGCTTGGCGTAGTTCTTCGCCACCTTCACGAAGTCCTTCTCGACACCAGCGAGGTCGACGCGGGCCGACAGACGGTCACGCTCGGACTCGAGGTCAGCGCGCTTTTGGGTGAGTTCGAGGCGACGAATGGCCGGCGCATCGGTGAGCTCGCGGTCGATTTTGGCGATCTGCATGTTGATCGACTCGGGGGTGCGCTTGCGACCGCGCTTGCCCTTGCCGGCGCCAATGGCTTCGAGGTACTTCGAGACCACGCGGGACTCGTGACGTCCCTGAGCGAGCTTGGCCTTGTGCTCGGCGCTCATGGTGCGCTTTTGGGTCTTCGCGGCGCGCGGGGCCTTGCTCGCGCTCGTCTTTTTGGCGGTGGGGGACATTACTAACTCCATTAGTTGGTTGAACGGCGAAGAAATACTAGGCGAAATGACCACGGTCGAAATCTTGATGAGTGAGGATATTTAGTCAAACATTAGGTCAGCATTTCCCACAAAGGTTTCGGTGAAATCAAATGACAATCATGACGATTGAGTGCGGGTGCTGAATGAGCCACTCGGATCAGGGATTGATCAACTGTCATGGTGTGAATGCGGTGTAAAGAAGCACAGAGAACGCAGAGTGTCAACAACCGGAACTTTTATGGTTTTAGGCAGTTTTTCCACAGGGACAACTGGACCGTTGTGTTGATGATCGTTGATCGAATTTCTGTGAAGAACAAAAGTTCATCTCCCGTACCCGTACGGTATTGAGCGTGAGCCAATCGGATCGTCGGGTGGCCGTCAGCCTGCTCATCCTGGCGGCGGCGATCGTCGTGTTCTGGGTCCTGTGGTTTGCTCACCGGTCCCTCGTGGCCAGTGCAAATGGCCCGGTGTACACCGGATTCGAGAACGCATTTCCGCTGGCTGACGGACTGCTCGCAATGGTCATGGTGCTCACGGCATTAGCGCTGTGGCGATCGTCGCGGTGGGCACTTTTCGGCGGACTTCTGTCGGCCGGAGGAGGGTTTTACCTCGTTTCGATGGACACGCTCTTTGATCTTCAACACTCAATTTGGTCCCAAGGCGGCAACGGAATTGTCGAGCTCGCGATCAACGTCGTGACGTTGGTGGCTTCGATCGGATTCGCGAGGTGGTTCTGGACGAATCGACGACGACTCGATCCTTCGAACTAAGAACGACCGGTAAGTTGGCGCGGTGGCCGACGAGCAGCCCCTGCATCGGGCGCTCGGGCTCACGGACTCCGAACTGGAGCTCATTTGTGGTGTGCTGCATCGCGATCCCAATCCGTTGGAGTTGGCCCTCTTCGGTGTGATGTGGAGCGAGCACTGCTCGTACAAGTCCTCGAGAATTCATTTGCGCCGATTACCGACGGAGGGTCCCGGAGTGCTCGTGGGCCCCGGCGAAAACGCCGGCGTGATGGATGCCGGCGATGGGATTGCGGTCGCCATTCGAATCGAATCGCACAATCACCCGTCGGCAATCGAGCCGTATCAGGGAGCCGCCACTGGTGTTGGTGGAATTTTGCGCGACGTATTCACGATGGGCGCGCGGCCATTGGTAGTGATGGACCCACTGTTTTTCGGTCCACCGAGCGACGCTCGGCAGCGCTGGCTCATCGATGGCGTGGTGTCGGGAATCTCGGGCTACGGAAACTCGGTAGGAGTGCCGACGGTCGGCGGCGAGCTCACGATCGACGATTGCTATGCGGGCAACCCACTCGTCAACGTGCTGTGTGCGGGCGCCCTACCCGTGGAACGCCTTGTACTCGGCCGCGCCTCCGGCGAGGGCAACGTGGCGGTGCTGCTCGGATCGTCGACGGGCCGCGACGGCATTGGCGGCGTGTCGGTGTTGGCGTCAGCGGGATTTTCTGGAGATGAGTCCACGGCCGAGGACGATGCCAAGCGCCCGAGCGTGCAGGTCGGCGACCCCTACGAGGAGAAGCGGCTAATCGAGGCGTGCCTCGAGATGCTTGATCGCGGACTCGTGGTTGGAATTCAAGATCTCGGTGGCGCGGGTCTGGTGTGTGCCACGAGTGAGACCGCGGCGCGCGGCGGTGTGGGAATGGACGTTGATGTCACGGCGGTGCCGCGTCGCGAGCCCGGCATGGCGCCCTTTGAGGTGATGACCTCGGAGAGCCAGGAGCGCATGCTCGCGATCGTCACGCCCGAGGGTTGGCCGGCCGTCAAAGAGCTGTGCGACAAGTGGGAGGTCCGCGCCACCGTCGTCGGCAAAGTTGTGGCCCCGGTGAGCCAGCCCGATGGATCAACGATCGGGATGTTGCGCGTGCGCGACGGGTTTGACGGTGAGGTGCTTGCCGAAGTTCCGGCGTCGGCCCTCGCCGACGACGCGCCGCTGTATGACCGCCCGATGCGACGACCCCACGACCTGGACTTCGTGCGCAGCGACGACCCGACAGTCAATGAACCGGTGGGCTCACCCAACGACGACCTCTTGGCGATGATGATCGATCCGGCGTGGATCTATGACCAGTACGACAGCCAGCTGTTTCTCAATACCGTCGTTGGTCCGGGTCGCGACGCGGCGCTGCTTCGCCTCGCTGGACCCGGTCTGCCCTCAAGCGAGCGAGGCATCGCGATTACGACCGACTCCAATCCTCGGTGGTGTGCGCTAGATCCGCGCGCGGGCATCGCCAACACGTTGGGCGAAGCAATCTCCAATCTGGCGTGTGTCGGCGCCACACCGGTCGCCGTCGTGAACTGTCTTAATTTCGGCAACCCGGAGCACCCCGAAGTGATGTGGCAGCTCTCAGAGACAGTTGATGGACTCGCGGAGGCGTGTCGAGCGTTTTCGCTCCCCGTCATTGGTGGCAACGTCAGTCTCTACAACGAGAGCGCGGGACGTGACATCGACCCGACGCCAGTGCTCGGAGTGCTCGGCACTCTCGAGCGCCTAATCGCGCCGCCACCGGGCTGGGAGTTTTCCGATGGCGACACGGTGGTGCTGCTCGGAGCTCGCGGGGCGGCCGGCTCTCAACCGCACCCGCTCGGCGGTAGTGAGTGGGCGACGCGGCGTGCGCGACGCGGGGGACACGTCGCGGCGTTTAGCCCGGCGGCGACGCAGCGCACCGCGCGTTTCGTGACGGGAGAGATTGCACGGATCTGCGCAGGCGAAGAGAGCGATGTCACGGCCGTGCACGACGTCAGTGGCGGCGGCGTGGCCGTGGCGCTGGCCGAAATGTGCGCCGCCGCTCAAGTGGGGGTGCGCGTCGAGATTGATTTTGATCACCGCGAACTGTTCAGTGAATTTCCCGGTCGCTTCCTACTCGCGACGTCGGCCCCGAACGCGCTCATGGCGCGGGCCAACGCCGCGGGCGTTGACGTCATTGCGCTCGGGGTGGCCAATGGGACACGGCTCACCATGGGCCGTTGGATTGACCAGTCGGTCACCGCATTGCGCGAGAACGCCTCCAGTGCGTTGCCTCGCGCGCTCGCTCACGTCGGCTGAGCCGACCGGAGTTCTTCGAGCACGTCGTAGGGGACGCGCAGGTCGCCGAACCGTCCGACTCCGAGGGAGATGTCGGCCTTAAAGGTTCCGTGATAGTCCGAACCACCAGTCGGGATCAGTCCGGCGTCACGGGCGAGTTTGGTCATTAGTCGACGCTCTTCGGGGGTGCTCGCACCGTACAGCGTCTCTGCACCGCGCAGCCCGCGCTCGCGCAACGACGCGAACACGCCGGGCATCACCGCTTCGATGCCGCCGCGTTCGCCGGGCTTGTAGTTGACGAGTGGGTGCGCGATTGAGAACACGGTGGAACTGCCCGCGGCCGCCGCGACGAACTGCTCAATGGTGACGTGAGTTTTTGGGATGTACGCCCGCCCACCCACGCCGAGAAAGTCGTTGAACACACGACCCCACGTGGCATCCGTGATCGGCTCGAGCAGTTCGGGATGCAGATCAATCATCGCTCGCGCGACATGGGGACGTCCGACAGAGTCAATTGAGTGAGCGAGTTGCGTCAAGTACTCAATTGTGATCTTGGTGAATCCCAAGTCGTGGAGGCGGTCGACGAGTCGCAAGTTGCGGGCTCGGCGATCTCCACGCAGCTCGGCCAATTGACGCTGAAAGGGGTGAGCGGGATCCGTCGGCACGAAGTACGCGAGGACGTGCACGTTGATCGGCGCTACTCCTTCATCACCCGCACGCAGAAACTCGGAATCTTGCAGCGAGACCTCGACGCCGCCGACGTGTTCAATGCCGTGGGTCTCACAGGCTGCGGACATCTCGTCGTAACTCAACGTGTTGTCGTGGTCAGTGAGGGCGATCGCCCGAAGACCTGCCTCGCTCGCCTTTCGGGCCAGATCGCTTGGAGAATCCGAACCGTCCGAGAAGTTCGAGTGCGTATGCAGGTCGACGAAACCAGCGGATTGACTGGTCATCGAGTCGATCCTTCTTGAAGGTGTGTCGCAACCACGTCGCGGCCACAGAAGCGGCACAACTGGGCATCCAGCAAGATCAGTTCCGCACAGAACGGACACGGGATGCGACCGTGACCCTGGTAGCCGGCGGTGGCGTACGGCGGGATTGGCTCACGAGGCGCCAAAGTCATCACCACCAGTCCCGCGATGATCGGCGACGCGAAGAACGCCAGGCCGAACCACGCGTTGTACGGGTAGCCCTTGCGGTGCGCGAAAAGTCCCACCGCGTGACAGAACGCGAAATACGCCGCCAGCATGAACAGGACAACCAGCACGACGAAGAAGGTCGTGGCGTGATGGATCTGTCCGTTGATTGCCGTCACCACGTTCAAAACTGGTCCCCATCTCGTCGGGGCGAAGGTACACCGCCGCGGTCTCTTCGCGGCCCGCCTCAGGTGACACGACGACGCGGTCCGCAGCGCATTGGGTATGGGAGACTCCGCGAGAGACGCGACGGTCGGTCAATAGCGTGGGGGGTGAATGAAGGAGTCCTGCGGCGTCGTCGGCATCGTGGCACGGGATCTCCCGGTAGCCCAGTTGTGCTTTGACGCCCTCTTTGCCCTCCAGCACCGGGGCCAGGAGTCCGCGGGCATGGCGCTTTATGACGGACAGGACATCGCTGTCGTCAAAGACAGCGGTCTTGTCTCGAGCGTCTTTGACGACCGTGTTCTCTCCGCGCTTAACGGCAGTTTCGCCATCGGCCACACTCGGTACGCCACGAGCGGTTCGGCGAACTGGACCGCCGCGCAGCCGGTCTATCGACCGTCGGGTCCCGCGGGATTTGCGCTCGGTCACAACGGCAATCTCACTAACACCGAACTGCTCGCCGAGAAGGCCGGCATCTTGCCGGGGATGATGCTGAGTGACAGCGATCTCGTGGCCGAACTGCTCGCACAGTGCGTGGACGCCGGCTCGACGTTGACCGAAGGTCTCGCTCACGTCCTACCGAGCGTGGAGGGTGCGTACTCGCTCGTGATTCTTGAGAGCGACGCCGTGCACGGAGTGCGCGACCCATTCGGATTCCGACCGCTCTGTCTCGGTCGGTTCGGCCCAGCGGAAGCACCGACCGGCTGGGCTCTCGCCTCAGAGACTCCGGCCCTCGACGTCATGGGTGCCGAATTCATCCGCGAGCTGGCTCCCGGCGAGATGGTGACGATTACTCCCTACGGCGTGAGTTCGGTCGCGCTGATGGAGCCGGCGACCGACCGCGAGAAGCTCTGCATCTTTGAGTTCGTTTACTTCGCGCGGCCCGACAGCTATTTGATGGGGCACCAAGTGCACACGGCGCGTCGGCGCATGGGCGAACTGCTCGCCACCCAGAGCGAAGTGGACGCGGACCTCGTGATGGGTGTGCCGGACTCCGGAGTGCCCGCCGCTGAGGGGTACGCCGCGCGTTCGGGCATTCCCTTCGGGTACGGACTCGTAAAGAACCGTTACATCGGTCGCAGTTTCATCATGCCGGACCAGAGCACCCGAGCTCTCGCCGTGCGACGCAAGTTCAATCCGCTGCGCGAGAACATCGACGGCAAGCGTCTCGTGGTGATCGATGACTCCATCGTGCGCGGCACGACGACGCGAGCGATTGTCGCGATGCTGCGCGAATCCGGTGCACGCGAAGTTCACCTACGCATTAGTTCGCCGCCGATTGCGTGGCCGTGCTTTTACGGGATCGACATGCCAACGCGCGAGGAGTTGCTCGCGGCCAATCACACACTCGAAGAGATGCGTGCCTTTATTGGGAGCGACTCGCTCGAGTACATCACGCTCGACAATCTGCGTGCGGCCATCCAGCTCAATGGCGAGTGCTGTGACGCGTGTTTGACCGGCGCGTACCCAACGACGATCTCCTCGGAAGCGAGCGTGCGGAGCCGGGTGCGGTGAGCCGACTCCTTGAATCGCCCGTGGGCGGGCTGACGTACGAGGCCGCGGGCGTGTCGATTGATGCGGGCGACGAATTTGTCGAGCGAATCAAGAACGTGGTCGCCTCGACCACGCGCCCTGAAGTGGTGGGTGGCATTGGCGGCTTTAGCGGACTGTTCAATCTTGACATCGCCCGGTACCGCAACCCGGTACTCGTCGCGAGTGCCGACGGCATTGGCACGAAACTCGAAGTCGCGCGCCTGGTTGATCGCTACGACTCAATCGGGATCGATCTGGTGGCGATGCTCGTGGACGATCTCGCCTGCGTGGGGGCGGAAGCTCTCTTCCTGCTCGATTACGTCGCGGTGGGCAAGATCGATCCGTCCCGTCTCGAACAGGTGGTCGCCGGGATCGCCGAAGGGTGCCGCATTGCCGGCGCCGCACTCTTAGGCGGCGAGACCGCCGAGCACGGCGGAGTGATGCGTCACGACGACCTCGACGTTGCGGGGTTTGTCGTGGGGGTCCTCGAACGCGACGACGAACTGGGTGCACACCGCGTCCGGCTCGGCGACGCCCTCATCGGATTCACTTCGCCCGGTCTTCGTTCGAACGGTTACAGCCTGGCGCGCCGGGCGTTGATAGATCGCGAGGATCGTCTGGATGAGCCCGCGTACGACGGTGCGACGCACTCGCTCGCTGACGAGCTGCTGCGGCCCTCAGTCATCTACCTGCCCACGGTGTTGGCGCTGCGGCGCGAACTCGGTGGAGCGTTGCGCGCAGCATCACACATCACTGGCGGCGGCATTGTGGGCAATGTGCGTCGGATGCTGCCCAATCATCTCGACGCGGCAATTGATATGACCAGCTTTGAGACTCCCGAGATCTTCTTGGAGATTCAGCGCCGTGGGCACGTCGCCGCGGCCGAGATGGTGCGCGTCTTTAACTGTGGACTGGGCATGGTGCTGGCGATCGATCCAGACGCGGCCGACGCAACGATCGCGTTGGCGCGCACGATGGGCGTCGGGGCTCAGCTCATCGGTGAGGTCACGTCGGGTTCCGGAGTGGTGCAACTGTCGTGAATGCTCACGAGCGGGTTCGCGCGCACCTCGACGAGTTCTCCATTCGGCGAGGTGAGTTCATTCTCAAATCCGGTCGTCCGTCGAACTGGTTCATCGACTCCAAGCAGACGATCTGTGCTCCCGAGGTCATGGTCGACGTCGCCGAACTGACGCTGGCAGCGATGCCGCCGGACGCCACGGCGATTGGCGGACTCACGATGGGTGCGGATGGGCTGAGCTTCATCACGGCCGGCGTCGCCGCGACGAAGGGCCGGATGCTGCGGGCGTTTTCAGTGCGCAAAGAGGTGAAGGACCACGGCGCCGGCGGGCGGATTGCTGGGTCACTTCACCCAGGGGACCGGGTTGTCATCACCGAGGACACGGTGACGCGAGGTTCGAGTCTGTTGGAGGCGGCCCACGTCGTTCAACAGTTCGGCGCGACCGTGGTTCTGCTGCTCGCCGTCGTTGATCGCGGCGGCACGGTCACCGACATGGCCGGTGCCGAAGGGCTGCCGTTTCGAGCGTTGTTCTCCGCGCCGGATCTCGGGTTCCCGTTTGAAGGCGGATAGTTCCGCGCGCCGGAGCGTCAGTTGGACTCTTGCGGCCCTCGGCGCTCTGGCCATTCTCGGCGTGTCGATGTGGCTGCGCGACTACTTGCCGCGTCACAACTGGCTTTCAAGTGGGCACTACGCACTCGGTTTCGAGGATCTGATCACTCGTATTCATGACGTGGCTCACGTGCGAGCCGGCGTGAACCTTTACAGCCCGCACGATCACCACCAGTACTTCACGTATCCGCCGGCTGCGTTGTTGCTGTTCTGGCCGCTGTCGTGGTTCGCAGCGCGGGTTGACGTCGTGTGGTGGACGGTGCTCAATCTCCTGGCGCTCTCGACGACCATCGGCGTGACGTGGCGCGCAGTTCGCCCGACGACGCCGCTGAGCACGATTGCGGCGGGAACCGGATTTGGCGCACTTGTCGCGGTTGCGCTGTTCCCGGTGATCTCAATCGGTGTGGCTGTGGGCCAGTTGGGTCTGCTCATCGCCTGCGCGCTCACGCTGGATTTTCTCGTGGTGCCCCCGCGATATCGCGGAATACTGACGGGGATTGTCGCGGCCATCAAGGTGTATCCGCTGGTCTTTGTCATCGTCTGGCTGGCTCGACGTGACTACCGCGCCGCAGGTACGGCCGTCGCGAGTGCCGCGACGGTGACCGGCGTTGCCTGGGCGCTGTGGCCGAGCGCCACGGCCACGTTCATCCATCGCCAACTCTTCGGCGGCCACGAGCTCACGCACTTCTGGCACAGTGCGCACTGGTTGTCGACGTCATCAAGTCCGTACACGATCTTCTTTCGCTCACCGTTCGGTGGGGGCAATGTGATGTCCGTGCTCGGCTGGCTCGCGTCACTGAGTGCGGTGGCCCTCGGCGTGTGGGCGGCTACTCGTCTGTGGCGTTCGGGATTAAAGGTGAGCGCCCTGGTCGCCGCGCTCGCTGCGTCGATCCTGGCCGGCCCGGTGACGTGGGATCACTACTACACGTTCGCGCCGCTCATGGTCGTCGTTGCCGTGGAGTGTTGGCCCCGTCGCGCGCTGGTCGCGGCCGCGTTGGGTGCCGCCGTGATTTATGCGGTTCCGTGGCAGCTCGCGCGCAACGAGAGCCTCTCGTTGCACGGATTCTCGGCGCGGGCGGTTCTCGTCTTTGTTGCGCGCAATGCGCTCAGCGCGGCGACTCTCGCGTTCGTCGTCGTCGCCGTGCGTGCTACGCGCTCAGGACGCAATCGCGCTGAGGAGACGGTGGCGCCACTGGCGCAGTAACGGATTGCGCTCCGCGGGCGTGCGGCCGAGTCGCACGATGATGGCGTCGAGCGCCGGGGCAATAGAAATCTGTTGGCCGTCGTACCCTGACGCCCAGTAGGTGCCGAACTCGTCGCCGGTGACCCACCACTGCCATGAGTAGAAGTTGCCGGACTCCTCTTCGACTGAGAGCGGAACTTGCGCAGTGCCCGCCCACTCTTCGCTGATGATTTGGTGGTCGCCAAATCGTCCACCGCGCAGATAGAGCAGGCCAAATTTGGCGAACTCGCGCGCCGGCGCGTGAATGAAGCTCGATCCGATGAAGACGCCGGCGTCATCGAACGTCGGTGTGGCGGTCGTCATACCGATGGGAGTGAACAGTCGATCGCGCATGAATCGCTCGTAGGCCTCACCACGACCCACTAGGTCGCTCACGATGCGCGAGATGACGTTGGTTGTGCCGCTCGAATAGTTAAAAACTGAGCCGGGCGGATGCTTCAGCGCCCGACGCGCGGTGTAGCCCGCAGTGTCGTCGCGACCAGAGCCGAACAGCATCTCGATCACGTTGCTCACCTGATCGTCGACGTAGTCCTCGCAGAAGTCGAGTCCGTCGCGCATGGCCAACAGATCGCGAAGCCGTATTTGGTGCCGAGGATCCGATGGGTCAGACCACTCGGGCACTGGCGCAAACTCATCGGGATCAAGGCGACCCTCCCCAACGAGAATTCCCACGAGTGCGTGGGTGAAGGATTTCGCCATGGACCACGAAATCAGCGGAGTCGTCTCGTTGATTGGCTCGGGCTCGCGATCAAAATGCTCCTTGGCCCCGAAGTACCGCTCGGCGATGACCCGCCCGTTCACGACGACGAGGACTGCGTTCGTTGTCGCTAAATCACCGTTCGTAAACGCTTCGTCGACGACCGCGTCGACCGCCGTGCGCGCATCGCCGCGTGGCCATTCATCAATTGGCCACGGCACATCGAGCGGTTGCGATGCGAATTGGGGGCGAATCGTGGGTAGATCGATCATCTCGTCAGCTCCTTGACCCGTTCGATGCGCAGCTCACTGGACTCACGTTGCCACGTCTCTTGAAGCGCGTAAATCCAGCGGTAGCGTGACGCAGTGCACACCTCGTTCGTTGTGCTCATCTTGGCCGTTTTTGGCGCGTCACTCGTGGAGATGGTTGAAGCCCTGACGCTCGTTGTAGCGGCGGGGGCGTCTCGAAGTTGGCGTAGCGCGCTCGAAGGAACTGCTGTTGCTCTCGGGATTCTTGCCATCTTGGTGGTGGGTGTCGGCGTGCCTCTCGTGCACTACGTGCCGATCAATCCACTACGCGTGGTCGTTGGGGGACTGCTCCTCATCCTTGGAATGAACTGGTTGCGTAAATCGTGGCTCCGCTACAGCGGACTCAAGGCCATTCACGATGAGGACAAGATTTTCGCGGCGACGGTGGCGGAGTTAGCCACCGAGCCGACGCCGAGTGGCACACGCGACTCCGTGGCGTTCGCCTTGGCGTTCAAAGGAGTCTTTCTTGAGGGGACCGAAGTTGTCCTCATCGCCATCTCACTCGGTGTGAGCGGGCACCACCTTTTTGCTGCGTCGATGGCCGCGCTGGCCGCCGTGATCGTCGTGGCGATCGTCGGAGTTGTCGTTGCCCGCCAACTATCCAACGTGCCCGAGAATCTGATCAAGAACGTGGTGGGAGTGATGCTCTGTTCGTTCGGACTGTTTTGGGTGGGAGAGGGTGCAGGATTGAAGTGGCCCGGTAACGATCTCTTCCTACTCGTGCTAGTGGGATTCTTCGCACTCTCGACAATCGTCATGGCCGAGCTACTCCGAGACCACCCGGTGACCGCGTGAAGCGCGCGTTACGCGCTTTTGGTGCCTTTTGGTGGGACTTTCTTGTCGGAGAAACTCCCGAATTTCTCTTCGTCGCGGGCGCGCTCATTGGCCTGGCGTACCTGGTGCATGCGCACCGCATGGTCGGTGTCGTCCTGCTTCCAGTGGTCACCTTGTTGTCGGTTGCAGCTAGTGCGTGGCGGGTGAAACGACGTTGATGGCGCGTCGCAGTGAACCACGCAACGAGTGGGTACATCTGTCGTGGCTCCCGACTAGAAAATTGTTGCTGTGCAAAATTGATCGCGACGATTGTTGAGTTACTCCACAGTTATCGACAGCAAATTGATGTTTAGTCCTCAAAGTGCCATTTTGGTTCGTGCCGGTTACTCCGACGCCGGTCGGCGCTAAGGTCGTTTTCATCCTCAGTTGAGGTCGGGCCACGCGATTTGGCCTCCTTATTTACTCAACGAACGGCGCGCAGTTGACTGGCGCGCTCCATCTGTTGCGAATTTCTTGGGACAGAAAGACGACGAGACGACGTCGCCGGGAGGAGGTTGCTATGTCAGCACTGACGTTGACGATGCCGGTTGATCACGGCACGCCGTATCGAGAACGACCGGACCTAGCTGATCAGTTTGCTGGCGAACCGCTGCCTCGGGGCAACGTCGCGCTCGTTGGCACACATCCGCCCACGGCATGCGGTCTCGCCACGTACACGAGCAACCTGCGACTCGCCATTCATGATCCATCGACGCGTCTCGACGCCTGGGTTGTGCGGCTCCTCGAAGAGTGGGAGCCAGAGGTTTCTCCGCACGTATCCGCGAGATGGATCGCCGGAGATTCGTGGTCGTTGGCGTGTTCTCTTGAAGCGCTGGCAGCGATGGACGCGGTCATTGTTCAACACGAATTTGGGATCTATCCGGGTCCAGATGGCGTGGGCGTCCTTGACCTCGTTGATGGTGTCTCCGTTCCGATCATCACGGTTCTGCACACCGCTCCGATTGAACCAACCCTCAACCAGCGATTCATTGTCAATCGGTTGCTTGACCGTTCCTCGTCGGTCGTCGTTCACAGCACGGCGGCTCGACAACGCATCGTCGGTGCGTACGACGCAGATCCTGAAGCGGTGACTGTCATACCTCACGGGGCGACGGGCAACTTCGGCCCGGGGAGAACTACGACACCGGGCGTGCCCACGATCTTGACGTGGGGACTTCTTGGTCCGGGCAAGGGCATCGAACGGGGCATCGACGCGGTCGCTCGACTCCGGCAACGAGGCGACGAAGTCAACTACGTGATCGCCGGTCAAACCCATCCGAAGGTGCTCGCGGGCGAGGGAGAGAAGTATCGCCAGTTTCTCGTCGACTACGCGCGCTCACTCGGTGTTGCCGATCAGGTGCAGTTTGATCCGGAGTATCGAACGTGGGCGTCGCTGCGATCGCTCGTTCGCTCCGCGGACATTGTTCTCATTCCGTACGACACTCGCGACCAGGTCAGCTCCGGTGTCCTCGTTGAAGCGCTGGCATCGGGCAAACCCATTATCGCGACGGCCTTTCCCCACGCCATCGAGCTCCTCTCAAATGGTGCCGGCGTGCTGGTACCCCACGGAGACTCTGACGCGATGGCCAACGAGATCAACTCGATTTTGAGTTCACCGTTGACACGTGATCGCCTCGAGAGTTCGGCTCGCGACATGGCCGCCTCGATGTTGTGGCCCGTCGTCGGAGCCGCATTTCGAGGACTCGTTGACCAAGTCGTTGAACGGTCGATGGCGCTGTGACACGCGTCCAGCCGCCGACATTGGCGCATCTCTCGCGCCTCACCGATGAGCTCGGGATTTCCGAACACGCCAAAGAGTCGTTTCCGAGAACTCCCCGGATGTACTGCACGGACGACGCCGGACGGCTCCTCGCCGTGGCGTCACTTCACTCGGGCGATCCTGATGCGCGGCGACTCGCGTCGATCGCCATCTCGTTTCTCGTCCGCGCCCAGGAGCTGAGTGGTCGATTTCGTCTGCGAATGACGGGAGACGGTCACTGGACTGACGATCCGCACAGCGACGACGCTGACGGTCGGGCACTGTACGGGCTCGGTGTGGCGGCGGCAACGAGTCCGTGGTCGGACGTTCGAGACACCGCCCGAATGATGTTCCGCCGCGCCGGTGATCTGCGTTCTAGGTATTCGCGAGCCACGGCTCACGCCGCACTCGGCGCCGTGGCAATTTTGGCGGAGCACCCCGACGATGAAGTGGCCGGGCGAATGCTCGCTGACGCGGCCACGTCGATGCCTCGCCCGAATCACGGTGATCAGTGGCTGTGGCCCGAACCACGACTTACCTACGGCAATGCACTGTTGGCGGAAGCGTTGATAGCGATCGGACAGGTCACAGCAGATGAAGAAGTGCTGGACGACGGCTTAGTGATGCTCACGTGGCTCGCGGAGCGCGAGACGATGGGCGACCGCTTCAGCTTCACGCCGGTAGCGGGACGGGGGCCCGGTGAGTTTGGTCCGTCGTTCGATCAACAGCCGATCGAGGCGTGGACTATGGCTGATGCGTGTCTTCGTGCATTCGCGGTGACTCGCGACTCCACCTGGGCGCGCTACGTCGCGCAGGCGGCTGAATGGTTTCTCGGTCGAAATGATCTTGGTGCCACCATGTTTGACGCCGAAACTGGTGGTAGTTACGACGGACTTCATGCGCGAGGCGTCAACCTCAACCAGGGTGCCGAATCAACGTTGGCGTACGTCGGCACCATGATGCAGTTCGCCCAAGTGCACGGCGAACTCGAATCGCTTCCGAGCACTCGGAAGGCTAGATGAACTTCGTGACGACATCGAACGGCCCGTGGCGTAACTGCGCGATCTTCAACGCCTCATCACAACGATCACGCCGTGCTTGGTTCACTCGCGATGACGAGAGAGGTTGCTTATGACGTGGAGTGGCACCGGCCGCGAGTTGCTCATGCGATACGCGGGTAATCCGATTATCAGTCCCGAGGATTTTCCGTCGATGGTCAACGCGGTCTTTAACCCCGCCGCGACGACGTATGACGGCAAGACCCTGCTGTTGGTCCGCGTGGAATTTCGCACGGGGCTTTCCTCGCTCGTCGTCGCGACGAGCGAAAACGGCATCACCAACTGGGAGATCGATCCTCTTCGGGGCATGCATCCAATGTCCGATCAGTTCGAAGAGCACTGGGGAATTGAAGACGCCCGCATCACAAAAGTCGGTGATGAGTACTACATCGTGTACGTCGGGTTTTCTGCGGCGGGACCGCTCGTCTTGCTGGCCACAACGCGCGACTTCGTCACATTTGAACGGCGCGGCGTGCTGATGCCACCTGAAGATAAAGACGCCGCACTCTTTCCCACTCCCTTTGATGGACGGTGGGCTCTTATTCATCGACCGGCACCCACTGCGTCCGGACTTGGCGCCCATATTTGGCTCTCCTTTAGCCCTGACTTACAGCACTGGGGAGACTCTCGAGTCCTCCTGCCCGCGCGCCGCGGCGGATGGTGGGATGCCAACAAAGTCGGCCTCGGCCCGCCGCCTCTTCTAACCAAGGAGGGTTGGCTGCTCTGTTATCACGGAGTGCGAACAACGGCCGCCGGATCGATCTATCGCGTCGGGCTGGCCCTGCTTGACCGTGACGACCCAACGAAGATTTTGGCGAGGGGCAACGAATGGGTCCTTGGTCCCCACGAGCAGTACGAGAGGCAAGGTGATGTCTCCGACGTCGTGTTCCCGTGCGGTTGGGTGCTGCGCGACGATGAAGATACGTTGCACATCTATTACGGAGCCAGCGACACCGTCGTGTGCGTCGTTGAAGCCAGTCTCAAGAGTTTGCTGAGCCATCTCGAAGAGCACCCCTGCCCGCCCCAGTCAGCGGGTTGGCCGCTGATGGGATCGATGTCGGGCGCGGAAAGTCGCGAGACGGGAATCGGACGATTTCGCGGAGCGCCGCGCTAGCGCTTGGAACTGAGCGAGCGCAACAGCAGCTTCAAATTGGCCGGACGCTCGGCGAGTCGCCGTACTAGGTAGCCGTACCACTCGTCGCCGAAGGGGACGTAGACCCGAACCTGATTTCCGGCGCGCGCGAGTCGAACTTGTTCGTCGGGTCGGACGCCGTAGAGCATCTGAAACTCAAACGGTCTCGGATGGTGCTGGGCCAACTGTGTGGCCGAGTCAACTAATACCGGATCATGCGTGGCCACGAGGGGGGTGCCGGCAGACTCCCACAGCAAGGTGAGTGAACGAACGTAACTCGTTCGGATCTCCTCGCGCTTGTGAAAGGCGACGTCAGCATCTTCTTTGTAGGCGCCCTTGCACAGTCGCACACGTGCACCCTCTGCACCGAGTTCTCGAGCATCGCTTTCGGTGCGCTTGAGCATGGCTTGAAGCACGGCCGCGACGGACGGGTGTTCAGTACGCAGCTTGCGGACGATCCCGAGAGTCGCATCAGTGAGCGCCGAGGACTCCATATCGATTGTGACAGTTGCGCCTCGATCAGCGGCGGCGCGCACGATGCGCTGCGCCCGCATGAGCGCACCCGACTGGTCGTGCATCAGGCCGAGGGCCGTGAGCTTCACCGATACATCGGCGTCACGAGCTTCGCCCAGTTCGCTCAGTAGTTGCAGATATTCCTCGACCGTCGCATCGGCGCCGGCATCGTCGATCACGTCCTCTCCGAGTCGGTCAATCGTCGTCAGCAGACCTTGCCGGTGCAGCACGCCCGCAACGCGCACCGCGTCGGCAACGCTCGAGCCGCCGACGAACCGTTCGACAACTCGTCGAGTTGGACCGAACTTCTCGGACCACCGCTTAAGTCGTGCGGACCGCGACGCGGCCAGCAGTGTGGAGCGAAGGACCGCCACCACTACTCAGGTCGCTGGTGGGCGTACCCGTGGGCGGTCGGCGGAACAAAGGTCTCCTTAATCGTGCGCGGAGAAACCCACCGCTCGAGGTTGAGAGCCGAACCGGCCTTGTCGTTCGTGCCCGAGGCCCGCGCACCGCCAAACGGCTGCTGGCCAACGACCGCGCCGGTGGGCTTGTCATTGATATAGAAGTTGCCGGCGCTGTAGCGGAGGGCATCCATCGCCTTGGCGATCACGGCTCGATCGCGCGCAAAGACGGCACCGGTGAGTGCGTACGGCGAGGTCCGATCGACGAGCTGGCACGCGGTTTCGAAGTCGCGCGCGTCGTAGCGGTAGATCGCAAGGATCGGTCCAAAGAACTCCGTGGTGAAGATCTCGTGGTGAGGATCATCGCTCACCACCACCGTCGGGCGAACAAAGAATCCTTCGCGATCGTCCGCGGTGCCGCCCGCGACGATCTTGACCGTGGGATCAGAGCTCAGCCGACTCAGAACTTCGCTCAATCGATTGAAGCTGCGCCGATCGATGACCGCACCGCCGAAGTTGGTCAAGTCCGTCACGTCGCCGTAGGTGAGCGAGTCGGCGCGATCGGCCAGATCGGAGATCACTCGCTCGGCGATCGTGTCGGGGAGATACGCCCGTGAGGCGGCGGAGCACTTTTGACCTTGGAAGTCAAAGGCTCCGCGCACGAGGGCAGTCACCAGTTCGTCGTGGCCGGCGCTCTCGTGAGCCAATACAAAATCTTTGCCTCCGGTTTCGCCGACGAGGCGTGGGTAGCTCACGTAGTGGTTGAGGTGATCAGCGACCGTTCGCCACAGATGCCGGAAGGTGGCTGTTGACCCGGTGAAGTGCACGCCGGCGAGTCGGGGGTGAACGAGCGCCACGCTTGAGACGGCTTCTCCATGGCCGGTCACGAGATTGATCACGCCGGGCGGCAGACCAGCGGCCTCGAGGAGCTGCATCGTGAGCGTGGCGGAGAACTGCTGCGTCGGGCTCGGCTTCCACACGACTGTGTTGCCCATGAGGGCGGGCGCGCACGGCAGGTTTGCGGCAATGGCCGTGAAGTTGAACGGAGTGATGGCGAGCACGAAGCCCTCGAGCGGTCGGTGATCGAGTTCGTTGCGCATGCCGGGCGCGTTGACGTGAGGTTGGCGAGAGTAGATGCCGTGCGCGTCAAAGACGTTGAAGCGAAAAAAGTCGGCCATCTCGCACGCGGCGTCGATCTCGGCCTGGTACGCGGTTTTTGACTGTCCGAGCATCGTGGCGGCATTAATGCGTGCGCGCCAGGGGCCGCTCAACAGATCTGCTGCGCGCAGAAACACCGCGGCGCGTTCGGCGAAGGAGAGCGAGCGCCACGTCGGGCCCGCGGCGAGCGCCGCGTCCACTGCGTGGCGCACATCGATCTCGCTCGCCTCGTGAGTGACGCCGAGTTGATGGCGGTGCGCGTGGGGCTCAACGACGGGAATCGGCGATCCGCTGGCCATGCGGTGGACGCCGTTGATGACCAAAGGGAATTCGCGGACGCCCTCGTCGCGAAAGACGACCAGTTGGCGCTGCAAGGTGGCGCGCTCGAGCGACTCGGGCGCGTAGTCGTGCACCGGCTCGTTGACCGGTGAGGGAGGAGTTCGAAGTCCGTCGAAGGTGTCCACGATGACCCTTTTCTACAACTGGTGGTCGAGACCGGCGTCGATCCGGTGACCTCACGCTTTTCAGGCGCGCGCTCTACCAACTGAGCTACTCGACCCCCCGGCGCGAACGCCGAGCGGACCTGACGGGATTTGAACCCGCGACCTCCGCCTTGACAGGGCGGCGTGCACTCCAGACTGCACTACAGGTCCGTATTTCACCTCGGGTTGGCTCCCGAAGCGCGAGGATTTACTCTACTCGCGGCCCAGAGTGCTCTTCGCGGTCGGTCAACGAGGTCCGGGCCAATTTGCTTGCTCCGAGGAATGAAGTTCGGTCATCAATCGAGTCCTCGATGTGGAGGACGCGGAACTAAGGGCCGTCCCACCTCGTTGGCACCCCATGGCGGACGCGGCGCCAACCATCGACTCCGACCTATCGCTCTGACTTGTCGACGCCGATAGGTTGCGGCTCGTGGTCTCGGCGCTGACGGGGCGCCGCAGTGTCAAGAGCGTGTCGTGACCGCCTCGCTGTCAGTCATCGTGGTGGTGCTCGTTGCCGGCGTAATCCACGCCATCTGGAACGCCATCGCCAAGAGCTTCCATGACCAGTGGGTGAGTTTCACACTGCTCAACGTCGGCGTGACGGTGCCGTGCATTGTCGCCCTACCGATTGTGGGATTCCCGCGCAGCGCCGCCTGGCCGTACCTCGCGGCGGCGGTCGCGTGCCACATCGTTTACGAGCTGTTCTTGATGTCGGCGTACACGCACGGGTCGCTGTCGCGCAGCTACCCGATTGCGCGCGGCATCGCGCCGATGCTGACGACCGTGGGCGGCTACGTGATCGCCGGCGAACATGTGGGCGCTCGAGCGCTCGTCGGGATCGCTCTCGTGATTGCGGCGATCGCGTCTCTCGCGCTCGTTGATCGCACCGGCTTGTCGCGTCGTGCGGTGAGTTGGGCACTGCTGACCGGCGTCATGATCGCGGTGTACACGATCGTTGACGGCTACGGGGTGCGCGCCAGTCATCGACCGAGCCAGTACGCCATGACGCTCTTTGCCATTCAAGGAACGCTGTTCGTCCTCGGCGCACTCGTGAAGATGGATCGCGGTTGGCTACCCGCGCGTCGACTCGTGGCGCTCGGTGCACTCGGCGGCGTTCTCTCCATCGTGGGGTACGCCACGGTGCTGTGGGCACAAACGAGAGCGCCGCTGGGAGTCGTGAGCGCCCTGCGTGAAACCGGGGTGTTGTGGGCTGCGGTGCTCGGAGTCCTCTTCTTTAAAGAGCGAGGTGGCTGGCGAGTGCTGCTCTCAGGAGCGGGAGTCGCCGCAGGGATTGCGCTGATCGCCCTTAGGTGAGTGCGGGCACGACCGAGTTGTAACTGGCGATGTCGGCGTTGGCGTTCGCCGTCGCGATCAAGAGGGCGTTGGTGGGCGCCGTCGAAAATGACGCCGACAACAGCGACTGCAGCGCAGACTGCAGGTCGTTGTTCACCTGGATTGAAGGTCCGACAAGCGGCCCCATGGTCGCGGGGTCAACTTTGCCCGAGGCAAGTTCGGCGAACCCCGCGGAGTACCACTGGCGCTGAGCTATCGAGAGTGACGCTTTCCAGCGCGCCACTTCGTCGCTGCGGATCGGGAGATACCCCGTGGCCTTGTCCCACTTGGCGAGTTGTGCGGCCGCCGTTAAGAACTTGATGAACACCCACGACGCGGCTTGTTGCGCCGACGACGAGCCCGATCGATTGATGAAGAGGCCGTTGCCAGAGGCCGGCATGGAGCCGAGCGAATGTCCGGTCAAAGTCGGCAGCGGCACGCCGACCACAGTGGCGTTGTGGTGCGTGGCGAGGAACCCGTGGAACTGTCCGAGCGCCGCCGTGGTGTCAAAGGTGATGCCCGAGACCCCGTTTGTCAGGTCAAAGAGGTTGGCATTCGCCGCGGCGTAGCTCGCGCTCGCGGGGTTGGTGACGTTCAGTCCACCGGCGCTCATGGCGATCTGCTGGAGGTCCGCCAGGTACTTGGTGGCATTGGCCGTCGTGATCGTGACCGACGTGGCGCGCTTGGCGTGACCGTTCAGGTTGTTTACAACCGAGTGATCGTCGAGCGCGAGCCAACTCGAGATCATCCACGGGTCGTACTTCAGCGACACGCCGCTCGAGTAGTACGTCCGTTTACCGGACTTCAGCCACCACGTGTGCTGCAGAGTCTTTTGATCAGTGAGCAGTTGCGCCATAGTCCTCGGCGCGGCGGCGATGTGCGCTTGCGTGAGCGCTTGCTTGTTCACGTACATGACCGGCACGGTCGCACTAAAAGGCATGCCATAAATGGTCTTGCCGACCCGGTACGCCCCAAGAACCTTCGAGTTAAAGGGAGCGGTCGTGTACGAGGTGGCAGCAACGCATGTCGAAATCGGCAGAATCGATTTGGTGTCAAAGGCGCTTTGCGCGCTGTCCTGATTCAACATCACGACATTGGGTACTCCGCTGTTGGCGGCCAGCGCGGCGGTGTAGTTCGTCCACGTCGTTGCGTTCCCACCGGGTTGATTGACATTGGTGACGTTGATCTTGCCCACGTAGGCGCGGTTGAACGCCTGTACTAACGAGTCGAGCGCGCCGAAGTTCCCGAGCCCGCCGTTGGCGCCTTTGGGCATTGACTCCCAGAACGTCAAATTGATGACCGAGTGAGAGTTATTGACAAACGAGGCTGAGCAGGCCGGGGTCGTCCTGGACAGAACCGCGGCCCCTGACGTGGTGGTTATCACGAGCGGCGCCAGCACGCACAGAAGCAGTGCCGCGTTTCGGGCGCGGCGAGCGTTCATCGTCGTCAGATTACGACCGCATATTCGCCAACGGTTGGCGAGGCGAGTTGCAACACTGTGATCACACGACGGTCACCGTCGGATCGCCTCCGCAGTCGCCGTAGATTCGACCCGTGAGCACAATGCCCGTTGCGTTCTTCGGCCACGGCACCCCGATGAACGCCCTTGACACCAATCGCTACACGGAGTGCTGGCGGAGCTTCGGTGAGCGAGTCGGCAAGCCGCGCGCCATCGTGGTCATCTCCGCCCACTGGTTCATCAACGCCACGGCGGTCACCGCGATGCCCCGTCCGCGCACAATCCACGACTTCTACGGATTCCCCCAGGCGCTCTTTGACGTTCAGTACGAAGCGCCCGGTGACCCCGAAGTCGCCTCCGAACTGGTGGAGATTGCCCAGCCCACGTGGGTGGGTTTCGACGAAGACAGCTGGGGGATTGATCACGGGACGTGGTCGGTGCTGGTGCACGCGTACCCCGACGCTGACGTACCAGTGCTGCAACTCTCGATTGATGCGACGAAACCGCTTGACTACCACGTGGAACTCGGCGCGAAGTTGGCGCCGTTGCGCGAACGCGGCGTGTTGATCATTGCGAGCGGCAACGTCGTTCATAATCTTCGCCGCATTGACATGCGCCTCGCCGATGAGGGCTTTGACTGGGCGCACCGTTTCGACGACGACGCGCGAGAGATCATGACGAGCGACCCCGCCTCGATTGCTCGGCTGGCGGACTCGAGCGACTACAACCTCGCGGTGCCGACGCCAGATCACTTCTTGCCGTTGCTCTATGTTGCGGGGCTCGCAGGCGCAGCCGGCGCGAGCACCTCGACCCTTATTGACGGGTACGCCGGCGGATCTCTCTCGATGACCGCGTACGAACTCGCGGCCTGAGCCGCTCGAACTCGCAATGAAGGTCGTCGTCCTCGACGACTATTTCGACACGGTACGCACCTTGCCGTGTTTTTCGATGCTGCAAGGTCACGACGTCACGATCTACAACGACCACACTGATGATCTCGACGAACTGACCCAGCGGCTCATTGACGCGGACGCCGTCGTGCTCATTCGCGAGCGCACCGCGATTCGGAAAGAGCTCGTCGAACGACTCCCGCGGCTGCGCCTCATCAGCCAGCGCTCGGTCTTTCCGCATATCGATGTCGCGGCCTGCAGCGCTCGCGGAATTGTGGTGTGCTCCAACCTCCACGCCGACACGCCTTCGTACGCCACCGCAGAATTGACTTTCGGGCTTGCGCTGGCCGCCGCCCGACAGATCCCTCAACAGTCCGCGTCACTGCGGGCGGGCGCGTGGCAGAGCGGCGTCGGCCGCACGTTGCGGGGAAAGAAATTCGGCGTGTTCAGCTACGGACGCATCGGGTCCGTCGTCGCGGGCTACGCCCGCGCGTTCGCGATGGGCGTTGTCGCTTGGGGTCGTCCCGACACGATGGAACGCGCTCGCGCGGACGGCGTGGAGGTGGCTGACAGTCAGCGTGACCTGTTCGAACGGTGCGACGTGGTCTCACTTCATCTGCGGTTAGTTGAGGCGACGCACGGCATCGTGCGCTACGACGATTTGGCGGCAATGCGCGAGGGCTCGATCCTCATCAATACATCGCGTGCCGGCTTGATCGAATCGGGAGCCCTGGCGCGCGCGATGCGAGCGGGTCGGCCGAGTTACGCGGCGGTGGACGTCTTTGACCACGAACCGATGACTGATCCAACGAACGAACTGCTGTCACTGCCCGGGGTGGTGGCGACTCCTCACATTGGCTACGTGACGTTGGAGGAGTGGGATCTGCAGTTCACCGACATCTTCGAGCAGATCGTGGCCTTTGACGCGGGCCATCCGATCAACGTCGTGAACCCCGAAGTGCTCGGAAGTTAATTCAGCGGGCGACCGCGGACGCCTCGACACTGAGCGTGCCCGCACCACTGGTGTTGAGCGCGGCCACCTCGTAGAAGTAGACGGTGCGGTGCGATGTATTGGTGTCAATCAACGTGCACACCGATGACGTGCAGGCCACGTTGGCGTAGAGCGTCTCGTGGCCGGTGGTGTTCGAGCGGAACAGCTGGTAACTCGTGACCGCGGCACCACCGGTTTGCGCGGGCGCGTTCCAGGTGAGCCGCACGCCGAGCTTGCGGTCCGGCTGAACCACGAGCCACGTTGGCGCACCGGGCGTGCCAATCGGCTTGACCGACTGCTCGTTAGATGCTGCGGAGTTGCCAGCGGCGTTCTGCGCCGTGACGGTGAAGTAGTAGCTCTGACCGTTGGTGAGACCGGTGACGAGGAAGCCCGTTCCCGAGACGAGGGACGAATTCACTGGGAACGGGCTCTCCCCGCCGGCCGTGAGGCCCATGTAGACGTTGTAGCCATCAATGCCGCCGCCGGTGGCGACCGGGGCGCTCCAGCTGAGCGAGACCGCTCCGTTGAGCGCCACCGCGGACGTGATCGTGGGAGGTGAGGCTTGCGAGATCGCCGACGTCGGCGTGACCGTCACCTCATTGGAGGCGACCGACGAGCCGACGCCGTTGACGGCCTCCACGGTGAAGAAGTACGGCTGCAAGTTGGTGAGTGAGCTGATGGTGAACGACGTGCCCGTGACCGGTGAGGCGTTGACCGGTGTTGAGGACTCTGCGCCGCTGGCCGTGCCTTCAAAGATGTTGTAACCGGCAATTGTGCTGCCGCCGTCACTGCTCGGCGGGTTCCAGGTGAGTGTCGCGGTCTGATCAGAAGAGAACCCGGCGAGAGAGTCCGGTGCACTGGGCAGTGTCGGTGCGGATGCGGGGATGCTGAAGGCGTTAAAGGAGTTCGGTGATCCGCCGGGCGAGCCCAGTCCGCTCGGACCGTTGTAGCCGTTCTGACTGGCCGAGGCATCACAGAGGTAGGTGCCACAGCTGCCGTCGCTGCCCGAAGTGATCGGAGTCAGCGAATTTGCGGCGCCATAGAGATACTGAGCGGGAACCGCGGCCGAGCTCGCCGGATTCGCGGCCAGCGCGTACACCGCCGAGATGATCGGGGCCGCGACGCTGGTACCGCCGTAGATCCCGAAACCGGCGCGTCCGAAACTGTCGTAAGTCCACACGCCCGTTTGCGGATTGGCGACCGCCGAGACGTCAGCGACTGTCCGGTTCGAGCATCCGCTGTCGGTCTGCCACACCGGCTTCGGCTCGTACGCGCTGCATCCGGCGCCCGCACCGCTCCACACTGACTCGGTGGCGTTGCGCGTGCCGGTGTTCGTGGCTTGATTGAGGGTGGTGCCGCCGACCGCGGTCACCAGCGGTGAGGCGGCGGGAAACTCGACGCCGAATCCACTGTCGCCCGAACTGGCGACAATCGGAATGCCGGGGTGGTTGAAGTATGCCGTCGAGATCTGATCTTCAGTGGGGAACTCGATCGAGCCGTAGCTGTTGGACACCACGTTGGCTCCCATGGAGACGGCCGTTGTCACCGCCGTGCCGAGATCGTTGATCGACGCGGTGTTGCCCTCGAGCAGAAGGATCTGGCACTTCGGGCAGATCGCACTGACCATGTCCACGTCCAGGGCAATCTCGGTGCCCCAACTGGCATTGGCCGCGGGCAGGGGAGCGGCGGTGCCGACTTCATTGACCTTTTGAAAGACGCAACCCGTATTGGAGCTGCTGACCGTTCCGCTGGGGCACGGCGGCAGGTTGAAGTAGTTGCGGTAAAAGGCGAGGTCGCTTGCGATGTTGGGCTCGTCGTAGGCGTCGACGATCGCCACGATCTGACCGGCGCCCCCGCCGTGTTGGGCGGTGAGCGAAGCGATGTTGTACGCGGACTGCAGATACTTCGGGTCGTACGCGCCGCCGTTGCCGAGCACGTTCGGCTGGGCGATGGCGTCACGCGACGGAGTGGCGCTCGCGGCGGCGGGGTCAAAGCGTCGCGACGCGTTGCAGTGGGCGTATCCGGGCGACACGTCGTAGCTGCAGACGTTCTCGCTCTCCGAACCGTGTCGACCGTGATCAACGTGGAACGCAGGAGGCACGACGGGGCTGTGAGAGCGGCTCGACGCGAGTGCCGGAACGGCCGCGATGCTGAGTCCGGCGAGGGTCAAAGCCCCAACGGTCGCCCAACGACCCGCCGCTGACGCGGCTCCTGTGAGGGTGCGAACTAGACGCCATCCATGCCCGACATTCATGATGAGACGAACGTAGTTTCATAGGTAATAAAAGAAAATAAAGACCGAGTTACAAGAAGTGATTGGCGCGACCGTTGTGAATGTCACCTTGTGCCCGAACCACGATAAAGCCTTGTAATCACTGGTGATACGGACAAATTGCACAATGGATATTTGAAATACTGCTCAAGATGACTTCTGTGTTACGACGCATATAAAAGTTACAGAATCGACTGAATTCACGTGAATACGACAACTATGTGACGATGAATGTTTCACCTCTATGACGATTGAGGTCGTCGCGCGTGGCCGCGGGTAGGGCCCGAACTGGTGAGATGTCGCCATGAATCTGGTGTTTCGCGAGCTGCAGATGTCCGATCGAGACGCGGCGTTGACCGCCCACCGCGAGTTGGCACCCGAAGGGTTCGGTTTTCTCTTCGGCCAGCCCGAAGAGCTCGAATGGAGTGACTATCTCGTCGACCAGGCATCACGCAGCGCCTCGTGGGTGCCGAACGCATTCTTGGTTGCTGAGGTTGACGGCGTTTTGGCGGGCCGTGTCTCAGTGCGCTTCGAACTGAATGCGTTCTTAGCGACTCGCGGTGGCCACATTGGCTACGGCGTGCGGCCCAACTTTCGCGGGCGCGGACTCGCCACCGCGATGCTGCGTCACGGTCTCGCGCTCGAACGCGAGCACGGCGTTACCGAGATCTTGATGATCTGCGACGACACCAATCTCGCGTCGGCCAGCGTGATTGAACGCTGCGGCGGCGTCCTTGAGAGCGTGGAGCCTGCTGGTGAGGACTATGCCGCATTCCGCCGGTACTGGATCAATCGGTAGAGACGCTCACTCGGCTCGGTAGTAGCAGTACTGCCGATTGGCGTCGATGCGAAAGTACGTTGGGATCTCATCAACGAAGTCGGCGAATCCTTCTCCGTACATCGGGACAAATGTGCGTAGTAGTGCCGCAAGAAAACCGGCGTGTTGATCGTCGTGGTGGTCAATCGATGTCGCCACGCCGTGCACCGTGGTGGCAAACGTTTCGCGAGGGACAAAGGTTCCGCTGACCGCAGGATTGCGCGCGAGGTGACGCATGCGCACCGCCTCGGGACCAGTGGAGAAGTAGAAGTGGCCCCGATAGAAGATGGAGTCGACGGGACCAACGAATGGTCGACCGTCCTTGGACACCGTGGCGAGCGCGAGCAGGCACAACCCGGGCATCTCGTGGCTCAGTGTTGCGGCATCGAGACGACGCTCTGGACGAACGATGTCGAGCAAGTGAGGTCCCGCGACCGCGTAGGTGTGATCAAGGAGCGCCTGCAGCTCTTCTAGATCCTCGGCGGTCTCGTCCACGACTCTCCTGTCGACGACGAGGCGGAGTGTACGGTCCCGATCCGACATCGTGGAGGGAGTAGGCGTGATCGATGAACCCATCGTCCTCTTGCCTTCGCTGGGGCGCGGTGCGAACGACTTTGAACTCATCGTGTCGCGCTTGGTCGCGGCGGGCGCCACGTGCGTGGCGATCGAGCCGCCGTCCGAAATTCCCGATGAGTACGACTTCGTCGATCTGGCGCATCTCACGCTGGATCGGATCTCAGAATCCGTCAGCGGTCGTTTTCATCTCGTCGGCCACGCGTTCGGCAATCGATTGTCACGGATGATTACAGCGGTAGCTCCGGAGCGGGTCTGCACTCTCACTCTGCTCGCGGCTGGTGGGTACGTGCCGATCCCCACCGACGCCGCAACGGCTCTCATGAACTGTTTTGACCTGACGCTGTCAGCGACTGAACATCTCGCCGCGGTTGCCATGGCGTTCTTCGCCGACGGTCACGACGCCTCAATCTGGCGCGATGGCTGGATGCCTGAAGTGGCGTCGTACCAACGACGAGCGCTGGAGCGCACCGACGTGGCGAAGTGGTGGGACGCGGTGGCCCCGCACGTGCTCGTCGTTCAGGGACTGCAGGACCGCATTGCGTTACCGGGCAACGGGCGAAAGTACGTCGAGGACCACTTAGACGTCGCGACGCTGGTGGAGATCAACGACGCGGGCCACGCGCTGGTGGTGGAACAACCCGTCGCGATCGCGACGGCGATCATCGATTTTCTGGTGCAGTGACGAGAAACGGTCTTAGTAGTTGAGCGGAATGATCGACATGAACGGTCGCCGATAGCTCGAGTCCACGGTGGCGGGCGCTGATGAGCCTTCGAGGTAGTCGATTTCGCTGATCTTGAGGCGCATCTTGGTGGCCGACGACGTGGCGTAGGGGAGATGCACGAGGCCGTTAGCAGGAGCCGACGGGGTCTTGCCCCAGGTCACCAAGGTCTCACTCGAGAAGGTCGGCGCGAGGCGCACGTTGTAGTGCGAGAGCGTGACCCAGGAGAGATCGCCGTGAATACCCATGCCGTAGCGCGTGGCGTCTTGGATCTGCACTTCGACCACCATCGTGGAGGTCGTGAGCGAACCTTCCGAATTCACAATCGCCGAGCCGTAGATCTGGCTCAACCCGGGCGCGTCAAGGTTGTTCTGGTCGTACTGATCGGTGCCGCCGTCATAGGCGTGCGGCAAGCGGAATCCTTGATATCCCGGTCCGCCGACAGTGACGTACACCGACTTCTTTGAGCTGTCGGCGTTGTTCGCGACGACGCTCACCGAACGGTCCGGCACCGGTTGGCAGAAGGTGGCGAGCGTGACCGGTGAGACCTCAAGTGGACCGAGTGCTGGATTCACTTGTCCGTTGTTAAAGGTCGTGTACGGCTGGAATCGCACGAGAGCGAGTCGAATGAAGTAGCCCGGCGGCGGTGCGTAGTAGCCCTCGGGCGTGGTGCCCGGGCGCGGGCTGACATCGGCGTACCAGCGCTGGCTCACGCTGTCGTAGTGCACGTCGTACGGCCAGATCATGTAACTGGTGCTCTGGTCCTCGTGCACGGGAAGCCGCGGCGGGTGCGCGTACGGCGGGCGGTACGGCACGACGGGCACTGAGGCGAGGTTGGTAAAGAGCGTCGGCACGACCGGCCACGGAGTGTTGTTGGCGACGGTGTCGTTGATCGGGTCAAGACCCATCATCGTGACGAACTTCTCTTGGTGCGCGGTCGGGAAGGTGGACGTGTAGGCGTCGTTCTGGTTGGTGATGGTCGTCACCACTCCGAGCAGCTCGCCGTCGCCGCTGCTCATCCACGGCCGCTCGAGATAGACGCGCAAGAAGCCGCCGACGCGCTTTTGGTTAAAGCCCGAGCCGAGAGAACCCGAGATGTGCGAGAGCTGCCAAGCAGGAAGGATCTCGTCGATCACCGGGGCCTTGGGTGCGGCGCTCGAGAGCACGTGCACCGGTGTGAAGTTGCCGCGCTTGGTGTGTGCCGGCAGATAGGTCACGTCGCAGTTGAAGTTCGAACCGGCCGGACGGGCGGCGGTCGCGAGCACTGTGACGGTGCGCGCAACGCCGTCGGCGGTGAAGTCGACGCCAGGGGTGAACGGCACTCCACCTTGGCCCACAGTGACGCTGCTGGCATCCAGCCCGTGTGCGGCGTCTGACAGCGAGTGCGGCGTACCCGCGGTGAGCACGATCTGCAGTGACGTGCGGTACATCTCAGCGAAGCGGCTAGTGGCTGTCGCGCGGTACGCCACCAAGTGGTGCTTGGTGTCGCCGATGTTGTGAACTGCCGTCTCTTCGTGCGTCGGCGAGGTGAAGGTCGCGTCCAAAGCGAACGGACTCACCGGTTCAACGATTGTCATCGGTTGCGCGTCCGCGCCCGGTGGGTTGGGCTCAGGCACGGTGACGCGGAACGCGTGTCCGCCCGCGGTAACGGTGCTCAGCTTCGCGGGTGCCGCAGACGCGGGCGCGCCCGGGTCACTCTTCGGGTCTGCCGGATTGTCGTAAATGTCGACCCAGAAGCCCTCGACGTCAACGTGGCTCGTGCTCTTCGCATCCACGAGGAACGCGTTGTCCGAGATGACCGCGGTCACGTCACCAGCGATGCGCGAGGAGATCGGCGCCTGGAACGCCGGCGCGACGAGCGGGATACGCACTGCGTGCACCATGCGCAACGTGTGGTACGGAGTGAGCATCCACAGCCGTCCGGCAGCGGCGAGGCCCGGCAAGCTTGGGTCGCCACCCGGACCGAACCACTGCCACACGCCGAGCAGATCGAGTGCGCTCGGATCGAGAGAACTCGAGAGTCGCACGATGGCCGATTCGCCCTTGGGCAGCGTGACCGCGTACGTCGTTGGGGTCGAAGAGTCCCCGACGGTGACGACGGTGTCGGCGGACCCGTCGGCCAACGTCACGAGCACCGGGTCCGCGGTCGGCCACGTGCCGAGCCAGGGGTTAAACGGCGGGGCGAGGTTGGGCAGTCCGTAGAGCGCCGGACCGCGACTGAGCGGGTCCGCCAGCCAGTTGGTCCAAGGAATCGGTGTCCCGGTGAAGTACGGCACACCTTGGTTGTTGGGATCGACCGTGGCAAAGAGCGTGGTGGGGTCAAACGCGCCCTTGGTTGTGCTCATGTGCGCGAGTCCGCCGACGTCGCGGTTGGCGAGCATCGTGTAGGTCGCGAGGTCGCCCGCGGGTCCCTTCGTCGGATCGGGCGCGCTGCCGTCCACGAATCCGTCGAGCATGCCGTGCTCTTCGACCAGCTGCTCAGAGGCGCGTGGCGGGAATAGCCAGCGACCGTTCATCGTCGGTGTGACGACTTGGTCATCGAGCAACACCATGAAGAGCGTGCCCTCACCCGGGACAAAGGGGGCCATGCCGGCGACGACCGGTGGAGCGACCGGCTCCATGCGGTAGTGCGTGAACTGCGGCGTGGCGCTCGCCGCGCTTGAGTTGCTGACGGGCAGCGAGTTGCCGGCGAGGTCGACGGCGCGAGCGCGAATCTTGTAGGAGTTGCCGAAGCGCAGTTTCGGGTAGAGCAGTGTCGGCGCAGTGAGTGGCGTCGGCGGGGCGAACTTCGTCGCGATCTGGATTTGGTTCGGTCCACTCACGCTCGGCGCGGGCGGCAGGTTGTCATCGGGCGCCGTCGTCGCGTTGGCGTCAATGTCGAGGTGCTGGCCCGGTCGCTCAGCCGCCAGCCCCCAGCCGCTCCAGCGCATCAGGACTTCGTGGACCTGAAAGACGTCGAGCGCAAAGAGACCGCCCGCGGGAGTGGAGCCCGCTGGCGACACCGTTCCCTCGTCGACGTAGTTAAAGGTGATGGGCGATGCCTTATTGGGTCCGAGCGAGTAGCTGCCGTTGCGACCCATGAGACTGCGCCACGCCGGAGAACTCTCCGACGCGGTGAAGATGTCCCAGCGGTGTCCGCGCACGACGTGCTCGGCGTAGAGCTGGGGCAAGTTGGCGGGAGTCTGCGCGCTCATCCAGGTGGCGAGTTGGCTCGTGAGATCGCTCTGTCCGCTGAGCAGTCCGCTGAATCCGTTGTACGCGCCGTTGGCGTACCCGGTCCAGACCACCTGAGCGCCAGCTGTCCGCAATGCGGGCACCGTGAGGGCGGCTTCCCCTGGCGCGATCGGCGAATAGCGCTGCGTTGAGCGAAGTCCCTGGCTCTCTTGGAGCTGCAGGAGCGACGAACCGGTGTTGATAATGCGATCACCCGCGAGGTCGGTGTCCATATCGATCACGCTGAATCGCGAGCCGTCCGCGAGATCGAGCATCCCGTCGGTGTAGTCCGGGCCCTGCGGCAGCGGTCGGAACTGACTCGCGCTGAAAGTCGTCCACGTCCACGGCGTGATGTCGAGCGATCCGGCGGTTTGAGGCGTCCAGTGCGGGATGACGCGTACCTGGATCGAGCCGAAACTCATCGACGCGGGCACCGGAATCGTCAGATCAAAGACCAGCCCGAGTGCGCGCATCAGCACCGGGAAGCTGGCGAGCGAACTCAGTCCCTGGTGAAAGTCGAGCGTCGGCAGGACTGGAGCCGCGACGGACGACACCGGGTTCGCCACGGGTTGGTGGAAACGGTGCAGTGCAGTAAACGCTCCGAGCGGCGGACCGCTGACGTTGGCGTGACGCACACTTGGTCGCGTCGAGCGCGCGAGGATGGTGCCGAGTTCCTCGAGCGCCAGCACAATCGACTTGCCGTCCAGCGATCCCGCGTCGAGCCGTTGGAAATTGGTCTCGCGTGACGTGCCAATCGTGAGCGGGTCCGTCGGACTGAGCGTCGCGAGATCGCCGTAGAGCGCCTGGATGTAATCGGCAATCGTTTGGGCCGGGAACGAGTTGAGCAAGTAGGTCGAAAAGTCCGTGACCGTAAAGGGATTGACCGACGTGGTTGCCGGGTCAAACAACTTCGTCCACGCCGACGCGACGTTGATCGAGCCCGGCGGCGCGGGCGTCACGATCGTCGCGGTCTCGGTGACGTTGACCGAGCCGACCAGGTTGACCGAGAAGGTGAGCGGACCGCTGGGCGCACCGGCGATGGTCGTAGGCCAGTTGGTGAAGTCGGGGAACTGGTTCAACTTCGCGAAGGTGGCTGGCGGATTGATGGGGGCGCTCAGTTGCGGGGCGAGAAAGACGCTGAGCGAGAGCGTCGTGCCGTTCGTGCCGTTCGGCAGTGCGGTCCAGAGGAGGTTTTGGGTGACCATAACTACGCCGCGAACGCCGAGCAGTAGGCCGCCCAGTCGTCTTTCGACAGCTGATCAGCGAGTTGGGTGCGACTGTTGATTTCGGAGCCGTGCGCGTGAATTGCGTGGTTGCTCTCACTGCCGCCGTTGAAGGTCTTTTGCACCGTAAAGGGCACCGAGATCGAGAAGAAGAAAACGCTGACCGAAATGGTCATCGTGGCCGTGCCGGTGGTCTGGTTCGTGCTCGAGACATAGGTCAGCGTCAAGTCGAGCTCGATGGAGACCGAGATGATGCCGAGCACGCTTAGGTGACCGTTGAGCTTCACGAATCCCGTGAGCGTCGAGCCGGAGTTCTTCACGTAACTGAACGTGATGCCGGCCATCGCCGAGATGCCGCCGCTCGCCACGCCGATGTCGATGGCCAATTCGCCCTTGAAGTCGAGCGAGGCGGTGAGCGACTCCAGTGAGTGAAAGCCCACACCGACCAGCACGTACCCGCCGCCGCCGAAGCACATCACCGTGAGGCTGAACGGTTTCTCTTGGCTGCAGAATCCGAAGGTCGCGATCGCCGGGTCGCCCAAGAACGGAATGACCACGCTCGCTGAAAGCGAGAGATCCTCGAGGTTGAACACCCCGCAGCCGATGCTCGGCAACGACAGCGAGATGCCCGCGGAGATTTGAGTCGGCCCGACGTTGATCGACACGCCCGATCCACCGATGTCGGATAGGAACTGTTCCAACGTATTGACGAAAGCGAGAGCGCCTTCAAAACTCGGCTGACCGACGTGAACCTTGATGTCGCTCTTCTTGTTGGTCCCCGAGGAGAACTCCGCGCCCTTTGATCCCGCGGAACCGTCACCGAACGGAATGGAGATGACCGCGTCGCCACCGCCCATGATGTCGATCGTGAACGAGTCGATCGAGCCGCTCACGACAAACGTCGACGTGCCGGCGGGATTGATCGTGACCGTTGCCGTCAATACAAACTTGCCGTTGGGCGCGTTCGCGTCCGGGGGATTCGCGGCGAGTGGATTGAAGATTCCGCCGAAGCTCTGAAGCGCCGCCGAGAGGGTGTAGGTAATCGTGACGGTGCCGTCGGCCGCGATCTGGCGCGTCATCTCGGGTAGCCCGAGATCGTTGAGGAACCCCTTTAAGAGGTCCGCCAACTTCAGTCCGCCGAAGATCTGCGCCGAGAGCAGACTGCCGAAATAGTCCGTCGGCAGCTGTTTGGCGGCCGACGCGTAGTTCGACAGCGGGCCACCAATTGCTCCCGCGGCTCCGGAAAGTCCCGCGACGCCGAGGTTGGGATTGGCCAGACCACCTACGGTGTCACTCGGCATTGAGAGCGTCGGCGCTTCGAGCAAGCCTGAGTACACCGAGCCAAGGTTGGTGGTGCCCGCCGGATCAATGGGCACGCCAATGGGCACCGAGCGCTTAAGCAACGTCACGCTCGAGGTCACGAAGCCGTCGGTGACGTACTTACCGAAGTAAAAGAGCGCAACGCCATTGCCGCTGGAGTCGTTGAATTTGGCGCGCGACAGAGCTTCGGCGGCGGGCAGACGCACGTTGGCGATCATGAGCGACGGATAGAAGTTCGGTTGCATGACCGAGAACATCGTCGCGGGGCTCGGCATCGTGACCAGATCGGGAATCTGTTGATCCGCAGTCGCCGGCAGCCGCGGTGGCGGCACGTGCTGAGTGGATGCGGCCCCGAGCACGATGGACATCAGCGGGTGCGTGGTGGCGCCCGCCTTCGGTGAACCGTTGTGAATGACCTCGGGCGCGAGGGTGATGTGTTTACCGTGCGCGGGACCCGTGACGAGCGGGTCAGGACCTGACGGGTTCTGACCGAGCGCGTTGTACGCGGTGGCCAGTGCTTGAAGACCAACTTCGGTGCCGTCAAAGATGTTGAAGTCCTGCGGGACGACACCAGCTGAACTTTCCGCGCCGCGCCGCGAGAAGACGAACGCGAGCGGCATCGACGTCGTGAACTTGTTGCCGAGAGTGTCGGTGAATCGCAGCGTCCACTTGAACGCCACGCCATTGGCCGATGACGGAAAGAACGCCTGCGGGTAGTCGCCGAGAAAGACGTGCGCCGCGTTCTTCGGCGGGTCGGTCAAGTAGGTCGGCTGCTTGATTGCCGAGGGGGGATCAAGGTCCGGCGAGACGAGGCTCAGGCACTCGACTTCGGTGAACGGCCACGCGTTGAGTCCGTAGGGCTGGTCGTAGGCGGGGTAGGTCTTGACTGGCTGAGTGACGCGAATGAAAGCGCGAATCTGCATGAACGCAACAGCGTGTGTCGATGGGCTGACCGGATCGGGCTCCAATACGCGTTCCGAGATGATGATGAGCGTCGCCTCGTTGCCCGTCGGATACAAGAAGCCGCCGTAGGCGACTTTCACGTGCTGATCGCGACCCGATGTCGTGATGTGCTTCCAGTTGACGAGGTCGTTCGGTGCGACACCAACGGGTGGATTAGGCCGCAACTTGAAGTTGCCTTCAATATCGACATTGGCTCCGAGGGCAGTCAGCGAGAACTTGATCGCGTTGGCGTACGCGTAGCCGGGTGCCTGGTTGCCGGCAATGTCGACCAGGTCAGTGCGGTTGCCCTGAGTGAGCGACGTGAACTGAAACTTCGCGCCCTCACTGCCGTAAGTGGGAAGGGTCGGGCTCATGCGATCTTCACGTAGAGGCTGTAGCGGATGTGATCTTCGCTCGACAGGTTGTTCGGGGCGACACCGTTGAGGGGTATGTAGTCACGCGACCAGACCGGTGAGATGTAGGGAGTGATCGGCGTGGAAACCACGCCGCCGTGCGCACCGCGCGACACACGGTTGCTCACGAGTTTGGTGGACCACACTTCGGTTACCGCCTTGTGCGAAGTGAAAGGCTGCGAGCGGCTCTCGAACAATGTCGTGAAGTATCCCTTGATGAGACTCGGGTTGCTCTGGATTACCGGACTCAGGATCAAGAACAGTGGCAACTCGATCTGGGTCTGATAGATCGCAGGCTTCGTTGGGGTGCTGCGCCCGGTTGTCACGTCTGCGGTCGGGTCAACTGACAGAGTCCAGCCCGTCCAATCGAGCAGGTCGGTGACGTTGCCAGTCTTGAGTGGAATCGTGAATCCCTGCGGCAGCGTGTAACAGAGAATTGACGGATTGGCGAGTTGCGAGAGCGCCGGTGGGGGATCGGGGTTAAACGTCACGCCACTGGTTTCCCAATAGTGCGCCTCGCCGAGCGCCTGGGGCGGCAGCTGGACAATCGCGCCAATCCAGTTCGATGCCGTCTTGGTCGTGGTCGCTACGAGTGAGGGGTAGGTCGCGCCTTTCTTCAACGTGAAGCCGTAAAAGGTGATGTCCGCGCAGAGCAAGTCGGTCGCGCGATCGAGGCTGAAGTGCACGTGCGGCTCCGCCGGAACAATCGGAACGACCGAGTGCGCCTGCTCGTTAATCGACACCTGCTCCGCCATCGCACTGTCGTGGAGTTCGGGGTCATAGGGCACCACCACCGCCGCGAGCGACATCGCGGCGCTGCCACCGAGGAACTGGCGCCGGGTGAGCTCCCAGCCCGTCAGGTCATCGCTCGTTGAGACGAGCGGAGTCGCGCTCTGCGGCTCTGCGTCGTGAACGCCTTCGTCCATCGCCACCCTCTTGCTGGCGCCGGTTATCGACCCGCGCCGCGCCCCCGGCCGAGTGTACGCTCGCCCACGGTGCGCGCGTGGGGGCAGCGCGATCACTGAGAAGGGGGCCCCGTGAGGACGAGCGGCCAGTCGCGAACGGCTCTGCGCCGAGTCGCGGTCGCGTTTGCGGTCGTGTCGAGTGGCGCCCTGTGGGGTGCGTCAACGGCGTTTGCCAAGGCGTTGCCGCCACCGGGATCAGTCCCCGGCGAACTCGTCGCGGTCGCAGGTGGGGCGCTCGGAGACTCACTCGGCAATGGCGGTCCCGCGACCAGCGCGCAACTCAACTATCCCGCGGGCGTGGCCGTCGACCAGTACGGCGACATCTATATCGCCGACACCGACGACAACATGGTGCGAGAAGTCACACCGAACGGCACAGTCATCGCGTTCGCCGGTACAGGCGTGGCCGGTTACACCGGCGACGGGGGCGCGGCCTACGTCGCTGAACTCGATCATCCCCAAGGTGTCGCGGTCGACCAAAGCGGCGATGTATTTATCGCCGACACCGGTAACAACGTCATTCGCGAGGTCAATTCAAGCGGCGTGATCTCGACGTTCGCGGGTGATGGAACTGCGGGGTACTCCGGTGACGCTGGAGATCCGACACTTGCCCAACTGGACGCCCCGACCGGCGTTGCGGTAAACGCCAATGGGGACGTCGCCATTGCCGACGCGGGGAACTCTGTGATCCGACTCGTTCATCGCGAGCTCATCCTGCTGGCCCGACACCCACACTTTTTCTTGCCGACGGTGCCGATTATTCGCACCGTTGCTGGTGACGGCCTCACGGGAGGTCTCGTAGGCGACGGCGGACCAGCGACGCTCGCGGAACTGAACTATCCGACCGGTGTCGCCTTTGATGCTGCGGGCAACATTGTCATTGCCGACACGTCGAACTCCGCGGTGCGCGAAGTCAAGGTGAGTGATGGAACAATTTCCACGCTCTGCTTCGTGCCGTATCCGACGGGCGTGGCTGCGGACTCGAACGGCAACGTGTACATCGCGACGTCTACCTATCACGCCGTCATGAAGTGGAACCTGGCGACCGGATTGCACATCGCGATTGGCAACGGCACCGCGGGAGATAGCGGGGTTGGTGGTCAGGCCACGATCGCCGAGATCGACGCACCTACCGGAGTCGGCACGGACCAGTACGGCGACGTTTTTGAGACCGACATCAACGACCAAAACGTCCGCGAGTTGGTCGTGGCCCGCAAGCCCGAGTTCCTAACGCTGACCCCGCCACTGGTGACAACCGCCGGCGCGGCGTATCTCTACAAGTTCATCGTCGGTGCAGTGCCCGCCGCCACGATTTCGCTGGTGGGTGCGCCGGCGTGGTTGCACATTGACCCGCACTCCGGCATTCTCACGGGAACATTGCCCGCGGGACTGTTGAGCTTCACGTACTCAGTCGCGGCCACCAACTCGGTCGGCACGACGACGATTGGACCGTTCCGCGTCACCGTGCCGGTCGTCAGTGGATTCCCGGGACTCGTTGGTCCGGTCAGCATCGTCACCGGACCGGACCATCTTCTGTGGTCCACCAACTACGCGAATAACTCCATTGACCGCATGACGACGACCGGTCACGTTCAACGACTCACGAATCCGGGGATCAAGGGTCCAGTTGGACTCGCGGTCGCGAACAACCACACGCTGTGGTTTACGAATTCATTGACGCACTCGATCGGCGAAGTCACGACCGGCGGAGTGTTTCACTTCTTCACCAATCCTGGCCTCAATCAACCGTGGGGTATCACTCAAGGTCCTGGAACGACGTTGTGGTTCACCAACCGCGGGAATCACTCCATCGGCGAGATCACCTACGGCGGGGTGATCACCCTCTTTACGAGTCCCAATGTGGGTAGCGCGCAAGGAATTGCGCTGGGCAGTGACGGCAATCTCTACTTCACCAACACCACGACCAACTCCATCGGTCGCGTCGTAATGCATCCGTCAATCCACATCGAAAAGCAGACGAGTCCGCTCATCAGCGGGCCGACAGCCATTACCAATGGACCTGACGGCAACCTCTGGTTTACGAACTCGACCGGAAACTCCATTGGCAAGATCACGACGGCCGGAGTGGTTTCCAGCTACACCCACGTAGGCGTTAGCGATCCGCTCGGGATCACGACGGGTCCCAATGGAAATCTCTGGTTCACCAACTTCGCCGATTCGACGATTGGTCAGGTGACGCCTTCGGGAATTATTGGTTTGGCCTACAACTCCGGCGCGCGAGGTCCCGAGGGCATCACCACTGGACCAGACCACCAGATGTGGTTCGCGGACTATCTCGGAAGTTCGATTGGCCGAGTGACGACGCTCGGGCAGTTCAACTTCTTCGGCGATGCGACGGCGCCCGGTGACATTGCTCAAGGTTCCGACGGTGCAATGTGGTTCTCGAATCCTTCGACCAACTCCATCAGCCGAATCTCGACCACGGGGGCGATCACCACGTACTCGAACCTGTCGGTCGCTGACCCGCTCGGCATGGCCCTCGGACCCGACAACGCGATCTGGTTCTGCAATTACGCGACGAGCACGATCGGCCGCATCGCACCCGATGGGACGATCTCGTGGTTTGCCGATGCCACCATTAATGGACCCACTGACATCGTCGCGGGGAGCGACGGCAACCTGTGGTTCACCAACTTCCTCGGCAATTCGATCGGCCGTGTCACCCCGGCAGGCGTCGTGACGAATTTCACCAACGCATCAATCCAGAATCCGTTGTCGATTACGAGCGGTCCCGATGGAGCTCTCTGGTTCACCAACTCCACGGGCAACTCGATCGGGTCAATCACGATCTACGGATTCGTAACGCACTTCACCACCGCGGGTGTCAATGCGCCGTACGACATTGTGACGGCGCCGGACGGCAACCTGTGGTTCACCAATCGGAATGGGAATTCAATCGGACGACTCACAACGGCTGGTGCGATTCAGCTGGTGGGCAGCCCCACGATCAACAAACCGGAGGGGATCGCCGTTGGTCCCGACGGGGCGCTGTGGTTCACCAACTTCGCAAATAACTCAATCGGTCGTATGACTACGACGTTCCAAGTAACGAACTACCCGAGCGGCATCATTTCGGCACCAGTGAATATTGCGGCAGGACCGGACTACGCGCTGTGGTTCACCAACTCCGTGAACTCATCGATTGGACACATCACCGGCTGACCGCCGGCGCTACTCGCGCAAGTCGAGTGGTTCGTCGTCGGGCGCGTCTCGCCCTTCAGTGTTCAGCGGGCAGAGTCCCGTTGCGTATCCCGCGAGGACCAATCCAAACGCGACCCACGGTGCCACGAGGCTGAGCGGCACCGTGACCGTCCAAATCACATCGGCCACGATAATGATCTGCAGGTACGGGCGATAGATCTTGAGCGCTTCGCGTCGCAGGAGTCCCGCGCGCTTCACGTAGATGATCGACCAGGTCGACAACATGAGTGCGATCCAAGTGACGAGACTGACGGCGAACACCGCCGTTCCGAAATCGTGGCGACCAAACGAACGAGCGAGCAACAGTGTGGTGTACGGAATGAGCGTCGCCGTGAAGATCGCGCCAAGCCAGATGAGCGTGACCCAGTGATCCACCTCTTCGACGATCCGAGCCAGCCGGCGCGACATGAGCCAGCTGCCACCAATTTCAAAGAAGCCAATCAGGATTGCGACGAAGGTGTAGCGCTGCTCATAGATGACGTGTCGCAATCCGCCGTGACCGATGTGGACGGGAACGGTGAGAGTGAGCACGAGGAGCGTGGCGGCGATCGCCAGAATCGCGTCGCCGAACAGTTCGAGACGTCCGACGGGATGAAGGTGTTGATCTCGCGAACGGAGACTGAAGTAATCGGTCAATTCCACGGTGTCATTGTGGCGGCACCGCGATGCGTCGATCGACCAGGGCCCTCGCGCTAGTTGGCGGCCGCCAAGGTCGATTGCAACGTCGCCGCTCCGGTGTAGGCGCCAACGGCGTAGCAGTCAGTAGGAACACACGAGATAGCCAGCAGCGCCCCGTGCTGGTAGTCAGTCGGTCGAGGAACGCTTTGCAGGTGCCACGTCGTGCCGTTCCACTCAGCCACGAAATAGTCCGCACTGCCCCCCGGGGCGTATTCGCCGCTGGCCGTGCAGAGCGACGTCGTCGGGCAGGCGACGCCGTCGAGTTCCACGCTGCGAAAGCTTCCACGCCAATTCGACGGATTCGGCGTCGATTGAGCAGTCCACACAGCTCCGTTCCAGCGCTCCGCGAGCGTGACTCCGCCCGGCGCGAACTTGGTGCCCGTCGCCGTGCATGCCGAGGTCGTTGTGCACGACACCGCACTGAAGTACCCCGCCGATGCTCCCGTGGGCAGTGGCACCGTCGTTTGCCGCCACCGTGTTCCGTCCCATCGCTCGGCCAGCGGTCGAGTTCTCGCTCCAGTCACACTGCCGACAGCGACACAACTGTGCGCGCTCGTACACGAGACGCCCGAGAACTGACTCCCGTTCAGTGGGTGAACGGGCGACTGGACATGCCACGTCGTTCCGTTCCACGACTCAGCGACCGCGAGAGATCGACCTCCGGCGATGTCGTAGAACCCGACCGCTTCGCACCACGTGGCCGCCGTACACGAGACGGCGTTCAGCTGTGTCCGTGTTCGCTGAGTTGGCGAGGACACGATTTGCCAACTCGCGCCGCTGCCAGCCAGTGCGAGCGTCACGGTGCGGTGCGTGGACAGCACGTACGCCGATCCAACGGCGAGGCACGACGAGCTTGTCGCGCACGACACGCCGTAGAGCGTGTCGCTCGTTCCGCTCGCCGTCGGCATTGTTTGCAACTTCCACTGCGTACCGTCCCACTTCTCAGCCAGATTGCGCGTCGTTGTGGAGAGCGTCTTCGACGACGACCCGACAGCGACGCAGTCGGTGGTGGCGAGACATGAGATGGACGACAACCCGCTGATTTGAGTGGCTGCTGGGTTCGCACTGGTTTGGATCTGCCACACAGCACTGCTTCGAGCAGTCGCGGAACCACTGGCGCCAGAGGCAGCGACGATGCTGGTTGACGCAACGACGGTGGCGATGATGGTGGATCTCACGGTGATTGTCATCACGCGAGAGTAGGTCGGTCGACTAAGCGGGTACTGGCGCAGTGATCCCATTCACTCTTTAGAACGCGGGGTTCTTAGGAAATACCGTCGGACGAAGCGACACTCGTCGACACTGGTTCATCCGGAAGTAGAAATCGATACCCGATACCGGGTTCTGTTCGAAAATACCGAGGTTGGGCCGGCTCTGGTTCCAGTTTTCGCCGGATGTGCGTCAGGTGGACTCGGACGTAGCCCGATTCATCTTGAAACTCCGGACCCCAGACCTCACTCAACAGCGCACGTTGCGTCACCAGGCGGCCTTCGGCGCGCACGAGAGCGGTGACGATCTTCCACTCGATCGGTGTGAGGTGCACGGGGTGACCTTGTCGTGTGATCGTTCCGGTGCCGAAGTCAATCGTGAAATCGTTCGTCGCCACGACGGGATTGGATTCGGTTTGCACCCAACGACGCAGGGCAGCGCGGACCCGTGCCAGTAACTCACCGATCGAGAACGGTTTGGTCAAATAGTCGTCGGCACCTGCGTCGAGGGCGGCGATCTTGTCGGGGTCGCCGATTCGAGCGGAGATGATGATTATCGGTACGTCGTTCCACCGCCGAATCGATCGCAAGACGTTCAGGCCACTCGTCTTCGGCAGTCCTAGATCCAAAATGATGAGATCGGGGTTGAAGTCAGCGACGAGAGTCAACGCCTCTTCGCCATCGTGCGCAATCGCCACGTTGTAGTGCCGCACTTCGAGATTGGTCTGCAGGGCGCGAAGTATTTGAGTTTCGTCGTCGACAACGAGAACCCGAAGCGGATTCACTGCGCGTCTTTCTGTTTCAGCTCGATCACGACGGTGAGCCCGCCGCCGGGAGTGTCCTCAAAGCGAAGCGCCCCACCCAAAAGAGAGGCAAAACCCGTGGCCACACTCAGTCCCAATCCTGTACCCACGTCGCCGTCGGAGGCCCTGTACTTCGGAATCGCGTGGTCGGTTGAGGCCGTTCGATCGAGCCCTGGGCCCTTATCGATTACGAGCAATGAGATCACTCCGCCCGCGGATCCCGCCGTGAGGCGAACGGGCTGATCAGGGGGGCTGAAACGGCAGGCGTTGGACACGACGTTGGCGATAATCCGCTCGTAGAGATCGGGATCGGTCTGAAGCGACGGCAAGTCGTCGGGCAGGGAGATATCGAGGGTTCGGCCCTGCGTGTCGATTGTTTCGAGGGCGCTGGCGATGAGATCGTCCATTTCCACTGTGAGGTGTCGTGGGGTGACGACACCAGCTTCTAGGCGACTGGCGTCAAGCAGGTTGCTCACCAGACGGCTCAATCGATGAACTTCCTTCTCGATGGAAGTAAGGAAGTTTCGCTGTTCATTGTCCGACCACGTCACATCGCGGGCGAGCAGCGAGGACACGTTGGCTTCAATTGTGGCGAGCGGTGTGCGCAGGTCGTGGGACACCGAACGCAAGAGCCCGGTCCGCAGCGCATCAGTGTCCGCGAGTGCGCGGAGCTCTTCAGCCTCTCGCTGTGACTGTTGGGCGCGAAGTCCCAATGACAAGCGTCCGAGAAACGCTCCCACCATCGCAATGTCGTGCGCGTCGAGTTGAGGTCCGCGCAGGCGCAGGAGATGAGTTGAGTCAATTGGAATTTCGGTGACGACCGCCGACTCGGATCGGTCATCACCGCTTGAAAGTTCGAGGTTCCAGCCGTGAACCGTGTCCTCAAGCAGTTCGACGCTCGAGAGATTGAAGATTGCTCGAAGCGACGTGAGAATCGTTGGAAGATCGTCTTGGCTGGAAGCAACCGCGGCGGCCGCCTTCGTCAAGATCTCGGCTTCCGTTCGTGCTCGTTCCGCCTCGCGCGACCGTTGAGCGAAAGTCGTCGTGACAATGCTCGCTGAGATCGAGAAAGCCAAGAAGACGGCGAGGGTGATGAGGTCTTGGGTTCGAGCGATCTCCAATGTGTGCAGCGGTCGGATGAAGTAGTAGTTCTCGAGGGCGGTGGCGGCCCCAGCGGCCAGAACTCCGATCGTGGCACCACCCCACGCCGAAGTGACGACAACCACGGCGAGGTACAACGGGATCGCCAATGACACGACTGAGCCCGACGAGAAACGCGTCAAGACGAATGTCAGTGCCGCCAAGACGAGTGTCGATCCGACGAGCGCCGTGACTCTTCGAGCATTCGTCACGGGTGTTTTTCGCCGACGTTGAAGCAGGACTCGCGGCGGCGAGTCTGACGACACGACGTGAACATCGATGTCGCCCGCGAGTCGAAGAACGTTGGCGACAACGCCGCGGCTTGCTCGTGTTCGCGACGCTGCACCACCTGAACCGAGAACAATCTGCGTTCCGCGTACCTGCCGGGTAAATGCGACGAGCGCCGTGGCGATATCAGTGTCGGCGATTTCTTGGAAATCTCCGCCCACGCGCGACACGCACTCCCTCACTCCGGCGAGATCAACCGATTTCAGTTCGTTTCGTGAGATGTCGACGACGTGAACGGCAGTGAGTTCAGCGCCAGTTCTTGATGCCAATCGCGCAGCCCGCCGAATCATCACGTCATCGTGTTGGGAACCGCTTACGCCAACGACGAGACGTTCACGTGTCTCCCAGCGCCCGTCGACGCTGTGGCTGGGTAGCAGGCTTTCGAGTGACTCCGAGATGCGGTCGGCTACCCACAACATGCTGAGTTGCCGCAAGGCGGCCAAATTTTCAACCCGGAAGTAGTTCGACAGCGACGCGTCGATCTCTTCGGCCGGAAACACGTTGCCGTGCGCGAGTCGCCGCCGCAACGCCTCCGGTGTGATGTCCACCAACTCGATCTGGCTCGCACGACGCAAGAATGAATCGGGCACAACGTTCGTGGTCGTTGAGCCGGTAATCGTTTTTGCGACGTCGCTTACCGATTCGATTTCAGAAACGTCAATTGTGGCGATGACGTCGATTCCTGACATCAGAATCTCTTGAACGTCCTGCCACCGAGAATCGTGACGACTACCAGATGGATTTTTTGCTGCGAGTTCGTCAACCAGAACAACTTCGGGGCGTCGCGCAATGACTACGTCGATGTCGAGTTGCGTACTTTCCACGGACGACTTTGCGGTCGTGGGGAACTGTTGGAGAAGTTCATCGGTATGAGGGCGACTGTGACAGTCGACGCAACCAACGAGAACGCTGCGACCTCGACGGAGTCGGCGGAGTCCTTCGTCAAGCATCCGAAAGGTCGTTCCTGCGCCGGGTGCTGCACCTAAATAGACCCGCAGGGTTCCGATCGATGCGGATTCGATGACACTCATCGGCGAACGCTTCGGTGATCGAATTTGCACAGATGGTTTCGGCGGCGACTGATCGTGACGAATTCGCCAACACCTACGCCCACGTTGCGCCCTCGATTCATACGACCTTCATACCTTCTTAGCGCCACTCCCAAATTTCTCAACGCCGTCTTAACGACGGGGTTCGTACGTTGAGTTTGTGCCTGAAGTCGAAGAAACCCACGGTCACGAGCCCGTCCTCATCACCGCGCACGCTGACGTCGCCGCGGTCTTTCCCGAGAAGCTCGGATATCGCATTAAGCGCATCCTGCTCGGCCGTCCCCTAGTCAGCGAGCAGTTGAGCGGAGAACGCCTCAGTCAACCGATAGCCCTCGGAGTACTGGCCCCGGACTGCATCTCGTCGTCGGCGTACGGCACCGAGCAGATCTTGACGCAGATGACGCCCGCGATTGGTCTGGCCGCCTTCGCATTGGTTGTGCCGATCATGTTCGTCATCCTCGGGGTGCTGTTGTTGGTGATGACGTCGTATCTCGACGTGATCAAGAACTACACAACGGCGGGCGGCGCTTACGTCGTGGCGAGAGACAACTTTGGTCCCCGGGTGGCGCAGATTGCCGCCGTCGCACTGCTCGTGGACTACATCGTTACCGTCGCCGTGCAGTGCTCGGCGGGCACCGCAGCTCTCACCAGCGCCGTGCCGTCGCTGCAGCGATTCACTCTCATCATCACGGTCGGTGTGGTGATGATCTTGATCTTTGGCAACTTGCGTGGACTTCGCGAGTCCGGGAACTACTTCGCGTTCCCGACGTACTTCTACGTGTTGATGCTCGGGTCCACGATCGTGTACGGAATCGTGAAGGAACTGTCGGGTTCGCTGCACCACATTCCGATCCCCGCGCATTCGTTGCTCGTCGAGGGGCGTCTTGGTCACGCGGGCAGCGGCACGTTGATGGGTCTGACGTTTCTCACCTTGCTGCGCGCGTATGCCAACGGTGGATCGTCACTCACTGGACTGGAGGCAATCTCAAACGGCGTCGCGAGCTTTCGCCGTCCCGAGGCGCGCCATGCCCGCGCGGTCCTCGCAGTCATGGCGTCCATCCTGGGTTCGCTACTGCTCGGCGTAACCCTTCTCGCAGCGTGGACGCACGCGCTGCCGTACCAATCGGGTTCACCGACGGTCGTCAGCCAGGAAGTGCTCGCCGTCTTTGGGGCTCACGGGGCGGGTCACGTGATCTTTTATCTCGTCCAGTTCGCGACGCTGCTCATCCTCTACACCGGCGGCAACACGTCTTTTAACGGCTTTCCGTTTCTCGCTCACTACGTCGCGACCGACAAATATCTGCCCCGTCAGTTGACGAAGCGCGGACATCGCCTCGCGTTCTCCAACGGCATCATCGTGCTCGGCATCGTCTCGGTCACCTTGGTGGTTGCCTTTGACGCCAATCTCACGGCGCTCATCTCGCTGTACGCCATTGGCGTTTTCACCGGATTCACGATGGCCGGCTGCGGCATGGTCGCCAAGCATCTGAGGTCCAAGACGGGACGGTGGCGCCTCGGCGTGGCGGTGAACGCCCTTTCGGCCACGGTGACCTCGCTCGTCGTTCTCATTTTCCTGATCGTCAAGTTCACCGAGGGGGCGTGGATTATCGCCGTGGTCGGACCGCTCATGTACGTCTCGCTCATCCGGTTGCACCGTCAGTACGAAGATGAAGAGAGCCAGTTCGAGGCGTCCAGTACCCGGCGAGCGCTCGGCATCAAGACCAACCAGGTCATTGTGTTCGTTGACAGCTACGACCTGGCCACTGAGCGCGCGCTTGAGTACTGCCAGAGCCTCACACCGACCTCGGTTAAGGCGATTCACTTTGACATCGACCCCGTGGTGACCGAACAGCTCGAGCAGCGGTGGGGCAAGCGCGGATCAGCGTCGGCGGAGATTCCGCTCGAGATTGTCGAGTGTGACGATCGACGCATCGACCGCGGAGCTCTGCAGTACGTGGCGGACGTCGTGCGGGACCGGAGCGTGTTTTGCATGGTTATCCTGCCGCGCCGCGGATTCAGCTCGCGACTCCAACGACTGCTGCACGACCGAACGGCGGACTCGATTGCCTCGGCGGTCATGCACGTGCCGCGCACGTCGGCGACCATCGTGCCGTACTGGGCGTCACGCCAACGCGCGACCGAGAAGAGCTTCGAAAAAGAGATCGACCGTGAAGCCGTTCAGCGTGGCGCCATCCGTGAGGGAACTCATCTCGCCGCAGACCTCAAGCTCGCCGAGCGATCAGCTGGAACTGAACCCATCGGCTCACTGACCTCGCGTCAGTACGCGACGATCGCGGGACGGGTCCGCTCGATGTCGCTTAATACCAATAGCGGCAGCCGGGAGCTGAAATGCGTGATCGCTGACGAGTCGGGATCGGTCACGCTCATCTTCCAGGGCCGCACCCAGGTGCCGGGAATCGCGCGCGGTACCCGCCTGTTGGTCGAAGGCACGGTGACGACGCGGGCTCAAGAAGCCGTGATCCTCAATCCGATCTACGAGATCGTTTCGTCGCACGACTCAGCCGAGTAGAAGTCGCCACTAAACGACAACGGCGAAATGGCAGCTGCTTGGTGTCATCTCTTTGTTGCTGATGTCGCAGCGCTCTCTTCAGACTCGTATGGGAACATAACGAGATCGATCTCTTCGTCTGGTCACGACGTTGGGATGCATGACCGCACAAGACAAGGGGACGTCGGTGGAACACGGTTCAAACGTTGATCGAAAAGCTGAGTGGGATCGCCTACGCGCCACGTATCTCAAGTCCGCGGCGGAGCGACCGGAGTCAACGGCCCGCGGGCTTCACCACTTTGCTCTTTTGTCCAGCGACGTCGAAAGAACGATCTGCTTCTATCAAGACACGCTCGGGTTCCCGCTGGTCGAACTGTTCGAGAATCGCGACTACCGAGGGTCCACGCACTTCTTCTTTGACGTCGGACACGGCAACTTGTTGGCGTTCTTCGACTTTCCGGGACTGGGACTCGAGGAGTACCGCGAGGTGCTGGGCGGTCATCACCACATGGCCATATCGGTCACCGAAGAGCGATGGGCGGAACTGCGTACTCGTCTCGCTGACGCGGGAGTACCCACCGAGCACGTCAGTGGAGACTCGCTCTACTTCCTCGGACCTGACGGCGAACGGCTCGAACTATTAAAGAACCCATTACGAGAGATGTACGGCGAGAAGATCGGTTGAATGGGTCAATCTTTATGGCTCAACGCGGTTGCAGTGACCGAAGTTGTTCGTGATGAATCCCGTTTACTTTTCTTCCTGATTTCGACGACATTGAATCTCGTCGTCGATGGCCGATGGGCTGACGTTCCTAAAGCTTGGTGAAGATCACAGCTCAAGCGCCTGGATCCTTCTCAGGTAGCGACGCGCTCAAATGTGCGAATCAGAGGCAACGTGGAATGAGCGGTTGACGCTCGGTGGTGCACATCAGCCGGTATCCATTTTCACCGCCGCTAAATCGAGCGACCGGAGTCTCTTTTCTTCTCGTGTTCAATTGGAAAGAGTTCTTGAAGCAGGAATTTGACTCGAGGAGCTATTTCTCGCTGGGGGTAGTACGAAGTGACGACGTCAAGACCTTCTTCGGCGGTCGTGAAGCCGCAAAGTCGGTAGAGAGATTTAATGTCGTCGACATCTCGATCGGTGCGAGACGCAAGCAACTTCATTGCCAGTAGGTATCGCGGTGAAGCGACTGCGACGCTTAAAGCATCTCCCTCAAAGACGATCACTTGTTCTGGATCATTTCCTGGTGCAAATCCCTTTGCTCCATCGTTGAGCCAATTGGGTTCTAGGTGCAATTCTTCGGCAACGCGAAGTGCTGCCCTTCTCACTTCCGTGGCTGGGGCAAATATCGCGTCAACGTCGGTTGTTGTGCGACGCGTGTCGTAGGCGATTGCCATTGCCGCCCCTCCAACTACGAAGAGCTCTGCTCGAATGTCGAGTCGTTTTAACTCTTCATCGAGTGCATCAAATGCGCCGAACAGTTCCTGGCGACCCAAGGACCCACTCATGCGTAGGTCAGCGACTCTCGGTTCAAGAAGATTGATCGACGGGCATACGAGATTGGGCTGTTCACCATCGCATCGGCCTCCAAGGACCTAATGCCTGAAACGAACCAGAAATGGTCGAGAAAATATTTGGGATCGGCAACCCATGCGGGTGCGGGGACACGATGGATCGCACACGAATACTCAACGGTTGCCGCGAGGAGCGCATCTAACTTCACGCTCCCCGTACCTTCAGGCTGTTGAGAGATCATCCGATCTCTTTGTATCCATGTCGAATTGTCGTAATGCTCAATGAATCGGTAAATCAATCGGCGTGCCAAAGGCTCGTCTCCGGACGCCAAACATTGAGAGACTTCATCTGCAATTTCCGCTGCCGAAGGTGGCTCCCACATGGCTTAAGCGTATTGACGATCGATCGATAGTTGTATGGATCATCGCGAGCCATCTAGACAAGTCATTTGCCAACCGGGTGGGGCTCCTGATTATCGGTCACCAAGCACCCCCAACGGGATTCGAACCCGTGCTACCACCTTGAAAGGGTGGCGTCCTAGGCCGCTAGACGATGGGGGCCAGTGCGTTGCACCGCAGAACGGTGTACGTGGACAGCTTGGACTTTACAAGGGAGTCCCGAGGTCGACCGATTCTGACGTCGAAAGTCGCTTTGTCGAGAGGTCGCCCTTGCCTTCGGAGGTCACTGATCCTCTGGATACCAATTAGTTCGTTGAGCGGGCTGGCCGAGGCACGGAACGCGAGTGCCGCAAACTCATCGATGGTGTCCGACGCACTCGTGAGAATCGGATCCGAGATGCGCCAGACAATTGAGATGCCGACTCAGTAAATCTCCTGAGCGAAAACCAATGACCACGTGCAGGCAGAGTCGGACAATTCAAGGGCCACCTCATCGCTGCCTCGCGATGAGTCTCGTGATTGTGGTCGGGCTGCCCGGATTTGAACCGGGGACCTCTGCGTCCCGAACGCAGCGCGCTAACCAAACTGCGCTACAGCCCGATGCGAGTCACCCCGCAAGGGTGCGAGCCTACTCGGCCGCTTGAGGCTCCTTCGAGGCGAGCTCGGCCTCAGGCGACACCTCAACGACGCGCTGGGCGGTGACTTCGCTGACGCGGCGCTTGTCGATCGAGTGGACGCGAAACTCGATGCCGTCATGGGTCACCACCCGGCCGACGGCGGGCACTTCGCCGGTTCGGTCCATCAAGAAGCCCGCGATCGTCACGTAGTGACCGTCGGGAATAGAGATGCCCAACACCTCGGCGACCTTGTCGACGTGAGTCTGACCGTCGATCAGCCAACGGTCATCGCGGATGCGCGCGATGGTGGGCTCCTCGTCCTCGTCGAACTCGTCGTTGAGGTCTCCGACGAGCGGCTCCAGCAGATCGCGAGTCGAGACCACACCCGCCACGCCCCCGTGTTCGTCGAGCACGATTGAAAACGTCCGTCGCTGTTCGCGCATCTCCTCGAGTGCTTCGAGCACTTCCATGGTCTCGGGCAACATGACCGGTGGTCGGCGGATCTTGCGGGCGATCTCGGTGGCATTCGGCAACGAGACGCCGAGTCCGCGTTTGGTGGTCGAACTTCGAAACAGATCGTTCACGAACAGCACGCCGTCCACGTCATCGAGATCCTCGAGAACGACCGGGAAACAGCTGTGTCCCGTATCACGCACCGCGTCAGCGACCGCTTCGGGGGTCACCGGCATCGTGAGGTAGATGACGTCGACGCGCGGGGTCATTACGTCGCGCACTTGGAGGTGCGCTAATTCGTGGACGCGGTTGATGATCGCCTGCATCTGCGGACTGACGACGACGCTCGAGTCGCCTCCGGCCATCTTGCGCATCCGACTGAACAGCCCCGCGGGGCGAGCGGGTTCGCTCACTCGGCGGGGACGCCGACCCGGACGGTCGCCGGGCGCAGCGAGTCGTCCTCGAACTCCTCACCGCGCAGCAACGCGCGTACCGCGCGGCGCACTCGTTGGGGATCGAGTGGCTTCACGACGAAACCCTCCGCGCCACTGCGGCGCGCGAGAAAGACGTCGGGACGACGATCAAGCAACATCAGAACCGGCACGTGATCGGCCGCACCGTAGGACTCTTCGTGGCGGAGTTCCAAACAGATCGCCATGGCACCCATGGAGCCGATCTGTAGATCCAGGATCGCCAGGTCGAGGTCGCGCTCATCAAGCAGAGACATCACTTCGCGGCCGGTGGCGGCTTCGACGATCTCGATGCCCGGACCTTCGAGCATGTTGCGCAGTTCGTGACGCAGCGAGGGCAAGTCGCTCGCAACGACGACCACGGCCACCGCCGAATCGTAGTGGTCGTGCTTTAGAGGTACGAGCGGGCGAGATCCTCGAGTGCGGTGACGTCGGTCGGTGCGTCCGCGCGCCACGGCACTTCGGCCACGCGCACCGCCACGTCGTCCCCGGTCAGTGCGGCGAGAGCCGCGCGGTCCCGTCGCGCCGCGCGTTCGATGGCGCGGAGGTTGTCGAGGTGCGCGCCGAGTACGCCGGGAGCGACCGGCAGGCTCTCGGGATCACGCGTCGTAAAGCTCGGATGCACGCGATTAACGATCACTGCGCTCGGAGTGACGTGGCGATCGCGCAACTGCGTGGCGAACCAGCGGCTCTCCTCAATCGCGTCAACGCGCGGCGTGGTCACCAGCACGTACGCGGTGCTTGGTCCACGCAGCAGATCTCGGACCTCACGGGCACGAGCGATGAATCCGCCGTGCAGCGAACTAAAGGCCTGAAAGAACGTCACGACGTCGTTGACGAGATCGACGCCGACCACTGAGCCGATGGTGCGCTTGGCGGCCGCGGTTGCAATAGACGCAGCGCGCAATGACACGGTGGTGGGCGCGAGCAGCGTGCGGACAATGGGGTGCGTCAGAAAGTTGAGCAGTCGGTCCGGTGCGTCGAGCAGTTCGACCGCGTTGCGCGTCGGAGGCGTGTCGATGACCACGACGTCGTATTTGCCGGAGGCCGACAGTTCGTAGACGCGTTCGACGGCCATGTACTCCTGGGTTCCGCCGAGCGCGCCCGCGAGCGATCGGTAAATCGGGTTTCGCCGCACGGCGGCGAGGGCCTCGGGGCTCGTGCCGTAGCGCTCAAGTAGGCCGTCAAAGGTTCGCCCCGCGTCGAGTTGCACCGCCGTGAGTGATCCCGACCACTGACCTGCAACGACCGCGCCCGAGCCGTCAGCCAGATCAAGTCCGAGCGCACTGGCGAGCCGGCGCGCCGGGTCAACTGTGAGTACGCAGACGGCCCGACCGCGGTGTGCAAGCGCAATCGCCAGCGCGGCGGCACTCGTGGTTTTGCCCACGCCGCCGGTGCCCGCGACAACGATGACGCGGTAGTCGTGAAGTTCCTCGGTGAGCGTCACGTGGGTTGACGCTCCAAGAGCGAGGTGGCGAGGTCGCTCAGCGCATTAAGGGTGATCACGTCCGCGTCGATCCGACGAAGCGTCACTTGACCGAGAGGCAACTCCCGGCGCAGTCGGTCGCGCTGGGCGCGCTGTTCGTCCGCGACGGCCAATGAGAACCACCGGGCGACTTCGACGCTCTGGGCGAGATCGGCGTCCAGTGACTTCGCCTCGGCATCGCTCAAGTTGGATCGCAACATCGCTTGATCGCCTTCGAACTGATTGAGAATCACTTCGGCCAACGCCACGCCGGCACGTTCCTCAATGTCAAAGGCCGCCTCGATCGCCTCAGTCACCGCGAGTTCGGACGGCAGGGCGACCAACGACACACAGCAACGACTCTCGTCGCGCAACAGCTCGTCGACTTCTTCGGCCTGGCGACGGATCGGGCCGCCGCGCGTGGCTCGCACGAGCGCGCTCGGAGATGCAAGGAGTGAAAGCGAATGTCCGGTCGCCGGAGCGTCAACGAGCACCACGTCGGCGTCACTGTCGCGCGCAATCGCCTTCAACTTGCCCAAGATCAACACGTCACGGATGCCGGGGATCGCCGTGGAAATCACATCCAGCGCTCCGGAGTGCGTGAGACGTCGCACGAGGCGGCCCATGCCGTGCTGGCGCAGCCACTCAATCAGCGCCTCGTCCGGTTCGATGCGGCTCGCGCGCACGGAGCCACCGGAGTCGTCGCGATACAGCTCGACCGGTGTTGCTCCGAGCGAGTCGGGGTAGTCAAAGTGCCGAGCGGCGTCGTCGCGACCATCGAGTTCCACGATGTCCACCAACAGTCCGCTGGCTGCCCCGGCCAACGCCAGTGCGGCGGTGACGGTCGACTTGCCGACGCCGCCCTTGCCGACAATGAAGCGAACCTTGGTCGAGGCGAGTCGATCTTTCAGGTCCACTGCGAGACGGTATTCACTCTGGGCGGCGCCGGCAGATGTCAGTTCGTGTAATGCCTGATGGCGGGCCTTGTGGCCGTGAGGGCGGCTCACTTAGCCTGCGAGCGACAACGACGTCTGGGGGGATGGGCGATGTCTGTGGGGGCGAATAACTGGGCGGCGAGCGCCGCGTGCCGGGGGGCGCACCGCGAGGTGTTCTTTCCGCCACTGGCGCTCGAGCGCCGTGAAGAACGTCAAGAACGTGAAGCGATCGCCAAGCGCATCTGCGCGGGGTGTTGCGTTCAAGACGAGTGCCTGGAGTTGGCACTCGCCAATCACGAGATTCACGGGATTTGGGGCGGCCTCAACGAAGAGGAACGCCGGCTGCTCACTCGGGTGAGCTAACCCAGCCGAGTTGGCGCGGGCTCACGCGCGTGAGCACGATGAACAAAGTCAGCGTCACGATGTGTACCCCGGTGCACCACAAACAGATCTTGTCGATGATCAACAGTTCGGCCGAAATCAACCAGATGATGAAGCCGACGCCAACGCCGCCGAGCACGAATCGCGCGAGGGCGATCAGTCGCTCGCTGCGACGCCACAGCCACGGCGAGCACAAAACGGCCATGACGCTGTACTGCGCGAGCCCGAGGATCGCGACGGGAATTCCGAGGAAGTAACTCTGATCGCTCGTGAGCACGCGCGCGCAGTCCACCGCGCCGGAGTCGCTGCAGGCGAGTGCTTGGGGCTGAAAGTGAACGATCGTGAGGTAGAGCGAGATCGCGAAGCCAAGGAGGCTGAGCGCAAAGGTCGTGATGACCGCCCAGCGCGGAACCGCGGGCACGAATTATCGATTGATCAGCGCCGAAGCGGCAGTGACGCCGGGCGACGAGCACACCGCCGTTGGGGTGTCGCCCAGCATCTTGCAGATTGCGGCCGTCTGCAAGTTGGCGGACACCAAGATCCCCTGAGTGAGTGGATTGGTCGCGTCACTCAGCACACCGGCGACCTGATCGCGGGTCACGCCCTTAAACACCGAGGGGGAGTAACTCGCTCCCGCGGTGAGGAACTGGTTGCCGAAGCTGATGAATGGAATCGATCCGTTGCCGGCGCCGGGGAAGTACGTCGAGTTGTCGTACTTGGTGATCAGCGCGGACTCGGCGGCGTTCGGTGTCTGCAGCACGGTGTATCCGGTGGTAGCGCTAGGAATATTGGAGAGGTTCTCGATGGATACGAAATTGAGGTACTTGCTCGTGTAGGTCGCCTTGTAGAAGGTGAAGCTCGGCGTGTTGGGAAAGACGTCCTTGGAGGCCGAGGCGATGTTGCCGAGACCGGAGAATGTTCCAAATCGGCTGAGCGCAATGATGGTTGACCACCGCTGTGCCGCGCAGTACGGGCAGTATTCCGAGCCGTAGTAAAAGACGGTGGGCCGCTTTACACCGTTCTTGTCCGCCCACTTGAGCAGAGGCTGGTTCTTAGTGCGCAGCGGCCCATTGACGCTGATGGCGCTTGAGGTCACCCCGACGGTGTTGAACGTGGCGGCGGGGATGTTCTCAAGATCATTCACGATCGCGGCCGGCGTCGGCACAAAACCCCCCGGCGGAGGGGTGTTCGATGACCCGCCACTGATCTTCACCACCACGATGACGACGACGGCCAACAGCACGACGCCGATCGTCGCCCACGTGAACAGACCCGCGGGCCGTCCCGACGGCGCGGCGGGACGCTTAGCCCCCGCGGCGGCGGTCGGCATCTTCTTCGCGGGCGGCTTCGCCATCATGCTCCTTGCGTGCGAGTGGGTCTCAAACTACTCGCCACGTTGCAAATGTCCGAAGGCCCTTATCGGACGTTTAGGTAGTTTTTCCTAATGTCTGATCCAATGCTGCCGCGTCCTGCCGCGACGGTGATGATGGTGCGCGATAGCGACAATGGATTTGAAGTCCTCATGTTGCGCCGCAATCTCAACAGCGACTTCGTCGGTGGAGCATTCGTTTTTCCCGGTGGTGGCGTCGATGCCGCGGACGCCGATTCGACCGCTCAGCAGTTGGTCGAAGGAATTACCGATGAAGCCGCTTCGGTGCGCCTGGGACTGCCGTTTGGGGGCCTCGCGTACTACGTCGCGTGTTTGCGCGAATTATTTGAAGAGGCAGGTTTGCTCGTCGCGCGCGACCGCACCGACACGCCCATTCGCTTTGACGACCCAGAGATCTCGACGCGTTTTGCCGGGCACCGCCGTGCGGTCAACGCGCGTGAAGCGCGATTCTTGGACATCATCACCGCGGAGTCGCTTCGCCTGGACGTCTCGGCGCTGGAATACGTGGCGCACTGGGTGACCCCGGTTGGTCCACCGCGTCGCTACGACACGCGATTCTTCGTGGCGCTCGCACCCGAGGCACAGTTCGCGGCGCACGACGCCGGAGAGACAGTGGCCGACGCGTGGATCCGGCCAGTGGACGCACTTTCTGGTCACCGCCGCGGTGAGTTCGACATGATTTTTCCCACAATCAAAAACCTCGAGGACATTGAGTCGCTCTCGTCTGCGGCGGATGTCCTTGCCTTTGCGCGCGCGAAGACCGAGATCCCGCGCGTGGAGCCCCGCATTAGGAGCACCGATGGTGAGATCGCGATTCTGTTGCCGGGCGACGTCGGCTACGACAGTTAGAAGAATGCGGCACAGAGCTCGTAGAGCTCGATGGGAACGCGTCGAATCTCGGCGGTGACGTCAGTTAAACGTGCGCGCTCGACGGCGCCTCTGCGCACCACCGGGACCGTGCCCCAGTCGCGATCGCGCACGGCGTCATACGCCGCCGAACCGACGTGGCTCGCCCAGATGCGATCGTGCGCGGTCGGTGATCCGCCGCGCTGGACGTAGCCGAGCACGGTGCAGCGGCTCTCAAATCCCGTGCGCAAGTTGAGTTGGTCCGCGAGGTAGCGGCCCACGCCACGCTTGGCGTAGCCGACGTGAGTCAGCTCGGACTCGCTCGGCTCAGGCAGCGGGGCACCGAGAGTGCTCGGTGCCACCCCTTCAGCGACGACGACGATTGAGAACGCCGAGCCCATTGCGCGACGCCGTTGGACGTGATCGGTGATCTGTTCGAGCGAAGTCGGAAACTCGGGGATGACGATGAAGTCGGCCCCGCCGGCGAGCCCGCCCATCGCTGCGACCCAGCCAGTCGAGCGGCCCATCGTCTCGAGCACCATGACGCGGTGGTGGCTGGCGGCGGTCGTGTGCAGTCGATCGAGTGCTTCGCTCACGATCGAGACGGCGGTGTCAAAGCCGATGCAGTAATCCGTCACCGCGAGGTCGTTGTCGAGTGTTTTTGGCACACCAACGACCGGTGCCCCGCGGTCGGCCAGCCATTTGGCGATCGACAACGTGCCGTCGCCGCCGATGGCGACGAGGGCGTCGAAGCTGTCGTTGATCCGCGCGAGCACCTCGTCGCGTCCTCCCGCGGGATGGTCCAAGTCGTAGCGGACCGAGCCGAGAAGGGTGCCGCCTTGGGCGAGTACGCCGGACAGCGAGAACCGATCGAGTGCGACTGAATCAAGTTCACCGACAAGACCGGCCCAGCCATTGTGGATGCCGATCAACTCGTGGCCATCAAAGATCGCGCGCCGCCCGAGCGCGCGCACCGCGGCGTTAAGGCCCGGAGCGTCGCCGCCCGCAGTCAGTACTCCGATGCGCACGGCTAGCGCTGTTCCGCAGAGCGCAGTGCCGACTCCACGTTGTCGAGCATGCGCGCCGAACACCCCACTGCGCCGAGCGGGGGAGCAACATCGGTCACGACGCGACGCGCGATGTCGGCAAAGATCGCCGAGATCTCTGGATCGTGCTCGACGGCCGGTTCACCAACGTCACCACCGTGAGCCACTTCGGGCCGAAGGGGAATCTCCGCCAGCAGGGGCACTCGAAGTTGCTCGGCGAGTGCGCGTCCACCGCCCGAGCCAAATATCTCGTGCGTCTCGCCGCAGTGACACCGAAACGCGCTCATGTTCTCGAGCACTCCGAGCACCCGCACGTTGCTGCGGCGGGCAAAGTCCGCCGCGCGCGCTGCGACGCGCTGGGCGGCGAGAGCCGGAGTGGTGACGACGAGGTGGCCCGTGCGCGGGAGTATTCGCGCGAGCGCCATTGCAATATCGCCGGTGCCCGGTGGCGTGTCGATGACCATGTAGTCGATGCCACTCCACTGGGCGTCTTCGACGAACTGCTGCACCGCGCGTTGCACCACGAGGCCGCGCCAGAGCAGCGCGGTCTGCTCATCGGCGAGCAGACCCATTGAAAGCAAACGCACGGCGCCGTCTCCCACTGGGCGCTCGAGCGGGATCATCTTTCCGCTCTTGGCCTCAACGTCACCGGTCATGTTGAGGAGCCGGGGCAGTGAGAATCCCCAGATGTCCGCGTCGAGCACGCCGACGACGCGTCCTTCACGCGCGAGCGCGACCGCGAGATTTGCCGCCACCGATGATTTACCGACGCCGCCCTTGCCCGATGTCACCGCGAGAACTGGTGCATGGTCCGGGATCGTGGTCGTTGGCGCGTTCTGCTGGGCGAGCACTCGCGCGCGGCGGAGCAGCTCAGCCTTGGCGTCGGCGTCCATTGTTCCAATGACTAACTCGGCTTCACTCACCCCGTCGACGATGAGCGCAGCTTCGGTGACGTCACGTTCGATCTGGCTGCGGAGCGGACACGCCGCGGTGGTGAGCGCAACCGTGATGCGCGCACGACCGTGGTCGTCCACGGTGATCTCGCCGACCATCCCCAACTCGACGATCGAGGCACCCAATTCGGGGTCGCGGACTTGGGCGAGTCGCTCGCGGAGCGCGTGAACGACCGTGGCGGTCATGAATGGACAGTACCGGCGCCGGTCGTCGAAATTGTTGCCCTCGCTACGATGGTGGGACCGAATTGCAAGGAGACGTGATGACGACCGCCACCTCCGTCAGCCTTACCCGTAAGGCCGCCGACCCCATCACCTTGACCGATGCCGCCTCCATCAAGGTGGCCGAACTGATTGCCGCCGAAGGCGCCGACGAGGCGTTGGTGCTGCGCGTAGCCGTCAAGCCCGGCGGATGTTCGGGCTTTAACTACGACATGTTCTTTGACACCGAGATCGCGGGCGACGATGTGTCGCGCGAATTCGGAGCTGTGAAAGTGGTGGTCGACCCTCAGAGCGCCGAGATGCTCAACGGTTCGACCCTCGATTACGCCGACTCGCTTCAGGGGGCTGGGTTCCACATCACGAATCCCAACGCGTCACGCACGTGCGGGTGCGGCAACTCCTTTAGCTGAGCCACCGCTTCACCGTGACTGTTCCTGTTGGTCCCTACTCGCCGTTTCGGCGGGCGGGTGATTTGGTCGTCATCTCCGGTCAACTCGGGATGAACGTCGGGACTGATGCGCCACGCCTGGTCGACGGCACCGCGGCCGATCAACTTCGTCAGGCGCTCGTGAACGCCCGCGCGGTGCTGGCCGAAGCCGGGGCGACGTTCGATCAAGTCATTAAGGCGACGCTGTTCTTAGTTGACATGAATGACTTCGCTCCCTGCAATGAAGTGTGGATCGAGGCATTTGCGCCCCCGCGCCCCGCGCGTTCTGCATTCGCCGTCGCGAAACTCCCACTCGGTGCGCTGTGCGAAGTTGAGTTGTGGGCGCACGCCCCGCTCGGCTGATCTTCGATATCAATTCACTCGTCGTAGTGGCGAGTGTGTCTCGTAACTACTCGCCGAGTGACCAGGCGCCCTGTGGTCCGAATTTGTAGCCCACGCTTCGCACCGTCTGGATGAGATACGCGTTCTCTTCGCCGAGCTTGGCTCGCAGTCGGCGCACGTGAACATCGACCGTGCGAGCGCCGCCGTAGTACTCGTATCCCCACACACGGTTGAGCAACGTCTCGCGCGTGAACACGCGGTTCGGGTTGGTCGCGAGGAAACGCAGCAACTCGTACTCCATGTACGTGAGGTCGAGCGCCCGCCCATTCATTGACGCTTGGTACGTCTCGAGGTTGATGAGCAGTCCGGCTTGTTCAACGAGGGCGGTTCCACCCTTGTGGCCAGCACGACGGAGCCGGTGCCGCAGCCGGGCGGCCAACTCGCTCGCGTCGATCGGCGAGATGACGAAGTCGTCAAAGAGATCCTCGCGGAAGGTCAACTCGTCGAGCTGGTAACGGTCGAGCACGAGGATCACGGGGCTGATGGGTTGTTCGCGGCTGCGTAGCTGTCGACAGAGACTCATCGCGTCGGTGAATGCGACGGTGGTGGCGTCAATGATTGCGCCGGCAAAACCTTCTTCGCCTTCGAGTGCGGCGATCTCGTTCAACTTGCCGCTGTGCGCCACGGCCGGCACGACGCCGGTCACCTCGAGGGCTTTTTTCAGCGCCCCGTCACAAGCCGGCACGCAGAGCACGACGTCGTAGGTCACAGCAGTGGCAGGTACCGCTCGAGCTCAAAGGGCGTGACCTCCGCGCGGTACGACGCCCATTCAGCGCGCTTGTTGGTGAGGAACCATGTGACGAGGTGCTCGCCCAGCGTCTCTTGCAGTAAGTCGGAACGCTCCATCAACTCCACGGCCTCGGCCAATGAACGCGGCAGGGGAGTGGACGGTGCTCCTTCGTCGGCCAGGTCGTAGCGGCCCTCGACGCCACGCATGCCCGCAGCGAGGATCACCGCGAATGCGAGGTACGGATTGGCCGCGGGATCCGGCGCGCGGTACTCGAGTCGTGTCGACTCGAGTCGACCAGTTTTCACCGTCGGCACCCGAACGAGTGCGGACTGTTCAAAGCGCGCCCACGCCGAGTTGACCGGTGCTTCGTGACCGGGCACGAGGCGCTTGTAGGAGTTAACCCACTGGTTGGTGATCGCCGTGATCTCGGGTGCGTGACGCATCAATCCGGCGATGAAGTGCTGAGCCACGTCGCTTAATCCATAGGGACCGTCGCCCACGAACGCATTGCGCTCGTCGCGCCAGAGCGAGAGATGAGTGTGCATCCCGGATCCCTGCTCACGGCTGAGCGGCTTTGGCATGAAGCTCGCGGCGATGCCCCGTTGGCGAGCCAACTCCTTGATGACGAGGCGCACCGTCATGACCGTGTCGGCCATAGTGAGCGCGTCGGTGTAGCGCAAGTCGATCTCGTGCTGGCCCGGCGCGTCTTCGTGCTGCGCGTGCTCGACCCCAATGCCCATCTCCTCAAGAGTGAGCACGGTCTGTCGGCGCAGTTGGCTGGCGGGATCGTCCGGGAGCAGATCGAAGTAGCTGCCGTGATCGATCGGGGTCGGTGCCGTGCCGCCCTCGAGCGAGTGAAAGTAGAAGTACTCGATCTCCGGGGCGACGAAGAATGTGTAGCCCTGCTCGCGCGCTCCCGCGAGCACGCGGCGCAACTGCTGACGCGGACAGCCATCAAACGGTGAACCGTCGATCTCGACGATGTCGCAAAAGACGCTCGCTACTGACGCCCCTTCGGGATACCACGGCAGCAGTTGAAAGGTTGTGAGGTCCGGTCGCGCCAACACGTCGGACTCGGTCGTGCGGCTAAAGCCGTCAATGGCGCTGCCGTCAAAGGTCATGCCGTCGTCCAGCGCGTCGGCGAGCTCGGCCGGCGTGACGTGGAACGCCTTGTGGCGCCCGAGCACGTCGGTGAACCACAGCTGCACGAAACGAACGCCGCGTTCCTCGACCGTGCGCAACACGTAGTCGGCCTGGCTCTGCATGGCGTTCATTCTCCCACCTCGTTCACCACGCGCTATTGGGCGAAGACGACGAAGCCCCGCCGCTGATGGGCGGCGGGGCTCCTCGCGTTCTCACTAGCGACGCTTGGCGGCCTTCTTCGCCGGCGCCTTCTTTGCGACTGACTTCTTGGCGGGCGGACGCTTCGGCGTTGCCTTCTTCGCCGGCGCTTTCTTGGCGGTGCCACTCGCGGCGGAGCAGACGGTCTCCACGAGAATCGCGCTCACCACGTAGGGATCCATGTTGGCGTTCGGTCGACGGTCCTCGAGCCAACCCTTGCGCTCGACGCCGACGACCCACGGAATGCGGATCGACGCGCCGCGGTCCGAGGTGCCGTAAGAAAACTTCGTGTAGTGCGCCGTTTCGTGCGCGCCGGTGAGTCGCTCTTCGGTGCCGACGCCGTAGGCGGCAATGTGCTCTTTCACCTTCTTGCCGATCGCTTCACAGCCCGCGATGATCGCGTCCCAGCCGCCGTTGGCGCGCATCTGCTTGGTCGAGAAGTTGGTGTGGGCTCCCGCACCGTTCCAGTCGCCCTTGACCGGCTTGGCGGCGAAGCTCGCCTCGACTCCGAAGTCCTCGGCGATGCGATTAAGCAACCATCGTGCGACCCACAGTTGATCGCCGACTTCGACCGGGCCGAGGATGCCCATTTGGAACTCCCACTGGCTCATCATCACTTCGGCGTTGGTGCCTTCAATCGAAAGACCGGCACGCAGACAAGCGAGCGTGTGTGCTTCGACGATCTCGCGACCGGGCATCTTGGAACCGCCGACGCCGCAGTAGTACGGACCTTGCGGGGCGGGGTAGCCCACCTCGGGCCAGCCGAACGGTCGGTCATCAGCAATGAAGGTGTACTCCTGCTCGATGCCGAACCACGGCTCAAAGCTCGCGTACTTCTTCGCGATCTCTACGCACCGTGCGCGCGTGTTGGTCGGGTGCGGCGTCATGTCGATGAGCAGCACTTCGCACATCACGAGCACGTCGTTCGGTCCGCGCAGTGGGTCCGGACAGATGAACACCGGCTTTAAAACGCAGTCGGAGTTCTTGCCGGTGGCCTGATTGGTGCTCGAGCCGTCAAAGCCCCAAATGCCGGGCTCCTTGCCATCCGCGATGATGCGCGTCTTGCTGCGCATGAGCGGCAGCGGCTCAGTTCCGTCAATCCATATGTACTCAGCCTGGAACGGCACAGTTCACTCCTGGTCAGTCGAATGTGGTGGCGCCCCGACGCACCACGACCAGTTTGGTGGAGCGGCCGGTGTGTTCGTCGGGGGTTGCGTTAACGGCGTGTGAAACCTCCCCTAAGTCGAGCGAATCCCCACCGTTAGAGTCGATTTGTGCCGACCGTCCGTCTGGCTTTAGCTCAGATGAACCCGGTCGTGGGTGCGCTGGCGGCGAACGCCCGTGCAATCGCCGAGTTCGCCGAGCGCGCGAGCGCCGTCGGCAGCGATCTGTTCGTCACTCCGGAGCTGGCACTCAGTGGCTATCCGCCCGAGGACCTCGTGGCCAAGGAAGGGTTCGAGCGCGACGTAGCGCGCACACTCGACGAGATGCGCGTGGCCCCCAGTAATACGGTCATGGCCGTCGGGGCTCCTTTGTCGGCCGCCCGCTTCGAGCTGGCGGTTCTCTCGCCCGATGACGCTCGCGAGAGGTCGGTCGGCGCGCACGGCCGCGAGCCGGTCGCTAATGCGGTAGCGGTGCTCGATCGAGGCCGATTGACCGCAGTGGCAACCAAACGCCTCCTGCCGAACTACGACGTTTTTGACGAACAGCGGGTGTTTCGCGCGGGCGCGGGTCAACCCTGTGTGCTGGCCGTGGCCGGGGCCGCGGTCGGGATCATCATCTGCGAGGACGTCTGGGTGAAAGACGGCCCGGCCGCCGCGTGTGCGGCCGCGGGGGCCTCGCTCATCGTGGTTCCCAACGGGTCGCCGTTCGCTCGGGGACGGCGCGCTGAGCGCGAGGCGGCGCTCTCCGAGCGAGCGGCCGAGACCGGGTGCTATCTCGCCTACGTCAACCAAGTGGGTGGCCAGGACGAGCTCGTCTTTGACGGCCAAAGTTTCATCGTTGACCCGCGTGGCGACGTCATTGCGCGAGCCGGAGCATTCACGGAGGAACTTCTCGTGGTCGATCTGGAACTGCCCGCCAGCGCGGAGGGCACTGCGGTCGGCACCGAGCACCGCGGGCGAGTGGCGATCTCGCCGCCGTCGCGCACGCCACCGGCACCGATCGAAGAGACCTACGAAGCGCTGGTGCTCGGCACGCGCGACTACTTGCACAAGAACGGATTTCAAAGTGCAGTCGTCAATCTCTCCGGCGGTGTGGACTCCGCGCTCGTCACCGTTATCGCTGCTGATGCCATTGGTCCGAGCAACGTGCGCTGTTTCGCTCTGCCCTCGCGGTATTCGAGCGTGCACTCGCTCGAAGACGCCGTCGAGCTCGCCCGACGCGTCGGCGTCGAATTGACTGAGATGTCGATTGAATCCGCGCACGTCGCACTCGCCGGCACGATCACTCCCGCGGTGGGCACTGAACCGAGCGGACTGACCGACGAGAACCTGCAGTCGCGAATCCGCGGTCTGATCCTCATGGCGCTGTCGAACGCCTCTGGCGCCATTGCACTCACCACTGGCAACAAGTCCGAGCTCGCCACGGGGTACTTCACGCTGTACGGCGATTCGGTCGGCGGATTCGCGGTGATTAAAGACGTTCCCAAAACTCTGGTGTACCAACTGTGCGAGTGGCGCAACGCGCAAGCGCGAGCTGAGGGAGTCATCGAGCCGATCCCGCAACGCATTCTCGAAAAGGCACCCTCGGCTGAACTGCGCGAGAACCAGCGCGACGATCAGTCGCTGCCGCCCTACGACGTGCTTGATCCGCTCCTGGAGCTCTACGTCGACGACGATCGCACCGCTGAGGAAATGGTCGCTCTCGGTCACGATCGAGCACTCGTCGAGCGCGTGGTGCGACTCGTTGACCTAGCGGAGTACAAGCGACGCCAAATGCCGCCCGGCGTGAGGATCTCCAAGAAAGCGTTCGGCAAGGACCGTCGCGTTCCCATCACCAACGCGTACCGCCCGGGATCCTGAGTGCAGATCGAAACCACCGAAGTCATAAGCGCGCATCTCGGCGGCGTCGCGCGAGCCCTCTACGAATCTCTCGGCGAAGTCGCCGGATCGATGACCAACGACGCCGCCACGATCGGCGCGTACGAGGGATCCCGTCACGTGGGCGAAGTGGCCCACCGATTTGACGCGCTCGGTGCGAACCGTCGCGGGACCGATCCGCACGCTCACGACGTGGACTGCAGCACCGTGCGCGACGTCATTCAGCGATCCGTCGCTCTTGATCCCTCGGGCGCGCTGAGCTTGTACTGCGCCGCATTGCAGATCACGCCACGCCTGTTGATCTCTTTGCGCGACGCGAGCGGCGCCGCGACAGGACTCGGCGATGGCGCGCTGGTGAGCGCGTGCCGTCAGGCGTCAGCCACTTTGATCGAGGTCAGCCGACGTTGGGGCGTCATCGCATCGCAACATGTAGACCCCGAAACGGCGGAGTTCGCAGAGGGCGCCCGTACACTGGACGGGCTGCTCTCGGCGGCCGGATTCGCCGAAAGCTTCGGTACCGGCGGTTGACGGCGACCGTATAACTACTGTGCGGCGTTCTTCGCCGCTCGCCGAACAGGAGCCAAGTGGCTAAGGACCGTATCGATCGCGACGACGAGGACCTCGTTCGGCTGTACCTCTCTGACATCGGTCAGTACACGCTGCTGACCAAGGACGACGAGGTTCGTCTGGCCCAGACGATTGAAGAGGGCCGTGAGGCCCAGAGCGAGCTCGACAAGTCCGAGACGGACAAGAAGTTGAAGCTCACCGCGACGCGCAAGCAGGCCCTCAAGCGCACCGCGATGCGCGGCGAGCGAGCCGAGCGCGACTTTGTGCAGTCCAACCTCCGACTCGTGGTTTCGATCGCGAAGAAGTACCAGGCATCGGGCCTGCCGCTGCTGGACCTCATTCAAGAGGGCAACCTCGGTCTCATGCACGCCGTCGAAAAGTTCGACTGGCGCAAGGGTTTCAAGTTCTCGACCTACGCCACGTGGTGGATCCGTCAGGCGATTACCCGCGGTATCGCTAACACCGGTCGAACCATCCGACTTCCGGTGCACGCCGGCGACACGCTCGCTCGTGTTCAAAAGGCCCAGTCGCGCCTCGAGTTGAAGTTCGGTCGCCCGCCGACAATCAAGGAACTCTGCGAAGAGTGCGAGATGCCCGAGGACAAGTTGATCGAGGCGTTGCGCTTTCGCTCGGAGCCCATTTCGCTCTCTGAGCCCCTGCGCGAAGATGGCGACGCCGAGCTCGGTGACGTGGTCGAGGACCGCTCGGCCGAGTCCCCGTTTGACGTGGCCGCGGTCAAGATGATGCCGGAAGCGATCGAGAAGCTGCTTGAGCCGCTGGACGAGCGCGAGCGCAAGATTCTGAAGATGCGCTTTGGTCTTATTGGCGCCGGCGAGCCGCGCACCCTCGAAGAGGTCGGCGAGTCGATGAACCTCACGCGCGAGCGAATCCGTCAAATCGAAGCGCGCGCCATGAGCAAGTTGCGCCACCCCTCGAGCGACACCGGCGCCCGGGATCTGCTCACGCTGTAAGTCGCACCCGTCGACAAGGGGGACAGATGTTGCAAGAAGGCAGCCGCGTCGGACCGTTGGGCCTCGGTGGCATCAATCACTTGGCGCTCGTGTGCAGCGACATGGAGCGCACCGTTGCCTTTTACACCGAGATTCTCGGGCTGCCGCTGATCAAGACAATTGACCTGCCGTTCGGGCTCGGTCAACACTTCTTCTTTGATTGCGGCGGTGGCGACTCACTCGCGTTCTTCTGGTTCCCGGATGCGCCCGACAGCGTGCCCGGAGTGTCTCAACCAAAGGGTCGACCAGACCAGGCATCGCTCACGAGTGCCGTGGGCTCTATGAATCACGTCGCCTTCAATATCTCGGCCGAACGGTTTGAAGAGTGCCGCCAGCGACTGATCGACTCAGGCGTCGCGTGCACTGAGATCGCCAACCACGACGACTCCGAGATCGGGATCTCTGAAACGATGCACCCCGGCGTCTTTGTGCGCTCGGTGTACTTCCAAGACCCCGACGGCATCTTGCTCGAACTCGCGGCCTGGACGCGCACGCTCGACGCCCGCGACGTGAATGTTGCGCCGCGCACCGCGGCTGATCGGCACGCCACTGTCTAAGACGCCTCGGTTGCGGCAGGTGCCGCGCGCCGAGATCGACGACGAGTTCACGCAGGCGGTCTTCACTCACCTCTTTGAAGATCGCGATCCAGTACTGGAACCCGGAACCGCAGACGGCACGTCGGGCGATTGGTGGCCGACGTTTGCGAACAGCCCCGCGGTGCTTCGTCACGCCGTCGATGGCTTTCTCCTCTACCAGAGCCCGCAACGAGCGCTCGATCCGGTGCTGCGCGAATTCGGTCAGCTGCGCGCCGGCGTGGCCGTCGGCAGTCGCTTCGTCGTGCGTCAGCACCGACTCGGTCTCAAGCGACTTGGAGTGAACGAGGAGCTCATCGACGCGGCGAGTGATGCGCGCCGAGAGGTGTCAGTGCCGGGAACACCGGGACGTGTCCTGCGCTTTGTCGACTGCCTGGTGCACGATTGCGGCGACGTCCCGAACGATCTCTATGACGAACTGCACCGTGAACTCGGCGACGTGGCGATGCTGGAACTCGCTTACATCAGCTCGATGTACGTCATGCACGCGATCCTCTCGCGAGCACTGCGCACCGAGGACGACGCCGAGGGCTGACTACTCCTTGGTGCCGCGGATCACGCGGCCGGCGACCGTGAGCGCGCCGAGCGCCAACGCGCCCACGATTACCGGGGTGCGTGAACGACGGTGGTCGCGAGCGCGCACCGGTTTATCGAAAGTGAGGATCGGCCACTCGCGCTCGTGAGCGATCTTGGCGAGCGTCTTGTCGGGGTTCACCGCGTAGGGGTGCCCCACCGCTTCGAGCATCGGCAGATCAGTCTCGCTGTCCGAGTACGCCGAAGATTCCGCGAGATCGATGTTGCGCGCAGCGGCTAATTCGCGGATCGCGACCGCTTTGCCCTCACCTTGGGCGTAGAACTCGAGTTCGCCGGTGTAGCGATTCTCGCTATCCACTTCGGCGCGCGAACCGACGGCACCGTCGAGTCCGAGCAGATCGGCGAACGGCTCCACGACCTCGCTCGGTGAGGAGCTGACGACGAACACGAGGTCCCCGTGGGCGCGGTGATGCTCAATAATCTCGAGGGCTTCCGCGTAAATGAGGGGCTCGATGACTTCGGTCAAAGTTTCCGAAACGACCGATCGCACGACGTCACGGTCCCAGCCCTTGGCGAGGCGCATCATGGTGCGCCGAATCTTTTGCATCTTGTCCTCGTCGGCGCCGAACCAAAGGAACCAGAGCTGCTGGCCGAGGCCGCGCACGAGGGTGCGACGGCGGATGAAGCCTCGGGCGTGAAACTCCGGGCCGAGGGCGCCCAGGGAACTCTTCGCGATGACCGTCTTATCGAGGTCGAAGAACGCCGCACGCATACTTCAAGCGTACGGGTGTTCGTCGCTCAAATCAGGTCTTGATGAAAGTTCCTCGCAGCACGTCGAGACTGTCGGCACGCGCGATCACGACAACGTGATCTTCCTCGAGGAAGCGCATGGTCGGCTGCGGACTGAGTGGTTGGTGAGCGCGGAGCACGGCCACCACGCGCACGGCATCGGGCAGACGAAGTTCATCGAGCGTCAGGTTGTTCACAACGGCGGGCGCGTCGTCGGCGAGGGTTACTTCGGCCAACTTCATACGTCCGTGAGCGAGATCCATCAGAGATACGACGGAACCCACCTCGACTGCTTCGTCAACAAGCGAGGTGATGAGCGCTGGTGTCGAGACGTGTACGTCGACACCCCAGCTCTCATCAAAGAGCCACTCGTTGCGCGAGTTGTTGACGCGTGCGATGACGCGCGGCACGCCGAACTCCTGCTTGCTTAACCAACTGACAACCAGGTTGTCTTCGTCATCACCCGTGGCCGCCACTACCACGTCCGCGTCGCGCAATCCAACCTGTTGCAACGAATTCACTTCACATGCGTCACAGGTGATCACGTTGATGCCGTGCAACTCCTTGCGCAGCCGCTCCGCGGTGTCGCCGCGAAGCTCGAGGAGCGTCACGGTGTGGTGGCGCTCTACGAGATCCTGGGCGATCGCGACGCCTACTGAGCCCCCGCCGGCGATGACGACTTTCATGCGCGACCCGCCAATCCGAGCAGTTCGTTCAGTTCGCCGAGCCCCTTCGGCGTGACGAGGAACGTCACGGTGTCGTCTTCTTGACCGTAGATGCGCGCGGCGTCGAGGCGACCCTTGCCGCCGCGCACCACGCCAACGACGTGAATGTCGTCATCGAGGTTCAGTTCGCTGAGCGGTTTGCCCGCGAGGTGATCGGGCAAGATCCGTTCGACCAAGAAGAGCGAGTCCGTTTGATCGCGCCAACCGATTGATTCGTCTTCGGGTAGGAGCCAACGTTTCACTTGTTGAGTCGTCCAACTGACGGTGGCCACAGTGGGGATGCCGAGTCGCTGGTAGATCACGGCGCGGCGGGGGTCGTAAATGCGCGCGACCACGTTGGTGATTTCGTACTTCTCACGGGCAATGCGGGCGCAGAGGATGTTGGAGTTGTCGCCGTTCGTAACGGCGGCAAATGCGTCGGCCTGACTGGCGTTGGCTTGGAAGAGGACGTTGCGGTCAAAGCCCGAACCCACGAGCGTCGTTCCGGTGAACGCCGGTCCGAGACGGCGGAATGCGTCCTTGTTCTTATCGATGATGACGACCGAATGACCCGCCTCGCTCAGCTGAGTCGCGAGGTCAGAACCCACGCGGCCGCAGCCGACAACGACGATGTGCACTGGTCCATCTGACCAGAGCGCATCGCGCGGTGCAAGTTTCAAGCGACGGATCTTCGCTGCCTAGGATGAAATTTGTGCCCGATGACGCTACCGAGCGCCCTCGAGTCACCGATGTACTCACGTCGCACGCTGACGTTGAGACCTTTTATCCGGAGCGCCTCGGCTACCGCTTGAAGTGTTTCTTTCTCGGTCGTCCATTTGTAAGTGAACAGTTGCTCGGCGAACGGCTCAGTCGCCCGGTGGCCCTGGGGGTGCTGGCCCCGGACTGCATTTCTTCCTCGGCGTACGGCACCGAGCAGATCCTCACCCAGCTGACGCCGGCGATTGGAATTGCGGCGTTCTCGCTCGTCGTGCCGATCATGTTCGTGATCTTGGGCGTGCTCTTCTTCGTCACGCTCTGTTACCTCGACGTCATCCGCTACTACCACGTGACAGGTGGCTCGTACGTAGTGGCCCGCGACAACTTCGGCGCGAAGATCGCTCAGATTGCGGCGGTCGCGCTGTTGATCGATTACGTGGTGACGGTCGCGGTGCAGTGCTCAGCCGGGACTGCGGCGCTCACCAGTGCGTTCCCCTCGTTGACCGGAGCGACGGTGCCGATCACGATTGGTGTAGTCGTTCTGCTGGTCTACGGAAACCTGCGGGGAATCAAGGAGGCCGGCAAGCTATTCGCGTTCCCGACGTACTTCTACATCGTGACGTTGTCGACGACCATCATCGTGGGAACGATCAAATTCATCAGCGGTTCGCTGCACCACGTGGCGCGACCTCCCGTCAAAGACCTCGTCGAGCACCACCTCGGCAAAGGCGGCTCGGGACTGCTCATGGGTGCGGCATTTTTGATCCTGTTGCGCGCCTACGCGAACGGTGGAAGCTCGCTCACTGGCCTTGAAGCGATCTCGGACGGAGTGCAAAGTTTCCGGCGGCCGGAGTCGACCAACGCTCGCTCGACATTGGTCGCGATGTCGTCGGTCTTGGCGTTCCTCTTGCTCGGAGTCACTCTCCTGGCGCGCTGGACGCACGCGCTGCCCTTTGACTTAGGAACACCAACGGTGGTGAGTCAAGAAGTTCACGCCGTCTTTGGATTTCACGGGCTCGGCCAGGCGATCTTCTACTTGGTGCAAGCCGCGACGGTGTTGATTCTCTACACCGGCGGCAATACGAGCTTCAACGGATTTCCGTTCCTCGCAATGTTTGTGTCGAAGGATCAATACCTCCCGCGGCAGCTCTCCAAGCGCGGACACCGTTTGGCGTTCTCGAACGGCATTCTCGTTCTCGGCGCTGGTTCGATTCTGCTGATTTGGATCTTCCAGGCGCGACTCAATCTGCTCGTGTCGCTCTATGCAATCGGCGTGTTCACCGGCTTCACCATGGCGGGCGCGGGCATGGTGAAGCGGCACCTCACACTGCGGGCGGGCAATTGGCGATGGGGAGTTTTCGTTAATGGACTCTCGACGGTTGTCACCAGTTTGGTCGTGCTCATCTTCGCGACGGTGAAGTTTGCCGAAGGCGCGTGGATCGTGTTGGTTATCGGACCGATCATGTACTTCGCATTGATTCGACTGAACCGCCAATACGTGTTGGAGGACGACGCCTTTGAGGCCACGCGCCAAAAGGGCGCGTCGCAGTTCAAGGTCAATCGAGTCGTCGTCTTCGTCGATCAGTACGACATCGCAACGGAACGGGCGCTGCGTTACTGCGGCACGCTTAACGCACTCTCGGTTCGTGCGGTGCACTTTGACATCGACCCGGTCGTCACTCAGCGACTGGAAGCGGCGTGGGGTCTATCCGGAACAGCCTCAGCGGGCGTCAATCTCGAAGTGGTCGAGTGCGAAGACCGCCGAGTTGATCGCGCGGCGTTGGAGCTCGTGGCCGACATTGCGCGGGATCCGGACGTCTTTTGCATGGTGATCCTGCCCCGACGCGGGTTTTCCTCGCGACTGCAACGTCTCTTGCACGACCGGACCGCGGACGCGATTGCTGGCGCGATTATGCACGTCCCGCGCACCGCGGCGACGATCATCCCGTACCGCATCTCTCCGGTTCGCGAAGTGCGACAGCGAACGATCACCACGCAGAGCGAATTCGTCGAGCGCGGTGGAATCCGCGACGACGCTCATCTCGAGGCCGACGTGAAGCTGGCCCAGCGTGCGACAGATTCGGTGCCGATCGGCGGCGTTCGCACCCGTGATCGCATCGAAGTGGCGGGCCGCGTGCGGTCCATGACGATTCATCGCGAGCACGGCGGCAACGACCTGCGCTGCGTGATCGCTGACACATCCGGTTCAATTGCGCTGCTCTTTCAGGGTCGTTCCACGATCCCGGGAATCGAGCGCGGAACCCGTTTGCTGGTCAAAGGAACGGTGACCGCCATGGATCGCGAGGCGGTCATTCTCAATCCCGAATACGAGATCGTCGCTGGTCCGGCGGGCGACGAGTGAGGGTGTTTGAAGCATTTGGCGGAATCCACTAGCGTTCTGCCGGCCCAAATGCCGATTTTCCCGCCCTCGCGGCCCTAATTGGCCGGGTTCCCCCCGAAGACAGAGAGGTACTTCGCACCATGCCGACATCCATCCGATTCGCCGAAGGCGGATATCAGGGCTTGAACTTGTCGGGTTCCGACAAGGCCTGGGTTTACGTCGTGCTCGCCATTGGCGTTGTAGGGATTCTTGCTGGCTTCAATCTGATGCGCAGCGTGCTCGCCGCGGATCAGGGCTCGGCGAAGATGCGCGAGATCGCCAAGGCGATCCAAGAGGGCGCGGAAGCGTTCCTCAAGCGTCAGTTCCGCACGATCGCGATCATCGTTGTTCCACTCGCGGTCCTCATTTTCTTCACGGCGACCAAGGTCACCGCGCCCAACGGGCACGTCGAGATGAGCTTCGTGAAGAACGGCTTCATGCGCGTCATTTGCTTCCTCGTCGGGGCCACCTTCTCGGGACTCGTTGGATTCATTGGTATGTCGACAGCGGTGCGCGGCAACGTGCGCACCGCTGCGGCCGCCGCCGCACCTGGCGAAGGTAAAGCGGCACGCGCGCTGCGCGTGGCGTTCCGCACTGGTGCGGTCACTGGTCTGCTCTGCGTGGGTCTCGGACTCGTGGGTGCCGCGGGCATCTTCTTGATCTTCCAGAACTCCGCGACTGCCGTACTCGTCGGCTTCGCCTTCGGCGCGTCGCTTCTCGCCCTCTTTATGCGAGTAGGCGGCGGCATCTTCACGAAGGCCGCCGACGTGGGGGCGGACCTCGTGGGCAAGGTCGAAGCAGGAATCCCCGAAGACGACCCTCGCAACGCCGCGACGATCGCCGACAACGTGGGTGACAACGTTGGTGACTGCGCGGGAATGGCCGCCGACCTCTTTGAGAGTTACGTCATCACCATGATCTCCGCGATCATCCTGGGATTCGCGGCGTTCCACAAGACACAGTTCGTTCTCTTCCCATTGATCGTTCCGGCGTTCGGCATCCTGGCGTCCATCGTCGGCGTGTACGCCGTGCGCACGATGAGTCGCGACAAGAACGCACTGCAGCCGATTAACCGGGGCTTCTGGCTTTCCAGTGCGTTGACCGTTGTGGCGGCGTACTTCGTCTCCAACAACTTCCTGCACAACATGCGGTCGTTCTGGGCGATTGTGACTGGTGTTGGTCTCAGCCTCGCGGCGAGCCTCATTACTGAGTACTTCACTTCCACTGAGCGCAAGCCCGTGCACGAGATCGCCGAGTCGGCGCGCACTGGTCCGGCTACGACGGTGCTGTCAGGTCTGTCCATTGGTCTCGAGAGTTCCGTCTGGGCGATCGTCGCGGTGGCCCTGGCCCTCGGCGCGGCGATCGGACTGGGTGGCGGCAAGATTCAGCTGACGCTGTACTACGTGTCGCTCATCGGTATTGGTCTGCTCTCTACTGCGGGCATGATCGTTTCGGAAGACTCCTTCGGTCCGGTGTCGGACAACTCAGCGGGCGTGGCCGAAATGGCCGGTGAGTTCGAAGGCGAGACCCAGAAGATCCTCGTCAGCCTTGACGCCGTCGGCAACACAACTAAGGCCATCACCAAGGGTGTCGCCATTGGTTCCGCGGTAATCGCGGCCGTGGCGCTGTTCGCGTCGTTCGTCGAGACTGTCGGCGGCCAGCTGGGCCACAACGCCAAGTGGGCGTTCGCGCACATTCAGGTGAACGTCGTGCAGCCGAAGATCTTCATTGGTTTGCTGATCGGTGGATCGGTGGCGTTCCTCTTCAGTTCGCTTGCGATTCGTGCGGTGGGCCGCACTGCGGGCACCGTCGTCCAAGAGGTTCGCCGCCAGTTCCGCGAGCACCCCGGGATCATGGACTACACCGAGAAGCCCGAGTACGGCCGCGTCATTGCGATCTGCACTTCGGCCAGTCAGCGCGAACTCGCGACCCCGGCACTGCTCGCGATCCTCACGCCGATCATCGTCGGCTTCGGCCTCGGCTACCTGGCCCTCGGCGGGTTCCTCGCGGCCGCAATTCTGACGGGCCAGTTGATGGCGAACTTCCTGAGCAACGCTGGTGGCGCGTGGGACAACGCGAAGAAGTACATCGAGGACGGACACGAGGGTGGAAAGGGTTCTGACGCGCACAAGGCGGCCGTGATCGGTGACACCGTGGGTGACCCATTCAAGGACACCGCTGGTCCGGCACTCAACCCGCTGATCAAGGTGATGAACCTCGTGAGCTTGCTCGTGTTGCCGGCGATCATCACCCAGCAACACCACACCGGCGCGCGCTACGGCATCGCCGGTGCGGCCCTCGTGGTGCTGCTCAGTTCCATCATGTTTTCGAAGCGCTCGACGGGTTCGATGAGCGAGGCGCCCGCCGCCTAGTTGCGCAATTCACTGCAGTTTTCGCCGGGGTGGGTCATTTGTGACCCACCCCTGCGTATGTTGTGGGGCGCTAACCGGGCTTCGCTCGGAACCCGTGCGCAACGGCGCGTAGTGGAAAGGGACAACGTGGCGCGAGCCCTCGTGGTCGTGGAGTCGGTGGCCAAAGCCACCCGAATCCAAGGGATGCTCGGGCCGGACTACGTGGTGTTGCCGAGCGTCGGGCACATTCGCGACCTGCCCGAGAGTGCCAAGGAGATCCCCGCCTCGATCAAGTCTGAGAAGTGGGCCCGTCTCGGGATCAATGTCAACGACCACTTCAAGCCGGTCTACGTGGTCTCCCCCGATCGCAAGAAAGTGGTTGCCGAGTTAAAGGCGGCGCTCAAGAACGCCGAGGAGCTCTACCTCGCGACCGACGAAGACCGTGAGGGCGAGGCCATTGCCTGGCACCTCCAAGAGGTGCTGAATCCCAAAGTTCCCGTTAAGCGCATGGTCTTTCATGAGATCACCCCCGCCGCGATCGAACGGGCCGTGAATGAGACGCGCGATCTCGACACGCGACTCGTTGACGCCCAGGAGGGACGCCGATTCCTTGATCGCCTCGTTGGATACGAGGTGAGTCCCGTCCTGTGGCGCGCGGTCGACAAGGCCCGCTCGGCGGGTCGCGTGCAGTCGGTGGCGATCCGGCTGGTTTGTGAACGCGAGCGGGAACGGATGCGATTCGTTTCTGCGGGTTGGTTTGATGTTGATGCCGCCTGCGAGAAGGACGGCGCGGCGTTCGTCGCGACGCTCGACTCCGTTGATGCTCAGACCCTCGCTACCGGCAAGAACTTCAACGCGGAAGGATCGCTGGACGGCAAGGCGGTCGTGCTGGACGAAGCGACGGCCACATCGATCGCGTCCGCGCTCTCGGGATCGACGTTGTTGGTCGACTCGGTGACCTCGTCGCCGCGCACCCAGCGGCCCCAGCCGCCATTTATGACCTCTTCGCTGCAGATCGAGGCCAGCCGCAAGATTCGTTTTGATCCGGAGCGCACGATGCGCGCAGCCCAGCGCCTCTATGAGCAGGGCTGGATCACTTACATGCGAACCGACTCCACGACTCTCAGCGAGGAGGCGCTCCGCGCGGCTCGCCAGCAAGCCCGCGAGATGTTCGGCGACGACTACGTGTCCGACACGCCGCGTCGTTACGACCGCAAGGTGAAGAACGCTCAAGAGGCTCACGAGGCAATCCGACCGGCGGGTGAGAGTTTTCGCACGCTCGACGAAGCGGCGAACTCTCTCTCCGGTGACGAGTTCTTGGTCTACGAATTGGTCTGGAAGCGGACCATCGCCAGCCAGATGGTCGACGCGCAACTGACCCAGGACAAAGTGCGACTGACGGCCACGGCGGATGTCGATGGATCGTCCCGCGCGCTCGGACTCTCGGCCAGCGGACTGCGCATTGAATTTGCGGGCTTTCGACGTGCCTACGTCGAAGGGGCTGATGACCCTGAAGCCGAACTCGCCGATCAGGAACGGATCCTCCCGCCGCTCGCGACCGGTGATCGCGTATCAGCCACGTCGGCTGAGGCCAAGGGACACAGCACGCAGCCGCCCGATCGTTACAGCGAAGCCACACTCATTAAGAAGCTCGAGGATCTCGGCATCGGGCGGCCCTCGACGTACGCCGCGGTGATGAAGACGATCGATCGTCGCGGATATGTCTGGAAGAAGGGCAAGTCGCTGGTACCCGCGTTTCGGGCGTTCGCTGTTGTCAATCTGCTGGAGCGCTACTTCGCCGACCTGGTCGATTACCAGTTCACCGCGATGATGGAGGATCAACTCGACGAGATCGCGTCGGGGACCCAGGACCTAGAGCCGTGGCTGCGTCGCTTCTACTTCGGCGATGAGTCCGCGGAGACTCCGTTTCGCCAAATGGGACTTCACCGCGCGACGACCGAGCAGCTCGATCTCGACTTCGCGGCCATCAACTCGATCGAACTGGGCACTGCGCCTGACGGTGATGTAGTTGTCGTGCGTTCCGGTCGCTACGGGCCGTACCTGCAACACGGCGACGAGCGGGTGTCTATTCCGGAGGCGACCGAACCCGACAGCCTCACCGTGGCGCGGGCGCTGGAGTTGCTCGCGGCGCCCAGCAACGACCGAGTTCTCGGCATCGATCCCAGTAGTGGCCTGGAAGTTCAGCTGAAGGCGGGTCGCTACGGACCGTACGTGCAGCTGGGTGAGGCCAACGGCAAGGACAAGCCGAAGACGTCGTCGCTGTTTAGTTCCATGTCGCTTGAGACCGTGACGTTGGACGACGGGTTGCGCTTGTTGTCACTGCCGCGATTGGTGGGTCAACACCCCGATGACGGAATGGACGTCTTGGCCCAAAACGGTCGGTACGGCCCGTATTTGACGTGGGGCAAAGAGACCCGGTCTCTTGAAAACGAAGAGCAGATCTTTACCGTCACGCTCGAACGAGCGATCGAAATTCTCCACCAACCAAAGCAACGAGGTCGGCGCGCCGCGGCTGGTCCACTGCGAGACCTCGGCACTGATCCCGTCACCAAACGTTCCGTCGTGATCCGCTCGGGCCAGTTCGGTCTCTACGTCACCGACGGCGAAGTAAATGCGACCCTGCGCATGGGTGACACCGTCGAAGAGATCACTCTGGAGCGGGCCAGCGAGCTGCTGGCCGAACGACGCAACGCCGATCCGAGTGCCCGTCGCCCTCGAGCCGCTAAGGCAGCCAAGAAATCCAAGAAGGCGCCAGCGAAAAAGGGTGCCCGCAAGGTATCGGCGACCAAGGCGGCGGCGCGACGCACGGCGACTGACCGCGGTGCGGCTCGTAACGGCGCACTCGCATCGCAACTCCAAGGGGCGGACTCGAACTGATGTCCGGCGCCCTCGTCGCCTTCGAAGGAATCGACGGCAGCGGCAAATCAACTCAAGCGCGCCGCGCCGCGCAGCGATTCAACGCGCTGTACACCTTTGAGCCTGGCGGCAGTGAATTGGGCGCGCAGTTGCGCACGTGGCTACTGGACCGCCGCACACAAATGGAGCCGCCCACTGAGGCTCTCTTGATGCTGGCCGACCGCAGCCATCACGTGGCCACGGTGATTGAACCCGCGTTGGCCCGAGGCGAAAGGGTCATTTGTGACCGCTATGCCGCCTCGACGTACGCCTACCAGGGGTACGGGCGAGGTCTCGATCTCGATCTGTTGCGTTCCACTACCGAGTTAGCGAGTCGAGGGCGGCGGGCCGATCTCACGATCTTGCTTGACGTGCCGCTCGACATCGCGCGGTCGCGACGTCCGGTCGATGACGCCGATCGCTACGAGTCGTCGGGGTCGGAGTATCTCGAACGAGTTCGACACGGGTATCTCGAACTGGCCCATGGCGATTCGACGTGGCGCGTGATTGATGGGACTTCAGCACAAGCGTCGGTAGATGTTGAGGTCGACCGGGTCTTGACTGAATTTGGTTGGAGTTAAGTGCCTGACGTCTTTGACTCAGTGCTCGGCCAGGAACGAGCGATTCACGCGCTGCGGCACTACGCGCACTCTCCAGTGCACGCGTATCTGTTTGTGGGCGCGGCGGGATCAGGGATCGATGAAGCGCTCACTGCGTTCTCGGCGTCGTTGCAATGTTCGCAGCAGGGGTGCGGAGTGTGCACCGATTGTCGGTTGGTTCTCTCTGGAACCCACTCCGATGTCAATGTGATGGAGCGAGCGGGAGTCTCGTGGAGTGCTGATGAGATTCGTGAGATTGAGCGAGTGTCTCGGCGCAAGCCTCTCGGCGCTGGCTACCAAATTGTCGTCGTAGAGAACATTGAACTCGCCGTTCTTCAAATCGGCCGTTTGTTGAAGATTCTTGAGGAACCACCGTCGCGGACCATCTTCCTGTTGACGGCCGAATCGGTTCCCGACGATCTTGACACCGTCGTCTCGCGATGCGTTGAAGTCGCTTTTGCCCCACTTAATGATGAAGTCGTCGCGGCGTACCTGGAGCGGGCCGGGACCGATCCGGTACGAGCTCGCTCGGCTGCTGCGGCATCAAATGGAGATCTCACACGTGCTCGCGTACTCGCCAACGACGAGGAGCTGTCCGATCGCATCGCTCAATGGCACGACTTGCCCGAGCAATTGGATGGTGTCTTAGCTCATACGTGCGAGCGCGTCGACGAGATCATTGCGTCGATCGATAAGGCGATTCAGCCGCTCATTGATCTTCAACAGACTGAGTGGGCGCGTCGGACCGAAGATGCCAAGACGTTCGGCACGAGGTCGCTTCCCCCTAAGCGCGAGGTTGAGGCACGTTTCAAGCGCGAGCAGAGACGATTTCGTGTCGAGGACTTTCGATTCGGTCTGACGTCGATGGCACACGCATATCGAGAGCGGCTCATTGAAGGACTGGAAGGGCTCGATGACGGTGACCGCCGTAGCCGCGTCGTGGTTCAGGGATCCATTAAGTCCGTCACCGTGATCGACCGAGCGTCGAAATCTCTGACCACGAGCGTGGATGAAAGATTGTGGTTGACCAATCTTCTCGTCGAGTTGGCGCACCAGTAGAAATGAAATGATCCGGTCTATTACGATGTATCGCCTCGCCTGGGTAGCTCAGTGGTAGAGCAACGCACTCGTAATGCGTAGGTCGCGAGTTCGACTCTCGCCTCAGGCTCCAGTGCTAGCAAGGGTGTTTGCCTTGCCTTGCGCACCGAAACGCACTCCGCGTGCGATAGTCATGCGAGAGCTTCTTGAAAATGCTTGGGGATGCGGCGTTTGTAACTGAATCCTTGGTTGCACGGCTAGCGCACGTCCGATTCCGACAGGACTTTCCTCTCTGGACTTTCCGTTGGATTCGCGCTCGGGAGTACCTCAGAGTTCTCAACTTGACGGTCCAAAGTTGACGGTTGAGGACAATAGATAGGTATGGGCACCTCGGATGAACTGCGCCTCCGATCACTCGTAGCGGCCCATTCATCGCGGGTTGCGGAGTACTTGCGCCGGCGCGCCCATTTGTTGTCAGATCTCGATACCGAGGAATTGCTGGGGGAAGTCTTTCTCGTTGCCTGGCGACGCCTAGATCAGATACCGGCTGACGCCGAAGTTGCTTGGCTCATCGGCGTTGCGCGAAATGTCCAACGCAATGCTCGTCGCAAAGAGATTCGTCGTACAACGATGATGGCAAAGCTGCGCCCGCGTACTGCTGGACCTTCTGCTGAAGATCTTGTGGTATCCCACCACGAACTCCAAGTCGCGCTTCTACGTTTGAGCTCTTCAGATCGGGAACTTCTTTTTCTGCGGTATTGGGATGGGCTCACTATTGCTGATATTGCGGTCGCTTTAACCATCAAACCAACAGTGGTAGCGAAGCGGCTTTCGCGTGCTGTCGCACGGCTCGAGTCACGCATCGAATCTTTCGCGCATAAGGCGGACACGCAAAGAGCGATTGGCGATGTCCAACTAGGAGACAACCTATGAGACAACACCCAGACGCCATTGAATACTTGAAGTCAAGTAATCCCATCAATCGACTCGATCTTCGTGGTGAACAGGTTGACCAGATTGTTGAACACGTGCTCAGTTCGAGTCATATCAACTCGGTAGGAGTGGCTCGCCGGTCGCGGTTTCTCGTACTTGTTGCGGCGGGAGTGCTACTCCTCACATCGTTGGTTCTGGTGAGACTGCTGCCGTCGACAACCAAGCCTCAGCCGTATTCGTTAGCCGAACTCTCACTTTTTGCAAAATCCTCTGGAGAATCCGAAGGCTCGCCCACTGGGACGATTGCGCCGGGAGGTTTGACGTATGGGGCATCGTGCGCGCGAGGCCCCGTGTGTTTCGCGATTGGATGGAATCACCATAGACAGCACATCTACATGTGGGCAGCGCGCTGGAGCGGTTCTCGTTGGCACGTGATTCCGACACCTCCTTTTGCGCGTTTCATCGGCCGAGTGTCGGTAACTCCTCTCTCGTGCGTATCGACGTCATGGTGCATGGTCATGTCGGGACTGAGTCAAAACAATGGGCAGGCCCTATCGGCCGTTTGGACAGGGACGCGTTGGGCGGCTCGTTTATTTCCAAAGATCGCACGAGGACGCGATTTGATGCTCGGTCAGCTTGAATGCAAATCGCCGACGTGGTGCATCACTACAGGAATGTATGTGGCCGATCGACCGAACTACGTTGACGCTCAGTTCTTGACGTCAGCTGTGTGGAACGGTTCCGAGTGGAAGGTCGTCCCCATCTTCAGTCCTAAGAACTATCAGCATCAGGTTGATCCAGGTTTCATGGCTGGAGGCGACCACCCCACTGCTTCGATCCAGCAAATCTCATGCGTTAGCGAACGAAACTGCATCGCTGCTGGTTTCTTCAAAGGAACTTTTGCCGAAATCTGGAATGGCTCAACGTGGGACTACTCTCCCTCACTCAACGTCTCTGGCAAATTGGGGATGACATCTGAATTCTCTGGGGTGGCGTGCGCCACGAGGACACTCTGTCTGGCGACAGGTGGATACGAAGTCGCCAATGGAAGGTGGCGGCCGCTGGTCGAGTTGTGGAATGGCCATACGTGGTCGCGAGTTCGGGTTCCACGAGTTCCGAAACGCGCACTTGGGTTCAACGGCTTCCGGCTCTCTCGAGCCATTTGTGATTCACCAACTCACTGCATTGCTCTTGCTGACTTGAGCTCGAGTAGCCGGAATGCGTTGGTGCTTTCTGGACATGAATGGAAATACGTGTTGATACCTCGACCGAATCTAGAGCGCCTTGTCTGTACGAGTTCCGGGAGTTGCATCACCTTCGATTGAACGTAGGTGAAGAGCCCATAACCCTTGCCCGCTGACATACGTTTGTCGCTGTGCCATTCGAAGATGAGCTTGAACCGGTGAAATTGGTGACAAACGTTGGTCAATGGATCAATGAGTTCGAGGTGATCAGGAGTTCGCTTAAAGCATTGGAACTTTCCGATTATGGAGCGATTGAACACGTCGGCTCCACGTCTGTTCCAGGGCTGGTGGCTAAAGATGTGATTGACATTCAAATTCGACTGCCCGCACTTGACGATGAATTTGTCAGTCGAAGTTTCCTTTTGCGCGGCTACCGTCAACGACCCGAAGCGTGGAACAAGATGGAGAACACTCGCGGCGGACTGCACCCGAAAATGGTGTTTGCAACAGCGCCAGGTTTACGAAGAATGAATATTCACGTACGTCCATTTCTGTCTCCCGGGGCTCATGATTCATTGCTGTTTCGCGACTATCTCCGAGCTAGCCCGCTTGTCCGAGCTATCTGGGATCGAGTGAAGCGATCCATCGTTGCATCGAATCCTGAGATTGATATCAATGAATACGGCCGAGCGAAACAGCAGCCTTGGCAACGATTGATGAGTGACGCCGATGATTGGGCGCGCTCGACCGAATGGTCAATGGCTGATCTTCGAGTTTGGACGGAAATTTGAGAAATGTCGACAGCCGAAAATCTTCAGTCAACCTGAATAGAACACGTATCACTTACGTCGAATAGTTCAATTGCTCTGAGAGATCGGCTTACGAACAGCGGCACCCATTGCGGTCGTGGTGAGATTTTGAGAATTACGAGAACTCTTCAGGTTTCTCGCTGAGAAAGTCAGACATGAGTCGATGAGTCGGACGTAAATCCAAATGGTGAGAAGTGGTTTCCGGCCAGAATGTCACCTTGTCGTCTGCCCAGCAGGGCACAACATGAAAATGAAGATGATTGATACTTTGACCTGCGTCCGCACCGATAGCGCATAAGACGTTGAAACCAGTTGCACCAAGAGAATGAATCATCGCGTCTCCAACACGGCGGACCAACATCATCGTCGAGCAGAGGAGCGACTCAGATGTCGATAAGAAGTCTTGGGCGTGCTTGCGCGGAAGAACCAAAGTGTGACCCGGCGCGAGGGCGCCCTCCGGACGACACAAAAAGGCAACTGAAGTCCCTTGGTCGACAACCCAATTAGCTTCGCCGGTCTCAATGATCTGACAAAATGTGCAGAGTTCAGATGTATCGGTCGCCATGGGTTCAATTCTCACATGGGCTCGATGCGCCAATCACCGATTCAACTTCAACAGTGAAGAGTTGACTACTTGTCTGGTTCGTCCAAGTCAAAGATCTCATATAGCACGTGCAACTTCCGTGCAACATTGAACAGAGCTAAGTTGGCCTCGCTGGATACGCGTGGGAACGAATGGTAAGTCGCTTCCGACTCGTTCGATAAGAACCCCTGCAATGATTGAGGCAGCTCAACATCTCGTAATGCGTAGGTCGTGAGTTCGACTCTCGCCTCAGGCTCCAAAGTTTGCAAAGTTGATCTCTACGACCTGCGCACAGAAACGCACTCTGCGTGCGATGGTCGTGCGAGATCTCCTTGAACTCATTGGGGTCTTCGGCGCTCGATCTTCAATCCTTAGTTGCACGGATAATGCACGGCCGTGGTCATCGCACTGAGCCGACAACGACTTAGGATTTTCTCTGTGACTCGACACAACGAGGCATTTCCCAATTTGGACATCACCCGAAGCCGAAATTTGAATCCGCCTGCATTCCTCGTTAGTGCACCTTGATATCCAAATTTGTGTATTCCTTAGTGGCGATCATCGCTACGACAGCGCTTGTGGTCGGAACGCTTTCGCTTCGTGCGACTGATACATGGCCGCCACCATCATCGGGTCCGGAAACTATTCAGACTTTCAGTGGTTCTGAAGGTGCTTGGCACTGGCAAATTGAAATTGATAATGCGCTCGACGCAAACAGTCCGGTGCAGCGCATTGATTTTGCAACTTCGGGCAATTTTCCGTTTGCCGGAAGCTCCGTCGGCGGCTTCTACACCGGCAGCGATGACCCTGAAGAAAATGGAAGTGTCATCTCTTTACCTATTCCCGACGGCAAGACTTTGGTCGTCGGACCGGCACCGACCGCATCTGATGAGGTCCGTTTCAATTATGAGTTCAATCCAATATCAAAAAAAGCTCGATGCTCGCTTTCGCATAGGCCGGGCTTTGAACGGCGTACTGTCACTGCTCCGATGAAAATGCTTCCAGTCGGAACCGAAACTGGAAAGTGGTTTGAAGTTCTCTTGCCGAAAATCGATCCTTGCGACTTCAATTTTCAATTTGTTAATTCCAGCGGGAATATTGTGCAGCCCACTCGCTTCTAATGATGTCTCAGCGTAACTGGATGCTTCAATCATTCAACAACAGTCCCTCTTAGCATTTCGATTGTGACGAAGCTCAGCGTCTTCCTAGATGACTGGGAGTACGAGTGTTGTGGTGAACCTCGATCAATTCAAGACCATGTCAGCATCGAGGTCTGGATTGGGACGAATTTGATTTGGGAGCCAGACCCGAGTTCTGGTCTGGGAGTACCTGTATTCCAATCTGATCCCGGATTCCTACAGGGTGGTTTTACTTCTGGCGGTGCTCGAGAGTTTGATCTCTCGAACCTAAATTATGGCGATCTTGCGAATGTGACGAAGAGGATTGCTAAGTGAGATGCGCTTGCGAGACCCTCTTCGAGTTACGGGGAAATCAAGCTGATGAGTATGCAAGGGAGCACCTCAGAAAGGTGAATGTAGATCTATCAAATTGGACGATCGAGTTCATATGCCCGCGAACAAATCGTCGGTGGCTCCGAGACTCGCCGCACGCCGAACTTCAAGCGAGTGGCTCTCCTCGCCTCCGACAGCTAGACATCTCGGGGAACCCAATTCTCACAGAATCTTACGATCCATATCGATGAGGATAGGAACCGTCTTTACATTCACCGATGATCAGGCAGCTCATCAGTTATAGGGATCGATTCACGACCATCGAGCAACCATGAGTAGCCCATTGTGCCAGAGTTGGTGCTATTCCGTTGCTACTCCAATCGGAAGAGTTAGGTGGACCGGAGGGATATTGCCGAACAACTCGCCGAAATTGATCAGGTCTTATGTACTCGCCGCTACTACGTGGACAAGCACAGCTCGACTCGTAATGCGTAGGTCGCGAGTTCGACTCTCGCCTCAGGCTCCAGATCTTCCAAGTGAGTTCTTTTTGACTTGTGCACCGATACGCATTCCGCGCGAGCTGGCAATGCGATATCTCGTCGACGTTCTAAGAATGCATAGTGTCTAATTCAATCACTGTCTGGACACTGAACGCACGACTTAAAACTTGGGAAGAAATGAATTACTTTCGCCACCCATAGGTTGACTCAAATTCTGTTTGACCGCATTCATGACCCCTTTGTCGGGTCGACTACCGCAACGCAACCAACTCGATTTTCAAGTTCGATCTCAAGGGACTTTGGTTTAGACCCGTTGATTCCACACCCCGACTTGCGTGAGTTGAATCGAAGAGATGTCCAATTCTGGAGAATGCTCGATGCGGCGACAGCACCGATAGCAATCCGCATCACACAGCACGGCAGTATTCAGTTGCATCGACAATTTCAACCGAACGGCTAGCGCATAGAAGATCCAGTTTCAAATTCGGAGTTCGAAGCCAAATTTGGCTGGTGATCCGAGGTGCGTATGAAACCGTGAAATCAGGATTCTTGCGTCAAATACTCAATCAAGGCTACGACAGGTCCCTGTTCCACAAGCGATGTTTCCGAATTGAGTTCCGCGTTTCTATTCAGTGAAGAGTGCTTCGATATTCTTGCCACGTGGCTAAGCATCAAAGCCAACGTAAGAATTCGAGTCGACGATCTGCTCGCAAGGGTTTTCAATTGGGCGATCGGATTCCCCTAAATCTGAGCGACGCTCAAGGTCGGTCCTTGGCGGTCATAGTCCTGCTTCTCGGAGCACTGTTGCTCTTAGCAGGAAATACTCTGAAATCGAACTCGACTCCGAGTGAGATCTTCCTAGAAATGGGATACGTACTGATTGGAACTATTTCAGTTTCCTTCCTCTACGAGTGGATTCTCCGTAGGCGTCATGATGCCGAACTACTCGAACTCTTAGAGACAAGTTTTGTTAAGTCAGCTTCGGAATTGGGTCTTGTGGGAATCAGCAAGAAGATGAACTTTCATGACTTGTTGAGCCAACTTCAGCCGTCCGAAGAACTCATCTGGCTCGATACGTATTGTCCAGATCTTCCAAACTTTCAAGAGGACTTTGCTTCAGCCTTAGCGAGAGGCGTTTCGTTTCGAATCCTCGCAATCGATCCGTCGGCCGAAGTACTTGAACTTCGTGCTCTGGAGATCGACGAGAAATACGGTTTTCACAGTGGGCGTGACATCTCAGTATTTAGAAACGAAGCAATCGGTCAAATCAAGCGTCTGCAGGCAATGCCGAATCAAATCACTTCTTCGGGCCAACTTGCTCTACGTCTGTACAGGAGTTTGCCATGCGCTCCGATCTATGTGCGTTTGCGGGATGGAGAGGCAATCGTTGGCTACACGAGCTATTTTCTCTCGTCAGCGAGTTTTGATCAGCCGCACTTGATTTGGCGAGGAGTTGCAGAAGGAATGCTCGCGAACTTTGTTCAATATTTCAGTTCAAAATGGGAATCCGCCGTTGATGGCGCAATATGCATGTCTTGTTCGATTGGTGAGGTCCATTTTGTGATCGATTGTCCAAACGGATCCAGTCCTCGTTAGTCTGTCAGTGCGGGAATCGTGCCGTTGTACTTAAAACGGTGCAGACTCCAACATTGTTCGACTCGTTGAAGATTGCAATCTTCTCTTCGATCCAAGTAACTAATGCATTCAAGATCTTCTTGAAACCACAGTGACCATCATTTGAATACTTTTGTAGAATTCAGGCATTGTGAGTGAGTCAATTCAACAAGCTGAGGCGAGCGATCTCTTGCGTCGCCTAGCGAATTCAATTTCGTCGAGTTCTACGACCGAGGTGCTTGCTCTATTTTCCGACTCAAGCCAAGTTCGAATGTTTGGATCAGAGGCAGCGGAAGTGGCAATGGGACAATCAGAGCTTCAGAATCTCTGGTCACGTGTTCTGGAGAGACCCCACGTCTATCGATGGTCATTCTTTAACGTTCAATGCGGTGGAGATTCGGAAGTTGCGTGGATCGCGGCCGACGGGAAAGTTTCAATTTCAAGAGAGACGAGATCGGAGGAACTCGATTATCGAATCACCTTGGTTCTATTGCAAAGTTCCTCAGGTTGGAAGATCGTGCACTACCACGGCTCGGAACCGGCCAAATCATGGATTGAAAGTTGACGCGCGTCGTTTCCGCACGGCAACGTCGAGGATCCAACATTCGCTTCTTGATACGAATGGCCGCGTCTGGTTAGACATTTTTCAAGATCGCAATCGGAATCCCTTTAATTGTTGAGGCTCTTTCCCATTTCGTTTCGGATAGATCGCGAATTTGAATTTTGCCTCACGGTCTGGCACATCGATCGGTGATCTAGTTGTCCTGAACGCCCAGATGCACTCCGCGCACCCTTGCCAATCGCAAACTGTGCTGCCGAACTTTGGCTCTGGGCACATTCATTTCAATCATCCGTTTCTCGGTCTTCGAATGATCCGGCTACGAGGAATTGAATACGGGATTCCTAAATTCGGGATCAGTCGACTAATTCGTCGGAGGTCCGATTTTGGACGAAATATGGTCGTGTCAATGGAATCTTGATCAGTCCCGATTTTGAGTGGAGCAAGCTTCGGTGGCTTCTCGGTCGAGCGTGGAGGTGGGACTAGTTCACCGAAATCGCCCTCGAAGCGCACATCAATCGCCCCGGTTCAGCCTTCGCTCGATCTCGATAGTAAGCCGATGCTCGGCTCAGAGAAAACGGAGGAAGAATCATGAGCATTTTGAAAAGTCGTCGAGCGTCAACGCTTCGCACGATGGTTGTATCGATTGGCTTGTTGCTAGGCACGCTTGGCGTAGGGATTGCAAGTTCAACACCTGCGGGAGCGATGACAACTGGTTCGCCCAGTCATGTCAGCTATCTGTGGGCAAACCACGGCGACATTCCCTTCAAGTCGTGCCCGAGCAACACTTGTGCAACTGTGGGGACGGTATACGGGCAAGGAAATTACCCGGTATACATGTTGTGCTGGACGGACAATCAGTGGGCGTACGGGAACTACTGGACGAATCGGTGGTTCTACGTCTATTTGCCGCTCTGGGGGGGTCACTACGGGTTCGTCACGGCCTCTTACGTGTACAACCAAGCTGCGTCCCCGCACTGTTAAGGGCTGGCAGAAAAAACCCGAATTACGAGTTGATCTTGCTCGTCTAGTTTCGGCGCGCTCGAGGCATTCTTCAAAGAGTGCCTCGAGCGCGCCGTATTCGGTGTATAGAGCAAGTTGCCCGAGCCGCTGGTAGGTAGCTAGATGTCATCTGCGGAGGGCGATCATGACCAGGTTGAGAATCATTCTGACGTTGCCACAGTTCCGAAAGCAATCCACGTGACATTGTCGGGTTACTAAGTCTTCCTAGGACTCGAAGATCAGATGCGATTTGCGATTTCATCGCACGCTTTGTAGACAAAGTGCCACTGCGAAGGAAGTTCCGTTGTGAAGAGACGATCGACGAAATAAGGCGACATTTCATCAAGAAATGCGATGACTCATTTACTGTGCCTTCTATCCCAAAATATTTCCAATCTACGAAAGAGTTTCTGGCTCCGCTTCAATCGACCGAGCACCAGTGGCAACATCAATTCGTAGGCTCTCACAACCGACTTGTAGAACGTTTCGGAATTAGCTTCGTCCAAAATAATCCAACCACTATTGATGTCAATCGCGATTGGATGCCGCGAATTGGGCGCGTCATAGTGACCGATACCAGCGATGACTTCCCAACCGACAGGCAATCGGATAAGAAGCGGAGGATCGCCTTCCAAGTTGCGACGAGACCAGACCGTCACCCCCGATGTGACAAGTAGTTGAGCGGCCCAAATGCCCCAAGACAGGGTTGCGTCGGCTGTGTCGGAATTGGTACTGCGTGAATGCGTCATTTTTCGAATATGAATCCATATCGGCCCGACCCAGAACGATGGAAACCTGACTTCATACTTGACGGATGTGGGCGATTCTGAACCGACTCGTTGTAGGTTCAAGTTGTTCGGAGCTAAGTTAACTTCCGCCCTTAATCGACAACTCATACCTCTCGCATCGAGCAGCGAATCAAGAAGTGCTCCGAATTCAATTGCACTCGCCATCCCTTTGCCTTCTTCGAGGCGGCGAAGTCGCTTAATCGAAATTTGTCCCGCATCCGTTGTGCCATCTGTGCGCGATTCGATATGTCGAACAACTGCCTCCTGCGACATTCTGCGGAATTTGCGAAGTGCTCGGAATTGTTCTGCGGAAAAGTGCATCGCCGACGGTTGCAGCTCGGCGACACGAACGTTTGTCAAATTGAATTTCCCGGGTGTCAACGTATTCGGCCCCTCGCGTTGAAGTTCCCATTCGAGAGCCTGATTGACTAGAGGATTTGAGTCCAAAAACATTGTTACCGAACGCGATTTCTTGTACTTCGTGGCGTTGAGTACTTTGCCCAAATCACGAACGCGAAATTGCTGAAATGGGTCGAATCTCTCGATGTCAATGGAATCGGGAATTGACTCTGATCCAAAGTCAACCCAGCCCACTGAATTGAGAAATCGGATTCGTACCGGCGGTACTGCCAACGATGAAGGAGAAGAAATGAGTAGTCCATGTTCTTGAATGTGGTGTTGAAAAGCCACGACTACGACACCCCACTTGATTTCTATATTGACTACTTTCGGAAATGCCGTCCTGATCCATGCCCACGCCGGTCGCCCGCCCGGAGGAAAATTGTGCCACCAATCGGCAGTTGCAGGCAGTGCGTTTGGGGTGCCAGCGATGAACGCCATCTGAAAGAGCGCGCCGTTGGCTCGGTAAATCTCGTCGAGTTGCAGTATTTGTGCGTGGGACGGAGTTCTTCGATCGCTGGCGCGTTCCCAACTTTGGACTGCTTCATGGCCGACCTGCGAGTCATCTGAAGCACGTCGTGTCAGCTCATAAACGACGTCATGGATGTTCAACCCAGTTGATCTTCGCCAATTCTTCAAGATCCACGAAAGTTCAAACACATAATTCGGACGTTGATCGGAAAGCAATGAATTTCCCCTTCTAGCCGCCGTGCTTTACTTTTCATAGAACGGATTCCTTGCCGTTGGACCATTTCCATTCATCTAAGACTTTGCGATGCCGGTTATATGTAGATTCTCGGTGCGACGATCTTTACTTCGGCAAACTACAGAGCTGATCGGACGAATTCTGAATCGTTGCAATCAACTTCTTGTCGCGAGAATATTCGATTGCGCGAGTTGACCGCTAATTCGGATACGAATCTCTTCGTTCGCACATTGGCCAAACAATCGCTCTGAGTTTGAGTAGGCAAGCGAAGGTTGAAATACGAGCTCGAATTCCCTGGTCTTCTCCCAAGCGTCTATCGGTTGGCTCTCCCTTTCGCTATAGCACCTAGAACTCCGAAAACCAACACGAAACCAAGCATCGCAAAAATGAGCATTTGCAGCCACGTCCTCTTCTGGCATAGGAGACTGTTTCTACAAGCATGGCGTAAATGATGGATTCGAGTCGCTGCAAAGTCTTGCGTTCGATTAGCTACTTCGCCAGATATCTGGAAAGAGAATACGGACCTCAAGAGCGTCGCTTATCCTTCGCAGATTAGGAGGAACGAGTGTCAACATTCATCGAAAAGTACAGCTCCAGTAACTCGGGTCCCCGTGTTGCAGTCAAAGATCTCATCGACATTGCCGGTGAAATCACGACGGCTGGATGCAAGGCAGTGCAACAATCGGCAAAGATTGCGTCGCATGATGCCGCCCTATTGGCAGGTCTGAGATCTCAGAAAGCACGAATTGTGGGGAAGACCAATCTGCACGAACTTGCGATGCTGCCTTTTGGAACGAATCCGTGGTTTGGAACTCCGGTGAACCCGTTCGATATTGCGCTCATTCCAGGCGGTTCGTCGAGTGGTTCGGCGGTGGCTGTAGCCAACGACGAGGCCGATGTCGCGTTGGGATCGGACACCGGGGGCTCGATCCGAGTTCCATCGGCGTGCTGCGGCACCGCTGGGCTGAAGACGACCTTCGGCCGCATTCCTCTCGACGGCGTCTATCCAATGAATCCGAGTTTTGACACTGTCGGTCCAATGGCGACGTCGATCGGTGGACTGGTCCTCGGCATGTCACTGCTCGAACCGGGTTTTGAGATCGGCGGGCCAGTACGCCGAATCGGTCGAGTTCGAGTTCCGGGCGACCCCGACATTGATGCGGCAATTGACGCCGCATTGGGTGCCGCTGAATTTGAAGTCGTGGACATTGAGATTCCGGAAATCGAGGCCGCGGCGGCGATGTGGTCGGCCGTCTACTTCGATGAAATTTGGGACGTTGATGGCGACCTCTACACGAAGTTCCCAGAGATGATCGGCGACGACATCAAATCAATCATGGACCTCGGAGGACTGCTGCGATCGGGAGCGGCTGACGCTCGTGCGGCGATTCCAGAGTGGCGGCGTAAGTTCTTCAGCCTGTTTGATCAAGTTGAACTCTTGGCATTGCCCACAATTCCAGTCCGACCGCCCACGATCGCCGAGGTCGAAGCTGATATGGCGAGCCACGCAATCTCCATAACTCAGAACACGGCGATTTTCAATTTGGCGGGCGCGCCGTGCAGCGCCCAACCCGTACCGATGTCCGGAGCTCGGGTTCCGGCGAGTCTCCAGTTGGTTGGACCGCTTGGATCCGAAGAGGTCATTCTGGCGACTGCAGCGGTCGTTGAAAAAGCCACGGCCCGCTGACAACAGATTTTGGTCAGTCGAGGTGTCACTTTCTAGGCTGAGGACGTGACCACGACTGCCGGTTCGTCGTTTGACTACGACGTCGATGCCATCAAGCGCAAGTACGCGGAAGAGCGCGACAAGCGGTTGCGACCCGATGGAAATGATCAGTACATCGAGATCGCTCGAGAGTACGCGAAGTTCCGTTTTGATCCCCGGGCCGAAGATGTTGCGGACCGTGAACCGATTGAGGCCGAGGTCGATGCCGTTGTTGTGGGCGGCGGATTCGGTGGCATCCTGTGCGCCGGTCGACTCCGAGACGCTGGACTTCGCGACGTACGCATCATTGAGAAGGGCGCCGGATTCGGCGGGACCTGGTACTGGAACCAATATCCGGGCGCCCAGTGCGACATTGAGTCCTACGTCTATATGCCGATGCTCGAGCAGCTCGGCACGATGGCCAGTGAGAAGTACGCGCGAGCGCCCGAGATCCTCGAGCACGCAAATCGTCTCGCGCGGCATCTAAGAGTCGACGACTCCGCCCTACTGGGTACTGAAGTCACCGAGGCGACGTGGGATGAGAACGCGAAACGCTGGATTGTCTCGACCCATCGAGGTGACCTTCTGCGAGCGCGATTCTTAGTCTTAGCAACGGGGCCACTGCACAAGCCGAAGTTGCCCGGCGTCGAAGGCATCAACACCTTTAAAGGCGTTTCGTTTCACACCAGCCGGTGGGACTACGACTACACCGGAGGTTCCTCCCTCGGTGGTCTTGACAAGCTCGCGGGTCTACGAGTCGGGATTATTGGTACCGGTGCGACCGCCGTGCAAGCCGTGCCCCACCTCGGAGCATCGGCGGGACACCTCTACGTCTTTCAGCGCACTCCCAGCTCAGTCGACGAGCGTGGCAACTCCCCAACGGATCCGGAGTGGTCGTCGTCACTAGAGCCCGGGTGGCAGTGGCATCGAGCCATCAACTTCAACACGACCCTCAACGGCATCCCGCAAGAGATCGATCTTGTCAATGACGGCTGGACGTGGATCGTGCGCCGCATGGTTGACCTCTACCGCAGTGGGGATCCAATTGTTGAGGGCAAAACGCTTGAGGAAGTTCTAGAACTCGCCAACGTCGAAAAGATGGAGGAACTGCGCACTCGGATCAGTGAGGTCGTGACGGATCCGGACGTCGCCGAAGCTCTCAAGCCCTACTACGCGCTGTTCTGCAAACGTCCCACGTTCAATGATGACTATCTGCCGACGTTTAATCGTCCCAACGTCACGCTGGTCGACACGAACGGCAAGGGGATCGATCGCATCACTGAGCGGGGTGTTGTCGCCAACGGGGTTGAGTACGAACTCGACTGCATCATTTACGCCACCGGATTCGAAGTGGGAACCGACTACGAGCGCCGCGCTGATTTCGTGATCACCGGGCGCGCCGGCGAGACGTTGACCAAGAAGTGGGACCACGACGGAATCCGCACGCTGCACGGAATGCAGACCCACGACTTTCCGAACTGCTTCATCATCAGTCAGTTCCAGTCCGGATTCACGGCCAACTACACGCACCTATTGACTGAAGCGGCTGACCACATGAGTTTCATCGTGCGCCACATGAAGGACAACGATCTTGCTGTGGTCGAGGCGACCCAGGCCGCCGAGAACGAGTGGGCCCAAGAGATTGTCGACAACGCCCGCAACGGCACCGGCGGTATTGGTGGAACCGACTGCACGCCCGGGTACTACAACCTCGAAGGCCAGCTCAGCGACAAACCGCCCTACGGCGCGTGGTACGGGAAAGGCTCGGTCGTCTTCTTCCAGATGATGAAGGAGTGGCGCGAGAGCGGCGAGTTCCAGGGTCTCGAGTTCGCTCGCTAATAACTCGGTGAGAGAGCCTCGAATCGAGAATTGGCTGTGTTAGAACCGAGCGGACTTGTCAAGGAACTCCATTTGAGCCCCGCTGCCACCAACTCCACTGCGCCCCTTCGCGTCCTGCTACCGGCGCGAACGCGCCGGCAGTCACCGGTGTCGGTTCTGTTGCGACCGTTGCTCGCAGCACCGTTCATTGCGATCGCCGTTATCTACGCGGTGCTGGCATCATTGGCCGCACTCACTTGTGGCGTGATGACAACGGTAACCGGACGGACGGTTGAACCGTTACGACTGTTCACGCTCAACTACACGCGATTTCTGGCTCGCGTGCTCTCCCACTTCTTGATCTTGAATCGTCGATTCCCGTCGTTTGGGGGAACAGAGTCCGCTCCCAAAGTCGCGACCGTCATTGATTCTCACGAAGAGCTGTCCCGCGCACAAGCGGCGTTGCGCATCATCGTGATGATCCCATCACTCGTGGTGGCCCTTTTGATGTTGGTGGGCCTGGCGATTCTCATGGTGCCGATGTGGCTTGCCGCCACCGTCACCGGCAAGGTGCCCGCATCGCTTCATCGGGCGGCGGTGTTCGGTGTGCGCTTCGTGGTGCGCCAGAGCGCCTTTGCCATGCTGATCACTTCAACGTCTCCATTTGCCCACTTCGACGATCTGATTGAGGACGTGCCCGTTCGAGAAGGCGAGGAGTCGTCTCCCGACGAGGCGACGAGTGACGGCACCAAGATCCTCGTGATCGCCGTGGTGGTCTTGGGAATGATCGGCGTTGGTGGAGCGATCACTTACGAGGTCACGCGTCCCCCCGGATTTGATGGCCCGCACCTGCTCAAAGTCACCAGTGAGTTGGTAAGCCAAAACGAGAACACGGTGATGAAATTCAACAAGGCGGCTCGGGCCTGCAAACAGGACGCCCACTGCGTCAGTGTCGCGGCGATGACCGCGGCGTTTGAACTGTCTGAACGCAATACCCGGTTCCAACGCCAGGGCTACCTCTTCCCGAAGCCGGCCGAGAGTGCGAGCAACCTCGTGATCGAGCACGCCCAGACGCTGGAACAGGATTTCCTCCCGTTGTTTCGATTCCCCACGCCGAGCATCGCGAAGCAGCAAGAACTCGAGCAGACGACGATCGCCCCGATGGTGCTGGCAATGGGTTCGGCGTTGGACGACCTGCGAACGGTGCTCGAGCGCTACTAGGCCAGTGACGCGACGACGCGGGCGAACTCTGCGGAGCGCTCCTTCCAGTCGCGATACCTATCGAAGCTGGGCGCGCCGGGTGACAGCAGCACTGTGCCGTGGCCATCGAGTTGGGTGATGGCGGCATCCACGGCGTCGTGCATCGTTGCGGCGACTTCGAGGCGCACGCCGCGGCTGCGTAACGCCCCGGCCATTCGCGATCCAGCTGGTCCGGTGGCGACCACGGACACCGACGGTCGGCTCGCGATCGCCTCAATGAGCGTGGAGTAGTCGACGCCTCGGTCAAATCCTCCGAGAATGACGGCCACCCGATCACTCCCGAGCGATTCGAGTGCGGCGATCACCGGCAGCGGAGATGTCGCGAGGCCGTCATCAATGAAGCGCAGTCCCCCGTGAGTTCGGATCAACGTCAGTCGCCCAGCGAGCGGTGTAAATCCCGACCATTTGTTTGAGAGTGCCTCGCGGAGTGACTCAACTGACCGCGACAGGGCGGTCGCGACCGCTTCAAGAGCGAGGGCGACATTGCTGGCGTTGTGAGAGCCGATGAGTCCGAGAGCCTGAACGATGTCGGACTCGACTGGAGACACGTAGGCGATCTCTCCGCCGAGCAGCGGCCACGCCTTTCGAGTTGCCACAGTGTCGGCCACGATCGTGGCGTGGGCGCCATCCGCGCGGGTGATCGCAAGTTTGTCGCTCACGTAGGTGTCGCGATCTCCGTGCCAGTCGAGATGGTCTTCTCCCAACGCGGTCACCACCACGACGGACGGGGCGACCTCGAGATCAAGCGATTGGAAGCTCGACACTTCGAGAACTGTCCACTCCGCGTCGGGAATCTCGGGGTCGTAGGGAGGCTCGCCAATATTGCCGGCGCTGCGGGAGCTTTGACCGAGTGCTGTCAAGAAGTAGGTGATGAGCGAGACGGTGGTCGACTTGCCCTTGGTCCCCGTCACTGCGATGACGCGGTCGCGGCGCGTCTCGAGCAGCCACAGATTGAGGGCGGAGGTGACAGTTGTCTCGCGCTCCAGGGCGGTGACATCGTCGCGACGCCGCGGGATGCCAGGACTCTTGAGCACCACGTCGCAGCTGGCGAGGGCGACGAGACCCCCATCGATCGAGGCGAGTACGCCGCGCGGGGCGTCGGGGGAGTCGTCGACGATCACCATCTCGGCGGCGATGTTCTTCACGCGACGCTCGGCGGCTCGTCCTTCGACGCCGTACCCGAACAGGCCAACGCGTCGCCCGGCGAGATCAGCGAAGCCACGAAGCCGGGACACGACTCTCTCCTTGCGGTTCCAGCATTTCGTCCATCGTCATCGAGGTCGGAACCAGGCGGGCGAGTTCCTTTAAGGCGTCCTCGTGGCTCCACTCCGGAGTATCCACGACGGCCAGTAATGCCACGCCGCACTCATCGGGGTCACCGACGCACTCAAACGGCTTGGCGTCCCAGCCCACTCCCACGAGGGTGCGCAGTTGCTCGATGCGCGCGGGATCACTCAACGGCTCCACTCCGAGTGCTGTGCGCAGTGCGACGCGACTCATGAACGGCGCGAGCACCAGATCGATAAAGAGGCACTTGTCACACTCGCCGCACCATGACGTCGCTCGCGAGCTGGCGCTTTGGCGAAAGGCGCGGTTGCAGCTGCGAAACACTGAGTGGTATGCGGTGAGCGCGGCGAACTGCTGGGCCACCCACAATTCAGAACGGTTGCGCAGCGCGCTGGCGATGGTGATGCGACCAGGTGCTACTTCATCTACAGCCGCAGCGACTAAGACCTCGGCGTGATGCGACTTGCTCCATTGGTGATTGATGTCACGGCCGCGCCACTGGCGATTCGGCACCGACGCGGAGTGCTCGTTGCTCATGACGACCCCGCTCGCCCCGCTGGCGGCGGCCGCAACAGCTGCGAGCAGCGTGATCATCGCGGAAATCGGGACGTGTCCGTTGAACCAACCGTCGCGACGTTGAAGGATCGCGGGATCGAGGTAGCGAGTGGCGCGCACGACCTCAAGACCGGTGACGGCGGCCGTCGCTTCTAGAGCGGCGAACCGTCCCGATGGCGGGGACACAACGAAGAGGCGTCGTGGAAGTTCGCGCGACACCGTTTCTACCGTCACAACTGAGTCGATGCCGCCACCGAACGGAATCAACAGCGACTCAGAGTTAGAAGCCTGGCCACCGCGTGTCGTGACTGATCGGCCGCCGGTGATCTCTACTGACGCAAGGTCGAGATCGTTGGCATAGGCGTACTCGCCGAGTCCATCAAGTAGTGCCGCTCGAAGGAAGTGTCGTCCCTGTTCTCCGACTGGCGTTTGGCCCAGATCAATCTCAGTCGCCGCACCGGCCTTGTAATACGACAGTCCCGCGATGAGGTACCAAAGAGTTGCGATGGCTCTTACGACGTCGGTGTCGAGTGGACCAACTCCGTCGAACTCCACGGTCTCGGTGAACGACGTGGCATCGAGGCGGTACGAACCGGTGAGCGTCGTGCTGGTCACCGTGAGCCCCTCGTACGAAAAGAGGCGCGCGCGCGTCGTCAGAACGGTCTCCGCATGAGCCGCTTCATGCTACGACCGCCACACGGCGAACATCCCGAATCGTCCGCAGGGACGGGCCGCACGGTCACTAAAGAAGGTGTCACCGCCATCGGTCACCTCGGCGGCGACGTGGATGCGTGACGTTGAAACTCCCGCGGCGCACAGTTGCGCAATCGCGACGGCTCGCAAATCGAGACGGCAGCGATCTCCGACATCTGGAGTCACGGCGTCAGTGACGTGGGCGAACTGGCTGGCCACTTCGGGTCCCACTTGGTAGCCCTCAGGAGAGATCGACGGCCCAATGACTGCGGTGAGATCATCGTCCGTGACGAGCTCAAGAGTTCGGGCAATAACGTCGTTCGCTAGTCCGCGCCATCCAGCGTGGATGAGCGCGGCCCAGTGAGTCTTCGGTGAGATGACGCCGATAGGAACGCAATCGGCGACCAAGACGGCGACGGCGCGCGACGGCACGGAGATCGTGACGGCATCGGCCGCGCCCTGTTTACTGTCGTCCCCGTTCAACACGGTGTTGCCGTGTTGCTGATCGAGAAAGACGCACTCGCGCACGTTGAGGGCCCGCAAGACGCGATCACGGTTGGCGTGAACTGCGTCGGAGTCATCACTGACGTGAGCAGCGAGATTCAACGAGTCGAAGGGTCCCGTGCTCACTCCGCCAGAACGATCCGTGACGACGAGATCGAGGCCGGTGTTGGCGAGAACCGGAAAGCTGTGAAGGGTCAACCCGTCTCGCGCCTCAAGCGCCATCGCCAGATGCGTCACCATCGGTTCCCAATCACCCCACGAATGACAGCACGTCCGAGCAGCCTCGGTGGCGCGAACCTAAGTTGGCCCAATGAGTGAGTACGCATCACTCCTCTTGCGCTGCCGATTCCCTCTCGCGGGTGAGACCGCCCACCTCGCGGTCTCAGGCGGAGCAGATTCGGTGGCAATGACGATTCTCGCGAAGGCCGCGGGCGTGGTGGGGACGTTGCATCACGTCGATCACCATCTGCGCCCGTCCAGCGCCGAAGATGCCCGAGTTGTCGAAGAGCTGGCACGACGTCTCGGATTTGAGTTCGTGCTGCACGACGTGGTGGTGCCCCCCGGCGGCAATCTCGAAGCGCGCGCGCGATCGGCTCGGCGCGCCGCCATGCCGGCGGACGCACTGACCGCTCACTCCATGGACGATCAAGCCGAGACGATCGTCATCAACTTCTTGCGCGGTGCCGGACTGCCGGGACTGTCGTCGATGGTGAGAAATCCCACCAAGCCGGTCGTGGCGCTGCGACGCGCCGAACTCCTCGAGGTCGTCGTGGCGGCGGGTGAACCCTTCGTCGTTGATGAAACGAATCGTGATCGACGACTGCTGCGCAATCGAGTCCGTGCCGAGGTCGTGCCGATGCTGAACGACGCCGCGCAACGCGACATCGTGCCCATCTTGGCTCGGCAAGCGGAGATCATCTTTCAAGAGTCCGAGTTGATCGAGGGACTGGTGGACGACTCGGTGGGCCTTGAGGAAGCCGACTGCCGAGATCTCGCGCACTGGCCGACTGCAATTCTTCGTCACTGGCTGCGTCGGCGTCTCGTGCGTGTCGATCCCGACGGAACCCACTCGCCGAGTTCGGCCGAAATCGATCGGGTGATCGAGGTGGTCGAAGGTCTCGCCGCCGCGACCGAACTCAGCGGAGGACGACGCGTCTCGCGGCACCGTCAGCATCTGCGACTCCATGAGAGTGCCCGATAAGGTCGCCGAGGTGACGACTGCGGCGCGCGATACCACGGCGCCGGCGTGGGCGAAAGACCTGCTCGGCGACGTCGTGGTGGCCGAAGCCGACCTTCAAGCGCGCGTGCGCGAACTGGGTGCACAGATCACCCAGGACTACACCGGGCGCCCGCCCTTGCTGGTCGGCGTGCTCAAAGGCGCCATGAGTTTCATGAGCGACCTCATGCGCTGCATCGAATTGCCGCTCGACCTTGACTTCATGGCGATCTCGTCCTACGGCGCGGCGACGAAATCGAGCGGTGTCGTGCGGATCGTGAAGGACCTCGACGCGGACCTGACCGACCGCCACGTTCTCGTCGTGGAAGACGTCATTGACTCGGGCTTGACCCTGACCTATCTGCGCAAACTCCTCGGAGCGCGCAAGCCCGCGTCACTTGAAGTCTGTGCCCTCTTATTAAAGGAGACCGCGACGACAGTCGAGTCGAGCATCAAGTACATCGGCTTCAAGATTCCCGCGGACTTCGTGGTCGGCTACGGCCTCGACGTGAACGAACGGCTGCGCAACCTCGGTGGGATCTACCAGTACGTCGGACGGCCCTAAGTGGTCGATCAAGAGCGCGTCGCGCGCGCGGTGCGCGAGTTGCTCGAGGCGATCGGCGAAGACCCCGATCGAGAAGGACTCGTCGAGACCCCTCGACGAGTTGCCGAGATGTATGTCGAACTCTTTGAGGGCATCGAGAGCGATCCCGGCGAGCATCTGCGCGTGACCTTTGACGCGGGCCACGACGAGATGGTGATGGTGCGCGACATCGGCTTCACGTCATTGTGTGAACACCACCTCGTGCCGTTCGTCGGTGTGGCGCACGTCGCGTATCTGCCGTCACCGAACGGACAGATCACGGGCCTCAGCAAACTGGCGCGCCTCGTCGAAGGGTACGCCCGTCGCCTCCAAGTCCAAGAGCGCATGACCACCCAGATCGTCGAGTCGCTCGAATCCGAGTTGCATCCACGCGGCTCAATCGTTGTCGTGGAGGCGGAGCACTTTTGTATGTCAATGCGCGGTGTGAAAAAGCCCGGCGCGACCACCGTGACCTCCGCGGTGCGCGGCCAGTTCCGCACCGACGCCGCGTCGCGCGCTGAAGCCCTCCAGTTCATTCATCAAAGGCGATCCGCGTGGTCCTAACCCCGGGCGTGATGGGGATCGTCAATGTCACGCCGGATTCGTTCTTCGCCGACGCACGCACTGAGGACATCGACCAAGCCATCGAGCGCGGCGCGCACTTGTTCTCTCTGGGTGCCGACATTGTTGATGTCGGAGGCGAGTCCACTCGTCCCGGAGCGCATGAGATAACGGTCGAGGAGGAACTTCGACGTGTCGGTCCCGTCATCCGCGCTCTGGCACCACTTGGTCGCGTCTCAGTCGATACCCAGAAACCCGAGGTCGCCGAACTCGCGCTAAGCAGCGGAGCCACGGTGTTAAACGACGTGTCGGCGTCGCTCTATGCAGTCGCTGGTGCTCACGGTGCGGGCTACGTGGGCATGCACCGTTTGGCTCCGAGCGCGACGATGCAGGACAACCCTCGATACAGCGACGTCGTGGCTGAAGTTCACGACTTCCTTGAGAGGATCGCCGAGCGCGCTCAGCGAGCGGGCGTGACTGAGCTGTGGCTTGACGCAGGAATTGGCTTTGGTAAGACCGTCGAGCACAATCTGGCGCTCTTGCGTGCGACGAGCGATCTGGTTGAGCGTGCGGAACGACGCCACGCGGGGGTGCTGATTGGGACCAGCCGAAAGCGGTTCCTCGGTGCCCTCGCGCCGACGCCGCTTGAGGTTGGTGACCGCTACGAAGGCTCGATCGCGACCGAGGCATTCGCGCTGGCGAGCGGCGCGGCTATGGTCCGAGTTCACGACGTCGAGGCGGCAGTGATGCTGCGAGAGCTCATCGCCCGGCCGCTAGGGGAGGTCGCCGCGTGAGGGGGAAGTGGGCCGCCGGCATTGAGCCGCGCAACTTCACTTGGGTCTTTGAGGGCCGACTCGCTGTGAGCGAACGTCCCGGCGGCGCGACGCGAGTTCACCGCAAGGTCCGCCGCGACGAAGAGATGTTGTGGCTCAAGCGCATGGGCTTCACCCGAATCATCTCGATTCTTCCCCCGAACAATCTGCCGGAGGCCGACTTCGCGGTGCACGGGATCGAAATCACCCACGTCGTGTTACGTGACGGACCGGGACAACGCGACAGCCTGGTCGCGTGTTACGAAGACCTGCGCGACAGTTTCAAACGTCAGTCGGTGGTGCTGCTGCACGGCGACGAAGTCACCGATCGACTCCTCGGACTCATTGCGGGGTTCCTCGTGTGGGTCGGCAAGGTCCCGAGCGACACGATGGCCATTGCGATGACCGAGCAGAAGTTCAAGAGTTCAATCGGCTCCGACGGTCGATCACTCGTGCTCTCGGTCAGCTCTCCGAGCTAGTGGGCACACTCGAACTGCGCGACATCCGCGTGGACGTCATCGTCGGGGTCTTGGACGTTGAGCGGCGCGAAGCTCAGCCGATCAGCATTGACATCCTCATCGAACGGCCCTTTAAGAAGGCGGCGAAGCGCGACGAACTCAGCGAGTCGACGGATTACACCAAGGCAATTGATCTCGCGGCCGCGATTGCCGAGCGTGGCCGGTACCAGTTGCTTGAAGCGCTGGCAACGGCGATCGCGAACGGCGTGCTCGAGCTCGATGAGAAGATCGAAAAGGTCGAGGTTCTCGTGCGCAAGATGCGCGTACCGGCGACTCAGGCCGTTGGTTCGGTCGGAGCGCGCGTCACCGCCACGCGATAGTGCACACGGCGTACCTGTCGCTCGGATCGAATCTCGGCGACCGACTCGAGAATCTGCGACAAGGCGTGCGCGATGTCGCACGCGAGGACGCTCACCGCGTGTCGTCAATCTTTTTGACCGAGCCGGTCGGCCCGCTGGAGCAGCCGGCCTTCTACAACCTGGTGCTCGAGATCACCACGAACGCGTCGCCTCGCGAGCTCCTCGAGCGGGCGCGGGCGGCCGAACAGTCCGCTGGCCGAGTGCGCGAGGTCGCGCACGGACCTAGAACCCTGGACGTGGACGTGCTGCTGGTCGGTGAACTGCGCAGTGATAACCCCGAAGTGCTGGTGCCGCACCCGAGAATGTCTGAACGGCGATTCGTACTGGTCCCGCTGCGCGAATTGGCCCCCGAACTCGTGAGCGAACGAGAGATTGCGGCGGCCTCCGGCGCCATCGAGCGACTCGGTACACTCAATTCGCTGAGCTAACGCCGAACGGCACCCACAACGGGGCCGGAACGAAACGGAGCCCCATGAAGATCACCCTCGTTGGCACCGGGCGCGCCGGCACGTCGTTTTTCGGAGCCCTTACCGACGTCGGTCACGAGGTCTCGCTCGTTCATCACGGCGACGAGGTGCCGCCGAGTGACCTCGTGATTCTGTGCGTGCCCGATGACGCGATCAGTGAGGTTGCGCGCTCACTGTCACTGCCCGCGTCAACTGTGCTGGCCCACTGCGCCGGGTCGCGCACGCTCGAAGTCCTAGGTGATCACGATCGCGTCGCGTCACTTCACCCCTTGGCGGCCTTGCCGAACGGCGAACTCGGAGCGCGACGATTGCGCGGCGCGGTGTACTGCGTGGCGGGTGATGGACTCGTGCACGAGGTCGTTCAGTCGCTCCAGGGCCGAGCGGTCGTTATCAGCGACGATCGGCGCGCCGCGTATCACGCCACGGCGTGCGTCGCCGCCAACCACGTCGTCACGCTGCTAGGTCACGTGCAGCGTCTGGCCGACAGCGCTGGATTGGAACTCGCGGACTTTCTCGCGCTCGCCCAGCACGCACTCGATGATGTGGCAAATCTCGGCCCGGTCGACGCTCTCACTGGCCCGGCCAGTCGAGGCGACCTCGCGACGATCGACTCGCATTTAGCGGCGATTCCCGAGAGCGAGCGCGCAACCTACGTCGCGCTCGCGAGCGCCGCGCTGGCTCTCGCCGAGCAACGACGCGCCACGACTCCGCAGCACTAAGTGGAGTTCACTGACTCACTGGAGCGGTGGCGCTCCCTCGCGGCTGATGCGCGCCACGCGGGACGTCGCGTGGGTCTGGTCCCGACAATGGGTGCACTGCACGCGGGCCACCTCTCACTGATTGAGTCGGCGCGGCGCAAGTGTGAGGACGTCATCGTCACCGTCTTTGTCAACGCTCGACAGTTCTCCGATGCCGCGGACCTCGCCGCGTACCCGCGCCAGCTCGAACGCGACGCCGCCGCGGCCGAGAGTGCCGGTGCCACTCTTGTAGTTGCGCCGTCAGCCGCGACGATGTGGCCCGTCGGAACAAACACGTTGACCACCGTGCACGTGGCGCACCTCGGCGACCGTTGGGAGGGGGCTGATCGCCCGGGTCATTTTGACGGGGTGACGTCGGTTGTCGCCAAGTTGTTCGCCGTTACTGGTTCGTGCACGGCCTTTTTCGGCGAAAAGGATTTTCAGCAACTCGTCATCGTGCAACAGATGGTTCGCGATCTGGACCTCGGCGTCACGGTCATCGGCTGTCCGATTGTCCGAGATGACGATGGACTCGCTCTGTCGAGTCGCAATCTCCGACTCACCGGTGACGGTCGACGCACCGCGCTCGCTTTGTCACGATCGGTGCGCGCTGCGATGGACGCCTGTCCGGCCCCGACGAGCGAGTTGCGCCGAGTTCTGCTCGAACACCTTGAGTTCCCCGGAATCACCGTTCATTACGCCGACGTTGTTGACCCCACCTCTCTCGAGCCGCTCAGTGACCACGCCGACCAGCCAGCGCGCGCGCTCGTTGCAGCGAGCGTCGAGGGTGTGCGTCTGTTGGATAATGGACCGGTGACGGCGCGGCCGTCCTAGGGGGACCCGTGCTCTTGGCGATCGATGTCGGCAACACCGAGACAGTCATTGGACTGTTCGGTGAGCTCGACCCCGCGGCGCGCCCGCGCGGATTCGCGCGAGCCGACGGACAGCACGGACTGGCCTTTCACTGGCGGCTGTCGACGTCCTCGGAGCGCACGCCCGACGAGCACGCCATGGTGATCTCCCAACTCCTTGAACTTGAAGGACTGCCGGTCAACGAAATCGATTCGCTCGCGATTTCGTCGTCGGTGCCCGGCGTGACCACTCAACTGCGGCGCATGGCGGGACGGTGGTTCTCTGATCGACCGGTCACAGTGCTCGGACCGGGAACCAAGACCGGCATGTCGATCCTCTACGACAATCCGCGCGAAGTGGGCGCGGACCGCATCGCCAACGCGGTGGGCGCCTTTGATCTCTATGCGGGACCAGTCATTGTGGTCGACCTCGGCACCGCCACGACCTTTGACGCGATCAGCAGCGAGGGCGAATACCTCGGCGGTTCGATCGCCCCGGGAGTAGCGATCTCGCTCGACGCGCTCTATAGCCACGCCGCGGCGTTGCGATCAGTGGAGCTGGTCGAGCCGCGCAGTGTCATTGGGCGCTCAACGATCGAGTCGATTCAAAGCGGCGTGCTCTACGGCTTCGCGGCGCAAGTCGACGGGATGGTCGAACGGTTCACCGAGATCCTTGGACCTTCCACGGTGGTGGCGACCGGCGGATTGTCCAGTCTCATCGCGCCACACACCAAGTCGATCGATCACGTTGAGCCGTGGCTGACGCTGCACGGACTGCGAATCATTCACGATCTCAATCACCCGAGTGCGCCGTGAGCACGCCGTACACGTTTGACCACTCGGCGTTTGCCAGCGAGGTGCGCGCGCGATTTGACCACCTCGAAGCGGGCCAAGAGAGCGGCGAAACTGTCGCCGTCGCCGGTCGGGTGGTCTTGCTTCGCGATCAAGGCAAGTTGGCCTTCGGCACGTTGCGGGACTCCTCAGGCGAGATTCAGCTGTTCGCGCTCGCCGCGGTGGCCGACGACTTCGAAGGATTCACCTCGTTGCACCTTGGCGACTGGATTGGCGCGACCGGCGAGGTGGTTCGCACCAAGCGCGGCGAGCTCTCAGTGAAAGTCGCCCAGTGGGTGGTGCTAGCCACAACGCGGCACAACTTCGGCGACAAGTGGGCCGGTATCAGCGACCACGATCTGCGGTACCGGCACCGGGAAGCCGATCTGTGGGCCAATCCCGAGTCGCGCACCACGTTGACGCGGCGCAGCGCGGTGATTCGCTCGCTGCGCGAACAGCTGTGGGCGCGCAACTTCCTCGAGGTTGAGACCCCGATGTTGAATGCGATTCCCTCAGGAGCGACCGCTCGACCGTTCACGACCTTTCACAACTCGCTCGACGTCGAATTCACTTTGCGCATTGCGCCTGAATTGTGGCTGAAGCGACTGGTGGTTGGCGGCTACGAACGGATTTTTGAGATCGGTCGAGTGTTTCGAAATGAAGGACTCAGTCCGCGCCACAATCCGGAATTCACCATCATCGAGCTCTACGTCGCGTACTGGGACGTCTACGACATGATGAAGCTCACTGAAGAGCTGTGCGCCGGTGCGGCGCACGCGGTGCTCGGCAGCCACGACGTCACCTACCAGGGACGTCCGATGCGTTTTACGACGCCGTGGCCCCGACGTTCGATGGCCGAGCTCACGAGTGAAGCCGTGGGCGAATCCGTCAGTGTGCACACGCCGCGGGAGCGATTCGTTGAGTTGCTCAGTTCGCGCGGCGTGGCGGTCGAGGCGAGTTGGGGTACCGGTCGGTGCCTCGCCGAGCTGTTTGAGGCCACCTGCGAGGCAGCGCTCTTTGACCCAATCTTCGTAACAGATTTCCCCCTCGAGGTCTCGCCGCTGGCGCGTGCGCACCGCGGAGATGACCTCTTGACTGAGCGGTTCGAGGTGTATGCGGCGGGACGCGAGTTGGCCAATGGGTTTAGTGAGCTAAACGACCCCGATGACCAGCGCAAGCGGTTCGAGGATCAAGCTCGTCTGAAGGATCTCGGCGAAGCCGAAACAATGGAGATCGACGAGGATTACATCAAATCTCTCGAGTGGGGTCTGCCGCCGACGGCCGGTCTGGGTATCGGCATCGATCGGCTGGCCATGCTCATTGCCGATGCGCCGAACATTCGCGAGGTCATTGCCTTTCCGACCCTCAAGCCGGTGCGCGACAACTAAAAGTCGGGGAGCCCCTCGACGAGCGAGCTGACGAGCGAGGTAAATCCGTCGCGCAACGCGGGTTCGCTCAGACCGTCGGCCACTTGGCACGCGGCGGACACCTGCTCGCGAGCGATCGCCAAAGTCTCATTCAGCCCGTCGGACGCCACGACCATCTTGCGTGCCTTCTCGCGGTCGCTGTCGTCGAGGGGGCGACCGAGCAGTTCGCGCAGTTCGGCACCGACGGCTTCGTCCTGGAGCGCGATGAGTGCCGGCAACGTGTAGATGCCTTCGGCCAGGTCTTGACCCGCGGGTTTGCCGAGTTGGCCATCGGTGGCGACCACATCCAAGATGTCATCGCGCAGTTGGTAGACGAGACCGAAGCGACGCCCGAACTCAGTCAACGCCTCGACCTCATCAGCCGGGCGTTTCGCGGTCAACGCTCCCACGCGACAGCTCGAGCTCATGAGCGACGCCGTCTTGCCCTCGATCGCCTCGAAGTAGTCCTCGCGCGTGCGCGTGATGGAGTACGAGGTGCGCACTTCAGAGACTTGGCCGCGGGTGAGCCAGGCAAGAGTTCGAGCGAGCAGGCCCGCAATTTCTGTGCCGAGATCCGCGGCGATCGCGGCTGAGCGAGCCATGAGGTAGTCGCCGGCGACAATCGCCACAAGGTTGCCGTACCGCGCGTTAACCGAGTCGACGCTGCGGCGCACTTCGGCTTCATCCATCACATCGTCGTGGTACAGCGAGGCGAGGTGCATCAGCTCGAGAGCCACTCCGCCGAGGAGATCGTCCTGTGAGGCATCCCGCGAACCGCCAGTGGCGCTCGCAACGGCCAGCAGTGGCCGCAGCCGTTTGCCTCCGGCGTAGATGAGGTGCGTGGTCACTGAGTCCAGGTACTCATCACCGATTACAACGGAGTCGGCCAACAGTGTTTCGAGACGTGCCAAATCACGTTCAACGACCGGAAGTCCGAGTCGCTCGTGCGGATTCACCGGTTCAGACTAATTCGCAACCTCTTTGAAGCGAATTGGATGAAGGAGGTCGGTGGGGAACCTGAACTTCCACTCGGCCCGCTCCGGTGGAAAAAGAAGAAAGTTGTTGACGTTCGTATCTGAGGCGAGTCGATGCGAGATCAGCCGACTGGCCGCGGCTAACTGTGAGTTGGAAACAATCCCGGAGGTGTCCAGTTGCAGTGATTCACCAATGTCGCCTGGTACATGTGAGTGCAGTACTTAATGCGCGACACGAGTTGCAGTGCACCGTGGCTCTTTGCGAAGAGATAACCGACCGTTATTGGAATCCCTTTAAAGGACGGATCTACGAAAGTTGACGTTGGATCAAAATTCGACTTCACCGCAACGGCGACGAGGTTGCTGTCAGCGCGCTCCGCACGCGATCCCGCGACACTGCCCATGGCGATGAACTTTCCTCGTAATGGCTCCACGTGGACGACCGACCAGAACAGTTGTTGTTCAGGAACCTGAAACGTCACGACCACTCCAGGAGCGTGTACGGCAGCGAGGTTGTACGGCCCTGCAAGAACCGCTTGGCCACCATCATCGAGACACGCGGTCACCTGTTCATTGGAGTGATTCGTGAAGTCGGCGTTTGTGTAGAGAATGAGCGCCGCATTGCCGAGAATCGAATGAAAGATTGGCGTCGCAATACCAGGTGATGAGGAAACTGGCTGCACCGGTTGATTGAACATTTCAAAAAAGCATTTGTTCGACGCTGACTGGTACGAAAGCCCGCTTGACGCCTCGGTCCACACCATGACTGTGGCCAATGCGCCCGTGACCACGACTGAGGCGATCAAGAGTCGTGTGCGGCCTTTAATGCGTGAGAGTTGCAGTGGCCCCACGAACTGGAGATTACGACTTCATTGTCGGCGAGACACGTGGGCGCATCCGAACGTCGGCCCTCGCCACTCCAATGGTGAACACGTTTAGCGTCACGTCGGACCGTATGAAATAGTTCGGTCACAAACAGGGGGAACTCATGAGCGACGGCTACACACGCAACTCTTTCGTTACGCACGACGGTATCACCTTGTCGTTTCTCGAGGCAGGTGAAGGTGAGCCCGTCGTGATGCTGCACGGCTTCGCGTCGAGCGCGAAGGGCAACTGGGTCGAGCCGGGAATCTTCGCTCGAGTTGTTGCCTCCGGCCGTCGCGTCTACGCCCTTGACGCGCGCGGTCACGGTCACTCGGACAAGCCACACGACGCCGCGTCCTATGGCGGGGGATCGATGATGCGCGACGTGCAGTCGTTGTTCACGCATCTCGGTCTCACCCGTGCCCACGTTGCGGGGTACTCGATGGGCGCGATTACCACGGCGGAGTTCGTGACTCGCGACGAGCGTGCGCGTTCAGCGACGCTCGGCGGAGTGGGTGCCGGCCTGTTGACGCGGGCCTTTCGCGAGCGCCGCTCCTCAGTCGCTGACGCCCTGCTCGTCGATGACCCGTCCACGATTGAGAATCCCGTGGCCAAGGGATTTCGACTGTTTGCTGATAGCACCGGTGCAGACCGCCACGCGCTGGCAGCGATTCAGAATGCCGACGCCCACCTCGGCTTTCAGCCAGTGGACGTCAAGATTCCGTGTCTTGTCATCGCCGGCGACAACGATGCGCTGGTCGGCTCGCGCGAAGAGCTCGCCGCCGCCATTCCCGGCGCACGAAATGTCGTCGTGAAGGGTGATCACCTCACGGCTGTGAACGATCCGGCGTTCGCTGACGGCATTATCGCGTTCCTCGACTCGTTGAGATGACTCTTGCGACGAGTTAGCAACACCGCTCTATAGCGAATCGCTACATCGCTGATCGGCGAGAACGCGCTCACCGCTACTGTCGAACCCCCGCTGTGCACGCGCGCGTGCGGCGCGATTCCTCGCGTGTGATTTGTTCACGCGACTCTCGTGATCTTTGTCACGAGTTGCGTCGCTGCGAAGTTTGTACAGACCCCCACCGTTACACTCGATTCCAAGAACACGGAGGTCTGACTTGTTCGAACGGTTCACCGACCGAGCCCGCCGAGTGCTGGTGCTCGCCCAAGAAGAAGCCCGCGAGCTCAACCACGCATTCATTGGCACTGAGCACATCCTGTTGGGACTGATTCGCGAGGGAGAAGGGGTCGCGGCCAAGGCTCTCGACGCCCTGGGAGTGACGTTCGAGGCGGTCCGCGAGAAGGTCGAAGAGGCCATTGGTGCCAACGCCAGCCCGACTCCGGGTTCGCCTCCATTCACCCCGCGCGCCAAGAAGGTGCTCGAGCTCAGTCTGCGCGAAGCGCTGCAACTCGGCCACAGTTACATCGGCACTGAGCACATGCTGCTCGGCCTGGTACGCGAGGGCGACGGCGTCGCCGCCCAAGTTCTCGTGCAGTTGGGTGCCGACCTCGGTCGCGTTCGCCAGCAGGTCATCCAGATGATGAGCGGCCAGCCCGGCAAAGAAGCGTCGGCCGGCACCTCCGGCGGCGCCAAGGGCGACGCGGAGGCCTCGAGCGGCTCGGCGGTTCTCGACCAATTCGGCCGCAATCTCACCCAGTTGGCTCGCGACGGCAAGCTCGATCCGCTCGTCGGGCGCGAGAAAGAACTCGAGCGCGTCATGCAGGTACTCAGCCGACGCACCAAGAACAACCCCGTGCTCATCGGTGAGCCCGGCGTTGGTAAGACCGCCATTGTTGAGGGACTTGCGCAACGTGTCGTGAAGAACGAGGTGCCGGTCACCTTGACCGACAAGCAGATCTACACGCTCGACCTCGGCGCACTGGTCGCCGGCAGTCGGTACCGCGGTGATTTTGAAGAGCGACTGAAGAAAGTCCTGAAAGAGATTCGCACCCGTGGCGACATCATTTTGTTTATCGACGAGATTCACACGCTCGTCGGAGCCGGTGCGGCTGAGGGCGCCATCGACGCCGCGTCGATCCTCAAGCCCATGTTGGCGCGCGGTGAACTCCAGACCGTCGGTGCGACGACCATCGACGAATACCGCAAGCACATCGAAAAGGACGCCGCACTCGAGCGTCGCTTCCAGCCGGTGAAGGTCGAGCAGCCGAGTGTCGCGATGACGATCGAGATCTTGAAGGGACTTCGCGACGCTTACGAGGAGTTCCACGCGGTGACCATCACCGATCAAGCGCTGATTGCGTCGGCCAATCTCGCCGACCGCTACATCAGCGACCGGTTCCTGCCCGACAAGGCGATCGACCTCATTGACGAAGCCGGCAGTCGCCTGCGCATCCGTCGGATGGATGCGCCCCCGGCGATGAAGAAGCTCGATGAGGAGATCCTGCGGCTGCGCAACGACAAAGAGTCGGCGTTCGAAAAGGGTGCCCTCGAGCAGGCCAAGCGTCTCGAGGAGCAAGAGCGCGAGGCGATTGCCAAGCGCGAGGCGCTCGATGAGGGTGCGACGGCCGCCAAGGCGAAGAACCTCGACGTCGTCGACGAAGAGACGATCGCCGAAGTGCTCGCAGTGTGGACGGGCATCCCCGTCTACCGACTCACCGAAGAAGAGACCGCGAAACTCCTGCGCATGGAAGAGGAGCTCCACAAGCGCATCGTTGGACAGGACGAGGCGATCGCCGCGCTCAGCCGCGCGATCCGCCGTACGCGGGCGGGTCTTAAGGACCCGAAGCGTCCTGCGGGCAGTTTCATCTTCCTCGGTCCGACCGGCACCGGCAAGACCGAACTGGCGAAGACCCTCGCCGAGTTCCTCTTTGACGACCAGGACGCGCTGATTCAGCTCGACATGTCCGAATACATGGAGAAGCACACGGTCAGCCGACTCGTTGGCTCGCCCCCGGGCTACGTCGGCTACGACGAAGGCGGTCAGCTCACCGAAGCCGTGCGTCGCAAGCCGTTCTCGGTAGTGCTCTTCGACGAAGTCGAAAAGGCTCACCCCGACGTGTTCAACACGCTGCTGCAGATTCTGGAAGACGGTCGTTTGACCGACAGTCAGGGACGAGCCGTCGACTTCAAGAACACCGTTCTGATCATGACCAGCAACCTCGGCACCGCTGATCTGCGACGAGCCTCAATTGGATTCTCGAAGACTTCCGAGGCGGCGACGCACGAGCGGATGAAGGAGAAGGTCAACGCCGCGCTGAAGCAGCACTTCCGCCCGGAGTTCCTCAACCGCATCGACGACACGATTGTCTTCCACGAGTTGACGCGCGAGGAAGTGATGGCCATCGCCGACATGTTCATCGTGCGTCTCCGTGAGCAGTTGAGCAACCAGGGCCTAGGCCTCGAGCTCAGCAAGGGCGCGATGAACTACCTCGCCGAGAAGGGCTTTGACCCTGAGTTGGGCGCCCGACCGCTGCGCCGCGCGGTGCAGACCTACGTCGAGGACGTCTTGAGCGAGAAGATCCTGTTCAAGGAGTTCCGGGCCGGCCAGACCATCGTCATCGACGCGGTCGAGGGTGCCGAGGGGCCTGAGCTCAGCTTCGAGGCGGTTGAAGGATTGCCCCCATCAGTCGACTTCGACGCCGCCTCTAACGCGTAACTCGCACGTTCGTCAACCATGGTTGACGAACCCGACATCGACGACACCGAGTGGGAGCCTTCGCGGCGACGCGCGACGTCGTATCTGACCATGGCGAGCGTGGCGCTCTTCTTTGTGGGAATTGTCTGGTGGGGGATATACCGCATGACGTGGGTCGGTTAATCGTCGCTGCAGCTAGCGCTACGACTGGCGACCGCGCTCCAAAGCCATCAACTCAACAGGAGAGTGTCGAGTAAGTCGAAAGAGTCGCTTCATCAGTGAGTCACTCGCTCAATGAGGGTCGTGGTTCGCTTAACGGTCGCGAAGTCTGACCTCGAAGACATCTCGGAGTGCATCGCCGATGTAGTTCAAACTGACCACAATGGCGACAAAGAATGCGGTGACCGGAAAGACCTCCCACCAGTAGCCCGCCGGTAACAGGGGTACACCTTGATTCAGCATGGTCCCCCAATCCGTGGCGGGTTGTTGGATGCCAATGCCTAAGAATCCCAGCGCCGACAGAAACAAGATGGCGTCCGCGACCGAAAACGTTGTGATCGTGACGATGTTGCTGATCGAGTTCGGCAGGACGTGACGTCGCACCACCCACCACGAGCGAGCGCCGGCACTGCGCGAGGCCTGGCAGTACTCGAGCTCGCGGATCACCTGCGCGTCACTTCGGACAATTCGCGCGTTACCCCACCATCCCGTGAAGCCGATGAGCAGTATCAAGAACGTGGTCGAGTTGTGAAAGATGGCGACCAGGGCAATGAGCAAGAACAGATACGGAATCGAAAGGAACGCGTCGAGGAGTCGCATGAGAGCGGAGTCGAGAAGCCCGCCTCGATAACCAGAAATGAGACCGTAGAGCGTGCCAATGACTGCAGTGATGACTCCCGCTAGGAAACCAAGGATGAGGGAGTATTGGCCCCCGTACATCACGCGCCCAAAGACGTCCCACCCTGTGTTGTCCGTCCCAAACGGGTGGTGCCACGACGGTCCCTGGTTCTGCGGCTGAAACGAGATTCGATACGAGTTGGTCTGGTTCGTGTGATACAGGAGCGGGCCCACAAAACAGAACAAGACAATGAACACCAACGTGGCGACGGAAAACACGGCTAAGCGGTTGGCGGCAAATGTGCGCAGGGAGCTCGAGAGGGCGGACTCCGGCTCGGTGTTCGCTGCAGTGCCGCGGTCGTCGGGGTCAACAAGCAGGGTCGCGTTTCCGTCAAGCGTGCGCGCGTCACTTCGACGTTGTTGGCGACGCGAGAGGCGAGTGTCATGCGCTTTGGAGCGCCGCCGGTCTCGATTGACGGGTCGATCGCTCATGACAATTTCCCTTCGAGCCGGACACGGGGATTAAGGAGCGCGAGCCCGACATCGGCAAACAGATTCCCAATCACGGTGGCGATGGTGACAATCACCGTGATCCCGAGCACGACGTAGATGTCGTCTTGGCCCGCTGCGTAGACGGTCTCGTAGCCGAGTCCGCTGTAGTTAAAGACGTCTTCCACGATGAGAGCGCCCGACAGCAGTGCGGGAATGGAGAGGCCGATGATGACCACGATTGGTCCCAGTGCATTTCTCACGGTGTGGCGCAGCAACAACTGATACGTGGTGCAGCCCTTGGCCCGGGCGGTGCGGATGTAGTCCTGAACCAAAACGTCAAGGACTTTGGCGCGCATGAATCGAGAGAGACCGGCCACCGTCAGGGCCGTGAGAGTTGCGATGGGCAAGATGAACGACACCGGGTCGGTGAACATGGCCCACGCGTTCACCCCTTCGGGAGGTGAGTTCGGAAGGTGGAGCGTATGAAACGAGAAGATGTCTAAGAGCGTGAAACCCAGAACAAACGCCGGAACTGCGTATAAGAAGAAGGCCACGCCTGTCGCCGAGTAATCAAAGAACGAGTTGCGCCGCCACGCCTGATACGTGCCAACTGGCAGGGCGATCACCGTTGCAAGGACGAGTGACACGAGCGCCAACCAAAAGGTCCGCGGAATATAGAGCGCCAACAAACTGGTGACGTTGGCGGGTTGTTGCTTGAACGAACGACCAAGATCGAAGTGCGCCACCACCCCCCAGAGGTAGTGCCAAAAGTGCACCGGGTACGGCTCGGCGAGACCAAATTGACGGATGACGCGATTCAGGCACGCCTTCGTCGCGTGTTCAGCGCACACCACGTGCGCGGGAGCGAGAGCTCCGTAAGTCTGAAAGTACTGGAGCGTGAACGTGAACCAAATGACGAAGAGAATGACCAACGCGCCAGCTCCGGCTCGGCGAAGCAGGTAGGGGCCCATCTCGTCATCGCCAATAGGTAGTCGTGAACGCCGACGTAGGCGTGACGCCCTGTCCTGCGGCTAAATCAACCCGTCGGGTTGAACCCATCGGACGCGAACTCACGAATGAGTTCTTGCGCCCGATGGGTACGAACGTCCCTTGATTCGTGCTCGACACGCGCGTACGCACTGGCGGCCGGCCTAATAGTGCATGTATTCAGGCATGAAGTTCTGCAAGGGGTCAGGTGCCGGAACTCCCTTGAGCTTCAGTGAGATTTCTCCAGTGGCTGTGGGGTTGGGCTGATACAGAACCGGCAACTGTTCGGCCGCGTACTGCGCGTACGCGGTCAATTTCGTCGTACCAAACGTCGTGTCCTTGATCAGCGAGGTCATCTGGGAGTTCGAGTACTGACCGGGGTTGAATCCACCCGTGGGCGTAAAGAGCGTCTCTCCAGAGGGGTAATAGTCCGGGGCGTAGATCCAGCCGCCACCCCACGAGCAGATCTGGAACGACCCGCCGCTACTGCAGTCAGCCACGACGGTGTTGAACGTGGCGGTCGAGTGGCTGAACTTGATGCCGATCGACGACCATTCGGCGATCTCCGCCGAGAAGGTGTTGTCTAACGACGGTGAGCCGCTCGCCCACACGATGCTGAACGTGAGCTTCGTACCCGCACTGATGCCGGCACCGCACTCAGTCGGGCCCGTGCCGGCGCGAACGCAGGTCTGGGTGCCTCCCACCATCTTCCAGCCGTGAGAGGTGAGTAGGGCAAGAGCACCGGACCGGCTGTACGGGTAGGGGCAGCTCACGTCACCCGCGATCGACGCCGGCGTATTCGGCGGCAGCGGGCTACAGGTCGGAACGCCGTAGCCCTTGTCGATGGACTTGATGATTTGTGGCTGATTTATTGCTTCTTGAAGCGCCTGGCGTATGTAGAGCTGTCGCAACTCGGCAAACTTGGAATTGGTTCGCGCGAAGTTGAACGGCGCGTAGTTAAACGACCACGGTGTGCCGGTCACGAGTCGGTACTTACTCGTGAGCGCGGCCAAGTTCGGTCCGACCGCTCCGGAGCGCGGTGCGCTACCCGGCAAGGTTGTCGGATCGACGAAACCGATCGTCAATCGGTTGGCGTAAAGGTCGCTCTCTTCGGCTGTCGTCGTTGTATACGACTTCAGTTGCACCTTGGCCACTTGAGCCTTTTGCGGACCCGAGTAGTTCGCATTGGGCACAAACGTGGCGTTGCCGATGGAGTCAAACTGAGTCAGTCGCCATGGCCCATCGACGACCTGCCACAGCTTGTCGGCAAAGGTCGTCGTATCGCTCGCCTTGTGATCAAGGAACGTCTCGACGGCTTTACACGCCGATGTGGTGGTCGCGGAGCCGTACGTACCAGTCGCGCAGCCGCCGCTACCGGGGGAGTTACTCAAACTGGTGCGGTCCCACGCCTTGGGCATCGGCGTGATCTCAGAGAGGTAGTTGTAGAGAATCCAACCAGGGTTGACGGACGTCGTGAAGTTGATTGTGACGACATCGCCGTTCGCTGACGCGGAACGGACCTGATCCGGAATTCCGAATCCCTGGTTGTACCCGCAGTAAGCGGTGGGGTCGGCCTTGTACAAGTTCAAAAAGAACATGACTGACCGAGCATTGACTGACTCGCCGTTGGAGAACTTCCAGCCCTTGAGGTCAATCGTGATCGTCTTATTGGAATCACTAAATGACGGCTTGGAGGCCACTGACAGTGGGTACTGGACAGCAGATGAGCGTCCGAGCCCAAACCAGTACAGGGGTCGATACATCAACTCTTGAAATTGGTTGATATTGGCTACGGAGAAGTACGCGCAGCCCATATAGGGAAATATGTAGTTGGGGGCGGCGCCTGGACCCTCAGCGAATGAAATTGTTCCCGACGCGGCTGCTGATCCTCCGCAAGAGGCCAAAGCCAAACTTGCACCAGCGATCAGAATTCCGATTCCGAGCCTGCGGCGAATTACATAATTAGTTACCGTCCTCGTGGAGCTCATAAGTCTCCTCCCAACTGTGCGGTGCGTGCACCACTTCTGTCTTCATTAATTCCCACCCTTGCAGCAAATAAACAAATCGACGTGTGAACAACTTCACATGACAACCCGAGAGGTCACGTGCCGGTCGATTGAACCTCAAGATCTCAATGATCCACTCAGATTGCCGATGCTGCACCAACTCGTCGTCGTTGGAGAAAATTTGTCGCCGTGCCATTTGGATCGCAATTTGGACGGGCGATTCGGTCACCTTCTTCACAACACGGGGTGTAGGTCGTCTGATATCGCCACTACCAAAATTCGCCCGTTCCCGGGGAATAGGTAGTCGCCCTGCGCCGGGAGTTCGCTACTGAAGCGGACAGATGCAGAACGTCGATGTCGCTATCGGGCGCGCGCGCTCGTTCGGGCAATTCGCGAGGAGAAGATTGCTCGTTCGCCGATTCACTCGTCGCGAACCGTCCTTCAGTCCCAATTCGACAGATCTCTGGTAAAATGCGAAACCCCCGAAACGCCGTTTCGCGGTGATCCCCCACTGGAGCCCCGTACTTGAGCACGCAAAAGTACAAAAAGGGCGACCGTTTGGTGTACCCACACCACGGCGCCTGCGTCGTTGAAAAGGTCGAAAAGCGCGAAGCGTTCGGCACCAAGCAGGACTATTTGAAGCTGAAGGTCGCCTACACGGACCTCACCTTGATGGTCCCGGTCGCTAACGCCGAGTCCGTCGGCTTGCGCGAAGTCATCAACGACGAAGAGGTCGAAGAGGTCTTTGCCGTGTTGCGCAAGAAGGAAGCGCGCATGCCGACGAACTGGTCGCGTCGCTTCAAAAACCACTCCGAGAAGCTCCGCAGCGGCGACATCTACCAAGTGGCCGAAGTGGTGCGGAACCTGTCGATCCGTGACAAGGACAAGGGTCTGTCGGCCGGCGAGAAGCGAATGCTGACCCGTGCGCGCCAGATTCTCGTCTCCGAGCTCACCTTCGCGCTCAACGTCGACGAGCAGGCAGCCGAAGAGAAGCTCGCCTCCGTCCTGCCGTAACCATGACGGTGGCCGCGGTCGTCGTGGCCGCCGGACGTGGTGAGCGGTTCGGGGGACCGAAGCAGTTCGCCCCGCTCGGCGAGCGCACCGTGGCGTCTCGATCGGTTTCGCTCTGTCGCACCGTGGCCGATTTCATCGTCCTGGTTGTGCCGGAGAACTATGACGGCGATGGTGAGGGTGCCGATCTCACCGTGACCGGCGGATCAACGAGGTCCGCGTCGGTGCGCGCCGGACTCGCGGCCATCGGTGATCACGAGATCGTGGTCGTGCACGATGCGGCACGGCCGTTTGCATCGCCGTCGCTCTTTCACTCGGTGGTCGACGCGGTGAAGAACGGCGCCAGCGCAGCGGTTCCCGCTCTGGCGGTCTCCGACACGATCAAGCGCGTCGCTGCTGACGGTGTCACCGTGCTCGAGACCCTTGATCGCGCGGAGTTGGTGGCAGTGCAGACTCCCCAAGGATTTAGTTCGTCGGACCTCCGCCGCGCGCACCGTGATGGCAGCGAGGCGACTGATGATGCGGCGCTCATTGAGCAGCTCGGCTTGCGTACCGTCATCGTTCCCGGTGAGACAACGAACGTGAAGATCACCGAACCGTCCGATCTGCCTGAGGAGCGCCCATGAGAATCGGACACGGCTATGACGTTCATCGATTCAGTGGCGACGCGCAGCGTCGACTGTGGCTCGGATTGGTCGAATGCGACGGGCCGGGACTTGACGGACACTCCGATGCGGACGCGGCGACGCACGCACTCTGTGACGCAATTCTCGGTGCGGCGAGCCTCGGCGATCTCGGCCGGCACTTCCCCGACAGCGAACCGTCACTGTCGGGCATCTCGTCACGTGAACTACTGGAGCGAACATTGGCCCTGGCGTCAGAGGCGGGATTCGTTCTCAGTTCGGGCGACGTCACGATCGTGGCTGAGACGCCGAAACTCGGACCCGCACTCGCGCAGATGTCCGAAAGCCTCAATCGAGTGTGCGACGCGCCGGTCAACGTGAAGGCCACGACAACCGAGAAGCTGGGCGCGATCGGACGCGGCGAAGGCATCGCCGCGTACGCCGTCGTGTTGCTGACAGAGCGCGCGTGAGTCGCCGACCGACCGCACCGCCGCGACGTCCAGGCCCCAACGGTCGGCGCCCGGCCGCGCCACGTCGCAGCGGTGAGGACCGTCGCCGACACGATGAGGGTTTAGGTGGTGAGCAAGTAGAAGGTCGCCAAGCGGTGCTGGAACTGCTGCGCGCCGAGCGCCGTCGAACCTCGAAGATTTTGATTTCGGAAAATCAGGAACCATCGAGTGTCCTCGACCAGATTGAACGAGAAGCGCAGCGCCGTCGCACGCCGGTGCAGATCGTCTCGCGGGCCCGACTCGACAAGGAGGCGCGAACCGAAGGTCACCAGGGAGTGATCGCGTTCGCCGACGCCATCGACACCGTCGGGCTGAGCACGCTCATTTCGGACGACGCGTTCTTGATCGTGGCCGACGGACTCACCGATCCGCGCAACCTCGGGGCCATCTTGCGCAGCGCCGACGGCGCAGGTGTCACGGGGGTCGTGCTGCCGCGTCACCGCAGCGCGCGCATCACTCCCGCGGTCACCAAAACCGCGGCCGGCGCCATCGAGCATTTGCGGTTCGCGGAAGTTGGAGGCGTGCCCGCCACCTTGGCGACGTTGGCTTCGGCGGGATTTCTCATTGTGGGTCTCGCCGGCGAGTCGTCAACGTCGCTCTACGACCTCGATCTCGCCAACGGACCGGTGGCATTAGTGGTGGGTGGCGAACAGAACGGTCTCGGTCAACTGGTGCGCAAGCGGTGCAGTGTTCTTGCGTCGATCCCGCAACGCGGGGTCCTCAGTTCTCTTAATGCGGGTGTCGCGACGTCAGTCGCCGCCTACGAGGTGGCTCGCCAGCGCGCTACGCGTTAGCGGCCCAACTGTCGCCCAGGACTTCCGTGCACGCGGGGCACCGTCGGGCGTCGACCACGATCGCAGTGCGACAAGCGGGACACGGTTCGGTGACCGGGGCATCAGGATCGACGTCGAGTCCGAATCGCTTTCGCAACGCGTTGAGCGGTTTCACCACGAAGAAGAAGAGCGAGGCCGCGACGACGAGAAAGGTGATCACGGTGCTGATCACCAGTCCGTAACTGAAGGTGCTGCCGTTGACCTTGAAACTGAGCTTGGAGAAGTCCGTCGTAAAGATCGCCCCGATGATCGGCGTGAACATGTCGTTCACGATCGCGGTGACGACCGCTGCGAAGGCGGCGCCGAGGGCTACGGCAATGGCCAGATCGATGGCGTTGGCTCGCAGCGCAAAGACCCGGAACTCTCTCAACGATCTCGACGAGAACTTGCGCATGCTGCAGCGCCCTCCTGCGTAATTAGTTGGTCACATTCTGTCCAGAGTGATGAAACGACAGTGCCCCGGCGACAACGCCGGGGCACTGTCGGGAGCCAAACGGCCTAACTCATCCAGAGCACCGCGCGTCGGTTGAGCGGTGAGCTAGCGGGCACGCCCTTTAACAGGTGAGTGCTGCCGAGACCCTGGGTCGTGATCGTGACGCCGCTCACGGCCAACTTGTTCAGCACCGAGCGCAGGAATGTCCGTGCCGAGTTGGCGCGCGCCAAGCTGAGCGAGTTGTTCTGTGATGTCGTTCCGGTCTCGTCGGCGTATCCGGTGATCGCGACCTTCGTGTTGCCGAGGCGAGCGATCGAGTGCGCCGTCAAGGTGAGGGTGACCTTTTGGGCTGCCGTGAGGACCGACGATCCCACCGCGAAGCCCGAGATGGTCTTTGAGTACACCGGGGCCTTCACCACTATGCCGAGGAAGCTGGTGAGCACCGCGCTGCCGTCGACCGTGGCCGTAACTGTTTGTGGTCCCGCGTGATCACCGGCACGCAAGGCCACTTCACTGAGTCCGCCGAGCGTGGTCACCGTCATCTGCGTCGAACCGGAGAACCGAGCCGAACCCGACGTCACGTGGTAGGTGACGTGAGCGTTGGAGATGAGGTTGCCCCACGAGTCAACCAGCGAGGTCGACAGCAGCACCGAGAAGTTGGTGTCCGAGAACGCGCTCTGATTCGCGCCACCCGTCACCGTCAATACCGAGGGAGCCCCCGGAATGACGGTCTCATCAAAGGTCGTCGTTAGCGACGAGCCGTCGACGGTGGCGGTCACGGTGACCGGACCGGCCACGGTGCCTGAGTCCAGTCCATCGGTCGCGACCCCCGAACTGTCGGTGATGACCGAGTCGTTGTCAGTGAACGCTGACCCGGACGTCACCGCGAAGTCAACTTGAGTGGGCGCCACGGCGTTGCCCCAGGCGTCAGTGACCGAGACGCCGAGATCCGTCGGAACGTCGATTGCGGGAGTGGCGCTCTGGTTGTTGCCCTGGACGATGACGATCGATGCGGGAGATCCCGGAATCACTGTCTCATCGAAGGTCGTAGTGATCGCAGTTCCGTCGACGGTGGCCGTCACAGTCACGGGACCCGCCACACTGCCCGTGTCGAGCGCGTCGGACGCATCGCCGCTGCTGTCGGTCGTGGCCGTCGCGGTGTCGAGTTCGGCACTGCCCGCGGTCACGGCAAAGTCGACTTGCGTCGGTGCGACGGCGTTACCCCACGCGTCAGTTACGGAGACCTGCAACTCGTCATGGAAGCTGCTGTCGGGCAACTCGGACTGGTTGTTCCCACCAATAATCGTGATGGCGGCCGGCGGTCCGGGGATGACGGTCTCGTTGAACGTCGTCGTGATGACCGTGCCATCGACCGTGGCCGTGACGGTGACCGGACCAGCGACCGTGTCGGCGGTGAGATTCACCGTGGCATCCCCACTGCTGTCTGTCACCGCGGAGGTCGCCGAGGGGTGAGCTGATCCCGAGGTCACCTCAAAGTCGACCTGCGTCGGCGCAACGGCGTTACCCCAATGGTCCACTACCGAGACAACGAGTGGGTTCGTGAAGTCGGAGGTGGGTGTCGTGCTCTGGGCGTCGCCGCTCACAACGGTGATGGCGTCGGGTGCCCCGGGAATGACCGTCAAATGATCAGCGGTGGCCGTGATCGCCGTGCCGTCGACCGTGGCCGTCACCGTGACCGGTCCCGCGGTCGTGCCAGCGACCATCGTGTCGGACGCGTCACCGCTCGGGTTGGTCGTGGCATTCGGTGAGGTGAGCGACGCCGAGCCTGACGCGACGACGAAGTCGACTTGCGCGCCGTTGACCGGGTTGCCGTACTTGTCGACCACGTGCGCGGTGAGATCAATGGAGAACGTCGCGGTGGGCGTCTGTTCCTGCGGGGTGCCGGCCGTGATCGAGATGTCGTGCGGCGGTCCGGTCAGCCCGGTCTCGGTGAACGTCTGGATAATTGCGGTGCCGTCGACCGTCGCGGTGACAAAGATCGTCGACGGCGTGTGACCAGCGGTCAACGTCGGCGCCGAGGAGTTGCCCGAGCTGTCCGTTGTAGTTGTAGCGACCGATGACGAGCCGGGGAAGCTGGCGGCGCCCGTCGTGATCGACCAGTCGATTTGCGCGCCAGGCACAACGTTGCCCTGTGCGTCAACGACGTTGACTGAGAGGGCCGAGGCGAAGTCGTCACCGACGATCGCGCTTTGCGAGTTGCCGCCAGTGATGGTCTCAGTGGCTGGAGGACCGTGCGTGATGGTTTCGGTCTGAGTGAGCGTGCCGAGCTTCGCATTGGAGATCGTCGCGTGGAACGCCACGGGATGCAGCGAGCCAAGCCAGATGCCCACGGAACTTTCGCCGATGGGAATGGTGACCGAACTCGTGGGGCTCGCGCCGTTGGCGATGCCGAAGAAGCCGGAGGGAGCGGTCGTGGACAGCGCCAGCGTGACAACCTTCTGGCTGACGGCGGGGAAGCCCGCAGCGTCGTACATCTCGACGGTGACCGGGCCGATGTTCGGCGTGAAGGACGTGATGCCTGTCAGCGGATCAGTTGTGAGTGCGATGGTGGCCGGAGGTGCCCACTGGTACGCACCGGCGTCACAGAAGTTCGGATTTGAAGCGAGCAACCGCGTGGCTCCGCGCTGATCGAGCGGTGCGCAGTACGCGGCCGGCACGAAGTCATAGGCGGGGCTCGTCGGGAGAATCGCCTCGGTCAATGTCGGGCCGCCGTTGTCGCTCAGGGATTCAGTGTGCGCGAGCGAACCAACCACGTCGCCGAGGTACCCCGCGAGGGCGCAGGCGTTGGTGACGTCGTCATCGACGTTGTAGCCGTTGTCGTTGCTGATCGCTCCTGAGCAGTCCGCGCCGTTGCGCTCGAGGATTGAGCTCGTGAGGTTGACGGTGCCCGAAGAGAAGATGCCGTAACTGGCGTTGTCAGTGATCGTGGTCTGGCTGACCGTCAAGGTGGCGTTGGACGCCAGGCCCACGTCATTGCCCTGGGTGGTGGTGTTGACGACTGAGGCGGTTCCGGACTGCACGTACACGCCAACTTCGTTGTTGGTGAAGGTCGAAGAGTCAACGGAGGTGAAGCCCCCGACAACGTTGACACCCGCGGTGACGTTGGTGTCAAAGGTGGAGTCCGACACCATCGTCGTTCCCGAGGTGTACACGCCGTCGTAGTTCTGGGTGAAGACGTCGTTCTCAAGTGTGACGGTGCCGCCCAAGTTGTAGACGCCGTCGCCATATCCATTGAAGGTGACGCCCGAGACGACGAGGTCAGACGTCGCGACGTCGAAGCCGTTGTTGCTCGTGGTGTCCGCGATAAGCGAGGTCTGACCGGGGATGCCCGAGATCGTGTACTTGCCCGCCGGCGTGATGATGTCGTCTTCATAGAACGAACCCGGTCCGACGTTGATCACTCCGTGGTTCGAGCCCGACGCGTCACTGAGCGCTTGAGCGATCGATCCGCACGGAGCAACCGCGGTGCACGACGTGCCGCTGCCGTTCACGTCGACGTAGAAGGTGGGCGAGCCGCTGGCGAACGCCATCGGGGCGCTGGCCACGCTGGCGGCCACCATGACGGCGCTCGCGAGTGAGATTTTGACGCCGAGCGACGCTCGCGCGCGCGTGACGGAATGAGTGAGTGACATCGATCGCATCTCCTTGGCGAGCGTCGACCTCCGCAGCTCACCGTTGAACCCGTCAATTGGTATCAGAGACGACGATTTAAAACACGCATCTGTGCCAAATGGTGGGTACAGTGACACGCTAGGTCGGACAGACATTCAGAGTGATCGTTGTCTGATCACCCTCACCACGGCAGCGGTCGCGAAGGGAGTGCGGTGACGTCACGTCGTCGAACGCGCGCGATGTGGCCCCGCTCAACTTTCGGAGATAACAACATGTCGACAGCAATGCGCTCTCGACGAATTTTCGGCACTGTGGTCGCGGCACTCGCCGCCGTGGTGAGCCAGGTCCCCCTCGCGGTGCTCGCGGGCGCGACGCCGCCCACGCCGTCAATCACCATCGCCACGGCTCCCGCCCACGCGTACGCCGGAGCGGCTTTCGGCACCCAGCCGGTCGTGACCTTCGTTGATCCGCTCTTTGCATCGCTGCCCGCCCCCGCGATCACCGTTTCGTTGTCGATGACCGCGCCGTCAGGGGCGAGCTCCGCCGTATTGACCTGTCCGTCGGTCACCGTCTCGGCACCCACCACTGTGGGCGGCACGACGGGGCAGGCGAACTTCGTTGGCTGTTCGATTGATACGGCCGCCACTGGATTTACCGTCACCGCGAGCGCGAGCATCGACGGCTCCGCGGTGACGGACACCTCAGGGACCTTTGACGTGACGGCGCTGCCCGCGCTCACGTTGGTCTTCACCCAACAGCCGACGGCGACCACTGGGGGAGTGGCGATCTCGCCGTCGCCGGCGGTCTCGATTGAGGACTCGAGCAGCAACGTTTTGAACGTCACCTCGCTCGTCTCTATGTCGATCACTTCTGGGACCGGAGCGAGTGGCGCGCACCTCACGTGCGCTTCGGTGCGGGCGGTCGCGGGCGTGGCGACCTTTCCCAACTGCGCCATCAACAAACACGGCACGGGCTACAAGTTGACCGCGAGCTCCACTAACGGCGGCACCGCAACGACGGTGGACAGTTCGGCCTTTGACGTCACGGTCGGTGCGGCGAGCCAGCTGATCTTCACTCAGCAGCCAACGGCCATCACCGCGGGCAGCAATTTCAGTTCCGACGTCACTCTCACGATCGAAGACGCCGGCGGCAACACCGTGACGACCGGCACCGGCGCCACACTGTCGGTGTTCTTGCAGACCTACATCGGACTCGCGACGGCGCCGATTACCTGTAGCGACTCCAGTGAAACTCTCGTCACCGGATCGGGCTCGTCGTACTACTACTCAGTGACCGCCGCGGCGGGCGTCGCCTCGTTTCCCAAATGCACCGACAATCACTCGTCGCCCACCGGTTCGTCGTACTCACTGATCGCCGAAGCTACCGACGGACACGGCGTCACGCTCGGCGCGATCAGCACGACGTTTCTCGTCTCGCCCGGTGTGGTCAGCAAGCTCGTCTTTACGACGCAGCCCGCGTCGAGTTCGACGGCCGGCACACTCACGACCGAGCCGGTCGTGACCCTTGAGGACGCTCTCGGCAACGTGGTCAACACCGTGACCACCGGTGACGTGCATCTGGCCGTCACCTCGGGCACAGGAGGCTCGTCGGCGTCGCTCACCTGTTCGACGATGGTGACTGTTGGCTCGGACCAGGTCGCGTCGGCCACCATCAGCCACGGCGTCGCGAGCTACGCGGGTTGTTCGGTCACGCCGTCCGCGACTGCGTACACCTTGACCGCGACGTACTCGACGTTCAGCGTGGTGAGTTCGTCGTTTACGACTCCGGTGAGCGGCGCCGCCTCGGTCAGCTTTACTACGCAACCAGGTGCCGGCACGGGCGGCTCGATTCTCACCGCGCAGCCGGTTGTCTCCGTGTTTGACAACCTCTCGCACCTCACCAGTTCGTCAGTCACGCTCTCGCTCAGCGGTTCACCGAGCGGGGTCACGCTCACCTGTTCTCAGAACCCGGTGTCTGCACCTTCCGGCGTCGCCTCGTTCGCGGGCTGCAAGGTCAATAAGTCCGGTACGTACCAATTGGTCGCTACCGCGACGGGTGGCGCGACCACGACCAGTAACTCCTTCTCGGTCTCGGTCGGTCCGCTCGCGCAGTTGGTGATGGCTAACGCACCGACGGCCGCGGTCGGCGGCGACAGCTTCAGCTCGGCGACCACGGTGACTGAAGAAGATCTCGGCGGCAACGTGCTGACGGCCTCGAGCACTGCGGTGACCCTCGCGTTGGTCGCCGGCACGGGCGCGGCGGGCGCCACGCTCAGCTGCGGAGGCTCGAGCGGACTCATCACCGCCGCACCGTCCAGCGGCGTCGCGACGTTCTCGTCGTGCTCGATCAACCGCGCCGGCACGGGCTACGAATTGCAAGCGACCGTGCCGGGGGCACTCACGATGAGCGCGGCGTTCAACGTCTCCGCCGGCACCGCGAGCGCGCTCAGCTTTCTCGCCGTGCCCGCGGGCGCGACCCAGTCCAACGTCTTTGCCACCGCGCCGCGCGTGGCGGCCGTCGATGACGGCGGCAACGTCGACACCACCTTTACCGGCACGGTAACCCTCACGAGTTCGTCGGGCGATCTCGTCTGCGACGACACCTCGGTGGCGGCAGTGGCCGGCGTCGCATCCTTTACGAACTGCGAGATCCCCTCGACGGGTTCGATCACGCTCACCGCGTCGGCGGACTCTCTCAGCTCAGCAACTTCGGGCACGATCGTCGTCAGCCACGCCACGCCCATCGGCGTTGTGGTTACCGCTCAGCCCGATGCGCAGGGGTGGGGCGCTGGTTCCATTGGACGCAGCGATCAACATGTAGTGAACGACGTCAACACGGCGACCGGAGAACTGGATTACGCCACGACGGATCTGCGCGTGCAGGGGCTCGGCGTGCCACTGGTGCTCACGCGCACGTACAACTCGTCCGACACTGCGGGCGGACTGTTCGGACCAGGATGGTCCTCGATCCTCGACAGCGCGGTCTCGATCAGTGGTACCTCGGCCATAGTGCGTGGACCGGATGGTCAACGTTTGATCTTCACCTCGGCGGGACCGGGGCTGTGGTCCGCTCCGCCGGGATCGCGTTCCACGCTCACCTGCTCGGGGATTAGTTGCACTCTCGTCACAGTGGGTGGTCCGACACTGCTCTTTTCGGGTGGACGACTGGTCGCCGTGCGTTCGGCCGCGGGTATTGGTCTCGCCCTGGTGTACTCGGGCGCGCACCTCGTCACGATCAACGTCGCCCGCAACGGATCGGTGCTCGCAGTGACGGTGGCCGAAGACTCGGGTGGCCAAATCACCGCACTCAGCACACCCACTCGCACGGTGCACTACAGCTATCCCGCCGTTACGGCCGGATCGCTGCTGACTGCATTCACCGACGCGAACGGACACATCTGGACCTACGGCTACGGCTCGCGCCTCACCACGATCGTGGCGCCGAGTCACCACACGTGGCTACACGTCACCTACAGCGGCGCTCGGGTGTTAACGGCGCAGTGCTACGGCCAAGGTGCTCTCTTTTATGACAGCTACGGCTGGAACGCCGCGACACACACCGCCACACGCTTCGCGCACATTCAAAGCGCCGGCGGACCGACCACCGCCTCCTTCAGCGATTCGTATCTAAACGGCGCGATCATTTCAGAGACGCTGCCGAGTGGATCGACGACCGGGTTCAGCTACGACGGCCAGATGCGGCTGATCGAGGCCCAGCACGGCGACGGATCGGTTTGGTCGTACCAGTACGACGCGGCGGGCAATCTGCTGGCACTCAGCGCACCGGACTCGCTCGGTCAACTGGTCACCACGACGTACACCTACAACGGGGCGCACCAGCTGACCTCGGTGACTGATCCTGACGGCGCGGTGACTCGCTACAGCTACGCCGGAGCGAACCTCGCCTCAGCGACGCTGCCGGGGGAGACGGCGACGACTTACACCTACGACGCCTTCGGCGAACGGCTCAGTGCCACGACGGTGCTCGGCACAACTCACTACAGCTACGACACCGCCGGCAACCTCGTGGGCGAGACCATTAGTTCACCTTCGAACGTTGCGCTCAATGGGTTGGGGCCAGTCAACAGTTTCAACGAGGCCGGACAGATCGTGAGTGCCACGACCGCGCGCGGTCACCTCCTCAGTTCACTGAACCCGCTCTTTACGACCCACTACGTCTATGACCCGACGGGCCAACTGGTCACGCTCAGTCGCGGCAACGGGTCCGTCACCACGAGTGGGTATGACGTCGATGGAAACCTCATCTCCACGGCGACGACCTTTGACCCGTTCGAAGACAAAGCGTCGACGACCACCACCGCGGTGAGCGGTCTCACCACGACGTCGACAACGCAGCACAACACGACCACGACGGGTTACGCGTGGTCCTACGCCGCGGCGATACTCACGACGTCGCACTCGACGTCAGTCACTGTTGACACCTCGGCGGTGACCTCGCCCAGCACGACGCCGGTGACCACCCACACCGTGACGACGTCAACTCCATTGACCGGGGTCACGACGTATGACCCGTCAGGCAACGTGCTGAGCACCCAGGACGCGACCGGTCACGTGACCGTCAACACCTACTCGAGCGCCGACCAACTCGCCTCGAGCACGTCGAGTGACGGCGTGACGACGTCGTACAGCTACGACGCGCTCGGCCGATTGGCGTCCACCAGCGACGGAACCGGTCGCACGACGTCGAGCACCTACGACGCGGCGGGCGACACGATGCGTCACAGCGTGGACGGCGCCCAGACGACGTACACCTACGACCGCGCGGGGCACCGACTGAGCGCCACGTCGCCCACGGGCGCGGTCACTCACTGGCTGTACAACGCGGCGGGACAAGTGGCAGCGATCGCCACGCCCGCTGGCACCACGAACTTCAGTTACAACTCGCTCGGTCAACTGTCGCGCAAGGTGGAACCGAGCGGACGGGCATTCCTCTTTATCTGGAATGGCGCGAACGAACTGATCGACACGGTGAATGCCAGCGCGGTCACCGCGGCGACCTACGACGCGGACGGCAACCTTGCGACGCTGAGCCAACCGAGCGGCCGTCTCTTCACCGTCACCACATCGCCCGAGGGCCAGCGCACCAAAGTCATTGCCGCATTGGCCTCCGCCTCGCCGACCACCACGACCTACTCGGAGAGCTTTAACGCTGCGGGCCAGTTGGTCGGCGCGACTGGTCCGGCGGGCGCACAGAGCTACAGCTACGACGCGGCGGGCAATCTGATAACGGCGACCGTGGCCGCCGGGCAGACCTTCACGTACGCCTACCCGAGTGCGGGCACGACGGTTGAGACGTACCCCGACGGCACGAAGGTGACGACGAGTGACGACGACGCGGGCAACGTCATGTCGGTCACCAGTGCGTCGATCGGCGCGGCGTACCTGCGCGACGCCCAGCGCCGCGAGATCGGCGTCGCTCTGAGCAACGGCCAAATCGAGATGGCAACGAGCAACGCGCACGGATTGCCCGCGACCGCTGCTTTGACGTGTGCGGGCACCACCGAATCAACTGCGGCGTCCACGTACTCCACGTTGGGCGAGCCGGTCTCCTTCACCGCCGTTTCGGGGTCAACGACGACGGCCCAGCAGTTGAGTTACACGACGCTCGGCTGGGTGAGCGGCGCCTCGACAGCAACCAGCCCGCCGAGTGCGACCACGACGCCCGCGACGCCGTGCACGAGCGGAGCATTTTCTGCGCCCGCATCGCCCGGGGCGAACTTCGACTTCGTGCCGTTGCAGAACGACGGATCCGGCACTCTCGGCACACTGCCGGGCGCACCGAGCACGGCCCCAACGCTCAATGGACCGAGCGTCGTCTCCACTGCCAGTGCGCCCACGGGCAGCGCCACGACGTATGACGGCAACGGCAACGTCACCTCGCTGTTTGGCGTGAGTGCCACGACCAACGCGATTGACGAATTGAGTTCGCTCGCGACACCCACCGCCACGACGTACAACTACGACGCGGACGGTCATCTCACCTCAGCGACGTCCGGTGCCAACGTCACGAGTGACACCTACAACGCCGCGGGCCAACTGGCATCGGTGACGACGCCGAGTGCAACGATCAGTTACACCTACGACGCGCGAGGCTTCGTGGCCTCACGGACCGTGACGGCATCGAGCACCACCACGACGACGACCTATCTCTGGGATCCCCTCAGCGCCACCGCGCAACTCGACCTGGTGCGCCAGAGCGGCTCAGTGCTGCGCCGCTACTTCTACGGCGCGGGTCCGCTCGCGATGCAGACCGTCGCGGCAGGCGTCACACAGACCTACTTCTTAACGACGGACTCCGAAGGAAATGTGACGGGCGCCGCCAGCGCCACGGGTCAGCAGATATTGCTCACCACCTATTCGCCCTTCGGCGCACCGAGCACCGTCTCGGCGCCCGGCGCACCAAGTACGGTCAGCGAGACCATCACCACTGAAGTGGGCGGTCTGCGTGACGCCGCGGTGAGTTGGACGGCGCCCAGCAGTTCGGGTGGCAGCGCCGTCACTGGCTACATCGCGAGCGCCACGCTCGAGGGCCGCACGTGCACGGCCGCGCACGCCGCGAGTTGCGGGGGCGCTTGTCAGGTGACGGCCGCTTCGACCGGCTGTTCAATCACGGGACTTAACGCGACGGGGACCTACGACTACGTCGTACAAGCCATTAACGGCGACGGGTTCAGCTCCGCCTATCCCGCGCCGGTGATTGACCTCGGACTGCACGGACAGTTCTACGACGCCACCGCGTCACTGCTCGATACCGGCCAGGGATTCGTGGACGTAGGCACCGGTCGGTTGCTCAGCCCCACTGCGGTGACCGCGAGTGTCTCGCCCGCGCTCTCGCCGTACGTGGCGGCGAACAACGCATCAAGCGCATTGCTCGCTACTCCGTTCGGTCTCGTGGCGGCCTTCGCTGCGAGTACCGCGCCCTCGAGCGAGAGTTCGTTTGCACGCTCGGCCGCGATCGGCCTCGGCACTCCTCTCAGCGCGAATCCCGCGACGTCGAGCAACGGAGTGTCCGATCTCGAGTCGACGCTCACGACAGTGGCGGCCCCGAGTGCGACAGTGGCGATGCCAGTCGTGCCGTCGAGCGCGGCCGGTGCGGTGCCGACACCTGATGAGTCCGGACCCATCGCTCCGGGCGTGGTCAGTGCGAGTTCGCCGACCTCGAGTGGATTCAACAACTTCGTCGAGGAGCTCGTGCGCGCCGGGTACTCCTCGAACCAAATGGCGACAGTGCTCGTCAACGTGTTCGGAATGAGCCAAGTCGATGCCATCAACGAACTCATTCACTTGCGCTACGACGCTGACGGGATTGCCGTCGCCCTCGCGGTGACCTTCTCGCAGAGTCAGCTGCAGGTCGCTTCAGCAATGTCCACCCTCGGCTACACGGTGACTCAAATTGCCGCGGGTCTCCAGGCGGCGTTCTGATGGTGAGGCAGACTTTGAGTGTGGCCCCCGCCTCGAGGGCGCGCATTGTTGTGATGCGCGCCATGTCGGCTCTGCTCGCCGCGGTGCTGGCCGTCACTGGTTCGGCAACCGTCGTTTCGGCGGCGGACTCCGCGCCGTCGCTCTCGCTCTCCGCGGTGAACATCCGCGGCGGAGCAATCAGCTCGCTCGACGTGCTCGCCTCGCTCGAAGACGGCTTCGGGATCATTGTGCGCAACTCGAGTGCGACCCGAAGTGAAGATCTCGCACGCGCCCAGATACGACTTCAGTTGCCGGCCGGCGTCTCGGTGGTTCACATGTATTCGCTCAACCACAACGGCACCGCCACCGCCGCGACGTGGAAGTGCGTCGGCACGACGAGTGCGTGGCGTCTCTGTACGAATTCGTCGTCGCGCCCGCAGATTCTTCGACCGAGTGCGGCGGTCGCGATTGCGGTCATCACGCAGAACTCGCTTGGGGCGGGCGACGACCACGGTGCGACGTTGCAAGTCCAGTTGGCGCTGCGCAACGGCGGCGCGGCTCGACTTGCCATGCCCGCAGCGATTGTCGCCAGCGCGTCGCCGCTCTTAAGTGTGTTGTCCGCCAAGCCCGCCGTTGTCGCGCGCGGGGGCATGGGCTCTCTCGAATTTGCGTTGCGCAACGTTGGCTCGTCGCGCACGGCCGTCAAGAACGCTCCGACCACGGGCGAACTCTGGGACGTGTTGCCGCCGGGACTCGCCAGTTCGTGGTCGTCGCACTCACCCAATTGGCACTGCATCACCGCCGCCGATGGTGCACCGGCGTGTCAGTACAACGGTCCGGCTCTCGCGTACGGCCAGGTCTCCACCCCGTTGACCATCAGTTATCAACTTCGCCCGGGCGCCGCGGTGGCGTTGGGTGCGCACCAATGGCACCCGAACTTCTCCGCACCGACGCCGTACGGCGACACACGAACCGTCGCACTGTCGGCCGGGGCCACCGTGGTAGGCGCTCTGCACCAGACCGTCGCCGTGAAGATCTCGCCAATTGGCGGACAGGTCGTCTCGAGCACCAGTGCCCGCCACATCGAAGTGATCGAACGGATCTCTGGCGGTGCGCCCGCGGGTATCACTGACACCGTCGTGCTTGGTCACGGCGTCGTGATGGCGCCGCTCCACCAGAACGGTTGGATCTGCCCCGGCGGATCAGGCAACGTCATCTGTCACTTCGACGCGCCGGTCTCTGGAACGGGCACGACGGGATTCATCGCGACGGTGCACGCACTCTCAAGTGCGAAGTCGGGTCTATCGATCATCGCAGTGCAGGCCTCGATTAACGGCGGTCCGAAGTCCGCCAACATCGCCCTGATCAACGTGCAGGGCGCAGCCAGTTCGAGCGGTACGTCCGCACCGGGTTCGAAGGCGGGCGCGGGTAACGATCCCGTTCACCTGGGTTCATCGAGTGGATCAACGACGCACGCCCAAGTGGGCACGTCGACCGCCCCCACGGCGTCCTCGGTGCGACTGCCGCACGTGGCGGCGGTGCCGGGCGCACCGGGCGGCGTACACGCGATGGTCGCCGGGGGAGTGGTGTCGCTTAGCTGGGTCGCTCCCGGCAACGGCGGCTCACCGATTACGGGCTATGTCGTCACGAACCAGTTCGGCACGCAGGTCTGTGCCACGACCGCGCTGACGTGCAAACCAACGGGAGCCATCGCCGGCAAAGTGTTCGCGTTCCGCGTCCGGGCGAAGAACGCCATAGGCACGGGCGGGTATTCGGCCTACTCGAACGTGGTGGCGCCGAGTGGTGCCGTGGCGCTCGGCACCTTCACCCTCACGGTGTCGTCTTCTTCGATTGCTGTGACTGGTCATATCTCGATGGCCGGAACGGTCCTCATTGGCTCGAGCCACGTGACCGTGGCGGTGACGTTCACCGATTCCACCGACTGGTCGGTGAGCGCCTCGACCGGCACGTTGACGCTCGCTCCATCAGTCGCCCTCACGATCACGCATCTCTCAATCACCGACAACGTCAACAACACCGACGGCGTGAGCGGCGACACCACCGCGCATGGAGTTCAGTCCTCTATTGCCGCGAAGCTGTCGGTCCTCGGGGCCAGCATCGCGGCCACGGTCAGTTACACCTCGAGCACCACCTGGTCAGTGGCCCTCGCGACCGGTCCGATCTCTCTCGGTTCATTCGGTGCGCTCACGCTCTCGGGTTCAGTTACTGACACCGCCGGAACGCTCGCGTCAACGGTGACGGTCATTACCGGCTCGGGAGCGTCGCCCGCACCGTTGTCACTGCAAGGTGGCGTCACTCTGCTCGGCACCTTGACGGGCAGTTACTCCGGCTCCAGTCCGAGCTTCAGCGGCACGCTCAGCTTGGGCGTTGGTTCGCTCAGCTTGCCGGTCGCTT